>CBFIDJ010000012.1:0-138147 GCA_965661375.1 Oceanicoccus sp. | reverse complement strand
TCTCGATATATACCTTGGCTTGCAGTATTCAATACCTCTGTATCAAGGTCAGTGGCTAATATGCGTGCATCCCATTGGCTGAGCACTGGCCCCATGGCTTGACTGAGTGTTATCGCTAAGCTATAGGGCTCTTCTCCCGTAGAGCAGGCCGCAGACCAGATACGCAACCGTCGACTGGAGGAGAATTTTTCACAGTGCGCGGGAAGGAAGGTGTCGCGCAGATAATCAAAATGATGACTTTCCCGAAAAAAACTGGTGAGATTAGTGGTAATAGCGTTGATGAAATTGGGTAGCTCATCACCACTCTTTTCACTTAACAATCGACAGTATTCGCTAAAACTGGCAATACGCAATTCTCGGGTACGACGCATGAGCCGCCGGTATACCATCTCCCGCTTTCCTTCATTGAGTACGATGCCCGTTACGTCATAAACCAGCTTACAAATGAATTTGAATTCTTTTTCACTTAATTTATGTTCGTTAGCTCGCTCCCGATCTAGAACTCTTCCCATTCATCATCACTCGTCGTGTTTACGGCTGTACGTCTTGTGGGTTTGGAAATTGTCGATTTGGAAATTGCAGGTCTAGGTGCTGTGGCATTCTTTTTACGGGGCGATGCCATCGCTGAAATGGGCGACTGATTTTCCTCATCATCTATTTTAAAGAAACTCACCTGTTCCAGAAGGTTTTGAGATTGCTCCTCCATCGCACGACTGGACGCTGAAGCCTCTTCCACCAGCGCGGCATTTTGCTGTGTCATTTCATCCATCTGCATGACCGCCTGACTAACTTCACTAATACCGGCAGCCTGCTCCTTACTGGCACTGTCAATGTCGGCAATCATACTGACCACTTCCTTCACGGCCTCTACCAGCTCACTGAAAGTTTGTCCGGTCTCGTCAACTAACTTGGTCCCTTTACCAACGGCTTCTACACTGTCATCGATCAAGCCCTTAATCTCTTTTGCCGCTGCCGCACTTCGTTGGGCCAGGCTGCGAACTTCCGCTGCTACCACGGCAAAACCACGCCCTTGTTCGCCAGCCCGAGCCGCTTCTACCGCTGCATTCAAGGCAAGTATATTGGTTTGGAAAGCGATCTCATCAATAACGCCAATAATGTCGGAAATTTTACGACTTGAGCTATTTATGGCTTCCATCGCGGCCACAGCGTTACTCACCACGGCTCCGCCATTACTGGCCTTTTCGGATACTCCTGTCACCAACTTCGTTGCTGCAGATGCGTTTTCAGCATTTTGCTGCACCGTCGTGGTGAGCTCTTCCATCGCTGAAGCAGTTTCTTCCAGACTGGACGCCTGAGACTCTGTTCGCTGACTTAGATCCGAGTTGCCCTGAGCAATTTCGCGTGCTGCGCTGAATACATTGGTGGAACCATTGCGAATTTCACTCACCATATTGCGCAGGTTCGCCATGGAGTCGTTCATTGCATTGGCCAATGCCAGGAACTCACCGCCGTACTGACCATCCATTCCCTGACTAATATCGCCGCTGGCCATAGCCTGGCTAACTTCAATGGCGGCTGTTATAGGTTCGACAATGGTATTCATTAAATTGTTGATGCCATCACCTAGCCCTTTCATAAAACCTTCATAAGTCTCAGTGGTTATACGCTTGTCCAGCTCACCATTAATCGCAGCATCAATAAGCCCTTCAATTTGGCGTTGCGCATCGTACTGCTCTGTCATATCGACCCATTGCACTGCAGCCCCAAGGTGTTTACCTTCGCTATCGTATAAAGCAATTGCTGTTAAGTTAAACTCTAAACCCGCCACCGCAATATCAGCCTGGTATGGCAAATTGGCTGGATTGCCTAACAGATTTTGTTGGTGGGAAGGATTTTTATGGAAAATGTCGTAGTTAGACCCTACGACTGAATCGACATTGAAGGCTGGCAGAGCTGTCCGTAATTGCGCCTCTCTACGGCGCAACATTTTTTCAACAGCCGGGTTCATATAAACAATATTGCCACCCAGATCAGACATCATTAGATTGGTGGTCATGCCCTCTACGGCGGATCGCAGCCGACCTACTTCTATCTGGTTAGCTCTAACCTCAGTAACATCCTGCCATTCAAGGGCACAGCCAATATGCTCACCATCAACATCGGTAATACCAGTAATATTCAATTGAATGATTACATGCTCAATTTGAATATCCGCCTGCCAGGGAAGATTATTGATATCGCCAAGTATTTTCCTTTGATGCGCAGGGTTGGTATGAAAATTATCAATGCAATATCCCATTAAAAATTCATTTGACGCTTTGAACCCAGGCCAGCGTGCCGCAAAAGTCGATTCATATTTCTTCAGGAGTTTGAGGGTCGCTTCATTGAGATAGGTAATATTTAGGTCCCGGTCAACCATCATCGAGGCAGTTCCCGATTGGTCGATAGCCCCTTGCAATTGAGCTGCGCGGTTCGCCATAAACCGAGCATCGGTCACATCCTGCCATTCCAGAGAGTTTCCAACATAATTGCCTGCATCATCATGAATAGCCGTAACATTTAATTCAAAAATTAAATGTTCAATTTTGATATCAGCAACCCATGGCAGGTTAGAGGGATCGCCAAGTATTTTACGCTGGTGAGAAGGATCTTTATGAAACCCATCAATATTAGTGCCCAGCAACAAGTCCAACTCTGCTTTAAATCCCGGGTATTTTTTCTGAAAGGTTGCTTCGTGAGTTTTAAGCAGCCTCATTGTGGCTTCATTGGCATAAGTGATATTGAAATCCCGATCAATCATCACACAGGCAGTGCCTGATTGATCAAGCGCTCCTTTAAAAAAAGCATTACTGTCGCCAGTGCTCATATTGACCTCCTTTTGGGTCTCATTCTTGTTCTCATTCAATACATCAGCATCAATCATCGTGGCAGCCAGAATTTTGTAAACCTCCGTCCAGGCTTCCCGGACCTCGTCAGTAAACTCAGGGCCTAACCCTTCGGCTAGTGTTTTTAGAAGTGCCGCTCCTACGGTATCGTAATGGGAAGCTTCTACTCCATATTCCGCATGACGTTTTCCCAGCTGCTGGACAACAGGTATCAGTTTTTCAGGTGTATCGAGTAGAGCCACAGCACTGCCAATCATCGACATCAACCTGCCACCTTGCTCCGTCATATCGCCGGTAAAGAGTGACTCTAAATCAGGATCCATTTCAAACAGGTTTTGATAAAACAATTCAGCAGCCTGTGCCGATATGGGCTCAACTTGTTTCCAGCTATATTGTACTCGTGCTATATGATCCGGTGTCATGTTGACTGTTCCTGTATTCAATTAATGCAGCTAGAGGTCTACTTTATCCAAACGGTAGAATAATTCATTGACGTCTAACAACTTATCCGAGTCGAGCAAAATAATAATTTTCTGCTCCAAAGTCGCCATCCCTTTTATAAAACGGCTATCAATATGGCTACCGAAATCCGGAGGATTTTTTACATTGTGAATTTCCACTTTATGCACATCAGATACTGCATCAACCACAACACCAACCAGAGAATCTTTACCTCTGACCTGTCCTCTCAATACAATCACAACGGTGGTAGCAGTGTATTCATGTACCTGATGGTTAAACCTTTCACGCAAATCAACAATGGGAACAATCACACCACGAAGATTGATAACACCTTTTAGGTAAGCTGGCATATCGGGAATTTTAGTAACAGGCGACCAGACTTTAATCTCCTGAACACAAAGGATATCAACACCAAACTCCTCTTCACCCAACATAAAGGTAAGGTACTCCTGATCCTGACGAACACTCTGCTCAGACATTATCAGTCATACTCCAAGGTCAGCAGTTGCTCCGTGACCAGAATAGTCACCACATCCGAACCGGAATTGACCAGCCCTGCGACCATCTCAGTGGGCAGATTCCCACCAAAAGCCGGAGCCTTTTTGATGTCTCCCGGGTTGGCGGTTAACACATCGGAGACTGCATCAACGACGAAGCCCATCATGCAGTTTTTGGCAGTGCCTTCGACTGCTAGCACAATCACCACCGTGGTAGGGAGATAGTCTGCCTCACCGACGCCAAACTGAATCCGCAAATCAATAATCGGTATAATAGTTCCACGAATATTAATCACGCCCTTGACATAATCCGGTGAATTAGGAATCAGAGTGGGCTGTTCCCAGCCGCGTATCTCTTTAACACTGAGAATATCAAAACCAAACTGTTCAGAACCCAAACAAAAGGTAAGGTACTCATCGCCATTATCGATATGGCCGGTACTCTCCAGAACAATTTCCCCCTCTACAGGGATTGTTTTAGCTAACTCTTGTAAATCCAAAGTATTACCCTGTCATCATCAGGCATTGCTATGCCGCTTCGTTCTGATTAGTCTTCTCGGAAGCCAGACGAATCAATCCCGGAATATCCAAAATCATTGAGACTGAACCATCCCCCAAAATTGTTGCGCCAGAAATACCTTCAACACGTTTATAATTGCTTTCCAAACTCTTGATGACGATCTGTTGTTGCGCTAACAAATCGTCTACCAGCAAACCAATTTTTTCTCCATCACCCTCGACCACAACCAGCAGGCCATTTGCCAACTGTGTATTCTCAGCTTCAATGCCAAACATTTGATATATAGGGATAACAGGCACATTATCCTCACGCAGACGGTAGAGCGTCATATTGCCCGCCACCTGATTAACCAGTTCCGGTTTTATCTGCAAGGATTCGACGATACTCACCAAGGGAACGATATACACCTGACTGCCAACGCGTACTAATTGACCATCCAAAATCGCCAGTGTTAAGGGCAGATGCACACGGAAGGTGGAACCCTTACCAAGCTCAGACTCAACTTCAATCCGACCACCCAACGCCATGATATTGCGGCGCACCACATCCATCCCGACGCCTCTACCGGAAATATCACTGACGACTTCGGCGGTCGAGAAGCCTGGTTCAAAAATCAGGTTGTAAATTTCATGGTCGCTTAACTCTGCTTCGGCCGCTACGACACCCTTTTCCTTTGCTTTCCTCAGCACTTTAGCCGGGTCGATACCGTTACCATCATCGCTGATTTCAATAACGATATTCCCACCTTTATGGTAGGCATCCAGGTAAATGGTTCCAGTCTCTTCCTTACCGGCGGCCCGTCGTTTTTCGGGAAGCTCCACACCGTGATCGATGGCATTCCTTACCAGGTGAACCAGCGGATCACCGATCTGTTCCATCACCGTTTTATCCAGCTCGGTATGCTCTCCACTTAATTTCAGATTAACTTTTTTACCGGTTTTGGAGGAAAGATCACGGATCATTCGAGGGAAACGATTAAAGGCAAAACTGATCGGTAGCATGCGAATTCGCATGACACTTTCCTGTAACTCACGGGTATTTTGTTGCAACTGCTCTAATCCGTTAGATAAACGCTCCAGCTTATCAACAGTAAAATCATTACCCAATTCAGACAGCATCGATTGAGTAATAACCAACTCCCCGACCAGGTTAATCAGGCTGTCAACTTTATCGATACCTACTCGAATCGAAGCCGTGCCAACGGGTGTACCCGGTGCAACACCTTTACCTTCTGTTTTGCTTTCCAGGGGCTTGGCTGAGCTGGCAATCGGAGCATAATCATCATCCGGCTGCAAATCGGGTTCCACGATATCCTGTGCACTACCCGCTGCATATTGATTGGCTTCTTTTATCGTATTGCCTGAGGTCTCTTGTAGCTCTGTAGCTCTCGCCTCACTAGTTTCCTCCTGTGCACTAAGCTCTGCCCCTTCCAAACTGATTTCAAGTGTGCACTCGTCAATCACCCAGTCAAAAACCTCCAGGATATCATCACGACTGACATCAGCCCGTAACCAGAGGGTCCAGCGAATAAAGCATTCATCCACCGACAACTGCTCAAATTCAGGAACAGCACGGGTATCTGCCTCTGTTTCCAGTTCACCCAGGCCTGCCAATTCGCGGAAGATCCGTAAAGGTTCGTTGCCTGTCATCAGGATTTGTGGTTCGGGGTGAAAGACTATTTTCCAGCGTTTACCCTCACCAATATCTCCCCTGCCTTGATCACTGTCTTCAGGAACAGCCTGAGAGCTGGTAGCTGGCAATGCATCGTCATTTAGCAGGGTATTAAAGGATTCTTCCAGAATGGATAAGTGATCACTACTGCCGTCATCACTCCAGCCCTCGTTTGAGTGAACCGCAGATGAAGTATCACTCTGCGATGCAGTCTCAGTAGTCAGTTCGTTCGATTCGTTCCCGCTGGGTTTTAACATAGCCTCAAAAGCCAGAATCAGAGGCTGGGCAGTATTGCTATCGATCGGCTGGCCATTCTGCAGTGATACCACCATTTCCCGCAAGCAATCACAGGACTTTAACAGCAAATCAACATCGGTGGATCCCAGCGTACGTTTGCCATCCCTAGCCTCATCCAGCAGAGTCTCTAACACATGGGTAAAGTCGGCAATATCAGAGAAACCAAAGGTACCGCTACCACCTTTAATGGAGTGCGCAGAACGGAATATCGTATTAATCGTTTCGGGATCCAGCGGTACACCATCTTCGATGGTCAACAGCGCCTGCTCCATGACATCCAATCCCTCTAAGCTTTCTATAAAGAAAACTTCATGAAACTGCTGGAGATCAATGGCCATGAGATCATTCCTTAAACAAGGAGGTTTATTCCATCAACAAATGATGTATTACGTGGAGATAATATCTATCGTAAAGTTGGCGCTAACAGCATCTAGCCAAGCACCCTATCCACTGTAGCGAGTAATTTTTCCGGATTAAAAGGTTTAACCAACCAACCCGTTGCGCCAGCCTGCTTACCAGCACTTTTTTTCTCCACCGAAGATTCCGTCGTCAGTAATAAAATGGGCGTGTACTTATATGTCGGCAATGCCCGTAAATTCTTTACCAGTTCAATACCATCCATAATCGGCATATTGAGATCAGTCACCACCGCGTCAAATTTGCCTGATTTGGCAAGACCCAGTGCCGCCTGACCATCGGCTGCATCCTGCACTTGATGCCCCGCTGACTTTAAGGTGGCTGTGACCATATTACGCATTGAGGCCGAATCATCGACCACCAGAATTTGTGCCATTTAGACATCCTCTAACCAAGAAAATTTATTGCTATGATAGGCCCAGTTCTTTATCCAGCCCTAACAGTCTGGCGGCCTTCAGTAATTCTTCGCTGGGGGTTTTCCAGATTAGCTCACCTCCGGTATTGGCAACCTCTCTAGCCAACGCAACCATCAATTGTAAACCGGCAGTATCAGCTCTTTTCACTGATCCGGATTTTAATTCAATCGTTGAGGACTTTTGCAGTGATTTTTGTAAACGAGCGTACAGAGATGCCGCGACAGTGACATCCAGTTGCTCGCCACAGGAAAAGGTGGTTTTTGCTGTCATAACGCTCCGTATATTACGGCTTCATTAAATCTTTGAATCAAACTCTGAATCACCGAAGGCACTTTCAAACCTAGTGCATGATCTATCGACCTGCAACTCAATTCCTTTAATATTTTACGTCCTTTATGCGAGATACGTATTTACGCTTATACCAAATATCGATTTAAAAAAAAGGCATAATCTCATTTTATCATTAATTAATCATCTCATTTTGCACCCTATTGCGCCCCGCTGCCTTGGCCAGGTACAGCGCCTCATCGGCACGAATAAATAAACGATTAAAATCATCGGATGCTCGTAAACAACTCACCCCGATAGAGGTCGTCAGCGACAGGCCAGCCACCTCTAACCGTTCTATTGCAGCCCTGATTTTCTCCGCCTTACTACCAGCCTGCTCAAGATCACAATTTTCGAGCAATAATATAAACTCTTCTCCTCCATAACGACCCAGAATATCTTCAGCCCGGGTTTGCTTTTTTAGCTCTGAGGCAACGCCAACCAGGACTTTATCACCAACATCATGGCCATGTCGGTCATTCACTTGTTTGAAGTAATCAAGGTCAATTATCAACAAAGACAGCGGATAACCCTGTCTTCGAGAACGGGAAATTTGCTTGGGCGCAGTTTCCATTAGCAGATGCCGGTTATATAAACCGGTCAAATGATCAACCAAAGCTATCTGCGCCAGACGCTTTTGCTGACTATCCAATTCACATAACAACTTCTGGGTACGAATAAGATTATTGACACGCGCCAGCAACTCATCATTCAGCACCGGCTTTTGTGCATAATCATTGATACCAGCCCGAAATAGCTCAATCCGCCTGGCGTTATCACTAAAGGCACTGACAGCCACAACCGGAATGCGCCTTTTTTCACTGTGCTGGTGCTGGCGAATATGCCGCACCAGGCTAGTGCCACTTTGCTCACCCTCCAATAATACGTCGGTCAGCACCAGATCATATTCGTTAGCACTAAAGGCCTCCCAGGCCGACTCTGCATTGGTGAAATGCTCTACTTCGTGTCCACAGCTCTCAAGCAGTGCCTGCGTCATTGTTGCAACGCTTTTATGATCCTCGACATAGAGGATCTTTCCCGTCAAGGCAATATCATCACTTTTTAACTGCTCTGAAAACTGTGAGAGATAGATTTCAAAATTACTGAAGTCCTCTTTTCGAAAGACCTCTGTCACACCTAACAAATAGGCTTTTTCGATCACATCCCGGGAGTAATTAGAGGTCAGCAATAAAATGGGAGAGCTGCTATTAATTTTCGAGGCGCGAATTTGGGCAATCAGCTCATAGCAGTCGCCATCCTCCAGCACCACAGACATACAAATCAACTGGCAAATCTGGTTTTTCGCAATATCTAATGCCTCATTAAAGCCACTGACCTCCCGAGGCATATAGCCATAGCTAGTCAGAACCGAGGCCAGGATCGTTCGATAAGATCGAGAAGGTTCAATGACAAGTGCATTCATCAGGATCACTACCCCACCAAGGACTACTTTCGAAATTACTCTATAAATCGTAGCCGTGTTTAGTACAGCCTGTCAGAAAAGTGAATGAGTTACAATTTACCTGAAACACAGAAATAGTGAAAATGACTTCTGTGTAACCACCGTGAGGGGAGGAATCCTAACTTGAGCCAAACCTGTTGAATTTAGTGAATTGATCATTACAGCTTTGTGGCTGTAATGCCCCGCTCCGCGGGCTGCGTCGCGGAGCGCCTTGTCCAAAAAATCGCTGGGGCGATTTTTGGTCGAACCGCACCTTAAAGAACGATTTCCTATACTACAGATATTAAAAAACCCCACCTCTTGCGAGGTGGGGTTTTTTAATATGGTGGGTCGTACTGGATTCGAACCAGTGACCAATTGGTTAAAAGCCAACTGCTCTACCAGCTGAGCTAACGACCCGTAAACTGGTATTTTCAATCAAGAGGCTGTGCCCCCCAAACGAGGCGCACATATTAATGATTTCATTTGAAAAAACAAGTCTTTTTGCTAAGAATTTGTGAAATAAATCAGCCAGTTATGTAACGAGTCGGATCGGTGACGCCAGCTGCCTGAAAACCCTCCCGACGCAGGAAGCAACTGTCGCATTTGCCACAGGCCTCGCCCGCTGGTGTGGCCTGATAGCAGGATACGGTAAGGCTGTAATCCACGTCTAATTTGACGCCCTGACGGATGATATCGGCCTTGGACAGGTCAATCAGCGGGGTACGAATTTTGATCCCCCTGCCTTCTACGCCAGCTTTGGTGGCCAGGTTGGCCATAGCCTCATAGGCTTCAATATAATCCGGTCTGCAGTCCGGATAACCGCTGTAATCCACGGCATTTACACCAATAAAGATCTGGTTGGCGCCGAGCACTTCTGCCCAACCCAGGGCAATGGAGAGGAAGACTGTGTTGCGCGCGGGCACATAGGTGACCGGTATACCGGTTGCGCCATCCACATGATCGGGAACCGCGATTGAGTTGTCGGTCAGTGCGGAGCCGCCAATAGTGCTGAGGTCCAGCTTAACGGTTTTGTGCTCGATAGCTCCCAGCTTCTGTGAAACAGCCTCAGCGGCTCTCAACTCGGCTCGGTGCCGTTGGCCATAGTCAAACCCAAGGGCATAGCAATCAAAGCCCTCTGCCTGCGCCATAGCCAACACCGTGGCAGAATCCAACCCGCCGGAAACCAATATAACGGCCTTTTTGTTTTTGATATCACTCATGTTCGGTAAAACTTTTTTCGATAGGGATTTTGATTTGGTTAAGCGTAGACTCAATGCCCGGCGGCATCATTCCAGAGTAGTTTGTGGAGTTGTAATTGCAGTCTAACCGGCAGGTTATCTTGTAATATCCATTCAGCCAGTTCGGTTGCATTGAGTTGCTCAAAGCTGGGGGAGAATAAAACTTCATCAACCCGCGAGGACAGTTGGAATTCGTCCAGTTTAAAGCGCGCCCAGTTATAGTCATTCCGATCACAAATAACAAATTTAACCTGATCGCGGCTGGTTAACAGCGGTATGTTTTCATAGAAGTTTTTCGAAACCTCGCCCGACGCCGGGGTTTTCAGATCCAGCACTTTCACAACGCGCGGGTCAACACCCGCAACGGAAATCGCACCACTGGTCTCCAGTGAAACCTCGTAGCCCAGCTCACACAGACTGGTTAGTAGTGGCAAGCAGTTGGGCTGTGCCAGCGGTTCGCCACCCGTAACGGTGACATAGCGCGGCTGGTAGCTGGAAACTTTCTCGGTAATGGCATCCAGACTCCATTTGTCCCCGCCATGGAAAGCATACTCCGTGTCACAGTAAACGCAGCGGAGCGGACAACCTGTCAGCCGCACAAAAACCGTCGGCAAACCAACGGTTCGGGTTTCGCCCTGCAGGGAGTAAAAAATTTCGGTGATTCTAAGGTCGGTCATAATTTGGCCGCACTTATACGACGCAATATCAGGCAATTAATCGAGTAATTAGAAGTTGGCGTTGATAAATTGCCTGGCTTTATCTGCGGCCGTGGAATTTGCCCCTTTGCTGTAGTTGGCAATTACCTGATCAAGTAATTCTCGCGCCTTACTACGGTTGCCCTTCAAAAAGTAAACTTTGCCAAGTTTATACATGGCATCCGGTACTTTAGCGTGGTCTGGATACTGATCAAGCAGCACAGTAAAGGATTGACGCGCCCCCTCGAGATCCTGCGGCTGGATAACCTGATACAACTCACCCATCCAATAATGACTATTAGGCGCATATTTACCATCGGGAAAGTTAACCAGGAATTGCTTAAAGGTTCTCAATGCCTCATCAAAGCGACGACTGGTAACAAGGCTATAGGCCTGATCATAGGCTGCCTTCTCACCCGGTAATACCGGCGCAATCGTAACCCTGGAATTATTGTCAGCAACAGCTCCTGAAGCCGAGGGTGGCGCTGAGGAAGACAATTCACCCACTCTGCGATCCAGATCAATATAGCGTTCCATATTCTGCTCTTTGACCTGTTTCAATAAAAAGCCCTGCTCTTCGACAAGACCTCGCAGCTGCATCACTTCCTGCTGGAGAAGTTGCAGTTGATAGAAAAGTTCGCTCTGAGCCGTACTGTCACTGGCAGGATCGGCGTCCGGTGAATCGGCGGCCTGAACAGGCTTATCAATACTGGCATCGACAATCGGTGCCTGTGCAAAAAGTGACACAGGAGAAAGCACGAAAGCCGCACTAATAATTAGCACGGCTACGTTGGAGAGACGAATAGACATATAGGTTCTTATCTAGTCGGGCGGTTAAGAACTTCAACCGCACGTTAAAACAGTTAGGGCAAGATGATCCGCCAGCGATTACTTCAATTCTACGCGACGGTTCTGGCTCCATGAAGATTCGTTACTGCCAGATGCAACTGGGCGCTCTTCACCATAACTAACTGTTTCGATACGGTAACGTGCAATACCGTTAATGATCAGGTAGTTGGCTACAGCGTTAGCACGGCGCTCACCCAGTGCCATGTTGTACTCACGAGTGCCTCGCTCATCAGCATGACCTTCCAGACGTACTTTGGCATTGGTGTCTTTAAGAACGGCTATTTGATCGTCCAGTGCGGCACGAGTATCTGCACTCAAGGTCGCCTGATCGAAGTCAAAATAGAATACTTTCTGTAAATTTGCTGCTGCTTCTGCCGCAGCTCTTCTCGCCGCTTCTTGTTCAGCCGCTTCACGGGCCGCTGCTTCTGCAGCTGCTGCCTCACGGGCTGCTGCCTCGGCTTCTGCCGCTGAGTCATCTGTGCTGGTAGAGGCACAACCGACGAGTAAAACAGACGCTAGAATGGCACTTAGCAATTGGGTTTTGTTAATTTCCATGGTAAATCCTAATTTTCGGTTAGCAAAATGGGTACTACAAAATACGGTTACAGCTTAGTCCAAGACCACTAAATACAGATTAATCTAAGAAAGTAATCACCTAACACAAAACTTATTGGTACAAACATCGTTTAGCAGCTAGTTATCAGCTTGCCGAGAACACGCCTAGCATACTGCTTTGGGGGTATAGTCTAGTCGTAAATGTTGTCTTGGGCTACTCCTATAGACAATAAATTTTAGCGAGGTTCCAGTGTTATCTAATAATTAATTCAAGCCGTGATGCCCCAACCACAAGCTAAATACGACGCTGAGCATAGTGAGTATACGCCGCTCACTCACTATTCCAGAAAGGGTGACCAGGCGGGCTCCCGCACGTCGCCAAAACGGGAAGGCAGCCTGAATTTAACGCCACCATCCAGTGATACGGCGGCCAAAATTCCCTTACCGTTATGCTTAGTGGCATATAACAACATGGCACCATTGGGCGAAATACTCGGAGACTCATCAAGATCGGTTTCAGTCAATACTGTGATCTTGCCGCGCTCTATATCCTGCAAAGCAATGTGGTACTGGCCATTGGAGCGGTGAACCATAATAATGCCCCGCCCATCAGGTACCACTCTGGCCCTGGCATTATAGTCACCCTCAAAGGAAACCCTTTCCTCATAACCATTAGCCAAAGTAACTTGATAAATTTGCGGTTTCCCACCTCGATCAGAGGTATAGATCAAAGACTTACCATCTGGCATCCAGGAAGGCTCTGTGTCTATCGCGAAATGCCGGGTGACTCGCTTTAACTCACGGGTGGCAATATCCATGACGTAAACATCCGGACTGCCATCCTTGGATAGCACCATAGCCAACTGTTTACCATCGGGTGACCACGAAGGTGCACCATTAAGGCCTTTAAAGTTCGTCAATTGAGTGCGAACGTTCGTCCTCAAGTTGTGCATGTAGATGGCCGGTCGTGTCGTTTCAAAGGAAACATAAGCGATGGTTTCCCCATCCGGCGCCCAGGTCGGCGTAAGAATAGGATCATCGCTCTCAAAAATCACTTTTTCCCTGGCACCATCGACGTCGGATTTAAGCAAGCGATAGGTATATTCCTGCTTGGATTTTTCAATGGCGGAGACATACAGCAGTTGGGTATTAAAAGCACCACGAATACCGGTTAGCTTCTCGTAGATACTGTCGCTGATACGATGAGCTATACCCCGCAAGTCAGTGACAGCTCCATCCACGGTGGCAGACATGACCTGCTTCTGGGTATAGACATCGAACAGCTGATAGCTGGCCGTCAGCCCATTTGCTGTCGGCATAAATTTGCCCACCACCAGATAATCTACATTCAGCGCGCGCCAGTCCCGGAAAAACACCTCGCTAGCCTCATGAGGTGTTCCTAACATATCGTCACGGCTGACCGGGGAAAACTGTCCGGTACGCTTTAAATCAGACTCAATGATTGAGGCCACATCCTCCTTGGGCAAACCGCTACTACGCCAGCCAAATGGAACCACAGCAATAGAGGTGGGGTTATCCCGCCCCTGAGTGATTTCGATAGTCAGTTGAGCATTTGCCCCCAAGGAAAAGGCAAACAGGCCAAGAACAAGGCTTAGAGAAAGAGATATGGTGCGCATCACAGACGCAAGTCCTCCGGTTTAAATTTCAAATGTAGTCGGCGAAAGTATTGTTCAAAAACTCTGCCGGGAATTTTCTGCAGCTCTGGAAACCGCTCCGCTTTTAACACCGCAGTTTCAGCAGAGCGATCAAAGGCGGCATTACCGCTGCTGCGCACGACCTTGACACTGACCACCTCGCCGGTTGGCACCAGTTGGATGGCAAGTTCAGCCTCCATACTATTGCGGGCGCTAGGTGGTCGACTCCAATTATTCTGAATAGTTTCAGTAATTAATGCGACCAGGCTACTGGCCACCTCTGCATCAGTTTCTGCCTGACGCTGAGCTTTTTCCTTCTCAATGGCATCAGCAAATTCCTGCTCAGCCTGCTTTTGCAGCCTTTCCCGCTCTTGCTGCTTGCGCTGTTGTTCCAGTTCTTTTTGCTTTTGCTCGGCCTGTTTTTGTCGTGCTTGCTCAGCTTTTTGCTGCTCCAGTTTAGCCAGGCGCTCCTGCTCTACCTGTTTTTGACGCTGCTCCTGTTGCTTTTTTTGCTCGGCTAACTTTTTGGCTTCAGTATTATCTTCAACAGGCTTTGCTTTTTCCGGTTTACTGACAGGTTTTGCCTTGGGTTTATCTAGCGTAACCAATTCCGCCTGAATGTATTTGGTCGGCATTTTTTTTACCAGTGGCTGAGCCTCCGGCGCATCAATCAGTAAAACAGCCAGCAGCAGACCGTGAAAAAATAACGTCACTAATAATGGCAAGGTCAGTGCTTTATACATAGCGGCCAAGTTGTAGCATGGTGGGAGTTCACAGCTTAGGATTTTCAGTAACAAGGCCAACCGAGGGCGCACCGGCTGCCTGCAGGGCTGCCATTAAGGTGACGACACTACCGTAGGCTACTGTCTGATCACCCCATACCAATACTGTCGTATTGGGTTTTCTACGCAGGATTTTACCCACTTTATCCTGTACGACATTGAGCGACTGGGAGGTTTCCTGATCACTACCCAAGTTCAGGTAATAGCTGCCATCGGCCTTGATCGAGACGATAAGCGGCTCATCATCCTGCTTACCAACAGGAAGTGCTGCAGCTTTGGGCAACTCTACTTTAACCCCCTGCATCAACATGGGGGCCGTTACCATAAAGACAATTAATAGAACGAGCATGACATCAATATAGGGAACCACATTGATGTCCGACATTGGCTTGCGTCGTTTTTGCCGCTTATGCATGGCTTAACCCTTTGCTCCGGAGCCTGCCGGCCCTGAACCAGGCTTTGCTGTAGAGGGGTTTGGCCTGGCATTATTGGTCGTTTTAGGCCTTGCCTGCGCAGCGGTACCATTGCCCGCTTGCACTGAAGACCCATTGCTGACACCCGGCCCACTATGTGCCTGGCGGTGCAGGATGCTGTAGAATTCGTCGGCAAAGGTTTCGTACTTGTTTTGCAGGATTTCAACGCTGGCAGAATAGCGGTTATAGGCCACCACAGCGGGAATCGCCGCAAATAAGCCCATTGCCGTGGCAACCAGCGCCTCGGATATACCCGGCGCTACCGTCGCGAGAGTTGCCTGATGCATGGTGGATAAACTCTGGAATGAAGTCATTATCCCCCACACTGTCCCAAATAAGCCGACATAAGGGCTGGTGGAACCGACCGTTGCCAGAAAAGCCAGATGCTTATCCATCTGTTCTTCTTCACGCGAGTTAGCGACACGCATGGCGCGTTGCGCGCCTTCCATTACCGCCTCGGCATCGGCACCCACTTGCTGTCGCAGCCGGGAAAATTCTTTAAATCCCGCACGAAAAATACTTTCCATCCCGACAAAACTGCTACCAGATTCAGCTTGCACCGAGCCCTGGCGGAATAGCTGGCTCAAATCAATACCGGACCAGAATTGCCGTTCAAACTGATGCATAGCGCGGCTGCAGGCACGAAAATAAAAGCCACGCTGCACAATGATGAACCACGATATAGCCGAGGCAATAAATAGTATCAGCATCACTGCCTGCACGGTCAAACTGGCATTAACAATCAGATGCCAAACCGATAACTCTTGTGTCACGCGAAATTACTCCTAACAAGTCTGTTTTAAATACACTGCTCTGTTTTTCTATTATCCTACCTCGAGCCTGCCAATCAGCCGCTGATAGCTGTCAGCATATCGGCGGGAATTCGCTGGGGTTTTAAGGATTGTCGTTTAACACAGGCCAGTTTGACTTCAGCCTGAAACAACAGTTCCTTTTCTTCATCGCCACCCGCCTCTCGCCCCACGCCTGGCAGGCGGTAAACCTGTTGGGCCAGTAGCAAGTTAGCTTTACCGGCTTGCACCAGCTCAGCGGTCGCAATTAATTCATCATCCAGTTGCGCGGGTTTAATATATTCACAATTTAAAGAATGCACCACAAACATCAAGTCAGCGTTAAAAATAAACTGCTTACCAAAGCCATGGCTGCGCAAAAACTCAGTGCGGGCGCGCTCGATAAATTTTAGATAGTTGACATAGTAGACAATACCGCCGGCATCAGTATCTTCTATATAGACACGCAGGGGCCATTCAAAGAAAGCGGACATCAGGCCTCTCCTGTACCCGTAACCTCATCAAGAGGTAGGCTAGCCTGTTGCTCGGCCTGACGAATCTGTGGCATCTCCAGCCCAAAATGCAGGTAGGCATTACGAGTCGCCATGCGGCCACGAGGGGTTCGCACCATATAACCTTGCTGAATCAAATAAGGTTCTAACACATCTTCGATGGTGCCTCGTTCCTCACTGATGGCTGCGGCCAAACTATCGACCCCCACCGGGCCGCCATCAAACTTTTCAATCATTGCCAGCAATAGTCGCCGGTCCAGATGATCAAACCCATGCTGATCGACGTTCAACATATCCAGCGCTCGATCGGCAACTTCCTTAGTCACATTGCCATCAGCCTTCACCTCGGCAAAATCACGGACGCGACGCAGCAGGCGATTGGCTATCCGCGGTGTCCCTCGGGAGCGACAGGCAATCTCCCGGGCACCCTCGTTGTCCATGGGCACATTCAGGATACTGGCCGAACGCTCAACGATATGGGTAAGGTCGGCACTGTTATAAAATTCCAGTCGCTGCACGATGCCAAAGCGATCACGCAGCGGGGAGGTTAACAGGCCAGCACGGGTCGTCGCGCCCACCAGCGTAAAAGGAGGTAATTCCAGTTTGATGGAACGCGCGGCCGGCCCTTCACCAATCATAATATCCAGCTGATAATCTTCCATCGCCGGGTACAATACTTCTTCTACATGAGGACTCAAGCGATGAATTTCATCAATAAACAGAACGTCGCCGGGCTCCAGGTTGGTCATCAAGGCAGCGAGGTCACCGGCTTTTTCCAGCACCGGACCAGAGGTAGTTTTAAGCGACACCCCCATTTCATAAGCGAGAATATTGGCCAGAGTGGTTTTACCCAGCCCAGGCGGACCAAATATCAGGGTGTGATCCAGCGGCTCGCCCCGCAATTTGGCGGCACTGACAAAAATATCCATTTGCTCCCGCACCACAGGCTGGCCCACATAATCAGCCAGGGTTTTTGGGCGAATAGCGCGGTCCTGCGCCTCTTCTCTGGGAGAGGCGGTCGGTGCTATCAGGCGATCTTCTTCAATCATGGGTATCGATTTACTTTATCTTGGACTCAATGCGCTTTTTGACTGGTAGCAGCAAACTGACAGCGGCTAACACAGGGCATGACATGCATTAACATTATTCTATCGAGTGACCATGTTTTTAAGGGCTGAACGGATTAAAGCTTCGCTGCTCAGCATAGTATCATCATTCACCGCTGCAATCGCCCTGCTGGCTTCGGCCGGCTTATAACCCAGCGCCACCAGCGCGCTCTCCGCTTCTGCCAACATATGTTTGGACAGATCAATGTCACTAGCTCTTGGATCACCCTCTCTGGCGGTGCCATCCACATGCCAGTCATTTAAGCGATCCTTCATCTCCACCAGTAAGCGTTCGGCGGTTTTCTTGCCCACACCGGGTAAACGCACCAGCGAGGCGGAATCGCCATCGCGAACGCAGCGCACAAAATCATCGCTTTCTATACCCGACAAAATTGTCAACGCCAGTTTTGGACCAACACCGTTCACTTTAATCAGGGTACGAAACAAACTGCGTTCATTCAGCGCAGAAAAACCGTATAACAGCTGAGCATCTTCCCGTACAACAAAGTGCGTATGCAAGGTGACCGGCTCACCGATATCGGGTAATTGATAGATCGTGGTCATGGGTGACTGGATTTCATAACCGACCCCATTGACATCGACCAGGATTTCCGGTGCCTGTTTTTCTAATAAGATACCTGTGATTCTACCGATCATAAATGCCTATAACCTTGCCGTGTAACTGGAATAATTTGTTTCTTGAAAAATATTCACCCTGAATAAATCGCAATATATGTTTTATCGAATACGTCCCCGACGTATTTTGCTCGTGCCAGCCAAGCTAACCAGACTGGCCTGAGTATTGGCATGGCAAATCGCCGCGCCCAAGGCATCCGCCGCATCTTCCTGTGGAACCGCCGGAAGATTCAGCAACATTTTCACCATGTGCTGCACCTGCTCCTTTTTTGCCGCACCGGTTCCCACTACGGCCTGCTTAATTTGCCGGGCGGAATACTCTGCCACCTCCAACCCCTCACCTACACAGGCAGCAATAGCCGCACCACGGGCTTGCCCAAGCTTAAGGGCAGAACCGGCGTTATTCGCCATAAAGACCTGCTCAATCGCTACCTGCTGTGGACAGTGGAGATTAATGATTTGCGCCAGACTATCAATCAGCACTTTGATACGCGCTGGTAACTCCTGCTCAATGGGTAAGCGGATCACGCCACTGGTTACATATTCATGCTTACCGGCGAGCGCGCTGATAATACCGAAACCGGTTTTGCGGGAGCCAGGGTCGATGCCAAGAATTAAGGCCATAGGTAACGGAGGCGCTCAGTTTGGTTATTGTCGTAGTGGATAGTAGTTGGAACTATCGTAGTTGTGATTATCGCTGTTGCTTATACTCGTTGGTTATTCTGTCAGGAAGCAACCACGACCACAATAGAGCACGGGGCATTTTACTGTATTTTTATTCAGTATAAAAAAAGGGCGGTAACTGTACCGCCCTTTGGGTTTTATCTGTTTAAACAGGCAGCTACTTAACTCAACTGTTCCAGAATCTCATCGGGAATATCGGCATTGGTATAGACATTTTGTACGTCGTCCAGATCTTCCAGCATATCCACCAAACCCATGACCTTCTCAGCACCTTCCAGATCCAGCTCAACCGTGGTGGATGGCAACATAGTCACTTCCGAATGATCAGGTGCCAGACCGGCTGCCACCATCGCCTCCTTAACCGCCAGAAAATCCTCAAAGGCAGTGGAGACATCGACAGACCCATCATCATGACCAACGACATCTTCCGCACCCGCTTCGAGCGCAACCTCCAAAACCTGTTCCTCGTTAGCCTGCTCAAAACTCAGCTGCCCGGTACGAGAGAACAAATAGGCCACAGAGCCATCAGTACCTAAATTGCCACCGCGCTTACTGAAGGCGTGACGCACCTCCGCCACGGTACGGTTGCGGTTATCGGTCAGGCACTCTACGAGAACGGCGATACCACCAGCACCATAACCTTCATAGGTGACAGACTCATAATTGTCTTCATCATTAGTACCAGCGCCGCGAGCAATCGCTTTATCAATGGTGTCTCGCTTCATATTGGCGGTAAGTGCTTTATCAATCACCGTCCGTAAGCTGGGGTTATCCTCCGGGTTGGGTCCGCCAGATTTAGCAGCGACCACTATCTCCCGAATAATCTTGGTAAAAACCTTGCCACGCTTTGCGTCCTGGGCCGCCTTACGGTGTTTAATATTGGCCCATTTACTGTGACCTGCCATGAATCTTAATCTCCAGTTCGGGGAAGCACTTCATTTTAAAGAGGGCTATCGAGCTTAAAAACAGGCCCTCTTCAACCACGCTTCTCTACAACACAACAAATTTCAACAACTACTCTCAACTACTATTACAACTATTCTGCTTTGGGTTTTTCCCGCAGCTTTATGTTCAACTCCCGCAGCTGTTTATTATCAGCCACGCCCGGCGCATCGGTCATGACACAGGCCGCACTCTGGGTTTTGGGGAAGGCGATGACATCACGGATGGATTTAGCTCCGGTCATCAACATGACCAAACGATCCAGACCAAAGGCCAGGCCACCGTGTGGCGGGGCGCCGTATTTCAGCGCATCCAGCAGGAAGCCGAATTTTTCCTGTGCTTCTTCATCACCGATACCTAACACTCTGAATACAGCTTGCTGCATATCGGGCTGATGGATACGAACCGAACCACCACCCAGCTCCGTGCCATTAAGTACCATGTCATAGGCAATCGACAGGGCTGACTCGGGGTTGGCCGCCAATTCTTCAGGGTTACAGGCAGGTGCTGTGAAAGGATGGTGCAAGGAGGTAAGACTGCCCTCGCTGTTTTCTTCAAACATTGGGAAATCAACCACCCACAACGGCGCCCAATCACCCTTGATCAAATCCAGGTCCTCACCAATTTTACAGCGCAGTGCACCCAGCGCTTCATTGACGATATTGGCTTTATCCGCTCCAAAGAAGACGATATCACCATCGGCCACTTCGAGTCGTGCCATCATTTGATTAACAATATCTTCGGGCATAAATTTGAGGATCGGCGACTGCAAGCCTTCCAGGCCAGCAGCCAGATCATTTATCTTGATCCAGGCCAACCCTCTGGCACCGTAGATACTGACGTACTTGGTGTAATCGTCGATCTGCTTACGGCTGATCTGCGCACCACCGGGGACTTTTAATGCCGCAACCCGCCCTTTCGGATCATTGGCAGGGCCGTTAAAGACTTTAAAGTCCACCTGTTGCATTAAATCGTTAACATCAACCAGTTCTAACGGAATACGTAAATCGGGCTTGTCGCTGCCAAAGCGATCCATGGCTTCGGCGTAAGGCATACGGGGGAACTCACCCAGATCAACTTCCAACACCTCTTTAAACAGACCGCGGATCATACCCTCGGTGATTGCCATTATCTCCTGATCGTCCATAAAGGAGGTTTCAATATCGATCTGAGTAAACTCGGGCTGACGATCGGCACGCAGATCTTCATCCCGGAAACACTTGGCGATTTGATAGTAGCGATCCATACCAGACACCATCAGCAACTGTTTAAACAGCTGTGGAGACTGCGGCAAAGCAAAAAATTTGCCTTCATGGGTGCGTGACGGCACTAGATAATCCCGCGCGCCTTCCGGAGTCGCTTTAGTCAAAATGGGGGTTTCAATATCGAGAAAGCCGTTATCGTCCAGATAGCGACGAATGGAGGACGTGATTCTGGAACGCAGCCGAAGTTTGGCCTGCATCTCCGAGCGGCGTAGATCTATATAACGGTATTTAAGCCGAACATCTTCACCAACCTCGGTATGCTCATCCATTTGGAACGGAGGTGTCGCGGCGCTATTGAGAATTTCAATGGCTTTACCCAGCACCTCGATTTCACCGGTCGCCATATTGGGGTTAATCGTCGACTCTGCGCGCGCGCGCACCCGACCTTTAATCTGCAACACATATTCACTGCGCACTTTATCGGCACGTTCAAAATGCTCTTCGGTATCGGGGTCAAATACCACCTGCACGATACCCTCGCGGTCTCGCATATCCAGAAAGATCACGCCACCGTGATCGCGACGACGGTCAACCCAGCCGCATAGCGTTACTTCTTGATCAATATTTGCCGAAGTGATGGTGCCACAGTAATGACTTCGCATTGGTATTCTGTTCCTGTTGAAGCGTGTAAAAATGGCATCATTCGATGATGCCCGTATTATCTAGGCAGCTGTGCTGCCAGCAGAACCTGAGGATGAACTGGCTGAGCCCGTGCTATTCGAACCAGTGCCACTTGAAGCTGAACTGCTTGAATCAGCGCTTTTGCTGGCGCCAGCAGCCTTGTCCGCACTGCCTGCCAGATTCTTTTTATTACCGGTTTTGAAATCCGTCTCATACCAACCCCCACCTTTAAGGCGGAACCCGGCGGCCGAGATTTTCTTTTTCAGCTCGGCTTTGCCACACTCGGGACAAACAGTTAATGGCGCATCACTCAGTTTTTGCAGCATTTCCAATTCATGCTCGCAGGCTTGACACTGATACTCGTAAATAGGCATTAGGCTAGAACCTCAACACATCATTTATAATGAAAGATTTCCGGGCTTTTCAGGTCCCTGTTTTTCAGATCGGCTCTTCAGGTCGCTTTTCAGACCTCAGAACTACGGGCTTTCAGCCCCTAAATCGTCAGGTAGGGCAGAAAAATCGCGCGATTATAACCTAAAACCCAATACACAGCGAAAGCCCTATCTTGCGGGCAGCAATAGTACCCTATACGGGCCGAGGATTCAGTCGTAAATTGCTGAAATTCAGGAGGTTTGGGGATTGAGAGCGTAGGAGAATGAACCCCCTGGGCAGCTGGCTCAGGGGATCTTAATGACAGAGCAGCGCGGCTTACTTCTCGGCGTACTCTTTCAGTTTTTTCAATGGACGGACTTTTACCGCAATACTGGCAGGCTTGGCTTTGAACATTTGCTCCTCGCCAGTGAAAGGGTTGATACCTTTACGAGCCTTTTTGGCTGGCTTCTTGACGGTAGTTACTTTCATCAGACCAGGAATGGTGAACTCACCAAGACCTTTTTTGCTGATACTGCGTCCAACCAGACCTTCCAACTCGTCAAAAACAGCCGCCACTTGCTTGCGGCTCAACTCAGTGGACTCAGCGATGTCTGTGAAGATTTGACTCTTGGTCATCTTCTCTTTGATCGGCCCTGTTGCTTTTTTCTTAGCTGCTACCTTTGGAGCCGCTGCTTTTTTAGGGGCGGCTTTCTTAGCTACTGCTTTTTTAGGTGCTGCTTTTTTTGCCGGTGCTTTTTTGGCAGCTACTTTTTTAGCTGGAGCCTTTTTGGCCGCTGCCTTCTTCTTGGGTGCCGCTTTCTTTTTCGTCGCCATGGTCGTTAGCCCTATTTTGATTAACGTTTTGATTAACTTTGTGATTAACGTCGTTTAGCTCAGTTATTAGTCCATCAGTCCTGACACCGCCACAAGTGAAAACCCATTGAATAATGCATTTCAGTCTATATATGCAGCGTCTGCGCATTGTATAGTCCAGAAAACACTGTAATACAAGGTTTTTAGGGTGATTAAGCCGATAAATATAAAAGTTTTTTCTCAACAGTCAAAACTGGCGTTTTTTTGCGGTGCAATTTGTAGAACTATCAAGATCAATGCACAAACATAATGCGCGATCTATTGCAGTAATATCGTAATAGATTATCGAATAAAGACAGCAAAATCGGCTGGATTAAGCCTTAAAATAAGGGTTTTTACGGATTTTACCTAACAGTAAATTAGCTCAGCAGACCAGCGGCATCCAATCGATCCTTCAACGCTGCGATGCGCTGCTCCAACTCTTGTTCGTTATACTGGCTTGCCGGAACGACACCCCATACGGGCTTTGGCCATGCCATGTCGGATTTATATCGGACGATATGATGCATATGTAACTGCGGTACCATATTACCCAATGCAGCCACATTCATTTTATCTGCGGTAAAATAATCAGCCATTAGTGCGCTTAAAGTGCTGGATTCATGTAATAACTGCTGCTGGTCAGCAATATCCAATTGATATATTTCGCGAATACCTTTGCGCCGGGGTACCAACACTACCCATGGATAATGGCGGTCATTCAGTAACAGCGCGCTACAGAGTTTCAACTCTGAAATCAGCACACAATCATTGGCTAGCTGTGGATGTAGTTCAAACATAACTGATCTCTTTTATCTCTATATATCTCTTTTCACTTTAGCGCTATTTTTAGGGGATTTCCCCTGTATTCACTGCTGTCCCGTTAACTCTGAAGACATAAATACGGTGTTTGCCAGCGCGACCGTCGCCAGCATGGATGTACTCACGGCGTGTCGCGATGGTGAATGCCGAATTCATGTCTCGCTCAGGGCAAGATCATCGACCAGTCCAACCACTTAACTACTTTTTATCATTCAGCAGAAAGTTAACGGGACAGCAGTGCCCTTTATTTTAGCCTTAATCAACCCTACTCAAGCCTGCTAACAATACCGCAAAGCGCTGTACCCGGCTCCGGATCAGTCGTAAAATGCCGCTCAGTTTTCTCCGAAAATTCACCACAAGAGTCTATACACATAATGCGAGCCAGTCAGTTCCTTATTGCTACCGTTAAAGAAACACCCTCCGATGCCGTCGTGATCAGCCATCAGCTTATGCTGCGGGCCGGTATGATTCGCAAGCTTTCCTCAGGTTTATATAGCTGGCTGCCGATGGGGCTGAGAGTATTGCGCAAGGTTGAAAGCATTGTAAGAGAGGAAATGAATAAATCCGGCGCTCAGGAAGTGTTAATGCCTGTGGTACAACCTGCTGAACTGTGGCAAGAATCGGGACGCTGGCAACAATATGGCCCCGAACTACTGCGTATTACTGACCGCCACGATAATAGCTTCTGCTTAGGACCCACCCATGAAGAGGTTATTACTGATCTGATTCGCAATGAGATCAAAAGCTACAAGCAGCTGCCCGCCAATTTCTACCAGATCCAGACCAAGTTCCGGGATGAGATTCGTCCACGCTTTGGTGTGATGAGATCGAGAGAATTCATTATGAAAGATGCTTATTCTTTCCATAATGATGCCAACTCGCTACAGCAAACCTATGATGTGATGCACACGACCTATACCAATATCTTTACCCGATTAGGCTTGGAGTTCCGCCCGGTGATTGCCGATACCGGCTCCATTGGCGGCAGTGCCTCCCATGAGTTTCACGTTCTGGCAGACTCTGGCGAAGACGATATCGCCTTTAGTGACAGCAGCGATTTTGCCGCCAACGTCGAAATGGCCGAAGCACTCGCCCCGGCTGGAGAGCGCCCAGCACCCAGTCAGGAGCTGCAGAAAGTAGCTACTCCCAATCAACACAGCATCGATGAAGTGTGCTTAGCACTGGGCGTAGCCAGTTATCAGACTGTCAAAACCCTGATTGTATTAGGTGAAACCGATGATGAAAGCGAACAGCCTTTAATCGCCCTGATTGTGCGCGGCGATCATGAGCTGAATGATATCAAAGCAGAAAAATTGGCAGGCGTTGCCACCCCCCTACAATTTGCCAGTGAAGAACAAATCAAGGCCGCCATCGGCTGTGGTACAGGCTCCATCGGGCCGGTTAATTTACCTATCCCCTGTATTGTTGATCGCAGCGCTGCCCATTCAGCCGACTTTGTCTGCGGCGCCAACGAAGATGGTTTCCATCTGACAGGTGCCAACTGGGAGCGCGACTGTGAAGCAACACGCGTTGAAGATATTCGTAATGTTGTGGAAGGCGACCCTAGCCCAGACGGTCAAGGCGCACTGCAGATTAAGCGCGGCATCGAAGTAGGCCATATATTTCAGCTCGGCACCAAGTACTCCGAAGCACTTAATGCCACCGTGCTGAATGAAAACGGCAAAGACCAAACCATGTTAATGGGTTGCTACGGTATCGGCATTACCCGTATTGTCGCTTCTGCCATTGAGCAAAACCATGACGAACAAGGCATTATCTGGCCAGAAGCTATTGCTCCGTTTCAGATTGCCATTGTACCGCTCAATATGCATAAATCCGAAGCAGTGGCTAATGAAGCCAATAAACTGTACGACGTGCTGAGTTCGCAGGGCTATGAAGTTTTGTTAGATGATCGCAACGAGCGTCCCGGTGTCAAATTTGCCGACATGGAATTAATGGGGATACCACACCGAATCGTCATCGGTGACCGTGGTTTGAAGGACGGCCAGCTCGAATATAAAGGTCGCACCGATAGCGACAATCAGGATATCGCTCTTGCGGATATTGAGCAGTTTATCCAAAACACAGTAAACAGACCCTGAAAGGAAATAACTGGTGCGCGATAGACTTACACTTCCCCTACTCAGCTTGCTACTGACTATCAGTAGCTCGTTGGGGGCAAGTAGTCTCAATCCCATACCACCACTGGATAAGCCAGCCACGCAAAATCAGGCCGAACAACTGGAACTGCGTAGTTTTTTGCAGCGCACAATTAAGGATGCGGATAGTTTTGAAGACCGTTTTGATGCTGAAGTCTGGCTGGTAGATATGTCTGGACGACTCAAACCCTTCATTAAAGACACCCAACAACGGCTGGAATTATTGCGTGCTATTCATCGAGAAGCCACCCGAGCAGAATTAAAACCTGATCTGGTGCTGGCACTGATTGAAATTGAAAGTCGTTTTGATCAATATGCGATTTCCCGGGTCGGTGCACAGGGCCTGATGCAGGTGATGCCCTTCTGGAAGAATGAGATTGGCCGCCCCAGCGATAATCTGACCGAAATCAATACCAATCTCAGCTATGGCTGCCGCATCCTGCAGTTCTACCTGCAAAAGGAAAAAGGCAACTGGATGCATGCATTGGCCAGATACAACGGCAGTTATGGCAAATACTGGTACCCTGAACGGGTGATGAATGCCTGGCGAAAGAGATGGTTTGTTAGGGAAGATTAATCGTCCAATCGCGTTAAACGTCTATCCGTTATCTTTATTGTCCGCTTCAGCTTCGGCCAACTCCTGCCTTAGCTTGTCTCGCACATTCATTAACACCACACCATAGTGGTTATGGCCACGCCGATCACGGCCACAACCCCAGAAATAATCATACTGACTGTTTTCCAGCAGTTTTTTATTGCCGGTAGCCAACAACTCCTCAGCAATTTCAGGATAGCTGCGACACTTAATATAGACCGCCCGGGTCATATATACCGTTTTCAGCTGCTTCCAGTCCGGACGCAATTTGCGGAATCGACTACGCCCCATTTTACGGGCTTTTTTAGGGTGTGCAGCCTGCCGAATCTTTTCCTGTTCGACTTCACTATCAAACTTCATGGCCTGAAAATAATGCTCCACTGAAGGCCACTCTTTATCTTCCAGTAAAAAGCTGTGTTTGGAAAAAGTCCCCAACGGGTTGTTCACATCGGAACGTGCGAGATAAATGGAATCCTGATCGTATTCTGGAAATAAACCGGAGGACATGGTGAATCCACTCTCAAAAGGTAGTGAGTTTGATTGGGACGATACAAGCGAGTCAGATATGCTCTACTTAGCCCACTAATGCTACAAACTTAATTTGCGTACTTTATTCTTCGAAGGGCCGGACTGCTTTTCGACGGATAATTTCTTTATAAAAGGCCACACCCTGAACTTTAGGGTCCACCTCACAGGTATGGGCTTTTTCATCATACAACATGGGTGTACCAACATAACTATCCAGCTTTACCAGATACAAACCTTTCTGTTCATTAAAACGAGTCGAATGCTCATTGACAGCTAATTGAATCAGGTTGGCATTTCTGGAGCGAGCCTCTTGAATGCAGAGATCGACGGCATCGCCATAATTAAAGTGCACACTGTAGTAATCATCATTCAGCACTGAATTGTCGACAACCTCAGCATTTTCCGACTCATCCTCAGTAATTACACCAGGTCCAGACTTGGCCTCGTTCTCAGTCTGCACCTGACCATTTTTAGAGTCCACAGCAGCAGCCTTCATGCCGGAGGAATCCTTGAGCGTAAAGAAATACAACGCTGCAAAGCCAGTATTTACCAATAGAAAAAGCGCAGTAAAAATAACGATAAGTTTTTTCATTCAGACTAGTTTAGAACGCAAACCAAAATAACTAATGACTACAATACTGCTTTCGGATAGGAACCAAGCACTTTCAACATGCGAGAGTTCTCGCCTAGATTATCCAGAATTTGCCGAATCACTGTATCCTGCTGATGCCCTTCAAACTCGATAAAAAACACATAAGTCCAAATATCAGTTCTTGAGGGGCGGGTATCAATACGGGTAAGGCTGACACCGGCCGAACTAAAAGGCTCTAATAGTTTTAACAAAGCGCCTGGCTTGTTATGCACCTCCACAATCAATGACGTTTTATCAGAGCCACTGGGGGCGACCGACTCTTTGCCAATGATCAGAAATCGAGTGGTATTATTGGCATAATCTTCAATACTCTCCGCCAGTTTCATCAACCCATATTGCTCAGCAGCAATATCACCCGCCACCGCGGCTATGGATGAATCCGCCTTAGCCATACGGGCAGCCTCAGCATTACTGAAAACCTCTACACGCTCAACGCCCGGCCAGTTATTATCGAGCCAGTTTCGCGATTGCGCCAAAGCTTGCTGGTGGGCACAAATGGTCTTTATGCTGTCAGAACTTGCGTGTTCGTTAGCCAGTAAGTGCAATTTAATCCTCAGCTCAACCTCACCACAGATTTTAAGGGTCGACTGGCGGAAATTATCCAGCGTGTGGCTTACCATACCTTCGGTAGAATTCTCCACTGGTACCACACCATAATTGCACTGCCCGATTTCGACCTGAGAAAAAACCGTGGCGATGCTGGCCTGTGGCAGGCTAATCACCGATTGCCCGAAATGCTTGAGCGTTGCGGCCTGAGTGAAGGTACCCTCCGGTCCCAGGTAAGCCACTTCCATCGGCTTTTCAAGTGCCAGGCAGGCCGACATAATTTCCCGAAAGATATGGGCTACAGTTTTTCCATCCAATGGCCCCTTGTTTCGCTCAATAACTTTTTGCAAAACCTGGGCTTCCCGCTCGGGGCGATAAAACAACACTTTCGCTGCATCGGCATCGCCATTTTCGGCGACATAGGATTTGAGCTTGGTTTCAGCCACGCGCTCAGCACACTCAGCCCGACGGTTGATTAAGTCATGGATCTGCGAATCGATGGCATCGATTTCGTTACGCAGCTTGTCTAGGTCATCTTGTTCAGACACGAATCAACTACCAGGCTTTCTATGGGTGAATGGTTAAGGTAAACAGTTAATTTGAATAGCTCATATGAAAACTATCAAGCTCTTGATGCAAAATCTTTCATAAAGTTGATCAAGGTATCGACCGCCTGCTCGGGCACCGCATTATAAATACTGGCACGCATACCACCGACACTACGGTGGCCTTTCAGGTTTAACAAACCGGCCGCATCGGCTTCGGCCAGAAACTGCTTATCCAGCGCGGAATCTGCCAAGGTAAAGGGAATATTCATTAAGGAGCGACTGGCCACTTCGACCGGGTTAGCGTAAAAATCACTGCCATCGATATAAGCATAAAGTTTACCGGCCTTACGTGCATTGAGCTCAGCCATGGCCTGCAGACCACCCTGTTCCTTCAACCACTGGAAAACCAGCCCCGCCAGATAAATACTGTAGGTAGGCGGTGTGTTGTACATGGAGTCATTATCAGCAGCGGTTTTGTAATCCAGCATCGTGGGGCAATGCGCACTGGATTGACCCAGTAGATCTCTGCGCACAATGGCAATGGTTAAACCGGCAGGGCCGATATTTTTCTGCGCACCGGCATAGATCACACCAAACTGGCTAACATCAATAGGGCGCGACAAAATCGTTGATGACATATCCGCGACCAGAGGCACATCAACTTCAGGCGTCCACAAAAACTCGACACCGCCAATGGTTTCATTGGGCGTATAGTGTAAATAGGCGGCATCTTTATTCAACTGCCAACTCTCAAAGGCTGGAATGGTGGTGAAATTAGTATCTTCCGAACTGGCAACCACATTCACCTCAGCGAAACGCTGAGCTTCCTTTATGGCTTTTTTCGACCACTGCCCGGTATTAACGTAATCGGCTGATGCCTTACCTGCCAGCAGGTTCAGAGGTACAGCGGAAAATTGCGTACTGGCACCACCCTGCAAAAATAAAACGGCATAATCATCGGAGATATTCAGCAATTCACGAAAATCTTTTTCAGCCTGTTCAGCAATCGCCACCACCTCGTCAGAACGGTGACTCATTTCCATTACTGACAGACCCGCTGATTGGTAATCCACCAGTTCACTGGCCGCTTTGGCCAGAACGCTTTCCGGCAAGGCTGCTGGCCCGGCACAAAAATTATACTTACGAGACATCATTAAACCTCTTGAAAAAACCTGTCATAAAATCATTGAAACGTTAAAGCCAGATTGGGTGTTAAGCACTTTAATCAGGCTACTCCAACTTCTCTAGCTTAGCGCCTTATTCTGATTCAGCCTCAACATCGACCACTTCAGCAGGCTCTTCAATCCGCTCGACACCAACAACATACTCACCCGTTTTAAGGCGTATAACACGAACACCCTGGGTATTACGGCCCAATACCGAAATCTCGTCGGTACGGGTTCGCACCATAGTGCCCTGGTTGGAGATCATCATCAGCTCATCGCCCTCAAAGACCTGAACTGCACCAACGATCTCACCATTACGCTCACTGGCCTGCATAAAGATCATGCCCTTATTACCGCGTCCCTTGGTAGCAAACTCGGTAAACTCTGTGCGTTTACCGTAGCCATTTTCAGAAACGGACAACATACGCCCGCCTTCCTTGGGCACTAACAGGGAAATCATACTCTGACCATCTTCCAGGCGAATACCGCGTACACCTTTGGCCGTACGCCCCATCGCCCGTACATCATTTTCATTAAAGCGCACCGCCTTACCGGCAGAACTGAACAACATGACATCACAATCGCCGGAAGTAACCGCCGTACCGATCAGCACATCACCTTCTTCCAGTTCCAGCGCTCTCAAACCTGAACTACGCTGACGGGAGAAATCGGTCAGCGCGGTTTTCTTCACGGTACCATTCGCTGTGGCCATAAAGATGTAGTAACCCTCGGTATACTCACTGACCGGCAATATCGAAGTGATGCGCTCACCCTCTTCCAGTGGTAACAGATTCACCATGGGGCGACCGCGGGAGTTACGACCGGCCAGCGGAATATGAAACACCTTGAGCCAGTACACCTTGCCGACATTGGAGAAGCACAGAATCGTATCGTGGGTATTAGCAATCATCAGATGCTCGACAAAGTCTTCGTCTTTAACTGCCGTTGCCGATTTGCCCATGCCACCTCGACGCTGGGATTGGTAATCACTCAGTGATTGAGTCTTGGCATAACCGCCATGGGAAATGGTGACTACTCGATCTTCTTCCGCAATCAGGTCTTCCGCCGTAAGGTCACGCTGGGATTCAATAATTTCAGAACGACGCTCGTCGCCAAACTCAGTAACAATCGCTTCCAACTCTTCACGAATAACCGCCATTAACTTTTCAGCACTGCCCAGAATGGTCAGGTATTCGGCAATCTCTTCCAGTTTTTCCTGATATTCCTTCAGCAGTTTTTCGTGTTCAAGGCCCGTCAGCTTCTGCAGCCGCATATCCAGAATGGCCTGCACCTGTGCGGGTGACAGATAGTATTTTCCATCGATAAAACCAAGGGTTTCCGGCAGGTCATCAGGCCGGCAGGCTTGTTCGCCCGCTCGCTCCAGCATACCCAATACTTCACCCGGCGCCCAGGCCTGCGCCGCTAATTTATCGCGCGCTTCAGCTGTTGTGTCAGAGGATTTAATCAACTCGATGACGGGGTCAATATTGGAGATAGCGACCGCCAGACCTTCAAGGATATGACCGCGTTCACGTGCTTTACGCAGCAAATAAACGGTTCGGCGAGTAACAACTTCGCGACGATGACGAACAAAATGTTCGAGTAATTCCTTCAAGTTCAGTATTTTTGGCTGGCCATCAACCAGGGCAACAATATTGATACCAAAAACATTTTCTAATTGGGTTTGAGCGTAAAGATTGTTGAGACACACCTCGCCCATCTCTCCCCGCTTCATTTCGATGACTACCCGTAAACCGTCCTTGTCTGACTCGTCACGCAGCTCGGAGATACCTTCGATTTTCTTCTCTTTAACCAGCTCGGCGATTTTTTCGATCAGTCGCGCCTTGTTAACCTGATAGGGAATTTCGGTGATGATAATGGTATCCCTACCGGTTTTTTCATTGGTTTCGACCGTGGCTCTGGATCGAATATAAATGCGACCCTTACCCGTGCGATAGGCCTGTACGATACCTGCACGGCCATTGATAATCGCTGCCGTGGGGAAATCCGGGCCGGGGATATACTCCATCAACTCTTCAATAGTAATGGCAGAATTATCGATCAGGGCAAGACAGCCCTTCACCACTTCATTGAGGTTATGAGGTGGAATATTGGTCGCCATACCCACCGCAATACCGGAAGAACCATTGACTAACAGGTTGGGCACCTTAGTAGGCATAACCACAGGAATCTGCTCGGTGCCATCGTAGTTAGGCACCCAGTCAACGGTTTCCTTGTCGAGATCGGCGAGCAGCTCATGGGAGATTTTGCGCATCCGTATTTCGGTGTAACGCATCGCCGCCGCCGAGTCACCGTCAATCGAACCGAAGTTACCCTGGCCATCGACCAGCATATAACGCAGTGAAAAGGGCTGCGCCATACGGACGATGGTCTCATAAACAGCCGAATCACCATGCGGGTGGTATTTACCGATTACATCGCCAACGACGCGGGCCGATTTTTTGTAAGCCTTATTCCAATCGTTATTCAGCTCACTCATGGCAAACAGGACACGACGATGCACCGGTTTCAGTCCATCTCTAACGTCAGGCAGCGCCCTGCCGACAATGACACTCATGGAGTAGTCGAGGTAGGATTGTTTTAGCTCATCTTCAATATTGACCGGCAGGATTTCGTTACTGGAAATATCGCTTGTTTCAGCCATAAGAAAGGGTATTCCTGATTATTTTTGCTTGTCGTGTCAACCGCCAGATCGCCATCCATGAACGATAACTTTTGCCTTGAGCCCGGATATTTTTATCTCATAAACGATGCCTGAACGTCGCCCATTCATCGCTTAAAGCAAAGCCAAATCTGCGGTATTGATAAGCCGCAAATAATACCATAAAGCAAGCCAATACGGACAGAAAAAATACAATTAAATCATAGCTTTCTGGCCATTTATTGCCGGGGATAAACAGCATTTTGAAGCAAATACAGATATACTCACCCGCAATAGAAAAACAACCACAGCAGAACCCGGAAATCCGCCCCAAACCAGACCGACGTTATGACTGAAAATATTATTCCCTCCAACAATGCAACGCCTGTCGACACCCTGATCAGTGCCCGCTGGATTATTCCTATCCAGCCCGCAAGAACCGTGTTGGAACACCACAGCATCGCCATCAAAGAGGGTGACATTGTTGATATTTTGCCCACTAATGAAGCCACCAAACGCTATGACGCCAATCACGGCATTAACCTGCCGGAGCATATTGTCACCCCCGGTCTGATTAATGCTCACGGCCACGCCGCCATGAGTCTGTTCCGCGGCATGGCTGACGACACACCATTACAAGAGTGGCTTGAACATCACATCTGGCCAGCTGAGGGACTTTGGGTCAGCGAGGATTTTGTTCGCGACGGCACTCAACTCGCCATCGCTGAAATGCTGCGCTCAGGCACCACGACTTTTAGCGACATGTACTTTTTCCCCAATATCGTCGCAAAAACTGCCAGCGAAGCCGGTATGCGTGTCCAGATCACTTTTCCTGTATTTGATTTTCCCACCATCTGGGGTCAAGACCCCGATGACTATATCCGCAAGGGTCTCACAGTAAGGGATGATTTTAAGCACAGTGAATTGGTTAATGTCGTTTTTGGGCCACACGCACCCTATACCGTCAATGATGAGGCACTGAAAAAAGTGGCCATGCTGGCCGCTGAGCTGGATATCGCCATCCATATCCACACTCACGAAACACAACAGGAAGTTGAGGACAGCCTCAAACTCCATGGCCAGCGCCCCATCAGCAGACTGAATGAGCTCGGCATACTTGGCCCCCGTACCCAATTGGTTCATATGACGGCATTGAACATGGAGGATATCGCTCTGGTTCAAGCCAGTGGTGCGCACGTCATCCACTGCCCGCAGTCCAATATGAAACTGGCCAGCGGTTTTTGCCCAACACAACAGCTGATCGAGCAGGATATTAATATCGCCATTGGCACCGACAGCGCAGCCAGTAACAACAGCCTCAATATGTTTGCTGAAATGCAGACCGCCGCACTACTGGCGAAAGTGGTTTCCGGTAACGCAGCAGCGATGGATGACTGGCAAGCCTTTGAGGCGGCGACCTTAGGCGGCGCCAAAGCCCTGTCGCTGGACAATCAAGTAGGTTCACTGGAAATTGGCAAGCAGGCCGATATTATTGCTATTGATTTTTCTGCGATTGAACAGCAACCAGTCTATGAACCTATCTCGCAACTGGTCTATACCCATTGTGGCCATTTGGTGACCCATAGCTGGATTCATGGTCAACAGGTGATGGCGGATCGTCAGTTAACCAACCTGGACCTGCACGAGCTTCACAACAAGGCCGGGCAGTGGCGCGACAACATCGCCAACCCGCATAAAACCAAGCACTAAATCCATTATTATCTTTAATCAACACACAACAAGCAGACAACGATAAACAGAGAGCAGCCGTGACAACAAGCAATGTGGATCAGGCAGAAATTGCCAAATTTGAAGCCCTTGCCAGCCGTTGGTGGGATCGTAACAGCGAGTTTAAACCGCTACACGATATCAACCCCCTGCGCGCCAACTTTATTGATCAGCACTCTCCGGTGGCGACACGTAATTTGCTCGACGTTGGCTGCGGTGGCGGTATTCTGACGGAGGCCATGGCGCAACGTGGAGCAATCGTTAGTGGAATCGATATGGGCGAAGCGCCATTATCCGTTGCTAAACTACATCAGTTGGAGTCGGGACTGGAGATTAATTATCAGCAATCCACCGCCGAACAATTGGCTGCCGACAAACCCGGACAATTCGATATCGTCACCTGTCTGGAAATGTTAGAACATGTACCTGACCCGGCCTCGGTGATTCAAGCCTGCGCCACGCTGGTTAAACCCGGCGGCCATGTTTATTTCTCCACTATTAACCGCAATCCCAAATCCTATTTATTCAGCATTATTGGTGCTGAATATTTTTTGCAGTTACTACCCAAGGGTACTCACGACTACGCCAAGTTTATTAAACCCTCAGAGCTGGCTCAGTGGCTACGCGACTCTGGGTTGGTGTTAGAACATATGACTGGTATGACCTACAATCCGATTACCAAACATTACAAACTGGATGAGAAAGATGTGGACGTTAATTATCTGATCCACGCCTCTCGCCCTGAATAAGCAACCGACATAACTGACCGGAATCACCAAGCTGATTAAATGCCTGCAAATAAACGCCCGCCATTAGCCGCTGTATTCTTTGATCTGGACGGCACCCTGATTGATACCGCCCCGGACTTCGCAGTCGTACTTAACCAGCTTCGCACTCGCCACCAGTTGAGTGAGCTACCCTATGAGCGCATTCGTGCCACCGTATCCAACGGCGCCAGAGCGCTGGTCACACTGGCCTTTGGCTTAAAAGAGGGCGACGATGGCTTTGACCCATTGCGAGATGAACTACTGGCCCTCTACGCTCAGCACCTGGCAGTAAAAACCTGTCTCTTTCCCGGGCTGGCCGACCTACTCAGCTGGCTGCAGCAACGGCAGATACCCTGGGGCATTGTCACCAACAAACCCCGGCGCTATGCTGAACCCATACTAAGCGCTTTGGAGTTGGAGCAAAGCTGTGGCAGCCTGGTCTGCCCCGATGATGTCAGTAAGACCAAGCCTGACCCCGAGCCCATATTACTGGCCTGCCAGCAATTGAACTGCTCACCCCGTCAGTGCGTCTATGTAGGAGATCATCGCCGGGATATTGAGGCCGGACGCAACGCCAATATGACAACCATTGCAGTCAATTACGGTTATATTGAAGCTCATGACCCCGCAGCAAACTGGTTAGCCGATCACTGCGTTGACCATGGGCAAGATATCCGCCCCCTGCTCGAAAAACATTTTCATATTGCCACTAACAGCTAGACAACCAAAGCCATCTACAGAACCAACAACAGCAATTGAGTTTTATATGACCAACACAGCCCCCCATTTATACCAGGCACCGAAAAATTTGCTACATGATCGGGTTATTGTGGTGACGGGTGCCGGTGACGGTATCGGCCGCAGTGCCGCCATCAACTACGCCGCGCACGGCGCCACAGTCGTTCTGGTCGGCAAAACCATTGAAAAACTGGAAGCGGTTTACGACGAAATTGAACGCGCCGGTTACCCGCAGGCCGCCATTTACCCAATACACCTTTCCGGTGCGGTAATGAAAGATTACCGCGACATGGCCGACACCCTGGAACAGGAGTTCAGTCGATTGGACGGGCTACTGCATAATGCCAGTATTCTCGGCGACCGGAAATCCATTGCCCAAACCGACAGCGAGCAGTGGCTGGAAGTGATGCAAGTTAACGTGAATGCCGAATTTATGATGACCCAGGCGCTATTGCCGTTGCTGGAAAAATCCGACAACGCCTCGATTATATTTACCTCTTCAAGTGTTGGCCGCACTGGCCGTGCCTACTGGGGTCCCTACGCGGTTTCGAAATTTGCCACCGAGGGCCTGATGCAAACACTGGCAGCGGAGCTGGCCAATACCAGCAGCATTCGGGTTAATTCACTGAACCCAGGCGCTACCAATACCAATATGCGCCGGCTGGCTTACCCTGCCGAGCAACCCGACAGCAACCCATCACCGGAGCAAATTATGCCGATCTATCTGTATTTGATGGGTAAGGACAGTATTGGTATCAATGGCCAGGCCTTCAATGCCCAACCCAAATAGTCGAAATACGGGATGCGTGAAACAGATAGCCCCTGAGCACTCTATCCACCGCTAACTTATATCTACCGCTAACCAGTACCTCCAAGCCGTCAAATTTTCGTCCCAGCAACATCCACAACCCCCTTTGGATGGCGGCAATAGATTGACTTATTGCCGCCACTCATTGCCGCTTTTGCCGCTTCTTCATATTCAAAAAATCATTAATCTCTTATTTTTCAATTAGTTATAACAAAAAAAGAGGGACTGGCATAGTTTTCGCTTTAAGCCTGATATTAAGACTATTTTTCCGGTTTCTGCTGGCTAACGCCTTAAGGGAAACCATCACAGCGAAAATTGCCAACTCAACAAGATTGAAGAAAGGGGCTTTGGGACTATGGTGACGACAGTACAACCTTCTAATACTGTTGCTTTTCCCACAAATAAACGTGGCAGCAGCGCTCGTAAACCCCCTGCCCGTACCAACAGCCACGCGGAACTGCGTTTACAACTGAGCAATATCCTGCAAACCACACTGGAGTTACCACAGGTTCTGCAATTATTTTTCAATGAAGTACAAACTGCGCTCGCCATCAACAGCCTCAGCTACCACAATGACAAGCTCAATGAAGCCATTGAGCTGGGTAAAAATGCTCGCCATAACTGCCACTACACACTAGTGACCCAGCAAGACGCACTGGGGGAAATTACCTTCAGTCGCAGCAAGCGTTTTACCGAGAAGGAATTACAATTACTGGAAATACTGATCAGCTGCCTGATCTGCCCGGTTCGCAATGCATTGTTGTATCGAGATGCGGTGCAAAGTGCTCTGCTGGACCCGCTGACTGGCTCCGGCAATCGACTCGCGCTGGATAACACATTGGAGCGGGAAGTCGCACTGGCCATGCGCCATCACTACCCCCTGTCGATTCTCATTGTTGATATCGATAAGTTCAAAACCATTAATGACAAGTTCGGACATGCTGCAGGTGATTTCGTTATCAAGGACGTTGCCCGTACCTTAATGCTTTGCTGCCGGGAAACCGATTCAGCTTATCGGGCTTACCGTTATGGCGGTGAAGAATTTGTATTGGTGCTAAATAACACCACTCTTGGGGGAGCTGCTATTGTAGCTGAGCGCCTGCGTCAGGCCGTCGAGATCATGAGTACCACAGTTGACGACAAGCAAATTAACGCCACCATCAGTATCGGTATCGCCAGGCTGCAGAAGGGTGAAAGCAAATCAGAATTTTTTGCCCGCGCCGACAAGGCTTTATACAGCGCCAAGGAACAGGGCCGCAATCAGGTCATTGTTGCACCGGAAATACTGGAGCAAACCGCCGTTTAATCCTCCAAGCGAGACTATACGATCTGATATTAGCAGAATTATTTTCTTCGCTTAATGCCGCGATTCTTGCGCTGCTGGCGCTCAATGGTTTCTTTTTCTTTGGGCTGAATTTTTGGAGGTTTTGGCGCGACCATCCCCACCATTTTGTAAAGCTCTTGCACTTCCTTATAGGGCATTTCGTCCCACTGACCCTGCCGCAATTTTGCCGGCAAAAATACCTGGCCGAAACGAACCCGTTTCAAGCGACTCACCTGAATTTCCTGTGATTCCCACAAGCGGCGCACTTCACGATTGCGGCCTTCCATTAGCGCAACATAATACCAGTGATTAGCACCTTCGCCGCCACCATCCACAATATCAGTGAACTGCGCAACACCATCCTCCAACAGTACGCCATCGAGCAGACGTTGCAACAGCGCTTCATCCACATTACCCAGCACACGACACAGATATTCCCGGTCAAGATTGGATGAGGGGTGCATCAGGGCATTGGCCAAAGCACCATCGGTGGTGAACAGCATAAGACCGGTAGTATTAAAATCCAGCCGCCCGATGGCAATCCAACGACCGTTTTTCACCTTTGGCAGACGCTCGAAAACGGTTCGACGACCTTCGGGGTCACGGCGTGAACAAATCTCGCCTTCTGGTTTGTTATAAATCAGAACCCGCCCGGCAGTCTCCTGTGACTCGACCGCGACTTCCTTACCATCCAGACTGATTTTATCCCGCGCTGTCGCCCTATCACCCAGCTTGGCAACCTCACCGTTAACCTTAACCCGCCCCTCGGCGATCACTTTTTCCATGTCGCGACGCGAGCCAATACCGGCTTGGGCCAGCAACTTTTGTAATTTATCGCCAGCGGGAGATTCAGTCATAAATGATCGTCTTTAAAGTAAATCGGTAAGGAGGAGTAAAGTCGAAGCACGCTGTTATGGATTATCGCACTTCTTCGGCTTCGGCTTCGGCTTCGGCTTCGGCTTCGGCTTCGGCTTCGGCTTCGGCTTCGGCTTCGGCTTCGGCTTCGGCTTCGGCTTCGGCAGATGAGTCTATGTCGCCTTCGACAGAATCACCAGATGAATTATCGTGGCTGGCGCTATCCTCTTCCCCCTCTTCCGGAGGGAGTGTGGTATCGGCGCCTTCCAGCGCCAGCTCTTCATTCATCGAGTCGATATCACGAATTTCGGCCAGTGTCGGCAGGTCTTCCAGATTTTTCAGATTGAAATAGTCAAGAAAGCGTCTGGTGGTGGCGTACATGGCGGGCCGACCGGGCACATCTTTATGCCCAACCACACGTACCCATTCACGCTCCAGCAGGGTTTTAATAATGTTGGAGCTGACTGCAACGCCACGAATATCTTCGATATCACCACGGGTAATCGGCTGACGGTAGGCAATCAGAGCCAGCGTTTCCAGTAGCGCCCTGGAGTATTTCTGGGGCTTTTCTTCCCATAATCGGCCAACCCAACTGGCCACGTCCTGCACGACCTGAAAGCGGTAACCGCTGGAGACCTGCTTTAATTCAAAGCCCCGCCCTTTGGTTTCATTTTCAATATCTTCCAGCACAGCGCGAATCACATCACTGGCGGGCCGCTCGTGCTCTTCAAACAACTCGGATAACTGGGCCACAGTCAGAGGTTTTGCCGCTGCCAACAGGGCGCCTTCAACGATTTTTTGTAACTGCTTGGTATCGATACTCATGATGATCTTGCTTTAACGTGAATCGGGCCAAAGGCCTCGGTCTGAACGATTTCTACCAGGGATTCCTTAATCAGCTCCATCACTGCCAGAAAGGTCACCACCACACCTAAACGCCCTTCCTCCACCGTAAACAGCGAAACGAAAGGAGTAAAGTGGTTACTGGACAGCATGGTTAACACCTGCGACATCCGTTCCCGGGTTGATAATTTCTCTTTGTGTACGTGATGGCTTTCGAACATATCCGCCCGCCGCAGCACTTCGCTCAACGCCAGCAGGATTTCCTTCATTTCCACCACTGGCTCGGGGCGCTCTTTCTGAATATCCGGTGGCGCCGCACTGGCCTCAAAAACTTCCCGGCCGAGACGCGGTAATTCATCGATATCTTCAGCCGCTTTTTTGAAGCGCTCGTATTCCAGCAGCCGGCGAATCAGTTGTGCTCTGGGGTCTTCTTCCTCGTCATCCACCTCGCTGGAACGCGGTAGCAACATGCGGGATTTGATTTCCGCCAGCATCGCCGCCATCAACAGGTATTCAGCCGCCAGCTCGAACTGCATCGCATCCATCATGCTCACATACTGCATATACTGCTGGGTGATATTGGCAACATTGATTTCAAGGATATCGATATTTTGCCTCTTGATCAGGTACAGCAACAGGTCCAGCGGGCCTTCAAAGGTTTCCAGAAAGACTTCCAGCGCATCGGGTGGAATATACAAATCCTGTGGAATATCAGTAACGGCTTTACCCTGCACGATGGCAAAGGGCATTTCTCCTTGCTGGGAGCCGTATTGCCGCAGTTCTTTTAAGCCGGGGGATTTGAGCGGAGCTTGTTCTGCAGCAATGCCGGACTCAGATTCAGCATTTTCTTTAGCATCGACTTGTTTTTCAGCTTGTGCGGCTAATTCTGCTGGCATATCAGAGCTGTCTACTGCCTCGTGTGTTGGCGTATCCTGTGATTGCCCCCCTTGTGAATGAGAGGGCTGTACTTGCGAATCCAGGTCTGGCGACTGCTGAGGCTCGTTTTCCACCACCGTATCCAATGACTCATCCAATGCTTTATCTACTGATGTTTTATCTACTACGTCGTCTTCCACGGAATTATTATTATCTCGCTGCTGTGTTTATTAGCTGGATTGTTTATTAGCTGCTTAGTTATGCTGAATCTCTGACTAGCACAGGGTTAATAGGGAGGACCAACGGTGCCCGGCATTATACCGATATACCCCTAGCCCGCACAGTGCATAACTCAATAAGTTTGCGTTAAGTCCCAAGCCTTACCTGCGACCAGCAACCAGCCGAAGCAGCATTAAGAACAGCCATCAAGCCACTTCAAACAAACTGACATCACCCTGACCGATACGGGTAATGACGGGGACTTCCTCCACCAGATCGATCACCGAGGTTGGCTCCATGCCGCAGAAACCGCCGTCTATCACCAGATCCAGCTCGTGCTCCAGTGTCTGGCGAATATCGTAGGGGTCGGTCATGGGAATTTCATCCCCAGGCAGCATCATGGTGACACTCATTAACGGTTCATTCAAACCCGCCAGCAGGGCCAGCGTAATGGGGTTATCCGGCACTCTGAGACCTATGGTTTTCTTCTTGGGGTGCATCAGCCGCTTGGGGACTTCACTGGTGGCCTTTAGAATAAAGGTATAAGGGCCCGGCGTGTGGTTCTTAATCAGGCGATAGGCCGTGTTATCCACCCGGGCGTAGGTGCCCAACTCCGACAAGTCCCGGCAGATCAGGGTGAAATTGTGCTTGGCATCCAGCTGGCGTATACGCCTTATCGCCTCCTGCGCCTTTTTATTGCCCAGCTGACAACCCAATGCATAACCGGAATCCGTTGGGTATACCACAACTCCACCGCGCTGGATTATCTCTACCGCCTGATTAATCAGCCGCTGCTGGGGGTTTTCGGGGTGAATCTGAAAAAACTGACTCATACTACGCCCTCTAAGCTCATACCACTCTCTCTACTTTTCATCACAACAGCTCTCATTACAGCAGTATCACCCCAATACGTCACATCACACTCCCGTTGACCTGATCGGAAAATATCTCCCAAACCGGACGACAGCTCGCAGGTAAGAACCCGGCTCGCCCCAGCTCGCTCCAGGCAGCTCCGGGCGCATGAAAATCACTGCCAATAGAGGCGGCCAACCCAAAGCGTTCACAGAGACCCGTCAGGTAATGGGTTTTATCCTGTGTCTGCACGCCATTAACCACCTCCATCGCCTGCCCCCCCTGCTGCTGGAAATCACCGATTAAAGCCCGCAGTTTGGTAGCCGTCATCTTGTAATGTAGCGGATGCGCCAATACAGCAACGCCGCCAGCTGCCACGATCCAGTCGATAGCTTGCTGCATTGCCGGCCAGGTCACTTTTACGTCACCGATTTTACCCGCGCCAAGATAGCGCTTAAAGGCTTCTTTTTGCGTTTTGACATAGCCTTTTTCAAGTAGGAAGCGAGCAAAATGGGGCCGCCCGATCTGGCTGGCCGGCACCAGCTGCAGTGCAAATTCATAACCACCGGTAAAGCCCAGTTTTTCCAGCCGACTGGCAATTAGCACGGCCCGCTCCGCTCTGGCCTGTTTTTGCTGCTCCAGCCCCGCGACTAACTGAGTGCAGCCAATATCAATATTCAGACCCACAATATGAATTAGATGCTTACCCCAAACACAGGACAGCTCCACACCTGGAATCAGTTGCAGCTGATTGTCAGTCAGTAAGGCAGCAAAAGCGCCATCAAAAAGTGATGTATAGGCATCGACGGTGTCATGATCCGTAATTGCCAGAAGCTCCACTCCCTGTTCTACTGCCCGCGCCAGCAATGCCTCAGGCTCCAAACTACCGTCTGATACCGTCGTATGGCAATGTAAATCAGCAATCAAAAAGGAGTCCTTTATCGGGCCTGTTGGGGTAATCAGTTGATACGATTTATTGAGATAAAGGGACGTGCTGACTCACACCACCCTCTGATCTTGTGTCTAATTCCGGCTCTGCGCCTAATTCTTGGGGCTTGTGCCTTGTTCTTACGACTATAGTACCGCAAAATAAGCCACGGTTATGAAGAAATTGCCCCCTAAAGCCCGGCCGGCCGCCATTACCCCGGCTACCATTACCCTGGAACATTACCCTGGAGTAGTACATCAGTGAGTGACAAGCAGTCGCAAAACCAGCCTCAAAATCCATCATTAGAAAATTCCAATGCCCTCCCCGAGAAGCCACAAACAGAAAAGAAAAAAAAATCCGGGATGCTGGCCAATCTCGCCTTTAATATCATTATTCCAACACTGATTCTAACCAAACTCAGCTCAGAGGATTATCTGGGACCGGTGTATAGCATTGTGGTCGCCCTGAGCTTTCCAATCATTTACGGCATTCGAGATTATCTCAAGGAGCGCAAGGCTAATTTTTTCTCCATCCTCGGTGTCATCAGTGTATTTCTAACAGGTGGCATCAGCCTGTTGCAACTTGACCCACAATATATTGCTATCAAGGAAGCCGCCATCCCCCTCTGTTTTGGTTTGGCCACGCTTATTTCCATCCGCACGCCCTACCCTTTGGTAAAAACCTTTCTGTATAACGATCAGGTCTTACAAATCGACAAGGTAAAGATCGCCCTGAAAAGCTTCAACAACGAACGCGAGTTTGAGAACAAGCTCAGTAACGCCTCCTATATGGTAGCGGGCTCATTCTTTTTATCCTCGGTACTCAATTATGTGCTAGCCAAGGTGATTCTGGTCAGCGAACCAGGCACCGTTGCCTTTTCTGAAGAGCTCGGAAAAATGACCGCTCTTAGCTTTCCTGTTATTGCCCTGCCAAGCACTATCGTTTTAATGGCCGCGCTATTTTATCTGCTGCGTCACATTCAAAAGCTGACTCACCTGAAAGCCGAAGATATTTTTAATGAAGCCTGAACGTTGATATATCCGCAATTCCCCACAAACTCCGCTCTACGGTCTATAATTACGACCGAACTTTGCCAGGATTCTACAATCCAAGCAGCCGGCATCCAACAAGCTAATTAATTTACAGACCCATACTGATAATTGAAGCAAGGTGAATACCGTGAAAAAAATACTGTTATTACTGATGACACTGCTAAGCAGCAGCCAGTTATACAGTGAAGAAGTTCGCTATATCCGCGATGAGCTCTATGTTCCGCTACGCAGTGGACAAACCACAAAGCATCGTATCGTCCACAAGGGCCTTGTCAGCGGAACGCCAGTTACCGTCATTGAGATGAGCGAAGACGAGACCTACAGCCTTGTACGCACCCAAAGCGGTATTGACGGCTGGATTCAATCACAATATCTCAGCGACCAACCCGCTGGCCGCGATTTATACAATGCGGCCACCGAAAAAATCAGTAAATTGGAAACGCAGAATAGCGAACTCAAGCAGGAGTTAAATACCTTAAAGAAAGAGGTTGCCGAGAAAGAGAAACAGGTAGAGACCTTAACTGAAAGCAATGCGCAGACCAGCGAGGAACTCGCAACCATCAAAGATATTTCCGGGAACGCCTTGAAATTAAATCAAGACAATCAGCGCCTGTTACAGGAAAATCAAGTTTTAAAAAATGAAGCTGACGTGTTGCGAACCGACAATCAGAGACTGAATGACGCTCAGGAAAACGATGCCTTTCTTAATGGAGCCTTCGCCGTTGTCATCGGCGTAATGCTGGCACTTATCGTACCTCGACTCACCCCCAAAAAACGCGATGACTGGGCTTAACAGAATGTATTCATCATTAAACACCTTGGCAATCAAGCTAACCCTCCTGGTATGTTGCACTCTGGGTAGCTTTTACTGCTTGGCAGAGGCCGAAAAAAATAACAACACTATCACCGCCATCATTCATACTAGCAAGGGTGAAATCACCCTTGAACTTTATCCGGACAAGGCCCCGATTACCGTCCAGAATTTTATCGATTACGCCGAATCCGGTTTTTATAACAAGACCATTTTTCATCGCGTTATCAAACGCTTTATGATTCAGGGTGGAGGTTTTACTCGAGACTTAAACAAAAAACCGACTAAAGATCCGATTATTAATGAAGCGGGAAACGGATTGTTTAATGATCGCTGGACGATTGCCATGGCCAGGACGCCAGAGCTGGATAGCGCCACCTCACAGTTTTTTATCAATACACGCATGAACACTAAGCTCGACACTCGAGGCGATGCCTATGCGGTATTTGGTAAAGTCACTGGTGGTGAATTTGTGGTGAAGGCCATTGAAAAATCGCCGACCGCAACCATTGGCGAGCATGCCAATGTGCCCGTTGAACCCGTATTTATTGAGCGGGTAGAGATCAAACGCTAAGCCCACACCCCTTATCTTGCTATGAGCGCCGTCATGCCCACCGCACTAAGTGTCAACCTGAACAAAATTGCCCTGATCCGAAATTCCCGTGATACGGTCTACCCCAGTGTGACCCAACATGCACAGATCTGCATTGATGCCGGTGCCGAGGGTATTACCGTTCACCCGCGCCCTGATCAACGGCATATTCGCGCAGACGATTGCTTTGATCTGGCCAGGATGTTATCGGTTGAATTCAATATAGAGGGCAACCCCTTTGCCCCACCAAAGAAAAGTGATCGAAAAAATGTCAGTGATTATCCCGGCTTCATTGAGTTGGTTAAGCAGATCAAACCGGCACAATGTACGCTAGTACCAGACAGTAACGAACAACTGACCTCCGATCACGGTTTTGATCTCACCCAGAGCGCCGAGCAACTCCTACCCGTTATCGAAGAGCTCCACGCGCTGGGAATTCGAGTCAGCCTCTTTATGGACCCTGATGTAAAACAGATAGAATTGGCCAAGCAGGTTGGCGCTGACCGTGTTGAACTCTATACCGGCCCCTATGCCGAGGCCTTTGAAAAAAAGGATAATCTGGAACAGGTTTTTGCGCAGTTTTATCGTGCTGCGGAAAAAGCGGCAGAATTAAAGCTCGGTTTAAATGCCGGTCACGACCTCAATTTACATAATCTGGCAAAATTCGCGACGGTCCCCGAATTACTTGAAGTATCTATTGGCCATGCTATGACCGTTGATGCCTTATCGATGGGATTAACTAATGCGGTAAAAGCCTATCAGCGCTGCCTGGGCAAATGACGGCCCTGGTAAATAAGCGGTAGCAAATCAGTTATTTTGTTGAAGGGTAAACTGGCGCTCGTTTCATTAAAACGGGGATACGCAGAATACCCTCCTCAACGTCGGGAAAGTCCTGTTCAAAATGCTCACGCCAGCAGGACTGCACTAACGACATCACTGTATTTTGATCGCTCATCTCCAGCATACAGGCAGCCTCCATTAATCCTTCAGTGCGAAAGCGTTTTGCCGGCGCCACATCCAATCCCTCAGCGTAGGCAGCAAAAATTTCATGAAGCCGCGATTCAATGATTGCCATAAGAGAGCTCATTGGCCTCATCCTTCGTTAATTGCTGATTTTGATTCCACTTATTTTACAGATCCCGACCCGGAGCTTAGTCATGCGCCAGTCGAAAGCCCAGCGTCACACTTTTATCGAGCCCATCACCGGAGACACGGAACGAGCTACGTACCTCATCCACATCACTGAACCAGGAGCCACCACGCTGCACATACTCATCACAGGATAAGTCACCCCAATTCTCACTATTGGAGGGCGCGCCTTTATAACTCGAGTGCCAGCAATCACTAAGCCACTCCCAGACATTGCCCTGCATATCATACAGACCATAAGCATTAGCTTTAAAACTGCCCACGGGCGCTGTCTCAGAATAAGCATCAGCACAGGATTCGTTGCGCCAACCGATATCGGTGTTTTGATCGGCTATATTGGCCCATTCACATAAGGTATCGGCGTCATCAGTCACCGCGTATCGAAGATTGCCCTCTCCTTCTAAACTACTTCCTCTGGCAGCATATTCCCACTCTGCCTCTGTGGGTAGACGCATCGGTAAGCCTGTCACCTGAGCAGCCCAGACAGTGAAATCCGCCGCATCGTGCCAGGTCACATCGATAACCGGGCGCTTTTCCCTGCCCCAGCGGTCACTTGGGGCATCTTCCCCGGTCATTCTGGCAAAGAGATCATATTGCTCGAAGGTCACTTCATAACGCGACAGCGCAAAGGCAGTCACCTCAACCTCCCGCACGGGTAATTCATCACTTTCCCCCTCGCCCAGACGGTCACCCATCTGAAAGCTTCCTGCGGGAATCGTCACCATATTACTGATCATCCGCTGGATAATGACCTTATCTTCTGCAGTCAGTTGGTAATCCGCCTGGATAGTAGGGCCGAGCGCAGTCGTTGCGGCACAGGCTGTCAACAGCAAAAAAACTGATGCCAGTAGTAAAAGCTTGCTCAAGTTTGTCATAACGTGGGTTCTGTTTCAGTAGATAGGTTAGGTAAAGTCAGTGGAGAGATCAGGCTCAGCTATCAGTTACAGGACGGTAAGCCAGGGAACAAGAGAGAAATTAAGACTCCGGGGCTTTCACTTCCTGCACCAGAACCCAGGGGGCAATGACTACGGCCCAGAGTTGAGCTGACTGCCTGTGCCACTCACTCGCTTGCTCATCGGTCACTTTCGCCACGCTGCCGGCAGAGAGCCACTGTTCAACAGCTAGTTTATTATCGCTACTGAACTGGCTGGCAACATGAATTAAATCAAGCGCCTTATCAACACAGATAACGGCACCGCTGGCATAAAAACGCTCAAGATCCCGCCATTGAATTTTTGCGGTCTGTTGATTGAGGGTGGATTTTAATGATTCTTCGATGGTGGGCTGTTCTTCCAATGAGCTAACCTCTTTGGTGGAAGCTTAAAATGCAAACATGTTTGATTATGCTGTGATCATTTAAAAGGACCTGGGTTGATCACAAGAGTTCGGTAAGACTGGAGCCAGCATTACCAAGTGGAAATTCTAACATGAAAAGCGTACCTGAACCCAAGGCAGATTAAGCCTTTGGTGGAAGGAAATGGCTTTGGGGTCCCGGTTACAAGCTGGAGTATTTATGGGCAGCTAAAGCCTGACTCCCGCGGCCGATCTGCAGTCGGCAAAGCGGCATAAATACCGCCCTCATTGACATGCCTCAGATAGGCCATCAGAGCCAGTTCGGCCTCATCCCGGCTGGCGTAGGGGCCGTGACGCAGTGATTCCCGGCTGGTAAAAAACCACTGGTCAAAAATGCAGTAAAAGCGGTCTGTTCTTACCTGAGTGACGGACTCACCCGATTTTTCTCCCTCTCGGTACTGCATAGTAACCCCCTGTTCGCTCTATTCACATATAGCTATTCAGATATAGCTAATTACATCAGTTTTCCACATAACAGCGGCTAAAACAGCATTCGTTGAAGACCTCTGCGCAGGCTACTCATCATGCCAGAACCTTGCCTGACCGTATCAACCTGCCGTACGAGTGTAAGGGATTATTGATTAAAAGCGCGAGCAGAAGCCTATACTGATTAGATATATAAAAGCTAAAAACCACACAAAAATATTCTCTGGAAGTGATTGCACTCACGGAAAACCAGAGCCCGGAAGAAAGCTATACTTACTGGCTTATATTAGCCCCATATCCGGTGCGCCAACTCGCCCAATTACTAGACCAGCTGACGCAACCGCTACTACTTCCACTGCTTCATTCACTACTACAGCAGAACCTGTATACAAGATGATTTCACCTTTGCCTTAGTGAAAATCTTTATGACAATTGCAATGAAACTCTCCGGTACCAGCTCTGTAAATATTCTGCCTCCGCAGGAATTTTTTCCTGCACCCAGCCCGCAAAATCGCACACCACCAACGCATCAATATCGGCAAAGCTTATTGTTTTGCCCACAATAAATTCTCGTCCGGAAAGATGCTTATCCAGTCGCGCAAAAAAATCATGAAGCCGTTCACGACCGCGTCCCACCAACTCGGGAATCTGTTCAATATCGAGTAGACCGGGCAACGCACGATGCTTAAAAGCCTCATTTTGATTTCTTAGTATTTCGGCAACTGCCGTAAAGCCTTCAACAAAAATGCGATGATCCCAACCTACTATAGCGGCCTGCTCCAGCGCACTGCTGCCAAACATCGGTTTATCCGGGTACAGACTATCGAGATAAAGACAGATACTGACAGCATCAACCAGCACTTCACCATCAACCACCTCAAGCACAGGCACGGTGCACCCAGGGTTCAATTGTTTAAACGGCTCACTAAATTGTTCCTGGTTGCGAATATTGACCTTGACCTGCTCCAGTTCAATACCTTTATATTGCAGGTACAAGTCAACCCGGCGTGGATTCGGCGCACCTTCAAAAGTGTAAAGTTTCATGTCTACCTCCAGTGAAACAAAAAAAACAACAAGCTGCTGCAGAAAAAACATCTACACTTGCAGCAATTAAGTCAGTAAGCGACACAAACAGATTTAAGTTTTCATCTCAAGTGACGATACGCTTAATTGTATTTATTATAAAAAAGCACACAAACCTGCAATGCGATAATAGCTGGACATCATAATCCTCTTCCGTAGAATACTTTGAGTGGAACAATACCTGAGTGATTTTGAACGCCGTACAACATTCAATTTCCATACAACGGGTTACAGAGAGTATAAGTGATAGACACAATACTATGAGCACTGAGTCAGCGTCATTTCTTTATCTTAGCAAGGGCCGTATTCTGCTGGTAGGCAATGCGCTTGATAATGGTGATCACAGCCACCATGCTCTGCAAATAACCCTCACCCTGGAAGATCGTCCTTTTATTATTCGTCACATTGGCGGAGAGGACTCCACCGCTTGCTCGCTGATAAAACCCAATTATATGCACCAAATCGACGTCACCGATACCTGGCGACTGTTAATACTGATAGACGCCGAAACCGAGGCGGCCAAACAAATTGAGGAGCGCTACCTACAAGAAAACAGTATAGCCACCCCCTCACTGGACGATATCGACTATTGCCGCCAGCGCATGCAACACTTTGCCCACGAAGCACAATCAGTGACCGAAACCGAAGCTGCTATCAACGACGTGGTTGCACGCTTCGCCGGTTCAATACCGGAGCCGACAGAAAAAGACCCACGCGTAACCAAAGTGATTCAAGCCATTCACCAGGCGAGGGGCGGTGAAGTAAACGCCGAGCAACTGGCGGAGGTTGCCTGTCTCTCCCGGGATCGTTTATCTCACCTGTTCAAGCAAGAAGTGGGTATTCCCATTAAAAGCTATATCCTCTGGTATAAACTCTGCCAGACAGGGTTTAAGGTCGTCAGAGGCATGACCGTTTCCGATGCAGCCGCAGAGGCAGGCTTTGCCGATGCGGCCCATTACAGCCGCACCTTTAGAAAAATGTTTGGCATGACCCCCTCGCAGATATTACGGAGAAGCAACTCGGTTCAAGTGGTGTCGGATATTCAGTTTTAACCAGACGACTCTTATACAATTATAGGGACTTATGATGGCAAGCTTAAAACGCTGTAGCTGGTGCGGTGAAGATCCAGTTTATCAACAATACCATGATGAAGAATGGGGTGTACCCGTTTATGAAGATCAAAAACTATTTGAATTTTTAATCCTTGAGGGTGCCCAGGCTGGCTTATCCTGGATCACAGTATTGAAAAAGCGTGAAGGTTATCGCAAGGCTTTCGCTAATTTCGACCCGGTTAAAGTCGCCCGTTTCAGTGACCATAAGCTGGAAAAACTACTGGAAAACCCCACCATTATTCGCAACCGACTGAAGGTGTTCGCGGCCCGAACCAACGCACAATGCTTTTTAAATACCCAACAGGAGTTTGGCAGCTTCTCGGACTATATCTGGTCCTTTATTGATCACAAACCCATCCAAAATCGCTGGAAAAGTCTGCAAGAAGTTCCGGCCACCACAAAACAATCTGACCTGATAAGCAAAGACTTAAAAAAACGCGGTTTTAAATTTGTTGGCTCGACTATTATCTACGCGCATATGCAGGCCACCGGAATGGTCAATGATCATACAACCGATTGTCACCGTTATAAAACACTGAAATAAGTGCCATCAACGGCCTGTGGAAATTCGCGGCTGTTAACGATCATACAAATACACCGCCAGCGCTTCTCTCTGCTCGACATTCAATGGGTAGACCGGCATAGGCGGCGTCGGTGTCACAAAAAAATCCGCTAACTGTTCCAGTGAATAGCGTTGGGATAATTGCTTAATCGGCTTAATGGTTCGAAACGGGGTTGCCCTTGCCGAGTCGTGGCAATTACCGCAGCGATATTGCCTGAAAAGCTGAGCGCCCTGCTGCCGCAACGCGTACAATTGGCTCGACGAATACTGCTTCAATGCCTCTTCTGCACTGATCGCTTGCCGTGGCTTGGCGTCATCAATACCGGCTGAAACTTGCTTACCCCTACCGTAGTTGGCTTCAGTAGCGCCGTAGCTAATTCTATAAATAGAGCCGGAATAATCATCGGACACAAAGATCGTTCCGTCCAGAGTTTCAACCACATCGACCGGCCGACCAATAATATCACCGCCTTTTTGAAAACCCGTCAGGAAATCCTGCTCCTCAATCGAACCATCCTCCTGCCACTTTAAGGCGACTACCTTATAGCCATCGGGTTCGCTGCGATTCCAGGAACCGTGTAGAGCGACTAGCGCGGTTTTATCAAACCCAACCGACTGATTATGTCGTAAAAACCGGATTCCTAACGGGGCATTATGCGCGCGAAAGGTATGGGCTGGCGAAATAGCATCTCTTAACAGATGTTCTCTGCCTTGTCCCAGATCAGGGTCCAAATGACCATTGCCGTTAATAAAGGGCCAACCGTAGAAGCCACCTTTGACAATGCGGTTCAGCTCACAGGGGGGAAAATTATCGCCCAATAAATCGCGACCATTATCCGTTGCATAGAGCGATTGATTCCAAGGTGCCCAATCAAAGCCAACGCTGTTTCTTAAACCAGTGGCATAAATTTCCAGCTCGCTGCCATCGGTTTTCATCCGCATCATCGCAGCCCGCTGCGGGTCAGACTCTTCACAGACATTGCAGGTAGAACCGGAGCTTAGAAAGAGCCAGCCATCGGGACCAATACCCAAGCTCTTGGTCCAGTGATTGCCGCTGCCACTGATCCCCGTTAGAATCTGCTGATATTCGCCCAATAATTCCCCTTTCTCCACATCAAAGGCAACCTTACCCACCGCATTAGATTCGGCGATATAAAGCCAACCCTCATGCAGGGCTATCCCATGGGGTTTATAAAGGCCTTGCAATAATATCCGCTGCTCATCGGGCAGACCATCGCCATTACTGTCCTTTTGCAACAACAAAATATCACCTTGTCGAGGCCGACTCACCAGTAAATCACCCCGACTGCTTACAGCCATAAACCGCACTGCGCCAAGATCCCTGGCATATAAAGACAACGCAAAGCCCTCGGGCAAGGTAAATCGTTGTTTTACGGTATCCGGTTCAGGGCTGGATCTGACATAACCCGTTATAGAACTCAACATCAGTCTGATGTTTGTAGCGGTGTTACCAGAGCCCAAGGCAACAAACATCATTGTCGTGGCGATTAGAATTAAGAGAAGTAGAGCAAAGACAAACAGACAGCGTTTAACGAAGGGGTTCATACCAGTTCTTTTTTATAAGTTCGGGGTTTAAGAATTTCACCCATTGTGCGCTGTAAAGCCTGTCGGTGCCAGTCGGCTAAAATCATTTCAACAAGATGTCTAAACCCAGGCTCCCGTTCAGTCTATTTATCTTCCCTATGATGATGGTGCTGTTTCATTCGCTGCCTGAGATCTGCTCGTTCTTCAGGGCTCATATCACGAAATTTTTGCCGCCACTTTTCACGCTGCTCCGGGGACATATCACGAAAACGCTTACGGGCCTGCAGCAGTTTTTGCTGCTGTTCCGGTGTCATATTCTGAAACCGTTCAAAGCGCTCGTTCAACATAGCCTTCCGCTCAGGAGGAATGGATTGCCAGTTCAACATTTTCTGTTGAATACGTTTCTGCTCCTCTGGCGACAGCGTTTCCCAACGCTCAGCACCTCTGGCTATCCGCTCCCTGCGATAACCCGGTAAACTTTCCCAGCTATCTTTTAACGGTTGCAGTATTTGCTGCTGCTCAGGGCTTAAACTGCCCCAGTCTGGTCCATGACTTTTATCATCTTCAGCCACAACATTGATAGCAAACAATACCCCCACCAGAGCCAAGGTACCAACCGACAACAGCGGTCGCAATTTAATCTTGATTAGAAAGTTCACAGTTTTTCTCCGCATCTTTGTTACTACTGATAATTACTACTACTGATAGTTGCTACTACTGATTAACCTCAACCAGCCTGCTCCTGCTCAGCCAGCCATTGGTAAAATTCCAGAGACCCATAAAACTCAGGATCTTCATGAGCCCCTTCCTCAATCGCCATGTTATTGTCTGGATCCATCACCCCCGGAGACTGTTCAGGAAGCGATAACAGCACAGCAATGACCATCACGCCTACCACCACCAGCGCCGACTCCCAACGCCTACCGAAGCTCGTCCAATTATCAGGCGACCACCATTGACTCGGTTTGTTAGCGCTAAAGCCAGATCCTGCGGCCTTTAACACCTCCTGCCGCATAGCTTTAAGTCGCAAACAGCTCTCCGTGTCCAACTGCTCTTCCGAACTTCTCAATTGGACAGCGAGCCGCTCTTCAAACTCTCGTTTGTTACTCATAATGATCCTCCAGATGCTGCCTCAAGAATGTCAGTGATCTTGCATACAAGGTCTTAACCGTCCCCTCAGTACAACCCATAATAACTGCTGTTTCCGCAGTACTCGCGCCCTCCCAGCAGCGCAGCATAAAAGCTTGCTGTTGACGTAAAGACAGCGCTGAGACCGCACGCTCTAACGCCTGTCGAGAAAATTCTGACGCCACCTGCCGATCCGGCTGCCAATGTAAATCACCCGCCAACTGTTCTATAGCCGACTCTTCCTCTGCTATCTCATCACCGGTAGCAGAACGACCAAACCAGCGATCAAAAATCATCCAGCGGCGATTTTGATGTCGATGCCAATCCTTGATTCGGTTAGCTAAAATCCGGTAAAACAGCGGTCTCAACTCCAGCTCAGTTTTATCCGCATAGTTCTGCACCAGTTTCAACATTGCATCCTGTACAATATCCAAAGCTACCTCTGCATCACCAGTGGATAACTGCGCCATGCGCAATGCCCGCTTTTCTACTGAACTTAAAAAGTGATCCAGCCGCTGTACAGGCCTGTTTCTATTCATCGACCATTCCGGCACTGGGACATCATCGGCATTGCCTACTTGTATATTCATACCACCCATACTAGTTGCATATTGGTCACTCTTCACTTCTATTAACGAGCTGAAGTCGATCTGGTTGACGCAATGACGCAAATAAATTTCTATGCTGATTTTTGCCCATGTGAGGACCATGTTAGAATCCTATCTTTGTCCAATAATGGCCGATCACTACTGCAGTAGCGACTATTTTTTGGCCTATAGTTACCCTTCGACCTCAAGAGACTTAACCAGTATGCCCCAATATTCCGACACGATTGAACTGACCCTTGAACTCATTCGTCGTCAATCCGTGACCCCCGAGGACGCTGGCTGTCAGGACAGTATGATCACCCGTCTCGAAGCCATCGGTTTCAAAACCGAGCGCCTGCGCTTTGAGGATGTGGACAATTTCTGGGCCGTACATGGCGATAGCGGACCTATTCTGTGTTTTGCTGGCCATACCGATGTAGTACCAACAGGCCCGGTAGCTCAATGGCAACACCACCCCTTTGAACCCACTATTGAAGAAGGCGTGCTTTATGGCCGTGGCGCAGCTGACATGAAGGGAAGTCTGGCGGCGATGGTCACTGCCTGTGAACGTTTTGTCGCGGAGCATCCAGATCACTGCGGCAGGATCGCCTTTTTGATTACCAGCGACGAAGAAGGCATTGCCATTAACGGTACCGTTAAAGTGATCGAATGGTTGCAACAGCAAAACGAACAGATCACCTGGTGTGTAGTGGGTGAACCCTCTTCCACCAATACCGTCGGCGATGTGATTAAAAATGGGCGCCGTGGTTCACTCGGTGCCGTTTTGACCGTTAAAGGCATTCAGGGCCATGTCGCCTACCCCCACCTGGCCGCTAACCCTATTCACTTAGCGGCGCCGGCACTCGCTGAGTTGGCCGCCGAGCAATGGGATAATGGCAATGATTTTTTCCCAGCGACCTCCTTTCAGATTTCAAATATCAATGGCGGCACCGGAGCAACCAATGTCATTCCCGGTGAGTTGACAGTTGTTTTTAATTTCAGATTTTCTACAGAGCTCACTGAGGCAATTTTACGTCAGCGCACCGAGGCGATTCTCGACAAACATCAGCTGGATTATGATTTGGAATGGAAGCTCAGCGGCCAACCCTTCCTGACCTCTGAAGGAAAACTCATCGACGCAGCCGTTACAACAATCAAAGAAGTCTTATCCGTTGTCACCGAACTTTCCACCGCAGGCGGCACCTCGGATGGACGCTTTATTGCGCCAACGGGCAGTGAGCTGGTAGAACTTGGCCCAGTCAACGCCACCATCCACAAGGTGGACGAATGCGTGACAGCCGCCGATCTCGATAGCCTTTCACAACTCTATCAGGGCATTTTAACCAGGTTGCTCACCTGAGCAGCAGGCGAGCCATGCACTATATTTGTCCGCTCTGTCAGCAGCCACTAATCTGCGAAACAACACGCTGGTATTGCGGCAACAAGCACAGCTTCGATATTGCCAAACAGGGCTACTGCAATCTGCTCCCGGTACAACATAAAAAGTCCCGTTCACCCGGCGATGACAAAACAATGGTCGCCGCACGTCAACGTTTTCTGAACGCGGGCCATTATCAAGCCATAGCGTCGGCGGTTAACCAGCAAGTCGCTGCTTTTATTAAAGACCAATTATTAACTAAGCAGTCAGCCACGAAAACTGCCGTAATTGATGCTGGCTGCGGCGAGGGATATTACACCGATCAACTGTTCCAGTACCTGACAAACCTGGAAGCTCTCTTAACTGTTAACCAGCCGCTGGACATACTTGGCACCGATATTTCAAAACAGGCCATACAGGCAGCGGCCAGACGCAACCCCGATATTCAATGGTTGGTGGCAAACAGTACCTCCCTACCAGTAGAAGATAGCGCCGCCGATATCCTTCTCTGTTTATTTTCCCCTATCATCAGCGAAGAGTTTCAGCGCTGCCTACAAGACAGCGGCCAACTCATCGTCGCCAGTACCGGCCCAGAACATTTACTGGAATTACGCCAACGACTGTATAACGAGGTCAAGCAAGAGAGCTACCAGCCCCACAGTGTTTTGCAAGCGCACTTTAAACAAGTGGCCTCTACTCATGTTTATCGACAGTTGGCATTAGCTGATAATCGATCCATACTGGATTTACTGTCGATGACACCACACTACTGGCGTGCCTCTCCAGAGCGGAAGCGACACTTACAATCTGTCACTCAGCTGGATCTCACACTGGATATTCAAATTCAAAGCTTTATGCCGGTTTAAAATCATGACAAAACCAGCGCCAGACGATTTAGCAAAACCTGAAAAAAATGAAAAGCCTCACCTTAAACTGTTGGCATTGATAGATGATCAACGCAAAACCCTGCGTCTGTATGCACTCGGTGCACTGCTTTTTTTTATTGGCCTGGGATTTATTCAATGGGCCGATAAATTAATCGAGCCGTCGATTAAACAGGAAGGTTTTATGTTGCTCGGAATGCTGGTGGCAGGCGGTGGTTTTTTTATCGCGATGCTTTCGCAGTGTTGTTTAATTATTTATCGGTTTAGAAAAATGGGGGCCAAAAGGTAAAGAGGGAAAAGCATAAACCGCTTACATTGTGCACCTTTATCTACGATTCTCTCGTTTATTTAAGCAAGCTATGATCCTTCGGCAGCTGCTTGGCTATCCACAATGCCAGCTTGTGCTTAATCGCAGGTTCCTTTTCGTCACCCTTGGCCAGCGGTTGAATCAATTTATCATGGACTAGCAAGCGATATAAATACTCTATCTTGTCGTGGGAAGAATCGGTGCCTTCAAACTTTCCCACACCGCGCTTTTCAATATAAATCGACCCGACACGTAGTGCTTCCTTGAGCAATTCCGCTTCGTTTTTTAACTTTTTCATTGTCGAATCCTTTTTTTACGAATAAACCAGTAAAAAAACTACCAGTTCATTACGGATTTCACAAAAGGGATGGTCAAACGCCGCTGGTGTTTCAGCGAAGCCCTATCCAGTTGACTCAAGACTTCCAGCAGGGTGTCGAGATCGCGCTGGCAACGGTGATAAATATATTGGGCAACCTCAGCGGTTAATTCAAGCCCCCGGAATCCGGCTCGCATCTGCATGGCTTGAATGCACTGTTCATCACTCAGGGCCTTGATATTAAACAAAGCTCCCCAGCTTAGTCGTGAGGCCAAATCCGGCAGTTGCACCGAAAGCTCTCGCACCGATCTGTTAGCCGCAATCAACAGGGCGGTTTGATTCTGTTGCAATCGATTGAAGAGATGGAAAAGTTCCTGCTCCCACTGATCATGGCCAACAACGGCATCAATATCATCCAAACAAATCAGATCCAGCTGGGTTAAACCTTCAAACAGCTCTACCGGCGGGTAATCCCGTAGTTCCGCCAGCGGCAAATATAAAGCGCGCAACTCCTGTGACTCAGCTAAATGACAGGCAGCTTGCAATAAATGACTACGGCCACTAGCCAAAGCGCCATAGAGATAAATATAGCGCTCACCGGGATTGAGTTGCGCTTTAAGCGTCTCCAGAACTAAGCCGTTACTGCCGGGATAGAAATTATCAAAGGTTGCATCATCCCTGAGCTGTAACGCCAGAGGCAATTGTTCAAATAAAAAGCTCATGAAAGTCCAGAAAGGATAATCTCCAGGGGCTACAGCTCAACCGCTTCAATCGATCAGCGCTCGAAACCAGCTCCTTTTCTCGCAAACAAAACCATTATTTCTCAGTCGTATAAAGCGCACTACCTTTGTAACCGCGATGCAGGTGACGTACGATCACCATAATGACCGCAGCAACGGGCAAGGCGAGTAATACCCCGGTAAAACCAGCTAGTTGACCACCAGCCATAATAGCGAAAATCACCGCGACGGGATGCAAGCCAATTCGATCACCCACTAAGAGGGGCGTCAACACCATGCCCTCCAGCGCCTGACCCACGGCAAAAACGCCGACGACGCCCAGCAGTGGCAATAGCTCATAAAACTGAAACCATGCAGCCAGCCCTGCAGCAACAATCCCCACGATAAAGCCCATATAGGGCACAATACTGGCCAGACCGGCAATCAAGCCCAGAATAAAGGCCAGATCCAACCCAACCATCCACAGACCCAGACTGTAAACCGCGCCCAATGCCAGCATCACCAACAACTGACCGCGAATAAAGGCACCGATGATTTCATCACATTCCTGAGCCAGGCCAGTAATCTTGGACTCGACGGAACGAGGCAGAAAGTCTCTGATATTAACCATCAGCACATCCCAGTCCCGCAATAGATAAAATGCAACTACGGGAATCAGCACCAGATTTGCTAACCAGGCAACCAGGGCCAAACTGGACCCAGCCACACTACTCCAGAGCTTTTTGATGACACCACCCGTCGTGCCCCAGTTTTCACTGAGCATCGATTTCACCTCAGAGAGGGGAATCGCCTCCAGTGATATGCCCAATCGATCCTGCAGCCAGGGAATACCTTTTTGCTGAATGACCGAAATCCACTGCGGAATTTTCGTGGCCAGCAAATCAAGTTGCGCGCTCACCAGAGGAATGGAGAGCAGTACTAACAGGCCAGCTATAAGGCTTAAACCCGCAAATACGATGATTACCGACACGGTTCGGCTAAGGCCTCGCGCTTCAAGTCGGTCAGCCAACGGGTCGCCCAGATAGGCTAACAACGCCGCCACTAGAAAGGGGGTAAGAATGGGTTGCAGCAAGTAAAGTAAAAACAATACCGCCAGACAAAACAACAAAACCCACAAACGCTGAATATCAGTCATACCACATCCCTTGAGTGAATGGCCTTAGATAAGAGGCCTTGAGTAAATGCTTAGGCCGAAGTGTGTCAACTTACAAATAAGCCGACTCGCTAATAATAAAACCGGGAATCGTTAAATGACTTTAGTCAGGCCAGTGATAATCCAGCGCAATTTCATACTCCCCCTGATAAGGCCTGCCCACTTGACTCTGCAACCGCTTGCCCAACGCAAAGGCCTGCTGTAACTGCACTAACATGCCATCGGCGACCAGACGAACGATGATTTCCTCGCCCTGGATATCCACCACATTGGCATGGCGTATTGCTGCCACGGACTCGAGATACGCGATAGCGCGAGCATAATCAACAAAACTGCCAATGCCGGTCAGCCGCATCAACACCCCACCCTCTGCAATTTTTACCGGCGCGATAGCATATTGATTGGCCAACAGTTCCGCCACCTGATCGATAGCGCTGCCAGTATAAACCTTCAGCGATTCGGCCTCGCCATCAAACTCCAATTGTTGTTGATCATAACTGAACAGCCAGCGCCCCAACCACTCGCCATTACTTAATTTCGACACCCGCCCCAACAACAGAGTATCGGCCTGATAACGCTCCGCCGCAGTCTGGGCACGCCAGGCATTGAGCCGCCACAGTTCATCTGCGGACAGGGCTACCATATCCTCCAGATCCAGCACCGGAAACTTAACGATTAATCCCCGTCGCTGGGCATTATCGGTAATAGCTTTTACAATGTCCTTGTCGCGCCCGACACCGACAAAGCGACGTCCATCGCGGTCATCCACCACCAGCCATACCAAAACCGTTGGGCGATTGCTGGACCAAAGCGGCAGCCCGGCGTCGCGTAATTGCTGGTCGATGAGCCTTTGCTCAAATTCAATCACCAGCCAGAGCTGCTCATCGCCATTATCCTCTTGGGTTTTGCGATAGCTGAATTTACGAGTGAAATCCGTGGCACGATTAATCGCCGAGCGGATACTGCTATTTTGCAGAACCTCAGCATTACCGGAGATTCGTATAAAGGCGGTGCTAAGGGCCTCTTGGGTGCCCAAACGCAGGTCGGCCGTGGACTGGGACTTGACCGGAACGGCCACATCGTAAAGATTGTCGATTTGCTCTGCCCTGAGTGTCAGCGCAGTAAACAGGCAGCTTAAAAAAACAATGAATCTGGAGAGTGGCAACAACGGTGTGTTCCTGCTTTGCTTTATTGTATGGGTGACAAATGCATTGGCGGCGCATATTGTAGCAATCTCAGAGCCTTGGCACATCATCAATTGCAAACCACTTGCTACCAGCTGCCTTAGTGGTCACCATAGCAACTATAATGACCGATCTATAAAGAATTTATGGTCGTACTTCCCTGCCAATCAGGCTAAAATAGCGCCGCCCTGGCGGCCTACCTTTTCACACTTATTCAGCCTGAGAGCGCTAAAACTTTATGACAGATCAAAACAGTAAACATTCCCTCAGTTACAAAGATGCTGGCGTCGATATTGATGCTGGCAATGCTCTGGTTGATCGCATTAAACACGTCGCCAAAAGAACCCGCCGCCCGGAAGTGATGGCAGGGCTTGGCGGCTTCGGTGCCCTTTGCGAGTTACCTGCCGGTTATAAAGAACCAGTTTTGGTCTCCGGTACCGATGGTGTGGGTACTAAATTGCGCCTGGCAATGGACCTCGGTATTCACGACACCATTGGTATTGATCTGGTCGCTATGTGTGTCAATGATCTGGTTGTCGCCGGTGCCGAGCCATTGTTCTTCCTCGATTATTACGCCACAGGCAAGCTGAACGTTGATACGGCTGCCGCCGTGGTTGAAGGTATTGGTCAGGGCTGCGAGTTGGCAGGGTGCTCATTGGTGGGTGGAGAAACCGCCGAAATGCCCGGTATGTATGAAGGTGAAGATTACGATCTGGCCGGGTTCTGTGTGGGTGTTGCCGAAAAGTCCGAGATTATCGACGGAAGCGCTGTCAAAGCCGGTGACACCTTGATCGGACTGGCCTCCTCCGGCCCCCATTCAAATGGCTACTCACTGATTCGAAAAATTATTGAGGTTAGCGGTGCCAACCTTCAACAAGCGCTGGGCGACGATACCCTGGCCACCGCCCTGATGGCACCCACCCGTATTTACGTTAAATCGATTCTCGCGTTGATGAAGCAGTGCAAAGTGAATGCGCTCTGCCACATTACCGGTGGTGGTCTACTGGAAAATATTCCTCGCGTCCTGCCGGCCAATACCAAAGCGGTTATTGACACCAATAGCTGGCAGTTAAGCCCGGTTTTCAACTGGCTGCAACAGGAAGGTAATGTCGACAGGATAGAAATGTACCGCACTTTCAACTGTGGCGTCGGCATGGTTATCGCGGTAGCCAGTGACAGGGCTGAGCAGGCCCTGCAGGCACTGACCGAACTGGGCGAAAATGCCTGGACTATCGGCCATATTGCCAGCGCAGGCGATGATGAAGAACAAGTGGAATTACAGGGCCTGTAATCCAGATGTCAGACAAGCAGTGTAAATTGGTTATCCTGATTTCGGGTAGTGGCTCCAACCTGCAGTCTTTTATTGACTCAGTGGCCGAAGGCAGTTTAACCGCAGAAATTGCCGCCGTTTTTTGTAATCGCCCACAGGCCTTTGGTCTTGAGCGGGCAAGCAATGCCGGCATTGCTGCGGAATTAATTGATCACACGAATTTCGAGAGCCGGGAAAGTTTTGATCAGGCAATGATGGAAGCGATAGACCGCTACCAACCCGATCTGGTGATTCTGGCTGGCTTCATGCGCATTCTGACACCGGGCTTTGTACAACATTACCATGGCCGCTTATTGAACATTCATCCCTCGTTGTTGCCCAAGTATCCAGGGCTGAATACTCACCAGCGAGCTATTGATGCGGGTGACGAAGAAGCTGGGGCTACAGTCCACTTTGTCACAGAAGAACTTGATGGCGGCCCGGCGATAATTCAAGCTGTGGTTCCTGTATTGGAGAATGATGACGCCAGTACTTTGGCAAAACGTATTTTGGCCAAAGAGCATAAAATTTATCCTATGGCAGCCCAATGGTTTACGGAAGGCCGTTTAAAATTATTGGGTAATTGTGCAGTATTAGATAATGAAGAGTTATCCGCGGGTGGCTATCAATTTATATCCTGACAAGCTGTTAAAACACACTTTCCGGCAGCGGCTTTTTCTCTGCTGCCTGATATTTTTTAATCAATCCGCTTACCCTGACACCCCCCTTAAGCCTTTCACTGCCACTTATTCCGGAAAAATGAGCGGTTTCAGCACCGAGCTGGAGCAAAACCTGCACAGTGAAAATAATCATTGGCTCTTTGAAAATGCGGCAACAGCTTTTTTTATCAGCTTCACCGAACAGGCAAGTTTTAGCCTTGACCAGGAGAAAAGCCTGAATCCCCTGCGCTACCAACTCGACAACCCCCTAAGCAGCAAGCGCAGTAGTGATATCGTTATTAATGCCAATAACAATACCTTTATCGATCAACTACATTCCGATAAGGTTTCAAAAATGCCGGCTGGAGCACTGGATAAACTCAGTTTTCAAATTCAATTACGGCTGGACTTACTGCAGCAGGGTGAATCCTTTACTCAAAAAGACTACCATCTGCTTGATCGAGCAAGTTATAAAACCTATCGTGTGACTCGCCTCAAAGAAGAAACCATCAACACGCCGGCGGGTAGGTTCCAAACCGTTAAGCTGGAGCAACGGCGCGAAGGAAAAAACGATTACACTTTAATCTGGCTAGCCAAGCATAAGGATTATTTTATCGTACAGGTACAACGCTTTGATGAAGGCGAAGTGAAATACGAAGCTATTTTAGATAAAGCAACCGTGAATGGCGTAAGCCTTTAAATGCCTTATTAACGGCCCTCAAATTTAACGATCCATAGTTTTAATCACCCTCCAGTAATTAACCCTTACCTCTATAGTTTTTAAACAAAAAAGTGACACAAAAAAAAGCCGCTAAATTAGCGGCTTCAAAAAGACCAGAATAGAATTCAGCTTACTGATCTAAACTCTGGTAGTAATCCATTAGAATCTTTGCACACTCCGGACGAGAAAACTCAGGCGGTGGAGCAATACCATTACCTAACATCTCACGCACTTTAGTACCTGACAGCAGGATAAAATCATCCTTTTCGTGATCAGGTGCATCTTTCATCATCACAACCTTATCCAATTTCTTGGAGTAGGCCGTGTGATCGGCACGGAAAATTTCGATTTCCAAAGCATCAGCGGGTACTTTTTCATCAAAAATGGTTTGCGCATCAAAGCCGCCATAGTAATCACCCACACCGGCGTGATCACGACCAACGATAAAGTGCGTACAACCACAGTTTTGACGAAACACCGCGTGCAGCACGGCTTCACGGGGACCAGCGTACAACATATCAAAGCCATAGCCAGTAATCATCACGGTGTTGGCCGGGAAGTAAACCTCAACCATTTTGCGGATACAGGCATCGCGTACATCAGCAGGAATATCGCCGGGCTTCAGTTTACCTAACAGCATGTGGATCAGAATGCCATCGCTTCCCAACTGCTCTTGAGCCATACGGCACAACTCTTCGTGCGCACGGTGCATTGGGTTACGGGTCTGGAATGCAACGGCTTTTTTCCAGCCACGCTCAGTCATTTCATTGCGAATTTCAACCGCTGTACGGAAGGTGTCAGGAAAATCCGTCTGGAAGTAGCTGAAGTTTAAGACCTGAATCGGCCCCGACAGCATCAGGTTACCCTGCGCTTTAAAAGCCGCAACACCGGGGTGTTCGGGGTCCAGCGTACCGAAAATATTTTCGGCCATAAAGTCGATCTGCTCCGCTGACACTTCTTCGATCGCTTCCACATCCATAATGGCCAGCACAGGATTACCGTCGACATTAGGATCGCGCAACGCGATACGCTTGGCATCACCAATGGAGCTGGTATCGTTAACCAGATTGACAATCGGTACCGGCCAGAACAGGCCGTCAGTAGTGTGCAGTTTTTCAGCCACTGACAGGGAGTCAGCCAGATTCATATAACCGTCTAAGGGCGTGAAGTAACCCGCACCCAACATCACAGCATTACCGGCGGCGGCAGAGCTGATCAGCAAAGAAGGCAGCGTCTCTGCTTCGGAATTCAGTGCATGGTGTTTCTCAGTATCATAAACAAATAGCGGTTTAAGCGCGTCGGCGCCATGGGGTTTGATCATTGGATATTTCCTTTACTCAAAGAGTGAATCAGTTCAAATACGATAAAGATTTATTGGCCGGGTAACTATCAATGATAGCAATCAAGCTTAAGCCGACAAACAGCCCTTCTCTTCCAGGAGTTTAAGTAATACGGCTACTTCTTCTTCCAGCGACATCTCATGGCTATTCAACACCACTTCCGGTTTCAATGGCGCTTCGTAGGGGTCGGAGATACCGGTAAAGTTTGGAATTTCTCCCGCGCGGGCTTTTTTGTACAGACCTTTAGGGTCACGCTCTTCAGCCACTTCCAGCGGGACATCCACAAACACTTCGATAAACTGCATTCCGGCCTGCTCGTGCAACTCGCGCACCAGGTCGCGATCGGCACGATAGGGGCTGACAAAGCTGGACAATGTGATAACACCGACGTCAACAAACAGTTTGGAGATTTCACCGATGCGACGGATATTCTCGGTACGATCTTCGGCACTAAAGCCCAGGTTTTTGTTGATACCCAAACGGATATTGTCACCGTCGAGGCGATAGGTCAGTCGGCCCTGCGCCATCAGCGCTTTCTCCAGCTCAACGGCTACGGTGCTTTTACCGCTGCCCGAAAGACCGGTAAACCAAAGGGTTGCACCCTTTTGTCCCAATAAACTATTGCGGTCTTCGCGGGTAACCTCACCTTCGTGCCAATAAACATTCGTCGCTTTTTGTTCAGTCATGTTCTTTACCTTGCTAGCTTTGCGCTGAGTTACTACCAAGACAGAAAGGAGTACACCTCATTCTGCCCCGCCAGCACAGACATTGTGCTGATTTGAGGCGAGCATCCTACCGCTTAGCCAATGACAAGTAAAATGGGTTTTATTAATTAGATTAATTGATAAAATAGGTTAATTATTGACTGAAGGTTATCCTCATGCGCTTTACCCTGCGCCAGATTGAAGTGTTTTTGGCAGTGGCCAAACATAAAAATACCGCCAGTGCCGCTGAGAGCCTGCATATGTCGCAATCGGCGGTCAGTTCAGCCCTTCAAACGCTGGAGAAAGGCTACAACTTACGCCTGTTTGACCGGGTCGGAAAACGCCTTGAATTAAACGAAGAGGGCAAAACTCTGCGTCAGCGTGCGGAAGCCCTGCTGCAACACGCCAATGAATTTGATCTGGAGTTAAAGGGCCATGACAAGTTGGGACACCTGAAGATTGGAGCCAGCTATACCATAGCCAATCACCTCGCCGTTAATTACCTGTCAAACTATCTTTCGCTATTTCCCGATGCCAATGTGGATTTCTTTGTCGCCAATTCACCGGAGGTGATTTCGAAGGTCCTCAACTTTGAGGTGGATATCGGCATGGTGGAAACAGCGGTCAATCACAGCGACCTTGATTTAATTCCTCTGCAACAGGACGAGCTGCTGGTTTTCTGCAGCCCCGATCACCCATTGGCGAAAAAAAGCCGCATCAGCGACAGTGATCTGGCCGGTGCCCGATGGATTCTTCGTGAGGCGGAGTCCGGTGCCCGGCAAACCTTTGAGCGAACCTTTATTAATGCGCTACCGGGGCTGGATATTTACCTTGAGTTTCGTCACAACGAGGCTATTAAACGTGCCGTTGAATCGGGGTTGGGCATTGGCTGTCTTTCAGAAATTGTATTGCAGAGCAATTTCCGCGAAGGCAGCTTAATCCCGCTGAAACTACCCAGGAAATATCAAATGAAACGAACCTTTTATTTTGTCCTGCCGAAGAAGGGTTATCGCAAACAGACAATTGAAAACTGGATGCAGTGTTGTCAGTAAAGTTTTAGCAACGCTATCCAACAACCCAGTGCTGCACCAAGCTACCAACTATCAACAAGGCAATCAGCACCATCGCGATTCTGGAAAGTTTCTGTTGCTGCTCCGGCTCCATAGGCTTCCCAAAGCGTTCCACCAACTTTACTGTCACAAACAGCACCGCGAACAACACCACCAATATCAGTAATAAATTTGCCACTAGCTTGCCTCCCTTTTGGCCAATAACTCTCGCATCTCAGCGTACCATGCAGAGGGATTAATTAATTCTCCATCCTCTCTTAACGATGGATAATCGAGATTATGGCTGCGGCAAAAGTCCCGAATTTTTGGATGCGCCCACTCAAAAAACAGTTGATCAAACTCATCTTGATCGATACGCTGATGACGGTACAAACCAGCCAGCTGACGTTGATGCCGGGCCTCGTTGAGAATAATGCCCGCCGCCACCGAGACATTAAACGACTCGACCATTCCCACCATCGGAATAGTGATATGAAAATCCGCCAGCGCCGACCCCTCAGCGGATAAGCCCTCCTTCTCAGCGCCCATCATAATAGCCGTTGGTTTGGCATAATCAATTTCATGATAATCAACTGCACCCGCTGATAAATGCGCAGCGACTACTTGCATACCCTGTTGCTTTAATTGCTGAACAGGTGTGACAAGATCCGTGTAACGGTGAACCTTAACATAGCGATGACTTCCCAGGGCAGTGCCACGAAATGCGGTGTAGTCCTTATCACCAATCACGCAATGAACCTCACCGATACCGACGGCATCGGCTGTGCGCACAATCGCCGAAAGATTACGCCCCTTATGTACATAGTCAGTTACAACAGTCAGATCGGGTTGTCGCTGTTTAAGAATCGACTGTAGTTTATTAAAGCGTTCCGGCGTCATTGCTCAATCTCATCAATCAACCCCCAGTCTAATGCGGTCTCACTGTTAATCCTGCGCCCCGACAGCACTAGCCAGGCGGTTCGCTGCCGTCCAATACGTCGACTGATACTCACCGTACCTCCAGCACCGGGAATCAAGCCGAGCTCCAGCTCCGGCAATTGAAAAAAAGTTTTTCGGTGCGCGATAACCTTGGCAGCAAATGCAGGCAACTCCAACCCCGATCCGATACAGGCGCCATGTACATGACAGCTAATCCGCGAACCCAATTTAGCCAGTAACCGTGCCGGGCTGTGCACGGTCCGCACCCAGTGCGCAGTGGCCGGGTCTGGCGCTTGGCCAAATTCGCGCAACTCGCCGCCGACACTAAAGCAGGCGCCGTTTGCGTAAAATGATAACTGTTCAATCGACGAATCGGCATCTAATAATTGTAATACTTCAACTAAGGCATCGCGCATTTCTACGGTTATGGAGTTGCGTGAATCCGGTCGATTTAATACTGCCTCAATTCGTCCTTCATCACGACTTAATAATATTGGATCTCCGGCTTGTGGCGGCCACTCAGAGGGTGTCTGCGTTGCCAACCAACGGGAAAATTCCCCACCCGACTGCAACGTTGCATAGGCTAAAGACTCCATATCCAATGCCAACTCAGCAGGTAGAATATCGGTACTGCGCAATACCTGCACCAGCGTCAATGACGCCTGAGGAAATCGGCGAACCCGTTCGGCAAGTGTTTCAGCCGCAGCCTGATCCTGCACCACAACATCCGCATTAGTGGTCCCTTGCTGGTCACCGTAGACAATCACCGGACAGGGCTGTAAACCTAACCATTGTGAATCTTCAGGGACGTCCTGTCGCGACAACACTAACACTTCATTCATGCTTTAACTCCTGACAAAAAGTACCCTGACAAGAAGCACTTTGAAAAGGAGAGCCTTGATAAATAATCTGACCATTACACACCGTCAGAGCCACACGACTGGCACTTAAATCCTGCTGCAAGGCTTCCCATGAACAATCCATTAAGCAAAGGTCAGCTGACTGCCCTACCGCCAGATCGCGCAATCCCGCTCCCGGCAAAGTCTGGCTTCCGCCATAGAGACTCAAAGCCTGTAACGGCGTCAACGATTCCTCCGCCTGCATGACAACGCCCTCTGGTGTTCTGCGATCGATCGCTGCCCGCATTGCCTCCCAGGGATCCAGCGAACCATAAGGCGCATCGCTGCCAGCAGCAATCGACACTCCTCCGGAGAGAAATGCCGCACCCCGATACAGCAGGGGAATATCCTGTGAATCCACATCGGTCAGGTATTGATCTCCACGCTCGGCAATAAAATGCGGCTGGGTAACCACCTGTACACCCAGTTCCGCCAGTTGCTCGATCGCCTGCTCATCGGCAATGGAAGCATGCTCCACACGATCGCCTGGCATGACTCCCGCTTCTCGTAAGGCAGCGAGATAAAAATACAATTCCACTAAAGTCACACAATGCGCCGCCACAGCTCGATGGCACTCATGCGCAGTACGAATTCTTTCGACCAAACCATCCAATTCAGGAAGATTGGCCTCTCTTAGATAAATTTTAAGCGGCCCAATACTAAGCAGTTCAGTGTTAAGTGATGAATTGCTAAACGATGAATTGTTAAATGAGGACAGGTTATGTAATTCTTCATTCCCCATAATCAACAGGCGTTGCAAAACCTCACCACTGGCCACCGAGGCACTAAGACTCTCAACCACCGACTGCCCATTATTGACTCCCGTATCAGTAACTCCGGTAATACCATAGCGGGCAAGCTCAACCGAAAGATCATGTAAATTCGGTTTTTGTTTGGGCAGACGCTTGCCCAGCCAGCGATCGAGATCATAAAAACGCCCTGTCAATTTCCCGGTTACATCGCATTCTACGCCTGTCGGAAGCGACTCCTTCGATGAAAGTTGTAAAGCATTCAAGGCCCTTGAATTTAAAATCCACAGCATACCGCTGCGATGCTGTATGCGCACAGGATGATCGGGACACACACGATCAAGCCAGTGGCGATCAAGTTCGGGACAAACACTGTCGTGAAAACCGGTTCCGCGAATCCAGTCGCTGTTATTTTTGGAAGTACGATCTGCGGCAACCCTGACTAACACTTCTTCTAATTCAGACTCAGTTTTCACCGCAGGAGGACCACAAAACACTGAATTTTTCGCAGCCGCCGTTGCCATCAGATGCATATGATGGTCCTGCAAACCGGGCAATAATAAACCTTTGCTCGCATTGATAACTTGCTCTTCAGAACCCGGGGACAAGGCAGTCGCGATCGCCGTAATAATGCCATCAGTAATACGCACGTCCAATAAACCCTTGCCCAACAGCTCGGCCTGGCAAATTAAAATCTTATTTTCGCTTTGGCTATGTGCAGACATTGCTTACAAAAACTCTCTCAACACAGATTCAGTATCAACACCCAATTCCGGGGCAGCTTGCATTACTTTGCGAGAAACAGGCTCTCTCCCATCCTCTGGAGACAAACCAGTGGAAAGACTTTTTCCCATCGAAATACAGTGCGCGACAATATGGTATAGGGAAACATCCAACAACTGCCCTCCACCTGCCTGCCAACAGCTCCAGGCCAGCAACGCAGCATGCAGACCTGTTAGCGGATCCGCGATCGCATCACCACAAAAAACTGGATCACCTACTTGACCGCCCATCAACCAGGATAGCCCAGCGGCCACCCCTGCATCATCTCCGTAGGCAATCCAATCGCGCATCGGCATCTCGCGGCCATAGCCAGTCAGACTTAGCCATACTTTACCGGGGTTGTCGCTAAGCAACTCGGCAGCGCTTATACCCATATTCTCCAGCGCTCGGGGACGGGAAGATTCAATCACCATATCCGCTCTGGCCAACAATGCTTTTAACTGCTGCTGGCCTATTTTGGAAGTCAAATCCAGCGCCACACTTTCCTTGTTAGCATTCATCAGGTCATAAAACGCAGCCGGTCCGTTGCGAGCACCATCCGGTCTTGAAATGCTTTCAACTTTTATGACTCGCGCCCCACACTGGGCTAGTAACTGCCCACATAAAGGTCCTGCCCACAGTGAACTTAAATCCACAACGACAGGTGCAGATTTATTATTATCTGTAGCAGGAGCAAAACCGGTTGTTTTGAACCAACTCACAGCTGTTTCAGAATTCAATCTTACCGCTGTCAGGGGCGCAACCGCCAAGCCTAATAGGCGCCCCCGCTCAATTAAAATGTTAGTAGGCTGCAACTTCAGCAGCTCTGGCAATTGTGAATTATCGATCCGCTCCTGCTCCAACCATGCAGGCAGTAGGTCCCGGTCGTCTTCTCGAGCGAGGTTCAAGGCGATAAAACCATCAGCAGTTGTTAGTAAACGACAAGCACCCCCCGCGGAGATTCGGCCATTGCGATTTAAACCTGCAATTGCAGCACGCTCACCCAACAGTCGATGGGCATTCAATGTTCCAGCCGATTGCGATGAAATCGACGCCAGCGCCAACCAGGCACCCTGTGCGCAAGCGGCAAGTGGTACCTCACAAAACCGGGCAACCCCATCCGCATGTCCACTTAACCACATAGCACCGGAATCCAACCACAGCTCGGCCGCACTTCGATTATCTGAAAGATCAAATTGAACTGGATTAATACCAAGAGACTGGAGTAACAGCTCGGCATAACGAGCAGGCGTTACTTCACCTTCTATTAACGGCGTGAGGGTTTCTGCAGTAGAGAGATCAGCTCGATTCATACCTTATCCTACCGGGCTTTCAATAAGGGATAAACCTGTGGGGAAAATAGCGCCGGCGAAATAGAATTCTATCGTTGCCGAGTAATGATAAAAATAAAAGGAAAGATAATAAAAAGGAAAGCCGGAGCAGATTCCCCCGGCTCTCTGTGTCTGCAGAGTACAAAAAAGCGATGAGGCCTCAGGATACCAGAGACTTGAGTTCGATAGACTCATCGCTCAAGGTTGCTGCATCGGTTTTAACCCGACCGGCGACCAGCTTCTTGCCTACCATAAAGTCCTTGGGTCGATTGACGGCATCAACCGAAATCACCACACCATCCTGCAGATAAAAGGCAGAGAAGTTATCCTCTGCCATTGAACCACGAATAACGACTTGGTCATGCCCCTGATTGATACCCACCATCTGTAATTTCAGATCGTATTGATCAGACCAGAACCAGGGCACCCCATTGTGCGGCGTTTGTTTGCCACAGATAGTTGCTGCCACAACGCGAGCACCTTCACTGGCATTGGGTACTGACTCTAGCCGCATGCGACGACCGAGGAACCCATGATCGTGATTGGCACAGTCGCCAGCCGCCAGAATATCCGGGTCGCTGGACTGGCAGTACAGATCAACCAGAATACCGTTATCTACTGCTACCCCGGCTTTTTCAGCCAGTTCAGTATTAGGAATCAGGCCGATACCGACAATTACCAGGTCTGCCTCAATGCGCGTGCCATCACTAAGCACCACCGCTTCAACCAAGTCACCACCTTCCAGCGCTTCAACCCCCGCACCGAGACGGATATCAACACCGTGGCGAGTGTGGACATTGTAGTAATACTCGGACAGCTCGGGACCGGTAACGCGCGCCAGCAATCGCGGCAGCGCTTCTACCAGTGTCACATTCAGTTCTTTCTTGATACCAACGGAGGCGGCTTCCAGACCGATATAGCCACCGCCGATAATGACAAGACGATTGCCGGGCTTAAACTGCGTTTTCATGTGCTCAATATCAGCAATGGTTCTGACATAGTGCACATTGGGCTTTTCAGCGCCGGGTAAGGGTAAGCGGCGGGCATGACCACCAGTGGCCATCACCAGCTTGTCGTACTTGATGGTTTCACCATCGGCCAGCGTCACCGTGTGCGCTTCACGATCAATAGCGGTAACCTCAACGCCCATACGCACTTCAACACCCTGTTTTTCGTAAACCGCTTCCGGCTTCAGATAAAGCGCTTCTTCTCCGATGTCACCCGATAAATATGCTTTGGACAATGGCGGCCTACGGTAGGGCAATACTGGCTCGTCGCCAATCAGAATAATCTTGCCCTCGTAACCCTGCTGGCGAAGGGCTGTGGTGAGATCCCCGCCAGCCTGCCCCGCCCCAACGATGACGGTGACCTGGCTCATATTTGGCTCTCCGGAAGGTGTACAACAATACCATCCAATTCTTCAGTCATCACAATCTGGCAACACAGGCGACTGGTTGGTTTAATTTCCTCTACGCCATCCAGTAAATCCGCTTCAGTGTCCGAGGCCGCACCCGCTTTTTCCGCCCACTCAGGTGCGACATAAACATGACAGGTCGCACAGGCGCAAAAACCACCACAATCGCCGAGAATACTGGGCACCATATTGTCCAATGCTGCTTGCATCAGGTTTTCGCCAATTTGAACATCTACAACATGCTCTTTTTCATTGATATCAATATAAGTAACTTGTGCCATGTGTTTTTCTGCTCCAGCCGCCTCTGCGGCAAATCATGTTAATCAGGGAAATTGGCAATCAACAATCTCCAGCCTGTCCCCGCCTTAATTGGTGAGGGTATTCTGACATCAACTCTAGCTTATCGCTAGACTACGTCAGCAACGAATCTAGCCCCTATCTGTTGTGGCTTACACTTTAAAAATCAGGAAACTAGACTCTACCGGTAACGGGAATCAAGGCGCCGGTTACAGCAGCAGCTCGATCACTCACCAGAAATAAAATAACCTCTGCCAATGCCTGTGGCGTCACCCAGGTGGAGAAATCCGCATCGGGCATATCTTTACGGTTCGGGGCAGTGTCGATAATGCTTGGCATCACGGCATTCACCGTAATGTCTTTTGATTTCAACTCTTCTGCCAGCGCTTCAGTCAATCGGGAAACGCCGGACTTAGACGCCGCATAAGCACCCAGCCCCATATCCGCTTTCACGGCCCCTGCAGCACTAATATTCACAATGCGACCACCCGTGGCAGGAAAGTGCGCCAATGCGGCTCGACTGGCATTCACCGCCGTACGAACGTTCATTTGGTATAAAAGGTCCCAAGTCTCGATGGAGCCATCAGCAACGGTCTCCCAGCGAAATCCACCGGCGATATTAACCAGCGCATCTATGCGTCCATACTGCTTTGCAATAGCAGCCAGACCGGCCTCAGTCGCCTTGGCATCGCCAAGATCCAACGCTGGTGAGGCGTTAACTCCCACTGCTGGCTCGCCATCGACCACATCAATAGCAACAACGGTTGCACCCAATGCAGCAGCAGCCTGCGAGACTGCACGGCCCAGCGTTCCTAGCCCGCCAGTCACCACAACAACTTTATCTTTCAATTCCATATTCCCACCTTAGAGCTGTGAATACGCAAACAGCGCGCATTCTCAATCAAATTTCCACATATAATGAAGTTACCATCTCTTTTCATAATCCCCCGCCAATTCAGCTTGATATGGCTCTTCTAACGCCACCAATGACTGAGCGTTGCGCCAACATAAATAACTCGCGGTTGATCATAACAACAATACGTGACGTAATCGGAAATTATGCCATGCCTTATCGGTCTTTTCATCAATCCGTCTAATTATCATCAGAATAGCGATAATCTTGCAGCTCTGCAGTCACTATCCAACTGCCACCAGCAACAAGCGGGTTTTATGCTGCACCCGATACCACGACGCCAGAAAACACTACAAACCGGCAACATGAATAATCTGTAAACATTGGTATTGCTGTCTTATTTTCACTACTCTCGGCCAGCAAGGCACTGATATTTATAGCAATATAAAGCCGAACGAAACATACCCTACTGCTTCAGTCAGGCGAAAATATATCCCCACTGCCCAACAGCAATGTTGATAAATAAAGCCATCGACCTTAAAGTACGCACCGGCGTTACTGTCAACCCAATAGGCGGCACTACATGACAGGCGGCACTACATGGCATGACTAGATAGCATGGTGCATTTTTATGCGCCTGCTCCATGCAAAACAAAGCTAAATCCTGTACCCCATCGTTTTCGCTTACAAATATCAATGACTGTGTTTGCCGACAGGCCAAAAACCAACCAGGAGATTTATTAATGCAAACTGACGCTATGTCAACAGACAATAAAATAGATAACGACACACTCTGCGAAATTTACCGGCAAATGACACGCATCCGCGAGGTGGATAAGCAAATCCAGTCTGGGTGGTCAAGCGGCAAGTTTCAGTTTACCTACTGGCCGATGACAGGACAGGAAGCAATTCCCGCCTCCATTGCCCCCCTGATCACCCATGAAGACCATATGATCACGATCTACCGGGGCATCCACGATCAGGTTGCGAAAGGTGTGCCTTTAAAAGGCCTGTTTGCTGAAGCACTGGGCCGGGTCGATGGTGTTAACAAGGGCAAGGGTGGTTCACCCCATATCTCTGACCCCTCTTCCGGTTCTATGCTGACCACTGCCATTGTTGGTGCTGGCGCGCCCATTGCCAACGGTCTTGCGCTGGCTGAAAAAATGCGCGGCACAGATAAGGTAACCATCGTTAATTTTGGTGATGGCGCCACCAGTATTGGTGCCGTCCATGAAGCCATGAACCTGGCCGGTGTATGGAAGCTGCCTGTAATCTTCATGTGCCAGAACAACCAGATTGGTGAATACACGGCGATCCCGGATTACACCGCCAGTAAGAATTTCACCGACCGCGCAGAAGCGCTGGGCTTTAAAGGTATCCAGCTCGACGGCAATGACCCTATTGCGTTCTACAACGGCATGAAAGAGATTATCGAGGGTGTGCGTAGCGGCAATGGCCCGGTTTTTGTTGAAGCCATGACCATGCGTTTAGCACCTCACGCTGGCTGGGGCTTTACTGATCACCTGCCGAAAGAAGAGCTGGAAGATGCCAAGAAAGCCTGGCCCGTGCCTGCCACTCGTGCCCTGCTGCTGGAAAAAGGCATCCGCACCGAGGAAGAGCTGGCAGCTATCGACGAAGCCGCCAAAACGGAAGTCTCCGAAGCCATTGAATGGGCACTGAAGTCCGAGATAACTGGCGAAGATGAAATGCTGCTGGATGTCTATGGCGATCCCGACACCGTTCCCCGTCGCGGCCAGCGCACCAAGCGTGACGCCGAACCAGCGTTTACCGGCGAAACCAAAGAAATGGCCATGTTTGAAGCGGTTCAGGATGCTCTGGATCAATCCATGCAACTGGACGACAACGTCTACTGTCTGGGTGAAGATATCGGTGACTACCCCGGTGGCGTGTTCAAATGCTTTAAAGGCATGCAGAGCAAATGGGGCGAGCGCATTCGTCCTACCCCGATTGCCGAGCAGGCTATCATCGGCTGTGCCACCGGCTCTGCACTGGTGGGCATGCGTCCGGTCGCTGAAATCATGTTTGCTGACTTTGTTGGCGTTTGTATGGATCAGATCACCAACCACGCCGCCAAGCAGCGCTATATGTCAGGTGCGAAGACTAACGTCCCCATGACAATCCGCATGATTGCCGGCGGCGGTATCGGCGGTTTTGGTGCCCAACACTCGCAATCCACTGAAGCCACTTTATTGCATCAACCGGGCCTGAAAATCGTTTACCCCAGCTCACCCACCGAGGCCAAAGGTCTCTTGATGAGCTGTATATTCGACGATGACCCCTGTATTCAGATGGAATCCATGATGTTGACCTACGCGATGAAAGAAGAAGTTCCGCTGGGCGACTATCGCATCCCACTGGGCGTAGCAAAAGTGAAGCGCGAAGGTACTGACATCACACTGGTAACTTACGGCTGGCAGGTGATGATGTGTATGCAGGCTGCCGAAGAACTGGCGAAAGACGGCATTAATGTCGAAGTTCTTGATCTTCGTACCTTGCTGCCACTGGATTATGATCGTATTCTCTCATCCGTCGAGAAAACCGGCCGTGCGCTGGTCGTTCACGCCGCTGTTGAGTTCTGTGGTCTGGGCTCTGAGATTGCCAGCACTATCAACGAGGAACTGTTCACCAAACTGAAGGCGCCCGCCTCACGTTTCGGTGCCGCCTATGCGCCTATCGCATACTCCAAAACCATTGAAACTGCGCAGGTGCCGAATGTTGCAAGCATCGTGGCGCGGGTTCGCGAGATGCTAAAATAGAACTGTTTAATAGAAACCCAAGGGGAAATTAATGGCAACTACATTAACCATACCAAAACTTCAGATGTCGACCACTGAGGGCACCTTAGCTGAATGGCTGGTCGACGATGGAGCGGTAGTAGAGGCTGGACAGCCTATCTACGCGTTGGAAACTGACAAGTCCGTTCAGGAAATCGAAGCGCCTGAGTCAGGTAAACTGACGCAATCTAAAGCCGCTGGTGAAACCTATCCTGTCGGTACTGAGATTGGTGAAATCACACCTGTCTGACGATTAGCAGGCACCAGCCTGCCATGAATAAAACAACTGCCATAGACCAACTCATCTGAGGGCTATGGCAGTTGCTTTTAAACCCCGCAAACAATCAAACACCACTGTAAAACTCTATCCCACCTCTGAGTAATAGATATGCTATTAGTCGCTCTTCTACAACGACTCCCCTACAACTACGCCACTATAATAACGTCTCCATAACAACGCCCCCGTAACTACGCCTCGGTAACTACACCCCAATCACTTACGCGTCAAAAATCTCCGCAATTAAGGTTCCCACCTTATAGGTTTTACCTGCCTCTGCGATGACTTTCAGCTTGCCACTGGCGGGAGACTCTACTTCCTGTACAGATTTTTCCAGCTCCAAAGCATAGAGCGGATCACCTGCTTCAACCTGAGCGCCATCAGCAGCGAGCCACTCGGCAAGCGTTCCTCCTCGAATGGAAAAGCCAATTGACGGAATACGCACTTCTGTCGCCATGATAAGCAAACCTCTGGAACGGGTGAGTGGTTAAAAAATACGATGCCAATCGCGCCAAGCAAACTGCTCCCCCGCCAACAAATCAACACCTGTGTTAAGCATAGACGAGACATCACTTAGGCGCCTTCCGATTCCTATCAGGCAGAAACACATCCACGAGAGTGAAATTGCAGGCGAGGCCTAAGGGTTACTGAATGGTAACGCTGCGGCGGCAAACTCAGATGATAAACCTATGCTATTCGGACAAAGCACTATTACCCGGACGTGGCGGTAAGTGCTGGGGTATTATAGACTAATCGCCTCTTGGTATGAGTCCACTTTCCACGGGAATCGTCTGATTACCGCCACCCTACAGAAGGGGTTCAACCAGGAACATTAACTTTACAATCTTTCTCAAGCGCAAGCTGCCCGATTGGCTTGTAATATTGTATAAAAATGTTATTGGAGACCACCATGTCTAGTGTTGCCTTAAGTCCAGCTGTACCCAAACCAGACCATGTACCCGACTCACTGGTGTACGATTTCGATTTCTTCGCTGATCCGGCAATGCTAGAAAAAGGACATGAACGCGCCCTGGAGATTGCTAAAGAAGCGCCGCCCATTTTCTGGACACCTCGTCATGGTGGTCACTGGATACTGGCGGGGCACAATGCCATTTTCGAAGCCTGCCGTGATACGGACTCTTTCAGTAACGCATTCGTTTCCTATGAGCAAATTCAGGGCATGATTGCAGCACTGCCCGAAGGCGCCCCCAAGCCAATGATTCCTGCTCCCATCACTTACGATCCGCCCCATCACGCAGTGTACCGCAGCCCCCTGAATAAGGCCTTCTCGCCCAAGGTCATGGCCACACTTAAAGACAGCATTCGTGATCTGGCCGTTGAATTACTTGAAGAGATAAAACCCAAGGGGGAATGTGCATTTGTTGAAGCAGTCGCTGAACCCATGCCCGTCACTATCTTCCTGAAAATGTTTGGCTTACCCGTAGAGCGCCAGCTCGAATACCGGCAATTAGTAAAAGAGCACTTTGAGGCGAACTCGGATAAAGATTCCGAGCGGATGCAAAAACGCCTGCGTCAGGTGGCAGACGTGATGAAAGACACCATCCTGGAGCGTAAGGAAAACCCGCAGGACGATATTATCTCCCTGCTCTGGCAATCGACCTTTAATGGCGAACCTGCCACCTTATATGATCTGGAAAACTATGCCGTAATGCTATTTACCGCAGGACTGGATACCGTCGTTAACGGCATGGCTCTGGGCGCAGTTCACCTGGCAAGAAACCCTGAACTACAGGCCGAGCTACGCGCCAATCCCGAAAAAGTACCACAGGCCACAGAGGAACTGCTGCGTCGCTATACCTTCACGTTACCGCCCCGCTTTGCAGCCAAGGATATGGAATTTCAGGGTGCGCCCATGAAACAAGGCGAAATGGCATTGTTATTACTACCTTCCGCCGACCTCGATGCCTCAGAATATCCACAGCCCGAACAATTCGACCTCAACCGGGAAGGCAAGGCGCATATCGCCTTTGGAGCTGGTCCACATCGCTGTCTGGGTTCTCACCTGGCACGTATTGAACTGAATATTCTCTATGAAGAAATGGTGAAGCGTTTACCCGAGTTTCGTCTCAACCCCGACAAACCACTCAACCACCACGGCGGCCATGTCTGGGGGCCAGATGAAGTGTATTTGCAGTGGGATGTTTGATTTCAAGAATTGGTTAGCCTGATATTAAAAAACCCGGCAATTGCCGGGTTTTTTTATGCCTACCAAATGAAGAACCTTATCGACAACTATGTCGTCACCAACTCATCGGCAATATAATGCGTCGCTCCATCCTTCATAATCATCACCAGCTTGCTCTTATCCGTCAATACTGAAAGATCCTTCAGTGGGTCACCATCAACCAATAACATGTCCGCTAGCTTACCCTTCTCCAGCGTGCCCAGATCAGCCTGCTGACCACGCATCGCCAAACCACCATTACGCGTGGCACAAACCAGCGCTTCCGCCGGGCTGTAGCCATAGTAATCGACAAAGTATTGGATATCACGCGCCTGGGAGCCCTGCATATTCCATTGAAAACCGTAATCACCACCGATCAGGTGACGAATACCACGTTTTCGTAACTCAGTATGCGTTTTCACAGACTCCTCAATCAACGCGGGAATTCCCATTGCCTCAACAACCGCCTTAGGCAGCCAGGGCTCACCCTCGTGTAGCATGGTGTGAAACAGGCCGACAGTCGGCGCAACAAACACACGCTCTTTTGCCTCCTCCAGCATATCCAGCGTTTTTTCATCGGTGTATTCGGCGTGATAAATCATATCCACACCAGCAATCACACAGTTTTGAACCGACTCAATAGAGCGGGCATGCGCATTCACCATCTTGCCATAGCTATGCGCGGTTTTAACCGCCATTTGCATTTCTTCCAGTGACATCGGTGTGCAATGGGCCGGCGCATGGGGATAGAAGGGATCACCAGAAACATCCAGCTTGATATTGTCACAGCCTTCACGACAGGAGACACGAACGGCCTTGCGCATTTCTTCAGGGCCATCAACCACAATCGAAGGCGAGGTACCGTTGGACAGAGTATTACAGTTACGCGGGTTGTGCAGGCGGGTTTCATCACCCAACGCACCCGTGACGGTAATCTCCAGAGAACCGGCACGAATTCTCGGCCCGGGCAAGCGGCCCGCATCAACTTCATTGCGCACGGCTACTGCCAGACGCAGCTTGGCCTCCGAGGCGCTGTAGGCACTGGTAAAGCCCGCGTCCAGTAAGGTCTTAGCCACACGAGCCGTTAAAAAGGCATGTTCTTCAGGTGGCGGCGCCATTAAATCTTCTGTACAGGTAAATCCATCAAAGGACAGATGCGCATGCCCTTCAGTCATACCCGGCATTAAAAACTTGCCAGCGGCGTCGAGAGTCACATCAGCGGTGACACCTTGTTGCTGGCCCGCCGGAGTTACCGATTGGATAGTATTACCGCTGATCAATAGATCACCGGAAAACGGCTCCGATCCAGTACCATCAAAAATTGTTGCATTGGTTATTAGCGTCGTTGTCACGAGCTACCCTCCCCTTCAATACTCATTATTCTCAGCCATTTCCAGCTTATTCGACCATTTATTAGACTATCTTTTGCTGGTCCGTTTTATTGACTGCCTTGTGTGCACATGGCAGTTGCACCATCATGCTTTCCCAATGATGACAGATCATCATAGTGGCTCTCCCCAGTCAACAAAATGACTACCAGGGCAGTGTAGTTTGTCTCTGGGGTATAAAGAATAGACCGCAGCAGTAATCAATTAGCCGGAAGCAATCTCCATCAGGTCATGGCCGGTGCCCACTTCCCAGCACCGGCCATTAGTCCGGTCGCTCACAGCCGCACTCAATGCGCCATCCAACCGTGCCACCAGCACACAGGAATTGATAACCAACTGTGGAATGTTGCGCAGAGCAACTTCATTTATCAGCCAAACTTCTGCTCAAAACATTTCGAAGGGTGGGATGTTAGCTAACGCGCGGAATCACTTCATCGACCACGCGGCGTAAATAGGACCAGGCCAATTCTGCTGGCACTCCCCCACACAGTGGGTGCAGTGGCAAACGCCCCCATTGCTTAATCAACGCTACCGCCTCATCCACACTGACGACCCGATAAGCACCATTTTCCTCACGAAGGGACTCAACCGTTTTTCCCTTGGATGAAATGGAAGCCTTTAAACCCGCAGCCTCATTCCACTCTGCATAAGACATCGCATCAGCCAGCATATAGGGACCGACCTCCTCCCAACCCTGATCAGGGTCCGGGTGCACAAATACTATTCCCGGCATACCTGCTGGCGGCAACATACAGGGGCCAGGCGCATGCCCCGCATCACGACAAGCCTGCTGATAGACCTCTTCTAAACCTTCGCCACTGTTCTGTCCTAAAAAACCCAGACCATTGCGCCCAGCTCGCATGGCGGCAGCCTTACTCCCCCCGCCCCAGAAAATGGTTGGGCGATTTTGGCTAAATGGGGCCGGTGTAACCCTCAGTTCATCACTTTGTGCAGCTGCCTGATCAAACACCGCTAACAGCTTGGCCAGCTTTTCATTAGCAATCGCACCGCGCTTTTTAAAATCCAAACCGTATAATTCATATTCGGCCGGACGATAACCAATACCCAGCACATAACTCACGCGGCCACGGCTAATATGATCCAGCACGACCATCTCCTCCGCCAACCTAACGGGATCATAAAGCGGCAATAAGGTCGCAGCTACCATCAGACTCATCCTGGAAGTTACCGCAGCCATCGAAGACACCAGCATTAACGGCGCGGGAATATAACCATCCGCCGAAGCATGATGTTCTGAGACCGCAATGGAAAACAACTCCTTATCATCCAGCCTCTTATCATCTAACCACCGGGCCATTTCGATGGCAGCCTGATATTGATCAGCTACTTGCGCGGGAGTCATTCCCGGCACCCGCATATCAAATCGGGTGGTAAACATAAAATCTCCTATCAACACTATTTTTAGGGTCTACAAATCGACACCTGAAAGATTTAACTGGTGTCTTTTTAGATGAAGCTTGTCCCCTTAAAAACTTATCACAATCTTACCGAAGTGTTTTCCACTTTGCAGATAACGCAGCGCTTCTGGTAATTGTTCAAAAGCGTAGCTGCTATCAATCACCACTTTTACCTGATGAAAATCCATGGCACGAATAATATTTTGTAAATCATCACGGCTGCCCACTTTAATCGGTGTAATATCCACGCCTGAAGAAAACATAGAAGACACGGCATTGGGCCAGCCGGTCAATAATCCAATCAGGGCTACTCTTCCACCCAACCGGGTTGAGGCAATCGTACGATCAATCGTTTTTGCTCCACCAATTTCGAGACTTACATCCACACCCTGCCCGGAGGTCAACTCACGTACTTTTTCGTGCCAGTTTTCAACTTCCTGATAATTGATTATTTCATCCGCACCCAGCGCTTTTAAACGCTCAAGCCGCTCAGCACTGGATGAGGTGACAATCACTCTTGCGCCAAATAATTTAGCAAACTGCAGGGCGAAAATAGAGACACCACCGGCACCCTGAGTAAGCACCGTCATACCGGGAATTAATGGCGCAGGACCGCACAGCGCATGCCAGGCCGTGACTGCCGCACAGGGCAAACTGGCCCCCTCCTCAAAACTCATTGCCTCTGGCAGCAATAGCACCTCGCTCTGATGCACCAGCATTTCCTCCTGCATCACACCGGGAGTGGCAATACTACCTCGACCACGCGCACCAGCCGATGCTCGCCAAGGACCACCGATCCAGTCGGGATTATGGGTTAACACCACTCGGTCACCGGCTTTGAAACTGACCACATCCGGGCCAACCTCAACAACTTCACCACTGGCATCGGAAATCGGAACCAGTCCCTTCGGACCAGCTGGTCCAAGCTGTCCTGAAATCACCAGTAGGTCGCGATAATTTAACGAGGCCGCACGTATTCTCACACGTACCTGCCCTGCGCTGGGGGCGCCAGTTTCTGGCTGCTCAGTTAACTCCAGTGAATCAATGCCGTCGGTGGTTCGAGTGATAAAAGTTTTCACGTGACTAACTCCTTCAGACAGGGGGGTTGATAAAAACGTAGCCATCCAAAGGTAGCCATCCAACAATTGGAGACGGATGAAGGCGGCAAGCTCAACCCTGCCCTGCGATATAAAAACAGTGGGGTATTTGAATGGGTTACGAACGTAATTATTAGTTAATTATTCTTAATTTTCTGATTATTTTGTTTGATCCAGCGCTCGTTGCGCATTGTGTTCCTGAATAGTGTCGTCGATGGCCTGCTGCATTGATAGATAAAAATCCGACATACCGTTTAAACGCTTTGCCACTAGACCGTCAGCAACCTCAGATGCTCGACGCTCAATCAACCTACCCATCTGTCCCAGTAAAAAGCTCTGCTCGGCAATTAGCCCGTCGTAGGTTTCAGAGGCACTGTAGAGCACTCGCTTACTGCCTCGCTCACCGTGGCGTCGAGCGAGCATATATTGCTCCAGCATTCTGGCAGCCACGCTGGCACTGCTCTTGCTGACTTCGAGATCCGTTGTGATCTGATCCAGGCTGATTGGCTCATCATGCAACAGCAAATACCCGTAGAGTCGAGAAGCTGTCTGAGGCATCCCTCGTGAGGTTAGCAGAGAGGCAATTTCCTCGACAAAATGGTATTGATCCACTGTTAAATTAGGTACTGCACCTGAGGAAGATTCAAGTTGGGCTCCGGTTTGCGGCATAGCTATCTTACAGTCCTTTAACACTGGAAAGTTTCTTTTGACATATTCGGCAAATACCGAATATGCTAAATATTGCTGTCTGCGTCAAGCTCTGCCAGCGTTGTAATTGACAATATCAATAAGAGTAAAACACGGGGAAACCATCATGATTGGAGAAGACCTTCTCGACCTGAACCAGCAAGTCGCCTTTGTTACCGGAGCGGGCCAGGGGGCAGGTCGCGCCATTGCCATCCTGTTAGCCAGACACAATGCTGGTGGTGTTGCCATTAACGATTTTGTTGAGGAGCGCGCCGAGGCGGTTGCGGCAGAAATCAATGCGCTCGGTGTACCCGCGGTCGCAGTGCAAGCCGATGTGGGCGACCACAGCTCTGTCAGCGCGGCAATGAAAAAAGCGACTGAAGCGCTTGGTCCGATCACCCTGCTGGTTAACAACGCGGGCAATGCAGGCCCGACTGCAGATATGGGTTTTTCCCCGCCGTTTTGGGAATCCGCCCCCGAAGACTGGGACCGTTTCTTTCATACCAACCTTACTGGCGTCATGAATTGCTGCCACGCTGCACTCCCTGCCATGGTAGAACAGGGCAAGGGACGCATTGTTACCATCATCTCTGATGCCGGCCGGGTTGGCGAAGCCCGCCTCTCTGCCTACTCTGCCGCCAAAGCCGGTGCTGCGGGTTTTATGCGCTCCATCGCCAAGGAAACCGGCAGATATGGCATTACCGCCAACTCCATCTCCCTGTCCACACTGGAACCGCCAATGGATGAAGCAACCAAGGCCCAATTTATGACTAGCGACCGCGTAAAATCACAGTTATCGCGCTACATTATCCGCCGCTTTGGAAAACCTGATGATGTGGCCGCTATGACCTTATTTTTATGCTCCAATGCCTCTGAGTGGATCACCGGTCAAACCTATCCCGTCAATGGTGGTTATTCCTTAACTCAATAATCCACCACAAACAACGACTTCAATTACCATTACGACAACTTGCAGGAATTCTATTATGCCAACTCCCAGTGATATGACAGGCAAGGTTGCTATCGTCACCGGCGCTGCCGCCGGTCTCGGCAAAGCGACCGCTCTTCTGCTCGCCAAAGCTGGCGCCAATCTCTGTCTGCTGGATGTGAATGCAGAAGGGCTGGCGCAAACTGCCAGCGAAGTGCGTGAGCTCGGAGCAGAAGTGTTGGCACAGACTGTCGATCTCAGCCAGACCGACCAGTGCAGCGGCATCATCGACGGTACGGTCAAACATTTTGGTCGGCTCGATGCCCTGTGTAATGTCGCCGCTGTATTTATGCCCTGCCACACCACGGAAATGACCGATGCCCAGTGGGATAAAACCATCGCTGTTAATATCACCGCACCCTTTAAGTTAATCCGGCACGCCATTCCGCATTTATTGGAAGTCAACGGTTCAGTAGTCAATGTGACATCTTGTGCCGCATTTATGGGTCAGGCTTATTTAGCTGCTTACTCATCGACAAAGGCAGCGTTAACGCACATGACTAAATCACTGGCGATGGAATATATGCACAAACCCATCCGCATTAATGCCGTGGCACCGGGTGGTATGTTGACAGCATTAACCGAAGCTTTGCGCAAATTGAAAGATCCTGATCCTTCACTTATTTCTCGCATCGCTCCGCTAAGAGGCATGGTAGAGATTGATGACGTGGCGGAAATGGTTGCGTTTTTAGCCACCGATGCCGCCAGTGGCTATCACGGGGCTTGTATTAATATCGACAACGGTATCACCGCAGGTTAGATCAGCGATAATTTTAAGAAAGTAACTTACTATAAAAAACTAACTTTATTAAACAATCCCTAATACACAACGCGAGACAAACATGAGCACACATTACGACTATGTTTTTCTCCACGGTGGCGGTCAGGGTAGCTGGACATGGCAGGAAACTATCACTGCCCTGCAAACCCAAAACTCTGGCTCTGGCACAATAGGGCAAATCATTGCACTGAACATTCCCGGCTGTGGCACTAAACGCGACCGGGATACACAGTCAATCAGCTTTCAGCAAATCGTCGATGAGTTGCATGCTGAACTGGAAGCCGCTAACGCCAATAATATTATTTTTGTTGGCCACTCTCAGGCGGGCAATATCATGCCGGCACTCAGTCAGCGAAATCCTTCACGTTTTCATCGTCTGGTATATGTCTCATGCTCTATACCTCTACCTGGACAAACCGTAATTGAAATGATTGGCAATAGCGTCCACGGCAGCAATGACAAAGAAGTGGGCTGGCCGGTCGATCCAGCAAAATACAGCATGCGCGAACGCACCGAAATTATGATGTGCAATGATATGAGCGATGCAGACACTAAAGACTTTATGGCCAAGCTGGGAAAGGACAGCTGGCCAATGGCAAGCTATAGCCAGACCGACTGGGCTTATGAGGCAATAGGCAAAGTGCCCGCCACTTACGTGACCTGCCTGCAGGACAATATTCTGCCAATAAACTGGCAAAAAACTTTTGCCCAACGATTTAAAACCGATCGAGAAATCTTGATCGACGCAGGCCATCAAGTCATGAGCACCCGCCCACAGGCCCTTGCTGAAATACTGCTGCAGCAAGCTGATATTTCTAACTAATTCTGAGCACAAACAACGATAAGTATATTTGATTAAGGAGCACAACCATGACAACTGACCAAAGCAAAGCCATCGAAATTTTATTAGCCAAAGAAGAAATACGTGAACTGGGGTTACTCTATTGCCGCGGCGTAGACCGTAAAGACGGCGACCTGCTGCGCACGCTCTACACCGCCGATGCCACCGACACCCACGGCGATACTTTTGATGGCGACGCCGAGGCCTACGTCGACTTTTTGGAAAAATCCTTCCCCTATATGACTTACAGCGGCCACCATGTCTGCAACCACCTGATCTCCGTCGATGGCAACCAAGGCGAAGGTGAAATCTACGCCGTCGCCTATCATGTATTCCCTGATGGCAAAGGGGGCTGGATAGAAGACTTTATGTGCGTACGCTATATTGACCGCTATCGCAAAGAGGACGATGGCCGCTGGCGCTTTGCCCAACGTATCGTCACCTATGATCACCGCGAACAACGCCCCTTCGAGAAGATTATTGCCCCGGAATTTGAAGGTGAAGATCCCAGCTTTAGCTTGCTGCAAAGCCGCTTATTTGCCCGCGGGGCCAGAGCTTAACTCACTGAATTGATATCCCCGCTCGATAATCACTCTTGTACAAAATATCAATAGTGATACTACATAAGGCATGGTAAACACGGAAGTTTTCCTCGCAAAGATGCGAACCAACCCAAAAGACATCGGTTTTAATGACTTATGCAAAGTCTGAGATACTTACTTTGGCGAGCCTCGCCAATCTGGCACCAGCCACAGAATCTACAAGACCCCAGAGTTTGGCGATCCGAGAGGAAACATCCAAAATGCCAGAGGTAAAGCCAAACCTTATCAGGTGCGGCAAGTGTTAGCGGCTATCTAGCGTTTGGAGATAGAAAATGGTTAAATTTATTGATCGGTATACCTATCGGGTAACCTGGTCTGAAGAAGATCAGGAATACGTCGATTTGTGTGCGGAATTTGCAGGTCTTAGCTGGCTGGAAAAAAAGCCGGAGAAAGCACTGTCGGGTATACGCAAACGGGTAAAGGACTGTGTTCGCGATATGCAGACCAATAATGAATCCATTCCAGAACCGATTGCGACAAAAAACTACAGCGGAAAATTTATGGTGCGGGTTCCTCCAGAGACTCACCGTTCACTTGCCATTCAGGCGACCGAAGCTGGTGTGAGCTTGAATAGACTTATTTCCAGCCAGTTGCATTAAACCTACGTCGCTGCGATATAACGATGCAAATACCCAAAAATTTTATTCACTTACTTAACGCACCCACTGCAGCAACCCTAAGTGTTTTAGCCAAAGACGGATCCATCCAATCGTCTTTAGTATGGCCTGATTTTGATGGAGAATTTATTAAACTGAATATGCTCGCTGACTCCCCAAAAGAACGAAATATACTACGGGAAAGAAAAGTCACTCTTCTTGTCGCGGATGAAACCAATTCGGATATTTATATTTCACTTCGCTGTGAGCTGCACAAAACAACCCATGAATCGGCCATTGAACATTTAAACGATTTAACCTACAGGCACACAGGATTAGATAAATGGTACGGCGAAGTCGAACCCAATGATAGCGACTTGGAAAACAGGCGAGTTATTGTTTATCTTCGACCGATTCGAATCTATCACACCTAGCGGATCGGCCCGCCTCATACCCTCTTTCGAAGTTTTGACATCTGTAAAAAATGCTAATGTCGTAACACTCGAGAAAGAAACTCTTTCGTGCGCGACTGCTGCGGATCATCCAGCAGGGTCTTTGGTTCACCCTGCTCGAGAATTGCCCCTTCATCAAGGTACACAATTCTGTCAGCCACCTCACGGGCAAAGCCGATCTCGTGTGTGACCACCAACATGGTCATCCCCTCATCAGCCAACTCTCGCATGACATCGAGCACTTCGCCGATCATTTCCGGATCCAATGCCGAGGTCGGCTCATCGAATAACATCAGTTGCGGCGCCATTGCCAGCGCACGAGCGATGGCTACTCGCTGCTGCTGTCCACCTGAAAGCTGTGACGGGTACTTGTGCGCCTGATCGGCAATGTCTACTCGTTCCAGCAACCCCATTGCCTGCGCTTTAGCGGCTTCACCGTTTTCGCCACGCACCTTGAGGGGAGCCAGCGTAATGTTCTCCAGCACTGTGCGATGGGGAAATAAATTAAATTGCTGGAACACCATCCCTGTCCCGCGTCGAATCCCCTTAAGCGCAGCGGCATTGTTGGCACCTGCTAGCAATTGGTGGCCGTCGATGCAGATTTCGCCCTGCTGGAAATTCTCCAATCCATTGAGGCAGCGAATCAAGGTGGATTTGCCCGAACCACTGGCCCCGAGAATCACCACCACTTCGCCGCGCTCAACATCAAGATCAATACCGTGGAGCACTCGATGCTTACCAAAGTATTTACCGACGCCTTTTATCTCCACCAGCTTCTTCTCTACCAGCTTTGCCACTATAACGCTCCAACCGTGCCGCGCGATTCAAACCAGCGCAATAGCAGCGACAAACTAAGCGTGATCGTCAAATAGAGCAGCGCTACCATGGAGTAAACCTCCAGTGCGGTAAACGTAGAGGCAATATAAATTTGCCCCTGTCGCACCAACTCACCAACGCCGATAACGGAAAAGAGTGAAGTATCCTTGATGCTGACAATGGCCTGATTGCCTAATGACGGAATCATTCGCCTGAGGGCTTGGGGCCAAACCACATAATAAAAGGTCTGCCGACGAGTTAGCCCCAATGAGAGCCCCGCTTCGGTCTGCCCCTTATCAATTGACTGTACACCACCGCGCACAATTTCAGAAATATAGGCGCCCGCGTTAAGGGCAATAGCAGCAATCGCAGCAGTAATGGCATCGATGGGACCACCGAGTAACTGCGGCAGTCCATAGAAGATAAACAACACCTGCACCAGTACCGGGGTACCTCTAAACACCTCGATATAGGCCACTGCAGGCCAGCGCAATAATCTTGAAGCGTTAAGGCTGAGCAGACCAAAGGCGATGCCAATAAAAAAGCCAATCAGCAGCCCAGTAAAAGAAATCGCCAACGTCCAGGGAATCCCTTCAAGCAGGTATGGCAGGGAGTCAAAGGCTGCCTGCCAGTCAAATTGAAAACTATTCACCACTTTCCTTCAGGATTCACTTAGGCTCCTCTCCGAACCACTTGCGGTATATCTCTCCATAGCGGCCGTCCTTGCGCATCGCGGCAAGAGCGGTATTCACCTCGTCACGCCACTCGCTCCCCTCAACCAACACAATACCGTACTGCTGGCCCTCGTATAGAGGTCCAACAACCTTCACCCGCCCTTGACCACGGGTTTTAGCAAAATAGCCGACATTGGGCGCATCATAGAACACAGCATCTACGCTGCCTGACATCAGCGCCATATACATATCGGCACTGTCTGGATAGGGCACAATCTCGGCGCTCTTACCCAATTGCTGCTGCAGGTAATCGTAACTGGTACTGCCAATTTTGCACGCCACCCGCTTCCCCCTGAGGCCGTTGACAGAGCTGATGTTGTCGTCCGTTGCCGGCACTAACAGACGCAGACCCGAGTCATAATAGGGGTCGGAAAAATCGACTATTTTCTCGCGCTTGTCGGTGATGGTAATACCCGCCAGAGCAATATCGACGCTGCCAGTCTGTAGCGCCGGAATGATGCCGTTAAAACTCATGGTTTGCAGTTTATAATCAAAGCCGGCGCGTTTCGCCACTTCCCGCAAAATATCCATATCAAAACCGATCATTTCACCAGACTCCCTGTCCAGCATTTCAAAAGGCACAAAACTGGGATCTGTCACCGCACGCAGCAGGGGGCGGTCATCAGCCACTAGTGACAACGGCAGCAACAGCACCGTTATCAATGAGCATCGTAGAAAATATCGCATCGAACTCCATCCAAAAAAATAATGTGAATCGCAAGGGGAGCAAAACATAACAGTACACAACAAAGGGGGGCAATGACAAATCCTGTACGCCGTAATGCTGTTTCTATCTGAGAGCACCAACACATCGAAGACATCCTAAAGTTCGGTTAATGCGTATACATAGGATTATATGTATTCAACTTAGCTTAATTTATTAGGTTCTGTGTTACTCATTCGGCTCAGCGTTAGTCAAACTCCATGAATATTTTTGTATTAGACGACAACATAAAACAATGCGCCCAATATCATTGCGACCAGCATGTGGTGAAGATGATTCTGGAAAGTGTACAACTAATGTGTACTGCGCTTAACAAAAAAGGGTTTACAACACCCTATAAATCCACCCATATCAAGCACCCCTGCGTATTATGGGTTGAAGAATCCTACGATAATTTTCTCTGGCTGCGCAATCTCACCCTCGCACTCAACGATGAATACAAATACCGCTACGAAAAACTGCAGGATCACAAATCCATCTCCACACTAACCGCTATCAATGATATTCATTATCCCGCTATGGGTTTGACGCCCTTCGCACAGGCAATGCCCGATCAATACAAGATTAAAAACAATGCCATACTGGCCTACCGACAGTTTTATCTTGCTGAAAAATCCCGCTTTGCCAGATGGACAAAACGGGAGCAGCCCGACTGGTTCAAGCTCTAAAACCTCTTCAAAACTCATCTTGATTGATTTATATCTACGCATACCCAAGTGGAAACCATTACAGTAAGCTTATCCACTTGATCAACTCGTCAAGGACAAGCGGGTTTTATGCAAGCCGACACAAGCGATGTGGTATTCCATGCCCAGGGTGTGACCAAGGTTTACGATATGGGAGAGGTTCAGGTTCACGCCCTGCGCGGTGTGGACCTGGATTTATATCGTGGAGAATTTGTCGTGATGCTGGGCGCCTCTGGCTCCGGCAAATCTACCCTACTAAATATTCTCGGCGGCCTGGATACGGCCACCGAGGGCATGGTGAGTTATTGTGGCAAAGACCTGACCCGCGCCAGCGAAAAAGAACTCACCGAATATCGCCGCCACCATGTCGGCTTTGTGTTCCAGTTCTACAATCTGATTCCCAGTCTCACCGCAGAAGAAAACGTCGCGGTAGTCACGGAGATTGCCGACAACCCCATGCAGCCTAAAGAGGCGCTGGAGATAGTCGGGCTGGGTGATCGCATCCATCACTTTCCGGCGCAGTTATCCGGCGGCCAGCAGCAGCGGGTAGCGATTGCCCGCGCTATAGCTAAACGACCCGAGGTATTGCTTTGCGACGAGCCCACCGGCGCTCTGGACTCCACCACAGGCATTGTGGTGCTGGAGGCCCTGCGACGGGTGAATCAGGAAATGGACACCACCGTCGCCATCATCACCCATAATGCGGGCATTGCCGAAATGGCGGACCGGGTGATCTATCTTACCGATGGCCGCATCAGTGATATCAAAACCAACACCATCATCAAGTCACCCGAGGAGATTGTCTGGTAATGGCAAACTCCGGAAGCTTTCTCCCCGATACCTTCCACCCTACTCTGCAGAAAAAACTCTGGCGCGAGTTGTGGCATATGCGCGGTCAGGTATTGGCGATTATGCTGGTCATCATTGGCGGTGTTGGGGTGTGCGTGATGAGCCTGTCTACCTACGACTCACTGCTCAACACCCGTGACACCTACTACCGGGAGAATAATTTTGGTCATGTCTTCGCCAGACTAAAGCGCGCACCAAATTCTCTGATTCGCGCCATCAATGATATTCCTGGCGTGGCGGTGGCAGAAACGCGCGTGGTCGCGCAGGTTAATCTGGAAGTACCCGGCTTTAGCGACCCGGTCACGGGCCTGCTCACCTCCATTCCCGATGGCCGTCAGCCACGCGTTAACCGGCTGCATATGGTATCAGGGCGACTGCCCGACCATCGCCGCGATAATGAGGTATTAATCAGTGACGCCTTTGCCGAGGCACAACAGCTTAAAGAAGGCGACGTCATCGTCGCTATCATCAATGGCCGCCGCCGCGAGATGAGTATCGTGGGCGTGGCCCTCTCACCGGAATATATCTACCAGATAGCTCCCGGCGCGGTATTTCCCGACTATGAACGCTTTGGTGTGCTATGGATGGCCAACCGCCCGCTCGCCACTGCCTACGATATGGATGGCGCTTTTAATGATGTGGTGATTCAGTTACAACCCGGCGCTGGCGCCGAAGCAGTGATCGAACGGCTGGATCTATTACTGCGCCGCTATGGCGGGCGCGGTGCCTATGATCGTGATGACCAGTTTTCCAATATGTTTCTCAAGGAAGAATTTGCCCAACTCAAAACCATGGCCTATTTATTCCCGGCGATCTTTTTAGCCGTAGCGGTGTTTCTGTTAAATGTGGTAATCAGCCGGCTGGTCAATACCCAGCGCGATATCATCGCCATTCTGAAAGCCTTTGGGTACAGCAACTGGCAAATCGGCGTTCATTACACACAACTGGTTTTGTCGATTGCCGCACTGGGTATACTCGGCGGTTTTGCTCTGGGCATGTATCTCGGCGAATTAATGACCCAGACCTATACCCAGTATTATCGCTTTCCCGTATTGCTATATGTCGTTAAGCCCGCCGTATTTATCGGGGTTGGACTGGTCACCGCCTCAGCCACCCTGTTAGGCAGCTGGCGCGCGGTACGCGCGGCCTCCTTACTACCGCCCGCCGAAGCCATGCGCCCTGAGCCGCCGGAGCACTACGGTCGTTCCTGGCTGGAGGCTTTAGGCGTACAGCGCTGGCTGTCGCAACCCAGCAAAATGATCGTACGCCATATGCAAAAAAAGCCCTTTAAAACCGGGCTGTCGATTATCGGCCTGTCACTGGCGGGAGCGATTATGATGGTGGGTAATTTCCAGACCGACGCCGTCAAGCTGATGATGCATGTGCAATTTAACCTGGCACAAAAACAGGATATTGAAGTCACCCTTTATGAGCCGGTAGCCACCAAGGCGCTGTCAACCTTGCGCGCTATCCCCGGCGTCGAATATGTCGAAGGACTACGCAAAGTACCGATCAAACTGCATTTTGAACATCGCAGTTTTCGCACCAGTCTGCAGGGTATTCCGGCGGATTCAAAACTACAAAAAGTGCTGACCACCGAACTGAAAAACATTGAAATGCCGGAAAACGGTTTAATGGTAGTGGAGCACCTCGGCCAGAAACTGGGCTTTAAAGCCGGGGATATTGTCACCGTCGAAAGCCTCGAAGGACAGCAGCGCAGTGTACCTGTAGTGGTGACCGAATTATCACAGCAGTACCTCGGCGTAGGCAGTTATATGCGGCTGGACAATACTAACCGCCTGATGGGCGAAGGCGACGCGGTCAACACTGCCCTGCTAACCATTGACCCGACCATGGCCGACACAGTTTACCAACGACTCAAAGAAATGCCCGCCGTCGCAGGCATTAATATTCGCCAGACAGTCATAGAAAGTTTTCATAACACCTTAAAGCAGGTGCTGCTGACCTTTACCTTTATCAATGCGGTACTGGGCGGCGTGATCGCCTTTGGCGTGGTCTATAACACCGTGCGTATCGCCCTGGCCGAACGCGGTCGGGAGTTGGCCAGTATGCGAGTGCTGGGTTATACCCAGGGAGAAGTAGCCTATGTATTGCTCGGCGAATTAAGCCTGCTGACTCTGCTGAGCTTACCCGTGGGTTTTATCCTCGGCACCTGGCTCTGTGAGTTTATGAGTTTCAATATGAAATCGGATCTGTTTCGTGTACCGCTGGTGCTCACACCTTTTACCTATGCCTTTTCTGCACTGGTTGTAATAGCATCCGCTATGATCTCCGGTCTATTGGTGTGGCATCGCCTGCGTAGCCTGGACTTGGTGGAAGTGCTAAAGACACGGGAATGATTTTCCCCCGCGTCATACCCGCGAAGGCGGGTATCCAGCAAATGTCTGGTTAGTAGATTCATTTGGATGCATGCCACAAACACCGGAATAACTTTTCAAAACAGTTTTAAAGGTTAATTAGGAATCGCTATGCCATCAAGAGAAAGCATGATTTCAAAACGCACACTGATTATCGGCCTGGTTTCAGCACTGATTGTACTCCTGTTATTTTTAGGCCTGCGCCCGCAACCGGTATTGGTGGAAACCGCTACGGTCTCAAAAGCCCCGCTACGCGTTACCATTGAAGAGGAAGGCATCACACGCTTAAAAGACCGCTATCTGGTATCGTCCCCGGTGTCGGGCTTTGTGCGTCGAATCCACTGGAAGGTAGGTGATTTAATCAAACAATCCGAATTACTCACCGAACTGGAACCCCTGCGCTCCAATGTGCTGGACCCACGCAGTCGCGCAGAAGCCGAAGCCAGAATCGCCGCGGCACAGTCAGCACTGATGGGTGCAGAAGAACAGGTGGCCGCCGCCCGTGCCGACGCCGAGCATTTTGCCACGGAGTATCAGCGTAAATTACAACTCAGCAAAAACCGTGCAATCTCCGAGGATGAACTCAGCCTCGCCCGCGCCGCCGATCACCGCGCCAAAGCCCTGTTGCGTTCGGCCCAGTTTGCCGTCGATGTCGCACGTTACGACGTTGATGCCGCCAGCACCCAACTGAAATACTCAGCGGCGGATAATGCCGAAGGCGTATTAAAAGAGCGCGTTCCCATCACCGCGCCCGTTAGCGGCCGCGTACTAAAGGTCTTACGTGAAAGCGAAGGTGTGATAAACGCCGGCACGCCCCTGCTCGAACTGGGCGACCCGGCCGCACTGGAAGTCGCCGTCGATGTTTTAAGCTTTGATGCCGTACAAATCGCCCCGCAAACACCCGTCGAACTCAACCGCTGGGGCGGGGAAACCCTACAAGGCACCGTGCGCTTAGTCGAACCGGTGGGCTTTACCGAAATCTCAGCACTGGGCGTCGAGGAGCAACGCGTATGGGTGATTGTCGATATCAGCTCCAATGCTGAACAATGGAAAAACCTCGGTGATGGCTATCGCGTCGAAGCCAATTTTATCCTCTGGCAAGGAAATGATGTGCGTCAAGTACCCAATGCCAGCCTGTTTCGCATCAACGATGAATGGTCATTGTTTGTAGCCAATGATGGCTATGCTGAGTTACGCATGGTTAAACTGGGTAAACGCAATGGACTGTATTCACAAATACTTGAAGGGGTTACTGAGGGTGAACAGGTGATACAACACCCGGATAATAGCTTGCGGGATGGAGTAAGGGTTAAGGCCCGATAGTTAAAACTACTGTTGAGGCCTTGATAGCATTGCATGCCTCTTTAATAGAAAATCGCGGTCTGAGCTGACAAAAATCGTTCCCCTTTAATTGGATAAGAAAAAAATGATAAAGTGACTTTGCCATATAAATCAGTAAGAAACTGATCATATTACGTACCCGTTTAATATTTTAGAAGGGATTCCTGATAGTACTTATTTTGAGGACACTGCCCTCAATAACATACTTTCATAAGTCCTTAGATCTCAGTTCACAAGGAAGAAATAAATGAAACCGGAAGAACGCATAAAAGAAATTGAAAAGAAAATCACTATCCAAGGTCTTATGGATGCTCCTGGCAGTATCTTGGTAGGCTTAGGGTTATATGCTAAGTTCGCAGCGAACGGCGATGCATTTCATCCGATCTTAAATAATGCAACTGTCGTCAATGTCATGCTGGCGGTCGGTGTAAGCATAATGTTATGGGGCGGGTATAACTTTATAAAATTAACAAGCGAAAAAACGCGTATTACCAATGAGTACAACTTATAACAAATTGCACCACGAAAAGCAGCCCAGCAAGCTGGAGACTTCCCCTCATAAATTAGACACCTATGAGTCTCCGCGCTTGCTGATACCCAGCAGGCGATCCTGACCGCCTGAGCTGAACTGCTTTGGTGTTTGGCCAATTGATGCCGCCATTTTTCTACCCTTCGTGCATTGCTCGCTGTTACCGACGGTTGCGATAATGGCGCCACCATAGGGCCAACACCGCCTAACTGTTGTAGGCGGGTTATTGCCCACACAAATAAAGACTATGATGTTTAGAGCTATTTTTTTTGCCTGATGCCACTACGTTCGGTAATTTCGAAGCTGTATCCGTCCGGATCCTTTACGGAGAAAATTTTCCCATACCCCGTTATGACCCGTACTTCGCTCGGAGTATAGCCGGCGGCTGTTAGCTTTGCTGCGAGGGCCACCGCATCATTTACACCCAGAATGATCCGACCGAATCCATTACCGATTTCAATCGGGGGAGAGTTTGCGGGATCCTTACTCTTGAATAACATGATGATTGGTGGGGCCGAATCATTGGGAGCGCTAACTGCCACCTCGATATTACTCCTGGCATCGAAAGTATACGCATTCATACCCAGACCTTCGCTGTAAAACCTGATTGAGCGATCAAGATCTGATGATCTTAGTGCCGGTCCAGTGATAGAAATCACCGGCTCTATACTGGAGGTGAGAGACTCAGGTTCAGCGGCATATAAGCCGCTGAACATTGTCAATATTAGGAACGTGACGCAAAAGATTACAATACTCATGTTAGTTTTCATATTTGCCTCTTGGTTTTAGCCTATAGGAAGTGTAGGAGGGATTTATTCAGGCCGTCGCAGGCGAACGTGTCATATTCTGGTACAAAAAACCTTGTCCTTTGGCCATCAAGAAGCGGGGTAGTAAAAGGCTGGTTCGTTGATAAGGAAGATTTTGAATGAATAGGCAGTATTCGAATAGTTTTGCTATAAAAAAAGTGTACGCGGACGACATTGTCGCTGCTTCGCTTGGCGCTAGCTTTCCAGCTCGCGCCTTAGCATGTAAAGTTGTTCCAATACGGGTTGTACTTTAGTTTTGACAGCGTGCCGATTAAGGAAGTATATCCCGATATATAAAGCCAAACATATTGCCCAATAAATCCAGATGCTGATATCGGGAAGATAACTTCCAGTGCGCTGAACATACCCACCGTAGGAAGCTAATATAACCGCAATAAACAATGGGGTGAGATACCAGTAGGCCACGCTATTTAAAAGTTTGGCTTCGTTTTCCCGTTTTTCTATTTGAATATAAAGTTTGGCTGATAGCGTCCAGTCGTCAGTTGTTAATACTCTTCGCCCCGAAATAATTTTCCAGATAACAAAAACACAGCTTACGATCATAGCAAGCATCCCTAAGTGAAACAGGGGATGAAGCTCTTCAGTGGGCAACCAGACTAACCAAATCACACCCAAAACAATTATAATCCCAGCGCAAGCGAACAACTCAATGACCCAAGTGACTTTGGCTCGACGATCAAATTCATCTACTCGACGACGGATATGTTCAAAATCAACAAGGCCTTTTTTCATTGTTATTTCCTTCTCCCATGTGTTTTTCAAATCATCTAATTGCATAACTAAACCTCCATATAACGGTCTGTAAAAGCCTTTTTTAAACGGCTAATACGAACTTGAATAGCATTTAGCTGGATACCCAGTACTTCAGCTATTTCTTGCCCACTTAACCCATCGAGATACATCATTAAAACTGAAGCGTCTATATCATTAAGCGAAGCCATGAAATCTTCCAATATTTCCGCTTGACAACGGCCACCAGCCGATAAATTTGGCTGCATTAGGCTCTTTAACTTTTGTTCACCTTCACGTTGCTTGATGACTTTACGTAAACGAGTTATTGCTGTATTAAAACCCACTCGATAAATCCACGTTTCCGGCTTGGATTTGCCTCGAAAATTACCAAAACTGCGCCACAGTTGCTCGAGAATCTCTTGATAAAGGTCCTCCTCATTTCCCTCATCTGCATACCGCTTAGCTATCGCACGGATACGGCCACACTGGTCTTTAATTAGTTGCTCAAACTCGGGAGGCATTCAATATCCTAAATTATGGCTTCATGACTTCTTTTATTACTACGTTTTAAGTATTAGTCGTGAAAAGATCCGTAAACTTACAAAAAAACGCTAATCGGTTAACCGGGGATTTCTAACCCCCCAGCCCCTACAACACCCTGTACCCACTACGCTAATGCCGGGGCATGCTATCCCAACCATAGCGATGGACATTTGGCTACTATACCGTCTGCCGACTTCTGCTTAAACATCTTCATCATTCCTTCCAGAGACACTATCAGCATTTCATCTGCTCGCAGTTTTGCGTTCGGGTTAACATTCCCGTTGGCCACTCGCACCTTCGTGCGGGGTCTCCGCTTCGCTCCGGCTCCTTCAGACGTCCCCTGACGGGTTTGCTCTTGCTATTCGCTAGTAGTTATCATCTAATAACGATCATAAATCGCTAAGGATGGTGACCTTCCTACAGAGGACCTTCACCTCATTAGTTCATCCGCATGCTGGGCGTACACAATCGCAAGTAGCTGAGTAATTTTCCGCTGCCGCTATAAATTTCCCGCTTTTGCGGGCGTATGTGCAGAGGCGAATGAAAGACCATGAAAGAAAATGGAAAAACATTTGAATCGAGAGTTTTTAAACACAAATTAACCAATTCAAAATAAGGTCAAAATATGGATATAACATTAACTACAGCATCAGTAGCGTTTCTTTTTGGTGTTATCAGCGCAAAATGGGCTATGGAGCTTGGGTATTCACAGTTATCCCAAATGGCAATGTTTGTAGCCGGTTGTTTTGCCGGGCCTCTTGTATTGTTTATTCTTTATACACGATTCCTATACCTTCGTAAAAAGAACGGAGATAGCGGAACACAATTTTTCGGCTACCCAGCTAAAGAAACCGAAAATAATTAACAAGCCATAGCCGCACTCAACAATGGGGGTTGAAGTTTTCACTCTATCAAGCCCGCCACTTGTAGTACCAACACATAACAAATGCAACTGCGTAAGCCACAGCATACTGGGGTAAAAAAAGGTGACACACCTGAAGCTTGGCTACCCCACTACTTCGCGGCTGGACAACCAAACCTTTGGATAGGCCATTGGTTATAAAGACGCTAACGTTCACATAGAGAAATCAATATGCCAATAGAAGAAGCTGCCGCCGGAGGCATCTTTAGATTTTTTTCCTGGCTAGTAATGGAAATATTTATCCAAAGTTTTTGTTGGGGTTTGGGCTGGCTAACATTAAAGCTCTTTACCCTGGGACACTACCCTGAGCCAAGTACAAAAAACTCTCATGTTATTGCCGTTGGCCTTGTTGTATTTATGTTTGGCGTGCTTACAGTAACTATTTACATGTCATAGAAAAACTGAAAACCAGTAATTGGGTGACAGAGCCCACGCTATTACATTTTTAGGAAATATAATGAACCCTATCGACCAGGCCAATAATTACAATAAAATCGCTCACCACTGGGATGGCCCCAATTTTTACCGAGCTAATGGAATAGAACAGCACAAGAGAGCTTTGAAATACTCAAGATCATCCGGCAGAGCAATTGATATAGGCTGCGGTAGCAGTGGCCGAATAATTGATTTAATGCTAGAGCATGGGTTTTCTGTTGAGGGTTTAGATCTTTCACTTGAAATGCTAAATCTTGCAAAAAAACGGCATAAAGAAGTGACCTTCCATCACGCCAATGTATGTGAGTGGAAGTTTACTCAAAAATATGACTTCATTTCAGCCTGGGATAGCATATGGCATATTCCTTTGGAACAACAGGAAGCGATTCTCCAAAAGCTATGCAATGCGCTAACGCCTGGCGGGGTTTTTATATTTACTAGCGGAGCAGTCGATGAACCAGGAACTTCTAGCAACAACTTTCTTGGGCAAGAGCTATACCACGCCGTTTTGGGCATACCTAAAATACTAAAATTAATGGAAAAATTTGGGTGCATTTGCCGCCATTTAGAAAATGATGACTGGCCCCAGTTGCACCTGTACCTAATAGTCCAGAAAGCGCCTGAAAAATTAACCTAACGGGGCAGCGCAACTACTCCTGCTTAATATGTTAATTTTCATAGAGTCTTAGATCTGGATATCTGCGCCCGAAAAGAAAATCACCGATATTGATAATATCTACGAACTGACAACTGACAGGCTTAACAGTGGCGATTCTTTCCACAATCACCTTGAGGGATTAGCGATGAGTGAAAACCAAAAAAGAGCTTTTTGGTCTATGTTTCTTGTTTTCGTAATCGTCGGGACAGCTTCTATATACCTGCAAGACGCGTTTCAATATACTGACACCATCATTGGCGCTGCTATTTTGACCGGTTTCTACTTGCTGGTTGGCTTCTTTATATTTTTGTTTGTTAAAAAGAATCCAAAAGAAATTGATACGTGGTTTAAGCGATAAACATTTAACTGGCTATATCTGCCAACAACCCACTCAATAGAGACTAATCCCATGACACTACATATTGAACTTGCTCCCCTAATTTCACTCGCTGCTGGAATCGGTATCTTAATATTCCCCAAGCTTCTCAACTATATCGTTGCGACCTACTTAATTATTCTAGGCGTATTAGGACTGACCGGATATGGTTTTTAAGCACAAAGCATAAGAACCTATAAATGATAAAAAAACAAACACTGGCTATCCTTTTATTTACCCATAGTGCTGCAGCTGCATTGGGCTTTGTCGCTGGGTTTTATACATTGCCCATACTTACCGCACCTCCCGCCCCGAGCGAGAATGAAATCAGCGCGTTATCCTCAAACACGCTCTTTACTGCTCAGTTAGTGCGAGACCTTAAGGGCAGTGATGCCTTTCATTGGGGTGAAGGACAGGTATCGATTAGTAAAGAAGCTATAGCTTTTACGGGTAAATTGGCCCCAGGCCCTGACTATAAACTTTACCTGTCACCAGCTTTTATTGAAACTGAGGCGGAGTTCGAGCGTTTAAAACCCTCTATGGTACGTGTTGGTAATGTGGATACCTTCGATAACTTTATCGTGGCGGTAGGCCCGGAGATTGACCTGTCTGCATTCAATACGGTTGTCGTCTGGTGCGAAAGCTTTGGTGAATTTATTACCGCTGGTAAATACCGGGAACAGTGACTTTATCCCTCCCCCACTCAGCCGAAACTCTACTCCTATGGCTTTGAAGGGAGAAGGTTATTGCGCCAATTTAATTACTGCATTCTCAAACTCGCCAGATGAATAACACATGATAGGTGGAATCACGGCGGAAGGATGCTGACCAGGGTTTTGTGAGGTGAATGTTATCAATGTGCCCCGGTTATCAACTATGTTGGATTCAAACAAGTATTGGCCGGAGTTACGGCGAGTGTAGCGTTTACCATTCAAGTAGCGTACGAATTTATAGCGGGCATTTACACTCATTTCAGTATGGGTCGCATCGATCGGGGAGAGATAGATATTCATTTTGATTTCCGCGTCTACTCTTGGTCTTACTTCGTCCCAATAATGGTAAGTATTGCTGAAGGCAGTTGAGTAAGGTTCACTGCCGATAGTCGCGTAGGTGAACGTTTGTTCGTTTCCTTCAAATATAATTTTACGTTCCGAGGTGCCACAACTGGCGTAATTCAACCACCAATCTTGATTGCGACCGATACCGCCGGCATCCTGACTGGCGTTAATACTGATAAAGCGGGATTCTTTGTCTATTTGGTCGATGCTGAAAAAATTCTCCGCCAGGTTTCTCACTAAGTCGTTCCAGGTTTGTTCGAAGGGTTTGTTGATCACTACTTTATCAACGATGTCACCCTGCTGCTGGTAGGGCGTATGGGAATACGTTTCCGAGGCTGGCTGCGAAGAGGGCTGAATGGCGCAGCCAACCAAATTAGCAAAGATGAGTAATATGGCGATGGATAATAGCTGTGATCGGCTCATAGTGTTTTGTCTCGGTTATTATCTTGTGGCGTTTAATCGGTATTTCCGCCAGTTGATTACTACCTTAAGCGCAAAGGAAGCCGGGGGTCCTCACCGGGAGGCAATTTTATTACCCGTACTCATCCGCAGTATGAGTTATTTTATAGAGGTGGACAATTAGAAAATGCTGGCTGTACTGATATTGGTATTGGTATTGAGAGGCATCGTTAAAAGAGACACTATGAGACTACGTCTGTCTTCACCACCCCATACTCCCTCTCAGCAGTTCGAAGGATTTCTGACTAAAGTGTTATTCCTTGCGCGGCTTAAGCGAAATAATGGGCGAGCTAAGGTCCGCTGGCATGTCGATGAGGTTGCGAACCACCTCTGCCACGGATGCAAAGTTTGAGCTGGGGCGACTAAGCGGATCAAGGCCATTATCAATCGCCTTTTGAATCATCTTCTTGATTTCCGGGTCGTTCATCCAGGTATTTTTATCCTCCACCATTTGGCCGCAACGCAAGGCAGTCACCTTAATCCCTAATGGCTGTAGCTCTGTAAACATGGCTTCGGAGAATACCTCCATACCCGCTTTGGATGCCGCATACACTGACATACCCGGGTATTTACTATCCACTGCCCCGCTGCTGATATTGATGATATGGCTGCCGTTTTTCATGAGTGGTACGGCGGCACGGGAGCAGAATATCGTGCCCATACAGTTGGTGCTGAAGGCATTGATAATCTCTTCATCAGTTGATTCATTCAGCATGGCATGGGGTACTGAAGCGGCGTTATTGATTAACACATCGATACCGGGGAATTTTTCTGCAATGATAGTAAAGGCTTCACGCACGGAATCTGGCGACTGGACGTCGCAGGCGATGGCCGTCGCGCTGTCGCCAATCTCGGCAGCTACTGCTTCGATTTTTGCCAGGGTACGACCCAGCAACACCACATTATCGCCATCGCTAGCAAAGCGCTGTGCGAAAGTTTTTCCCAGGCCAGAACCTGAACCCGTTATGACAAATACTCTGGACATAAAAACCTCAATTTTATTATTCTTTCAGATGTAGTCTTTTAAGCATGTAATGATATTCCCGATGCTGCAGACAGAAGTGGTGTTTAATGATGAGACCGTCGACAGCAAGAATAGTCACGCTTGATAGACTCATTAAACAACTCGATAAAAGTTCATCTTAACCGTACTGCCCTGCTTGGCCCCTGCCCCCACGGCAACGATTTTATTCAACCAGGACCAGCGCGGCGAATCGGTTTCAAAGGTGGTGGTGGTGCGAAAATAATACTGGCTGGGGTCGACATTCTCCCCCTTCGCCAGTGCAGCCATAACCTCTGGATGAGCAAAATACCGCCCCTTGTCCTGCACATAGATCGCCCCTCCATTGGGAAGCTGCAAACTAAACCGCGCATCAATCTCAGTACAGCCATCCGCCCGTACCAATGACCACTCACCCCCACCGGGTAACACCCTACCCTCGATCAGTTCGCCCTCCTCTATGGCAGCTCGAAAACTACCGCCATGAATAGGTGTGATTTTTCGCTCAACCCCAGTTTTAGCAGCAATATGTTGGGCTGGCTCTAGGTCCAGCGCTACTTCAATCATAAAACGCAATTCGGGAACCGGTATGGCTAGAGCCTCAGAATTTTCCAGCATGGTTACAACTCATTATTCATTATCGTTATTGCACACTGTTCAAAGGGAAAGAGTTTGCCCCAACTCAGTAAAGACTGACTCCCCTTTTCCTCAACAGTCATTACTTATTACATCAAATGTTGCTTAAAAAGTTCAAGCGTGCGCTCACGAGCCAATGTCGCCGACTCAGTCTCAAAACTGTCTCGCTCCGCTGAATTAAAACCGTGCCCTGCTTCGTACCAATGCATTATCACTTCAGGATTGTTTTCAGCAACAGGGGCGACCTTATTCTCAGGCGTTGTGGGGTCGGTTTTGCCCCAGTGACAAATCGTTGGGCACTTGGGTTGATCTCTTGGAAAAGACGGGATAGCTGAGCCGTAATAACAACTGGCCGCATCAATGGCTGGATTTCGGCTGGCGGCTAACCAGCTTACTGTGCCACCGTAACAATAACCCACGATACCGATTTTCTCTACCCCTTGTTCACGAAGAAAATCTACACAGCCAGCGACATCGTGCAACGGATTATCAAAACCATTTTTATTCATCACGTCAATAGCACGGGGCAATTCGGTATCGTAATCCAAAATCAAACCCCGCTCGATGCGATCATAGAGAGCGGGAGCCACTACGGCATACCCCTGTGCGGCATAATCATCCGCTATGGCTTTTATGGAATCATTGAGGCCAAAAGCCTCCATGACGCAAATAATACCGGCTGTGGTTTTACGATCCGGTTTTACAAAATAAGTATCCGTTATAAACCCATCTTTGGCATCAATGCTAACCATGCTTCCCTCAGTAGCCGCAGTGGTAAATTCGGCCCCGGGCTTGGGGTTGATCTCATGCATCGTCATATTACCTCCTTTAATAGCTAATCAAGATACCACCATACGCCGAAGGCGCTTAGGCCTCAAGGTGATAGCTGAACATTGGGGATGAGAGTGGGAAACCGAAAATGAAGTGGTAATTACCATCACTTTCTACCAGGCAAACCCATTTCTCCTCGGGCAAACTCATCACTTTTACGTTGAATAAATTGATCGGGCGATTGGGAAAAATCTTTCAAAATACCCCAGAGTGCTTCATGGGTAGGAATGATAATTTTCCCCGCCTCCATGCCATCAGCTAGTATCTCTGCAGACTGTTCCGCTGTCAGCAAACTAAGATCAGCACCCGGACCGCACATCACTAAATTCTCGGACCAGTTTTTCATTCCGTCCATTACATTGGTCATCACTGGGCCGGGACAAAAACAGCTGACCTTAACGCCTTTTGGAATCAGGTAAAGCGCCAGCTGCTCGGTGAGAGAAATCACCGCTGCCTTGGATGCCGCATAGGGCGCGCGATTCATTGCATAGGGAAACATACCGGCCAAGGAGGCCGTATTGACGATGTGGCCACTTCCCCGGGCCATCATTTTTTTCAGGAACACGTCATTGCTGCGCAGCACGGGAAACAAATTAAGATTTAAAATGCGCTGCCATTCAGTGATGGGAATATCCTCCGGGTTACCGGAAAGAATGACTCCAACATTATTGACCACAATATCAATATCGCCCAAGGTGCCTTCTGCTGCTGACGCAGCCTCAGCGACGGATTCATCCAGTGTGACATCACAGGCAATGGCACAGGCAGATTGGCCACTTTCAACAATTGTAGATGCCGTATCCTCAGCACCATCCAGATCAATATCAGCGATGGCCAACTGTGCACCACGCTTGGCAAACACCATTGCAATCGCGCGACCGATACCCTTGGCGCCACCATAGATTAATACTTTTTTATTGTTAAACATTATTGTTCCTATAATTACTTTTATTTTGTTCTGCCAGTTGCAATCTTCTCTCAACTTGGTCTTAACACAAGCCTGACAATTAACCCCGGCAATCAACAATACCGCGAGAATGTAAAGCATAGATAATAGGCTGATCAGCCAGCCATTCAACCGCAATCCGCTGGTTAAAGAGAATTTAATAATCAGTGATGGTCACAACGTTAGCAATAATCGATAATGCCTGGCGTGATTCCTGTGAGGCTTATCACCCAAAAGGCAATAAACTGCACCGTGAAAGAAGATAATCAGCAGAAACGACGACTGGTCGAAGAAACCACGGCCAGGCTCCGCGACCTGATTCTTGATTGCGAGCCTGAAACGCAAATCGGCTCTTTAAATGAAGTGGCCGAGCAATTGGGTGTTGGCATTGTCACCGTGCAACAGTCAGCGCGCATTCTGGAACATGAAGGCATGCTCGCTGTCAGGCGTGGCCCCGGCGGCGGTTACTATGGCACTCGCCCCGATAACTCAGCACTGGAGCGGGCGTTCGCTACCTATATGCGGGTGCATGATTTTAATTATCGTGAAGCCTTTGAAATGATGATTTTGCTGGACTGCGATATTATTCCCACTGCCGCAGCCAGCACTGATGAAAGTCTGAGAGAGGCTATCGCTGAGTTAATTAGCCGGATTCCACATTGCAACCAACCCGAAAACCGTATTCAGTTTGAAGCTGATTTACGGGATCTCCTGTTTAAAGTCGTGCAAAAACCTTTTCTGGAACTACTGGCCCGGGTCACCATGCAACTCTACAAGCTTCAGTCTCCAGAATTGTTATTTTCCGATGAGGATATGATTGCAGACTGGAAAACCGGTCGCGAACGTATTTTAAATGCTATTCTGCAACAGGATGTGGAGCTGGCTCGCTTTGAAGCTGAACGCTATCGCACGATGGTTTTATCACGTTTGCGTATGGAACCGCCAAAAACAAGCTAATTAATAAAAGCTGGACCACAGATTATTCTGTTATCTCGGTTATTTATTTTTCAGAAATTTAACAATTTCCTGAGCACAGCGCTGTGGAATCTCAAGATTCAGTAGGTGCCCCTGTTTAGGAAAATCGACTCTGGTAATGGCTTCAACACTGGCTTCAAGAGTATCCGCAATAAGACGAAAATCGTCCATATCCCGGCCACCGCTCAGTAAAAGTGTTGGCAATGACAAGCCGTGTATTCTCTCAATGTCGGGCAGAGCATGTTGCTGGTAATCAGCGACCCATTCAGCCCCTGAATATCGCCGAATACTGTCTTGCAGCTTCTTCGCTGCTGAACTTTGTCTCGTTGAGGTAAAGAGCGGATGTTGCCACCAGAGGTCGCGGGCTTTGTCCATCTGCCCTGTTCTGGCTTGCTCGACAATCGCAGACCACAGGTTTTGCCAGTTTTCGCTCCACTCCCAGGCCACCATGCCAGGGCTGATCAACACTAATTTACGCACCCGTTCGGGGTGACTCAGCGCAAAATTTAAAGCAACTGCCCCACCCTGAGAAACTCCGATAATATCGCACTCCTGAAGTTGTTGCTGATCCAATATTGCCAGCAAATCGTCGGCGTGACTAAAACGCTCGTCCATTTGATAGGGCGATTGACCAAAACCGCGCAGGTCATATCGCAGGGCGGAAAAATCAGCCGGTAGGTTTTGCCAGAGACTATCCCACAATGATAAATCTCCGCCAAACCCATGAAGGAACACCGCTCTAGGGCTATCCCCTCGCTGTTGAGCAAAAAACCTATGCTCCGCTGCTGTTATAAAAAAGGTTTTATCCATTCATCCAATCCATTGTGAGTTGAGGTCAGTGATGGTATCAATCCGCTCTAATCGACCGTTACCCTTTACCCTTTACCCTTTACTTCTAGTAACTGAGGATGCGCAATGTTTAACCACGCCAACCACCCAGACGATTACCGGCATCGCAGTTCACAATTGATAAAGCGCGCTTCATCTTAGGCTAGTATGGGGGAAGGTATCGAATCAAAGAGTAAATTAACAGTGAGCATATTTGCTGCGTTTAAAAATCGAGATTAAACGCAACAAATATTGCTTAGATGAGAAGCGTGTTTAAAAACAATCGGCTACGACTTAGGCAATATATACAATTCTACCCTGCGATTTGCAGCACGCCCCTGAGCAGTGCTGTTATCCGCTGCTGGCTGTGCCTCGCCAACACCCTCTACATACATACGATCCCGCGCTACACCCTGTGTTGCTAAATAATCTGAAACACTCTGGGCACGCTGTCTTGATAGCTCACGATTATACTGATCGCTACCGGTGCTGTCGGTATGCCCTGACACCCTAAGTGTGGTGTCATAATATTTGCCAAGCACCAGACCTACTGACTCCAGCACTGAATAGAAACTGCCCCGCAATACCGAGGAATCGGTTTCAAAGGTGATACTACCTGGCATCACCAGCCGAATACTATTGCCCTCGCGAACCACACCAACCCCGGTTCCCTCTAACTGCTGGCGAAGTTTTGCCTCCTGGACATCCATATAGGCACCAACACCAGCACCGATTGCACCACAACCCAATGCCGCATTACGCGCACGCTTGCTGCTTTCAGCCGCACCCACCAGGCCGCACAGCACTGCCGCGCCCGCACCATAGGTGACCGCTTTACTCGTCTGTTGTTGACCTGTATAAGGGTTAACAGTGGTACAGGCGCTGAGTAAGGAAAAAATAAGTGTTGAGGTCAGGGCGTGTTTTAAAACATTCATGGGACATCTCCAAATACAATCAATCGAGTTAGCTACTGCTTAAGAACCGAATTTTTCGATAATGTTCCGGCGGTATTGTCTTAATCCAGTTTCGCTTAATGAAGCTTCATCAAACGCTGGCGATACTGCCCCGGTGTCGCCCCGGTGGCGCGACGAAAGGCATAACAAAAGCTGGATGGCGAGGCAAAGCCCAGCGTATAGGCAATCGCCTTAACGCTTTGGTCAGATGCCAATAGCAGTTTAGCATGCTCCACCCGGCTCTCGGCGACATAATCCCCAATAGAAAAACCTTTACTGGCACGAAAACCACGGGTCATCTGACGTACCGAGAGCCGACATAAATCCGCTAACTCCTGTAAGGTCGGCGCTTCACGCACCTCTCTAAGTCGCTCTTCGATCACTCGCAAGCGCCAGCCCGCCAACCCACCCTGCACCGCCGTCTCATCTGCACCGGTGCAATAACGGGTCAGCTCAATGGCTATCTGGGCAGAAATCAGCTCCACCAACATGTCACTGGCAAAGCCCGGTTGTTTTGCCTCCTGAACCAGTCTCGTCATCAGGCTGTGGATGTTGGCATCGCGAACATCCAGGCTGGCCAGTAGCCGCCGGTCAGTCCAGTGCAGCTCCTCTTCAAACAGGGCCTGAATTTTTTCAGAGTTGATATGAAAGATCATGGAGGATTGTTCGCAACAGCCATCACTTCGGGTACGTAGAGGCTCACCGGGCGGTAACAGAAAAAGATTGCCGATACGCTCAAAACGGCTGGCATTCCAGTGGTTGGGGTAGCAGGCCCGCGCATTGCCCGGGCGTGGGGTCAGACAAAGATCCAGCCGATAATTATCGTCCTCGGCAGAGGTATGATCGATAGGCTCTGCAAAATGAAAGCGAACTAATTGTGCCGTTGCCACCGGGGCAATAAGCTCTGCGTCGACCTGTAACAATGAATTAGGTTGGAAACTCATATAAACACCTATCTCTCTTAATGCTTAGTCAACAACTGCCTATAGGCTTTTTAACAAGACGGCTGCTGTCAAAATACGCTACCGTTCATACCGAAACCAATTAATCACGACCTGGGTTGTATCAACGGTAGCCATGTTGAGCAACATTTCCGACATAAGCTAACTAACCGAAAACCCACCATCCACAGCAATTACCTGATTGGTCACATAGCGCGCACCGGGCGAGGCAAAGTACAGCACGGCTGCGGCGATATCCTTTGGCTCACTCATGCCCAGAGGTAAAGCACGCCGGGCTGGCCCTTCCGCGGCTGGTCCTTTGGCTCCGATTGAACCGGGGGTTGGCACTGCCCCCGGTAACACCGTATTGACGGTAATACCATACTCTGACAACTCAAAGGCACTGGCCTGACTCAAGCCCAGCAGCGAGCCCTTGGAGCCGGTGTAAGCCACCAACCCCTTGATCAGGCTACCCCGCAGCGCCGCAGAGGCGATATTGACGATACGACCGCCTTCACCCGTTGCCACCATGGCCGTGGCTAGCTCGCGGGTCATCAGGAACGGGCCACGACCATTCACATGATTCATTCGATCCCATTCTTCGGCCGTGCCCTCCAGCAATAACTGACGATCCTGTAGCCCTGCATTGTTTACCAGAATCCAGGGGGTACCAAATTGAGAAATGACTCCGGCACAGAAGTCGGTAATGGATTTTTCTTCCGCCAGATTTAGCGCAAATGCCTCTGCTTTATAGCCGTCCTGTTTTATCTGCTCCGCCTGCTGTTTGGCAAGCGTTAGGTTGAGATCAGCAATAATCACCGTGGCGCCGGCTTCGGCAAGCAAGCTGGCGATACCCGCCCCTATACCACTGGCACCGCCGGTTACGACGGCAATTTTTTGATCGAGGTTGAATGTATCTAATGGGGACTGAGCCATTGAGATCTCCCTGGGTTGTTATTATTTATTCTCTTTGTTTCTGTACCGGACACCCTGACAGAGGCCCAATCGCTATAAGGCTCTCATGTTACTGTGATTGAGTCTGGGGTTTTAGCTACAAATAGTTAATTTTCTATCAGTGCGACTGAGAAAGCTTGAGTTTTGCTTCCCAGCTTAATGCCCGTCTATCCTCTGAGGCCGAGCGCTTCGAATCAAGTGAGGAATGCTTTACTACGGCTCCTAAGGCGGGGAATTCGGTGAAAGCCTGTTTTGCAACATCAAAGCACCGCCTTCTCGCGCTTGAAATCAGATGTTAATCGAAAAGACTTAACCTTCTCTCTTAACATCATAACGACTGGAATAACGCTCAAACACCGCCTCAACATCTTTGATGCTTAAGCCATACTGATCCAGCTTGTATTCGTGCTTACCGAACTTATTCTGCGGATTATCGTCAATCCAGGCTTGCATACCCGCCTCAGCACCAGCAGTAAACGCCTCACCCAACTCAGCGTACAGTTTTTTCATGGCCGCCAAGGGATCAGACATCAACTCGTTATAGTGCACATCAACAATGCGGTCTTCGCCGAATTTATCCCGAAAATTCATGATGCGGTTAACGTGTTGCTCTGCCTGCCAGATGCAATTCTCACCAATCCATTTGGGATCCGTACCGCCCGAAAAACCCTGATGCGACAGCGAGATAATGCTACAAAAAGAACCCACCGCCGCCAGTGGGTCACGATGCGTCCAGACTAAACGTGCATCGGGATAAACAGCCAGCAAGGTCTCCAGCCACAGCGAGTGAGAAGGCATTTTTAAATTCCAGCGGCCCGGCGCATTCGCCTGTAATACTTGCAAAAACTTTTTGTGATACTCATAAGCAGAGGTCATATCGGTTGAGAACAACCAGTCACGATACTGATAAGTGGTGCAGCGGGATTCCAACATCAGAGTTTTAAAGTCGTGCGCCATGTAATACACACACTCGTTCGGGTAGATGGCAGAGCTGCGGTAGTACTTACCCATCTCCGGCATCGCCTCAAGCATTTTTCTCTCTTGTTCAAGGCGGGCGAGTGCTCTTGGGTCAGTCAGCAACGTATCGGTGGTAGCGGGCGGAACCGGATCGTCGATTTCCCAGGTCAATGGCGAGCGATGCGCGGGATCGGTGGCCAAAAGGTTGCTTAACAAGGTCGTCCCGGTTCTGGGTACACCAAACACAAAAATCGGGCTTTCGATTGGACGCTCCCGCAACTCGGGGTTTTGCTCGTGGTAATCGGCTATTTTCAGGCGATTGGCCAAACACTGCACTGCATGCTGACGCACTCTTGCCACCGCCTGCTCAGGTGGCTGGCCATCATTCACATCCTTGAGGTAGATGTCCAAACCTTCACGAAAACTATCGCTATCAAATGTTTCCAACCCTGTGGCTTTTTGTGCTTCTTCTATCAGCTGGTCTGCAACTAATATCTGTGCCATCTATATCACCTCACGAATAAAAATTGACTAACAGGATGATCGACCTAGCCCTGCCGCCATGGCTATAACTACCCGCCCAGCAAAGGTTCGATGCAAAACGATCATAGTGAAACAGCACTCAACAGCTGGCAACATCCATTCATTTCGACGCTCAGCCAGAATGTAGGGGCCAAGCCATCGTCTCCCTTTGATCGTTTAGCACTGGGAACCTGCCAGACTCAGGATGAATCTACTGCGACAACGCTAAATTGAGGGCATAAGTCTGACAGGCTGCTGGAAGGATGGATCAGGACCGGGAGTAATATTGATTTTCATCAGGCACATTGCAGTTTAGGGACAGCAGATTTAGGCCCCAGGGTATACAGCATCACCGCCGCAATCAGATAAAACACTACCGACGTATAAATAAAGCTCGCATAAGTACCTGTGGTATCGTAAATCCAGCCTGCCAGAATGGGGCCGGTACCACCACCCAGTGCCACCAGACTGGCCATCACCCCAAATATCTTGCCGTAATTACGCAGCCCCGCGTAACGGCTGGTTAGATAGGCACAGAGTTGCAGCTTAGTACCGGCAGCATAGCCGACAATTACCAGGCCCGAGGCCATCAGGAACGGGCTGTTTAAATCCTTGAGCAATAATATAAAAGCAAAGGCAGCCGCACCAATGGTTAAACCACCAACCAGATTGGCCTCGTAGTGATCCATCAGCCAGCCGGTTACCAATTTGCCCACAATACCCGCGATACCAAACAGGCTGGCGCAGTAGGCGGCATTTTCCCGGCTGAAACCAGCATCTATCAGTATCGGCACCTGATTCACCATAATGCCGACCCCCATCACCATAGTCAGTAGCGTTGCTATGGCTATGCGAATTAGATGTGGGCTTCGTATCGCCTCCTGCAGGCTCAGGCCGGCCAACTCTTCAGTCGGCTGTGCTTCAGTCTGCTCGTCATTATCATCAACCTTTTTTGCGGCTGACTTTTTAAAATCATGTCGGTCATAGAGAAAGCAATAAGACAGCACAAAGGCCAGGGCACCAAAACCCAAGCCCAGTGAAATAAACGCCATACGCCAGCCAAAATCGGCAATTAACCACTGAGCCAGCGGTGGTACGATTGCCTGCGCCAGAGCCGTGCCACTGATCGTAATAGCAATTGCCAGACTGCGAGAGGCATCAAAAATACTTGAAACTGCCGTGGTCCAAACGGTAGTTTTAATCAGCAAGACTACGAAGGCGTGGAACACCCATAGTAAAGTCCACTCTATGGTAGAGCCAGTTGTCAAACCGAAGGAAGCCAGCGACAGGCCGGTTAGTATCAGGCCAGGTAAGGCTATTCGTCTGGCCCCGAAGCGATCAATCAAGCCACCCACCAAGGGTGATAGGAAAACGGCAAATGTGGAAAGCAGGGTCATGCCAAATAGGATTTTAGTCCGAGTCCAACCAAATTCATTCGACAACGGTTGAATAAAAAGTCCGATTGAGTTCACCAGTACAGAGTAGAGCGCAAAGCCAATCGTAGAGGCAAGTACCAGTGTCCAGGAGGTTTTCCATTCGGCTCGACGAGCAAGTGTCAGGTCATCGACCAGAGGGGTATTCATACAGCACACTACCTTTTCAATTCTGTTTTTTATGTCGTTATAGTTAAAACTACTCTACTACAAAGCTCGGCTGCGGCGCACCTTACAGAGCGGTAATTCTCGAAGCAGGATGTCCTCTGTATCCTATTTAAATTGCCTCTGGCGGAACCTCCTTGCCCTAGCAGTCAAATAACCATTCTTGCCCCAGGGGCAGGGCCAGCGTGCTTTTGTCCCTGCCGCAGCATTACGTCCAGCTTTCGACATTTATCTTACTTGAGGAATACTATGTAACTGGAACACACTACGCTATTTACGTTTAGCTACTTATTGCCGGGGTCGAAACCCGGTACGAGAGGAGGAAGCAACAATGTCCAAGGGTCTCTTTGATCTGACAGGTAAAGTCTTGCTGGTTACCGGCGGCAATGGGGGTATTGGTCTTGGCTTTGCCAGAGGTGTGGCGAAACAGGGTGGCAACATCGCTATCTGGGCGCGCAATGCAGAAAAAAATGCTGCTGCTAAAGCCCAGCTGGAAGCCTGTGGTGCCGGTAAGGTCATGGCCTATCAAGTGGATGTCTCCTCCGAACAAGCCATCATCAAAGGTTACGAGCAATTGCTGGCAGACTTTGGCCGCATCGACTGTGTCTTCGCTAACTCCGGTGGTGCCCCGGCTTACAACTCGGTGTTTGATATGCCCACCGAAGAGTGGCACAAGTTCCTCGACGTAGCCCTGCACGGTGCCTTTATCACTCTCCGCGAAGGTGCCCGCCATATGGTTGCTCGTGCTGAAGCTGGAGAACCCGGTGGCAGCCTAGTGGCCTGTGGTAGCCTGTCTCTATTTCAGGGCCTGCCCGGCAAGCAAAACTATGCGTCATCCAAAGCCGGTATCGCCGCTACCATTCGCTGTATGGCGGTGGAATTTGGTAAATACAATATTCGCGCTAACGTTGTCGCACCCGGCTTGATTATGACCCCGATGATGGGCGGAGAGGACAACGAGAAGGCACTGGCACAAATGTTTGGCCCTAAAGTGCCTATTCAACGCGTAGGCTACCCGGAAGATTTCGAAGGCATTGGCGCTTACCTGTGCAGCGACGCCTCCTCCTTTATGACCGGTGAAACCATCACCATCGACGGCGGCTATATGGTGCGCCCATAAGACACACGATCAACTACACGCCTACTAGACCTACTCAGGCCTAATAGACAAGCGCCAACCAGAAAGTAGCCAGAGGAGAACAAAGATGCACTTGTTAAAAATTCACGGTACTGGCGATGTCCGGCTGGACGACTACCAAAGACCCGAAGCCAGCAGCAAAGATGTAGTGGTCAAAATGAAAGCCTGCGGCATCTGTGGCAGCGACCTGTCCTATATCAAAATCGGCGGCATCCCGACACCGGGCACGATTACGGCACTGGGCCATGAAGGTGCCGGTGAAATTATACAAGTGGGTAGCGAAGTGGAAGGTATAGCTGTCGGCGATCAGGTTATCGTCAACCCGATGATGACCCCCAGCAATATCGGCAGCGGTGGCCCCGAGGGCGCCTTTACCGAAGAGTTACTGGTAAGGGAAGCAAAGCTGGGGGCGTCTATTTTACCCATCCCAGAAGGCATCCCCTACGAAATCGCCGCCATGTGCGAGCCGCTGGCAGTGGCTATGCACGGCGTTAATCGCGCTGAAGTCTCGGCGGGTGACAAGGTGGTGGTGTTTGGCTGCGGCCCTATTGGCCTCGGCATGGTGCTATGGCTGGTCGACCGTGGGATTGATGTGGTCGCACTGGACCTTTCGGTAGAACGTCGCGAGCGGGCTATAGCTCTGGGAGCCCAGGCTGCACTGGATCCGACGCAGGTGGATTTGCGCGACGAGTTGACTAAGCTGCATGGCGAAGTTCCCTCTTACGGTCGCGTTGGCGTTGGCACCGATGCTTTTATCGACGCGGCGGGCGCACCGAATATTCTCTCTGATGTGGTGGAGTTGGCCAAGTTTCACTCCCGTCTGGTGATCACTGCAGCACATATGAAGCCGATCGAATTCCCCGCCGGGCGAATGCTGACCAGCGAAATGACCATCACCACAGCCATGGGCTATCCCACGGAAATGCCCGATGTGATCGCCGCTATGCACAGGCTGAAGGATAAAATTGCCAGCATGATCAGCCACAGACTGCCACTGAGCAAGGTGATGGAAGGCCTTAAAATTGCAGCCACGCCGGAATCCTGCAAGGTGATGATTGAAATCGATAAAGGGTGAGTTAATGAGCAACGATTCCACCGATAGGCAACCGCCCCTCGCCTCGCTAGTTCAGGCTGGCAACCAACAAACTGAAGCGGAAGTCATCAACGACTTTATCTTTATGGCGAAGGATATTTCCAACGCCTATCTGGTAAACACCGATGATGGTGACGTACTGATCAACGCCGGTTTTATTCTGAGCGGCGAGCGCAACAAAGCAGTACTGGACCCGGTCCGCAGTGGCACGCTCAAGTATATTATCCTGACTCAGGCCCATGCCGATCATTTCGGCGGTGTACCCGTACTGCGGGAAGAAGCAACAAAAATCATCGCCGAACGCCGCTTTGTGATGACCAGTAACTTCTTCAGCCGACTCGGCCCCTATCTCAGCGGCCGTTCTGGCAAACTCTGGACGGGCACTATCAAGGGTCGCGACAAAATCGTGGTGCCTGAAATCACCCCCGATATTGAAGTCAATGAGCACTACGCTTTCGAGTTGGGCGGCCGTCGCTTTGAATGTATCTCCACCCCCGGCGGCGAAGCACCCGACGCTATGGTGGTGTGGATGCCAAAGGAAAAGACCGTATTCACTGGCAACCTGTTTGGCCCGGTGTTCATGTCCATGCCAAATCTATGCACCACCCGCGGCGACAAACCCCGTTCCGCCGGACTGTGGCTGGAATGTCTGAATGAGGTTCGCCAGCTAAACCCCGAGCTGCTGATTACCGGTCACGGTGAGCCAATCAGAGGCGCCGACACCATCCGCAAAAACCTCGACACCCTGTACGATGCGGTCTCCTATATTCTGGAAGCCACGCTGGATGGCATGAATGCAGGCAAGGACGTGCATACCCTGATGCAGGAAATTCAGTTACCGGAAGAGCTGTCGATTGGCGAATACCACGGCAAAGTCTCCTGGGCGGTGCGCACCATTTGGGAAGAACATTCCGGTTGGTTCCATATGGATTCCACCACGTCACTGTACGCCATTCCTCGCAGCAGTGTTTATGCTGACCTGGCGGAATTGACCGGCGGTACTACAGTTCTGGCAACACGCGCGCAGCAGAAGCTGGATGCCGGGCAAACATTGGAAGCGCTGCATTTACTGGATATTGCCCTGGGCGCTGAACCGACGAATTCCGAATCACTGAGCGTTAAAAAAGCTTCTTTAGAAAAATTATTAGCCGACTCCGGCGGCAATAACCTGAGTGAAGTGATGTGGTTAAAATCAGAAATTGCTGCTATCGAAAAAACACGCAGATCTGATTGACATAAACAGTGTTATTCATAATAACCTGGCATTCATTTTTGCCTTTACCCAAAAAATAATGACAACAATATGAATATTTTTTCAATACAACCCCCCAACGCCCATCAATGGTCAGCATTGACAGCCCTGGCACTAACACTGTTTATAAGTATGGCAGTCCTTCACCCTGTTGCTTATGCTGCGGCAGACAAAAAGGCCGATGACACCATGCAAACTAGAACACCTGAAATCCCAGGTTGGAAAGAATTTGTGCAAACACTGGAAACACTGCCAGCGACCATGTTGGGAAAACTTCCTGTATCTATGCAAAACGACCCACAGACTCAGCAGGAAGTGGCATTTATGATACTGGAAGCACTGTCAGTGTCATCTGTAGGCGCACTGGGAAGCGATGGTGATCACCCTGTTTTTCTCCCCGGCATTGGCCATTTTTTTAATGTCGGCCAGCCCAACTCTGACACGATCTATCGCATGACACCGATAACCCCCGGAGGTAGCTACAGACTCAGAGGCAACGCAGGCTCTCTCAATATATCGGTGATCGGACAAATTGGCCCTGGACCTGTTGATCTGGGCGAAGATAGCGATCATCCCGGTGCAACCCGCAACTATCTGGAATTAAGCTCGGTAAAAACCGATAGCCAGGGTAATTTCGATATTCTGTTAAGCCCGGAAAAGCCGGAAAACTCCGCTGGCGAGTGGTGGCCGTTACACCCCAAAACCTATCGCCTGATGCTGCGTCAGGTAAGCTCGGATTGGAAAAATCAAAAAGATCCGAGTATCGCGATTGAACGCATTGATATCCCTGCCGAACGTAATCGCCCCAGCGTCGAACAGTTAGAAACCAAACTGCGCCGACTGCCCCACGCCACCGCTTTTATGGCGACCATGTTTGTTGATCATGTCGAAAAACTTCGGCAGCAGGGTTATACCAACAAGCTCAAAATTCTGGATGTGTCTCAAACCGGTGGACTGGATGGCCAGTTTTATTATGAAGGTGCCTACGATTTAAAAGATAACGAAGCCTTGATTCTGGAAGCCAAACATCCCAAACATTGTGACTACCGCTCTATCCTTCTCACTAATGAGATATACCAAACCATAGATTGGTATAACAACCAGAGCAGCCTCAATCAATCACAGGCTAAAACGGACAGTGACGGCGTGCTTCGAATCGTTATATCGGCACAAGACCCAAGCATACCAAACTGGTTAGATACCGCAGGTCATAGCAAAGGACTTATTCAGGGGCGATGGACAAACTGCAATTCACAACCGATTCCCAGCGTAAAAAAAGTGGCCGTTAAAGAGATCAGAAAACATCTTCCCGCAGATACACCGATTATTACTTCCGAGCAGCGCCAGCAGATTTTGCGTGAGCGCCGTGCCGCGTATCAACTGCGGCGTCATTGGTAGGAAAAACGAGCAAAGGGCAAAACCAATAGTAGCCATATTTAAGAGTAGACACTCTTAACTAAATAACTGGAAACACACTAAATTAATTGAACCAGATTGAATTATTAGATTTACCCTGAATGATTAGAATTAACGATTACCTGCTATTTTCAATTTACATTCTTAGTGACCAGCAATAAAAACTGACCCAACTCTGAGCTCATTTCCACCGCCAGGGTTGAACGTCCCTCAGTAAATAGAGATTTCAAACTGTGCAAATGATCTGGAGTCGAATGGTTATAGGTTATACCTTCGACAACTAACTCAGTTAACATTTGTCCCAAAAGAATATTTAACAGTTCTCCAAAGGCATCTTTCGCCAGCTCGAGGTCACAGTCGTCCCTATCCATATCAATAAACCGGCTGGCGATATCCACCATCGTCTGGTCATCAGTAGCCAACGCAAGAGTAAATGACAGATCACCCGACACATAAATCTGTACACAGTTATCAGGCGCCAGTGAAACATCCGTGAATCCTCCGATGACGCCACTGACATTTGAATTACTTTTGACGGTACGCAATAGCATATTTTTACTGAGAGTGATTGCCAGATCCAGCAAATACCCTAATGGATCAACACCGATATGCTGCTCCAGCTGTTCTAACACCTGCTGATAGAGCGCCCGGTGATTACTGAGTTCCTGGATCAATTGCTCCTTAGTGATTAACCCTTCTGCGACAAACATCTCGCCAATATAGCGATGCTCGTGCTGCTGCCTTTCGAGCAGGTCGGCAAGTTGATCTGAAGATAATAATCCCTGCTCACTGGCCAGATCACCAAAACGTTTATTAGTACGAATTTGTAGCTGATTAATGTGTAGCGCTTGATCATGGGACAATAGGCCCAACTCCACCGCCAGCTCACCAATCCTCAAGTTTTCCTGACGCTGCCGGGCCACAGCACTGGCCAGTTGCTCCCTGCTGATCAGCTGTCTTTCAACCAGATACTGGCCAAATAAACGAACCTTCATACTCTTACTCCTAACAGACTGAGCTGGATCTTATTTGCTGACAAGCCGGATAGTTTTCAGGACTTGTTTATAACGCTTGTTAATAACGCCTTGCTTCATGATTTATCCTGCCCTGAATCTGGTTCTGTTTCCGCTACTGACTCTTTTGCCGCTATTGCAGCTTCGACATCAAACAGGTCGAGTTTTTCCGGATCTTCAGCAACTTCTGCACTGATTTTATCAATGACCACAGGTTTTTGTTGTCTGATCGACTGCTCTATTTCCAGGAAATGCTGTTCCAGCATTTCATATTCTTTTTTTGTACGCTCCAACTCCGCTTTTGCCGCCGAAGTTTCTTCCAGAGCTTGCTCCAAATCGATAAATTGCGACTCAATAAATGACTTCTCCCTCAGCGCCAGATCCAACTCTTCCCTGGCACTCGACAGGGCGGCCTCAAGACCAGCGATCACCTCAGGATCTGAGCCAGCCGCTTGCTGCAACTGCGACTGCAACTCATCGATAGTGGTCATCAGAGAACGCTCTCGAGCAGCGGCCTCCTCAGCATATTGCTGGTTTTTGCTCTCAGCCCGACTCAACTTTTGCTGAATACGCTCAATAGCATACTGCTGATCCTTAACGGCCTGGTCGGCTTTTTTCCTGATAATGGCCCTGTCGTGCTCAAGGCGCTTGTTCGCTTTTTCCAGTTCCGGCACTTGTTTCGTAGCCTCCCTGGCCCTCGTCATTTCCCGTTCAACTTTATTAATACGAATTCGACTGCGATCCAGGGTTGCTTTTAGACTGTCGATGGCTTTGGCTGACTGCTGGTTTTGTAACTGGGCTGTTTTTAACTCCCTGCGAAGATTCTCGTTATTCTCTTTATCGGATTTAGATTTTGCCTGCACCTCCATCGCTTCCCGCATTTTTCTGATACGCTCAATGGTGGCGGACTGATCGGCAATCATCGCATCCAGTTGAGAGAGATTATTCGCATCTCCATCAAGATCACTGGACATATCACTCAGCACCGACTCAAGAGAAGCCTCTTCCACTTCATGCAATAAATTCTCGACCGAAGGTAACGCGACTGGCTCTGATACCCCAGACTCAGCCAAAGGAGGCGGTGTAGTCAATTCCGAACCCGGGCTGGTACTTCCCCCCTGTTGCTTGAGCTTTTTTCTTAATAATCTATTCTCTTCATCGCTGGCATTGATTTTCTGCTTAAACTTACGAATAATCAGTACAGAAACCACCAGCAGTGTACAGAGCAAAAAGCTGAGCTGAATAATAATAAATGTGAATACAGACAAATCCTTAAAACTCCGTCAGTCACAACAAGGCCAGAACTTAAAAGCTAGAGCTTATAATAGGCCAATAATTAAAAAGTGCGTGCCACAGGACAAATTCTCTCTGGTTGTTAAACACTATTTACTATTCGCTAAACACTACACTGTTAAACGCTACATACAATAATGACAAAGATAAATACTGATTTTCGGTGCGTTGCCATTTTACAGGCTACCCGGACCTCCAAGCCCCCACCAGGACTACAATACTTTTTAAATCGATGGAGTAACAGATGCGCTTTCTTATAGTTGATGATAGTCGCGCAATGCAGAGTATCGTTAAGCGTGGTCTGGAAAAAGCGGGCTATGCGGATACTGAAATCAAACTGGCGGATAATGGACGTCAGGCACTCGACATTATCCGCGACTGGGAGCCTGATCTGGTACTTTCCGACTGGCATATGCCGGAAATGGATGGTATTGCATTGCTGGCAGAAATTAGGCAGCAAATGCTGAATATCAAAACCGGATTTATCACCACTGAGCATGCTCCAGCAAAAATTCAGGAAGCACTCGATGCTGGCGCCTATTTTGTGGTCAGTAAGCCCTTTAGCCACGACGATTTACTGCAGGCCATACTGCCCGTCATTCAGGGAGGGGGCACGGCGGAACAGGCGCTGGAGGAAAAACAACCACAGCAAAAAAACAACCACTTTATCCTGCCCAGTGCCACCGGATTTGCCAAAATTGTGAATGCCTTCAGTAATAGCGACATTCTGGTTGACTCAACCGAGCCAATCAAGATTCAGGACAAGGCCATGCCCTGTCTGCTGGGCATGTTTAACGACGGCGAAACAGAGGTGGTTAGAGCCATCTGTGTATTGGAGCTACGTGCTGCCTGTATTCTGGGTGCGGCTATTAATGGACTCAGCCATGAGCAGGTGCATACCGCCATTGCGCAGAAAACCATCGATAAACGAATGGTCGATGGCTGCCAGAAAGCTCTGACTGTAGTCAGTGCTGCCGTATATGACTCGGCAACCCATAAAAACCTGGAGTTGGGCAGCGTCAACGTGGTGCCGAAAAGCTTTGGTAAACTTGAGGAAATCTATGCCAAGCGCACAGGTACACGTTCTGACTTTGAAATTGCAGTTATCGGTAGTGGTCAGGGTTTGATGACATTTATCACCGCCTAATGGATTTTCTATCGGCGAAATAACAAAATATAAAGGTACGATAAGACCCTGCTGCACAACTCTCCAGAATGCATATATCCGATGTTTTATATTCCAGACGGTTTTGCCTGCCAGTTAAATGCAGTTAGCTGTTTACCCGCGCGGTCAGGTGCCAATGCTCTAATCACCATTGCCCGGCTGGAATACTGACCGGCTAACCACAAAGCTGCTCCAAAGTCTCACCCTCTTTTAGTAGTGAGGAATCTACTTTCATGTGTTACTCTCCCCAGGCTAATAATGAGTATTTTATATGGTGCCAGGACTTGTCATCGGTTGAGTTTCAACGGCATAAATACCTTACAAATCCGCAATTTTATACGGCCCACCGGATCCTATACAACAGTACTGTTGAATAGTATAATCCGCCGCCAACCTATTTGGAGGAAAACCTATGGCTCAAGTAATGAAAGGGGTTCGCGTCCTTGAAGTCGCCCAGTTTACTTTCACACCCGCTGCTGGTGCTATTTTGGCTGACTGGGGAGCTGACGTTATAAAAATAGAACATCCTGTCCGTGGTGATACTCAGCGTGGTTTTGTGAAAATGGGTGGTGTTGATACCAACCCCAACCGCAGCCCCTTCGTAGAGCACCCAAACCGCGGTAAGCGCAGCGTCGGCGTCGATATCACGACTCCGGAAGGCATGGAAGTGATCTACGAGCTGGCCAAGACCGCCGATGTTTTCCTCACCAATTACCTACCCCGTCAACGCCAGAAAATGGGCTTTGACCTTGAGCATATCCGCAAAGTAAACCCCAATATCATTTACGCCCGTGGCAGCGCCTATGGCGACAAAGGCCCTGAACGCGATACCGGCGGCTTTGACGGCACCGCTTTCTGGAACCGTAGCGGTATCGCTGACGCCATGTCGCCCAAAGAGTTAGGTGGCCCACTATCTCAGGGTATTCCGGCCTTTGGTGATTCCATTGGTGGCATGAACATCGCTGGCGGTATTTCCGCAGCACTGTTCCACCGGGCCCAAACCGGCGAAGCCATTGAAGTCGATGTATCGCTGTTGAGCACCGCTTGGTGGGCTGCGGGCACTTCTATCGATATGGGTATTGAATCCGGTCAGATCATGGGTAACCGTATGCCTCAGTCTGGCGCCAACCCCGGCAACCCGCTTATGGGTAATTACTACACCTCGGATAATGGCGTTATCAATATGTGTACCCTGACGCCGGGCCCACATATCAAGAGCTTCTTTGAGCATATCGGCCACCCCGAATGCGCTGAAGACGAGCGTTTCTCCACCGCTGAAGCCCTGATGCAAAACTGGGAAGCTGCCAGTGAGATTATTGTCAAAGCCTTTGCACAAAAAGAGTTAACCTACTGGCGTGCGCACCTGAAGACCTACTCTGGCCAATGGGCACCGGTACAAAGCCTGTTGGATGTCGCCACTGACGAACAGGCACTGGCCAATGACATGCTGTTTGAAGTGGAAGCCGCCGATGGTGGAGAGCCAATCAAATTGGTCCGCGGCCCCGTTCAGTTCAATCACCAACCCGTAAAAACCAGTCGTGCGCCCACGGCATCAGAACATACCGAACTGGTGTTGATGGAGATCGGCCTGGAGTGGGATAAAATTGAAGAACTTAAATCAAAAGGCGCGATTGCCTAAGTGGCTACACACTAATTTGCAACAGCAATAGCAATCGCCTAACGCTAAAAAACGAGAGAGCTATGAAACCAGGAACTAAACTCAAAAGTACTGTTTGTGATACTGAAGTAATGGTCATTCGCGGCAGCGATCTGGTCGTGGAATGTGGTGGTGCACCAATGGCCGATGAGAAGCCAGCTGAAGCCGGTGAAATCAGCACTGATTTCGCTGAGGGAACACTCATGGGCAAGCGCTACGTTAATGAAGCCGGCACTGTAGAACTCCTATGCGTAAAAGCGGGCAAAGGTTCACTGTCGATTGACGGTGTGGCTCTGCAAACCAAGGACGCCAAACCCCTGCCATCATCCGACTGAGTTAGCTAAGTAATGAATATTTCTTTAATTCTGCAAATGGCTGCCGAAGCAGGCCCGGACCGTATCGGTCTGGTCTGTGACGGCCGCAGATGGACCTACAGCGCTCTGAAAAGTGCCGCTGAAGGTGCCGCTGAAGTTTTTATCAATAGCGGCTGCAGCCATGTTGCGCTGCTGGACGAGAGCAGTGAAGCTGCGCCCATTGCCCTTTTTGGTGCTGCGCTGGCAGGTATTCCCTACGTTCCATTGAATTATCGCCTCGCCGATGAAGCTCTGGGCGCCCTGCTTGACCGGATCAAACCCTCCTATGTAATTGGCGATATTGAACGCACTAATCGACTCAGCGAAGGCCATACCTGCGCCACCCGCGAAGACTTTGTCAAGGCTGCCGAAGCCGCCGCCGAAGGAGCCTCCGGCGAGGAACGCGAAGGCGAAGGTATTGCCGCCCAGATCTTTACCAGTGGCACCACAGCCGCACCCAAAGCCGCCTTACTGCGTCACACTAATTTGATGGGCTATATTCTCGGCGCCTACGAGTTTATGACCGCCGATGAAAGCGAAGCTCAACTGGTTTGCGTTCCGCCCTACCATATCGCCGGTATTTCAGCGATGCTGAGCTCCTTCTACTCTATGCGTCGCATGGTGATGCTGCCCAACTTCGACCCTGATACCTGGCTGAACTTGGCAGAAGAAGAACAAGTGACCAATGCTTTTCTGGTTCCCACCATGCTGCAAAGGGTTATCGCCCGCATGGAAGATACCGGCAACGCTACCCTGCCCTGCGTGCAAAAAGTTGCCTACGGCGGTGGTCGCATGCCTCCCGAGCTCATTGCCCAGGCACTGGATTTATTTCCGAACTGTGACTTCACCAATGCCTATGGTTTGACTGAAACCAGCTCTACCATTGCATTGTTAACCCCGGAAGATCACCGCACGGCTCATCAATCCGATGATCCTAAAGTTCGCGCCCGCCTGGGTTCTGTCGGCAAACCCCTGCCAACCATTGAGCTGGAAATTCGCGACGATGAAGGCAAAGTATTACCGGCCTGTGAACGTGGCGAAATTTACGTACGCGGCGAGCAAGTCTCCGGTGAGTACCGGGAAAAAAGTGTCCTGGATGCTGAAGGCTGGTTCCCCACCCGTGATGCTGGCTATCTGGATGAAGAAGGCTATCTGTTCCTCGCCGGTCGCGCCGATGACGTTATTGTTCGCGGCGGAGAAAATATTTCTCCCGGTGAAATTGAGGACGTACTCAGCACTCACCCAGCGATTGCCGATGCGGTTGCCGTGGGCGCCCCCTCTGTAGAATGGGGCGAGGCCGTCGCTATCGCCGTGGTCATTAAGCCAGGACAGGAAACACCCAGCGATGACGAATTGCGGAAACTGATCAAAGATCACCTGCGTTCCTCCCGGGTGCCGGAAAGAATCGCAGTGCTTGATGAACTACCTTATAACGAAATGGGCAAGTTGTTACGAAGGGAAGTGCGCGAGATGTTTCAGTAAATACTGAGCCACAAAGCCTCCCAAAAAGCCGCATAAACACTGCGGCTTTTTCATTTGTATGCTTTTTCCTTTCCCTTAAGACCAGCGCGAAATATACCAGGGCTTAATATTTTATCCCTGCGTTCAAGTATATAATGACCGCTTCGATACTGCACAAACAGACAAAACAGATAGGCAAAACAGAGAGAGAAATCATCAACTTATCTGAAACTGTTTTTGTTACCAGGCATAAGGGAAAGAAGTCATTTTTTTGAAGTGGGATTGGGGAAGATAAAACAATGAAACGTTTTAATGAATGGGTAAGTTCAATTGCCGATGCTGGTCGGGAATTATTAGCGGGTAGTAATCGTCAGGAAAAGAACAATACTCTGGGCAGCTTGTGTCACGAACTCTGTACCAGCAAGGGTGAAGCCATGGGTACGGCTATTGCCGATGCAGTAGTCCAGGGCTATCAAAGCTTGAATGAAAAGGGCCGGCTGGCCTTTTTTAAAACCCTGTATACTGAGTTTAGCGCCGACCCAAAAACCATTCTGCACTGCGCGGAAGAGTTTAAAAAAGAACCAACCCGTGATAGTTATAGAGCGCTGTATCATGCGGTAGAGGCTCCTCGCCAACGCCTGTTCAGCCGTATCAATATGGCCCCTCAGGGCACTGCCACTTTAATCAAACTACGTACCGATTTACTGGCAGCTCTCAAGGACAACCCCGACCTGGTAGTCATAGATTACGACCTCAAAAACCTGATGATTTCCTGGTTTAACCGCGGTTTTTTGACACTGGAACAAATCAGCTGGAAAACCCCGGCGCATATTCTTGAAAAACTGATTGCCTATGAAGCGGTTCATGAAATGACCGGCTGGGATGATTTGCGCCGCCGCCTGGCAGACGACCGCCGCTGCTTTGCCTTTTTTCATCCAGCACTGCCCGACGAACCCTTAATCTTCGTTGAGGTCGCGCTGGTCAAGGGGATTGCCGGTAATGTACAGGAGCTGCTCGCCGAACCTGCCGCGCCCGATACAGCCGAGACCAAAAGCAATGGCAATGTCGTCTCCCTTAAACGTAATAATCAGTCCGATGATTTTGATACGGCGATCTTCTATAGCATCAGCAATTGTCAGGAGGGGCTCAAAGGCATTTCCTTCGGTAACTTTTTAATCAAGCAGGTAGTGCTGGAGCTGCGCACCGAATTTGAACAGCTCAAACAGTTTGCTACCCTTTCGCCAATTCCCGGCTTTCGCTCATGGTTGAGTAAGGAAATCAGCCATACCGACAGTGCCGTGCTTGACGACGATGACCGCAAGCAATTGGAATGGCTCGACTCACCGAAATGGATGGATGACCCGAACGCCTGCCAGATTTTACAGCCACTGCTGATCAGACTCTGCGCTTACTATCTGTACTTTGCCAAGAAAGGTAATAAGCCACTGGATCCTGTCGCTCGCTTCCATCTGGGTAATGGTGCCGAAATTGCACGATTGAACTGGCTGGGAGATCGCTCGGCTAATGGCCTCAGACAATCGGCGGGGCTGCTGGTAAACTATGCCTATAAACTGAAAAATGTTGAAGAGAACCATGAAGCCTTTGTCAATGAAGGCAAAGTTGCGACCTCTTCCGATTTTCAAAAACTACTGAAATAAATGGCCCTGTCTCCGGGAGCAGTGCCCTCTGTTCCCGTTTCCTAGCACTTACAAAGCCCTTCTCTGTTATTAGCTGTAATTAAATCAACACAGCTCCTCAACCCCGGTTTCTAAACGCCAGCCTCTAAGCCCTGGTTTCTAAACCTGAATCCACACCACTATCAATGGTGTCCGGTTAAAATACTAAAGTCCTTTTTCCACAGGGGATTACTCTGCACTTACAGCGTTATACGTTTAAAATTGACCAGCGACTACTACTTAGTGAACCGAGGTCTGGCTGAAGGGCTTTGGCTTTGGATAGACACCTTGTATTGGTCTTATATCGCTATATGATCGATATATGGGTTAAAGTAATTTAACTAAAAGTCCTAATAAAAATAGCTATATTGCCAGACGCTCTATCCAGAAACCCGATAAAGCCTTTTGCAGCGACTATTCTTCGCCCTGATCCGCTCGCCAACCGATTATTTAACATCAGGCGACGGGCATCAGAATACTTATATAAAAATTACAGCAGCAGTAAACCTGGAGGTGGCACATTGGAAAATTATAAAGAGCTGATGAGTATTGCCCGGAGTGAATCAGGACTCGATGATTTTGGTTCTGACACATTCCTTGAAGGATTAGAACTCCTCACCGCCGACCTTGAAAGCAAGGCGAATTTAAATGCCATCGGCGAGCACGTGATTCGCAGCCGAATTCTTGAACACCTCAAACAGCGTTTACAAATTGAGGACTGGTATCGACGTCATCCGGAAATCGACGAAGTAGAAATAAAAGCACCGCTGATTGGCATCAGCCTGCCACGTACCGGATCGACAGCGCTGTCCTTTCTGCTCGCTCAAGACCCTAATGCCCGTTCCCTGTTACGCTGGGAAGCCACACATCCCTGCCCGCCACCGTCAACGGTAAAAGGATTAGACCCTCGCGTTGAAGCGGAGTGGAAAGCCTCACAGGCCACCGGTTTGAAATCCCATACCCCCACCGGTATTTCCTCACCCGCAGAATGTCAGGACTTGATGGCACTGGACTTTAAATCGCAGATTTTTCTCGCTTTTGCCCAAGTGCCTAATTATGGCGAATGGCTGCTCAATGCAGATTTATCCTCCACCTATCACTATGAAAAACGCGCACTGAAATTACTGCAATGGGGCTGCCCGAATAAACCCTGGCGCATCAAAGCACCTTCCCATTTATTGTATCTCGACCATCTCGTCAAAGCTTTTCCCGATGCTCGATTTGTGATGACCCATCGTGATCCGGCCGACGTTATCCTTTCGGTGATCAATGTATATTACGACATCGTCAGCAATTTTTCCGATACCGCTGACAAGGAATATATTGCCCAACTCAATATCAATATGTGGCCTGAAGGTATGAGACGCACTCTGGCATTGCGACAAGACCCTGAGTTCAACAGTCGGTTTTACGATATTCATTTCCGCGCCATGCATAAAGACCCCATCAGCGAAGTGCGCGGCTTATATGAATGGCTCGGTGAAACCGTAAGCACGGAGTTTGAACAGAACATGGAAACTTTCTGGAAAAAAAACTCAGAAAATCGTGAGCCAAATGCTAAACGACCAGCGGAAGAATTTGGCTTTGATCCAGAGCAGGTTCGACCAGAGTTCGCGGAATACACAAGGAAAATGGCCGAGTGGGTTACGGTACCAGAGTAAGCCCTGTTTTAAATATACATAAACATCTTTTGTTGGAGAATAGAACGTGCAACAGCCCGATATTTTACTGACTGATCAGGTAGCGATTATCACCGGTGGTGGTGGTGGTATCGGCAGAGCTATTGCGCTCGCCTTCGCCGCTGTCGGCGCTAAAATCGTCATCGCCGATATTGAGCCCACACGCTGCGAAGAAACTGCCGCCCGAGTACGGGAACTGGGCAGTGAAGCATTAGCCATTCCTACCGACGTTTCCAATACGGATCTGGTTTACGCCATGGTTGAAAAGGCGAGGCGGCATTTTGAACGCATTGATATTCTGGTCAACAATGCCGGCGGGGTTTCACCCAGACCTTTTATCGAGCAATCAGAGCGCTCCTGGCGCAAGCATATCGACCTGAACATGATCAGCATGCTGGCAGCCACTTCAGCTGTCGCCCCAATTATGATCGAGGGTGGCCGTGGCGGCTCAATCATCAATGTGAGTAGCATTGAAGGCTCACGCGCTGCACCGAATTATGCTGTATACGCCGCTTGTAAGGCCGGCATGCTAAATTTTACCCGCACCCTGGCTTTGGAACTGGCGGACCATAATATTCGTGTCAATGCGATGGCCCCCGATTACACCATCACCCCCGGTACCAGCGGCAATATCAAAGGACCTGTAGACCCGAAAAAATGGTTCAAACCCTCCCCTGCCCAGGAAGATGCCACCGCACGACGGATTCCGCTCAAACGCCCTGGAGTGGATACCGAATGTGGCCAGGCGGCGATTTATTTAGCCTCTGCGATGAGCAGCTATGTCACCGGTATTACCCTACCCGTCGATGGAGGCTCCTGGGCCTCAAGTGGCTGGATTCGTGACAAGTCCGGCAAATGGACACTGACCGGCGAACTCAGTCAATAAGCCCCCCAAGACATAACAGAACGGACTAGTGAGAACGGATAAGTGAATGCCTCTATGAAAATTAATATTACGCTGCCCTTTGATTAGCAACCGGTTATAGGTGCTGCAATCAACGTGGAGGGAGACTAATAAATCGGAGTGGTGTGAAAACGCAATTCAATTTAGTGAAGCGGTTCTATCAAAGATCGATTAGCCGCTAAACTCCCTGCTGCCTTTGCTAATAAAAGGCCGCCATAAAAAAAGCCGCTCACAGCGGCTTTTTTTATGCTCGAATCAACCCATTGAGGTTAAGACTTCAACACACCTAATACATCTTCCAGCTCGGTAATCATCTGGCGAATCATCGCCTTATAATCCGTCGAATTTTCAATACTCTCTTCACCAGACATCCGTTGGCGGGCGCCGCCGATGGTATAACCCTGATCGTAAAGCAGGCTGCGAATCTGGCGAATCAGGATAACGTCTTCACGCTGATAATAACGACGATTACCACGCCGCTTTACCGGCTTAAGATTAGGAAACTCCTGCTCCCAATAACGCAATACATGCGGCTTTACCGCACACAGATCACTGACTTCACCAATAGTAAAATAACGCTTTCCCGGAATTACCGGTAATTCGTCATTGTTGCTCGGTTCCAACATAAGCTTCAACTCGTGCTTTTAACTTCTGACCCGGTCTGAACGTCACCACACGACGTGCAGAAATAGGGATTTCTTCCCCCGTTTTAGGATTGCGACCAGGGCGCTGACTTTTATCACGCAGATCAAAATTGCCAAAACCGGACAGTTTGACCTGCTCATTATCTTCCAGTGAGTGGCGAATTTCTTCAAAGAAATGTTCCACTACTTCTTTAGCTTCCCGTTTATTAAGCCCCAGCTCTTCGTACAGCTTTTCAGCCATTTCCGACTTGGTTAGAGCATTCATCCACCCACTTCCCATAACTGGTTACTAATGTCTTAGCGTAGCCCCCAGTTGCTGCTGTAACTGATTGACCACATTATCCACCGAGGCATTGACCTCATCCTCATTAAGAGTGCGCGAAGAATGCTGATACGTCAAGCCGAGAGCAAGACTTTTTTCTTTAAGATCAATACCTTTACCCTCATAGATGTCAAACAACCTGAGGTTCCGAAGGTAACTGCCTGCTGCTGCTCGCACTGTTTCCAGAACGGTTTCCGCCTCAATCTCGCGATTGATAAGAATAGCCAAATCCCGGCGAACTTCCGGAAATTTGGACAGTTCTGTGAACTTGGGCAACTCCCCGGCAGTAATAGCCGATAATTTCAGCTCAAACAGGTAAAGCGTCTGGGTGAAATCCATGGAGCGTTGCAGAACCGGGTGGATCGCACCAATAAAACCAATGGACTCGCCATTGATACAAATAGCTGCGGTCTGGCCCGGGTGCAGGGCGGGATGCTCAGCCTTAACAAAACTGGCCTTGGCCGCATTACCCGTCAGGGCCAGAACGGACTCCACATCCCCTTTCAGGTCATAAAAGTCCACGGCCTCACCGTTTTCACTCCAGGACTCGGGGTTACGACGCCCGGTGATCACCCCCGCCAGCATGGCATCCTGCTCAGGTAAACCACTATCACCAGGAATAAAGCGCAGCCCCGACTCGAATAAACGCACCCGCGATTGCTGGCGATTGAGGTTGTGCTGCGCCGCTTTCAGCAAACCCGGCCACAGGCTGGTGCGCATCACCGCCATGTCTGCCGATATAGGGTTGCTGAGTTCGACCACAGCGTCATTCGGGCACACCTGTTGCTGAGCCTTGGGTTCCACAAAACTGTAGGTGATGGCCTCCTGATAGCCACGTGCGATCAACTGCCGACGCATCGCTTTCAAGCCGGTCTTGGCTTCGGGCTTGGCCTTTAACGTCAAATCGGAGTGGATTGAGGTCACGGGCAGGCGGTTGTAGCCATAGATCCGGGCCACCTCTTCTAATAGATCGGCCTCAATGGCGATATCAAAGCGCCATGGTGGAGCTATTACCGCCCAGCCCTCGGCGGTATCCGTTACCTGCATGCCCAATCTAGCCAGCATATCGCTGACTTCATCTCGCTCTATGCTAAGCCCTAACAGCTTTTGAATGCGCGCTTCACGCAGCTGAATCTCCGTCGGTTTGGGCAGATCGGCTACAGAACTTGCTTCAATCACTGGCCCGGCTTGCCCGCCGACGATATCCAGCAGCAAACGGGTCGCCCGCTCTACGGCCTTAACCTGGAGCTGATAATCCACTCCGCGTTCAAAACGATGGGAGGAATCCGTGTGCAAGCCGTAGCTGCGCGCACGACCAGCCATTTTATCGGGGGCGAAGAAGGCGGATTCGAGGAAAATATCGTTGGTATTACTCGTTACAGATGACGCTTCACCGCCCATAATACCGGCTAAGGCAAGTGCTGATTCATGGTCGGAAATCACCAGGGAGTCGCTGTTCAACTCCAGTTCCTGCCCATCTAAAAGCTCAATCTTCTCGCCCTGCTCGGCAAGACGCACTCGAATACCACCTGTTAGCTCGTTGAGATCAAAGGCATGCATCGGCTGACCCAATTCCAGCAACACGTAATTGGTAACATCCACCACCGCATCAATGGAGCGAATCCCCGAACGACGCAGCTTTTCCTGCATCCACAAGGGCGATGGCTGGCTGATATCGATACCGCGAATCACGCGCCCGACATAACGAGGGCAATCTTCACCGGCGACTATTTCAACGGGGAAGACCTCATCGATATCTGCCACAACGGGAGAAATCTCAACCGGCGTCACATCGGTTTTGTACAGCACCCCCGCATCGCGCGCCACACCGGCGACACTCAGGCAATCGGCCCGGTTGGGTGTTAAATCAATTTCGATAATGGTGTCATCAAGCCCCAGATAATCACGCAGATTGGCACCCGTTGGCGCATCTTCTGCCAATTCCATCAAGCCTTCATTGGCGTCAGACAAACCCAACTCTTTCTCGGCACACAGCATGCCGAAGGACTCGACACCCCGCAGCTTGGCCTTTTTGATTTTAAAGCCCCCTTTCCCTGCTGAAGAGGAATCATCACTGGGTAATACTGCACCCACCGTGGCAAACGGGATTTTGATACCGACGCGGGCATTGGGCGCACCACAGACGACCTGAACCGGCTCTGCGCCACCGGCTACCTGACAAACGCGCAACTTGTCGGCATCCGGGTGTTGATCTACGGAAAGAATCTCTCCCACTACCACGCCGGTAAACGCTCCCGCCACTGGCTCAGTGCCATCCACTTCCAGCCCTGCCATGGTGATTTGCTCGACCAGTTGCTCAGTGGTCGCGTCGGGGTTTACCCATTCCCGTAGCCATTGTTCACTTATTTTCATTGCTTCTGAATTCTCTAACTATTTATCGTCGCTGGATGTTTTGTTTTCGAGGCGGTGCCCTGGTCTTATCGGAACTGCTCGAGAAAGCGCAGATCATTATCGAAAAACAACCGCAGGTCATTCACGCCGTAGCGCAGCATGGCCAGGCGCTCTACACCCATACCGAAGGCGAAACCGGTGTATTTTTCGGTATCGATATTGGAATACTCAAACACCTTGGGATGTACCATGCCGCAGCCCATCACCTCCAGCCAACCAGTCTGGCTACAGACTCGACAGCCCTCGCCATTACACATCACACACTGAATATCGACCTCGGCCGATGGCTCGGTAAAAGGGAAATAGGATGGACGGAATCGAACCGCCAACTCTTTTTCAAAGAAGACGCGTAAAAACTCTTCAACAATGCCCTTCAAATCCGCAAAACTGCTATCTTCGCTGATTAACAGTCCCTCGACCTGATGAAACATCGGGGTATGGGTCAGGTCCGAATCACAGCGATAAACACGACCGGGACATATGACTTTCAAAGGCGGCTCGGAATTCTCCATCACCCGCACCTGCACCGGTGAAGTATGCGTTCGCAGCACCGTGGTTTCGTTGATATAGAAAGTGTCATGCATTGCGCGCGCAGGGTGATGCGCTGGAATATTTAAGGCTTCGAAGTTGTGATAATCATCTTCGATTTCCGGGCCTTCCACGGTATCAAAGCCAATCGCTTCGAAAAATTCTGCGATACGCTCGATAGTGCGGGTCACCGGGTGCAAACCACCGGTGGCCTGACCTCGTCCTGCCAGAGTCACATCAATGGTTTCACTGGCCAGCTTTTCAGTAACCGCTGCGTTTTCCAATACGGCTTTGCGCTCCGAAATTTTTTCCTGCAGCGCCTGCTTAACTTTGTTAATTTCAGCACCGGCCGCGGGACGTTCTTCGGGAGAGAGTTTGCCCAGGCCTTTTAACAACGATGTAATGCTGCCCTTTTTGCCCAGGTAATCGACTCTTACCGTATCCAGCGCTGCAGCATCCTCGGCGTTGGCTATCGCCTCGCTGGCTTCGGTGGCCAGGGCTTCAAGATTTTCCATCGATCATGTCTCTTTTGCTTCAGGTCTTAATTGGTTAATGTTCTTTCTAACTATTTTGCATAGCCCTAAACGACAAATAGGGAAAGAGCGCCAGCCCTTTCCCTATTTCGAAAAACCCGGATCAGATAAAAACCTCTGACCCGCGCTTTGTTACGCCAAGGCTGCTTTTGCTTTCTCTACTACTGCTGCAAAAGCGGCTTTATCGTGCACAGCCAAATCAGCAAGAACACGACGATCAAGACCGATTTCTGCTTTCTTCAGGCCAGCGATTAAGCGACTGTAGGACAAACCGTTAGCACGGGATTGAGCATTGATACGCGTGATCCACAGGGCGCGAAACTGGCGCTTGCGCTGACGGCGGTCGCGGTAGGCATACTGACCCGCTTTGATAACGGCTTGCTTGGCTACACGAAATACACGCGAACGTGCTCCATAGTAACCTTTGGCTTGTTTTAAAATCTTTTTGTGACGACGGTGTGCGGTCACACCACGTTTAACGCGAGGCATAATAGTCTCCTGAATCTTAACCGTGGGAGAGGTGTTAGCTTACTGAGCTTTAAACACTTTCCCGATAATCATGAATAAACGCAGCGACTATTTAACCCTTCGCGCGCAACATACGATCGATAAGCACCTTGTCTGAAGCATGAACCTCAGAAGTACCGCGCAGCTGGCGCTTACGCTTGGTGGTCATCTTGGTCAAGATGTGACTCTTATGGGCGCTTTTACGTTTATAACCGGCACCGGTTTTTTTGAAACGTTTGGCTGCCCCGCTATGTACTTTAGCTTTTGGCATCGTTAGATACTCCGCATTTGGAGGACTTATTCAGTCCTAAATGTTAAATAAAACAGATAAAGAGCAGGCCCTTGTTTTGACTCTCACTCTCTTATTAGAGAACGAGAAGTAAAACGGTGAGCTCGCTGCTACTTTTTCTTACTTTTTGGGGCAATCACCATAGTCAATTGACGGCCTTCCATTTTTGGAAATTGTTCAACGGTACCCAGCTCTTCGAGATCTTTCTCGACCCGCTTGAGCAAGTCCATACCAATTTCCTGGTGGGCCATCTCACGACCGCGGTAACGCAGGGTTACCTTGGCTTTGTCCCCGTGTTCAAGGAAACGTATCAGGTTGCGTAGTTTTACCTGATAATCCCCTTCTTCCGTCCCAGGACGAAACTTCATTTCCTTAACCTGTGTCCGCACCTGCTTCTTCTTCTGAGCAGCCTGCTGTTTCTTTGCTTCGAACACATGTTTACCGTAGTCCATGATCTTACAGACTATCGGATCGGAATCTGCTATTTGTACCAGATCCAGCGAGGCCTCCGCCGCCGCTGAACGCGCTTCTTCGATAGGTACGATGCCAACCTGCTCTCCGTCGGCGCCGATGAGGCGAACTTCTTTTGCGTCAATTTCGTCGTTGATCGTTGCTCGCTTTGCTTTACCTTTCTTAATCGCTATTTCTCCGGTTAATTAAAATTGCTATCAAACCCTGATTGTACCACCCGCTCTAAGTTTCAGAACGAACACGGCCGCGTCGGGCTACGTCATCGCTGAGGAGCTGTTCAAAGGCTTCCAGTGACATGGAACCAAGGTCCTCACCGTTACGTGCACGCACGGCCACGGTTTGATTTTCCACTTCCTTATCGCCGATTACCAGCAGATAGGGAACCTTCTGAATTGTGTGCTCGCGGATTTTAAAGCCGATCTTCTCGTTTCTCAAGTCCGCATCGACTCTAAAGCCTTTATTTTTCAGTGTTTGTTCAACTTTCTGCACATATTCCGACTGTTTGTCGGTGATATTGGCAATTACCGCCTGTGTTGGAGCCAGCCACGCGGGAAAAGCGCCCTCGTAATGCTCGATTAAAATTCCTATAAATCGTTCAAAGGAACCTAAAATGGCCCGGTGTAACATGACTGGTGTCTGGCGAGAGCCATCTTCCGCCACATATTGTGCATCCAGTCGTCCCGGCATTGAGAAATCCACCTGAATGGTACCCAGTTGCCAAACCCGACCAATACAGTCCTTCAGTGAAAACTCGATTTTGGGTCCATAGAAGGCACCTTCACCGGGCAGTTCTTCCCAGGGCAGGCCCTTGCTGTCGAGCGCATCGGCCAGTGCTTTCTCGGCTTTATCCCAGCTTTCATCGCTACCCACCCGCTGCTCGGGGCGAGTAGAGAGCCGATAGATGACCTCGCTAAAACCAAAGTCTTTATAGACATCATGCAGAAAATCAATAAATTGCGACACTTCGGGCTGAATTTGCTCTTCAGTGGCAAAGATATGGGCATCGTCCTGCACAAAGCCCCGCACCCGCATAATACCGTGCAGTGAACCCGATGGCTCATTGCGGTGACAGGAGCCAAACTCCGCCAGACGCAGAGGTAGATCACGGTAGCTCTTCAAACCCTGATTAAACACCTGCACATGACAGGGACAATTCATCGGCTTGATGGCAAAGTCCCGCTCCTCGGATTTGAGCGCAAACATATCATCGCCAAACTTATCGGCATGGCCGGATTTTTGCCACAGAGAAAAATCCACCAGTTGCGGCGTTTTAATTTCCTGGTAGCCATTCACGTCTTGCTTGCAGCGCATATACCCTTCAATGGTTTTGTAGATATTCCAACCCTTGGGGTGCCAGAACACCATACCCGGCGCTTCTTCCTGCATGTGGAACAGGTCGTATTTCTTACCCAGCTTGCGGTGGTCACGCTTGGCCGCTTCTTCCATCATCCTTAGGTGTTGGGCGAGCTGCTTTTTATCGGCGAAGGCGGTACCGTAGATGCGCTGGAGCATCTTGTTGTCAGAGTCACCACGCCAGTAAGCACCACTCACTCGCAGCAGCTTGAAGTGCTTACAGAAACTCATATTGGGCACATGAGGGCCGCGACACATGTCGATATATTCTTCGTGATGATACAGACCGGGCTGATCCTCACGCGCTACATCGCGCTCAAGAATTTCAATCTTGTAATTTTCACCACGCTGCTCGAAGGTCGCTCGTGCTTCCTCCCAACTGACTTTCTTTTTCACAACCTCATAGCCGGTATTCACCAGCTCTTTCATTCTGGCTTCGAGCTTGTCCAGATCTTCATCGGTCAGGGTGTGTTCAAGATCCACATCGTAATAAAAACCATTGTCGATAGTGGGGCCGATGGCCATTTTGGCATCAGGCCACAGTTGCTTAAGGGCATGACCTAACAGATGCGCACAGGAGTGACGAATTATTTCGAGGCCGTCTTCATCCTTTGGTGTAAATAAGGTCAGCTCGGCGTCATCGGAGATCAGGTCACAGACATCGACCCGCTGACCATTAACTCGACCGCCCAGCGTCGCCTTCGCCAAACCAGGACCAATATCACTGGCGACGTCATATACAGAAACAGGATTATCAAAGGATCGCTGACTACCGTCAGGAAGGGTTACAACAGGCATGTTACTTTCCTATCATCAGTGGCGGGCCCTACTAAAGCTCGCGTGAAAAAATAAATAGAGTCGTTCGAAATAGCTGAATAAATTGCTATGGAAACAAGAAGCCGGCCACTTTACCACAGCCGGCGACTAAGTAAAGCCGGCTAAGCCAAAGTATTAATGCAAGCATGACAAAAGCGGCAATAAAACCAGGGGCTAAAAATCAGGATTTAAAAAACCAGAGCCTTAATATTTTAAGCGGCGTAAATATTTTCAAGCGCCGTCACAAGGGCCTGCATTTCAGCATCGGTGCCTATGCTGATACGCAAGTACTCCTCAATGCGTGGCTTGCTAAAATAACGCACCAGAATATTGGCCTCGCGCAATTTGGCAAACAACTCCGCAGCCCCCATCCGATCAGGTTTAGCCATAATAAAATTGGTTTTAGAGGGCAGCACATCAAATCCCTGTGCTTGCAGCTTCTCCACCGTCCACTGACGCGTGGTGATGATACGCTGGCAACACTGCTCGAAATAAGCACGATCTTCAATCGCCGCAGCAGCCGCGACTTCTGCCAACCTGTCGATAGAATAAGGATTAAAGGAATTCTTAATCCGCTCCAGCCCCTCAATCAACTCCGCAGAGCCCAGCGCAAAACCAACTCGAACACCCGCCAGCGAGCGGGATTTGGACAGAGTTTGCACCACCAGTAAGTTGGGGTAGCAATCGAGCAAACTGACCGCACTCTCACAACCAAAATCCACATAGGCTTCATCGACGATGACAACGGAATCCTGGTTCGAGGCCAGCAGCGCTTCAATAGCCGCCAACGGCTTTGCAATTCCTGTGGGCGCATTGGGGTTGGGGAAAATAATGCCACCATTGGGTTGCTGGTAGGCCGTCAAATCGATAGAAAAATCTTCACCCAGCGGCATTTGGATATATTCAATATCATAGAGATTGCAATACACCGTATAAAAGCCATAAGTGATATCGGGAAACAGCACCGGTTTGGACTGTTTGAAAAAGGCCTGAAAGGCAAAGGCTAATACCTCGTCAGAACCATTACCGACAAACACTTGCTGCTCAGTCACCGAGAAATGATCAACCAGCGCCTGCTTTAAGCTGCCATTGGCGGGGTCAGGATAACGCTTTAATAAGCCGATTTGATCCTGATTGATCCGCTCAAACACCAGCGGCGACGGCGGAAAAGGATTCTCATTGGTATTCAGCTTGATAAGGTTCTGTACCTTCGGCTGCTCGCCAGGCACATAGGGCTGCAACTGATTGACGAAGTCGCTCCAGTATTTTGATGACATGTGATTAAGGCTTTTAGTTGGCAAGAAAAGTCAGGATTATACAACAAGAAACCCGACAGGCACCCAAACACAGCCAAGAATAAAACCGCCAATGATTCGGGTGATACCAGCGAAAGCTGATACCACCCGGAATCTTTACTGGATATTTGCCGAAATTGGGTCGGACAGGCTACTCGACAAGCCCTCGTTATCATAGGATGAGATCGAGAAGTACCAGATTCCAGGTTCGGTTATAGTCAGCGGAATACTGGTAATCAATGCACCCGAATTATCCTTAGCGCTGACTGTGACAACCTGACCATCCCCTTCAGCCGAACCATCACGATAGTAAATAATCTCGTAACCTCCCAGCTCAGTTACATCCATCGGCTCTCCGTTTTCACGGCTAGAAGGTGCCTGCCAAGACAGTGTAACGGTTTTATTGAATGGCTCTGGCTCAGGTTGTGGTTCTGGTTCTGGTTCTGGTTCTGGTTCTGGTTCTGGTTCTGGTTCTGGTTCTGGTTCTGGTTCTGGTTCTGGTTCTGGTTCTGGTTCTGGTTCTGGCTCAGGTTGTGGTTCTGGTTCTGGCTCAGGCTCAGGCTCAGGTTGTGGTTCTGGTTGTGGTTCTGGTTCTGGCTCAGGTTCTGGATCTGGTTCTGGAGGTAAAACCACCGC
>CBFIDJ010000011.1:0-140487 GCA_965661375.1 Oceanicoccus sp. | reverse complement strand
CAACGGCAACCCATGAAATAACATTAATAGTGGTGCTCCATAAACCATTAACGGGAAAAACACGACCATTAACTGATGCAAATGAGCTTTTTCATGCCCGGTGCTTACAGCCATAACGCCTAAACCATATCCCACTAAAGCGCCAAATAATGCACATATATGGAGTAGGACTTGAGATGGACCTAACCAATTTGGCATGACCGTAACTACTACATCTTTTAGAACTAACAGGCTTAGTGGAATACCGACAAAGAAAAAAAGTAAAAACCACAAAGTAAGCCACGAATCATCGTCTGTTGATGAGATTGCAAAACATAGCAGAGCCATGAACAGAATGGTTGCTATTGATTTAACTCCGATGCTCATCTTGATGCCTAACGCCTAGTTCACTTGCGGCGCGAATTTTGCGCTGTCGAGTGCAACGCTTTGTTAGAAACGAGCACTAAACTAGCAAAGTAATCTGCTTTTTGTTTATTGAGTACTTTACCATCACGCTTGTGCGAGAGGCTATTGGAAAGAACAAAAAAGGGGGAGACGCGACGAGGACTTCTTTGCTGTAAGAGCAAGGCCGGATCCGTCTGAAAGGAATCATCAACTCCTTCAACGTGTCCGGCCTTGCTCTTACAGTAATGATGAAACATGAACTCGTCAATTTCCTTATTAGTTTTTCTTGCGATTAGCTTGGAGATTAATATACTGTTTACATATACAGTATTGCATTCTGTTTCATGCTAAGCTTTTCGTAAGATAATCTGTTCTTTCCATTTGTTTCTAACTATTAATGAACGGCAAAGGCCGTATAACTTCGAAACCTAAGCAAGGACTGGGTGATGTGGATATTGGGGATAAAAAACGGCCTTTGCCGTTTATCATGAATTTATTCACGCAAATATGTCCCTCTAAGTTATTGTTTTTCCTATTACTTAACTAATGTACTAAATTGATCCCAAGATGAACAGACCCGTGCCTGGTTATCTGTCATATTTCCAAATAAACCAGCTTGAGTCTGGTATGTATTCCATATAAAAAAATAATGTAGCTCTAACCATTTGAATCCAAAGGGATATTTTTTTGGTTTAGATATTTCCCAGAATAACCAGACTCAACTTGAATAAATGGCATTTTCAATATACTGTACGTAAAAACAGTATATGCAAAGGAGATGCGTATGAAAACCTCGCCATTTCTAGATCAAGTCAGGGCTAAGCTGCGCTTCAAGCAGATGGCCTATGCCACTGAGAAAGCCTACCTTTACTGGATCAGGTATTTTATTCGCTTCAACAAATATCAGTCACCTGGTCAGATTAACTCAGACGACGTCACTGCCTTTCTTACCCATCTTGCCGTAAAGCGCCATGTGTCACCGAATACTCAGAACCAAGCCTTTAATGCTTTGCTGTTTCTATTTCGGCATGTACTGAATCTACCGTTTGAGAATGTACAGGCGATTCGAGCTAAGGAGCAAATACGATTACCTGTGGTGCTATCGCAGACTGAAGTCGTTGCCATTCTCGGTCATTTAGAACCCCCCTATAAAACCATGATCCAGTTGGCCTGGGGTACTGGCATGCGCAAAATGGAAATCCATCGTTTACGGATTAAAGATCTGGATTTCGATCGGCGAGCTATTACCGTCCGGCAGGGTAAGGGCGCTAAAGATCGAATCACAGTCCTTCCAGAAAGGTGCATTGTGGATTTACAGGTGGCGATTAGACGGAGCGAGCATTATCACCTGCTTGATGTGGAAGAAGGATTTCCAACGGTTGAAATGCCATATGCGCTTGCCAAGAAATATCCCAATCAAGCCAGCAGCCTCCACTGGAAGTATGTCTTTCCCTCCATTAAACGAAGCATTTGCCCACGAACAGGTATTGAGCGTCGCCACCATTTATACGAGACTAATTTGGAAAAACAATTACGCAAAGCCGTGCAATTAGCTGGTGTGCGAAAAAAGGTTTCTTGTCATACCTTTCGCCACACGTTTGCAACACAGTTATTGGAAAGCGGTTACGACATACGGACAGTTCAGGAACTGTTGGGGCACTCTGATGTTAAAACAACACAAATTTACACCCATGTGATAAAACGAGGCGGCAATGGGGTTATTAGTCCTGCTGATCGAGTGTAAGTAGATGCCAATGTCTGCTAACTGGAAATATTTTCAGGTCGCTTTTAATGGCCGCTTTGGGTCAACTTCTCCCGGTGATCCGCTAAACACTTTTTATATGCTGACATTAGGTTTAGCGGTCCAGAAAAAAGCCGTCAAACCAAATAGTGACATCCCTCCCAACAAAGCAGCAATTACTTGATTCGACGAGGAAAGATTGAACGACCCACCAATTGTTCCTGCAAGCATTAATAGAAAAAGCAGGTGTCCATCAGAATACCCAAAGACCGAACTGCTATAGAAAAACATACCGATGATAGTTATTGTCAGCAACAACTTAAATATGTTTGTTACCATGGCACGGATCTCCAATTACACCAACGCCGCACACAAGGGTCGAGCTTTAGAGTGTGCTGCCACCGCTTGCGCTGACATATTAGTACGCCTGGTTATACATTCTTTCTTACACCCAATTTATTGACGACATATAATCTAGAGGAATATTTGTACAATATCAGACTAAGTGTGGAGATGACCGCTGAAAGCTGAACATAACCATTTAGAGGTACGGCCAAAACACCTGCGAAGGTGACTAAAACAACAGAGATCAAAACACCATCAAACACATTTGCACGATGAGAATGTCCCAGTTTAACCCCGCAGCTCTCGCATTCGATCAGTGCAACTTGATTGAAAAAAAGCTTTTGCTTAATACTAATGCATGTATTGCAGTTAGGGCATCGAATCATTAGCTCTACTCCTTGTATAACATAGTGTTTCTGGTACCTGAACTACCACCAACTTTTTAAACCTGTCAATGCCTTAAACTCTCCCATTCCAATAGTACCTGCGATCATCAATATCATCCCAGACGTACAACCCGTCAAAAAAATAGTTAAGCTATATGGCGCAAAAAGATTCGCGTTAACTATTAGCATTGTGGACACTGCAAGGAACCCACCTAAAAGCAGGACGCAGCCCCAACTAAATTTTTCTAACGCTGTCGGCGCAGTTGATGTAAATTCTGGGACTTGCTCCCTTTTTGAACTTTCTGGACTAGTCATTATTCATTTCCTTTTGATTGTTTTAACCTCACATAAACATGACAGTGTATTTAATACACCCGGTAGTTCGTTAAGCACCTTTTAGGCATTAGCTACCTTTAAGTTGGGCCACAGCTCCAGCCAGCGCTTACTTTCTATTCGATGCTTAAAGTCTATGGGCTTAACACGGCCGGGATTAATGGTTATTGTGCTTCCAAAATTAGCCTCAGTACCGAATGGAACTACAAGTTCTATTTGGCCACTACTAGACAGCCTAGCACCGATTGCTGTTTCTAACTCCACCCAATGGCGCATAGCATGAGTTGTAGATGTGTAAGGGTCATCATTATTACGAGAATGCATACGAGCCTGATTTTTTACTGACCATGGAAGCGCAGATCTAGCCACCAAATCTTTTTCAATTAGCTTATCAAACTCCTGGCTGGCTCGGGATGAATCGAAATAAATTAGATCAAGATCATTCAAAGGAGTTGACGAAGAATAATGATGCAATTTATCCCATATCAAGTTTCTTACGAATCCTGCCGCAATACACCAGTCATTCAACTGCAATGAGCCCGCGATACGCAGCGCCTTCATTCGCATATTATCTTGCTTAATCCACGAAATTATTTGATATTCTCGATCCATTTTGAACGCCTAAGCCGCTAGCAAGGGCCAACTGAAAGGAGGTCTGGCCGAGGGCGGCCTTGACTAATTTTTTTATATTATTTTTGATACCAAATAGTAATAACGATTTTTGCTGGCATCCATGATCCGCCACTTTGGGATTGTGTAATTTTTTTAATTTCTATATCAGGATTTGAAGCTAACCAAAGATTAATTTCGGCCTCCAAACCACAATCAGTTAAATGCTCTGAACCAGTCCAAAACCCTTGCTTAGGTTTTAGAGTTTTTGTGAATATTTTCACTTCCATTGACAATTAAACTCCGTGATTGATAAGTAATATAACAGTGCAACAGAGCGTACCCTTCGACCCGTATATTATTTTCCAAGTTTTATGAATCATCCAAATTTATAATATATCAATAAGTTAGTGGTTCACACCTAAATTTTCAGTGTAGAAAATACTGACTCGCTCTATTTCAGTTTAACAGCCGCTAAGGAGATATATTTTTTGTCTACAGGAAGGACTGTTCTGGGTCAATATATCCCGCATGAATTCTATCTTTCTCGAGTTTTACCAAGCATACCTTATCGAAAGTTTGTATCAAATTATTTATCTCACTGTCTTTTCTTTATACTTTTACATCTGCAAAGCCACACCGCTCGACCCATCGCCCTTAAACTCTGATTTGCATAACAATAGACGATTACTTTTTATGCCCTTTTCAATAAACACGCGTTTGAGATTTTTGGCGCGCTGGTCGGCCAGCTGAATCAAGTCCGCTTTGGAAATCTGTTGGGCTGCCGCTTCTTTTTTGTCACTTTCCATAACGGCACTGTCTTCTGGATTTTCAATTATCTCAACGTCGGAAGCAACATCAGGCTGTTGCAACGCCAGTAGTGCCTGTTGGTCACTGTCATTACTACGGCCACAAAGCGTTAGATGCAAACTGGGGCGATCCTGCAACAAGCCATATAGCTTATCGATGTATTCAGCATTTTCAGGAACAGTTTCATCACCTGCATCAAAGGATAATGGCTCCAGACGCACAGCATCTATTTGCTCACCAATAAAATCGGCAGCCATTAACACGGCGCCATAGGGCTGCAGAGCATATTTCAAATAACTGGTGGCACCGCTTTTTAATGCTGTGGCCAGGGCGCGATTAATAACCTGTGAAATATCTATATCCGGTTGATCAAGCCGACCTTTCACCGGAACTTTTAATTCAATATTATCGTCATTATCACGCAGCATATTAAGCGCTAAGCCCAGGGGCACATCCAATTGTTTTTCCAGTGGCTGTGGTTCTTTTGAATCCACCGGATTTACTAATAACTGACGGATTTTCAATGTATTTTTAACATCCACTTCCTCATTAGCAATGCTAACCTCAAAGCTGTGATCATAGTGCCCCCGTGAAAAGTGATAGCCAAGATAGGCTTCACTGTAGGGCGATATGCCAGGCAACTCTATTGCATCCAGCTCGCCACTAATCTGGCCGGAGATGTTCTTGGCGAAAGGTTTTAGTTTCCCGGAGACATTAATGCTACCGAATTCACCTATACGTCCCGTCAGCTTAATCAAAGTGTCGTTATTGGGATGCTTCTGATCAAGATTGTCCAGCTCTAATTGCTCAATCACCAGTAGTTGCTCAACGGGCTTTTCAAAACGCAGATCAATAAATTTAATTGCGGTATCTTCGGATACCAGAATCTTCTCAATACTGATCTGGACGGGTACTTGCTCATTTTTATTGTCGTGATCACCAGTTTCCGTAGCCTGTGTTGTTGCATCTTCTCGCACTGCTTCATTATCTTTCGCTTTATCCAGTGGTATATTTTCTTCGGTGGTGTTCGCAGGTGCAGTTGCCTTGGAAGCCTCCGCCTCACCTGATTCAAAACCAGCCATCACACCAGCCACTATATTTTGTAGCGTCAACTGGCCCTGTTTATTTAGCACAACGTCATAACGGCCACCGCCGACCAGTACTTTATTGATTACTAAATGCTGGTCGCGCCAGGCCATTTTCTGAATGCCTAGCTGTTGAGTGATGAGCCCACCCTGGGTTTTATCCCCGGAGATGATGGCCAGATCCTTTAGTTCCAGCGATTCGAAGCTAGCTTTCATCGCCTCATCGATTGAAAACTCCTGAAGGGTTAAAGTAGCCCAACTCAGCAACTCCAGATCTTGCTGGCTTTCCCTTAATTGCAGTGAACCCATCGACACATCAGCTGCCGTTTTCATAGACAGTAAGGACTTTGCATCGGAGCTCAGTAGTAAATCCCCCGAGCTGCTGAGAGATAGATTTTCACTATTTAAAGCAAGGTGCTTAAATCCCGCCTCAAGTTTTTCTAAGCCTAAATTGCTATTAAATGTAATCGCTATACCTTCGGGTAGCAGCTTTAGCAAAATTTCACTATCCGTACTGACTTTACCCAACAGCTTTTCTTCTGGTATAGGTTTAAAATCCGTCAGGGCCAACGCTTTAATGGTTAATTTCGTTTCAACCTCTGGTTCGTCTTTCCATGGATTTAGCTGTATTGCCATATTGATTGGCGCCTGCTGCCAGTTTGCCTGCAGCTCTACTTCAGCAGCGGAGTCCTGCCAGCTACTTAAGTTACTTATCGTCAACTGGTCAATGTTTAAATCTCCGCTCGCGATAGTGCTATTCAGCTTCACATCCACCTGTGTCACTGACGCTTTTCGAATTAGTAATTTGGGATAGTCTTTCGAGAGTATTTCTTGAAGATTAATTTCCTGAACATCCTTATTGGCCGAATCTTCTTCCTTGGCGACTGGCAAGGGAACAACCACTTCCCAGCGCCCATCATCCAACTCGGTCACAGCAAAGCGCAAACCATCTATCTCAAGGTTTTCTATATGAAATTCACCCAGCAAGAGTTTTAACCAACTGATATCGATTCTGGCTTCATTCAGCGCTAATTTTTCGGCTTCATTTTGACTAAGGTTTATTTTTTCAATACCTATAGTCCCTTTAAAAAGGTTAAGGTCGATATCCTCGACTTCCAGCGTACCCACGCCATAATCAGAAACCACATTGACTAATATGAGTCGCAGGATTTCAGGCAGGAGCACTAAAAAAATGACTACACCGAGCGCAATTTTTCCAAATAGTGAGGCGTAGCTTTTGGTGGATTTCTGCATAAGGCTATCTGCTTGTTTAAATTGGGTTTGCAAATGGCCGAACAGCATTACTTCCGACCAGAAATTATTGAATCAAGCGGGCATTCAGCGCTTAAAGCGTTTGAACTTTTCGCTTACCACAGTAAGCGCATTCGAATACGGTGACCAGCCTTCCCTGCTTAACATCAAATTTGTTCTCGGTAACAATTTTCCATTTGTGATGGCCCTGCCGGCACAGCGTGTTACCCTTGGTTTTACCCTTTTTGAGTGCCGCTGGCTTTTTGAAAGGAAGAATATCCGCCATTTTAACAGCTCATGCTATTACTGTAATAATATCGGTAATACTCAACGAGAATCATCAGTTAACTTCCAGTAAAAAAGTTACCGGCCCATCATTAACCAGGCTGACCTGCATATCCGCGGCAAATTGTCCGGTTGCAACAGCGACACCCTGCTCTGAGATTTTTTCCACGCAGAATTCATACAGTGCCTCTGCCTGCACTGGTGCAGCGGCCGAAGAAAACCCGGGACGCAACCCCTTGCGGGTATCGGCCGCCAAGGTAAATTGCGACACCAATAATACACTGCCACCAATATCTTTAACGGATAAATTCATTTTTCCTTCAGTATCGGAAAAAACGCGATAGGCCAGCAGCCGATCCATCAGCTTTTTGGCGATAAGCTCATCATCATTTTTTTCCACACCTAATAACACCAGTAAACCCTGTTCAATCTGACCAACGGTTTCCCGATTGACGGATACGCTGGCCGCCGTCACTCGCTGTAATAATGCTTTCAAAATACTTCCCGTTATTGCTCTGGTTAAATATGCTGATTAAATGCGCTGCTATTGTGCGGGCCAGTGCTTCTGACAAAGAGTTATCAGTTCGCGTCCATCAGTCAGAGGCATCATCGCCTTCGTCGTCTGGCCGAAATCGGCGTGCCATATCTCTGGTGGCACGCACCAACGCATCGGTGATACTCGGCTCCGAAGCCGAATGCCCTGCATCCCGAATAATATTAAGCTGGCTTTCAGGCCAGGCATGATGTAATTCAACGGCGTTATCCAGCGTACAGATCATATCGTAGCGTCCATGCACAATTATGCCGGGGATACCATTCAGCTTTTGCGCATCCTTTAAAATCTGATCAGGCTTTATAAAAGCGTGATTTATAAAATAGTGCGCCTCAATTCTGGCCATTGCCAGGGCAGTGTGGGGATCAGAAAAATGCTCTACCACTTCATGATTGGGCCGCAGGGTAGCACAACGCCCCTCCCAGACCGACCAGGCTTTGGCGGCCGCCATGCGGGCCAGTTCATTATTACCGGTCAGTAATTCATAGTAGGCTTCTATTAAATTGTCCCGCTGGTGTTTTGCAATCGGGTGCAGATAATCTTCCCAGTAATCGGGATAAATCTGGCTTGCGCCGTGCTGATAGAACCAGTGGAAATCCTTTTGCCGACACAAAAAGATACCGCGTAAAATCAAGCCCATAATGGTTTCCGGATAAGCCTGAGCATAAAGCAGGCTCAGAGTTGAACCCCAGGACCCCCCGAACAATATCCACTGTTTTATATCCAGAAAGTGCCGAATACTTTCAATATCTGTGATTAAAGCCTGAGTATTATTGTGGGTCAGTTCAGCATGCGGTGTAGACCTTCCCGCCCCCCGCTGATCAAATAAAATGATGCGGTAGCGTTCGGGATCAAAAAAGCTACGGCTACGGGTATCACAGCCGCCACCCGGTCCGCCATGGACCACCAGCACGGGGATTCCCGCCGGATCTCCACATTCTTCTATATAGAGCTCATGCGGTGGCTCAACCGCCAACCGATGACGCGCATAGGGCTTTATTTCAGGATATAGCGTCATCATGAGTTAACACCTGCTGGAGCATTCACTCCGAAAGAAATGACCATCGTTATAGCAACCCTCATTACGGCGTTTGGTCTTTATGAGCATAGACAAAATACATTCCGCTATAAAACGCTTTGTAGGAAAACAGCCAAAATTAGCACGGGACAAATAAACTTCACATAGACGGGCCAGATTTTCCAGAACAACCCCTGCTCAACCTCGGGATAACCCTGTTTAATGGCCTGCAATAAATAATCCCGCCGCCAGATCCAGCCGACAAACACACACAGCGCTACTCCCAATAGTGGCTGGCTATAGACCGTGGTCAGCTCAATAACAAAGCCAAACAAGCGGTCAAAATTCAACATGATCAGGCAGGAGATAACAAAGATACCCCCTCCAATTAACAGCGTCGCACGACCCCGGCTGAACCTCAGATGCTCGGTAGCAAGTGAGACCGGTACTTCCAGCATGGAAATAGACGAGGTCACCGAGGCAATCGACATCAGCACGAAAAAGGCAAAGGCAACGTACAGGCCAACACCTCCCATAGAATCAAATAACACCGGCAGCACCTGAAAAATTAAATCCGGCCCCGCAACGAGCTGCCCCTCGGCGGTAAACACTTCTACCCCGTAGTGCTGGGCGACGTAAACCGCAGGGATGATCAGCAGCCCCGCCATGATCGCCACGCCAGCATCGACTAACGTGACCTGCGCACCAATGGTGGGCAAATTTTCCCGATCACTAAGATAAGAACCATAAATCAGCATAGTGCCCACACCCAGCGAAAGTGAGAAAAAGGCCTGCCCCATCGCGGCGATAATTAAAGAAGGCGTAAAGTGGCTGAAGTCCGGCAGCAGATAGACCTTTAAACCCTGCAGTGCTCCCTCCAGGGTGAGCACATAGCCGATCAAACCCAGCATGATAACCAGCAGCAGCGGCATCAGCCTTATCGACCAGCGTTCAATACCTGCCGACACGCCGCGGGCGATGACCGCCATGGTCAGCAACATAAACAGGGCGGTAAATAGCAGATTGCGCGCCAGGCCAAAATCCGTGAACCAGCGCGCAAGCTCAGACCAACCCAGCATCCCGGCGATGGATTCCAGCAGGTGAGCCAGCATCCAGCCCGCCACAATGGCATAAAAACTCAGGATTAAACTGGCTGTAATAACGCCGTAAATTCCCACCATAGAGCCAAACCGGAAGGATTTTAAACCCGGCGATATATTCTGTAAGGCATTAAAGATATTGGCTCGGGTATGTCGCCCAATCACCAACTCGGCTATCAGCGCCGGGTAGGCCACCGCAAAGGCCAGCAGCAAATACACCAGCACAAAGGCGGCGCCACCATTTTCAGCGGTCTGGGTCGGAAACCCCCAAATATTGCCCAAACCAATCGCAGAACCGGCTGCAGCCATGATAAACCCGAGCCGGGAAGAAAACTGCTCTCGTGATGCCATATAAATTCTCTATGTGGTTACAACCAGATCTAACACTTTACTCATGCTCATGACAAATAGTAGAAGGTCCCCAGATAACTATTAGAAAAGTACTTAGAAAGTACCAAGCCACTTCCTTTATAGCCAATATCACTACTCGTCACTTACAAAGCATATCAAGCACCAAAAATTTACACACAATTTAATCTATTCGAATAATGGCACCAACAATACACACAAACCCGCTTTATTAAACCTTGAAACCGGACCAAAAGTGGGCACGGCTTTTGCTGCCTGCTAGTGACTGATGACTAATTGCCAGACAACTAAACCCATTAACATTAGTGTTTTCGTTAGAGCCCAGCTTATTTTAACAATGCGTGCGTCCATCAAGGCTAACACTTCCAGACCAGCTCAGGATTATTTATGTTCTTTTCACCACTGAACCAACTGCTTGCTATCACCGGCCTAAAACATGCCGTCTGGATAGCTCTGCTAACAAACTGCGCACTGTTTTTGCTGATTTTTCAAACAAACCCACTGACTGTCGCAATTATTCTACTTGTTTTTAATGCCTACCTGACTTCTGGCCTACTGTTACTGGCCGCTAGAGATATCACAAAATTACAGGCGCTATTGAGCGTAGAAGCCGCCGCCGATCACGAGACGTTTACCGGCCAGTTCAGCAACATTTTGACCGCCTCCCTGCCGGGCCTGTGGGCAAGGATTCGCTATGAAAACCGCTCCTCACAGGAGCAACAGGATTTCAATGCAGAAATTGGTCACTCAGCACAGGAACTATTGCGTACCGCCGAACACCTGTCCAGCAATATTGAGAGCCAATCCATGGCGACCACTTCGATTGCCGCCGCCGTCACCGAGATCAGCCACAGTGTTGACGACATCTCTGAACGGATGAAAACCGCTTACCAGGTCTCCAAGGATGTCGACCAGCTGGGTCAGTCGAGTCGCACTATTATTGAAAGCTCACGCTCCAGCACTCAGGAAGTCGCCGCCTATGCGGAAACCTCCTATGAATTATTGACCAGCCTTGACACTCGCACCAAACATGTCGCCTCGATGTCTTCGGTGATACGGGATATCGCTGAACAAACTAACCTGTTGGCGTTAAACGCCGCCATCGAAGCAGCCCGTGCCGGTGAGTCCGGTCGTGGTTTTGCCGTCGTGGCCGAAGAGGTGCGAGCACTGGCATTGCGCAGTCAGGAGTCGGCCAAGGAAATTTCAGAAAACATTGACGGCGCACAGCAACAGATGGCCTCGGTACGTGGCAGTATGGATAACGTGGTCACCTGCACTGAACACTCGGTGCAAAAAGCCAAGGAGGCCGAGGATATTCTCAATCAGATTGTTAACCATACCCACCAGGTATCTGATTCGCTGTTTTCAATCAGTAGCGCCACCGAGCAACAAACCACCGCCGTACGAGAAATCTCGAACAATATTGAACAGGTGGCCGTAGTGGCCGATGAAAACAGCAGTATCGCCAAACAATCAGCCGCTATTGCCAATCACCTGCACACTATGTGCAGCCAAACCACCTGAATTGATAACAGCGGTAAGTAGATATCTAGCGCAACCTTGTGAGAAACGCATGCCTCAACTATTAATTAACCTTTCGCCCTACCTGATCAGCCTAGCCATTTTTATCACGCTGCTGATTACCTGTTTTCGTCGCAATACAGCCTTTCGACTGAAGCAACAAGCCGGACTGCACTGGCTGGGCCTACTGAAAAGAATCCTCTCAACCACCCAGCAGCACCGTGGCATGACCACCGGTTACCTGAACGGCAGTGTTGATCTCTCAGAACAAATTTACAGCCTGCAAAAAAAAATCAACCATGAACTTGAAGCTATTGAGTCAGAAAAAAACTGGTTTAACGAAAATGAACGTTGGCTGGGGATCCTTCAGCACTGGCACAACCTTTCCAAAAACTTTAAAAGCTATGAGAGTTCAAACAATCTCAAGCAACATAATTTACTGATTCAAAACATGCTCTATCTGATTGACGACATGGCGGAGGAACATCACCTGCTGGAACTTAAAACCGAGCAGAAAATTCCACTGCAGATTGCCTGGAGAGAACTGCTGGTTGCCGCCGAACATATCGGTCAGGCTCGTGCGCTGGGGATGGCCATTGCCTCAACCCATCTCTGCAATACCACTGAACGCATTCGAATGAAATACCTGATGCAAAAAATTGATCAAACCACCAGCGAGGCCTGGCAGCAGGTTAGCTGTAGTGACGAACATCGCAGTACGGTACATAACCTGCAAAGCTGCATTCAGGAGAAAATCATGGTGAATCATCCCAATATCAACGTGAACGATTACTTCACCATTGCCACCAAGGCACTGGACAGCGTTCATGCCCAATATGATGAGCTGGTTTCATCCTGTCATGTGCTTTAACTGAAACCTTTCTAATTTCCTTAAATAAAAAAACCACGCATAAAAAAGGCGAAGACCAAATGTGCTTCGCCTTACTGTCAAGTTAACTGGCGGATCAACCCGGCCTTCATTAAGCTTACATCAAAAAGTCTTCCGCACCGTCACACCCATGGTTCGCGGCTGATTGGTTCTGAACCCCAGGCGCGCCCGTCCACCGCGCTCCCGATCAAAGGAAAGATCTACTTCTTCATCGGTCAAGTTATTCACATACAGGGTTGCTTCCCAACTGCCATTGATCAATCCCGTACTGACATTAACCAGTTCATAGGACTCCAGCTCAAGATCCAGACTGGTCACCTCGTTACCGGTGGCACCACCAAAGGCCAGCCCCGACTGAAAATCGCCGGCCCCGTCCACCTGATCACTGGGTTGAGTGATGCGATCACCCACGTGTTGAATAGTGGCTGATACAAAGGCTTCAGCGCCTTGATCAAACCAATCTACGGGGAAGTAGTAGCTGGCCGTCGCTGCCAACTGGAACTCAGGGACAGAGGCCAAACGATTGCCGTCCTCAACCCCACCCAGAATAGCGCCGGTACTATCCCGCACGGTAGAATCAAATTCGGATTCGATAATACTGGTCGCTAAAGTGAGATCCAAACCGGTGATGGGCTGCGCTCGTACTTCCAACTCCAGCCCCGTGGTATGTGCCTTTGGTACATTAAAAGAAATCCGCGACGAACAGGAACCGGCATCCAATGTGACTTGCAGGTCTTCAATTTCCGCATGGAATACAGCGGCACTCAAAGACAAACCGGTTTGCAAACGTGACTTAACGCCCACCTCGTAATTAGTCAGTGTCTCGTCATCGTAACTCTGGAAACTACCGAAGGTGCTCAAGTCACCGGGAGAGCAAAGCCCCGCATTCAGTGGGTCATTCACACCCCCCAAACGAAAACCCTGCGACACCTGACCGTTTACCGTGGTGCTTTCACTCAACTCATAACTGGCCAGCACACGGGAGGTAAATCCGTCGGAGGAGGTTTCATCCTCTTGATCATCGCCGTTGGAAAATATTCCACCACTGGTAAACCGGCGCGATTCTTCGTAATCATAAAAACGCGTACCCAGGGTTAACGTAAAGCGCTCACTCCAATCGTAACTGACTTCACCAAACAGCGAGGTCTGCTCCAAATCATAGGGCAGGTCGGCGTTATAGGGCGAATTGGGAGGAAAGCCAGCACCAATGGCCGCATAGGTACCAGCCGGTAATCCCAGGTTGGTTTCGATCTGGGATCCGTAAGCATCGTAACCCGGTGTTGGCAGGCGCTGGCTGTACTCGCGCTCGGTATCGGAGACAAACAGACCCACCAGCCATTGCAGCGCATCCGTCCCATTCGAGCTCAGCCGAATTTCCTGAGTGACCTGTTCCACTTCGGTGCTATCGCGCAGGTTGGAGGGCAATAATATGGCCGCGTTGGGTAAGCCAAAATCAAAGGACACACTACCAGTCAACGCACTGGCATCACGACTCACCAGAATACTGCGATCGGTGTAGCTGGTGATGGAGGTCAGATCAAAATTATCGAAGCCAAGCTCGATCACTAAATCCGCGATCAGCGTTTCATCGGAAAACCCCTCACCCACCAACAGGAATTGCTCTCGTTTGCCCAATGTCACAGGTGGTCGCGTGGTGCTATAGGGGTTGGCGTAGAGGTTGTAGACCTCTCGCCGATTGTTGCCATCGGTTTCCAGCTCTTGGTAAACCACTCTGGGCGTGATGGTTAAATTATCCGACGGTTGAATTTTTACCGCGATACGACCACCAGTGCGGGTGCCGGTATTTACATCCGAGTCCTTGCCGCCACCTTCTTGCAGCGCATCAATATAGCCGGCATATTCTGTATGGTAAGCTACTGCACGCACAGCGACCATATCGCTGATGGGCAAGTTATACATGGCCTTAAAATGACCGCCTTCATTGCCATCGGTGACAGTATGAAGATCCGCTTCAATCATACCTTCGGTTTCGGCCATTGAGGGTTGATTGGTGATATAACGCAATGTACCGCCCACAGAGCCGGAACCAAACAATGTTCCCTGCGGACCACGCAGGGTTTCAACCCGATTCAAATCAAACAGATCCAAATCCGGGGTAAACAGTGAAAGTGAAATCACCGATTCATCCAGATAAATACCCACCTGCTCTTTTACACCCGGCTGGTCACGCACAATCTGCCCAGCGGACACACCGCGAATCGACACCTGGCTCTGGCCAGGACCCAGATTTTGAATACTTAAACCGGCAATATTTCTGGAGAGGTCCTCAATACTGCCCGCGCCTGTGCGCTGAATATCTTGCTGTGACTGAGCATTAATCGAAAAGGGTACATCTTGAATAGAGCTGTTGCGTTTGGTAGCAGTGACGACCACTTCTTCCATCATATTGGGCGCGGCTGATGCCCCACCGGAACAGGCTAGAATCGCAACGGGCAAAGTGGCTTTGGCCAGGCTTGAACACTTCATTATTGTTTCTCCCCACATTAGAAAAAAACAAACCGCTAGACAGCCCTGTAATATCCATACACTCTTAGCGGTCGCTCATTGAAGCGTAGTATCCGACCCATAATGGCGCAAAAGATTTATCCCAAACTCATAATCTATATTGTAATAACAGCATTTTTTTAAAGTATCAAAATGGAATTTACAACGTGGTTAAGCCTGTTCAGTATTTGTTTACTGGGTGCCATCAGCCCGGGGCCAAGTGCTGCGATTATTATTCAAACCAGTACTCGGCAGGGCCGCACGTCTGGCTTATTGGCTGCAGTTGGACATGGGATCGGCATTGGCTGTTACGCGCTACTGGCTACATTTGGTTTGGTGGCAATGATGGCCGAGCACCCAAATCTGCTGAACGTTATCAAAATAACCGGGGCGTTATTTTTGATTTATTTGGGTGTGCGTTCACTGGGGTGGTTTAGATTCAATGAGGCACAGGCCGATCAGACTGAGACGCTGACTTCTCAACATTCGCTGAATAGTTTGGGTAGTTTCAACACCGGTTTTTTAATTGCTTTTCTCAATCCAAAAGTCGGGTTGTTTTTTCTCGCCCTCTTCAGTCAGTTTGTACAACCTAACTCACCAATTACCAGCAAACTGATTATGACCGCCACTGCTGTTTCCGTTGATGTCGGCTGGTATGTGCTATTAGCTCTGGCCGTTTCACAGGTGAGTATTTTGCAGTATCTTCAGCGCCATCATCACTTTGTCGATAGGACTTCCGGTCTGCTATTGATCGCGCTGGCCCTAACGATTTTATTTAGCCAGATATAAGCACTACCAAAACCGATTAACCCTGACTTTCTTTTTTATTGCCCGTTAATAATCGCGCTTATGATCCGGCACTGGACTTTTTAACAAATTCTGACTTCAGCATCATTTCTCCAACCTTATCGACCCGACAATCGATGTTGTGATCGCCATCGACGATGCGGTTGATTTTGATCTTGGTGCCGATCTTTAAAACGCTCGAACTACCTTTAACCTTCAAATCCTTAATCAGTGTGGCGTTATCTCCTTCGTAAAGATCGTTGCCATTGGCATCTTTCACCTTAACAGCTTCGTCGGAACTACTTTCAACAGAATTTTTTTGCCACTCGTATGCACATTCCGGACAGACCAACAACTCGCGATCTTCATAGGTAAATTGTGATTGGCATTTTGGACACGGAGGGAAATGGCTCATAGATTTTATCCTTAACAAATGGTTACAAAAAAACAGTAAAGTTCTTTAGCCCCAGAGACCGGATCATCGACGCCAATGCGCTCAAGTCCTCGGTAGCTATTGCTTGATCATCATTATCGGCAAGAATAAAAGTTTTACTGTGAATATCTTGCAACATAACAAACCAATGACTGCGGCTTCCCGGGCTTATCCTTACCTGAGCGCCCTGCCAGGCACCTTCTTTACCTAACGCAATAGCGTTATCCAGCTTCATGATAAGTCCTCGACTTCAATAGATCATCAACCGCTTCATTCAAGGAGGCAAAGGATATATCCAGTGGACCTTTTACCTCGCCCCGCGCTTTCGCCAGCGTTTTTAACGGCTGAAATTGCCAGGTGGAAAAACGCAAGCGTACTTGATGTTGTTCACAATGGGTCATTAATTTTTCAATAGCCGAAAGTCCACCCGCATCTAAATAGGAGCTGTACTGCATATGCAGGATCACATCGTTGAGGCCTTGAATCTGTTGCGAGAGTTCTCCAAAAATACGATCCCCGGCGGCAAAGAACAGTGCGCCGCGAATTTTGAAGACCTTGCAATTGGCCGGCAAGTCTTTATCTACAAACTTACGGTTATCAGTAATATCAACCACCCGGGTGAGTGCGGCGATTTCTTTCATAAAAAACAGGGATGCCAGCAAAATGCCGGCCGTGATAGCGATGACCATATCGAGAAATACCGTCAACGATAGGCAGGTTAACAGTACCATCACATCGCCACGGGGGGATTTCCGGACCAGCCGAAGGGATTTCGGCGCCTCACTCATTTGCCAGGCGACCATCATTAACAGCCCGGCCATCGCTGGCATTGGCACATAGGCAAGCACCTTTGAGAGCAAAAGTAGCCCCAGCAACACGATGACCGCGTGAATGATTGCAGCGATCGGTGATACCGCTCCGGCTTTGAAGTTGGTGGCGGAACGGGCAATGGCCGCCGTAGCGGTCACACCACCAAATAAAGGGACAACCAGGTTACCCACGCCCTGCGCCAGCAATTCACTGTTAGCGCTGTGACGCTTGCCGGACATACCGTCGAGCACTACTGCGCACAACAGTGACTCAATCGCACCCAGCATGGCAATCGCAAAGGCCGTGGGCAGCAACTCTGCTATCAAGCCAAAGGATAAGACCAGGGGCTGACCATCAGCACCACCCCGATTCCAGGGCCAATCAAAAGAAGGTAAAAAAGGGGGAATACCGCCCGCTTCTGTGCCATCGGGCAACAGGTAATGAAAGCGTGAGCCAATCGTATCCACCTCAAGGCCAATCCCAGCCAGCGCCACACCGAGCAAGCAAGCCAGCACCAGCGCGGGCAAATGTGCAGGTATCGGCGTGCGCAATCGAGGCCAGGCTATCATTACAGTCAGGGTAAAAACCGCGATCAGGGTACTCGCCGGATCAAGCTGATGAAGATGAGTGCCGATCGCAGCCAGTTTCCCGACAAAGTTTTCCGGCATTTCATGAATGGTAATGCCGGTAAAGTCCGGTAACTGCAAGACTGCAATCACTATGGCGATACCGCCCGTAAACCCCAGCGTCACTGCTTCTGGAATATACTCGATAAAACGGCCAAGGCGCGCATAGGCCATTACAATCAGGATGGCCCCCGCCATGATAGAAGCCAGCGACAGCCCAGCCAGACCATACTTGGCAGTCAGCGGATACAGTATGACTACAAACGCAGCGGTTGGACCGGAAATACTGAAGCGACTCCCCCCCAGCAACGCGATGATGGCACCGGCGATTATCGCTGTGTACAAACCATATTGCGGTGGTACACCACTGGCAATGGCCAACGCCATTGCCAGTGGAATGGCAATGACCCCCACCGTCAACCCGGCAACAAGGTCCTTCAACAGCGCATTGCGGCCGTAGCCCTCGCCTAGAGCTTCGCGAAGCGCATAACCCAGCCGCAACGAGAATAGATATTGGCGGTGAGGCATTGCAGGTTTTCCTCATTCAGGGGTAAACGTGCCGACCTTCTCAAAATCGGACCAAAACTGACTTCAGCGTTAATCTTCAGCCCCTGGCGTGGCTACTCTGGGCAATTTTCAGGCAGGAATCCAGCGGTATCAGCACCTATTATATGATAATACTATTATCATTCAATGATTGCTTTGTTAACATATAATATTAATACGACAGGAGTGAGCCGAGCGCAGAACACCCCTATGGCCCAGCCCCACCTGCAGCAGGTGCTCCTGCAGTATGGTATTTCAACCCGGAAGCTGTTGCCGATAAATGCAAGGCCGACCACAACAGCTTAGGAATCCCATGTTTAGAATCACAGTTGATGAGTGAGCACATGCCAGAGGCTGGTTTTTTAACGATATCGACTACGAATAAGTCAACAATTACAATTGATGGTTAATGGCGTAATCGTCTTTACGTTTTTTCCCAATAAATAGGATGTCAAATGGAAAAACGAACGGCCCGACTAACCGTACTTGTCGACCCCCAAAAAAAAGCGGCTTTTGAAAAGCTTTGTAATCTGGAGGATGTAACACCCTCGCAAAAGATCCGTCAATTTATGCGGGAGTATATTGAACAAACACTGGGACCAGATTGGACGGAAGAGGTTTTCAATACGAAAGGTGAACGGGAATAAACCCTGCGTCAATGATGGAAATAAAAAAGGAGCCTGCAGGGCTCCCTTTTTATTTTCTTGATAAACAGAAATCAAACTTTAGCCGCATTACCAGCGCGTTTGCGCTCGTTTTCTTTCAACAGCTTTTTACGCAGACGAATACTTTCCGGCGTCACTTCCACCAGCTCATCGTCTTCAATAAATTCCAGCGCCTGCTCTAACGTATGTTTTACCGGTGGAGTCAAAATCAACGCTTCGTCAGTACCGGAAGCACGAACGTTGGTCAGCTGTTTACCCTTAGTCGGGTTAACCGCCAAATCATTGTTACGCGAATGCAGACCGATAATCTGACCTTCATAAATATCTTCCGCATGACCTAAAAATAAACGACCGCGATCCTGAAGGTTATACAGTGAATAACTCAAAGTCTTACCGCTTACCATCGACACCAGCACACCGTTTTGACGACTAACAACTTCACCCTGCTTTACCGGGCCGTAGTGATCAAAAATACTGGTCATGATACCGGAGCCAGAGGTCATGGTTAAAAAGTGCGAACGGAAACCAATCAGGCCGCGAGAAGGCACCATAAACTCCAACTTAGTGCGGCCTTTACCGTCGGGCTGCATATTGGTCAATTCGGCCCGACGCAGGCCCAGCTCTTCCATGATGCTACCCTGATGCTGATCTTCAATATCAATCACCACCTGCTCGTAGGGCTCTTGTATTTCACCATCGACAATTTTCTGTACCACTTCCGGGCGGGAAACACCCATTTCAAAGCCTTCGCGGCGCATGGTTTCAATCAGCACCGACAAGTGCAATTCACCACGACCAGATACTTTAAATTTATCAGCGGTATCACCCTGCTGCACCCGCAGTGCCACGTTGTGAATCAATTCCTGATCAAGACGATCTTTAATATTACGCGAAGTAACAAATTTTCCTTCCTTGCCAGCGAAGGGTGAATCGTTAACCATAAAGGTCATGCTGACCGTTGGCTCGTCCACACTTAAACGCGGCAGAGCTTCGACGTTAGCCGGATCACATAACGTGTCAGAAATACTCAGGCCATCAATACCGTTGATACAAACGATATCACCCGCTCTGGCTTCCTGAGTTTCAACCCGATCCAGACCAAGATAGCCCTTAACGGTTAATACCTTACCCTTACGTTCTTTGCCATCGGCGGATTTCACTACCACCTGCTGATTGGGTTTTAATGACCCTCGCGTGATACGACCGACACCGATAACACCGACATAACTGTCGTAATCCAGTGCTGAAATCTGCATTTGAAAGGGACCCACCGGATCAACATCGGGCGCCGGAACTTTATCGACAATCATCTGATAAAGCGGCGTCATATCCTCGGCCATTTCCTCGGGGTCATTACCGGCAATACCGTTAATTGCCGAGGCATAAATGACCGGAAAATCCAATTGTTCATCGGTGGCGCCCAGGTTATCAAACAGATCAAAGACCTGATCCATCACCCAATCCGGACGCGCGCCGGGACGGTCAATTTTATTGATAACCACAATCGGCTTTAAGCCGCGCTCAAACGCTTTGGAGGTTACAAAACGCGTTTGCGGCATGGGGCCATCCACGGCATCGACTAACAACAGCACCGAATCCACCATCGACAAAACCCGCTCCACTTCACCGCCGAAATCCGCGTGCCCCGGGGTATCCACAATATTGATGCGGTAGTCATTCCATTTGATAGCAGTATTCTTGGCGAGAATGGTAATACCCCGCTCTTTTTCCTGGTCATTGGAATCCATAATCCGTTCTGAACCCTGATCTTTACGATCCAGAGTGCCGGATTGCGCCAGCAGTTTGTCCACCAGGGTAGTTTTACCGTGGTCAACGTGGGCGATGATGGCGATGTTACGTAGGTTATCGATCACTGGGAGGTACCTGAGATTGCGAGAAATGCTGGCTGGTGTGCAGCCAAATTCAATAATGGAAGACGCGGCTTAATGTAGCCCCTGGCAGTCAACTGGCAAAACTCCGCAAGGCAGCCCACCGCAAGGCGCCGGGATTATACACAATGAGGGCGGTAGTGGGTATTACAGTGAGCAGCAATTTTCAGGGCCAGGAACCGCCCTGCGAAGAGGTACGCGCAAAACAAGGGTGGGGCTGGCTATAAAGAACGGCAATTGAGCCCGGCAATAAGGACCTGATTAAGGGCAAATGCCAACCTAACCAAACAAACTTTCACCGAAAAATTTAAGCGCCACCGTGTTGATAAACACCACCAGCAAAACCAGCGGAATAATACTACCCAACGCAAGATCCACATAGCGCTCCACCCAGGACCCGCGATAACAGTCATCGCCCTGCTCCAGCTCCTGATTAAAGCGCTGCCGCCGCCAGCGATAAATCACGAACAGGCATACCAATAGGCCATTCAGCGGCAGAATCGTATCGTAAAATACATCGATAATGACATCGAATAGTGATTTGGACAGACCCGCATAGCCTGTTAAACCGGTCAGCAAATCCACCCGGCCAAAGCTCAGCACACAGGCCAGAGATAATACGCCCATTGTCACCACCAGAATCAGCAGCGCCTTGGGCCTTGAGTAACCTCGCTCTCCCACCAGGCTCGACGTTGGCACTTCAGTAATTGAAACCAGCGAAGTCAACGCGGCAAAAAACACCAATAGGAAGAACAGAGCGGCCACGATGCTGGCCCCGATATAACCAAACCCCGCCTGTAGGGCAAGAAAGATTTTCGGCAAAAAGGTAAAGATCAGACCAATTGAAGAATCGCTTAATTCAGCCGTATTGGTAGCCGGGTTAAAGGAGAAAATAGCTGGCAATATCATTAATCCAGCGGCAAAAGCGACCATGGTGTCGGTCAATGCCACGAATTTGGCCGAGCCGGTAACACTTTCACTGCGCGCCATATAGGAGCCATAGGTGATCATAATTCCCATACCCAGCGACAAGGAGAAAAAGGCCTGTGCCAGCGCACCATTAATCACACCGGCGTTGATCTTGCTGAAATCGGGCACCAGATAATAGCTCACCCCCGCCATGGCATTATCGAGGGTCAGCACAAAAATCACTAAGCCAATGAGCATCAGGAACAGTGCCGGCATCAGGATTTTGGCCGCCCGTTCAATACCTCGTTTGACACCGCCAAGCAATATGCCGTTAACCATCACGGCGACGATGACAAAATAAAGAAAGACATCATTGCTGTTGATAAAACTGCCAAAGGTTTCCGGCGCTGCCAGTTGATCCAGATTACCTTTAAGCACCTCCACAAAATAACCAAACAGCCAAACCGTGATCACCATGTAAAAGACAGCGATCATAAAGGGCGTAATCACTACCAACCAACCCGCCAAGGGCCAGAGGGAAGAACCTGCACCCAACGTGCGATAAGCACCTAAGGGATCTCGCTGCGAACTTCTACCCACGGACAGTTCAGCCAGCATCACCGGCAAACAGACCAGCACCACGAATAGGGCATACACCAGCAGGAAGGCACCGCCACCATTTTTTGCGGCGGCCACCGGAAAGCCAACCAGATTGCCAATCCCAACAGCGGAGCCAGCCGCCGCCAGAATAAAACCGATACGCGATCCAAACTGCTCTCGAGCTGCCATCTTTACTCCCGGCTTTAATACAGTGTTATTTTACAAAGTTCGCTACATTCACCATCACCGATAGTGATTGATGATTATTGTTATCACTTTATGATAGCAGCTTTGCGCTACGGCAAAAGCTGCCACCCACAAATTGAGGTATCAACTTGAGTCAAGACATGCTCCGCACCATCACCCTGTTTCTGCTGGTCATTTGCATAGCACTGTATTTTTATGCCGATAACCAGCAAGACGCTTACGATGCTCAAGTCAGACCCGTCGCTGAGCAACTCCTGTTTGACATCAGCGACTGGCAACAGGAGCACCTGCTAAACCATCTATCGCCACAGGCAAAAGAGACATTAACGGATGAACAACTGAATAAGCTGCTGGCACACTATCGCCAGTTCGGTACGTTAGAAAGTATTGATGATCTGGAATTTTCTAAACTGGCCAGCGTGTTATCGCTATTGGGTGACACCCGCATCAATTATCGCTCCGATGCCAGTTTTAGCGAAGGTCGTGCACATATCAATTTAACCCTGGTACCCGCCGGCAACAGCTTTCAGATTTATAACTTTTCGATTCACCCGCTGGAGTAGAACGCCCGTTAAGCCGGACGGTATACCTTGACGTTGCTGTAGCCCTGATCCAGCAGATGAGAGGCATGCAGCTTGCTCATTACCCCCCTGTCGCAATACAGCAAATAGGTTTTTGAGGCATCCAGCTCAGCGTAGGCGCGATGCAAATCATAGAAAGGAATTTTAACGACCTGGCTATGTTGAACCCTTAACGGCTTGCGCTCTTCTTCAGAGGGATGGCGAACGTCGATAATGACACTATCCTGCACGGGCACCGATAACACTTCCACCTCCCGGGAATGCAATTCCTGTTCGGCGATGGTGTCGATATTGATATAGCTGGCGTTCTCCAGCGCGGCTTCCAGTACAGCAAAATCGAATTTGCCCTCTTCATGCTCAACCCGATCAAGCTTGGCGCGAGTGGTGGGTTTTACGGAGATCACTCCACAGTATTCCGGCATCGCAGCAGCAAAATCTTCGGTACCGATTTCGCGGGCGGTGCGAATAATATCTTCTTTATCGGAGGTAATAAGTGGTCGCAGCACCAGCATATCTGTCGCCGCGTCAATGATAGTCAAATTCGCCAGCGTCTGGCTGGAGACCTGCGCCACCGCTTCGCCAGTTACCAGTGCGGGTACATTGAGATTTTTTGCCACCTTCTCACCAGCGCGTACCATCATACGTTTGAGAATCACCCCCATATGTGAGTCATTGACGTTTTTCAGAATCTCAGACACCACACCCTCAAAGGGTACAGAGACAAATTTAACCCGCGAAGAGGCGCCAAATTTCATCCACAGATACAAAGCAACTTCTTTAACGCCGATCTCATGATCACGCCCACCCAGGTTAAAAAAGCAAAAGTGGGTGCGCATACCGCGCTTCATCGTCAGGTAGGTGGATACCGTCGAATCAAAACCGCCGGAAATTAAACTGACTACCGGATCCAGACTACCCAACGGGAAACCGCCCAGGCCCTCATAGCGACGGTTGATGATATAAAGGCGGTCATGGCGCAGCTCAAGACGCACGGTGATATCCGGATTGTGTAAATCCACACCCTTGCTCTCGCTATGCTGATTGAGACCACCGCCAATATAACGCTCCAACTCATGGGAGGTGAATTCGTGATTGCCCAAACGCTTACAGCGCACGACAAAGCTATGCCCCTGCAACCGATCACCCCAGAGCGCCTGGGTTTTTTCATAGGTATCGTGAATATCGACGAAGGGGTATTCCATCACATCCAGAAAATGAGCTATACCCGGGGTACAGGACAACACTTCAATCAACTGGTCATGGAGTTGGGTATCGTCACTGGTGCACTGAATGGTCAGCTTATCCCAGTCGTTGATCACTTCGATTGTCGGATCCAACGGTTTTAACAAGCGGCGCAGATTATCCCGCAGCTGTTTAACAAACTGCTTGCGAACCGGTTTACTTTTGATGGTGATCTCAGGGAAAAACTTAACGATAAATTGCATGAAGTGCTGAAAGCCTTTGTAGCCAGTTAATGGGGCATAGTAAGGGACACTCTGATTAGGTCAGACTGCCGGACTAAAAAGTCGGAGGATTATACCAAGATTAAAGAATACAAAGACAAAAACGGATAAAACGCATCCTTCAGACACACAAAAACAATGACCAGTGACGGACAAGGCAAAGAAACATTAACGATTTGGCTAACGCAGTGATAATTGTCAAGACCAGACGCAGTTAAGCAAATAACTCTGGAGAAAGGAGTGCGGGTAACAATTGGGGTAAGGAATTTGGCTTGACCAGCACTCCAGAGGAATGTTGGTCAAGCCAAAGCGTAATAAAGCGACTTACTGAGTTAAGCTAGCGTTAAAAACCAGCTTCTTTGGTCGTTTTAACAATCGCAGCCGCTACTTTGTAGGGATCCGCGTTAGAAGCAGGACGACGGTCTTCCAAACGACCGATCCAGCCATCTTCAACCGTGCTTACCGGAATACGGATAGACGCACCGCGGTCAGATACACCGTAGCTGAACTGGTCGATAGACTGAGTTTCGTGCTTACCGGTCAAACGCTGGTGGTTGTCGGCGCCGTAAACGCTCATGTGACGCTCGATATTTTTCCCAAACTCTTCGCAGATCTTGGTGAAAATTTCTTCTTTCCCTTCTTCACGCATTGCGGCGTTAGAGAAGTTAGCGTGCATACCGGAACCGTTCCAGTCAGTGTCACCCAGTGGCTTGGGATGGTAGTCAATCGCCAGTCCGTATTTCTCGGCAGTACGCTCCAGCAGGTAACGAGCCAGCCAGATTTCGTCACCGGCACGCTTGGCGCTCTTGGCGAAGATCTGGAATTCCCACTGACCAGCGGCCACCTCGGCATTGATACCTTCAACGTTCAGGCCAGCCTCCAGGCACATGTCCAGATGCTCTTCGATAAGGTCACGGCAATAGGCATTTTTGGCACCGACTGAACAGTAGTAAGGGCCCTGCGGAGGAGGGTAACCGCCCGGGGGAAAGCCTGGGGGCAAGTTAGTAGAAGGATCCCAGAGGAAGTATTCCTGCTCAAAACCAAACCAGAAATCTTCATCGTCTTCCGCGACATCGATAGTCGCACGTCCGTTGGATTCGTGAACCGAGCCATCGGCATTAAGGACTTCGGTCATCACCAGGTAAGAATTCTTACGATCTGGATCAGGGATAATCATGACAGGCTTCAGCAAACAATCAGAGGCATTACCTTCTGCCTGCTGGGTAGAGCTGCCGTCAAATACCCACATCGGGCACTCTTCCAGAGTTCCGCCAAAGTCTTTGCGAACCATGGTTTTGCTGCGCAGGCTTTGGGTTGGTTTAAAACCATCAAGCCAGATGTATTCCAACTTACTTTTCATCTTGAGTTTCACTCCGATAAGTTTTATTGAGATTAGGGATGACCCCTGAGCTTTGAGGCCCCTAATATATTAAGAAAGCCCCGGGTTATATCTGAGTAATTTCGACAGCAAGTTCTATTCCAACTTTAATATCGACAACCCAACCCAACTACTGAACCGGCCCAAAACAGCGCACGACCGCAATTATCGGGGCACGCTGTCGGGGCACCCCGCCGAACGACATCCTACACGACTACTGTGCAGCCCGCCCGCGGCTTTTTGAAAAGCACCAAAATAGAGCAATATAAAATACAACGACCCAAGATGAGGCATAAATATATAGCTACTCGTCCCCCCAAGAAACCAGCAAAAGGTCAAGCCTTGGTCAGCATTTCATACACCACCTATACTCTGGAGCTCTGATTGCGGGAACTCTGTTTGCGGGAACTCTGTCAGAGAGGAAACTAACCGCTGGGGATGAGCAGGTATCAAGTCGCATCAATCACTATCGCGGTAATATTGTCACGACCACCCCTGTCCAGCGCACTATCAACTAGCGCATCGACCGCCTCATCCACGCCCCCTTTTGCCAACAATCGCTGAATATCATCAGCATTCAAATCTTTAAAAAGGCCATCACTGCAAATTAAAAAGCGATCTCCCGACTGTACTATTTCGTAGTCCAAATCCAGGTGCAGCGTTTGGTGTACACCAACAGCCCGCGTCAGAACGTGCGCCGAGGGGTGCAAGGCCGCCTGTGCAGCACTCAACTCGCCCCGGGAGAGCTTTTGCTGCGCGACCGTATGATCCTCCGTCAGCTGCTTGAACTCACCCGCCCGCAATCGGTAGATGCGACTATCACCCGCCCATAAAAGGAAGCTGTACTGACCATAGGAAAATAGCGCTGCGACGGTGGACCCGACTTGCTCACCTGGGAAGGAATTCCGGCAGTAGCCGTGCGCCTCTCTAAGTCTCATTTCGAGATCCCTGATACAGCCAGCCAAGGTTTTCGACGGCACAAAATGAACAAAGGCTTCTGCCACCACACCACTGGCATAATCACCGCGAGCGAGGCCGCCCATACCGTCGGCAACTGCCCATAAGCCCAGTTCCGAAGAGTTAAAAAACGCGTCTTCATTGGCTGATCGCACCTTGCCCGCATGGCTGCGAGCGGCACTGTGCCAGGAAGTTTTACTCGTGATCTGGCAGTCTGGCTCCAGTTCTACGAGCTGCTGAAAGTCAATATAGGGCATAAGTGGCTGAAATTATTATTTGAGATACAGGCATCTATTTACTCCGGATCAGGCTTTATGTGAAGAATCCCAAAAGCCTTCTCGAAGGATGCGAAGCACCGCATCCGCCGAGGCCGGTCGCTTTTTCGGGTCTTTTTGTAAACAGCTCATGGCGAGATCTGCCAGCACCTTTGGCACTCGGGTTTTAGTACGTTTCTTAGCAAACGTGCGCGGATCCTCCGGCATCTCAGAGCGAATCTGCCCCAACAGGGTTTGCACACGATCACCCTGAAAGGGCGTCACCCCCGTGAGAATTTCGTAAAGTATCGCCCCCAAACTATAGAGGTCAGACTGGCCACTAATACCGGGGTCACGCTCTATCTGTTCAGGTGACATATACATCACCGTTCCCTGTAATTTGGCTTCACCGGTCATATTATTGCCAGCAAGAGTCTGCTGGATAGCACCTGCCGGCCCACTATCGTCATCATCGGTGGGAGCTGTAAGTCCATTTTGAGCGTCTTTATGCCAGACCTTCGCTAACCCCCAATCCAACAGCAACACCTCACCATAGGGCCCCACCAGAATGTTCTCGGGTTTGATATCCCGATGTACCACTCCTCTGGAATGCGCATAACCCAACGCTCGCCCCACTTGAATAAGCAAGTCCATCAGCTGCATCAGGTCATAGCGCTCGCGATAGTTAAGTACCTCGCGCAGCGTATAGCCATGCACCAGTTTCATGGTGAAATAATAATTGCCGCGATTATTTCGCCCGATCTCATAGGTAGGAATTGTATTCGGGTGTTGCAGCATCGCTGATATGCGCGCCTCACGTAGCAACCGCCGGGTTTCAATGGGGTCGTTAACAAACTCGGAGCGCAGGGTTTTGTAGCACACTGTTCGACGCAAATGCAGGTCCCGACAGGATTGAATGACTGATTTCCCGCCCTTGGCGATGGTGCTGAAAAACGCATAACGCGTATTCGGATTCAGTTTTTCCGGCAAGGGCATATCCGTTTCTTCAGCGTAAAGCCGAGAGTCTTCGACATTTAGCTGGGGAAATTCGAGCATTGCTGGCTCCTTGGGTGCCTCTTTAGTGATTGCTAATAAACGAAAAGTCTTACTGTTAGTGGAGCTATTCGCAAAAACCCGAGTATATCCGGTTTTAAGCTTAGTTCACTCAAATACTTGTCCTTCATGTTGCAAAGATACCTGCATCTCCATTATCGTGTTGTGCGCTAGGAAACGAGTAACCCCTGAGACTATAAGCATGGGCTTCTGCAAGCAAGCCTGATGGTTAGAAATACCGATCAAACTTGTAGCCGACGCCGGTGTCCTCATTCACCTTATTATAGGCTTATAGTATTGCGCCATTTCTCTTAACGCATTGATAATAAAGCTATATTTTGAGAAAGCCAGCGCATTGAGACAAACTTTAAATGATTGCTCAAGTTCAAGAAGTAGTACGCTTTAGTTGCTTACCTGGCGGCTAGTAGACTGCGGTTTGGCGACTGAAGAAGCAGTCAGATGGGAGCGGGCACCGAAGTGAATAACCAAGTAACTCTCCAGTCCAAGACAAATTTATACGATTAAAATACAACCAACTTAAGGAGTCCGACAATGTCAGAGAAAACTCTGCAGATGATCAAAGAAAACGACGTGAGATGGGTAGACTTACGTTTCACCGACACAAAAGGCAAAGAGCAGCATGTCACTTTACCGGTGACTGAAATTGATGAAGGCTTCTTTGAAGATGGCAAAATGTTTGACGGCTCTTCAATCTCTGGCTGGAAGGGCATCAATGAATCCGACATGATTTTGATGCCGGATGATTCCACCGCCGTCATGGACCCATTCACCGACGATAGCACCCTCAACCTGCGCTGCGGCATCGTTGAGCCAACCACCATGCAGGGCTACAACCGTGATCCTCGCTCTATTGCAGAGCGCGCGGAAGCCTACCTGAAATCAACCGGTATCGCCGACAGTTGCATGTTTGGCCCAGAACCAGAATTCTTCGTTTTTGATGATGTTAAATGGCATGCCGACATTTCTGGCGCGGGCTACGAAATCAACTCTGAAGAAGCCGCATGGTCATCAAACAAGGTTTTTGAAGACGGCAACTTTGGTCATCGTCCTACGGTTAAAGGGGGCTACTTCCCCGTTCCTCCCGTCGATTCTCTGCACGACCTGCGCGGTGCCATGTGTAATGCCATGGAAGCCATGGGTCTGGAGATTGAAGTTCACCACCACGAAGTGGGTACGGCCGGGCAGTGTGAGATTGGTGTTGGCCCAAACAGTGCCGTGAAAAAAGCCGACGAAGTGCAGATTCTGAAGTACTGTGTCCACAACGTGGCTCACGCCTACGGCAAAACCGCCACCTTTATGCCCAAGCCGCTGGTGGGCGACAACGGTTCCGGCATGCACTGTCACCAGTCGCTGTCCAAAGACGGTGTCAACATCATGGCTGGCGACGTGTACGGCGGCCTGTCTGAAACGGCTCTGTTCTACATCGGCGGTATCATTAAACACGCCCGCGCGATCAATGCCTTTGCCAACGCGTCGACCAACTCTTACAAACGTCTGGTTCCTGGTTTTGAAGCACCTGTCATGCTGGCTTACTCAGCTCGCAACCGTTCAGCCTCTATTCGGATTCCCTTCGTCCCTAACCCGAAAGCACGTCGTATCGAAGTACGTTTTGGCGATCCGACTGCCAACCCCTACCTGATGTTCACAGCGATGTTGATGGCAGGCCTGGACGGCATCCAGAACAAAATCCACCCCGGCGACCCTGCTGATAAAGACCTGTACGACCTGCCCCCGGAAGAAGCCGCGGAAATTCCAACCGTTGCCTCTACCCTGGAACAGGCTCTGGCCGCGCTGGATGCAGACCGCGAGTTCCTGAAAGCTGGCGGCGTAATGGACGACGATATGATCGACGCCTATATCGCCCTGAAAGCAGAGGAAGTGGAAAGAGTGAACATGACTACTCACCCGGTTGAGTTTGATATGTACTACTCCTGCTAAAGACGTAAAGCGCCAATCAGAAACTTTTGGGGAAGCTTTCGCGTGCGGATAATGCGCATAAAGTAAGAAAACTCAGAGTTTTGGCAAGCCCGGCTCAGTAATGAGCCGGGCTTTTTTTATCGCATGGCTGCGCCCAACACAGCTATCCTTGCTGCCGAACCAACTTCACCACAACACCAGACAAACCCCGCTGCAGCCACTATTCTTACTGGCAGAGATAAAAACCCCGCCAGACCTGTCTAAGTGAATGAAAACAGACCCGAGGATTGGATAATGCCGCATATAATGACTGCCACCAGCCGTAAAGCACTGGTTATCTTCAGCCTGCTGATAGCAACCCTCACCAGCTCTGTGGGCTTCAGTGAAATTTACAAATCCAAAGACGAAAAAGGCAATATTATCTTCAGCGACCAGCCCAGCCCTGATGCTGACATTGTTGAGCTGCCAGAACCAAACACCACAGCACCCGTCACCGTTCCGCCGAAACCGGTTAACGGTGAGTCCGAGGAAGAGGAAGAATTCACAGCCTACCAGCTCAGCATCACCAAGCCCGCTGACGGCACCTTAATCCCCAATGGGCTGATCGGCTTTACCGTTAGCGCCCGCATCAGCCCCGCACTAAAAGAGGGCCACAAGCTGCAACTGCTGATCAATGGCAAGGAGCACAGCCGCAACACCCGTACCCAGATTGAAGTTGCCAGCATTCCCCGTGGCAAACACCGCCTGCAACTCGTCGCCCTTAATGAAAAAGGTGAAAAAATAGGCTCATCTGCAGCGATCAGCATCAATGCCCTGCGGCCATCCTCGTCCAACTAGCTTCCCGTAGCCCCGCCCTGCTTTGACTGCGTGCAGGGCTACCACTGTAAAAACCACCTGATATCTACCGGACTCTGCACCAAACTAACAAAAGCCAATCATCACGCACAAAATAAATGCAGCTATTCGCACCATATCTGTGCAAAAAAACCTATACTCACCATTAAATCCATAAATTTTGAGAGCTGCACCTTATCGAAGCGCCACAATCTGTACAAATCTCCACCAAATTGCGCTTTTTTAGCACATTTAGCTCCAAGTTACAGACATGGTTTATTTTTTGCATTTAGCCTGTAGCGATTTAGTGCAGGCACAGACTCAACCTTCAACTGCAACTTTTACAACTTAATAGCGCAGACCCCAGATGTCCCCGGATTATGTTCACACTGAGATTCTCGATAACCTTCAAACGGCTATATTGCTTATCGACCCTGATCTCTCAGTGAGTTATATCAACTCTGCAGCCGAGTCCCTGTTAAAAGTCAGCGGCAACCGAGTGATAGGCGAAGATATCACCTCGCTCTTTCGTGAACCGGAAAGAAGTGATGATTCGAGTTTGTTCAGTGCACTGGGTAGCAGTGGCGCTTTTACCAAGCGCGAAACGCCTCTGATCCTGCCAAACGGTGAGTCAATTACGGTTGATTGCGCAGTAACCCCGATTCTCGATGAGGGAGATATGACTGCACTGGTGATGGAATTGCAACCGCTGGACCGCCTGCTTCGCATCAGCCGTGAAGAGGGCCTGCTGTCATCCCAGCAAAACTCGCAGGCACTGATTCGGGGGCTGGCCCACGAGATTAAAAACCCTCTGGGCGGTCTTCGCGGTGCAGCCCAACTACTGTCAAAAGAATTGCCGGATGACGGGCTTAAGGAATACACCGGCATCATTATTGAAGAGGCTGATCGCCTCAGTAACCTGGTTGACCGCATGCTGGGCTCTCACGACCTGCTGGACATGCAACACCTGAATGTTCACGAAGTATTGGAGCGGGTTAAAACCCTGGTCACCGCTGAGGTGGGCAGTAGCATCGAGATCAAACGCGATTACGATCCCAGTATCCCGGAAATCGAGGGTGACAAGGAACGCCTTATTCAGGCCGTGCTCAATATCGTTCGCAACGCCATGCAGGCACTGATCAACGCCGAGACGACAGCGCCCACCATTATTTTGAAAACGCGAACCCTGCGCCAGTTTACTATCGGCACCCACTGCCACCGTCTGGTATGCCGGGTCAGCATTATCGATAACGGCCCCGGCATTCCAGCCGAGATTGCCGAAACCATATTTTTACCCATGGTCAGCGGCCGCGCCGACGGTACTGGCCTGGGCTTATCCATCTCGCAGTCGATCATTAACCACCATCATGGCTTGATCGAGTGCAACAGCGAGCCAGGCTATACCGAGTTCGCTTTATATATTCCGTTAGATATCTAACCTTTGGAGCAGAAACAATGAGCACGGCCAACACAGTCTGGATTGTCGATGATGACCGCTCTATTCGCTGGGTTTTGGAAAAAGCCCTCAACCAGGCAGGCATTGATACCCAGACCTTTGACAACGGCGACGCCATCGTGCGCCGTCTTGCCGTTGAAGCGCCGGATGCGATTATCAGTGACATCCGCATGCCTGGCATGAGCGGCCTCGATTTGCTGGCCAAAATCAGCGAAAGCCACCCCAATCTGCCGGTGATTATCACCACGGCCCATTCGGATCTGGACAGTGCCGTCGCCTCCTATCAGGGCGGCGCCTTTGAATACTTGCCCAAGCCCTTTGATATCGATGACGCTGTGGCCATGACTGAGCGGGCCCTGATTCATGTACAGGAAGTACAGGCCGAAACGGCAGCAGCCCCCATTCCCAGCGCCATGAGCTCCACCGAAATTATCGGTGAAGCGCCGGCCATGCAGGAGGTGTTCCGGGCAATTGGTCGTTTATCCCACTCCAACATCACCGTCCTGATCAACGGTGAATCCGGTACCGGTAAGGAACTGGTCGCCCAGGCCCTGCATCGCCACAGCCCCCGCTCCAAGGGTCGGTTTATCGCATTAAACATGGCGGCGATTCCAAAGGAGTTGATGGAATCCGAACTCTTTGGCCACGAAAAAGGCGCCTTTACCGGTGCCACCTCCCTGCGTGAAGGCCGCTTTGAACAGGCCGATGGTGGCACCCTGTTTCTGGATGAAATCGGCGACATGCCCTCCGATACCCAAACCCGCTTACTTCGCGTGTTAGCCGATGGCGAATTCTATCGGGTGGGTGGCCATATCCCGATCAAAGTGGATGTGCGTATCATTGCCGCCACCCACCAGAATCTGGAAGCGCTGGTAAAGGAAGGGCGCTTTCGTGAAGATTTATTCCATCGCTTAAACGTTATCCGTATTCATATTCCCAGCCTGCGCGACCGTCGTGAAGATGTGCCCAAGCTGATGCAGCACTTTTTTATCAAAGCCTCCGATGAGCTGGAAACCGAAACCAAAATTCTACTCAAAGACACCGAAGATTATCTGTGCAAACTGGACTGGCCCGGTAATGTGCGGCAACTGGAAAACACCTGCCGCTGGATAACCGTCATGGCCTCCGGCCGTGAGATCCATATGGAGGATTTACCTCCCGAGCTGCTGAACCAGAATATCTCAGAAGGCAAAACCGCCACCGGCAATGGTGACTGGCAGGAAAACCTACGCCGCTGGGCCGATCAGGAGTTAAGCCTCGGTAAGAAAAAGCTGTTAGATACCGCGGTACCGATTTTTGAACGACTGATGATCGAAACCGCACTCAAACATACTCACGGCCGCAAGCGCGACGCAGCGGTATTATTAGGCTGGGGGCGCAACACCCTGACACGGAAAATGAATGAGTTGGGGATGAATGGGGATAGTGACGAGGACGAGTAATTAATTTTCAACAGCTGAAGTGATTGTAAAACTACAACTGAAATACCTATTCACTCCTTGCTTGTACTTCGACAATCCTAACGGCAGGATCAGATGCTGGCCCGCAACGGCCCTCGCTGGTTAAAGTGAAATAGTTTTCGCCATTAACAGTAACCACACTGCAATCCACTACCACCGACACATTGCTGCAGGCGGTAAGGCCCGCAAAACTGCCGTAGGTCGTTCCCGGCGAGTTTTGACAGGCGGCGACATTGACCGCGCCACCAGGTGGAAAAATTTCACTGAGCTTGCGTTCGGCACCGCTCTCCGCTGCTAACAGTGCACGGGCAGAGATCACCTCCCGAGCAACTGAGTCTGCACCGGCAGACATAATGCTCAGCATCGCCGCCGCCAGTAACGCCAGCACCACCAGAATAAACAGCGCCATCACAATGGAAAACCCGCGCTCTTTTTTCGCGTCTGTATTCATCCGTTAGGCTTGTTCATCAGTTCGTTTTTTCCCGTCGATAAATAATTCGATCATGACCGCGATACTGACCAAAGCTGACCTGCGTCGTTGGATTGGAATCTACACCGCCGCTCCATATAAACTGCAACCAATCGTCGACCTCGAAAGTAATATTTAAACTGCCGGTATTGCCCTCCCCCGGACGAGATATAGTAATAGGAGAATTACTATCCTCTTCACCGAACCTTGCCACCACATCAACAGGATCAATATGAGTAGGGTCAGGAAGAGAAACCGGGGCTTCTGAACAAATCAAACCATCTTCATCATCGGCATCCGCGCATTGTGCGGTCCAGTATTCATACACTGTAGTATTGTCATCCACATTGATCACAAACTGAGTGCCATTCCAGTACTGATTGCTAAAGGGTATCTCCAACGGCTCACCTGCGGAAACCTCAGGACCATAAACCGGTGGGAAGAAGGTTCGGCCATAACGCAACTCACCCGGGCTGCCAGCAAGCTGCAATACTTCGTCAGCGCCATCACTATCAATGTCCAGATCGAGGCTTTCAAAACCTACACCATCCGCATCCTCAACAACCATTCCCAGAGCCAAAGCCGCAAAGGGCCCATCAAGACTAATACCTTTATTGAGAGTAACGGAGAGATCAATCACACTGAGCACACCATTGACCCATTCCGTTAGAGGGTCAACGACTGCAACACTAATTCTACTGCTGAGTCCTGTCGAGGGTAAGTCAACCGCACCATAGGCCACATCGACACCAGCCCCCACATCGCCAATATCGCCGACATCGTCAATATTCAGTTTGGCATAGGCATCTTTATAGTTATCCGTTGTCTGCCCCAATGCATTAACCGCCACCAGATCATAATCCACCAGAAAGGGCTGCCCCATATAGGTATAGGCTGTAGCTGAAGTATCCGCCGGAGTAATCGATGGGCTTTGCAATTCAAAATAAGCGGGGATAAAACGGCCCACATAGCCAGAGGCACCAATCACGGTATCACCGCCCAGATAATTGCCATCGGTAAGCGTTGCCTGTAATTCAATAATACCAACATTGGCATAATGAACTGCACCCGTCTGACCCTCACCGGCAATGAAACTATTAGCCACACAAGCTGAGCAGGGCGACACGCCATCTTCCAATACATTGGTCGACGGCACCAGGTCCGGTCCGACCTCATAGGCGACCACTGAAACCGTTTCAACCTGGCCATCACTCTCTAAACCGAAACTGCTGACACTGGCATTATTCGACAAATCAGCATTATCCGCGGGTGAATCATTATCATGGTTATCGGGAACGCCATCATTATCGGCATCGTCGGCACTGTCCCAGGCCACAGCGCGAACGCTGACATTAAAAGGATCACCTGCCACCATAAAAACATCGCCAAACTCATCCACAGCACCCGGATTAATTTCACCTGAAGCACCTTTAGCTTGCAGATAAAAAGCAAAGGGCCGGGTGATAATCAAGGTGTCTCCAACAATAGGCTGATCGGAAAATGTCAGACTGTCATCGACGATATTAAAAATATATTTACCGACATCGCTGGTTTCAAAATTAAGATTGGCCACACCGCTGTTAAAATCCAGATTAAAAACTGCTGAAGAAGTATCAGGCACGGGCTCGGAATTAATGCTCGGTGCAGCACCCGCCGGATCAGCTGCATCACGGTCTAACCATAGCTTGAGTGATTTATTACCGGTGTACAACGTATTCACGGCACAGTTCTCGCCATTATTGGTATACAGGGCTGCGGTCATTGGCTGGTCGCGACCCGCCACATGCAAATCATCACCGCGGTCGATCACAAACACATTGTCGCCAAAGCTGATAGTGCCCGACGAACCGCTGGCACTGATCGCAGTATCCTCTACATTAAGCGTCAGTGTTTCAGCATGGGTATTTCTCAGGTTCAATACCACACTGCCGCCATCATTCGCCGCATCAAAGCTGTAACGAGCAATACCATCGTCGTCATCGCTATCACTTAACACACCGTTAGCGCTATTAATCGACCAGCCACCATGCGCGGTAGAAACGCTAAGATCAATGGTGCCGTTATAATCACTAACCAGGGCACTACAGCCAACATCCTGACACGCCCGAATCGTGATTGGCTCGGCAAGACAGGTACTGGGGTTGCTGCGTTCAGCAGTAATATCAAAATAGACCGTCGACGCTGCACAGGGGCGGGAGGTGTTCATCAAACTGGAAACTTCGGTGGCCGACAGCGCCAGCGGGATCACATTCACTTCATCGATAGCGCCGTCGAAAACTTTTAATTGGCTGGTACCGGTATATAAATTGCCAATATAAAAATTAGAGTCCGTGTCAGGAATCACACTGCTGGATTCAGTAAAGGTGCCATCCAAACTCCCGTTAACATACAGGCTAACTCGTTCAGAAGCTGCTTTGCTGCCGTCAAAGACAATGGCGACGTGATACCAGGTATCTGCAGTAAAAACCGTGTTTGAACTAAAGCGATTATTAGTGGTATTGATATCAACGTATAAACGGTTACCACCACCATTTAAAAAGAAAGCACCATAGGATACGTTATTAGTAAACGTTGGCCGTTTCGAAAATAAACCTCGCGCATTAGTGCCGTTGCTTTGCGTAAAGGTATCCGCTTTAAACCAGGCACTTATGGTCAACTGTGATGTGTTATCCAGATCATCACTATCGGGTACGACAATGTAATCATCAACGCCATCGAACACACCGTAACGACAGGTCCCGGGACTACCCGCCAGTGCCGGTGAGTCGCTAGCGGTATGAGGGTCATCGCTACCCGAGCCAAAACCCAAAGCCCTACCGTTAAGACCTCCACCTGTGTGGTCAATCACTTCATCGACTGCACCGGTCCAGGCTGCTTCGTCTAAACGCCACTGGCCGGCAGGGCAGATATCACCCGTCAAGACCAGCTCGGCAGCACCGGTATAGGAACTGTCCCCATGATTGGTCAGGCTATGAAAACGAAACACCTTAGCAGTGGTCGGCGTAAAGTCATATTGCTGCGTGCTGGCATTCATCTCAGCTTCAAACACATAGCTAGGTCCAATGGCTTCACCGAACAATCGCACTTCTCTAAGGCCGGTATAGGAAACATCGCCATGATTACTGATGGTGATAACACGCGCCGCGATAATGTTATCTACCTGATCCTCTGCATCGAGCACAAAGCGGTGCGGACCGGTGCTCATCGGTAAACTGAAGGTATAGGCAGGCGTTACTGAAGGGCCAATCACTTCAAATTCTCTCGCCCCGGTATAGGAGGGATCGCCATAATTGCTGATGGTAATCAGCCGTACATCGGTGACATCGACTGGAATATCTTCAACATCTAACTGAAAGGTTTCACCATTACCGTGCATGGCCGCGACAAAGGTTGCGTTTTCGCTGACGGACTGGCCCTGAACTCGAAATTCGCGGGCGCCGATATAGTTTGGGTCACCATAATTATTAATCGTAATCAGCCGGACATCCGTGACATCAGCCGGCTGGTCTTCTTCATCAATCAGAAAAGTCTCACCGTCACCATGCATTGCAGCAATAAAGGTGTTTGAGCTTTCCTGTGAGTTGCCTGAAAAAATAACTTCCCGTGCACCAATAAAATTAGGATCACCGTAATTACTCAGAGTGCGGATGCGTACAGCTGTAACATTGCTAAAAGATCCAACCGCCCAGACTTGTCCAGCGTCACTCATATTGGCGGTAAACACTGTACCACCGCCCGGTGCATTAACCGCCTGCCAACCGCCTCCGGAGATTTGAATATCAATTTCAAAATTCTGAATTGCGCGATCGTCCGCACCATAATTAATTAACTGAACGGTATCGAGATTAATACCATCACCAAAACTACCGTCAAAATCCACATCAAAATCAAAGGCCAGCGTATTAGTTTCCTTATTACTCAGCCAGCGTGAGTTTTGATCGCCATCATGAATATGTTCAGCCGCCCAGTTACTGGCATTGTGCTGACTATCTATTTGAGTCAGCCGGCCACCATTGCTCTGCAACACATAGTTATAATCAGATTCACTGGATGCACTACCGGCGACGGGTATTTTGGTCCAGTCAGGATTGGAAAGCGTTTTAACCTCCACCTGAAATTGTTGAATGGCTCGATCATCAGCGCCATAGTTTTGTAAATACACACTTTCAATCGTAAACAGGTCAGCCGCTTCGCCGTTGACGCCATTACCATCTACATCAAACTGAAACTCCAGCGTATTGTTGCCCTTATTACTTAACCAACGGGTGTTGGTATCGCCATCATGAATGTTGGCTGCTGCCCAGCTTGTCGCATTGTGCTGGCTATCAACACCAACTAATTTCCCGCCATTGGCAGCTAGCAAAAAATTATAATCATCCTCACCAGCCACGGATCCAGGAGCTTTTAATTTTCTCCACTCCGGATTAGCGAGTGTTTTAACCTCCACCTGAAATTCTTGGATCGAACGATCGTCATTGCCGTAATTTTGCAGATAGACTTTTTCAATCGTAAAGGCATCATCCGTGTCGCCATCCGCAGCCGTGATACCATTGCTATTTGGGTCAAAACTAAACTCAAGCGTGTTATTGCTTTTATTGCTCAACCAGCGACTATTGCTATCGCCATCGTGAATATTTTTTGCCGCCCAGCTACTGGTATTGTGCTGGCTATCAATGGCCACCAGGCTGCCGCCATTTGATAGACGGGAAAATACAAAATCCTCATCCCCCGCCAGGGAGCCGGGCACCTCCAGCTTCTGCCAGCTTGTTCCGTCGCTGCTTACCTCAATTTGAAAGTGCTTTACAGATCGATCGTTATTGCCATAATTTAAAATTTCAATTTCACTGATGGGAACGCCATCGCCGGTATCGCCATTCCAATCAGTATCAAAGCGGTATTCAATCGTATTATTGGATTTATTAGAAAGCCACCGTGACGACGTGTCACCGTCATTGATATGTTCCGCTGACCAGGTCGTGCTATTGTGCTGGCTATCGACGGAAACCAGCCTACCGCCCTGCGCCCAACTTAAATAGTCTAACACTCCGACAGGACTGCTATCTGCCACCACAGGTGTCCAACCTGCCGTACCGGTATCCGTATCCAGAGAACCATCACTGGTGCTTAGTAGCATAAAGCGACTGACTGAGCGATCATCATTTCCGTAATTAATCAGTTCCGCACTGCCAAAACAAAACGCGTCTTTGTCAGCATTACGGATAAAGTTAATGTCGTTGGTTTGCTTATTGGAAAGCCAGCGAGTGGACGGGTCGTCATCGATTAAATTACTGGCCGCCCAGTTGGAACTGTTTAGTTGAGAATTTATCTGCGTGATAGTCGCCGAATGCAATAACTCAGCCTGTGACAACGGCATAAAGCCAAGTAGCATAGCTACCGAAAGGGAACGACAATGATGTACCCCTGTGGTTTTATATGATGATTTTAGACACTGGTTCATGGCGTATTTCTCAGAGATACTTCACGTATCATTCTGAGCCATTCATCGGATTCACTGCTATCAAAAAAACGTAGGTCCAGGTTGATAATAGCAGCTCGCTGTAAACTATCGGGAACATAATCGAACAAGGTGTATGTGCCGTCATCATCAAGACGGATATGTTCAGCCAAAGGCACTTCATCACCTGGTAACAGTGATTGATCGATGGAATAGTTATAATTGCTGTGTCGCGTCAGGCTGTTCTCCCGCGCACAGAAACTCACAGGCTCGTTAACGATATAAATCCTTTGGCTGGGTGACTCTTCCTCAAAGGATGTTGCCGAAAAATTTAAACTGCGGGTATTGGCCTGCGAGCCTGCTGAATCACTGGTAATCGCAACCCGATTACCGGACGGTTTATCGATAGAGCCATATACCCTGTCATTATCCAACGGATAAATCACTAAAAAATCTCCGCTGCCAGAACTATATCCTATATCCACTATTTCCAGGCTTGTAATAGCTCCTAAGCCAGCGACGGGGTTGAGGTAGGTACTGGCTGCGACTATGGGGACAAATTCAATACAATCGCTACTGATTCGTACGCTGCCGGGCAAGGCCTGCTTTAATTCTCTGCTGATTCGCTCAATCGCAAAACGCGATTGCTGCTGTAAGTTATCACGCCGTACGGTATCGACATAAACCCCTACACCCTGACGAATAAACTGAGAGGCGCCCACACCCAACACACCAAGAATAACGATAACGGCTACCAGCTCGACAATGGTAAAACCCCGTTGTCTTGTTGCCGGCAACATCAGTAATTACCTTTGTACGCGGAGAAGGTGATGGGGCCACCAACACCTGCGCCAGGGGGGAGATAAATATTGATTGTAATTAATTTGGCGCGAGTATTGGAGTCCGCAATACCGTCATAGCCGTCGCCATCGTAAATAACGCAGACTTCCATTTGATAATTATTAAAATTATCGGGGCTATTGCCCAGTGCATCCGTCAGTGCGATTGGACTGTCACAGCTATCATGGTAATCGTCAACATCATCGTATAAATTGCGTGCTTCACTTTCGGAGCCCATAATCGTACTGCAAACAGTGCAGGCAGGCACACCGCCCTCGGGAGTTTGCTCATCAAATTTTTTGGCGAGAATTTCTTCCATTAGCGCACTGCCAAAGGCTGCGGCGCGGATTTGTAACAGTGGCTCAACACTGCGTCCGGGATTGCTGAAAAAAACCGCAGCAAGAAAGGTCAGGGCTATGCCCATTAATACCAGACCCACGACTAATTCAATCAACGAGAAGCCAGAGCATTTTTCTGGAGGCCTGACAAACATTTATATCGACCTGATAAAACCTGTGGAAAATATTTCGACCTGAATGCCTAAGGGTGTAATCGTATAGAAAAAAGGGTCGCTAAGTGGTGTATCGCCACAATCAGCACTGTAGGCATTGCCCAAGCCATCAAAGTAGATAGGCTGCATTGGCTCGACAGAAAGCCCTGCGTAATCTCCGCTCAGCTCTACCCGGCCAATAGGTTCCAGATAACTACCATTTTTTTGCGGCCCAAGAGCGCTGGGCTGAATATCAAGCTGATAACAGACGCCACTCTGGTCATACATTGCTCGCTGCTGGGCGTAGCGAAAGGAAGCAATCAACTGATCGCGAAGCGCGTATTCTGCAAGAGAGCTGCGACTGAAGAATTTTGGAGCCACGGTCACGGTTACAATTCCAATAAGAACCATAACCGTGATGAGCTCTACCAGGCTAAAGCCAGTTTCTTTAACCCAGAAATTTTGATTGTCATGCCTTGGCGGCGCATTCACTAGCAAGATTTAGCAGTTAGTTTCAACAATAGTTATTGTGGGTTGCAGAGTGCCAGCTGTCGCTTCTTCGTAAGTTACATGGCAATCATCGTCCGTAACATTTCCATCACCATCAGAATCATAGCCTAGATGAACGGTATCGCCTCCATCCACTTGATCAACAAACACTGTATCATCGTATTGCAAGAGATCCAGAATAGTTTGCCCACCATTATCCGCTACTGCTTTGGGGTACCCTGCCCTAACTTCGACTGTGGCTCCATTAGCAGTCACTGTATCTCCTGCATTGCCAGTCGCTCCTTCAACCCCAGCAATTAGCGATTTAGCGTAAATTTGTGTACCCGCACCATCCATTGCAGCTCTTAATCCATCAAGCACACTTGCACGCGCATCGCTCTGCAAATTCACAAACCGCGGCAGCGCCGTTACCGCCAATATGCCCAGCAGCACAATAACCGCTACCAATTCAATTAATGTAAAACCTGATTGCTGTTGTTTCATGGTAAACCTCAAACCTTTAGTAAAATATATTTATGGTGTTGTAAGTTGGACGGTAACTGACCCTGTACCCAAATTGTAGAAGAACATTCTTTCATCCAATTCCCCATTAACGATCAACGTATAGGTGCATTGATCGGGATTGGAAGAAACAACATCCACACTGTATTTGTCGTCCTCATCAATAGTTCCCGCAGTTGCCCTTGGGGGATTTTGCAAAACGTTATTCCACACCGCCAGACACTCCGCTGCCGTTTGACCATTCAGTGCGGTTGAACCGGCGCCTCCGGTTGTATTGGCGGGCCAGCCGTTTTCATTAGCAAAGAATGAAACGCCATCCAGAATCACTTCAGTATCACCGGTACCAGAACTATTACCATCGGCAACCCACTGCGCCTTGACCAATGACACACCCGTGGCAAATCCACCCGCGACACCCTCAACAGCGGCACTCTGGGCTTGATCTGTCACATCCAGAAACCGGGGCAAGGCAGTGGCTGCCAGTAAACCCAGTAGCACAATGACAACTACTAATTCGATCAGGGTAAAACCCGCCTGTACTTGTCTGTTCATAATTTGGAACCCATTATTTCCTGTTGTTTTTGGCCGGCGTATCAGGAGGTAAACTTAATTCACCGAGCTTGGCACTTACTTATAAATTTTTAACCTTGGTTAGGAAATACCGTTGTTACCTGGCCATCGACCAGATCGTAATCAAAATAATGACTACCGGTCGCCGTGGCACTGTTATTCAGGATCAACTCATAACGGCAAATATCACCGGTTTCTCCAGCAATATCTCCACCCGCACCGGTAATCACCGAGATAAAAAAGCGGTTATTGACACGATTATTACTGTCTGTCGTTGAGGCTGGCGAACTCTGCAATATATCGTCAAACACCTGTTTACACTCGTTAGCCGTCTGGCCGTTGGCGGCAGCATCATCACCACTGGCAACATTGGCCGGCCAGCCATATTCGTTCATATAAAAGATTTTACCGTCGAGATTAATAGCGACTTTATTAGCCGCACTGGTCTCTCCACCCGCCCTGTTACCATCCGCTGCCCACTGCGCATGAGCAATGGTAACACCCGTGCTAAATCCACCTGCAACACCTTCAAGGCTGGCGATTTCGGCATCGTCGGTGGCACTTAATAAACGCGGCAGCGCCGCAGCGGCCAACAGCCCCAACAGGATGATAACGATCACTAATTCAATCAAGGTAAAACCCCGTTGCTGGCCACGGACACCTTTATGCAAGCTTAATATTTTCATGCTGTTATTACTCATCTTTCTCAGTATAGACAATAATTTAGCGGGCTTTATTAATATTCTTTCCAGCCTGTATCAGTACTGGCATATTTCTGCTTTTTGTGACCGGCTTAACCCTCTTCACACTCTATCCAACCCATAATCATCCTTGCATCACACTCATCATGTCCCACATTGGGAGGAAGATACCCAGCGCCAGAATCATTACCAGCCCCGCAATACAGGCAATCAACACCGGCTCGATATAACTGGACAGGTTTTTCAGATCGTAATCGACCTCCTGCTCGTAAAAGGCCGCCACTTCATTCAGCATTTCATCCACCTGCCCGGTTTCTTCACCCACCTGAATCATTTGCAACACCAGCGGGGTAAACATCTTGCTATTGGCGGCACTGCGCAACAGGCTTTCGCCACGTTGGATACCATTGCGCATCGAGCGAATATTCGACCCCATAAATACATTGCCCACTGCCTGCGAAGCCAATTCCAGTGCCTGAATCAGCGGCACCCCAGCTGCTAACATAAGAGAGAAGCTGCGACCGAATCGCGCCAGCGTCGCCCGTTCAAGAATAGAGCCAATAATGGGAAACTTTAATTTGTAGCGATCCCAGCGCATTTCACCAGCAGGTGTGGACACGTAATAGCGCAGACCAACAATCGTGCCAATAGTCGCTACCAGAATAAAGGGCCAGTACTCAACAAAAAAACGTGAGGTGCCAATCAACACCTTAGTCGCCCAGGGCAACTGGGCACCAAAACTCTCAAACAGATCAGCAAAAATGGGGATCACAAAAATATTCAATACTACGATCGCAATACTGATGGCAGCCAGTACAAACATGGGATAACGCAGCGCCGAGGTGATACGACGACGTGTGTCTTTTTCCAGCTCCATATAATTGGATAATTGCTGAAAGGCTAACTCCAGCCGGCCGGAATTTTCACCGACATTGACGATATTGATAAACATGCCATTGAAAACATCCTTGTGTTTGGACAGCGCGCCGGTCAGGTTAACACCCGCATTCAGACTGGACTCAACATCCTGTAAAATATCCCGTAAGCGTTCATTGCGGGTAGAGTCCGCCAACCCGCGAATGGCACGGTTTAACACCACGCCCGCCCGAATCAGGCTATACATCTGACGGCACAGCATGGAGAGTTCTTCCAGACTGACCTTCTGCTGGAAAAGTTTTTGAAAAGCCGGAGGTAACTCCAGGGGTGCGCTGACCGTTACTGGCTCAATGGCAATCGGCGTGATACCACTACCGCTCAGTTGCGAGGCGACACCATCGGCAGAAGTGGCTTCGATAGTACCCGTCACCAACATACCCTGTCGGTCCCTGCCGCGAAAACTGAAATGGGTCAAGCTGCTCAACCCTCCCCGGCCAGACTTTGCAGCGGTTCTTCCGCCAATTGTTCTGAAACACGGAATACCTCTTCCAGAGTCGTCACACTATCTGCCGCAAAATCGAGGGCGCACTCACTGAGCGTTTTAAATCCTTCCTGCTGTTTGGCAGCACGACCGAAGGCAAGAGGATCTTCAGAACGCAGCGCATCGGCCAGCGAGCTATCAATTTCAAGATATTCAAAGATACCGATACGACCACGGTAACCGGTATGGTTACAGTGCGAGCAACCGCGGCCATGGTAATAGGTTTTGTCGACTGCCGCCGGATTCATCGCCTTTAACCATAATTGTTCCTGGGCATCCGGCTGGTATTCCGTTTTACAACTGGAACAGATTCGACGCACCAACCGCTGAGCCACCACCGCCCGTAAAGAACTGGCGACCAGATAACCCTCAAGCCCGACATCGATCAAACGCATGGCACTGGTAATCGCATCGTTAGTGTGCAGGGTAGAGAGAACAAGGTGACCCGTTAGAGAAGCGCGCACTGCTATTTCTGCCGTTTCCTGATCCCTAATCTCGCCCACCAGCAAAATATCCGGGTCTTGCCGCAACGCAGAACGCAGCACCATACCAAAATCAAAGCCAATATTATCCTGCACCTGTACCTGGGTAATTCGCGGCAGGGTGTACTCCACCGGATCTTCTACTGTGATGATTTTTTTCTCGGCATCATTTAACTCACTCAGCGCACCATACAGCGTGGTGGTTTTACCACTCCCCGTCGGCCCGGTGACCAGTACTAAACCATGCGGGCGTTTTATTTGAGTGCGAAAGCGGCTGAGAATGGATTTCGGCATACCGATATTATCCAAATCGGCAATCCCCTGACTTTGGTCAAGCAAACGCATTACCACCGACTCGCCAAACTGTGCCGGCAGGGTAGAGATCCGTACATCTATTGGTCGGTTTTTAATCGTGATATGAAAACGGCCATCCTGCGGTAAGCGCTTCTCGGAAATATTTAAACCTGACATCAGTTTCAGACGCAGCACCACTGCCGAGGCAATTCGCCGCTCATTCATCACATGTTCTTGCAGTATCCCATCCACCCGCTGACGTATCCGCAAAACCTTTTCATCCGGCTCGATATGAATATCCGAAGCGTGAACCTGTACCGCATCCTCAAAAATGGACTGCAGCAGTTTGACTACCGGTGCATCTTCGGCCCCGGTTGCCTGCAGAAGATCCATATCCGCTGACTGATCGCCCAGCTCATCGCTCAGCTCCTCGGCAAAGGAGGAAATTTCACTGGTACGCCGGTACAGCATATCCAGAGCTTCAAGCAACTCCGACTCTCTCACAACAGCAAGCGACAAGGGCTGCTGTAAAATCCGTGACAGCTCATCAAAACCAAAAATATCGGTAGGGTCAGCCATGCCTACCAATAAGTGGCCCTTACCTTCAGTCAATACCAGTGCGCGAAACCGGCGGGCATAGGTTTCTGGCAGGCGCTGGGTCACCTCCGGTTTAAAATCATAATTATTCAATTGAATAAAAGGCACATCGAGCTGCTGGGATAACAGGCTTAGCAACTTATCCTCTTCGATAAAGCCCATATCAATCAGCGTGCGGCCCAGTTTTTTGCCAGTAGCCTTCTGAGAGGCCAGAGCTTCACCGAGCTGGGCGTCGGTAATTAGCTGGTTTTGAACCAGCAAATCGCCGATACGTATTTTTTTTCTGTCCAGTGCCACGCTCTTAATCCGATATTAGTTTTAATTTAGTTGTTGTTGAATTTCAGTCCCAGTTCCATTCCAATTCTTGTTTAAGCCCAACGGACCTCAAACAAAATTACTGGAGGCGCTGCTCAGCATAACTGCGCAGCGCCGGTGAAATTTTTCGGAGCTCCAACGCTCGGCGGTAGGCTTCACGCGCTGCAGTAAACTCTTCCTGCAGATCCAGCGCAATGGCCAAGCCGACCCACCAATCACCCTGGCTGGCATCAAAGGCTAACAGACCACTATAGGCCTCTGCCGACAAACGATACTGCTGCGTTTGTCTTGCCGCCAAACCCAGCAACACATAATAGTCGGCATGCAGTTCAATCGCCGGATGACCGGTCATCAATAGCTCCACCGCCTGTTGATGACGCCCTGTTAACATCAATAATCGCGCTTCAATTTTCTGCAAGCCCACACTGCGAGCGTTATAGGTTTTTAGTGAAGCCAGCAATGTTTCTACCTCATCAATACGCTGTTGACTCAACCACAATGAAGCCAACAATTCAGCACTCCGCTCAGCTTGTGGATTTTGCTGTAAAAAATCTTGTAGCTCAGTTTCAGCCTTTACCGTGCGGCCATCCCGAATCAGCATTTCAGCCTGTTTAGCCTGCCTAACATCCTGTTGCACTCGGCTGAGTGGACGATCAGTTTTAATATCGGCGGATTTTTCAGCAACGGCAGTCTGGTTGGTTTTGCTGCTACGCTGTTGTGCTTTATGAGCTGTTTCGATCAGGGGGCTATTTGATTCTTCTTTTGCGGACTTTTTCTGGCTTGTTTGGATCGTCACTTTTTCAGCCGGTTCTGTAACTGTCGTAACTAAAGTTGTTGTTGCTACCGCAGTACCCGCTTGACTACCATTCTCAAGAACGCCTTTTTTATGTGCGCTGGCTTCTCCGCTACTAACTATCGCTTCAGGCGTATCTGCTTTAGCCATAACAGCGGGAGCTGGAACCACTTGCTCCTCAGAAAATGACCTCTCCACTGCCAGACCCTTCGTGGATTGCTTGCCTGAGGATTGATGTTTTGAATATTGGTTCAAGGCCGTCAGCTTATCCACCGCAGCCATATCAGCTGTTTGGATAAAACGCCAAACTCCAACACCAAATACCAGCAGCACTACGATGGCAATGCTAATCACCAGGGGCAGCATCCACTGTTTTTTCCGGTTAATTTTTTGCCCGCTCATCCAGTCAAGCGAGGTCTCCTGACGCTGCTGCTGACTGCGACGCGTATCAAGGTCATTTAGCATGTCATTGATCAAACTCATGACATAAGCCCCGAAAGGTTTACAGCCCATACCGTACTAATGAGAACGGCAGCAACCACCGACAATCCAAAACGCCATCCAAACAGCGAGGGCAGCTCCACACCATCTGTATCCCGGGTGGCAGATTTCACATGCAGCTTCTCAATCTGGCGATCACCTTTACCAAAGGCGGCCATCAGGGATTTATGCGCAAGAATATTGACCAGACGAGGAACTCCATGACTCACTTTAAATAACAATTTAATAGCTGCTTCTGAAAATAACGGACTACCGTTATATCCGGCAATGGCAACACGGTGATTGATATAATTACGCGTGCCTTCGAGATCCAATTCGGGCAAGCGATAGGAAAAGCTGATCCGCTGGCGTAATTGCCGAAGACTCTCATCTGCCAATAAACGATCCAGTTCCGGCTGACCAAATAATACAATATGCACCAGTTTACAGGTCTCGGTTTCCAGGTTAGAAATTAATCGCAATGCTTCCAGTGATTTTTCCGGCATGGATTGCGCCTCATCAATCACTAGCACGACTTTTTTGCCATCTCCAACCAGTTCTATTAAGCGTTGATTAATCGCCTGTTGATACTCGTTAATACCGTCTCTTGATTTGGGCTGTACTCCCAGTTCCTGTACCACCGCACGATATAATGCAGCGGGATTTAAATAGGGGTTGGGGATATAAACCGTATAATAATTTTCATCCAGCGAGTTCAGCAGCTTGCGACACAGCATGGTTTTACCAGTACCCACCTCACCGGTCACCTTAATGAAGCCTTCATCGTTGGCCAACGCCACCTGCAACATATTAAAGGCTTCACGATAGCCCTGGGCATTAAGGAAGTACGCCGTATTGGGCGTTAAACCAAAGGGCTGTTCTTTCAGGCCAAAATGCTCGTTATACATAACTAATAACCCGGAGCCAATGACTGAACATTACTCGGGCAACTCCTGGTCTTCTTGCTGACGCTGGCGATAAGAGCGGTCCAGCACACGACGAAACTCTTCAAATCGCTGCTGTGAAACCACCGTCGCATCGGACATCCCATCCGGCCCCATAATCACAGGCTTCAATAATATAACCAGCTCACTTTTAACCGTAGTATTGCGCTGTTGACTAAACATATGGCCGATGACTGGCATATTACCCAGTAGAGGCGTGCCGGAGTTTTTATCTACTGACTTGTTCTGCATCAGACCACCTAACACAATGACCTGGCCGCTGCGAGCATAAACTACACTATCGGTTTCTCTGATAGTGCTTAGCGCCAATGGCAGTTGAACCAATTGATCACCCAGTGAAATGGTTTTGGTTTGGTCTTCCACCTCACTAATTGAAGGATGAATATGTAAAATAATTTCATCATTACCGCTGATCTGAGGCATAACATCCAGCGCAATGCCGGAGAAAAACGGTGTTAATTCCACCTCGGGATTATTGGTTGTCGTACCGGTACCCGTCGTAGTGGTATTGGAAATTTCGGTGACGAAGAATTCATCGGTACCGACTTTAATAACCGCCTTCTGATTATTGACCGTGGAAATTCTCGGGCTCGATAACACTTGGACGCTGCCCTGCGTTTCAAGTAATTCAATAACACCAAAGAAATCATCAGCATTATAAACCGCATTAAAGGCACCACCGATACCATCAGAATTAGAGGTTGACGTGCCCTGTACGCCAAAACTTAAATTATTACCATTGATATTGGTAACTGCGGTCCAGTCAATACCGGTTTGATAACTATCATTGAGTTGCACTTCCAAAATCTTAGCCTCAAGCACCACCTGACGACGCATAATCAATTCAGCACGGCGCAAAAAATCCCTGGCGGTTTCGATGTCAGATGGCATGGCACGCACCACAATAATGCCAGCCTGAGGGGTCACCACCACACTGCGGCCTTCGCCTGTACCGATTAAAATCGTCAGCGTATTTTGCAATTCGGTCCAGAAATCTGATTCGGTCTCCGTATAAATCTGCGACCCCATAGTGCCGCTGCCGCCACCATTATTGTTATTACTATTGCTATTGGAACCATTATTACTACGACCGTTACCACCCCCGGTAGAGCTACTGCCAGCGGATGTCACCTGACCGCTGGTAACCTGTGTTTCGGATACACCTCGACGCTTCAAACTCAGGTAATCAATTTGGAAAACTTCAGACCGTAAACCTCCCGGTAAAATCTGAAATAGATTACCGCGGCGTTTATAGGGATAGCCATAGACCTCGTTGACAACCTCCATCACATCTTCAACCGTCACAGCCTGTAAATCGAGACTGATTTCACCCTTCACCTCAGGGTGCACCACCATATTGTAGGGCGTCCCTTTTACCAGCCCCATAAAAAAATCGCGGGCATCGATACTATCCACCGCAATATCGAAGCTCGCCTCTATATTATCAGCTGGCATCGTAGGCAAAAGCGGTGGTAATAGCGCGCTATTAACATCAGGAGGCGGCAACGGCTGTTGTTTTTTCTGATTTTTCTCCAACGTGCTTAATTCATTCTGAATCGCTTGAATACCAGAATTATCACGCGTATCTCTTGGCGTCCAGGCACAGGCAGCAAGAACAAGCACACTTATCATTACCACTATGTGTCGAGAAACCGGTTGCAGATATTGCATTTATTTTTCCTGTCTAATCGTGGGCCGTTTGAGGGTAAGCGTGATTTCAACGCCACTATCACTCACTTGCACACTGTCTTTACTGATTCGAATAATTGTCTTATTGTCGATGCGATCACCTTCAGATAAGGCCTTACCATTGATCACAGCCACCTTGCGGCTGGCACCAAACAAAATACTTTCTAATTTCAGACTTTCGCTCTTGGCTGATTGCTGAAAAGTCGCCGGTTTGGTTGGATCAGTCAGCGCCTGGGCTACAGGCATTATTGCAAGGCTAACAAAAAATGTTAGAAATACTGGCAACAATTTTTCCTTTCCCATCTCATACCCCAAGTTAAACACCAATCCACTCCTCCGACATGCTGACGGTATGAACTTGCAATGTAATAATGGCGGTTGGGTATTCCTCAACTTTGTATGTCATATCATCCCAGTAAAAACGCCAGGGCAAACTCGATAGACGCTCGAAAAACTCAACAGTTTCTTGATAATCGCCATGTAGCTGCAGCACAAAACTATGATTGTAAAGAGCCTGCCTCGACGCTTTGCCATTTTCCTGTTCACTGGTTTTACGCTTCTTTTTCCTGTTATTCGGCGCTAACTCAGCATGACTTGAGCTGTTGCTATCAGCCAATTCCGACGCTAAAACCGGTACGACCGGTTTATTTTCCAGGCTGATCAACTTTAGGCCCTTGCTCTCCTTTAATAGCTGCTCTAATACGGTGGCCATTAATTTGGGGGGGATCATCGCAACAACGGACTGCTGAATCTCTTCGTTCAATTTATCGAGTTGCTGCTGTAACTGTTCGCGCTGTTTAATTTTCTGTCTGTCGACCCCCACCTGAAGCTGAGCTTCCAGTACGGTGATTTCAGCGCTGTACTGTTGTATTTTTTGGGACAGTTCTTTTTGCTGCTTCTGTACGCGCTCACGATCGGCCAATACCGGATCCAGCAACAACACCTGCAGCATCATAACGATCACCACAACAGCACTGACTAACAGCAGCACCCGCTCCCGTTGACTGAGCGCATCAATCTTCTGCTGCCAGCCCACTATTGTTTGCTTTAATTCACTCATGCGTTTCAGCGATCCCCTCCAGAGGAATTGGCAACCGCATTGGCCCGCAATTCAAACTCCAGTAGCTGTTTTTCTGTCTCCGGCACATGCATGCGAAATACGCGGAATTGATGGCCTTCAAATACCGGCTCCCGGCCCAGGTTCTGGATATAGCGTGGCACAATTTCCGGCTTTCGAGTCTGCCCCGTCAACGCCAACTGTTTGCCACCTTGTTGCAACTGAATTTCCGTAAACCACATACCATTAATATGCTGACGCCCCAAACCCTGCAGATGCTCAGCAAAGCCGGTTGCCAGCACTGTACTGCCCGGATCGATATTATTTAGCATGCTGCGTATAAACTGGATTTCATCCTTGAGCATTGCCAGCTCACTATCCAGCGTGCTTTCCCGCTCAAGCCTGGCTTTACGCTCGCGCAACTCGGTTAGGGTTGCTTCGAGACGACCTTGCTCCCGTTCCAATTGATCGCTCGTAACCTGCAGCTTGCCGGTTGAAAAGCTAAGCCAGGCATAGGCGACTAACATCAGCACCAGGACAGCCGTGACAATGCCTGTTTGCTGCCTCCCCGAAAATAAAGGCTCGGATTTGCGATCAAGTTGGCTGTATAGATTAAGATGCTGCACTGGCGACCTCCGGCAGCTTGCCCTTATTCGGCTCGGCCTTTCCCCTCTGATCGAGCGTCCCTTGATTGCAGCCGAGAGCAGCACCAATCGCACTGGCACAGCGGTTATCTATGGCGGCAGGGCCGGAGATAAAGTCCAGCTCTTCCAGATTAAGCGCCGCAACCTCAATACCCAATTGAGTAGAGAGAAAGTCACCAATAGGGCGGGTGACCGCTAAACCCGGCGAGTAAAACAGCCGCGTGATAATCCCCTTGCCCAACTGGCTCTCGTAATAATCCAGCGAGCGTTGCACCTCCAGAAATAGTGAGTCAAAAAAGCGCGAGGTATCTCCAGATACACCGCCACCGGAGGTAAACTCAGCCAGGCCAGCATCCAGACGCCGAGTCAGATACAGCTCACCGCCCTCCACCAAATTGATAAAACTTTCACCATCCTGAAACTGCAACAGGGCAATCCCACCCCCCTCTGAAGGCAGACGCGCAATCAGCTTGTGCATAGCCAGTTCGGCCACTTCAACGCAGTCCACGTTGAGGCCGGTTTCTTCCACCGGCTCAACCAGGCTTTGCAGGTTAGTCTTCCTCAGTGCTGCGGCATACAGCATTTTCTGGCGACCGCGATAGGCGTCGTCGGGTAACAAAAAATGTTCAATTGCGGCTTCTTCAATTGGAAAGTCGATAAGCTCCTTAATTTTCCAGCGCACTGCCGAGGTCATTTCACTACCTTCTACGGCAGGCTGCTCGGCCAATAAAAGCTGGTAGTAGACTGGGTGCAACACAATGCTACAGGCCATGCCTTGCCAGGACTGTTCATCCACCAGTGTCTGAAGGGTATGACTGAGATCACCCAACTCTTCGACGTAGCGGCAATAGTTAAGCTGTCCACTCTTATCGACGGCAGCCAGCCCCAGACCATCCGGCCCCACCGACAGACCAACACGTCCGGCACTGCTGCTGCGTCCGGATAGCAGCCGGTTTAACCATGAAATTGTTATCGCCATCGGCGCTTACGCCTCACTTAATCACATGCAATAGAGTTGTCTTTGGCCACATATCGCTGGCAGCACAAAGCGAAGTATCGATAAGACTTGCTCACGAGAGACCCTGAAGTCGTCAAAATAATGGCCTCAACCTCATAGTTTTTTTAATATTTTCTTGTAAGTCCATGCTTTTCCTAACAAATTATAGACTCTTTTTAGGGAAGCGCAGATCAATTTTTACGTTTAGAATAATGACCCAGTAAAAAATTAACGCCCTTAAAAACTCCCCAGAGCCACGCCCATGCTCCATATTGTGTTGTACCAACCTGAAATCCCACCCAACACCGGTAATATTATTCGGCTTTGTGCCAATACGGGCTTTAAGCTACACCTGATCGAGCCGCTGGGCTTTGATATGGATGACAAAAAGCTGCGGCGGGCGGGCCTGGATTATTCAGAATGGGCAGCGGTAGAGATACATCCATCACTGGATGCTTTTGTTGCAAGCGCACAACCTGGTAGGCTCTATGCCTGTACCACCAAGGGAACAAAGCGCCATGATGAGGCTGACTATAAAGAGGGAGATGCGCTGGTGTTTGGGCCGGAAACCCGGGGATTGCCCCCTGAGGTGCTGCAAATTTTACCGCAAGATCAATTATTGCGACTCCCCATGCAACCCCAGAGCCGCAGCCTGAACCTGTCAAACAGTGTGGCTATATTTGTCTATGAGGCCTGGCGGCAAATGGATTTTGCCGGCGGGCAGTAAATCCGCCGGCAATTAACAAGCCCGGTTTAGTGTGGTTCGGCAGCGGCTTTCTGTTCCGCCGCTTTTTTCTGCGCTTGTACATACAGCGCTTCAAAATTGATTGGCTGCAAGCCAATGGCAGGAAAGCCGCCTCTAACTGCCAGATTATCTACCGTTTCCCGCACATAGGGAAATAGCAGGTTAGGGCCAAAAATACCCAGCGCCTGGCGCAATGCATCACCTTCCAGACCCTGTACCAGAAACAGGCCGGCTTGGTGCACTTCAATCAACATCGCCGCCTGATCTTCCAGCTTAACGGTTACGGTAAAGGTCAACACCACTTCATACTGCTCATCGCTGACCTTGTTGACCTTGCTGTTCATATCAACATTGATACTTGGCTGCCACTGCTTACCAAAGGCCTCGATCCCCATCGGGGTCTCCAGTGAAGCATCTTTGGTGTAGATACGCTGTACGGCAAATTTCTGTTCGACCTGCTCATTATCAGCCATGCTGACTCCTTACTCTTTTATTAATTGGTTTAATTTTATTAATAGGTTTAAAACGGCCCAATCCTCAGGCCCAGTTCAATCATTCAAGCTACATTCAATAAACCATTTAACTGCCCACTGCGCTCAAGCGCATAGAGCTCATCACAGCCACCGACATGAGTATCTCCAACCCAGATCTGCGGCACCGTATGACGACCGCTCAGCTGCTGCATTTCTGCCCGCAACTCCGGGTTACCATCAACGGACAGTTCGCAGTACTCAACGCTCTTGCTGTCCAGCAGACGCTTTGCCTGCACACAAAAGGGACAAAAGCGAGTCGTGTATATCTGTATTTCCGGGGTCAAAGGGTTTTCCTCACGCCAATACTGACTTTCAATTCGTAGAATTCGAGCTGCGTCCTGCGATTACTTTTAGCGCTATTACTTACTGGTAACCACTGGCAACTGCTGAGTTTTCCACTCCACCATACCGCCGCTGAGACGTGAAACATCCTCAAATCCCTGCGCCTTAAGCTGCTTACCCGCCGCACCGGAATGCTGACCCATTTTGCAGACGACCACCACCGGTCTGGATTTGAATTTTTCCAACTCGCCCACACGATCTGCCAGCTTGGCATAGGGAATATTCAGCGCATCAACAATATGGCCCTGATCAAACTCTTTCGCATCCCGAACATCCAGCACTACCGCCTCAGCCTGATTAACCCTGGCCACTAACTGCTGCGGACTTAAGGTCTCTCCGCCTTTGCGGGACTCATGCCGAATCAACAGAATGACACAGACAATCAGGGCAGTGGCTAAAACCCACTGTTCAGATATAAATTGTAAAAACAGCTCCATGAAGCGCTTAAACCTCGGTTAAGTCCGCTGTGTTCGCCACCGTTTTAGGCAGTACAACAATGCCGTTTCTCTGGCGCACAACAGTGGGCGTACAAAATGAGGGCGCAAGTATACACGTCGTCAAAGGAATTCTCACTGTGAAATATCGCCACAAGGGCCTAAATCAGTGGTTTGCAAATGGTCATCCACGGCATGAACCGATAGAATATGTCCTTCACATTGATTTAAGCCAGCAAGCGAGTATTGATACCTGTCATGGAAAGCAGCAACGCCAAGAAACCCCTCGTCCTGTTAATTCTCGATGGCTGGGGTTACCGCGAAGACCCAAAAGATAACGCCATCGTCAATGCCAACACTCCCACCTGGGACCGGCTATTGATGGAGGCGCCACACACACTGATCTCCAGTTCCGGCATGAGCGTGGGTCTGCCCGATGGCCAGATGGGTAATTCGGAAGTGGGGCATATGAGTCTGGGGGCTGGTCGCGTCGTCTATCAGAATATCAGCCGTATCGATAAAGCCATCGAAGGCGGCGAGTTTTTTAAAAACGCCGTCTATAGTGAGGCCATTGATAAGGCTGTTTCCAACGACAAGGCTGTCCACCTGTTTGGGCTGCTATCTCCCGGTGGCGTTCACAGCCACGAAAAGCATATTCAGGCGATGGTAAAAATGGCAGCCCAGCGCGGCGCCAAAAAGGTCTATGTGCATGCCTTTCTGGATGGTCGCGATACGCCACCGCGCAGCGCCAACAATTCTCTGCAGGCTCTGAGCCAACTGTTTAAAGAGCTCGACTGCGGTCGCATTGCCACGCTGGTAGGCCGCTATTATGCCATGGACCGCGATAATCGCTGGGACCGGGTGCAAGCAGCTTATGAATTATTGACCGAAGGTAAAGCCGGCTACCGTTACGACACGGCTACTGCTGGACTCGACGCAGCCTATGCGCGCGATGAAAACGATGAGTTTGTCAGCCCAACCGTTATTCAGGCAGAAGGCGACGCTGATGCCAGCATTGCCGATGGCGATTCAGTGATCTTTATGAACTTCCGCGCCGACCGCGCCCGCGAGTTGAGCTATGCCTTTACCGATAAAAACTTTGCCGGCTTCACGCGCAACATGATTCCCCAGTTAGCCAGCTTTGTCACCACCACGGAATACGCCGCGGACCTGAACGTCCCCTGTGCCTACCCGCCGGAAGCACTCACTAATAGCTTTGGCGAGTTGATGGCCAGGCTGGGCAAAACCCAATTGCGCATTGCCGAGACGGAAAAATACGCCCATGTCACGTTTTTCTTCAGCGGCGGTCGCGAAGAACTGTACTCAGGTGAAGACCGCGAACTGATCCCCTCCCCCGACGTCGCCACCTATGATTTGAAACCCGAAATGAGCGCGCCGGAAGTCACCGACAAGCTGGTTGCGGCAATCAAAAGTGGTAAATACGATACGATTATCTGTAACTATGCCAATGGCGATATGGTGGGGCATACCGGTGTCTATGAGGCCGCAGTTAAAGCCGCCGAAGCCATCGATGTAAGTCTGCGCCGGGTTACTGAGGCGGTGTTGGAGGTCGATGGCGATTGCCTGATTACCGCCGATCACGGTAACTGCGAGCAAATGCAGGATTATGATTCCGGTCAGGCGCACACCCAGCACACCACCGAACTGGTGCCCTTTGTTTACGTGGGCAACAAATCCGTCACCATGCACGGTACCGGCAAACTGGCCGATGTCGCACCAACCATGCTGGCACTGATGGGGCTGGAGCAACCGGCAGAGATGACCGGTCATTCCTTACTGACCATCAATCAGCCGGCTTTAAAGGCGGTTTAAGGTTTTAGAATGGGTGATCCAGCCAGTTGCCCACTATAAAGGAATACAAACTTGGCCATTTTTGAAACCAGCGACGGCTGTCATCTCCACTACCAGCTTGAAGGCTCCTCACGGCAGCCCACGCTGGTTCTGACCCCCGGCGGCCGCGAGGGCGGGCATGCTCTACAGCCCTTAATCAAGGCGCTGTCACCGCACTTTCAGGTGCTAAGCTGGGATCGTCGCAACTGCGGCAATAGCGATTTGTATTTTGACCCCAACCGCTCCGAGCAGACCATCTGGGCTGAAGACCTGATCGCCTTGTTGCAGCATTTAAAACTGCCTCCCGCCTGGATTGCCGGAGGCTCCGCAGGCTGTCGCGTTTCTTTAAATGCGGTATTACGCAATCCCGAAATCGCCCGAGGCGTATTACTCTGGTCTGCCTCAGGCGGCGCTTATAGCTCCCAGTTTCTCGGTTTTAGTTATCATGTTCCCTATATCATGGCCGCTCAGGCGGGCGGTATGAAAGCCGTCGCCAACACGCCTTTTTTTGCCGAGAGAATAACCAACAACCCTCGAAATCGTGATTACTTGCTGGGCCTTGATGCCAATTACTTTATTGCCACCATGAAACGCTGGAATGAAAGTTTTTATCACGCGCCCGATCAACCACTTACCGGCATAGAAGGAAATTTATGCGATATAAAGCTGCCGACACTCATCTTCGAAGGTAACGATGATATTCATACCACTGAAGCCGCCCGCGGTTTAGCCGAGCAGCTGTGTAATGCAACACTCGTCACCAGTCCCTGGAGCGGCAAAGATTTTCAACATCGTTTTTTGGGTTTAACCCAGGAATCAGTATTTGATCTGTATCCCAAACTGGTCCCGGATATTATCGCCTATACTCATGCCTTAAACGCTTAAACTGTACTTATCCGATTACTAACAATAGAAATGAAGCGCACATTATTCACTTACCTGAACCGCGGGTCTTTTTCCCGATCGACCCGCCACGGCCTGCTGATTGTTCTGCTCTGTATGGGCGGCGGTCTGTTCACACCCCAGATATCCGCCGATGACAGCGAAGAAACCAAAACTCGGCAGCAGCTGGAAAAACTGAACAAAGAGATGAAGGCGTTGCAGGATGTTCTGGGGCGTTTCAAAAACCAACGCTCGGAGTTACAGGCCTCACTGCGCCAATCCGAGGTGGATATAGGCGAAGTCCAATCCCGTATCCGCAACATTCAACAACAGCTCAAAACCCAGCAGCAGGAACTGGCCCAATTGCAACAGCAACGCCAGAAGCTGAACAGTTCCAAACAGGAACAACAGAAATTTATTGCCCAGCAAATTGTTGCGGCCTACCAGGTCGGTCAGCAAAAAAAAATCAAAGTGCTACTGAATCAGGAACAACCGGACAAGATCAGCCGCGCCCTCACCTATTACGATTATTTTAATCGCGCCCGCAGTGAACAAATTGAACAATACATCGACGTGCTTCGCGAACTGGATGCCATCGAACCTGCCATCATCGAAAAAACCGCCAGTCTGACCCAAGCCAAAAATGCGTTGGGGCAGGCGCATGATCAGCTGTTGAGCAGCAAACAACAGCGCGAGCAAAACCTGGCCAAGATCAACTCGGCGATCAACAATAATGATCAGCGCCTGCGCCAGATGAATAAGGATCGCGCCGAGCTGGAGGAACTGCTCACCGCCGTCGAGCAAACCCTGGCCAATCTAAGCATCCCCAGTGATTACCGCCCCTTTGACAGTTTGAAGGGCAAGCTTCCCTGGCCGGTAAGCGGCAAGCCCAACAACCGCTTTGGCTATCTGCGAAAGGGCACCAGTCTGCGCTGGCAGGGCTTGTCGATACCCAGCAATGAGGGTTCCAGAGTAGAGGCGATTCATTATGGCCGGGTGGTGTTTTCAGACTGGTTACGCGGCTCGGGCCTGCTGGTCATTATTGATCATGGCGACGGCTATATGAGCCTGTATGCCCACAACCAAAGCTTACTGAAGGAAACCGGCGACTGGGTTAACCCCGGGGATATGATTGCAACCGTTGGTAACAGTGGTGGCCAGCAACAGGCCGGGCTGTACTTTGAAATCCGTCACAAAGGTAAACCGACTGACCCGCGACACTGGTGCAAACGGGTATAGTTCGACCGCCGGCCGGGCCCGTTTTTACCATTTTTACCCATCAGGCTGGCTAACACCGACGCTTAAAAGCAAGGTACAATCCGCTGAATACATGATTTACCTTGAAGACACCCAGGCGCCTTCCACGGGCAGTCACCACACAGGCAGTTACTACTCAGGTAACCACACAGGAAGGTTGCGAGGCACGATTTAATGGTTATAACCACCACACGGAAACAGCTTCTACTATCCCTGCTTGTTATCAGCACCTTGGGGCTAACAGCTCATGCACAGGACAGCGAGGATTACACGGAATATCAGGATCAGCCTGAGGACATTGCTCAACAGGATACCCAGAGCCGCCTACCACTCGATGAATTGCGTTCCTTCGCCGATGTGTTTAACCATATTCGACTTAGCTACGTAGAAGAAATCGACGACAAAACCCTGCTGGAAAATGCTATCCGAGGCATGCTCAGCGGCCTCGACCCACACTCCAGCTATCTCGACGCCAAATCCTTTGATGATCTGCAGGTCAGTACCAGCGGCGAGTTCGGCGGCCTCGGGCTGGAAGTTGGTATGGAGGACGGCTTCGTCAAAGTTATCTCCCCTATCGATGGCACTCCGGCGGAGAAGGCTGGTATCGAAAGCGGTGACCTGATTGTGAAGCTGGATGGCAAACCTGTAAAAGGCATGTCATTGAATGATGCCGTTAATCTGATGCGCGGTAAAAAAGGCAGTGCTATAGAGCTAACCATTATTCGCGAAGGCTCAAACCAACCCTTTGATGTCAGTATCGTGCGAGATACTATCAAAGTGGTCAGTGTACGCAGCAAGACTCTGGAAGAGGGCTTTGGCTATATCCGTATTGCGCAATTTCAGAGCAAAACCGGCAGTGAATTTCGCGAAGCACTGGAGAAATTACAACAGAGCGAATCAGAACTTAATGGGCTGGTAATTGACCTGCGCAACAATCCCGGCGGTATCCTGCAATCTTCCGTAGAAGTTGCCGATACGCTGCTGGATCAGGGGCTGATTGTATACACCGAGGGGCGGCTCAGTGATTCCTACTCGCAGTATTCTGCCTCGCCCAACGATTTGATTAAGGGCGCACCGGTAGTGGTTTTAATCAATGGCGGTTCGGCCTCCGCCTCAGAAATTGTGGCCGGTGCACTGCAAGACCACCATCGCGCCGTGATTATGGGTACCGACAGTTTCGGCAAAGGCTCGGTGCAAACCGTGGTACCGCTCTCCGAAGATCACGCAATCAAGCTGACCACAGCCCGCTACTATACGCCGAGCGGTCGCTCCATTCAGGCACAGGGTATCGTCCCCGACATAATCGTTGAGCGAGCCAGACTCGAAACCATCAAGAGCATGGAAAGAGTCACCGAAGCCGATCTACAGGGACACCTTATCAACGGCAACGGCGACGAGAGCAATAGCAAGACCCGTGGCCAGCGCTCGGTGGACTCGCTGTTAAACAGCGACAACCAACTCTATGAAGCACTCAATCTACTTAAGGGACTACATATTCTCAGTCACAACATAAAGGCCAATCCCGCCGCCAAAGCCTCTCCCGAGGCCCTGTAACAGACGGCTATGATGATTAAAGTAAAAGGGATTAGGCAGATAAAAGGACTACTACTGGCTCTGACTACCAGCGTCTTAACTTACGTCATTGCCTTGACCGCCACCGCTGCTCAACCTGCCCCCCAGGAGCACACAGACTCACCCCAACCAAAGCCAGCCCATATCGTGTTAATCATTGACGATATGGGGAACAGCTTAGAGCTCGGCCTACAGGCCATCGATCTGCCTGGCCCAATCAACTACGCCTTTCTGCCTCATAGCCGCCATGCCGTCACACTGGCCAACCGGGCCCACCTGCAAGACAAGGAAATCCTGCTGCACGCCCCAATGAGCAACTTAAGGGATTACCCGACCGGCCCCGGCACTTTAACCCCAGCCATGGACGAGGGTGAATTCCTGCATACGCTGCAAAGCGACCTCCAGTCGGTGCCTCATATTCGCGGTGTAAACAATCATATGGGCAGCCTGCTAACCCAGTTGCATCAACCTATGAGCTGGCTGATGCAAACCCTGAAGGAACAGCAGCTTTACTTCGTAGATAGCCGTACCACTCCCCTGACCGTCGCTGAACGTACCGGCAGACGGCTAAAAGTGCCAACACTGAAACGGGATATTTTTTTGGATAATAAGCGGCAACAACAAGCTATAACCTTACAGTTTAACCGGTTGATTGAATTGGCCAGAGAACAGGGCAGCGCCGTTGCCATTGGCCACCCCTACCCCGAAACTATCGCCACCCTGCAGCAAATCCTCCCCACCCTGGCCAGCCAGAATATTCGCCTGCTGCGGGCTTCCGATCTCGCCAATAACTGTCTTTATTCACCGCCCAAATGTAGCCACTCACTGAACTTAGCCAATATAAAAAAATAGCATGGAATTAAAAACCAGCTGCTAATTACAAATTGTGAACTTCTAATAACCAAAGTAAATATAGCGCTCTCTTACTAAAATCGCATGTTTTTGTAAGCTATTTCGACACTTTCTGCTCGATTATAAAAAAAACTAAAATTTATCGTTAGCTATTACTGAAAAGTCTTTAAATGTATAAAAATAACGCTAAACTATGTGCACCAATAAAAGCCATAGGCAGGCTAGGCAATGAGCATAATTGAAAACAGAGAAGGCGAGATGGGCACTACACCTGTGCGCTCGGACCGTTTCTTTGCTGCCCAGGGAGAGTGGTTTTTTTCAACTCGAGAGGGAGCGCCCATTGGTCCATTTGAGGATAAGGAAGAAGCGCGTAAGGGACTGGATGACTTTATAGAGTTTATGTCTTTGGCCGAGCCAAAAACGCTGTCAAAACTTTATACCGCACTGACATCACACCGCAAAGCCGGATAAAAAAACCAGGCAATTTAGCGACGGTGTTATTTATAGTCGCACTTCAATGCCCTGTGCCGCCATAAATTGCTTGGCCTCCGGCACGGTGTACTCACCAAAGTGAAAAATACTGGCCGCCAGTACCGCATCGGCACCGCCTTGCTTAATCCCGTCCACCAAGTGCTGCAAATTGCCAACACCACCAGAGGCTATAACAGGAACGGACACGACATCACTAATCGCTCGCGTTAGGGCCAGATCAAATCCCTTCTTGGTACCATCACCATCCATACTGGTTAACAGTATTTCCCCGGCACCAAAGTCAGACATTTTCAGCGCCCACTCGACGGCATTAATCCCTGTCGGCTTGCGGCCGCCGTGGGTAAAAATTTCCCAGCGATCAACCTCTCCGGCTACACTGACCTTTTTAGCATCGATAGCAACCACAATACATTGGGCGCCAAAACGATCCGAAGCCTGCTTCACAAAATCCGGATTAACAATCGCCGCCGAATTTATGCCAACTTTGTCAGCGCCGGCATTAAGCATGGTACGAATATCATCAACGGTGCGAATACCACCACCTACAGTCAGTGGAATAAATACTTCTGCAGCAATATTTTCCACCGTATGTACGGTGGTTTCACGACCCTCATGGGTGGCCGTAATATCAAGAAAAGTAATTTCGTCAGCGCCCTGCTCGTTATAGCGCTTGGCAACTTCTACCGGATCACCGGCATCACGAATATCGACAAAGTTGACGCCTTTGACCACACGGCCATTATCAACATCGAGACAGGGAATAATACGTTTTGCTAGAGACATAACTATTTCGTTAGTTTGTGTTTACTTACTTGGATTCACTTACCTGCCAAACTGTCACAATAGGCCTGCGCCTCGGCGACATCCAGAGTGCCTTCATAAATAGCCCGGCCGGTAATAGCACCGAGAATACCTTCAGCAGCTACAGCACTCAGCGCTTTAATATCTTCCATATTGGTGATGCCGCCAGAGGCGATTACGGGAATCGATGAGGCCTGCGCCATAGTCACCGTCTGCTCAACATTCACCCCCTGCATCATGCCATCACGGGCAATATCGGTATACACAATCGACTCAACACCATCCTGTTCGAAGCGCTTGGCCAATTCAGTCGCCTTGATATTCGACACCTCAGCCCAACCGTCAGTCGCTACCAGTCCATCCCTGGCGTCCAACCCGACAATGATATGGCCAGGAAATTCTTTGCAGGCCTGGGTGACAAACTCAGGTTCCTTCACCGCCTTGGTACCGATTATCAAATAATTTACACCCGCATTAATATAATGCTCGATAGTGTCGAAATTGCGAATCCCTCCACCAATCTGAATGGGCAAATCAGGATAGGCCTTGGCAATAGCCGTCACCGCCGCACCATTCACCGGTTTGCCATCAAAGGCACCATTAAGATCAACCAGATGTAGACGTCGTGTTCCTGCCTCCACCCAGCGGCTCGCCATTTGCACCGGGTCATCACCATATGTGGTGGAGTCTTCCATCAGCCCCTGTTTTAAACGAACGCAGGCACCGTCTTTTAAATCAATCGCCGGAATAATTAACATACTATTTCTCATAAACTCAAAGGCATCTCTAAAAAATGCACATAATCATAGTTTGGTACATCAAAGCCCTTTAGCTCTGCCCATCCCAAGCCAAAAAATTAGACAACAGCTTCAGCCCCGCATGGCTGCTTTTTTCCGGGTGGCATTGCAATGCAAAAATATTATCCCGATGCAGCGCTGCGTGAATTTCAACGCCATAGTCAGCCGTGGCCGCCACCAGTGAAGGATCTTCGGTGTGGACGTAAAAGCTATGCACAAAATAAAACCGGCTATCCTGTTCGATACCATTCCACATTGCGTGTTCATCCGTCTGGTGCAGGCGGTTCCAGCCCATGTGTGGCACTTTCAATTTTTCACCATCCGCCGCCAATAGGGGTTTACCAAAAAATTTAACCCGCCCGGGAAAAACACCCAGGCAATCAACGCCGTGATTTTCTTCGCTGAACTCCATCAGTGCCTGCATACCTACACAAATCGCCAGCATGGGTTTGGTCGCGGCAACTTCCGCCACTACTTGATCAACGCCCAAACGTAAAATCTCACTCATGCAATCGCGAATAGCGCCCACTCCGGGAAAGATAACCCGGTCGGCAGCCATAATTTTTTCCGCATCGCCGGTGACCAGCACGTCCACATTGCCAGCAACATGCCGCAGGGCACTCTCGACTGAATGCAGATTACCCATGCCGTAATCAATCACCGCAACGGTAGACTTAGCCATGGTGTTAGATCCTATAAATGTAAAACTTTAAAGTGAAGCTATAAACATGAAGCTATGGGAGTAAAAGCTACTTTTGTTGAAGCACCTTTCAGTACGTAGCAGATTAAAGCGTGCCTTTAGTAGAAGGCATAACACCGGCCATGCGTTCATCCGCTGCCAGTGCCATTCGCAGCGCTCGACCAAAGGCTTTAAACACCGTCTCGGCCTGGTGGTGCGTGTTCTTACCACGCAGATTATCCACATGCAGCGTCACCTTGGCGTGGTTGATAAAGCCCTGAAAGAACTCGATAAACAGGTCCACATCAAAACCTCCAACAGTACCGCGAGTGAAGGGCACATGCCATTCCAGGCCGGGACGACCGGAAAAGTCGACTACCACCCGTGACAGGGCTTCATCCAGCGGTACATAGGAGTGGCCATAACGGACAATGCCCTTCTTATCGCCCACCGCCTCATTAAATGCCTGTCCCAGAGTAATACCAATATCTTCAACTGTGTGGTGCGCATCGATATGCAAATCGCCCTTGGCCTTGATATCCAGATCAATCAAACCGTGGCGGGCAATCTGGTCCATCATATGGTCAAGAAAGGGAACGCCTGTTTCAAAGGAGGATTTACCGGTACCATCAAGATTGATGGATACTGTGATCTGGGTTTCCAGCGTATCGCGGCTGATAGTGGCTTTGCGCTCAGCCATAGGGTTTTCTCCGTTCGGACTCTAAAAAAGCATGCTTAAAAAAGCTGTGGCGCCGCAGCTTTCCCGCAGCAAATTGGGTATTATAAGAAAAGCGCACAATCATTACATCTATTCATAGTTGTTTATCGCATATCGCCGCCAAGCTGACTGCCTCGACAAAACCAATAAGCAGCCTCCAACTATACTCCTGACTTCAAAATATGCTCCTGACTCCAAAAATCTCAGTATTTCTCATGTCTTTTAACGTCAGTAAGTCCCGTTTTGGCGCAACTGTTTTATGAGCAAGCAGGTATCCAACCCAAGTTTTAGCCAGCGAGTACTGCAATGGTTCGACCATTCCGGCCGAAAAAGCCTACCCTGGCAACAGAGCATCAACCCTTACCGGGTTTGGGTATCGGAGATCATGCTGCAACAAACCCAGGTCAGTACGGTGATCCCTTACTTTGAGCGCTTTATGCAGGCTCTGCCAACGGTGGAGAACCTGGCCGCTGCCAGCGAGGACGAAGTCCTGCACCTGTGGACCGGGCTTGGATACTACTCGAGAGCCAGAAACCTGCATAAAACCGCCAAAAGAGTCTGCTCTGAATACGGCGGTCAATTCCCCGATACGGTCGAAGCTCTGAGCGAACTGCCCGGTATCGGTCGCTCGACTGCTGGCGCTATCGTTTCCATTGCCTTTCAGCGACCGGCCACCATCCTCGATGGTAACGTCAAGCGCGTGTTGGCCCGATATCACCAAATACCTGGCTGGCCCGGCCAGAGCAGCGTGCTCAAACGGCTATGGGAAGTCGCGGATCAACATGCTCCGAGCACGTCAGTTAAGAGCCAGCGAATCGCCGATTACAGCCAGGCCATGATGGACCTGGGCGCGACCCTCTGTACCCGCAGCAAGCCCGCCTGCTCACTGTGCCCACTGCAGCAGGGCTGCGGGGCGTATCGGGACGGCAACCCGCAGGACTTCCCTGGTAAAAAGCCAAAGAAAAAACTGCCCGTCAAAGCCACCCAAATGCTGATCATACAAAATCCGGCAGGAGAAGTGCTTCTGGAAAAGCGCCCCAATAGCGGTATCTGGGGCGGTTTATGGATTTTTCCGCAACTGGAGGCTGAACAGAATCCTGATGACTATTGCGATACTCATCTGGGCCAGCCGGCCGCGTCCACAGAGACCTGGAGCGAATACCGGCATACCTTCAGCCACTACCACCTCGACATCACTCCTCAACTGATCAGACTCGGCAATCAACCCAGACAAGTTCGTGAAGCCGAGCAACAACTCTGGTATAACCCACAGCAACCGGCCGCCATAGGCCTCGCCGCCCCGATCAAGAAATTACTGGCCAAACTGGCAACACATGCCTGAGGAAGCACTATGACACGCACCGTATTCTGCAAAAAACATCAACAGGAGCTGCCTGGCCTGGATGCTCCACCCTACCCAGGCCCCAAAGGGCAGGATATATACAACACCATCTCCAAACAGGCCTGGCAAGAATGGCTCGCCCACCAGACCATGCTAATCAACGAGCGTCAGCTCAATATGATGGAACCGGAAGCCAGAAAGTTTTTACAGCAGGAAATGGACAAGTTTATGAGTGGCGAAGACTATGCACAGGCCGAAGGTTACGTACCGAAACCCGAGGATAAATAGTCCAAACACTTCCTAACAGTGGCTTGACTCAAAGCCTTCGAAGCTGTTTAATACGCGCCTCTTGTCACTAGGCGAAGTTTGAAACCTAACATAAAGCCTGACAAACCTGCCCGGATAGCTCAGTCGGTAGAGCAGGGGATTGAAAATCCCCGTGTCGGTGGTTCGATTCCGCCTCCGGGCACCATATACAAAAACGCCTCGCTTATGCGGGGCGTTTTTGTATATGGCATTTGGAAGGGCGGCTCTACCCCATTCGGGGGATGGCCATTCTTCTTACCCGAGCCTTCGATTTCCCAATCAACCCCTGTACATTAATCCGACAATTTAATGTGGCCAACCTCACAAGTTAGCAGCTTCCTTCAAGCCTTTGTCACAAATTCACCCTATCATGTCCCCCATATTACGGAGAACAGAACATGAAATTGGATTTAGTCGACACCTGCTTACCCCAGGAGGACATCGATCGCGGAATTGCAGCAGCAAAAGAGTTTTTTGATAAACACTTTATCATTCCCGATATTGTCTACCAGCATGTCATAGCCGAAGCCGAAGGCAGGCCCTATATTGATGGCTTTATCTGGCTCTGGGAAAAGGCCAACCAGATAGCATTAAATGCGGCCTATCAAGGAAAGCAGCCCAATAACGGGACTATGTTGATCCTTCGAGATTACAAAGAATATAGGCAGATGGCTTAGCGATAGGGCCCGGTCCTTTGATTTAACTTCATCGCTCACGTCACCATCACTTATTGATTACGCAGATTTTTAATTGATATTTTTAGACTAACAGCTATGATATTTCTCCAAGGGATTGGATCGCTATTCAGGGAAAAGCACGAATCATTTCGCAACATTACCCTCCTCTATTTTTCACTCCCTCAAAACCTATCATCGATAAGACGGGTTTTAATTATAAACTCTCAAAAATAATCCAGGAGATAATCATGGAAGTAGAAATCACATGGAAAAGGACAATGAAAGTGTGGTGGGCCTACCTCTGGAGAAATATATTAGCCGCCCTATGCGCCATGCTGATCGGGGGCATTGTAGGCGCTATTATCGGCTTTATTATGGGTATGCTAGGCGCCTCCAAAGAATCCATACAATTAATTGCAACCTCTATCGGAATTGTCATTGGAATCGGCGTCTCCATTATTCCGATAAAATTAATTTTAGGAAAAGACTTTGGCGATTTCAGGCTGGCTTTGATTAAAATTCCCACCGAGATAAACACATAATTTTTCAAATAAGAAAAAACACCAACCCCAAAAGGAAACTTAAATGTTTAAAAAAATCGCTGCAACTCTCCCATTACTTGCCCTTTCCTCACTGGCTAGCGCCGAATTACGGCCTTATATCAATGCCGACATTGGCTATGCCGACACAGATTACGACAGCGGGGTTTACTTCGATTTTGGTGGCGGCATTCAATTCAACGACAATATAGAGTTTGAGATTGCTTACAACGATTACGGTGATATCGCCCCCTTTGGTATTGAAGTCACCTCTTTGTCATACGGAATCAATCTCGGCGGCTATGTTTCTGACACGACCAGAGTTTTTGCCATACTGGGGGCAGAGCGCCTGGAAATCGATGACACAGCCAGCTTAGGCCCTTTCCGCGTCGAAATTGACGAGTCCAGTACAGAAGCTTTTTTTGGAATTGGCGCGGCATTCAAGCAAAGCGACAATGTTGATGTTCGCACCAAGCTGATCAGCCATGACTCTGGAGATATCATCACCGTAAATTTGGGCATCGCCTTTTATTTCTAAGCCACAACCCTAAACGCAAAGACAAGGTCGTACTTCACCAACGACCTTGTCCGAAGGTATAAGTCTTTAGCATCAGCCTTCTGTTAAGTGAGATTAATTAACAAAGATATCTCATCTGTCTCGATTCGCACGCGCACGTCAGGCGATGTGCGAATCGACTCTCTTTTCCTGAGCACCCAAACAATTTCGATAGACTAAACTCCCATGTACTTAACCGCCATCAATTAAGGGGAATTACAGATTGAAGCGCCTTCTTTCATGTGAAAAACTCACGTCCGCCTGATGCACTACTGTCGATTAGCGCACAGCCTGAAAAATTCCTCTGCGTAGTAACAGGGTAAGTACGTAAATTGTAAACCGGTTAATTTTTTAGAAACTTTTGCCCGAGTAGACTATATATGTAGGCAGTTGGTCGCACCGATGAGCAGTCATCGCACGCGTAGTATGCTTGAGTTTAATGAGCCATGAAGAAACAGACAATAAATCACCTGATACAAACTCTGCCCTTAATATTGGCAAGCACGCTCCACATAAGCGCATTCGCCTCGCTGGGCGATCTACCTGCCTCGGAAAGTGGAACCCGGTTTTTACCTGCAGCAACCTCCAGAGCTTTGCACACTCAACTACTGTTCGGCGCCGATAGTATCGATTACACCACAACAGATACCACCGCAGACATCACCGCTTACGACAATCACCATAGGGAGCTACCATCGTCACTTGGCACCGAACTGAAGTTCAAGGATCACCTTCGCATCCAGTCGGGGCAAAACCCGGTAGGTTTTCAGGGGCGTCTATTAGCCCGCTCGCAGCGTGACGCCAGAACCGGAGGCCTCTACGATGTTGCCGGCCGCTACCAGTTACAGATGTTTGGCACGCAATCCGAACCCACGATCAATGTTAATGGCCTGAGCGCAGGCTATGCACCGGCTACTGAAACTTCCGGTGCCGCACTGCAGCTATACACCAGGAATAACTGGCAAGTTTCCTCCGCGTATTTTAATACCCAGTCGTCCGACTCCTGGTTATCGCCTCTCAGCCAGAAGCAGGCCGATGCCTGGGATGTTGCCGCTTCCCGCAATTGGTTTAAAAATGTCCTGACAACGCGTTTTGAGTTTGCCCGCTCCAGCTACGAAGAAGACCGCGTCGGCAGTCAGTCCAGTGCCAACCGGACCGATACGGCCTTCGACACCCAGTTTCATCTGACGTCTAATGAACAGTTGGAACTGCCCGTTATCGGCGGCTGGCGGGCGGGCGTATCACACCAGTCCGTCGGAGGTGACTTCCATAACCAGGGTGACCGCTATTTACCGGTTGGCCTGACTCATACCCGTGCCTATTTTGAAACCTCGGTACGAGACATCACCATTAAGCTGGGCTGGCAACTGGAAGACCAGTCCAGCGACAATCTGTTGTCGCTGGCAGCTCGACGGACCAAACGCTCCGATTTGAGCCTGACCTATAAACCGAACATCAACGGCACAAGTCTATTGGCACAACTGCTTGGATCGCCATCGGTGACCACTAATATCAGCCAAGCCGATCAGCGACAACCGGATTACCATGCTTACGGCATACAAAGTCCGCTGCTCAGCGATATTGATCAACTCGGCCTGACACTGAAATTCGATCAGGATGACTGGTATTGGGGGCTGAGTTACCGAACCCTGAACCGAGATAACCAGCTCCGACAGATTCAGCTGGCTAATGCTACCTTCGATTTTTCAGCGACAGACCCTGTTGCCGACTGGGCCAATGATGCCACGACACTGGAATTGGGTTTCGATCCCAGCAGTCACTTATCACTTAAAGTTAATCTGCAGTGGCAACAGCAGTATGAGGATGGCCCTGATAATGAGTATCGGCAGCGCCAGTATGAAATTGCGGCCCGCTATCAACTCATTCCTAAGGTATGCAGCCTGTCGATGCGCTACAACTATGGCCGCAGTTTCAGCGATATGAGTAGCCTGTCCGCCATTGAAACCAATAACGCCACCCACCTTGGCCATGCCCGGTTGTCCTGGCATACACTAACCGGTTCCAACAGTCGTCCGGCCATGGATCTCTACCTGCAAAGCAACTACGGCAAGTTCAATAACAAAAACGTGATCACGGTTGATGAGCGCTGGTCAGCAAGTCTCGGCTTTAAGCTGTACTGGCAGGAACAGAATCAGTTGTAAGTATTTCATTCTCCGCCTCACGTTTCTAGCAGGCCTCTAGCACCTACCTCTAGCACCTACCTCGAGCGCTTTCTACCGCGCCGCGACCCACTTCTTTCCGTCTCTCTTACCCGCCCATTTTTAATTCCGCGCAACTTTCACTGCTCTTCGTTGCCTTACAGCTAAGACAACGGCGAGCCACGGTAACGGGCATGCCTTCTATTATATAGCGGAGAAAGCAACACAGCTTCCAATGAGCAGGCATCTATGGAACAGAGCGTCGCAATAACTGGACGGAAATCATCAGCAGGGCGATTAAACCCAGCTCATAAAACCAGAACACTGCATCACAGGACACGAACCCTCTTCAAGCTCTTTTGCGCCGGGTTGATTTTATCGGCAAGCTCTACCTTTGCGCAGCCGCAGCCCGAGAGTTCTGGTAAAAACCCATCAACGGTGTTGATGGATATTCTATTGAAAAAGGCTCGTTCACTGTCCGAGCAAAATTATCAGGCCACTGAGCATCATGTGCCGGAGATTCTGACGGGGCTGAATTATGATCAGTATCGTTCGATTCGCTTTAAACCCAAGCAAGCACTTTGGCGTGACGAGGGCTTATTCGAATTACAACTACTACATCCTGGCTTTCTGTTTAAGGAAGGCGTAGAACTGCAAACCGTCGATCAGCAGGGCATTACCAGTCGGGTACCCTTCGACAGTGGCTTTTTTACCTATGGCGATAACGCCACCGCGCAGCTCGTAGATAAAGCTCAGCCGAGTTATGGCTACTCGGGTTTTCGTGTTCACTTCCCCCTCAACAGCAGCCAATACAAAGATGAGATAGCCGTCTTTCAGGGAGCCTCCTATTTCCGCTTGGTCGGTCCTGGCCAGGTGTACGGGCTGTCAGCACGGGGACTGGCCGTTGATACGGCTGAAGCTTCGGGGGAGGAATTTCCCCGCTTTACCGACTTCTGGCTGCTGCAGCCGGCGGCTGACAGCGATCGCATGGAAATACTGGCCTTGCTGGACAGCCCATCCATCACCGGGGTGTACCGGTTTGTATTAAGCGCCTCTTCAACCACCAGCGCTGAAGTCGATGTGGTACTTTTTCCACGCAAGGACATTAACAAAGTGGGCATCGCACCACTCACCAGCATGTTTTTCTTCGGTGAGGCCGGGTTGCGCCATCACGATGATTTTCGTCACGAGGTACACGATTCCGACGGCCTCCTCATGCAGACATCCCGCGACCAATGGATCTGGCGGCCATTGACTAATCCCAAAACGCTACAGGTTACCTCTCTACTAGACATTAACCCGCGTGGCTTTGGGCTGGTACAACGTGACCGCGACTTCAGCCACTATCAGGATCTGGAGGCGAATTATCAAAATCGGCCGAGTCTTTGGGTGCAACCTAAAGGAGATTGGGGTAACGGTCGCGTGGAGTTGGTGGAAATCCCCACCGACAATGAGACCAATGACAATATTGTCGCTTACTGGGTACCTAAAGAACCTTTCCGCGCAGGACAGGAACGGCGCTTCAGTTACAACCTGAGCACTTTTAATGCTCGCCTTGAACAACCAACACCAGGCGAAGTGAGCGGCACACGGATTGGCTGGGGCGCGGTTCCCGGCCAGGCAAATCCACCGCCCCATAGCACGCGCCTGTTTGCCATCGTCTTTGCCGGCGATACCCTTAACCAGTTGCCGAGTGATACACCGGTCAAAGCCAAACTTGAAACCAGTAGCGGCAAACTGTCAGAACCCATTGTGACAAAACTACCGGGAGAGCACGGCTGGCGCGTTACTTTTCGCCTGAAACCCGAAGCCGACACCCCTGCCGATATGCGCCTGCATTTGCATCTCCGCGACACTCAACTCACCGAGGTTTGGAGCTATGTCTGGAACCCGAACAACATCGACCAATAGCCACACTCAACCGGCACCCACAAACAAGCCAGATTCGGAAGGTGTCCGTGCGATAAGCATTCCGGGTAAAGTCTGGCGTCGCGGGCTCTATAGCACGATGGTTGTCAGCAGCAGCGTGACGGGCGGCTGGATCATGCTGGAAATTCTGCGTCCCAATGGCATCTCGGTGCTGGAAGCCCTCCTGCTGCTACTGTTTACCGTGACCTTCAGTTGGGTATCAGCCGCCTTTTGCAGCGCCCTGATCGGTTTTATCCTGCAGATGTTTCGTCTTGACCCCTACAGCTTACGGCGCCAACCCTCCTCCAATCGATTAGCTTCAACCCTTACCTCCGCCCTGGCCTCCCCCTTGACCTCAAGGACGGCCATCGTTATGCCCGTTTACAATGAGGATACCGCTCGTTTTATTGCGGGCTTTGAGAGCACACTCCGGTCACTGGCGGCAACCGAACAGTTTCAGGCTTTTGATTTTTACGTACTCAGCGATACGCAGGACCCGGACTTGATTGATGCCGAGCTGGTCGCCTGGCAGGGCTTACAGCAACGACTCGGCCCGCTAGGAGAGCGCTGCCACTACCGACGCCGACAAAACAACAGCCACCGCAAGGTGGGCAATCTCGCCGACTTCTGTCAGCGCTGGGGTACCCACTACGATTATATGGTGGTGCTGGATGCCGATAGCATCATGAGCGGCGACTGCCTGGTGGAGCTGGCCACGCGAATGGACAGTAATCCCCGCGCAGGCCTGATCCAAACCATCCCCACACCGGTGCGCCAGAACACGTTCTTTGGCCGTTTCGTACAGTTTGCCGCCAATCTCTACAGCCCGCTGCTGGCCACCGGTTTTGCCTTTTGGCAATACGACAACAGTAACTACTGGGGGCATAACGCCATTATTCGCATCAGCGCCTTTATGGACTGCTGTGGCTTGCCAACCCTAAAAGGTTCAGCGCCCTTTGGCGGCGAAATCCTCAGCCACGACTTTGTCGAGGCGGCTTTACTCTATCGCGGTGGCTGGCATGTTTATCTGGCCTCCGACCTGCAGGGCAGTTTTGAAGAAGTGCCCGGCAATATCCTCGATTACGCCACGCGCGACCGCCGCTGGGCGCAGGGCAATTTGCAACATCTCGCACTGTTAAGCTGCCCGGGCATCAGTACCGTGAGCCGATTACACTTTTTATTTGGCGCGGTAGCTTATCTTTCCTCATTCTTCTGGTTATGCATGTTGTTTTTCAGCACCATCGACGCAACCTTGCGGGCAAGCAGCGCAGCGGTTTTTTTCAGCCAGTCCTATCAATTGTTTCCGGACTGGCCAATTGCCAAAAGCGGCTTGATCATAGCGCTACTCTACCTAACCCTTATTGTTTTATTCGCCCCCAAAATCATGGGCTGTATTCACGCACTGGTTTACCGAAGAAAACAATTTGGTGGAGCCATCACACTACTGGGCAGCGCCTTGACCGAATTAATCTTTGCGATCATTGTTGCGCCATTGATGATGTTTTTTCATGCGGTTTTTGTGCTCAGTATTTTGTTTGGGCTCAATGTTAAGTGGGAAGCTCAACCCCGTGAAGGCAGGATGTTAAGTTGGCGCGAGTCCTGGCAGCGCAGCTATCCAATCGTTTTAATGGCAAGTGTATGGGCCGCGCTTACAGCCTATTACAGCCCGATGTTTTGTTTCTGGCTGGCGCCAGTCCTGACCGGGATGATCACAGCGCCTTTGCTGATCCGTTATAGCAGCCAGAAAATATCAGCAGGATTGAATAGCAGACTATTTTCCGTGCCCTCGGAATGTCAGTCAATTTCCGTATTAACAACACTGGAGGATATTCTGAAAAAACTACCACATCGCTTTACCGGTAACGCAGAGGAACCCAAACTCCCGCCTCAAAGCTGGAAACATATGCCTATCCAGTCATTGCATGGAAGCAGCGTTAGCCGCAGTGATACTAAACGCTACGTCACAGAATAAGCGCTTAATCAGCCAATATGTGAACTAATCCTGAAAATTATTTATCCCTTAAGTTTCTGTTAAGTATCCAGACCTAGATTAACCATCAAGTCATTCCACTCAAGTGAGCTTGTTATGGTTAATCTGTACAACCAAGTTACGCCAGACGGTTTTTCAAACCGCACCAGCACCTCTATCTACGCCGTCGACCAGGACCACCCGTTGCGAGCCCAGGCCGAGACCTTTATTGCCGAGGGTTTCTTTAACGCCCACCGGGCCACTATCAATAACTTTATGCCCCAATTGTTCACGCTGGTGAGCGATTCGCTAAAGGGAGAAACAATCAAGGCCTGCCTCGGGGTCAGGCCCGCCACCGAAACACTGTTCGTCGAGCAATATCTGGATCTGCCCATTGACCAGACTTGCCCGGAACTGGCAATTGAACGCCGCTATATTGCTGAAATTGGCAATCTGGTCAGCAATAACCGACACGCTACATTAGTGCTTTTTATCACTGCCGCCATCAGCCTGCATCGGGCGGGTTACCGGGAAATGGTTTTCTGCGCCACGCGAAAAGTCGCAACCATCCTCAAGCAAGTAGGGGCTGCGCTCTACCCCATTATTGAAGCAGACGGTAGACGTCTCGGTAGCTCACTGGGTGAGTGGGGCCGCTATTACGATGAACAACCGGTGGTCATGCGCTTGAATCTGGCCTCAGTCGTAGACCTGATCGAAGAATCACCTCTATTGCAAAAGCAGTATTTCCCTTACCGGAAGAATGTTGCTCAGCTGACCTCAACATTCAAGGTCGTCGGCTAATGCACTGGCATGATGTACTGGGCAATAACGATAGTCCCGCGCTGGCCGATGGGCTTCAAAGCCTTAGCTATCGAGAGCTACTGATCGCCATCGTTTCGCGCAGTAAATGGCTAAAAAGCCTCCAGGTCAAAACCATCGCCCTTGATCTCGATAACGGTATCGAGTGGGTCTTGTTTGATATGGCCTGCACCGAGGCGGGAATTATCTGCATTCCTCTGCCCCCCTATTTTACCGAGAGTCAACGCCAGCATGCGCTTACTACTGCAGGTGTTGACCTGATATTAACCAGTACCGACTCCGGATCAGATAGCATCCGCTCGACAGCACCAACCCCCTTTGATCGAATTTATGCTCAAACCGATCCCGCCGGGCAGCACTCAAAACTGATTCAAGTACCCTTTGGCACCAACAAAATTACCTTTACCAGTGGTTCAACCGGTACCCCGAAAGGGGTTTGCCTGAACCATGAGCACCTGTTAATAACCGCCCGCGCATTACTGGCCGCCATTGAGATAGAACGCCCCGTCCACCTCACCTTATTACCACTGGCAACATTGCTGGAAAATATTGCCGGCGTTTACGCACCACTGCTGGCCGGAGGTACGGTCTATGTGCCCAACAACAGCAATCTGGGTTTTACGGGCAGTCGCCTGCAATCACCTGAATTGCTCTGCCAGGCAATTAGCCAATTCCAGCCGGACACCCTGATCCTGGTTCCCGAACTATTGCTGGTACTGGTAAGAGCGGTAGCATCAGGTTGGCAGCCACCCAGCAGCCTACAATTTATCGCCGTTGGCGGTGCCCGCGTTTCGCGTAGCCTAATGACTCAGGCTTACCAAATGGGCCTTCCCGTTTATCAAGGCTATGGCCTATCTGAATGCGCCTCCGTGGTTGCTTTAAATACGCCCAGATACCATTGCCACGGCTCGATTGGCAGACCGCTTCCCCATGTAAGCACCTCAATCCGCAACCATGAGCTGGTGGTTTCCGGTAATTGTTTTCTAGGCTACCTCGATGACCCCGATAGCTGGTACCCATCGGAGGTTATGACAGGCGATATCCTTCGCCATGACGCCAATGACTATCTCTGGTTTGAGGGTCGCAGGAGCAACCAGTTGGTCTCGTCCTTTGGCCGCAATATCAATCCAGAATGGCCAGAATCTGAATTACTCAGCGGCGGGATCTTGCGTCAGGCCGTCGTACTGGGAGACAGCCAACCTCACTGTATTGCGATTATTAGTGCCTTTGGCCAACTGAGTGAAAACCAACTCAGTGAATGGCTCAAAGTGATCAACCAGCGATTGCCAGATTACGCCCAGATCAAACAATGCCTGTTACTCGATAAGGCCATGACCACCGAGCATAAACTGTATACCGATAATGGCCGCCCCAATCGCAGCGCCATCGCCCGTTATTTCGCTGTACAGATTGAACAACTTTACCAGCAAGCTCAGCAAGAGATTCTGGTGATTGACGAGACCCCAGCCGTTAATACCAAGCCTTGCAGCCCGTTGGATGACCTATCTATAACCTCAACACCTCAAATGACAAAACTTATCTCTGTGGAGGAATGAACATGGCCTTTTTTGATGACCTACAACAGCAAACCCAACGGGAGCGAGAACAGCTGCTCAGTGCCCCCCTGATTCAACGTGCTCTGCGTGGCGATATTTGCCTGGATGATTACGTGGCATTTTTACAGCAAGCTTATCATCACGTAAAACACACCACGCCCCTGCTAATGACCGTGGGTGGAAAATTGCCCGAAAATAAAGAATGGCTGCGCAATGCGGTCGCCGAGTATATCGACGAAGAACTGGGCCACCAGGAATGGGTACTCAACGATATAGCCCATTGCGGCTATGACAAAGAAGCTGCCAGAAATAGCTCGCCTAACTTTTCTACTGAGCTGATGGTGTCCTATGCCTATGACAGTATTCACCGTATCAATCCTCTGTGCTTTTTTGGCATGGTGCACGTGCTTGAAGGTACCAGCATCGCTCTGGCTGACAATGCGGCTATGTCGATAGCCAGAACACTCTCATTACCTGACAAAGCCTTCAGCTATTTACTCTCCCACGGCACCTTAGATGAGGAACATGTGAAGTTTTTCGAGGGTTTGATGAATCAAATCAAGGAACCCTCCGAGCAGGCCGTCATACTTAAAAGCGCCAAGGCCTTTTACCAACTCTATGGCGATATGTTCCGCGAACTCAATGCCCGACACGGCCTGCCAAAAGCCGCCTAACGGACCAGCTAAGGAATCAACATGAATATTGCTAACTCTACCTGCCTGATCACTGGCGCCAGTGGTGGCATAGGTCAAGCTATCGTAAAGGCGCTGGATGCCGAAGGCGCCCGACTGATACTGGTCGGTCGCAATCAGGAAAAGCTGACAGCGCTTTTGCAGAAGCTGAATAAGCGTCACCAGTGCCTGATTGCCGATACCTCCACCGATCAAGGTAGAGCATTACTCATTGATACTGTTAAACAAAATCCCTGTATCAATCTGGTGATTCAAGCTGCGGGCAGCGCAGGCTTCGGCGAGTATTGCCAGCAATCGCCGACCAGTATTGAGCAGACCCTAACCAATAATCTAACCTCACCTATGCTAATTGCCCATGGTGTTCTACCCGCGCTACAGGGACGTCCCCAGGCCACACTGGTTAACGTGGGGTCAACTTTTGGCGCTATCGGTTACCCCTGTTTTGCCAGCTATTGCGCGAGTAAATTTGGACTGCGGGGTTTTACCGAAGCGCTGCAACGAGAAGCCGACAGCAAGGCCATTTCAATTCATTATTTTGCCCCCCGAGCAACCCGAACCCCCTTTAACTCGGATGTCGTCAACGCCATGAATCTCGCATTGGGCAATAAAGTCGACCCTCCGGAAGCCGTTGCCAGGGCTTTTATCAAAACCCTGAAAAAGAACAAATCCCGCTGGGTGGTAGGCTGGCCGGAGAAACTGTTCTGCCGTTTAAATGGTCTGTGGCCAGAACTGGTCGATAAAGCCCTGGCCTCCAAGCGACAAACCATACTCGGCTTTGGCCAGCAGGATCTTTCACAGTCATCACAGGGGGGAGACACACCTCCACCACAGGACACATCACTGACTGACCAGGATTCACCCCATTCCCGCGATCATACACTGGAAGGACTATCATCATGAAAAAATGCTATACACTATTCAATTGGGCTTTTCTGATCTGTGCGTGTGCGGCCAGCACTTTTGCCTTAGCAGAAACCACTGACACATTACTGCAGGTGCAGCAACAATGGGCCAAAGCCAATTACGAGCTGTCAGGTAAAGAACAGGTGGCGGCCTTTGAAACATTAATAAGCAGTATTCAGAAGAAGCTTGATCAGCACCCAAAAGATGCCGACATGCATATCTGGCTAGGGATCAGTCAAAGCACACTGGCTGGAGCCAAGGGTGGCCTGGGTGCGCTGTCACTGGCCAAGGCATCGCGGGCTGCCTTAGAGTCTGCACTGGCAATTGCTCCCGAAGCGCTTGACGGTTCGGCCTATACCAGTCTGGGTACACTCTATCACAAAGTGCCCGGCTGGCCGCTGGGCTTTGGCGACGACAAAAAAGCACGGCAGCTGCTGGAAACCGCTTTAGAAATCAACCCGAAGGGCATCGACCCCAATTATTTTTACGCTGAATTTTTATACGACGAAAAGGACTATACCGAGGCGAAAGCCCATCTATTGACCGCCCAGGCGGCAGCGCCTCGTCCCGGTCGTCCGCTTGCAGATCAGGGGCGACGTAAAGAAATTGAAGAATTATTACGCAAAGTCGAGAAAAAACTGCAAAAATAAACCATGCGCTTATTACTGGTAGAAGATGACCGACAATTAGGTGAGGCAATTCATGCCTCGCTGAAACAAAGAGGCTTTGTCGTGAGTCATGTCAGCACCGGCACAGACGCACTGCATGTCGTCAAGTTACAGGATTGCGATGCCGTGATCCTCGATCTGGGGCTCCCTGACATAGACGGTCTGTCGGTACTGAAAAAAATTCGCCAATTACAGGCCGGAATACCCGTTTTGATTTTAACGGCACGAGACAGCACCGACGATAAAGTTGCCGGGTTGGATCTGGGCGCAGATGACTACCTGACCAAACCCTTTGTGATGGACGAGCTGTTCGCACGACTGCGTGTCATTGAAAGGCGACTGGGTACCAGCTCCTCTGCACTCATTCAAATTGGCGAGGTTGAACTCGACACTACCAGCTATTCCGTTTTTATTGGCGGTCATAAAGCGGCTGTTTCCCGCAGGGAGTTTACGGTATTAAAAGCCCTGATGGAAAACGCGGGTCGCGTACTGTCGCGGGCGCAACTGGAATCCAATCTTTACGAGTGGGGGGAAGAGGTGCAATCTAATGCTGTGGAAGTGCATATTCATCACCTGCGAAAGCAGCTACCAAAAGATTATATTAAAACTATTCGCGGGGTCGGCTATACCGTCAAAAAATCTTGAGTATTCTTCGTTTTTTACTGTTAATGCTGCTGTCCATTATCACGCTGGTGTCCTTCACTGCAGCGCTGAGTGGCTATCATGCCAGTATCAGGAGAACAGAAGCCGTATTCGATCAAAACCTAAAAAACTTTGCTCATAGCTTGAGTATTTTGCCAATTGTCCAGTTACAGCAAAAGCACGTCGATCTGGATAATATGGCTTTTCAAATCTGGCAACACGACCAGCTGCTACAGCACAGTAGCAACACACCTACGCTGGCGATTGCCGCATTAACCACGGGCTTCGATGAAAATAATTTCAACGGCCAGCGCTGGCGAAGCTACGTCTGGCAGGAGCCTAGCTCTGAGCGTTGGCTTATCGTTGCGGAGCCCCTCTCAAAAAGAGTTGAGCTCGCTGAAGAAGTCGCCCTTTCATCATTGACACCCATGGTGCTGGCCACCCCGATTCTGGCACTGCTGATTGCCCTAACCATTACCCGTGGCCTTGCCCCACTGAAACAACTATCACGTTTATTACAGTCCAAACAGGGCAATGACTTTACACCGATTCAACTTCATAACAGCCCTAATGAGCTGAGTAATGTAGTCACAACGCTCAACCGCTTGATGACCAAACTGGACACTGCCTTCCAACGGGAGAAACGTTTTTCATCAGACGCTGCTCACGAATTAAGAACACCTATCAGTGTATTACAAGTGGAAATCCATAACCTGGAGCAACAACACCCCGAACTCAAGGTTGAAATTTCACGACTCGATATGGGCGTGCAACGGATGTCCCATGTCGTCGAACAAATACTACTGCTTAATCGCACCCACCCGGACCATTTTAAAGCCAGCTTTCAATCTCTTGAGTTAAGCGTACTCACGCAATCAGCTATTGCCCATTGCTACGACAGCATTGATCAAAAGCAACAAATCATTGAGCTGATTTCTGAGCCGGCAACCATTCAGGGGGATACCTTTGCCATTACAACACTGCTAAATAACCTGATTAGCAATGCGAGTAAATACACGCCGGACCAAGGAAGCATTGTTGTCACTATTCACGTCACAAATGATCATGCCTTACTGATGATTGAAGATTCAGGACCTGGCATAAAAGCGTCGGAATATGAACGCGTGCTTGATCGCTTTTACCGTAGTGGCGGCGACCAACATACCTCTGGAATTATTGGCTGTGGCCTGGGTATGGCAATTGTTAAACAGGTCGTGGATTTACACGCCGCCACCATTCAACTGTCCCGATCAGAGCAATTTGGCGGACTGAAAGTTACTGTCTGCTTTAATCGAGATAAGGCTATTCAGTCATGATATCCGTTTTCCGACGCCTGCCATCCATATCTCTATTAACGCTCCTAATGATGGCTATTAGTCTGACCTCACTGGCGGAGACACTACCGGAGTTTAGTTTAACACTCAGCAATCATTTATTTTTTCCATCCAAACTCGAAGTGCCAGCCAACCAGAAATTTAAACTGATTATTCATAATAAAGATTCAACTGCTGAGGAGTTTGACAGCTTTGATCTCAACCGAGAGAAAGTTATTTTTCCTAATCGATCCTCAACTCTCTTTGTCGGCCCACTTGAGCCTGGTCGATATGACTTCTTCGGCGAATACAATAGCAACACCGCGAAAGGTAGTATCATAGCTACATCGCTTTCCAAGCCGGCTTCTTCGCCAATGTCGACCAACCAGAAACTCAAGGAAGACGATCGTGTTAATTAATACCTTATATCTTTTCCTGCAAGAATTATTGCCAGTATTTTTCTGCTGCTCCATGCTTTATGCACTTGCCGATCGGTCCGTTTCATTTTTCGCCTTTATCGTCTCAGGCTTAGGCTGCGGCTTTATTGCCTGTGTCGCGTTATTATTGCTGTTCGACCCTATCTCCCAATTTGCTGACGGTACCGGTATTGAGCTATTACTTTTTACCAGCTCCGTAATGCAACTCTTACTTCTCACGTTCTTGATAGCATTTATTAGCAGAGAAAAAATAAAAACAATCCGTCATATTTTAATCGTGCTACTGGCTGTTTTCTCCTCATTCAACTTGCTTAATTTTTTTATTTTTTTCTCGACATTATGGTCACATCAGGATTTAAGCCAGCCCCTGCTGCTGGGAACATTAATTGGCGCCGGCTTTTCAGCCAGCCTCTCAGTGCTACTCTATTTCTTTCTATATTGGATAAGAAGTATCTTTCCATTAGCACTGGTTTTATTGCCGGTATTGTTTTTCACAGGACAGCTTGCCAACAACATCAATTTACTGGCACAAATCGGTCTAATTGAAACTCAATCGGCCTGGTCAACAAGTGCATGGCTATCTGACGATCAGGCTATAGCGCAAATTCTTTCTGGCTTGATCGGTTATGAAGCCACGCCAAGCATACTTCAAATTATTATCTACTTATGTAGCCTATTATCGATGCTGGCAATTATCATCATCCGGCATAGCAGCCTTAAATCCTCACTCGCTACCAATGAGGCTAGCCAATGATTTATCCAAGACTCTCACTATTGCTTTGCGCAATATTGCTAAGCAGCTTAACTGCAGCCGACGGCATGGTCGTTGACAAAGTCTACCACCCCTATGTTTTACCCTATGAGCGTGAGTTTGAATGGCGTTTAGCATCGCATGATACTGATCAAGGTAATTTACTCATGCAGCGCTTTGGCTATGGTCACTCCATTTCTGAGTACATTTCTCTGGAGGCCTACATCATCGGAGAGCGTGATGAAAACAATGATTTCGGCGTTAGTGCCTACGAACTAGAGGCAAGAGTTATGCTAACTGATCAGGGCGAATATTGGGCCGACTGGGGGCTGCTATTTGAGATTGAAAAGGATAAACACCACAATGACTGGGAGGTGACCACCGGCTTGCTTATGGAGAAGGAATTTGGCCGTACCAGTCTGACCCTTAATGCATTCATTATCTATGAGTGGGGCCAAACGCTAAAAAACGAATGGGAATCTGAGTTTCGACTCAAGTATCGCTACCGCTGGATTCCTCAACTTCAACCAGCCATTGAAGTTTATTTTGGCGAAGATTATCAGGGCTTAGGTCCTGCCATGATGGGCATTCAACGCTTTGATGGTCAGAAGCAATTAAAATGGGAATTTGGCTTTATTACCGAAGTTGCTCACCACGGCAAAGATAACACGTTTCGCCTGGCTTTAGAGTACGAATATTAATTGCGATAAACACAACTGTTCAAATAAATAACATCACTATTTAAAATATTTATAAAGATCATAAGCGCTGAATACTGACTGAATTTTTACATCATTACCCCCTTGCTTACTTTTATTTTGCGCTTTTAGCTTAACACTCTGCGAGCCAAAAATAGGAATAAAGCGCTCCGACCAATCGCGAGCATCCGCAACACGCTGACATAGAACCCCCTTTTTTAAACTCATCGCCTTGAGCCAGACATCATCTGCATTGGGCGCCAAAGCCAAAAATGCTTCCTGATTAAAAACCTCTTCATCAAAACAACCGGGAAAATACAACACGCCACCCACCCCGGTTGGGAACATCGACAAGGATGCTTCCTGGCTTCTCGAATTAAAATCCCATTTTTTATAAGGTTTAAATTCTCCATTGGGAGATGTCAATATGCGGTGCGCCCGATGACAATGAATAACATCGGGCGCTTTTACATAAGCCCGATACAACTGATCAATAAGATCCACCGGATACATAAGGTCATCGTCAACGGTGAGGATTAGACTTTTCGGAAATTCTTTTAGGGTGTAATAAAATTTGGTATAGGGCCCCAGGTCTTTTTCACAAAATCTTATTTCAAGACCTCTCAGCTTTTGCTTCTGCAAAATAGCAGGAATATCTTCTTCACTATATTCAGAGGCTGTCACCCAAAGTAAAACACGCTCGGGTTTTCTGGATTGGCTAAACAAACTTTCTATCGTTAAATAAACATCGTTGATCCTGCTGCTATGGGTCGTTAGCGAAACGATGATTGGCGGAGTGGACTCGGGAGAGCTTGAGTTTTTTTCCACCCCCGAACTCACGTTATTCAAAGCGCTATCACGAAAAAGTGATGTCATTACTGATGACAGCTGTCCCTGTATCAGTTTTTTTTCCAAACGATTTTGTTTATTTCTTCGAATTTTTTTAAAGGGATTGTACATAACTTACCGGCAACCTTATTTGTTGTTGTGAAGGCTTATGGCTACTGCGACTTTCAAAAAATTTCTCTGGCATTTATCTGCACCGGCATCAGTGTTGCGATTCACACTATCCCCATTGGAGTCTGCCAGTTTACCGGCGCCTATCCCCGGCATTTATCACTCCATCATGCAACAAAAACCCAACCTTTCCCAAGTCTTTTCCCAAGCTAATTTTCTCTAACAGTACTGCCATTCTGGATTGTAGATTTTGAACTTTCCTCGTGGCCTTTTTTCTCTGAGCCCATACCGGTAGCCACTGAACAGGAATGAGTGACGAACTACCCAACCCATCAATCACCACCAAACGCGCTACCTGACCATCGGAGTCTCGTTGCACTACAATGTTATGTAATAACAAATTGCGCGACGGGACGGCATGAGTCACCCAGAAATCACACAAGCGAGTAAGTGCTTCCTGAAAAGATGGCGTCAGCCCCTGTTCAATCAAATACTGCTTGGCCGAAGTGGAAATACGCTGATCGGCATCCCTGATCAATTCCAGTACCAGCCCTTTTCCCAAGTCGGTTTCGATAAAGCCATAACAGCGACTGATATGCTGGAAGACCTTTTCCCCAAAGCGATTGCCCAGCTGAGTGATAACCTCAAACTCTTCACGATTATCATCAAAGGAGGCAAGCGAGCGCAGGTTCTTGGGAAAGCCCTTCGAGGCTCGCAGCTGCTCAAGAGTAAAATCCGGCCTTCGCACCTTGATGCACTTCGCTGGCAGCTCAGGATGGACAAAGCATAGGCGATTACCGCCTTTGGCGAAGGGCTTTAGTGAGGTTAAAGACAGGAACATCGACTCAGATTTAAGACATACTGGCTGGAAAGCTGCAACTATACATCAATCAGACCAAATCTTCCTCCAACTGAAACCCTTATAACAGCCATTAAAGTTTATCACCGAGCTCCATTTTCAGGTTCAATCTGTTAACATACCAGACAGATTGTAGTGCGTATTAATCTAGGATTAACGAGCGCTCATATCATAACTTATAGCTATAAAATGAGGCAGTATAGTGAAGGATTTCAGGCGCTCTATGTTTAGTGATCGCCGCGAGAGCGAAGACCGTAGAAAGCAAAATCTGTCCATGCCGGCGGGGATGGACAGGCGCAAGAATATGCGCCGCGGCAAGCAATTTAAATCTCAGCCCTGGTGGCTGAGCACCGACTATGCCGTTGAGCTAGTCAGTGAAAAGCAACTGCGCAGGGAAACCGCTACGATTCTGGAACAGAAACGAAAAGACCGGAAGGGTGACTGAAGACTCAGGGCTGGCACCTGAGACTCAGGAACTGACACCCAAGATTTAAGACCCGCCACCAATACTCAAGCCTAGCCAGACCACATCCAGCAACCCACAATAATAACTCTGCTTACAAACGGTGTGCCTATCGATTCAGCTCGTTGAAAAAGCTTTTTCGACTGTGAATCATTTCCTTGTAAGTTTGCATCATTGAAAAGTCCAGGGCAGGGGATTGCGACTCCAGCACTTCCAGCTGTTTTTGCAACTCAACCATCTCTTCCAGCAACTGATCCTTGACGGTTTTGGTATTTTGCAGGCGTACTCCACCGGCGGTTTCATGGCGGGAGCTTGGTCGATTGAGGTCCAGTGAGCCGATCGCTTTTTTCATAGTGACGTACCTCTCTTGTTCTTGCGTCAGAACATCATCTTAAAAATAAAAAAGACTTCGATCAGTGCCTGAAGGGAATGGCGTCGTCACCGGCAGTTGATAGCTTATATCGGTGTACCCCATCAGGGTAGATACAATCTCTTTTCTAAAAGGAGAAAACAAGCCCTTCATTCAATATAGGCAACAATTTTTCTGCTTTAACTACTCAGGGATATAAAGGTAGCTCTGCTTAGCGTCATTCCCAATTAACAGAGCCCTACCGCCCCCGAAGCCACAGCCCTCCATACTCTCTGCTAATTTACAGCCGTAAAGAATGAAAACGGTGGAAAGCGCCGACACAATCAATCGTTCAGCCCGGATTGAGTGGTAAAAAAACTACAGCTCAAGCCTATAAGCCCAATCAAAGACAATAAAGAAGCAACTTTTGATAGTATTTTAGTATTAAAATATAGATTACGATCTGATATAACTATAATAATACTGTCGCCCTCCATTGTGGTGTGCCTGAGCCAGCCTAATACCTCAACACTCCCAACTTCATAGAAATTGCAACAACCTTGACCCAGTCACTGCTAAGTTCATACTATCTCTGACCTCCGGCTTATTGCTGAAGCGTTACACAGGATTTTTATGATCGATTGGCAACACATTGAAACCGTCTTACTGGATATGGACGGCACCTTGCTGGACCTCCACTTTGATAACTACTTCTGGTTACACTATCTACCCAAACGTTATGCAGATATTCATCAACAGGACGAGGACTCTACCAGACAGACTCTCACGGCCCGCTTTGAGCATATTCGGGGCACCCTGAACTGGTACTGCCTGGATTACTGGTCGGAGCAGCTACAATTGGATATACCCGCCCTGAAACGGGAGATTCAGCACATGATCAGTATCCGCCCTTTTGTGCTGGAGTTTCTCCAGCAACTCCGCGACGGCGGTAAACACATTGTGTTAGTTACCAACGCCCACCGTCACAGCCTCGATATCAAAATGGATCACACCGGTATCGGTCATTTGTTTGATGAGCTAGTGGTATCTCACGACTTTCGTGCACCCAAGGAGCATAGAGATTTTTGGAAGCAGATGCGTATCAATCACCCCTTTAATCCTGAAACCAGCTTGCTAATTGACGATACCACCAGCGTCCTGCAGTCAGCGCAGGATTTTGGCATCAAGTACCTGCTAACGCTGTTACAACCCGACAGCAAACAGGCCCGGCGTCAACAGACCGAGTTTCCCGGCATTCTGCATTTTGATGAGATTATGCCCATTGCATCAGTAGCACAGCACCGAGGGCACACTGAGTGAGCAGCAGCGAACACCCTTTTCCCGTGGCTAAGGTGCGGCTGGATAAGTGGCTTTGGGCCGCCCGTTTTTTTAAAACTCGCAGCCTTGCCAAACAAGCCATCGAAGGCGGTAAAGTGCATTACAACGGAGCCAGAAGCAAGGTTAGTAAAGAGGTGGAAATAGGCGCCAGTTTGACATTACGCAGCGGCTGGGACGAAAAGGAAGTTGAAATTATCGCTCTCTCGGATCAGCGGCGGGGAGCCACGGATGCGCAGCTGCTCTACCGGGAAACCGAAGCCAGTATAGAGAAACGCGCTTTAGCCACTGAGCAGCGTAAGGCGCTGAGGGGACATGGGCTGGCACCTCCGGAGCGACCCAATAAAAAGCAGCGCCGACAGATTCATCGCTTTAAACAAAACCAGCAGGAGGTTTGATTCAACACCTCTCCGCAGAACGCCCTGTCTTTCACTGCCCCATTCTGCTCACCGGCGCTGGCGACAATAAACAGCAGCACAAGCTGCTCGCCACCACAGTCCAGCTTCTCTATAATCCGCCCCATGACTGACCGATTACAACGCTTTATTTTTGAAGACACCGATATTCGAGGAGAATTAACTCGTCTCGAGAAAAGTTATCGGGAAACCCTGGACTCACATCAGTACCCCGAAGTTGTGGCTCGATTATTAGGTGAATTTTTGGCCGCAGCCTCACTGCTAAGTGCAACGCTGAAATTTGAAGGCACCCTAACACTTCAGGCACGCAGCGAAGGGGAAATACCACTGATCATGGCTGAGGTAAATTCCGAGCGGCATCTTCGTGCCATCGCCCGCGAGGCAGATAATGCCCACAGTCCGGAGTTCGGCAAACTATTGGCCAACGGCCAGCTCAGTATCACCATCAGCCCCCGCCAGGGCAAGCGGTACCAGGGCATTGTGTCGCTTGATGGCGATAATTTAGCCCAGTGCCTTGAGGGCTATTTCCAACAAAGCGAACAACTCTCCACGCGTATCTGGCTATGCAGTAATGGCCTGCAAGCTGCCGGCATGTTGTTACAGGAGCTACCCGCCAACCAGACTGAGCAACTCTCGGAACAATACAGAGAACAAAATAAAGAACATCGTCAACAGCAATGGCAGCACATCACCAAATTGGCCGACACGCTGACTCCTCAGGAATTGTATGAGCTGAACTTCGACGAACTGCTGTACCGACTTTATCATCAGGAAATTGTGCGTTTATTCGAGCCTACCGGGCTACAGTTCAAATGTAGCTGTTCGCGGCAACGCACCCTGAATGCGTTGCGAACTATCAGCCGAGAGGAACTTGAAACCATTCTTCTAGAGCAGGGTGACATTGAGATTAACTGTGAGTTCTGCCATCAGCACTACAGCTTCGGCGCCGAAGATATCGAGCAACTGTTTCAGCCCACGGTTCATTGAATACCAAAGGACTGAATTCCTGTGAACTAAACCCCACGGGACTGAATCTCTAGCATCTTTAATCAACGATTCACTCTGCTCGGCGAATCCACTTTCGCCCTCTCAATTCCGCCCGCCTTACGGCAAGCCCCATAAGAGGGCACAATGTAGTTTTATTACCTAACTGGGAAAGAAAAAGTGCTGTTTCAGGGATTAGCCTCCACTGGGGTTTTTTGACATAATGGCGCGCCCTAGAAAGCAGGCGCTGCGGCCCAATTGGTCAGGCAGCTATCACATTGCTAAAAACGGCACACAATTCAGGAAAGAGAACGAACATGACCACACACTCAAATTTATCAGCCGCTGAATTAATTGAGCAGGCATTGATTCGCGGCGAAGGTACTCTGACAGATACTGGCGCCCTGCATGTGACGACTGGCAAGCGCACTGGTCGCTCTCCCGCTGACCGTTTTGTTGTGAAAGAACCCTCAACAGCCGATGCCATCGACTGGGGTTCAGTAAACCGTCCCTTCGAAGCCGATAAATTTGAAGCCCTGTGGAATCGGGTTGAAGATTACCTCTCGCAAAAAGACCGCTTTGTTTCCACTCTCCACGTTGGCGCTCACGACGAGCACTATATTCCCGTTCAAGTGAACACCGAAACGGCCTGGCAGGGCTTGTTCGGTTACAACATGTTTGTTCGTCCCGAAAAGTACAACCCCAAGGGTAAAGAAGAGTGGACCATTCTTAACGTCGCCAGCTTTGAGTGTGAGCCTGAGCGCGATGGTACTAACTCCGACGGTGTAGTGCTGGTTAACTTTGCCCAGCGCAAGGTGTTGCTGGCCGGCATGCGCTACGCCGGTGAAATGAAAAAAGCCATGTTCTCAGTGCAAAACTTCCTGCTGCCTGAAAAAGATGTCATGCCGATGCACTGCTCTGCCAACGTCGATGAAGCAGGCAATACCACCTTATTCTTTGGTTTATCCGGCACCGGTAAAACCACCCTGTCTGCCGATCCTGCCTGCTACCTGATCGGTGACGACGAGCACGGCTGGGCCAAGGGCGCGGTATTTAATGTTGAAGGCGGCTGCTACGCCAAAACCATTAACCTGAGCCAGGAAAACGAACCCATCATCTGGGATGCTATTCGCTTTGGCGCCATTGTTGAAAACGTGGTGCTTGATGAAAAACGCAAAGCCGATTACGACGACACCAGCCTCAGCGAAAACGGTCGCTGCTCCTACCCACTGGAGCACGTCGAAAAGCGCGTGGTAGCAAACGCTGCTGGCGAACCCAAAACCGTTATATTCCTGACCTGCGATGTTTCCGGTGTCTTACCGCCCGTTTCCATCCTGTCGAAAGAAGCGGCTGCCTTTCACTTCCTGTCAGGCTACACCGCTCGCGTTGGCTCCACCGAACTGGGCGCAGAGGCTGGTATTCACCCAACCTTCTCCACCTGTTTTGGCGCACCCTTTATGCCTCGCCCCGCCGGCGACTACGCCGAACTGCTGATGAAGCGTATTCAGGATTTCGGCTCACAGGTTTATCTGGTTAACACCGGCTGGACTGGCGGTTCCGGTGGCGAAGGTGGCTCCGGTTCTCGCTTCCCGATCCCGGTCACTCGTGCGGTGGTTGCCGCCGCTCAGAACGGCTCCCTGCTGGACGTTGAAACCGAGCACCTGGAAGCCCTGAACCTGAATATTCCCAAGTCTATCCCCGGTGTTGACGAAAAATACATCAACCCGCGTAAAGCCTGGGGCGATGACGCAGGCTACGACGAGCAGGCCAACAAACTGGCCAGCCTGTTTCAGGAAAACATCAAAAAGTTCGAAGTTTCTGAAGCGATTATTGCGGCGGGGCCAAAAGCCTAAGCCCTTAAACCCAAGCGCTTACAGACCCAGACACCTATAAACCCAGGGACTTATAAACCCGGGTCTTTAAAACCTGGTACAAACGCTGGTATTGACTAATAAACGATTAAAAATGGGGCGATCCGACAGGATCGCCCCATTTTTTGTTGTTAGTCTCTTTTATGCCATAACACCCTTCAAGATCCGTACACAGGCTGAGCCTTTATTGATCAGATGCTATTCAATCGATAGCTAGATCACTAAGCCCCCCTACCAAAGAGTCTTTCATCAAGATCAATGCCACATTAAATAGTGGTTATCCCTAATCCCTATTATTCATAAACTGACTATACTTAAGAGCGGACTCTTAAATGCGTCCCTTTTAGAAAAACCAATAACAACAGTTCTAACAGACCCAGACAGTCTCATTTAACCACCAAGGCCATTGCGGCTTGCAGCATATAAACGAGGGGAAACTTGATTAAGGACAAACTAATCCGCCTGAACACTACCCAACTTAAAGTGGGAATGAGAGTTGTAGAGCTGGATAAACCCTGGGTGGAGTCACCTTTTACCGTACACGGCTTTCGTATCAGCTCAGAACAGGAGATCCAAACACTGCAGGCTAGCTGTAGCTATGTTTATGTAGCTGCCAATGTTAAAAAGTCGGTCAAAACCTCTGGACAGTATAAACGTCAGCGCTATAGCAATACTCAGCCTTTCAAACAGGCGCTGCCGCAGGCCAAAAGTGCACACCGGCAGGCTAAAAGTGTGGTCAAAGGTTTTTTCAAAAGCCTGGAACTGGGCCAGACCTTTGATACCTCAGTAGCTAAAAAAGCCGTCAAGCAATGCGTGGACAGCATTATCGCCAATCAGGAAACCATGCTGTGGATTGGTCTGCTCAAGGACTTTGATGAATACACCGCGCGCCATAGTTTAAATGTTGGCCTGCTATCCATCATTCTCGGTAAAGCAGAGGGTCTGTCCCGCCCCGACCTCGAAGCGGTGGGTCTTTGTGGCATGTTGCACGACATGGGTAAATCCAAAATCCCACTTGAGATTCTTAACAAGGAAGGCGCTTTTACCGACGAAGAATTTAACATCATGAAATCTCATACCACGCTGGGTTATGAGATTCTCAGCACCAAGGCCGATGTAGATAGGGAGGCCGCCATCGTCGCCTACGGCCACCACGAACGCCTGAACGGTCGCGGCTACCCTCGCGGTCTTCCCGCCGAGGAAATTTCCTATTTCACCCGCATCGTGGCCATCGCCGACACCTACGACGCCATCACCAGTAAACGAGTCTACAGCCCGGCTAAAACCTCACTGGAAGGACTGCGTATTCTGATAGGTGCCAAGGGCACCCACTTTGATCCCGATCTGGTGGACCGCTTTGTCGAGTGCATAGGCATCTACCCGGCCGGCAGTATCGCCGAACTCAGCACCGGCGAAGTCGGTATCGTACTCCCGACCAGTCACAGCAACCGTAATTCCCCTAAACTTCTGGTGGTGCGTGATAGCAAGAAGAAAACCTGCCCGGAGATACTCCTCGATCTAAGTCAGAATCCAACGGATGCCTCCGGCCAGCTGATCAAAATAAAGCACCTGCTCTCGGATGATGCCTTTGGCATCGACCTGAAAAAGTATCATGAGCTGGGTACAGGCTTCTGCGAGTAGCATTTCGTCGTTGCAAACATAGTAGTGACCCGTTTACCAGAGACCCACTCATGAGTTAGCAACTGAAGCCTGCCGCCCATTTATGAGCCAGGCGCTCCCATTGCCTAGGATGCTGTCGGACTTAGCATGATCTACTGCGGAAAATCGGCTATCGGCCAGATTTTCCGATCAATTTCGTTAAATAGGGCTCGCTATTCGCCTCAATCGATCGAAAAATCTGACTCGATCCCGCTATCCCTCGTTACGAACAGCTAAGTTCGACAGCCTCCTAGCAAAAATAAATTTTCTCCACAAGCTGCCCACCGGCATCAGCTTTTTGCATAATAGCGCTCCGCTGTAACTCTGTGAAAATAAGTATTTATGAATCAAGCTGCCAGTTCCTCAACACAAACCTTTATTGCCCAAACTATCGCCAACGAGCTGGCGGTCAAACAACAGCAAGTTGAAGCTGCTATTGGGCTATTAGATGAAGGCGCCTCCGTGCCCTTTATCTCTCGCTATCGAAAAGAAGTCACCGGTGGCCTTGATGACAGCCAGATGCGCAACCTTGAAGACCGGTTGCGCTATCTGCGGGAACTGGAAGATCGCCGCGAAACGATTTTAAAAAGCATTCGCGAACAGGAAAAGCTGACCCCGGAGCTGGAAGCCGATATCCTCAGTGCCGACACCAAAAACCGGCTGGAAGACCTGTATTTACCCTACAAGCCCAAGCGCAGAACCAAGGGCCAGATTGCTATCGAAGCCGGGCTGGAGCCACTGGCTAACGCCCTCTACGACGACCCTACTCTCGACCCGGAGCAACAGGCTGCCGGCTATATCAATGCCGACCTCGGTGTTGCCGATAGCAAAGCCGCTCTCGACGGCGCCAAATATATTTTAATGGAGCGCTTTAGCGAAGACGCCAATCTGCTGGCCAAACTGCGCGACTTTCTCTGGCAGGAAGGTTTACTCTGCTCAAGAATGGTCGATGGCAAAGAGCAGGAAGGCAGTAAATTCAGCGATTATTTCGAGCACAATGAAGCAATTAAAACCACCCCCTCCCACCGCGCACTGGCCATGTTTCGGGGGCGTAACGAAGGCGTGCTCAATCTCTCCATCGTCACCGGCGATCCCGACGATAAATTAGCCCCGCAACCCTGCGAGGTGATGATCGCTGAACACTGGAAGATTGAGGATCAGGGCCGTAACGCTGACCGCTGGCTAAGGGAAGTCGTACGCTGGACCTGGCGGGTCAAACTTTACACCCACCTTGAAACGGACTTGATGGGACAGCTGCGTGAGTCCGCCGAAAGCGAAGCGATTAACGTCTTTGCCAGTAATCTTAAAGACCTGCTACTGGCAGCACCGGCGGGCGCCAAAGCCACTATCGGTCTCGATCCGGGCCTGAGAACCGGCGTCAAGATGGCCGTGGTAGACGGCACCGGCAAAGTATTAGACCACGGAGCCATCTATCCCACGCCACCGCAAAACAAAGTGATGGAAGCCGAAGCGGTTATTGTCGAAATGGCCAAACGCCATAACATCGAATTAATCGCCATAGGCAACGGTACCGCCAGCCGCGAGACCGACAAGTTTGTCGGCGATATTATCGCCCGTCACCCTGAATTGAATTTGAAAAAGGTCATGGTCAACGAAGCCGGCGCCTCGATCTATTCCGCCTCCGAATACGCCTCTAAAGAATACCCCGATCTAGACGTCACCATTCGAGGCGCCATCTCCATTGCTCACCGCTTGCAGGATCCATTAGCCGAACTGGTTAAGATCGACCCTAAATCCATCGGGGTTGGCCAGTATCAGCATGACGTTTCCCAAACTCAACTGGCCCGCTCACTGGATGCCGTGGTAGAAGACTGTGTAAACGGGGTTGGTGTAGAAGTGAATACCGCCTCCAGCGCCCTGCTGGCAAAGGTTTCAGGGCTTAATCAAACCATCGCTTACAATATCGTGGAATACCGTGATCAGAACGGTGTCTTTAAAAGCCGCGACGACCTGAAAAAAGTAAAACGTTTTGGCGATAAAACCTTTGAACAGGCCGCCGGATTTTTACGCATTATGAATGGCGACAACCCGCTGGATGCCTCAGCAGTTCACCCTGAAGCCTATCCAGTGGTGGAAAAAATTGTCAGCGAAAACGAGCGTGGCGTACACAACATCATTGGCGACAGCCGCTTTCTGAAGAGTCTCGACCCGGCAAAATATACCGATGAAAAATTTGGTATTCCAACTATCACCGACATCATTCAGGAGCTGGATAAACCCGGTCGCGACCCCCGCCCGGAATTTAAAACCGCGCAACTTAAAGACGGCGTGGAAAAAATTTCTGACCTGAAACCCGATATGATTCTGGAAGGCACAGTGACTAACGTCACCAACTTCGGCGCCTTCGTCGATATTGGTGTACACCAGGATGGTCTGGTACACATCTCTGCGCTGTCCAATACCTTTGTTAAAGATCCTCGCACCGTTGTTAAAGCCGGACAAATCGTCAAGGTTAAAGTGATAGAAATTGACGCGCAGCGTAAGCGAATTGCCCTGAGCATGCGACTGGAAGATAAAGCAGAACCGCAACAGCGCAGCAATACCGCACGTAACGCTTCATCGCACAACACAGCATCGCACAACAGGGCATCGGGCAACACTACAGCGCGAGCTAATCAAGGGCGAGGTCAGCAAAATAACCAGCCCGCCAATAAGCCACAAAAAGCACAGGGAACCTTTGCTGATTTATTTGCCAATGCGGGAAAAATTAAAAGCAAATAATTTTATCCCTTACCCACACAACAATCAGTGCCTGATCTCAGGCATTGATTGTCTTGGTTAAAAAAACCACATCTTTTTCGACAAACTCCAACTCTGCGCCCAGTTTTTTTGCCAACCAGAAAAAGGTTGCCTCTGAAAAAAAGCACACATGGGTCGGGTCATTTTTATAATGCCAGCTGGCAAAGGCTTCAAGACTGAGCACCCGTTTAGTCATGATCGCTAACAGGCCGCCAGTATTTAATTGCTGCCAGAGCTTCATCAAAGTTTGCCCCGGCTGGTAGACATGCTCAATGACTTCAGTCGCCGTAATAAAATCATATCGCCTGGTTAGAACACAGGGATCGACCCGATAAAAAGCATCGTACAATGCCACCTTCATACCCGCCTCTTCCAGCATGAGTGATAAGGTAGGACCGGGGCCACAACCGAAATCCAGGCCACTGCTGCCAATCGACAATCGATTAACTAAAGGGTTAGCGATACGCGAGAGAAACAGCCGATAACTCTGATCCTCTGAAGAATTTTGGTGTAAATCGTACTCAGCTTTTTCCTGTTCGGCTGGTAGCCTTTGATCCGGCCGCACATAAACCAGCCCGCATTGCATGCACTGAAAATAATCCCGGCGATTGTCCTGATAATAAAATCCGGATTCATTCGTTTCACAAAGTGGACATGAGGTAACAGATAACATTAATAGGGGTACATTAAGATCATACAAGATTAATCAATTCGCACGGTATACACATCGCACTTAGCCCCGTGTAACACTTTATTGGCGATTGAACCTAACAGCGCTTTGATGCCTGAATAGCCATGACTGCCGACTACAATCAGGTCACAGCTATGCTCGTCGCAATAATCATGAATCACTTCCTCCGGCTGCCCAAACAACAATAGCGGCAGCGGCTTCTCACCAACAATTTTTTTTACCATGGTATGCAAGCGGGGAAAGCGCTCCTGCTTTAACTGCATCTCATTGGCAATATGGTGTTTGCCAGTGCCTTCACCATAACCGGTCACATGGGGTTCGCAAACATGGATGATTGTCAACTGAGCCTGATAGCACTCCGCCAGCCGGCTCGCTGTTTCCAACACGGCACCATCCGATTCCAGTAAATCAATAGCGACCAGAATATGTTGGTACATGGCTGCTCCCCTTTAGTGACGACTATTGCATTCTTTACTGCTATTGTTGTCTCTACTGTTATTCATTGTAGACATACTCACAGCATTTACCCAGCCTATCGACGACGACAGGGCTGTGTCTTTATCGGCCTTTCTGCTACCATCGCCAGCTTATCCCTTATCAATTCAGCCGCAAGCAGCACTACGTTCCTAAACGGGCAACTGCAACAAACTGGCTGAATTATTACTAATCAGGGACAGGCGCAAAATCAGGGGCAAGCACCTCAATTTTACCACTACTCACTTTTCATATCAGGAGAATGACGATGGCTATACAAGTAGGCGATAAGTTACCAGACGGAAAATTAAAAGTTATGGGCGCAGAAGGCCCTGAAGATCGTAGCATCAGCGAGTTATTTGACGGTAAAAAAGTTGTGATGCTGGCGGTTCCTGGCGCCTTCACCCCCGGCTGTTCGATGACCCACCTGCCCGGCTTTGTCGTCAATGCCGACAAGATTAAGGCCAATGGTGTCGACAGCATTATCTGTACCGCCGTCAATGACGCCTTTGTAATGGACGCCTGGGGCAAGGCACAAAATGCCGATGAAATTATTATGGCTGGCGACGGCAGTGCTGATTATGTCAAAGCGCTCGGACTAGAGGCCGACTTCACCGCTTTCGGCATGGGTATGCGCAGCAAGCGCTACGCTATGATTGTAGATAACGGCACCGTTACCTATCTGGGCGTGGATGCAAAGGCGATTGAGGAAAGCTCAGCAGAAGCGGTGCTTGCTCAGCTATAACTTACCCGGCCAAAAACCGAAGAAGCTATCAAGTTTCTTCGGTTTTTATCACATACTATTTTAGTCAGCCATCATTTCGCTAAAAAATACAAACTCACCAACTGAGACGCTGCCAGCAGCACTGTGATAATCTGCCAAAATACCAGCGGATTTTTTTCGGCTATGGGTTGAAATCGGTTTTCCAAATACTCATTGTTGGGATGTTGCAGCTCATATATAAATTCTGACACGTCCTGATGTCGACGCTCCGGCCTGAAGCGCAGAGACTTTCTTAAGGCGCCATCAATCCAAACCGGAACCAGTGGGTTAATATGATAACTGGGGGTGTAGCGGGTATTGAGAAAATCCTTGACGCTGCGACAACTGGCCAGCTTACCATCAAAGGGTAAGCGTCCGGTAAACATCTCATAGGCCATGATCGCCAGTGAAAATGTATCCGCTTGATAGGAAGGGGCCCTTCTCAAAATATGTTCTGGCGCCGAATAACTCGCCGTACCCAGGGCAATATCCTGCTCCAACGGATTGGCAATCTCGGCCACACCCGCCACATAGCAAGAGCCGAAATCGATAATTTTTACTACACCTTTTTTGTCGATAATAATATTGTCGGGTTTGATATCCTGATGCAGCGTTTCTCGACGATGAAAGGCGCGAATACCACTGGCAATCTGATTTAACAGATAAACCACTTCCTGTACCGCTGGCCGAGGATTTTCTTTTATCCACTGACTCAAAGTTATACCGCTAATATATTCTGTTAGGTAATATAAATAACTTTTCGGGCGACTCAGTTCCACAACCTTTACCACATTAACATTGCTAATGCGGTTACCGACCCAGCTCTCCATTACGAAACGTTCGATATAAGCAGGATCATCCTCAAAATTGACTGAAGGTGTTTTCATACAATACTGTTGACAGCTTTCCACATCTTCAACCAAATACAATTGACTACGAGTGCTGGCATATATTTCCCGAAGAACTTTTAAGCCATCAATGATCATGCCCGGCCGCAGAAACGGCGGGAAGGGCAAAGCAGTCAATTTGGAGACCACATCATCCACCTGCTGCCTGGGTAGACTATCAATTCGAATTAACTGACAACTAAGATTATCATCGCTATGATTTTCCATAGCCTGTGCGATCAGTTTTTGACTAACCGCTTCCAGATCATTAGTACCGTTTTGAAGTATCTCAACAATCTCTTTAGCGGAGACAAACTCGTGCAAGCCATCGGTGGTCAGGATAAAAAGATCACCCACTTCCAGCTCTACCCCCTGATAATCCACATCCAGTTTGAGATCAAGACCCATCGCGCGGGTAAGATAGGATTGCTTGTCAGAAATGGCTACGGAGTGATCCCGGCTCAGCATTTCAAAATCACCGTTACGCAGGCGATAAATTCGACTATCCCCCACATGAAACAGGTGAGCCGTATGCGATTTAAAAATAACGGTGCTGAGCGTGGTCAAATAACCCTTGCGCTCATCGTGAAAACGCTGACTCTGGCTGTACAGCCAGTGATTCAATGCAGTAAGGACTTTTTGCGCGGACTTTTTTACCGTCCAGGATTCAGGGGTAGAATAATAATCGGCAATAAAATTTTGGACACAGGTTTCGCTTGCCTCACGACCGGCTTCAGCCGCACTGACACCATCGGCAATTAATGCCACTGCGCCCTTCGTCGTCATCAGCGCTCTTTCCGGTATCCGAATACCGATAGAGTCTTCATTAACAGGTTTAATTCCTGCGCTACTCGCCTGCCCGACACTTAATTCAAGCGTTGACTCAATATGTAAATCAGATTCAACCATCCTTCACCTTTATGTCTTATACGACAAAGTCCGGAATAACTCCGGACTTTGTATTTTTTATTCTAGTCTGCTTTAAACCTGGCAGAACGGATGATCTATTCGATCTCACTTAACTATTATGCAACATCGATTAGCTCAACACTGCCATCCGGCAATACTTCTGCCATTTGACCACTGGGTTCATCAAGGAACTGCACCAACACAAAACAAACCGCGGCACAGGCTGCAATGACCAAAAAGAAGGTAGAGTCATCAACAAAGGATAAAACCGTTAAAAAGGTTACCCCACCGACATTACCATAAGCACCGGTCATGCCAGCCACCTGCCCCGTTAATCGACGCTTCACCAGCGGCACCATGGCAAAAACCGCACCTTCACCCGCTTGTACGAAGAAGGAGCAACACATGGTTGCGATCACGGCCAGCGGTATAACCCATGCGCTATCAATCGTACTCAACACTAAATAGCCCATCGTTAGACCCGCGATTAAAAATGACAAGGTCTTTTTACGACCCAGCTTATCACTCAGCCAACCGCCTCCCGGGCGTGCAGCCAGGTTCATAAAGGCAAAGCCGGAGGCCAGTAACCCCGCCGTCACGGCATTCAGCTCAAAGGTGTCCATGAAAAATAATGGCAACATGGAAACCACCGCCAACTCTGAACCGAAGGTGACAAAGTAAGACCAGTTTAAAATTGCCACTTGCTTGAACTTGTACTTATCAATTTCAGCAACACCCTGCTCCAGATGTTCTTTATTCACCTTCCAGATTTGACTGGTTTGGATCACAAACAACACTAGTAGAATGACATAAAGGCTGTTGGTTGCCAGCTCACTCAGCAGCCCCAGGTTAGCCGGCGATAATTTCCACGCCAGTACCGCCAACGCAATATACATGGGAATATTCATCGCCAGATAGAAGTACAGATCACGCATACTGGTCACTTCCAGCCCGCCGGATTTTTTTGGCTTGAAGTAGGTAGACCCTTTCGGCGTATTGCGCGCCGTTATATAAAAGATAATGCTGTACACAAAGGCCAAAACCCCACAACAGGCGATGGCGTAGCGCCATCCATCATCACCACCAAAGAACAGGGCCAGTGACGGCAAGGTCATCGCGCCAGCCGCAGAGCCAAAGTTACCCCAGCCGCCATAGATACCTTCAGCAATTCCGACCTGACGGGCGGGAAACCATTCCCCCACCAGACGAATACCAATCACAAAGCCTGCGCCCACAAAGCCACAGAGAAAACGAAACAACGCCAACATCTCGTAGCTTTTGGCCAGGGCGAAGCCCCAACAGATAAAAGAAGCAGCCATCAGCAATAAGCTGAATACAATCCGCGGCCCAAAGCGATCTACCAACATACCGATCACGATTCGCGATGGAATGGTCAGAGCCACATTCAAAATCAACAGCGCCTTCACTTGCTGGGAGCTTAAATCAAAAGCTTCCTTTATAAAGGCTAACAGTGGCGCATGGCTGAACCACACCACAAAGGTTATAAAGAAAGCTATCCAACTGATATGCAATGTTCGAATAGACGGGTTAGAAAAATCGAACACATTGAGCTTGGCACTCATAAAAACTCCTCATCACTGACGCTTAATACTTAAAGACTGGGTCTCGGTCGAGCAAGCGCCGTGCCAGTTTACGGTGAGCACTATCCAAGTTCGTCAAAGCACCATAAAAGCCTTAATAAATACACACAAAACTCCAAAACCCCATAAATACGCACCAACATAAAACACAATGAACCAAATATGATCATTTGTAGGGCTTCATAAAAATGCATTAGCAGTTCTATCTTTGTGCATTTTTTATTTTTTGTGGAATTTAAGCACCAAATAAACTCACAACTCGATTATGCGCAGAGGATTTTGAACAATAATTAGGCAAATCAGATGATGGCACAAAGGTTGCAAACTCTGTCGTAATTCTTTTAGTCAGTGATACAGCAGGACATAGCATGAAGACACGCTTGGCAGTAATTGGAAACGGCCCCGTCGGCCACAAATTTCTTGAAACACTCGTAGAAAGCGGTAAAGCCGACCAGTTCGAGATCACTATTTTCGGTGAAGAACCACGCCCAGCTTACGACCGAGTTCATTTAACCGCCTGGTTTGAAACCCGCGATGCTGCAGACTTAAATATGGTACCCGAGGGGTTCTATGAACAACACGGTATCACTTCGCATCTGGGCGACAAAGTGGTCTCTATTCAGCGTGCAGACAAAACCCTGACAACCGAAAGCGGGTTGACCGTCGCCTATGATAAAGCGGTATTGGCCACTGGTTCTTTTCCCTTTGTACCTCCCGTGCCCGGTCATGAGCGCGACAACTGCTTTGTCTACCGCACCATTGAAGATTTGGAAGCCCTCACCGCCGCAGCCGCAAACGGCAAAGTAGGCGCGGTGGTTGGTGGCGGCCTGTTAGGTCTGGAAGCTGCCAAGGCCCTGAAAGATCTGGGGCTGAAAACCCACGTCGTTGAATTTGCGCCACGCCTGATGGCAGTACAGGTGGATGACGGCGGCGGCGCCATGCTGCGCGGCAAAATTGAAGAGTTAGGCGTTTCCGTTCACACGGGCAAAAATACTCAGCAAATTATCGATGGTGAAGCCTGTAAGCACAAAATGTGTTTTGCCGACGGTGAAGAACTGGAAACCGACATCATTCTATTCTCTGCCGGTATTCGTCCGCAGGATGCACTTGGGCGTCAGGCTGAATTGGAAATCGGCGAGCGTGGCGGTATCGTCATCAATGATCACTGCCAGACCTCCGACCCCGATATTTACACCATCGGTGAAGCGGCTCTTTGGGGTGGCCGTATCTATGGCCTGATCGCACCGGGCAATGCCATGGCAGTGACCGCTGCTGAACATATAGCCGAATGCGGTGGCAGTGTCTTCACCGGTTTTGATATGAGCACCAAGTTGAAATTAATGGGGGTCGATGTGGCCTCCGTTGGCGATGCCCACGGCAATACACCAGGCTCACTGGCCTACACCTATATCAATCAGGTAGAAGGTGTATACAAGAAAATCGTGGTGGATGCTGAGCGCAAACACCTGCTCGGCGCGGTACTGGTGGGCGACGCCGAAGATTACAGCAACCTGCTGCAATTTGCTCTCAACAAAATGGATCTGCCGGAACAACCCGACAGTATGATTCTGCCCAGCGTGGACGGAGGCGGTTTTGCTCTGGGTGCCGATGCCCTCCCCGACACGGCGGTTATCTGTTCCTGTAATAACGTCACCAAGGCGGACCTGATCACGGCGATCAGTGCCGGCGCCATGGATATGGGCGCATTGAAATCGGCGACCAAAGCAGCGACAGGCTGTGGCGGCTGTGCCGCGCTGACCATCCAGGTGATGAACAGCGAGCTGGCCAACCTCGGCTATGAAGTCAATACCGACATCTGTGAACACTTCCCCTACACTCGCCAGGATCTGTACAACCTGGTGCGGGTCGGCAATATCCGTAGCTTTGATGAGCTGATCGAAAAACACGGCAGCGGCATGGGCTGCGATATTTGTAAGCCCGCCTCGGCCTCGATTCTGGCCGCCTGCTGGAACGATTATATTCTGGAGGACCAGCACCACGTGCTGCAGGATACTAACGATTACTTTATGGCGAATATGCAGAAAGATGGTACCTACTCGGTAGTACCAAGGGTTGCTGGTGGTGAAATCACGCCTGAAAAACTGATTGTGTTAGGTCAAGTTGCCAGGAAATATGACCTCTATACCAAGATTACCGGCGGTCAGCGTATCGACCTGTTTGGCGCCCGCAGTGACCAGCTACCCGGTATCTGGCGCGAGTTGGTGGACGCCGGATTTGAAACCGGCCACGCCTACGGAAAATCCCTGCGTACGGTTAAATCCTGTGTCGGCTCCACCTGGTGTCGCTACGGAGTGCAGGATTCCGTCGGTACCGCGATCAAGATTGAGCATCGCTACAAAGGTCTGCGTTCACCGCACAAACTGAAAATGGCGGTTTCCGGTTGTACCCGTGAGTGTGCCGAAGCCCAGAGCAAAGACGTGGGCGTTATCGCTACTGAAAACGGCTACAACATGTATGTCTGTGGTAATGGCGGTATGAAACCCCGTCATGCCGACCTGTTCGCTACCGATTTAGATTACGACACCCTGATTAAATACATCGACCGCTTCTTTATGTTTTATATACGCACCGCCGACCGCCTGCAACGCACCTCCGTCTGGATGGACAATATGGAAGGAGGCCTTGAGTATCTGCAATCCGTCATTATCGATGACAAGCTGGGCATCTGTGCCGAACTCGAAGAACAAATGTCTCACATCGTTGATACCTATCAGTGCGAATGGAAAACCACCATCGAAGATCCGGAAAAAGTGAAACGCTTTGATCACTTTGTGAATAGCGACGACAGCGATAGTAACGTTGTATTTGTGAGAGAGCGCGAGCAAATTCGTCCTGCCAATGAAGCGGAACGCGAACAGTTAATCGACATTAAAGCAATCGCCTGAGGTAGTAAGCCATGAGACAGCAAAAAAACTGGATGGATATTTGTAAGATTGATGCCATCGTGCCCAACGCGGGGCGCTGTGCCTTGGTGAATGGTGAGCAGGTCGCAATCTTTCGCGTGCGTAAAAGTGGCAACGACGAACTGTACGCTATTCATAACTTTGACCCCTTTTCCAGAGCCAATGTTATTTCGAGAGGTATTGTCGGCACTCTGTCCGATAAGGTCGTCGTAGCCTCGCCGATTTATAAGCAGCACTTCTGCCTGCAAACCGGACAATGTCTGGAAGAGGAAGCGACGCAATTGAAGGTTTGGCCCGTAAGATTGCAAAACAATGTAGTGCAATTATCTGCCTGAACCGAAACGCCGCACCCGCCGCACTCTTGTTGTCAGGTGCAGCTTAAAAAACCATTTCCTGAATACGGCTCACGCTAACCAGCGGGGCCAATAATCGCCAAAAGATAGAGTCTTTATCATGTTATTTGGTCGCCGCAAAAAGAATCCGATAAAACTGCCTGACAAGGGCGTTGTTGACTGGAAGTACGCCACCTGTGGTTATTGCTCCACGGGCTGCGCGATTGAGGTTGGCCTTAACAAAGATGGCAAAGCCGTCACCACTCGTGGAGTGGCCGATGCCCCCGTCAACCGAGGCAAGCTCTGCATCAAGGGCCTGACCGAAGCAGCAATCTTTGAAGCCAAGGGCCGCGGTACCGACCCATTGATTCGCGACAACAGTGGCCTGCCCTGGCAGACCACAGACTGGGACACCGCCTTTGACAAAACCGCCGCTGAGTTTAAACGTATTCAGGAAAAATACGGGCGCGATGCCGTGGCGGTGGTTTCCACCGGTCAGATTCTTACCGAAGAGTTTTATACGCTCGGCAAGCTGACCCGTGGCTTGATCGGCACCAACAACTACGACGGTAATACTACCCTGTGTATGGCCTCAGCGGTGTCGGGCTACAAGCGCTCCTTTGGCTCCGATGGCCCGCCCGGCTGTTACGATGATTTCGAGTACACTGATTGCTTGCTTGCCTTCGGCTCCAATCTGCCGGAACAGCACCCGATTATTTACTGGCGCTTAAAAGAAGCGTTAGAGCAGCGCAAATTTCCGGTTATTGTGGTCGATCCCCGTGTCACCATGTTCGCCCAGTTTGCCGATATTCATTTACCGATTACTCCCGGTACCGACTTGGTTCTGCTCAACGCTCTCGCTCATGTCATTCTAAAAGAAGGCCTGGAAGACAAAGCCTATATCGAAAAAAGTTGCAGCGGTGCCGAGGAATACTTTGAGCTGGTCGAACGCTATAGCCCGGAAATGGCAGCACCGATAACCGGTATTGAAGCCGACATGATTCGCAAGGTCGCCCGTATCTACGCTTCAGCGGATAAAGCCATGAGCATCTGGACCATGGGCATCAACCAGAGCACCCACGGCAGCGACGGTGTTTCAGCAATTAACAATTTGAATTTGATTACTGGCAATATCGGCGTTCCTGGCGGTACCTCTTTATCTATCACCGGTCAGTGCAATGCCATGGGTACCCGTGAATGGTCTTCTTGCTCCGGCCTGCCTGGTTACCGCGCACTGGAAAACGAGCAACATCGCAAAGAGATTGGTGAATTCTGGGGCGTAGACCCAGAATTTTTCCCGAAAAAACGCGGCATGTTTATGACCGATATTTTTCCGGCCATTGAGCGCGGCGAAATCAAAGCGTTATGGCTGGTCGCGACTAACCCAATGACTTCCATGCCCAATACCGGTCGGATCCGTGAAACCATGGCCAAGCTGGAGTTTTGCGTGGTGCAGGATTCCTACGAAGATGTAGAAGCCAATCAGTATGCCCATGTCTTTTTACCCGCTGCCGTGTGGGCGGAAAAAGATGGCTGCTTTACCAATACCGAGCGTCGTGTCAATCGCATCACCCCGGTGAAACCACCGCTGGCCAATTCAATGCCAGACCTGTGGATTTTTAACCAGTTGGCCAAGCGCTGGGATAACTACGTCAATATAACCTTCCCGGAAACGGCTGAAGGCGTATTTGAAGAAATGAAACAGCTCTCCAGGGGGATTAACGGCAATTTGAACGGCCCGAATGGAGAACCTCGCATGCTGAATATTTCAGGTATGAGCTACGACAAGATTCTTGAACAGCGCGGCATACAATGGCCGATGCGTGAAGGCGATGAGACTGGCGATGCCCGACTGTATACCGATGGCGTATTCCAGTTCCCTGACGGCAAAGCCAAACTGTTAGCACTGGAATGGGTGGACAACAACGAGAAACCAACGCCGGAGTATCCCTTCTGGCTGAACAGTGGCCGCGTGGTAGAGCATTTCCACACCCGTACCCGCACCGGCAAGGTGGGCAACTGTAACAAGTTCAGTCCGACACCCTATATGGAAATCAACCCGGAAGCAGCCGCCGAGCTGGGCGTACAGAATATGGAGTACGTGAAACTGGTCTCTCCCCGTGGCGATGCCGTGGTGATGGCGCAGCTTACGCATCGTATTCCCAAGGACATGGTGTTTATTCCGTTCCATTATCACGACTGTGTTAACCGCCTCTCACTGGGTCTGTTAGATCCACATTCGCGGCAACCGGCCTTTAAGCAATGCTCGGTACGTATTGAGAAAACTGATCAACAGGCGGCAGCCGAATTAAATGTAAAAATGCGAGCCTATTAAATTTATCGTTATTGTTTTTATAGACTTTTCATAACTGTTTTTACAAGCGCGATAAATCAACCCTCTAATTTTTAGCAGTAGATATTATGTCAGTAGAAATTTTTGAACCTATCGATAAAAAGCGACCCTCCAAATCCGTGTTCCCCTTTCGGGAAAACGAGCCGGAGTATTCCAAGCTAAAGGACATCGAGAGTCAAACACATAATCGCTATGGCAACCTGATCGAACTGGTCGCTCTGGAAGATACCAAAAGCCTGAATATTAACGGCGTCGATGAAATTGGGTTTAACCCCAACCGCAATAAGCAGCACGCCTTTCACTTTACTGCCGATAACTGTATCGGCTGTCACGCCTGCGAATCTGCCTGTAGTGAAAAGAATGACCTGCCCGCACATATCAGCTTCCGCTCGGTGGGATACGTAGAGGGCGGTACTTTCCCCGACTACACCCGTATGAATATTTCCATGGCCTGTAACCACTGTGATGATCCAGTGTGTTTAAAAGGCTGTCCGACACGCGCCTATACCAAGCACGAAGAATACGGTGCAGTTATTCAGGATCCGGACATTTGCTTTGGTTGCGGTTATTGCACCTGGGTTTGTCCCTACAACGCACCACAGCTGGACCCCGTTGCCGGCCAGGTCGAAAAATGTAATATGTGTGTGGACCGGCTGGAAGTGGGGTTAAAACCCGCCTGTGTCTCTGCCTGCCTGGGTAACGCTCTCAACTTCGGCGTGGTAGAAAACATGCCGGAAAACCGTGACCAAATCGAGACCTGCATCCCCGGGTTCCCCGACCCCAATATCAGCAAACCCAATATCCGCTTTCAACAAAGTAAACTAATGCCGGATGAAGTGACCCGCACCGACTCCATGCCAATCAAATACAAGAAAGATCAGAACGGTCAGTACAAGCCCTCCGTTGATCGCAAAACCGGTGAAAATAAATCCTGGAATGTAAAACGCCTCAGTAGCCGCGAAAACCCGCTGGTTATTTTTACCCTCAGCGCACAGGCTGCCGTCGGCATCTTCTTATCCTTATTTCTCGGCAATCTGTTTGGCGTGGATTCTTTTACCGCCGTTGTCAATTCAGTCGCCTATGTGCCGCTGATGATCATCACCGCGGGACTGATAGCATTGGGCCTGTTAATGTCTACAGTACATCTGGGCAAGCCTTTCCGTTTCTATCGCGGTTTTAATAATTTACGCCACTCCCCCGTTGCCCGTGAAGGTTTAGGCATTGTGATCTTTATGACCTTTGTTGGTCTGCATATGCTGACCTCCTTACCGGCTAACGACTGGGCTATGTCTCTATTACCCGTGCTTGGTAACTTTGCTGGCGCAGCGTCTATTGCTGCGCGTATCTTTGGCTTACTGGCCATCCCTGCTGGCCTGATCGCGCTGTACTATATGTATCGCTGCTACCGCATTAAAGCGCGCCCCTTCTGGGATCACTGGCATGCGGCGGCCTCTTTCTTCGGCACCATGTTAAACCTTGGCGCTTTGGCAGTGGCTATCATCGGCGCGCCAACCTTGCTGTACTTTGGTCAGCCAGCGGCTGAATTGCTCAACCACGTCGCGCTGATCATGCTGGTGGGGATTGCCCTTGAAAGTGTGGGCCTGATCTGTCATCACCGCGACCTCAATGCCGCCGAGCATGAAGGCGCTGCTTCGCACTATATTCAGCGCACCACCTTTGGTAATACCTACCTGCTTCGCAATGTGTTATTGGGGGTGAATTTTGTTGTAGTGGCAGGATTGGCGCTATGGGGCAGTGACTCGGCACTGAGCCTGTCTGTGTGGACACTAGTGGCCCTATCGGCCATCACCGCTGGTCTGATTGGTCGCGCTTTATTCTATGTGTTAGTGGTTCCAACCACCATGCCCGGCGCCTTCTTCTGGAAGAACAAGGGCTTTGAACAACACGCTCGTGATATCGGCCTGGCGGATATGCCACAGGTTGGGGTGGCGCCGCTGCACTGATTGGCTCCTCCTAATGAGTTCCTCCTCAGCGACTCTGATAAAAACGCAGGGTCGCTGATACTTCTTCGCAATTATTCAGAGAAAATTATTTTGGCGTTGCCAGAGTAATCAGGATACATTCACAGACGGCGGTTTTAATTTCTCCTGCCCACAGCTCAGCCACCATAAAATTCTTTCTGCCTTCAACCCGATCTACCCAGCCTACTAATCGCAATTCGGTTTTCAATGGTGTGCGCTGCAAATATTTGATTGTTAGGGTACCGGTAACACCGGGCTGACCCGTCAGCTTTTGCGCCACACTGACAAAATGATCAAACAACGCAGCGATAAAACCGCCATGTACCGAACCCTCTGGCCCTTCATACTGCCAACCCATTTCCGCTGTGCCATGGGCGCGATCGCCTTCAAACCAGATTGAGATCGGCGCCGCGATTGGATTCGACTTGCCATCAATCGGGCCCAGCTCGTTACTAACATAAAACGGATCGCCGAACTCTCCTTTTTGAATAAAGGCATTGCGACCATACAGCCGTTCATTTTCTTCCAGTACTGCGGTTTGTTGATTCACCAGTTCAGCCAATCGATTTAACTCAGCAGCACTGGACTTACTCGTCACCAGCGTTTCAATCAATTGATACAGTGCTGTGGAGACATTGCGTTTCGCCTGCCAGTAATCGCTTAGCGGTTTATCATCCTTGCTTTGATCGGGGCTATTTGTCATAGGGAATTGTTGTCATAGGAAATAGTTGTCATAGATAACTCTATCGTTTTTTAAGGCACCGCTTACAGCAATACAAAACAGAGCAAGCTGATAGTAATAGCACCCAGTATGTTGATCATAAAACCCTGGCTGGCCATTTGTCTGGCGGTCACATAACCACTGCCATACACGATACTGTTAGGTGCGGTGGCAACGGGCAGCATAAAGGCACAGCTGGCGCTGATCGCGGCAGGCACCATTAACTGAATGGGATCAATACCGGCCATTATCGCCGCCGAGGCTAGCACTGGCATTAACAGCACCGTGCTGGCGGTATTGCTGGTGGCCTCGGTCATAAAAGTCACCCCCAGACACAATACCAGCATCATGATCAGTGTTGGCCAGTTGGCTAAAATTGCCAGCGACTCACCGATATGAGCACTGAGGCCCGAGGCGACAAAGCCCTTAGCCAGACAAATACCGCCACCAAACAACAGCAACACGCCCCAGGGAATGCTACAGGCAGTTTCCCAATCCAGCAGCTTTTCGCCTTTGCCGTTGGGTACCAGAAACATGATCACCACCGCCGTTAGTGCCACAGAAGCATCGTTAGCGGGCAGACCGGTTAACCCGGTCCAGCCGCCGAAGGGCTCCTGCCGGGTAATCCAGGCCAGTGCCGTCAGCGCAAAAATACACAACACCCGCCGTTCTTCTACACGCCAACGACCAGCGGTCGGCAGCTGGAAGCCACCCTTATACTGCAACTTCCTCGTCAGCCAAAAACCGGCCAGCGGCACCATCACTGCCACTACCGGTATTCCCCAACTCATCCAGCGGGTAAAACCTATCGTCTCGCCAACGCGCTCTTGGTAGACCTGCATAAACACCAGATTCGGCGGGGTGCCGATGGGGGTACCGATACCGCCAATACTGGCGGCATAGGCAATGCCCAACATCAGGGGTACGGCCAACTGCCGATCCGGTGCTTTTTCCATAACCGCAATGGCCACCGGCAATAACATCAAGGTAGTGGCTGTATTGGACACCCACATACTGAGCACCGCAGCGGTCACCATAAAACCAAACACCAACTGGCGACTGCTGTTGCCGCCAAAGAGATTTATCATACCCAGGGCAATACGCCGGTGCGTGCCACTGCGCTCCATCGCCTTGGAGAGAATAAATCCACCCAGTAAAAGCAGAATCAGAGGGCTGCCATAGGCCTCGGCCACCTCCGATTTATCCAACACACCAGTGATTTGCAGCAGGGCCAGCGGGATAAGCGAGGTGACCGGAATCGGGATCGGCTCAAAAATCCACCAGATAATGCAGAGCACCGTAATACCCGCCGTGATTGCCGCCTCGCGGGACATGCCGCTCTCCAGCAGAATAAAGGACAGTGCCAACGCCAGTAGCGGGGCGACAACGATCAACCCCTCTTTTAATACATTCAAGCTATTATCCCTTTGATTAATTTGAGTTTTTTATTATCGAGCGCTGTCTAATATTTAATGCCCATAAAATGATTGTACAGCCACCTGCGCGCCGCCTATTACAAGTGCATTATGATTGTCATTTCACAGCGAATCCGGCCAACAAGTACGGTAAGATAAGCCTATGAACGCACCATTACCTTCACAATTAATCGACCGTTTTAATCGCCAGGTCAATTATGTGCGATTATCCGTCACCGATCGCTGCGATTTCCGCTGTGTCTATTGTATGGCGGAGGAGATGACCTTTCTACCGCGCGCCGATATTCTCACGCTGGAAGAGCTGGAGCTGATCGCCAGCGCCTTTGTCAGCCTCGGCGTAAAGAAAATACGGCTCACCGGCGGTGAACCGCTGATTCGCCCCAACATTATGTCACTGGTCAATCACATCGGGGCGCTGGACGCGTTAGATGAGTTGACCCTCACCAGCAATGGTTCACAACTCCCCAAATACGCCGAACAACTGCGCAGTGCCGGTGTTCGGCGGATTAATATCAGCCTCGACAGCCTTAATGCCGAGCGCTTTAAAGCCATCACCCGCACGGGTGAATTAGCTCAGGTGCTAGCCGGGATCGATGCGGCGATTGCCGCGGGGTTTGAACGCATCAAGCTAAACGCGGTGATTCTCAAGGGCCGTAATGAGGACGAGGTGCTGGAGTTGGTGGGTTTTGCCCGCGACAAGCAGATCGATATTTCCTTTATCGAGGAAATGCCTCTGGGTCTGATTGACGAGCACAACCGTGCACTGAGTTTCTGTTCCAGCGATGAATTGCGCACCCTGATTGGCAAACACTATCCGCTGACCGCACTCGCCGAAACCACGGGCGGCCCCTCGAAATATTATGGCATGGCCGATAGCCAATCCCGCATTGGCTTTATCTCGCCCCATAGCCATAACTTCTGTCATCTGTGCAATCGCGTGCGGGTTACCGTGGAGGGCCGCTTGCTGCTCTGCCTGGGTAACGAACATTCGGTTGATTTGAAAAGCGTGATCCGCAGTAACCCTGGTCAGTTGGAGCCACTACAGCGCGCTATTGTGGATGCGATGGAGATCAAACCGGAAAAACATCACTTTAATCTCGACGATGAGCCGGATATTGTGAGATTTATGAATATGACCGGTGGTTGAATCCATAGTCAAGTAGCTGGAACTTAGCCTGTGCCTGGCATGCATTCGTATCGACTGCTGAGACACGCCGCACCCAAAGCATTCCCTTCGGTCATGGGGCAGGCTCTAAACCCATCCTTGGGGGCTCGACGCCAGCGTCCCTGCTGGCGACGGTCTCAGCAGTCAATACCGAATCCCTGCCCTCAAGCTTTGGGGGTAGCGATGAGATCTAATTATGAAAAACTTCTGCTAACGGAGACCCTATGGAAAACGAAATGGAAACCGAATCCCCGGTCGTCTATGCCGGTTTCTGGTGGCGGGTAATCGCCGCCTTTGTCGATAGCCTGTTGATCAGTTTTTTACTCTATCCAATGATTGCGCTGATCCTCAACGATCCACTGGGGCAAAGTACGGCCAGCATGTTGGTTCAGTTCCTCTTCCCCGCTGTTGCCATTATCGCCTTCTGGCTGGCCAAATCCTCCACCCCGGGCAAGATGATACTGGGCATATCCATTATCGATGCCGACACTGGCGGCAAGCCCAGCACCCAGCAATTTATCATCCGCTATCTCGGCTATTATGTTTCCACCATTCCCCTGATGCTGGGCATCTTCTGGGTGGCCTTTGATCAGCGCAAACAGGGCTGGCACGATAAGCTGGCCAAAACCGTGGTGATTCGAAAACCTTAATAGCTATCAAACAATAAACGGCATTAATGGATAAACAGACCCTTATAGAACAGCTACAACTGGAACCGCATCTGGAAGGCGGTTATTTTCGCCGCACTTATGCTTCTGGGATGACGCTCGAAGCCGAACCCGGCAAGCCGCGCCCCAGCCTGTCCTCAATATACTACCTACTGACCGACGACAGCCCCATCGGCTATTTCCATTGCAATCGGTCCGACATCCTGCACTACTGGCACAGCGGCAGCGCTTTACGCTATTTACTGATCAGCCCGGCGGGGGAATTCACCAGCTTTGTGCTCGGCCCCGATCTGCAAGCAGGTGAGCAGTTGCAGGCTTGCGTCCCCGGCGGCTATTGGAAGGCCACTGTGCTGGAACAGGGAGAGTATGGCTTGCTATCCGAGGCGGTAAGCCCCGGCTTCGACTATGCCGATATGACGCTGGCCAACCGTGTACAAATGCAAAAAGACTTCCCAGCCCTTTTTGCCAACCCCTCCCTGAGCATCTCAACATATTGTAAGCAGTAAGCAGCCACTGTCGCGCAACTCATTGCTATACCGCCGCTGATCTAATTTCGGGCGAGATTATTGCCCTACTGGCAACATCAGTTCATTACATTGAATTCCAGCATCAGATAACGTCAAAGAGCTCGTTGATCGGGTAACTGTTGCACAGATATAAGATGCCGACCTTTATTTCTCCCATCCATACTGACTTAAAGCGAGACCTAAGTAGACAGCAGCACGTCATTGGGCAGCTACTGGGTTGTGACGGGCTGCAGAATAATTTCAACACGCCGATTTTGTGACCTACCCGCTGGCGTCTGGTTATCGCCCACCGGCCTATCAGCACCAACACCTATGATCAGCAACCGGTTGGCAGCCACCCCCAATTCAACAAAGTACTTCCCGATCGCCAGAGCTCGCTTTTCAGATAACTGCTGGTTGTACTCTGCATCACCCCTATTGTCAGTATGTCCCTCAACCATTACGAGGGTTTTTTGGAACTCTCGCAGGGTCGTTGCTACCAATGCAAGACTGCGTTTCGCTGACTCGTGAATGCTGGCACTGTTGCTTGGAAAAGTTAACGCTCCAGGAAATGTAATAGAAATATCGTTGACATGACGTGTGGCGTTAACACTATCGCCCGCCAGCTGCTGCTGTAAATTAGCTGACAGCACATCCATATAATACCCAACATTTTCTGGTGTTAAGGGTCGCCTCTCCTGCCTTAGCAAAGACTGCATCGTGTTATCTCGATCAATTTTTTTCGAACTGACAGTCAGAGTTGTGGAGGGTGATTGTAAGGCAATTTGTGGCTGTGCTGGCTGTGCTGGCTGTGCTGGCTGTGCTGGCTGTGAAATTATTGTGCAGGCCGACATCATTAACACCACAACCAAAGAAATCGTACCCGTTAACAGCATGGTATATGGCAGCCGTTTATGACTTTTCAATGAAGACGCTCCTCACCTGTCTGCGCTTATCACGCCGATTTATTTGAAACTACAGTCAATGGATGAGATTTTACGCCTTTTTTCATATTTGAGCGGCCTGCAATACCAAAAAAGTCGATAAACTTTCTTGCCGTTAACGGCTTGCTGAAGAGGTAGCCTTGCCCCAACAGCACGTTTTGTTGGATTAACCACTCGGCTTGGTGCTCAGATTCAACACCTTCGGCCACTACCTTCAAATTGAGTGACTTTGCCATTTCAATAATATGCGTAATCACACTATTAGTAACACCCTGTGTTTCAACGGCCGCTGTAAAGGCTCTGTCGACTTTAAGCACATCCAGATCAAAGCTCTCAAGGTAAGAAAGGCTGGAATAGCCGGTTCCAAAATCATCGATTGCAATTCGATGTCCCCGCTGGCGCAGTGTATGGATACGTTGCCGGGCAACATCACTATCGATCAATGCGCGCTCGGTTATTTCCAGCCCGATAGAAGAAGCCGCAACACCCCTAGCCCTTAACTCATCCTCCAAACAATCAACCAGACTATCATCTGCCAAGTCCTGAGCGGAAATATTCAGATTGATCACCATATCCGGGTGGGTAATTAAATGCTCACCCATCTCCAGCAGTATATTTTTTAACATGACGGTTGTTAATTCAGTCACCAGTCCCGCGCGCTCTGCTATGGGTATAAAAACATCTGGACTGACCTCCTCTCCGCCCTCTCGTAGCCATCTGGCCAGAGACTCTGCTCCGGTACAGAATCCCGTATCCATATTAATAATTGGCTGGTACTTGACTCTGATGTCTCCCTGCATAATCGCATCGCGCAGTTCAGCAACCAGGCTCAGCCGCTGACGTGAATAACGCAGGACAATAAATACCCACAGCGCCAACAGTATCAATATAACTAAGCCGGCAGCTAACAAGGTAGGTAAGTAACGCTGCCAGAATTCATTAATGGGTTGCTGAGCGACAACATCTATCGGAAATATTGAGCCCAGTGAAAAGCGCGACAGTATGCGTTGGTTAGCGTTATCCACTGTTAAACCGTGTGCCAATGCTTGTGGCTGAGGTAAATCAGTTTGGGTCTCAGTGGAGATCATCAACAGCCCTTCGACCCAGAGTGCTGCTTTTTGCTCCTCAAAAGAGTTAAAGTTCATCAATAAGCGCGGATCAATGACTACATCATGTTCACCGAAGCGCATTATAAACAGCTGAACGTTGCCAACTTGCGTTTCTGCACTGGGCCACCAGGCAATCACACCGGAATCGTAGATGCGGCTGGCATGTGGTGGCGTAAGTTCAACGCCCTGGATAAAACCCGCTCCACATAATCGGTCCGCTGCCCGCCAGTAGCCGATTGCACGGATATAGGGGCGAGCAACGGCTGACTCCTGCATCAGTTGCAGGTGCTTCGGAGAACAACGATCAAACGATGACTGGTTGAGCCAAACCAACATATCGCGCACATCAATCATTGCGCTTTCAACTTGCTGACCAAGTTGATCGGAAAAGGCCGAAAGGCGCTCTTCCTCGATTTGGACAGACTTGTACCACAGAAACCGGCCCAATACTGCGAGCACTATTATACCCAGCAACGAGACGCCAATAATCTCAAATAAAATTTTGTCGCGCCGAGCTATCATCATAAAACCCAATAACGTTGGCTCAGCGCCAACTGATACTATTCCTTTCGCGGGGAAGTTCATGGCGGGCCAGTAAAAGCGGTATTCTAGCTCAACTCTTGAGTTTTATGGAGTTTGCGAGAATATCAATTCTGGTATTTTGGGGCGCTCGCGGAAAAATGTAAGTTATTATGAAATAATAGCTTTTAGGTCATGCCTAAAAATGATATCCCTGCACATTCGCAGTCAGGCCAAGGCTGCTATCCTGTCGACAATGGACTGGTTTGAGCAAAGATTAGGGCCAATCGATGCAGTCTGATTCAAGCCACGAAGCACAACGGGCTAAAGCCATGCCACTATCTCCAACTCATCTTTAATTGACGGCCTAATACGCAACAACTCAGGGCCATTAAGTTGTCATCTGGAACCTGCTATTCTGGAACCTGCCACAGCCTGCTGCGAACCACCTTCCCTTAGTGTTAGAGCGCTTTTTACACAATGGCTAAACTATTCGCCTGTCTGCAAATTCAGTCCCAAAAACCTCAACGTATTGTAAGCATTAGCGAATAACGGCCATGCTACACTGGCTCAATAATAAATTTAGCAAGCGCAACCCTGAGGTTAATTTGGATACTCTTTTAGCTACCCGAACTCAACAGATGCAGGATGCCGACAGTATTCGCAGCGGCTTTGATCAACTCGGCTATATCGCCAGCCAGGAGATCGCCACTGCCGTTTATCTCGCCTATCAGTTGGACAAACCGATCCTGATTGAAGGCCCGCCCGGTGTTGGCAAAACCGAGCTGGCCAAAACCACCGCCGAGTACCTGCAACTACCGCTGGTCAGGTTGCAATGCTATGAGGGGCTGGATGAAGCCAAGGCGCTGTATGAATGGAAATACGGTAAACAGCTACTATACACGCAGGTACTCAAAGAACAGCTCGGCGATATTTTAAAGGGCGCCAAGGGTCTGGCTGAGTCCGTCGAACGTCTGCATGAGTTTGGCGATATTTTTTATTCTGAGGATTTTCTGGAACCACGCCCACTGTTAAAAGCCATGAACGAACCCGACGGCTCCGTGCTGTTAATCGATGAGATCGACAAGGCCGACTACGAGTTTGAATCCCTGCTGCTTGAAATCCTGTCGGATTATCAGGTCTCTGTACCGGAAATCGGCACCGTCAAAGCCAAATCCAAACCACTGGTATTCCTCACCAGTAACAACACCCGCGATATCAGCGATGCCCTCAAGCGCCGCTGCCTGCACCTGTATATTCCCTTCCCGGGCCGAGAACTTGAGAGTCGGATTATCGCCAGCCGGGTGCCCGATGCCTCGGCGGCGCTACGCGATCAGTTGGTGAACTTTGTTCAGCAATTACGCAACCTCGACCTGAAAAAAGCCCCGGCCATTAGCGAAACCATCGACTGGGCACGCGCCCTGATACTGCTGCACGCGGACCAGCTGGACCGCAGTATGGTCGAACAAACCCTGAATGTTATCCTGAAATTTGAGGACGATATCGACACGGCGAAAGAGGAACTGCCTAATCTGCTAAACGCTAAACGCTAAGCAACTGACTGCGAGCCTCCATGCATACCAAGCTGGTCAAATTTATCGGCGCCCTGCGCGATCACGATGTGCGTATTTCCACGGCGGAGAGCCTGGACGCCATGCGTGTGCTGGCACTGGTAGGCTATGAAGATCGACAGCGGCTGAAGATTGCCCTGTCCACTGCACTGGCCAAAACCCTTGAGGAAAAACAGCGCTTTAATCACTGCTTTGAGTTGTTTTACCGCAATACTTCGCAGGTAGAGGACGACAACGCCGAGAGTGCATCCAGCCCGGAGGCCACTGCTTCAGCCTCGGAAATCACGGCCCCCTTTGATCTCGAAGCTGAAATTACGGCCGATCCGAAGCTGCAGCAAGTACTGGATTCAACCCTGCTGGAGGCACTGGTCAGCAAAGACACCGCTGTCCTGGAAACCATGATTGCCCAGGCCAGCATGGGCCTGAACCTCAGCAAACTGCGCCACTTTACCCAAACCGCCCATTTCACCCGTCGCCTGCTACAACAACTTGGGCAGGATCAGATTGATGTCGCCAGCAAAACCCTGGACGCCTACAACACGCCGGTGGCGGCACATCTGGCCTATCTGCTGCGCTCCAGAAAAAGCCTGTTGCGGCAAATGGCCAAGCAGGCCATCGAAGAGCAGTTTCTCCTCACCGCCAATGCCGAGGGCCGCAAGCTGCAGGAAAGCGTCCTGCTGGCCGCCCGCCTCTCCAGCTTAGAAGGCAAACACTTTCACGAACTACAGGCGCTGGTGCGCAAGCTGGCGAAAAAACTGGCGGCCCGTCACTCCAAAAGACAATATGTGGAAACTCGCGGCAAGCTGGATGTGGCCAAAACCCTGCGTAAAAACATCCACCTCGACGGCATTCTGTTTGAAACCTACTGGAAGAAAAAGCGCAAAGACCAACCCAAACTGATCGCGCTCTGTGATGTCAGCAACTCTGTCGCCGCCTATACCCGCTTTTTGCTGCTGTTTTTATACAGCCTGAGCGATGTGCTACCTCGAGTGCGTAGCTTTTGTTTTTCAAACTGTGCCGGCGAAGTCAGTGACTTGTTCGAAAGGCTAGAGGCTGCCGATGCTATCGAGCAGGCCTTTGAGCTTTGGGGGCGGGGCGGTAGCGATTACGGTCGCTCGCTGCAGGATTTCGCTACTAGCTGTCTCGACAAGATCGATAACAACACCACGATAATTATTCTTGGCGATGGCCGCAATAACCACGGCGATCCACGACTGGATATTCTGCAGTCGATCTACAACCGGGCCAAAACTGTGATCTGGCTGAATCCAGAACGCAAAAGCGCCTGGGGCACCGGTGACTCGGAGATGAACCGCTACCAGTCAGCCTGCCATTTCAGTGAAGAGTGCCAGTCTTTACAGCAACTGGAGCGGATTATCGACCGACTACTGAAGCTGATCCGCTAAGGCTCCTACTCCCACAACAGCCCACTTCTTATAGCTTTAAATCCTATCTATCACTTTAACTAAGCCTCTCAAGCTCATGAAATTTATTAATTTTTCTTGTCAGGCGCTGTATCTGATCTACTATTGAATTAAAGCCTATGCAATGGCCCCGGCATCAATAGAGAAAGGCCAATAGAGAAAACAGGTAAGCCGCCATGACCACTTGGAACTATCGCGTAATTAAAAAGCAATGCCACCAGACTCAGGAAATCACCTACCAGATTCATGAGGTGTATTATTCGCAGGATGGCAGGATTGATTGCTGGAACCACACACCGGTAGAGCCATTGGGCATTAGCGAATCGGGGCTACGTAATGACCTGCACTCCTTTTTGAGTGCCTTGCGAATGCCGGTCCTGGAGGAACGCCTATTCAATGGCAAGGCCAGACTGGTTGAAGAGAAGTTAAAACTGGACAGCCGTAGCCTGCAGGCCGACTATGTCAGCAAGGCGGCCAGAGCCTCCGGTTATCTAAACCAGATTCTGGGTAATCATTTATTGCTAAAGCAGGAACCGAGGCTGCGCCAGGCCTATGATAAAGTCGATCAGGCACTGGGAGAATTGTATAGTGTAGTCAGCCAGCAGCAGGAACCTGAATTGGCACGTGCGGTCTAGAACCTGTCTAAATTTACTGGCTCACATTCACTGGGGCACACTTACTGGGCCTGGCATAATCGTCATCCCATTTATCGCGGTTGAGATTCACCATGCAGGGCTTTAACAATTTTATTAAGAAATCAGTGATCGGTGGATTACTGGTTATCTCTCCCGCTGTCATTATATTTTTTGCCTTTCGCTGGGCGTTTTACACCGTCTCCGAATTAATCCAACCACTGACGGACCCATTGACTAAATGGGTCAGTGCGCCCGGCCCCATCATCGACTTGCTGGTGATCCTGCTGATTTTGCTGGGCTGCTTTATCGTCGGTAATATTATCACCACCGGCACTGGCAAGTGGCTGCATGATCGCTTTGACAATACCCTGGCCAAGCTGGCTCCCGGCTACAAACTGGTTAAAGACATTATAAACCAGTTCTTTGGCGATACCTCCAACTCGCCCTTCAGCAAGGGCCCGGTGGTTAAAGCCCGCCTATACGGGGCCGATGTTCCCACGGAAGTGCTCGGCATCGTCACCAGCAAACACAGCAATGGCTGGTACACCATCTTTATTCCCACCGGCCCCAACCCCACCACAGGATTTATTTATCAGGTAGCACCCGAGTTGGTAGTAATACTGCCCGATATCAAAGTGGAAGAAGCGCTGCGGACCATTATTGCCTGCGGTTCCGGCTCCAGTGAGCTGCTGGATAGGCAGGCGAGCCAGCAGTCGTAATACTACAACCATAAAGCGACCTTCAAAGCACTATGTCCCTATTCACTCACCCTGTACTCCAAAAAATAATAGTCCAAAAAACAATAGTCCAGAAAGTCGCTCTGCTCACCCTCGGGATTGTGCTCGCCGCCTTTCTTGCCTATCAAACTGTCTTGCAGCCACAACAAGCAAGGCCGCCAATCAATGAGGAAGAAGCCGTGGTGCTCTACGCCACCGAATGGTGTCCCTATTGCGAAAAAGCCCGGCAGTATTTTCAACGATCCAATATTGCCTACACCGAATACGATGTCGAAAAATCCGCAACCGGCTATCAGGAATATCTGCGGATCAGCGGGAAGGGAGTGCCCGTGATTAAAGTTGGCGATCGCGTGATACAGGGTTATAACCTGCCTGCCATTCGAAGGGCACTGGCCGATGCGGAGTTGGCCGTAACTTCCGCCCCCTAAGTTAACGCTATAACCCAGTTCCACCACAAAAATAAACCGGAGACGATGACGATGAATACTGAACTCTTTGACCAACAACACATTTTTATACCGGTACTATCACTCCTGCTATTGAGCCTGTTTGTTTGGCTGGCGATGTACGCCACGCGCTTTAAAGCCATAGCCGCCGCAGGCATCGATGCACAGGAACTGGCAACTCCCGAAGAGTTGAATAAAAAACTACCGACCTATACACGAAATATCTCGAATAACTTCAAAAACCTGTTTGAAGTACCGGTACTCTTTTTTGTACTGTGTATTTATTTATATGTGACCCGACAGGTCGATAGTCTGTATCTCAATCTTGCCTGGGGATTTTGCCTGTTACGCTATATTCACAGCATTATTCAGTGCAGCTATAACAATGTGAACCATCGCTTCCTGAGCTACGCTTTGGGCTGCCTGCTGCTGTGGTTTATGTTACTTCGGGCCATTATGGCAGCGCTGTGAACGCTGTCACGCTGCAGGTGCCAGCCTGGCAACTTGGGTTTGCCAAGCTCAGCCTTTGCCACTAATGTTAAAGGCTGTACCCAATATTAAAAACTGTATGGCCCCACATGGCACATCACTGTAAAGATTGCAGCTACACCCGCGACGGCAAATTTCCCGACGGCAAATGCCCGGCCTGTGGCTCCTATAACATTTCCGGAAAAGCTCTGCTCAGGGAGGGGGAAGAGGGGCAACGCACGGGCGCCAAAAATCTGCGACTGGCAATGGGTATCGGCCTTTGGGTCTATCTGTTTTATCTGTTATATGACAAGCTAGTGGCCTGAAGCTATATCCAGAGCACCTCTCAACATGGCTATTGCACACGCAATTCATGCTGTAATTGAATTGAAGATACATCTATGCCGACCAAAAAACCTTCCACCGAAGACATGCCCTCACAAAACGTTGGAGAGCTCGACCTTGAGGCTTTAATCAAAGGCGACTGGAGCCAGTGTCGCGCCTTGCTGCTACACACCTATACCTCCAGCAAGAATGAACAGCGACCGGCAATCAGCCCAGAAAACCTAACCGACTTACTTAGTTCTGAAAAAATTTGCCAGCCAGAAAATATTTTGCTTACGGTCAGTAAGTTGTTGGATGCGGTTGAAAGCCTGGACCATGAACAACTGGCCATCCTCAAATTTACCGACCAACTGTTTGATAACTTTTTAATCAACTGCCGGCTACACTCTAGCCTTCACCCTCTGTTAAATGCCTTCCGGCCAGTGGTCGCAAAGATACTGCTGCAACAGCAGTTACCCTGGCAGGATTCACACCCCCTCGCCCAAATAATTCATTGTCTCTACAGCAACGCACTTGGCTGGCAACCGGAACAGGGCAGGGCCGCCGAGCGTTTTCTGCAACAGCTGGGCAACATTATACTTCCTGCCAGTAACAGTATTGATGAAAAACTGTTAGCACTGGAGCAATTCTTTGCGGGCGAAAGCCAACGTATAAACAAACTGGAAAAACGTCTCTATGACGCCGAAACCGGTGCACTACACACACGGCACGCACAACAACTCAGTGCCAAAACACTAAACCAGCAAATGGCAGGAAAAAAGCTCCCTGCCGTTATCAGCCAGTTTTTACAAGGGCCATGGCGAGACTCTATGCAATTAATGATTCTCAGCCAGGGCAAGGACAGCGATGGCTGGCGACAGATACTAAAGTTAACAGAAACACTGATCTGGAGCTTTCAGCCCTTTGATAAAACCGATAGCGAATACCAGCAGCATGTCTACCAATCCATCTCTGAGATTTCGGAGGAGTTGCGCGGCGTTGCCCTCGGGCTTCACCACAGCAGTAAACTTGATGAAGAACTGGCGGCTATCGAGCGAGAGCATTTAAATATTCTAAGAGGCGCTGCGCTGGATTACGCAGCTTTTCAATTAATCGAAAATAAAGACCCACTGCTGAATAGCCAGGTTTCCATCAGCTCCAACCTGGTTAAGCAGGCTGGCGAATACAGCGAAGGCCAATGGTTTATTGACAGTTCCGACCACAGTGACAAACGTATCAAGCTGTCGATAAAACTACCTCAGGCACAGCAGTTGTTATTTACCAACTTTCTTGGTATTAAGTCCGCTCAATATAATTATGAAGAATTTGCCTACCTGCTTTCGTCAAAGCTAATGGTACCCCTGCCCGGCCGTGCCCCATTTCAAGCCACCGGTGAAAAAATAATTACCACTTTACAGGATCGTTATAAGCGACATCGGCAACAGGCTGCCGCCGAGGCAATTCGAGAAGCCGAACAGCGTCAACAACAGGAACAGGAAAGACAGGCCGCGAGAGAAAAAGCCCTACGGGAAGCCAGGGCCCATGCCGAAGCTCAAAAAGCAGCGCAACTCAAAGCCAGAAAGGAAGAGGAACAACTGCGCCAACAGCAGGTGTTAGAGCAACGAGAGAAATCCGTCTATCAACAGCTGTCACAACTTGCTATTGGTGGCATCATCAGCTTCAGGCAAACAAACCAGTCGGAGCATTGTAAACTGGCTGCTATTATCCAGAGCACCGGCGACTATATTTTTGTCAATCGGCAAGGCATAAAACAGGAGAGTCTTAACAGGTCGCAATTAGCCCGGCGCTTATTGGACGGCTCAGCTAAACTTATCGATATTGGCAGCAATTTTGATAATACCCTGGAGACTGTGGTGAACGGATTACGAACAAGGAATAACAAATGAATACAGGCAGCGATCGTCGCAGTGAATCCCGCATTGACGAAAAAACCACGGTCTTTATCGAGATATGCTCTGCCTCCTTTGACCAAAGTTCACCAGCCAATGTCATTATGTGCCACAGCCTAGACATATCCGCCAACGGCATACAGGTGCAAATGGATCGGGAAGTTGCCGTCGGCACCGTCCTCCGCATTTGCGCCGAGTTTGGGCGGAATGATGAGCAAACACTTTATTTGGTGGGAGAGACCAAATGGGTCAGACCCGAAGGCGATTTATTTAATATCGGTTTTGAATTATACGAGGCCGAAGATACCGATATTGCCGGCTGGAAATACGTTATAGCGTCTATGCTGGATAAACAGGAAACCCACTGAACATCCTTGACACGATTGTTCTAAACCCTGTTATTCTTAACACTATTCACTCAGATTAAATCTAATACTATTTCTATAGACCACTTACCCATAGCCAGACAATGCATAATGATGTGGTTCACCATGCACTTGGTCCAGGTCCAATGGCTGTTACGCCAACTTATCAAAACCAGGTATTGGCAAAAAGCTGATTAATTATTGGCTGGAAAATCTCGTAGAAGATGACGCAAGCCCGATAGTTGTCCTTGGTCACCCTGAGTATTATCCTAAGTTTGGCTTTAAACCCTCCAAGCCTTTCGGTATGCGCTGAGAGCATGATGTGCCAGAAGAACCATTTATGGTTCTTGAAATAGAGGCTGGAGCATTAAATAGAATTAGCGGTGTTGTACGCCACCATCCCTAGGCCCGGTCGGTTATGGAATGGGTGAGCTGCACAGGTTCCTCATTGATTTCCAGGCTCAGGCCTTGATAGAAGTTGATGATCAAGGACTTGCCTAGCGGTATAACATTCGCCGCCAAGAACTGTCTTAATTTCATCATGCAAAAACGAGATTAAATGGTGGGCGCGAGTACAGCTTTAATGGCGCTGGCGGCTCTTTGCTGGGGTTTGTCAGGAGGGATCGGCGGTATACTTATGGCCGGCGGCTGGGATCCGTTCGTGGTTTCATTCTACCGGGGTGCAATCGGACTGCTGTTTGTCCTTGTCTGGCTAGTGCTGCGCCCGCGCGGTAGCGGATTGGCAAATCGCCGATTATGGTTTTGGTCAGTGATTGCCGGTATCGGGGTAGCAGGCAACTTCGCGCTCTATTTCGTGAGCATCGCACAGGGAGGCGTTGCGGTTGCGGTTACGTTGATGTACTGCGCCCCAGTGTTCGTATATCTCGTGTCATTCGCACTAAAACTTGAAAGCCCCACCGCGCTTAAGTGGGCTGCAATCGCAGTGGTGATGCTCGGCATTGTGTTGCTTACACAGATTTACGACATTGGCGCGAGCGGTGTCACGCCTATCGGTGTGGGCGCCGGTCTGCTTGCCGGACTGTGCTACGCGCTATTCATTTTCGGCTTCAAGTATGCGGCGCCGCACGGCAGTCCGCAGGCGATCCTCTTAATAGCCTTTGTGGTACTTGTCGCTATTCTTATCTGGCCTGGTGATGTCAATCAGACCGTTGCCGCCCTGAGCACACCAGATTGGCCGCTTTTCGCAGGACTAGGTGTGCTCGGCGCGGGATTGTCTTTCGTTCTTTATGTCATAGGACTAAATCATGCTGCGCCGACCGTGGCCTCAATTGTGGCAATGGTCGAACCGGTCACCGCTTCGCTATTCGGCGTCGTGGTTTTGAACGAGACCCTGGTTGGTCCGCAAATTTTGGGGATGGGGCTGATATTAGTCACAGTGACCGCGATGAGCATATATTCTAGCTCCGAACGGTCATTTTCCGATTGAACCACTAGCTGATTAGCGTTCGCGAATTGCCCCACAGCACTTCGCGGGGAAGGTTCTGCCAACTCGCCTTCAGCCTACGCCTCATATGATGCTCTTGTTCATCAGCGCGCGGTTTTACGTCCGAGTTAACGTTCCCGTTGGTCACTCGCACCTTCCTGCGTGGTCTCCTGAAGATTTGGATGTTAATATCGTCTACCGAAAAATAAGAGACATTAATCCATATGTAGTAGTTCATGACGGAAAAATCATAGCCTATGCGGATGTTCAGCCCGACGGACTTATCGATCATTTTTTCTGTCATCGCGAATTCCAAGGCATGGGTATAGGCCGCAAACTATTCGCAAGGCTAGAGCAGGCTGCAAATGCAAATGGGCTCACAAGTCTGTACGCAAATGTAAGCATTACAGCGCGTCCTTTTTTCGAGGCCATGGGTTTTTCTGTTGCAATTGAACAAACCCTTAAGTATCAAGATCAGGCGTTAATTAATTACAAAATGGTTCGTAATAAATGTCACAAATAACAAGCCAATCATGTCGCCCACAAAAAAAGAGCTACCTGGGGTAGCCTGCTCACCGCTTCATTCTGTCTCATATTGAAGTCTTAACCAGCTTCATAAATCCAACCAAAGAAGTGAGAAATATTATGCAATTAGAATCCATTGCTCTACATGAAGGTTATAAATCAGAGGAAACGACCAAGGCAGCTGCAGTACCGATTTACCAAACTACCTCCTATACCTTTGATAATACGCAACATGGTGCAGATCTTTTCAACCTCGCAGTCCCCGGCAATATCTATACGCGAATAATGAACCCCACTACTGATGTATTGGAAAAGCGCATCGCTGCTATGGAAGGTGGTGTCGCAGCTTTGGCGGTAGCATCCGGTATGGCGGCAATTACCTATGCCATCCAGTGTATTACGCAAGTCGGTGACAACATAGTAAGTACTAGCCAGTTGTATGGCGGTACTTACAATTTTTTTGCTCACTCGCTTCCGAAACAAGGTGTTGAAGTACGAATGATTTCACACGATGATTTTGACGGCTTTGAAAATGCAATTGATGAAAATACCAAGGCTGTGTTCTGTGAGTCCATTGGAAACCCGGCTGGAAACATAGTTGACATTAGTCGTCTGGCAGAGATTGCGCATAAACATGGCGTGCCTCTGATTGTCGATAATACTGTAGCAACCCCTTATCTTTGTCGTCCATTTACCTTGGGCGCCGATATCGTTGTGCACTCGCTGACTAAATATATTGGTGGTCACGGAACATCCATTGGCGGAATTATTGTTGATTCCGGAAAGTTTGATTGGGTCGCAAATAAAGATCGATTCCCCATCCTCAATGAGCCAGATCCTTCATATCATGGCGTGGTTTATACAGAGGCGCTGGGTGAGGCTGCCTATATTGGTCGCTGCCGTGTTGTGCCACTAAGAAATACCGGTTCGGCGATTTCACCAATGAATTCCTTTCAAATTCTACAGGGGCTTGAAACCTTGGGCCTAAGAATGGATCGTCATTGTGAAAATGCTGAGAAACTTGCTGACTATTTGCAAAACCACTCTAAAGTAAAGTGGGTCAATTACGCCGCGCTTGCGGATAGCCCTTTTCATGAAAACTGCAAAAAGATTACCGGTGGCAAGGCCTCTGGCATTTTAAGTTTTGGTATCGAAGGCGGCTTTCAAGCCTGCTCGAACTTTATCGACGCCCTTGAGATGATCCTCCGCTTAGTCAATATTGGTGATGCCAAGTCGCTGGCTTGTCACCCTGCTTCAACGACGCACCGCCAGTTAAATGAAGAGGAATTGGCAAAAGCGGGAGTAAGCGGAGACCTGGTGCGTATCTCTGTAGGTATTGAGCATATCGACGATATAATAGCGGATGTTTCTCAAGCACTAGACAAAGCATAACAAACCGTTCAGTTTCGTAGAGGCCACGAAAAGTGCGCCCTCTACGAAACTGGCTACGCGTTGCTTCCCTGGTTGCCCGTTAGCAAAGTGTATCCAAAGTAGAATCCGCGCTCTGGAATGTGCCGCGGGATTTATGTCTGGCTTAGTCATCAATATGCTAGTCAGCGCTTAGTCATAAACGGATTTTCCGGGGGCGGTTCATCGGGTTTATTATCTTCTTCAATTTCTTCCAGGCTTAAATTAAAACCACCGGCGCCGGAGGATTCTTTGGGGGTATCTATTGCGCCATCATCGCTGAGCTTAACGCGCAGTCGAAGGTTGTTGGCAGAGTCGGCATTTTTAATCGCTTCTTCTAATGTGATCTTGCCTTCTTTGTGCAGTTTAAACAGCGCGGTATCAAAAGTTTGCATGCCAAGGTTTTCGGATTTTTCCATAATAGCTTTGATTTCTTCAAATTCACCACGCAGGATTTTTTCTTTAATGGTCGGAGTGCCTAACAGAATTTCTACCGCGGCGACGCGCTTGCCATCGACCGAGGGTATCAAGCGCTGGGAAACGAAAGCCTGAATATTAGATGAGAGATCCATTAATAACTGTGGCCGGCGCTCCTCCGGAAAGAAGTTGATAATTCTATCAAGCGCCTGATTGGCATTATTAGCGTGCAAAGTCGAAATGGCGAGATGACCTGTTTCGGCAAAGGCCAGGCAGTGCTCCATGGTATCGCGGTCGCGCACCTCGCCAATTAAAATCACATCGGGGGCCTGCCGCAACGTGTTTTTCAACGCATTATGAAAGTTGCGAGTATCGACACCCACTTCCCGCTGGTTGATCACTGACTTTTTGTGACGATGGACAAATTCCACCGGGTCTTCGATGGTGATGATATGGCCGGAACTGGTGCTATTGCGGTGGTCAATCAGCGCCGCCAGTGAGGTGGATTTGCCGGAACCCGTTGCACCAACAAATAATACCAACCCGCGTTTTTGCGTAATGACCTGCTTTAGCACCTCCGGTAAATTCAAGTCGTCAAATTTGGGGATTTCGATTTTAATATTGCGCGCCACGATGGATATTTCATTGCGCTGCTTGAAGATATTAATGCGAAAGCGACCCACCCCGGGAATCGAGTGCGCCAGATTCATCTCCAGCTCCTCTTCAAACTCCTGCTGCTGCTTGGCATCCATCAGCTGATAGGCAATTTCTTTGATCTGGCCCGGCACCATGCCGGTTTTATCCAGCGGTTTCAGCACACCTTCAAACTTGGCACAAGGTGGTGCGCCGGTACTGAGATAAAGGTCTGAGCCTTCCTTTGCTGCCAGTATTTTTAGATAGTTTTCAAATTCCATTCTTCACCGCCTTTCGCTAGACTAAATTCAGCACGTTCAACCGATTCAAGTAAGCATAGATATGATTGCCTGCGATGAAAACTGAATTTAAGACTTTTGCCGAGTTTTACACCTTTTACCTGAGCCAGCACAGCCATCCTGTCTGTCGCTACTTTCATTATCTGGGCCTGACGTTGGTGCTGGCTGGTCTGGTGCTGATTTTGCTGGGTTATCTCCCGCTGTGGAGTCTCTTATTGTTGCCGGTTATTGGCTATGGCTGCTCCTGGATTGGGCACTTTGCTTTTGAGAAAAACACCCCTGCTACTTTTGGCCACCCCTTTTACAGCCTGGTCAGCGACTGGCGTATGTATGGGGATTGGCTGCTCAGCCCCCTGAAAAAACCCTGAGCACTAACTTGAACTTTGACCCGAGCTTTATTAAGCGTTTTTTAACGGTCGCTCCCCTTGAAACAACCCCCACATAACCCCATAGTGTGGTCTGCCCTATCGATGGAGTACCTGTTTTGCCGGATCAATTTACCGAACGGCTGGAGCTTTTTTCCAGCAGCCAGCACCGTGCAAGTCTAAGCTCCATTAATCGGGGGCTCGAAAAGGAGAGTTTACGGGTCAGCCCAGAGGGCAAACTGGCACTAACACCGCATCCTCTGGGCCTCGGTTCTGCCTTATGCCACCCCTATATCACCACTGATTTCTCCGAAGCACTGCTTGAGTTCATCACTCCGGTCGCCACCAGAATCGACCAGAGCCTGCAATGCCTGGATGATGTCCACCGCTATGTCTATTCACAGCTGGGCGACGAGCAGCTGTGGACTGCGAGCATGCCCTGTATGGTGGGCGGTGACGACGACATTCCGGTGGCACAATACGGCGGCTCCAATGTTGCCCAGATGAAAACCGCATACCGTAAGGGGTTGGGTCACCGTTACGGCCGAGTGATGCAGACGATTGCCGGGATCCACTACAATTTTTCCCTGCCCCAAGAACTGTGGCAGGCCCTGCAGCAGCTGGATTACGATAAACGACCACTGCAGGACTACGTGACAGACTCTTACTTTAAGCTGATACGTAATTTCCGTCGTTTTTCCTGGCTGCTGGTTTATCTCTACGGTGCCTCCCCTGCGGTGTGTAATTCCTTTCTGCGCAGCCGCAAACACCAATTGCAGGCTTTTGATGAGCACAGCGTCTATCTACCCTATGCCACGGCCCTGCGTATGGGGGATCTCGGTTACCAAAGCTCGGCACAGGAAGGGCTCAAGATCTGCTACAACAGCATCGAAAGCTATATCGACACCCTGCGCAAGGCGATTACCAATACCCACCCCGCCTATGAAAAAATCGGCCTGAAAAACGCCGGCGAATACCAACAGCTCTCAACGGCGCTATTGCAGATCGAAAACGAGTTCTACAGCCCGATTCGGCCCAAACGTGTCACCCGGTCCGGCGAGACGCCACTGGGCGCGCTGAAAGAACGCGGCGTAGAATATATCGAAGTGAGATGCATCGACGTAAACCCCTATCTGCCGCTGGGTATTGATGCCGACCAGATCCGGTTTATCGACTGCTTCCTGCTCTACTGCCTCGCGGAAACCAGCCCCGCCTGTGATGACGCCGATCGCGGCCGTATCAACCGCAATCTCAAAGCCGTGGTGAATAAGGGGCGCGAACCCGGCCTGCAACTGGAAACCCGCAAGGGGCCTCGCGGGCTGGTGGACTGGGGCAATCGATTGCTCGACCGTATTGAACAGGTCGCCCTGCAGCTCGACGCCGCCCATGGTGGCAATGATTATCAGCGAGTATGCGAGCAGCAACGGGAGAAAATAGCTAATCCATCGCTGACGCCCTCTGCCAAAATTCTCGCCGATATGCGTCAACAGAATCAATCCTACTTCGGTTTCACCATGGACTTATCCCGCCAGCACGGTCAACAATTTCGGGAACGTCCACTGAGTCCCGAACGGCAACAACACTTTGTCGAACAGTCCGCCGAATCCCTGAGTCAGCAGCAACAAATTGAAGCGGCCGATACACTCAGTTTTGACGACTATCTTGCGAATTACTACCAGCAGTACAATACGCTGGAATATGCACTGAGCTAGGGCCTGTTGACACTATTTGGATTATTGCTGCTGGAAGCCATTTTGGTGTCCAGCAAGGCGGAAGGAGTACAGTGTGGCGACACCACATAAGCGACTGAAAACGCAGCGGGGCGCAAAGATGGCCCCAGCCCTTCGGGTTGCGGCTCAAAAACCGCAACAGCGACCATCCAAATAGTGTCAACAGGCCCCAGGACCAACCCACGCCGTGAATTATCTGGCCCACTTCCATCTCAGCCACGGCGATAACGGCTTAATGCTGGGCGCGTTGCTGGGGGACTACGTGAAAGGCCCGCTCAAAGGCCAACATCCTGCAGCGATTGAGCAGGGCATCATATTGCACCGCAAAATCGACGCTTTTACCGATCAACATGTTTGCCAGAAGCAATGCCAGCGCCTGTTCGCACCGGAGTACCGACGCTTTGCCGGCATTATGACCGATGTTGCCTTTGACCATTTTCTCAATCGCCACTGGCTCCGTTTTCACCCCCAATCGCTTGAAGCCTTTAGTGACGAAACCTACCGCCTGTGTCTGAGCAGCAATGAACTGACCGGCGCGGCAAAACGGCAGGCGGAGAATCTGGCGCGCTATCAGGTACTGGAAAGTTTTCAACACTGGCAGACCGTGGAAGCCACCTTACAGCGAATCCATCAGCGCCTGCGACGGGCAAACCCGCTAGTCGACGCCGCCGAGGAAATGCAGAAGTCATATAAAGAACTGGAACAGATATTTCTGACCTTTTACCCCGAGCTGCAAAGTCATGTAAACGTAATAAGAGCGGAGTTTTGAGCGATGACCACTACAAAACGGCTTATTTCTGGACTTTTTAACGCTGCACAATAAAGGAATTAAACAGCAGGTCATCCACAAAGTGCTCACCCTCCTCACGGATCAGCATATCCCTGACCTCTTCGAGGATACTTTGGCGCAACAGCTCCTTACCCTCCATGGAGGATAGCTCTTCCTCGGTGGCACGACTTAGTCGCATGACAATGGTATGGCGGACATAGGGCATATGGTGTCGAATCTGACTCTGGCCCGCCGGCCCCCCGCCGAGGCGCAGCGCGATATCGGTTTTTAAATAGCGGAGCCTACCGGTGCCGCCGTAGTTGACGATAAAGGCCGGTTTAAGGTCCAGGTAGCTGACCGAACCGGGAGCGCCACCCTCACCCTCTTCTTCCTGGGCCTGTGCAGTGCCAACGATGCCAGCCAGCAGCAGGCAACTTAATAATATGGCCACGGTCCTACTTAGCGCGATTCTGGCTAGCGCGACGCTGGTTAGTACCGTTCTGGCCAGCGTGGCTCTAAATAGCAAAATTTGACTAAACCCCGCGCCATTGAACACAGAAAGGAAATCCCAGGTTGGTTGCAACATAATTACTCCGGCTATCGGGCCCTGTTTGTCGACATTTATTTCGGCCCCTATTTGGGTTTAGCGTATAGATTATTGGGTTTAGTGCGGCGATCTTCGTCTATCTGTTAGTTAGCAGCGGCATAATCGCCTTTATAGTGTAGACAGGCACTAACACTTTGCCCTAATGTTACTCGCTGCAATTCAGGAGCCCACAATGTCAGCACTCACTATTCCGAGCATCCGCCAAACCAATATGCTGATACTCTTTAGCACTATCGGCTTGATGGGATATGCACTTTATACCCAATATTATGAATATCTGGAACCCTGCCCATTGTGCATGACCCAGAGGCTGTTTTATATCATGATCGGACTGTTCGCATTAATCGCTGTGGTGCTTCAGCGCAAGCACCGAGTTTACGCCACCCTGGGCGGCCTGAGTGCGCTCGGTGGGATGGCTGTAGCGGGCAGGCAGGTCTGGTTACAGCACCTGCCACCAGATCAGGTACCGGCCTGCGGCCCCAACCTGGAGTATATGCTGGAGACTTTTCCGCTGGGTGAGACCCTGATGACCATGATTCGCGGCGATGGTAACTGTGCAGAAGTCGTGTGGAGTTTCCTGGGCTTCAGCATGGGTGAGTGGTCACTCGCCTGTTTTGTTGGGCTGTTTGCGGCCAACCTCTGGCAATTGCTGCGCAGGGCCTGAAACACAGTATGAATTGGCTATACGGTTTACTGGTCTTACTACTGTGCCAAACTGCAGGCGAAGCGATTAAAGCCTACTGGCAGCTGCCGCTGCCGGGATCGGTGATTGGCATGTTTATTTTATTTATCGGCCTGTGCCTTGCGCGTGGCACACCGGAAGGTATCGCCAAATGCAGTCAGGCGCTGATTCCGTTATTGGGCCTGCTGTTTTTACCCGCTTCAGCCGGGCTGTTTTTTCTCGGCTCTGCCTACAATCAGCAGTGGCTTGCCATTCTCGCCGCTGTGGTGATCGGCTCCCTGCTCTCCTTAATCTTTAACGGCCTGCTGATGAAATGGCTCAGCCGCAGTAAGGAGTAGCATCATTTATGCTTGATGATTTAGTTCAGCAACTTAGCCTACAGGCCGACAAAGCCCTCAAACTGCAGTGGTATGGTGAACTGGTCAGCAGTCCATTATTTGCTCTCACCCTCTCGGTAGCCGCTTTCGCTCTGGGCAATGTTGTGTATCGTCGCCTCAACCAGTTTCCACTGCTGCACCCGACGATCACCGGTGCCAGCATGGTCGCACTGCTACTACCCCAGCTGAATGTCAGCTACGCCAGTTATCTCGACAGCAACCAGCTACTACTGTTCTGGCTGGGCCCGGCAACGGTGGCTCTGGCCGTGCCGCTCTATCAGCAATTTCATCTGATCCGCAGAATGGCCTTGCCGATCCTGTTGACCTGCACGGCCGGTGCCACCTTTGCCGCGGGCTCCGCCGTTGCTATTGCCTATCTATTGGACGCAACTCCAAGCACCATGCTGTCGCTGGCGCCAAAATCAGTCACCACCCCGATCGCCATGGAGCTGGCCGAAGAAATCGGTGGGCTAGCCAGCCTCGCTGCTGGCTGCGTGGCACTGACCGCGGTTATCTCCATCGCTCTGGCTCCGTTGGTGTTCAGGCTGCTGAAAATTCAGGATCCTAAAATGTGGGGATTTTGTCTGGGCATCACCGCCCACGGTATGGGTACCGCCCGCGCCTTTGAACTCAATCCAACCGCCGGGGCCTTTTCCAGCCTGGCGATGTGTTTAACGGGTGCCTTCAGTGCTATTCTGATTCCAGTGATTGCGAGCTGGATTTTAGGATAGAAGGGGGATAGGCGGGTTGTGGCTAACGGATAGGATGAGCGGAAGCAGCGCTCGAGCCATACCAGCCAACAGAAAAAGTAATTTTTCCAACAAATTCCTTGACTTAAAGCTTGTTCTTAAAAGATTTCTAACTTATATTTGAGTCAGCATGTCGAAAACGGCGCAAGATTTTTGTTATTTTGATGAGAATTTAGCCAGAAAACACCGTGCCGCCCCGAATACTTTCCATGACAACAGCCATAACAAGGTGGAGTAGACATTATGTTGGACAATTGCACTATCGAAGAACGCTGGACGGGTGTAAACGCTCTGATTGAGCGCTGGCTGCAAGCCAGACAAGCCGTTATTGTGGAATTTTGTGCCCTCAGCGGCGTTCATGAGTTAAATAGCCAACCGGACAGCTCCAATACCCGGCTGCTGAATTTCTGCGAACAATTAGTGGATTACCTGTCCTCGGGCCATTTTGAAGTCTACTACGAGCTGATTCGCGAGGCCGAAGCCTTTGCCGACGGCAGTGCCGAGCTGGCCAAATCGCTGATGCCACAGATTACCGCTACCACCGAAACCGCGATGCACTTTCATGACCACTACGCCGAGGCTGAAGGTGAAATTGACGAGCTGCCCAGAAATTTATCCAAACTGGGTGAGATCCTCGAAGCCCGTTTTGAACTGGAAGATCAACTAATCGATACGCTGCACGAAGCCCACCGCGAACTGGTGGCGTAAATCCCAGGCAGGGTCAAGTTTTCCCCGGGCCGCCGATAACAGGGTGGTACGGGAGTCTTTCTCTAAACGACTAACTGTTTGCATAGGGCTAAGCGTGTTCTCCCCTTTTGATAACCGTTAGTACGCAACCCTTATAAACCGCCAGCGATATTGCACATGCTTAAACTGCTAGTACATTTCCGCCGGTTTCACCCCACCCCCTCTTTGTGGTTGATCCTGCTATCGCTCATGCTGTCAGCTTGTGATACGGGCATGGATCCCGATAAAAGCTGGGAACTGGCCGTTAAGGGTACCTACAGCGCTGCACTGTCTGAGGATGGCAAGCTCGGCGTTATTGGCTCCATCACCCACGGCGGCAGCCTCTGGGCCACCGAGAAAGACCAGCGTCTGTTCAGCTGGAATCACAAAAAGGGCGAATACAGCAACATAATTGCCAGCGGCTTTTCTCCCGACGCTCGCTTTGCATTGACTGCCGATCACCAGACCATGGTGCTGTGGGATACCATCACCGGCGCCGCCATCACCTTCTGGACCGCTCCCAATGAAGTCATGTCCATCGACCTGACCCCCAATGGCAACTATGCCCTGCTGGGGCTGGAAGATTACAGCGCAGTACTGTTTGACGTAAAAAAAGGCGGCATTCAACGTACCTTTTACCATGACGATCGAGTCCGTTCGGTGGCTTTAAGCCATGATGGCCGGCTGGCCGTCACCGGTTCCGAAGATGAAACCGCCAAGCTCTGGGACGTAAAATCCGGTAAGGAGTTATTTAACTGGCAGCACGAAGATGAAGTGGTCACCGTGGCGATTTCCGCCGATGGCAGCCGTGCACTGACCGTCGCCAAGTATGACAAGGCCGTGATCTGGGATACCAGCACCGGCAAGGCCGTGGGCAAGCTGCCGCTGAAAGCCACCGCCATCCGCCGGGGACAAACCTTTATCAGTGCCCGTTTTTCCAGTGACAACCAGCTCTTATTGACCGGCAGCTCAGACCGCGAAGTACAACTGTGGGATGCGCGTAAGCTAAAAGAACTGGCCCACTGGACCGTCCCCAAACGTGATCCCTGGAAACCCACTGGCGCCGCCATCGCGGCGGTCAGTTTCAGCAGTCGCGATAATCAATACTACGCCATCGCTTCCAACGGCTTTCTGCACCGGCTCAAGCGTTAATTCGCGGCAAAGCCGTAACCTACCTAATAGCCGTCCCCTACCAGAGTCATTGCGAGCGAAACGGCGTGTAGCGAAGCAATCCATTTAGCCTGTTAACACGGAGCAAACATTGGATCGCCACAGCGCAAAACCGCGCTTCGCGATGACGCAGGGTTATCAATAATCGGGGATCAATAAAAAAAGGCTGCGATAAGCAGCCCTTTCTGTTTGCCTGACTTTCTGTTTGTCTGAACGGTGCTCAGCAAATATCAGCCTTCGGCTGACCCTTCATCGACGATACTTTTTAGCTCGACTTCAAAGATCAATGTCGCATTAGGACCGATTGGACCACCGCCAGTACCACCGGGGCCATAGGCCAGATCAGCAGGGATAAACAGTTTCCAGTGTGAACCTACGGGCATTAGCTGTAAGGCCTCAGTCCAGCCGGGAATCACGCCGTTAACCGGAAAGCTGACCGTTTCGCCGCGCTTGTAAGAGCTGTCGAACTCGGTACCATCCAGCAGAGTGCCAGCATAGTGCACTTCAACCGTGTCTGTGGCTGAAGGGGTTGGACCATCACCTTCGGAAATCACCTGATACTGCAGGCCACTTTCAGTGGTGACTACACCGTCTTTCTCACTGTTTTCAGCCAGGAAAGCTTCGCCTTCGGCCTTGTTCTTTTCCGCCAGCTGTTCCATCTCTTGCTGCTGCTTGGCAATTTGCTGCTGTTGGAAGGCCTGCATTTCTTTCATGATTTCTTCCTGGGTCATCAGCTGCTCGCCATCACCCACCGCGTCTTTAACACCCTGTGCGAACACATCCACATCCAGGGAGAAGGTTTCCTGCTTCAGTCGCTGGCCCAGACCAACGCCCATGCCATAGCTAACCCGCTTTTCAGCAGTATCAAGTTTAATCTCACCGGCTTCTGAATCAGCCTGTTCCTGAGGCTTACAAGCGATCAGTGCCGCACTGATAGCAACGGCCAAAAAAAGTTTTTGTTTCATTATTTATCCTGTTTTATTGCGGTAGATGAATGGATGTTCAAATTGTGGGAGAGTGTTATTTATAAGGAGAACCCACCGGGAAGGCCTATGGTACTACTGTTCTCCTCTGCTTTGACAGGGGCTTCCATCAAGTTTTCCATTTCGGGCAACTCCTCCTCGGCAGCCTGTATATGCTGTGGCGGTTTTTCCGAGGAGAAATGCCAGCGACCCTTCTCGTCCTGCCATTTATACATTCTGCTGCCACTGCCTGATTTTGCCGCCACGACTTTTGTCGAGGGTTCATCGGCTGTCTGCGGTGCAGTGAATGGTGACTCCCCGCCAGCACCGGAGGTCAATTGCTCCAGGCTGCTGCCGAGCTTATCCATATCCAGTACCTGCTGATCGACATCAGGCACCCAGTCGGACAGGGCCATAATCGGTTTACCGTCCGGCCCTTTCAAAAACATGGGTAATGCCAGCCCCAGCAGCACGACGATAAATATCAGCAGCTTAGTAAACTTTTTCATGTGGGAGTTCCCCGGGGCCTGTTAACACTCATTCAATTATCACTGCTGGAGGCCATTATCGGTCGGCCCGTACTCAGCGTCTGTGAATTCAGTTCAACATTTTAGTAAGAACTGCCAACATCGCAACAATCACGCATCCTGCGGTTAAGCAATCTATATACAACGATCTATAATCTATACTTTTGCTACGGGACTATACTCTCGCCAAACGGCTCGACTAATGCTATAACTGATCAGTTTCTAGACGATACTGCCATATTAGCTATACTATTTAAATATCAGGGAAAACAAAGGGTTATGATCCATGGCAAGCAACAATAAAAAAACGCCGGCCAAAAAAGCAGCAGCAAAAAAGGCTCCGCCAAAAAAGAAAGCACCCGAGAAGAAAAAGGCTCCGGTAAAAACAGCCTCCACTAAGAAGGTGGCAGTCAAAAAAAACGCCGCTAAAAAAGCGCCGGTAAAGAAAAAAGCGCCCGTGAAGAAAGCTCCTGCGGCCAAAAAAGTGGCTGCAGGCAAAAAAACCGCCGTTAAGAAGGCCGCTAAAACCCAAACTGCGCCCAAAAAAGCTAAAGCTACTAAAAAGCCCGTGGCTAAAAAATCAGCAGGCAGAAAGCCACCAGCCAAGTCGACATTAGCCGTTAAGAAATCCACTGCCAAGAAAACCGCCGCTAAGAAAGCAACTGTAGCAAAGCCAACCAAAAAGGTCGCTACGGCCAAAAAAACGCCAACCAAAAAAGCGCCGGCCAAGAAGGCACCCGCTAAAAAGGCACCCCCAAAGAAAAAAACCATAGCGAAAAAAGCAGCCGTTAAAAAATCGACTGCCAAAAAAGCAGCTGTCACAAAAACCCAGACAAGCAAAAAAGTCGCGGTTAACAAACCAGCGCTGAAGAAAAAAGCCTCCGCCACGACCCGTAAAAAGTCGGCGACTAAAACACAAGCTTCAGCGGCGAAAAAGCAGGCGGTTTCAACCAAAACACCCGCCAGGCAAAAGGCACCCGCCAAAAAGCCTGCGACTAAACAAGTCACCGCGCAGAAAGTCACCACAAAGAAGTCACCGACTAAACCAAGCCCAACAGCCAAAGCGGCCGATAAAACCTCCTCCAAGGCAAAAGCGACAAAGCCATCAGCACAGACTGAAGTACAGGCAGCTGCGCTTAAAGAGCAATTGAAGGAGGCGATACTGGATGCCGATATCCAGCCGCAACCCGCACCAGAGCCGGAAGCCGTTGATCCCGCGGTGAAAAAGCCGGTGGTTCATCGGGTCGAACAGAGTCTGGTTGAAGATCCGCTGGAAAAACTGGAAGAAGAAGTTAAACAGGAAAAGGCCAAGGAAAAGGACGGCAATGAAATTGTCAGTTTGTTTGACTTTTAAGGCCCCTGCTTTCGGTGGCCTGCTGTCAACGCTCTCTGTTCATCAATTGGCGCCGGTATACCCTGCCTTGCTTTGGCAGTCAGACTTATTGATTTGATGACTTAAGCGGTGGCTCGAATACGCTATAGCGCCTCTATGGATTGGGCTCTTGCCGCTACTAAAAAATCCGATAACCCCACTGACATATCCTGCCACTCCACACCGGGCAGGCAGTCACAGTACGATTGCAAGTTATGTTGGATACACTGCTCAGTTACCTGCCCGCACACATCCATCGGCAGAGCCTGTAACGCCTGATAGAGTAAATCCTGCTGCCAGCGCTCGGCCTCCAGCTCCAACTCCTTGAGCTGTTGGTAAAAATTGTCCGATCGGTCATAGCTACCCATAGCATCGCCGCCCGAAGCATCACCTCCTGAAACATAGCCTCCTAAAACATGGCCTCCAGAAACATAGTCCCCCAAAAATCGCCGGACTGATCGCAAGGGCAAAATACACTCAGCCCGCCATTTGGCGGAGGCCTTTATCAACACTGTCCATTGCGTCGAACTGATTAATACCTGCTGCTGCCCCAGCCAGCAGGCACAGAGTAATAAATTAACGTCCGCGCCGAAATCATCCTGCAGCTGTATTAACTGCGTCGAAACGCCCGGCTTCTCATACACCGAGACCGAATAAGTCCACAGAGGGTTTCCAGTCATAAAGGTTTTCCAACCCGTCACAGGGCTTTATTGAAAAGGAGTTTTGTGAAAAGAAGCTGCTGTTAAAAGCCCTATTCCTTATAATGCGCGCCATGATTAAACTCGATTCGATAAGCTTACAACGAGGCAGCAAGTTTCTGCTAGAGCAGGCCAGCGCTGTTTTTCATCCCGGGCAAAAAATTGCCCTGGTAGGTGCCAATGGCAGCGGTAAATCCAGCCTGTTTCAATTATTGCTCGGCCAACTGAGCGCCGATGCCGGCGAGGCCAGCATTCCGAGCCAGTGGCGCATTGCGCATATGGCGCAGGAGGTGGCAACCAGCCATCGGCCAGCGCTGGACTATATTATCGATGGTGACCAGCAACTGCGTCGTATAGAAGCGGAAATTGCAGCAGCGGAGGCGCAGGAACAACATCACAAACTCGCCTCACTGCATGAACAACTGGATACCATTGACGGTTATAACGCCCGTGTTCGCGCCGAACAATTAATGCAGGGGCTGGGGTTTAAACTCGCCGACGCCAGCAAGCCCGCCAATAGCTTTTCCGGTGGTTGGCGCATTCGGCTCAATCTGGCGCAGGCACTGATGAGCCCCTCCGATCTGTTATTACTCGACGAGCCCACCAACCACCTCGATCTGGATGCCGAGCTCTGGCTGGAACAGTGGCTGCAACGCTATCAGGGCAGCCTGTTGTTGATCTCCCACGATCGCGATTTTATCGACAGCGTCTGCGAGGGCATTGTCCATATCGAACACCAGCGGTTAAATAGCTACAAGGGTAATTACTCCGCCTTTGAACGTCAGCGCGCCGAGCGGCTGGCACAACAGCAGGCCAGCTTTGAGAAACAGCAACAGCGCAAGGCGGAGATCAATGATTTTGTGCGCCGCTTTCGAGCCAAGGCCACCAAAGCCAAGCAGGCCCAGAGCCGCCTGAAAGAGCTGGCCCGCATGGAGGACATTGCCCCCGCCCATGTGGATTCGCCCTTCGACTTTTCCTTCCCGGAGCCGGACCGGTTTTCCGACCCGCTGCTCAACCTGAGTGATGCCGCACTGGGTTATCGCGCGGCGCAACAAGACAACACCGATAAAGACTACACCGACAAAAACAACACCGAAAAAGTGATTGTCGATAAGGTGCAGCTCAGTATTCACCCCGGCAGCCGTATCGGCCTGCTCGGTGCTAACGGTGCCGGCAAGTCGACGCTGATTAAATCACTGGCTGGCGAAGTGTCACTGCTAGCGGGCGAATTTTCCAAAGGCGAAAATTTAAAACTGGGTTATTTCAGCCAGCATCAGCTAGAGGCACTGGACCTGGATGCCAGCCCGGCCCTGCACATTCAGCGCTTAAGCCCGGAAGCCCGCGAACAGGACATTCGCAATTTTCTCGGTGGCTTTAACTTTCACGGTGATATGGCACTGGAATCGATCAGGCATTTCTCCGGCGGCGAAAAAGCGCGGCTGGCACTGGCCATTGTGGTATGGCAAAAACCCAACCTGCTTTTGCTGGACGAACCGACCAACCACCTCGACCTGGAAATGTGTCACGCCCTGACCGTCGCCCTGCAATCCTTTGAGGGTGCCGTGGTGGTGGTGTCGCATGACCGTCACCTGCTGCGCAATACCGTCGATCAGTTTTTATTAATTGCCGATGGCAAGGCGCAACCCTTTGATGGCGACCTGGATGACTACACCCGCTGGTTACTGGCGCAAAGTAAAAACAAGGACACGACTGACAGTAATTCCTCAGCAAGTAAAACCTCTGCCAATAATTCAACAACCAGCAACCCCGCCAAAACCGATAACAAAAAAGAACAGCGCCAGCAGGCCGCCGAACTACGCAAAAAACTGCAGCCGCTGACCAACGCCATTAAAAAAATCGAACGGCAGATGGAAGAGACTGACAGCTCTCTCGACAAAGTTGAGCAAGCGCTAAGTGACAGCGCAATTTATGATGCGGAGCATAAGGACAAGCTCAAAGCGCTATTGCAAGAACAGGGACAACTTACCCAGCTAAAGGAACAGCAGGAAGAAGAGTGGCTGGAGTTGAATAGTGAATTGGAAGTTTTGCAGACCGAATAAAAATCTTCGGAATGATCTATGGCCCGTCATGCCCGCGTTGGCGGGCATCCAGAAAAACTTATAACTGGCTGTTTCGCCCAGCCGGGCGAGCTGCTTCTTCTTTGCTTGCCCACAAAAGTCCTTCAGGACGTTGAACGCCTGAACAGGCGACCCGCAGGGTGAGCGTAGCGAATAAACTCGCCGAAAAAGATACTCAATCTTTTTGGGCTCAAACAGCCCTCGCTGTAAACACCGTTAGTTTTTGGCCGCGATCAGGCGACTGTGTA
>CBFIDJ010000010.1:69953-157746 GCA_965661375.1 Oceanicoccus sp. | reverse complement strand
TCACAGTGGCATGGATCCGATGGCGCAGGCCTTTGCCTATTACGAATACTACCCCTCGATGTCCGATGAGCCTGACCTGACTGAAGAGGAGCGGCGTGAAAACGGCTATCTCGTATATACCCCGGGCCAGGTGCAGGGCAAATACCATATCAACGAGAATAATTTTCAGCCCGGCTATATCACCCCCAATGACCATTGGACAAATTACTGGCGATTGGGCGATAACAGTGCGCGCATAGGCTGGTTGCAGCCGGCCTCTAACAGCAGCTCTATCGATATGGCGATCAACCCGGCTTATTCCGAGGGTGATGGCGCCGCCTCAATGGGGCGAGAGTTGGCAAATACGCGAGCCTTTGCTGTGTGTCAGGTGAAAAAAGTCTTTCGCAGCGTCTGCGACCGGGAGCCAACCGAGGATGACCGAAGTGATTTGGACAGCCTGGTTAGCAACTTTCTGGCGGACTACAACATGAAGCAGAATTTTGCCCGTGTTGCCGCCAGCTGTACTGATCACCTATAAGGAGTGAGCGTGATGAATAAGCCCATAAGCATAACGTTCAATCCGGTTCGCATTGTCTGTCTGGCCCTGCTCTCGCTGACACTGGCTGCCTGTAGTGGTGGCAGTGGTGGCGGTGGCAGTGATCGGGTTGTCGATACCAGTGGCGGTGGTGGTGATACGGTGTTTGTCTACGATGGCGATCCGCCGCAAAGCGCTGACGTGCAAAGTTTCAAAACCGCCTTTTACGATAATCTGGTCACGGAGGATCGCTGTGGTCGCTGTCATACACCGGGAGGTGAATCCGGCTCCATCGACTTTGTAAACCGCGACGATGTCAATCTGGCCTGGCAGACCGCCAAGGCTTTGGTCAATCTGGTGGAACCTTCCTCTTCTGCGCTGGTGAATAAAGTTGCCGGCGGCCACCAGTGCTGGTTGGGGTCTGATCGTGCAGCAACCTGTGCCGTCACTATTACCGGTTATATCGAAAACTGGGCTAGTGGCGCTTCGCAGGGAGTGAGTCTGGTATCGCTCTCACCCCGCACCATTTACAGCCCCGATGCGGAAATTAAATTCTTTCCAGCTGAAGTGGCCGATGCACAGGCCTTGGGTGGCGAAATTGATGATTTGCTGACCTTGACGCGAACCTTCTGTAGCAATTGCCATAATGAATCCGTAGCAACGCCACAGGCTCCCTTTTTCGCCAGTAGCAATGATGATACGGCCTATGCCGCCCTAAAAACCAAGGCGGATCTGAATACACCGGCGCAATCCCGTCTGGTCAAACGCCTGTCGCAGGATGGTCATCAGTGCTGGTCCGATTGTGCCGATAACGCCGACACCATGCAGGCGGCGATTCAGGCCTTTGCTAATCTGCTGGTTGCCTCCAGTGTCGATAGCGATCTGGCTTTCAGTATGGCGCAGGTGTTACAGAGCGATGGCATTGTGGCCGCCTCCGGTGGCCGCTATGAAACGGATATTATCGCCAAGTGGGAATTTCGTGAAGGCAGCGGCATTACCGTGGCCGATACCAGTGGACTTCGCCCGGAGATTGAATTGACCCTGTCCGGCGATGTGGGCTGGCTGGGCGGCGGCGGTGTTCGCTTCGCTGGCGGTAAGGCGCAGAGTGGTGTCAGCGCCAGTGAAAAACTGACCTCACTGATCAGCACCAGTGGCGAGTACACCATTGAAGCCTGGGTAGCGCCCTTTAATGTCACGCAAGAAGATGCCTGGATGGTGGCCTATTCCGGTGGTGTCGCCAGCCGTAATTTCCTCGCCTCACAAAACCTGTATGCCTACGATTATTACAATCGCAGCAGTGCCAATGACGATAACGGTGGCGGCGAGCCATTGGTGACTACCGAGAACGATGATGTGGATTTTGCTCAGGCAGCACTGCAGCATGTGGTGATGACCTTTGATCCGGTGGAAGGCCGCAAAATTTATGTTAACGCCGTGGATACCGGTGCGGTGGATGAGGCCGGTGGTGGCCTGATTAATAGTTGGAACACCTCCTTTGCTGTCACCCTCGGTAATAGCGTGGGTCTGGATCGCCCCTGGCAGGGTGCCATGCGTATGGTGGCAATCCACAATCGCAAACTGACTGAAGAACAGATTCAGACCAATTTCGATGCCGGTATCGGTACCTCCTATTACCTGCTGTTCAGTGTTGCTGAGCTGGTCGATGAGCCCGCCTGTCGGGTGGACACTGGCGGTACCATGACGGATTACTGTTATGTCGGCTTTGAAGTGAGCCAGTACGACGAATTCAGTTATTTGTTTAATCAGCCATTTTTTGTGAACCTGAATCCTGAATCCCCCGAGGTCGAGTTTGATCTTGCAGGAGTACGAATTGGTATTAACGGCAAGCTGGCCACAGTCGGTCAGGCCTTTTTAAATGTCACCGACTCGGTCAGTGATCAGCGCTTTACCGAGCTGAATTCCAAGCTGCAGAACACCGGCCAAATTCTGTCGCCCTTTGGCAGCATTATCCCGCTGGAGGCCGGGCCGGAGCAGGATGTGTTCTTCCTGTCCTTTGACAGCATCGGCAGCACCAGCAGTGTGGTGTCGGATGGTGACGATGACAGCAGTGATTTCAGCTATCCGGTGATTGGTGAAGAGTCTCCCGATGTGGCGATGAAAACCTTTGACCAGATTAACAAAAGCTATGCCGAAATTACCGGGGTGTCGAGTGCCGGTTCAGGTCCCGCTGGCGCAGCCTTTAATAATTTGAAATCGCAGTTGCCCAGTGTGTCAGCCTTCAGTGCCTTTTTATCCTCGCACCAGATGGCAGCGACGCAACTGGCGGCGGCCTATTGTGATGAGTTGGTGAGTGATACCACTTTGCGGGATACTTTATTCCCAGCGTTTAATTTCAATCTCAACTCAGACACTATCGATGATGCTGACTGGCGCAGTGGCATTGTGGTGCCCCTGGTAAACAAGGCCATCAATACCGGGTTGTACGGTACGGATCCCGGTGCGACGGCTCGCGCGGGGATTGAAGATGAAATCGTTGATCTGATTGGCAACGCCAGTGACCTGAAACCCTACGACAGCAGTTTTACCTCGACGCCGGATGGCAAACTCGATGGACTGAAGTGGTGTAATGGCGCCTGCCCGGCAGGTAAAACCAATGATGTTGTGAAGGGCGCCTGTATAGCGATTCTGGCTAGCGGTGCGCTGTTGGTGCATTAGGGCTAACAGGTCCTGACTAAAGCGTGCGCAAATAGCGACTGCAAGGAAATGATTATGAAACCAAAAAAAACCTACTCACTGAATGAGGCGATGTTTCACCCGGATCACCGCCGTCCGCGCAGCCGGCGTGATTTTCTGGCGCAGGGCTTTCGCCTGGGTGGTGCCATGATGATGGGGGTGTCGTTAAACAGCCTGCTTAGCTCTCGAGCTCAGGCAGTCTCGGCTGATCTGGTGGGCGGCCCTTATACGACGACGGGCACCTGTGATTTAAACCCAGCCGCCAGTGGCCGAAAAATTCCCTTTATCTGTTTTGATCTGGCCGGAGGCGCTAATTTCTCCGGCTCCAATGTGTTGGTGGGTGGTCCCGGTGGTCAGTTGGATTTACTCAGCACGGGAGGTTATTCAAAACTGGGCTTGCCTGCGGATCTGGTTCCTAACCCCTCTTCAGCCACGAATACCCTGATCGATGATTCGCTGGGTCTGCTGTTTCATAGTGAGAGCGCTATTTTGAGGGGTATCAAAGAGACCTGTTCCGTCACCGCCATGAGCGCCACCAATGGCGCGGTGATTCCCTGTCGATCGGATAATGACACGGGCAACAATCCTCACAACCCGATGTATGGTATTTACAATGCCAATGCGCGCGGTGGCCTGCTGCAGTTAATTGGCTCTGAGAACAGTGTCAGTGGCGGTAATTCCATGGCGCCAAATCTGTACCTGAACCCCGAACTTCGACCTACCAAAATTGATCGCCCCAGCGATGCCGCCGGTTTAGTGGATGTGGGTACCCTGAATAGCCTGTTTACTGAGTCGGCCGATACCCAGGCGGTGATGGAGTCGATGAAGCGAGTCACTGATTTTAAACTGGATATGTCCAACACCTTTGCCACGCCCGGCAACCCCGACGAGTTGGCCCTCAAGCAGCGCCTGAGCTGCGAGTACCTGCGCAGCGCCGATACCTATCAGCGCTTTGACAGCCCCGATAAGCTGGACCCGTCCAAGGATCCGCTGATTGTTGATGACAGCACGGGTATTTTTACCGAGGCTGAATTTAATGGTGATCGGCAGTTCCAGAAAACCGCTTCAGTGATGAAATTAGTCATCGATGGTCATGCGGCGGCTGGCACCATTGAAATGGGCGGCTATGATTATCATACCGGGGATCGCAATACTGGTGAGGGTCGCGATCTGCGGGCGGGCCGTTGTATCGGTGCCTGTATTGAATATGCGATGCGTCGCCAGACCCCGTTGATGTTGTATGTGTTCAGTGATGGCTCCGTGGCCAGTGATGGTACCATCGAGCGTATGGCTGGTCTGGGGCAGGGCAAGGGTGTCTGGTCGGGGGATAATTCCTCCACCGGTTCGTCATTCTTTTTAGTGATTGACCCGCTCGGCGGTCGTCCGCCGTTATTTAATTTAGGCCCTAACGGTACCGATGATCCGTTGATTCACCAGCAGATCGGCTGGATGCGGGATGATGCCTCGGTTGAGACGTCGGCCACGCCAGCGGCCAATAATGTGAATATGTTAGTGGAAACGGTAATACTGAATTATATGGCACTGCACGGTGAAGAGGGTAATTTTGCTGCCGATCGCGGTTTGGGTTCAGAAACCAATAATCGCCGCTATCGTGCCTTTGGCCAGCTATCGAGTGTGAGTGGTGGTACTATTAATCCGCCGCCCATTACTTGATGACCCAGAGTCTGATGATCCAGAGTCTGATTATTCAGAGCGCCGAAAGCCAGACCAAAAGTTCAGATCCAAAACTTAGATCTAAAAACATGACCTGAAGGAACACAGGAATTGAAAAAAATTGTTCAAACCACCTTGGCAGTGATTCTTTCACTGCTTTTTACTTCATGGCTTAGTGCGCAGGAGCAGTCCCCCCAACCGCCCTTGGCCGATGTGCAGTCGCTGAAAAAGCAGGTGCTGGAATTGAACAAGGATCTGTTTATTCTGGAAGAGGAATTGCTGTTTCCCTCCAATACGCAGGTTGCGGTTTTTGTCTCACTCGATGTCGGCCATTACTTTGCGTTGGATGCGGTGAAACTGACACTGGATGGTGAAGTGGTGAGTCATTACCTCTATACCGATCGCCAATTGGATGCCCTGCGTCGGGGTGGTCTGCACCGGCTTTATGTGGGTAATATCAAAAGTGGCGAACATGAAGTGGTCGCGGTGTTTACTGGTCGCGGTCCACAGGGGCGGGATTACCGTCGCGCAACGACGTTGACCTTTAACAAGCAAAGTGATGCAAAGAATCTGGAATTGCAAATTGTCGATTCGACCGCCAAGCAGCAACCTGAATTTGCCGTTAAAGAGTGGTGATGTGAGGATGCGTCTGGGCCGAATGGCAGGCTCTTGCTTATTACTGCTGTTGAGTGGTACTGCTGCATCAGAAACGGTACAGGATCTCCGCTACGGTGTGACTCTGTATCATTTTTTCCAGCAGGATTACTTCAGTGCTATCTCCGAGTTGATGGTGGCGGAAGAAACTGGACAACTACCCCACCATGCTGATCAGGCCTCGTTGTTAAAGGGCGGGATGAGCTTATCGTACGGGCTGGATCGCGATGCCGAGGTCAGTTTTCAGCAATGGTTAACGGACTGGCCAAAACAACCGTCAGAGCGCTGGCAACGCCAGCATCAACGGGCCTGGTTTTATCTGGGCAAGCTAAACTACCAGCGCGGTGAAGATGAGCGCGCTCTGGCGGCATTGAAAGAATTATCCAAGCAGGATAATCAGTCATCGAAAACCTCCACGGCTATTCAGCAGGAAAGCCTCTATCTGCGCTCTAAAATATTGCTTAATCAGGGCCAGTTTGAGCAGGCCGAAGCGCTGGCGCAACAGCTGCCAAAGGATTCTCAATACCTGCCCTATTACTGGTTTAATCGCGGTTCACAATTGGCCGCTGTGGGTGACTGGTCCGCCGCTGCTCGAGCGTATACCACCTTAAACCAACTGAATTTAACCAGTGATATCGACAAAATGTTGCGGGACCGTGCCCTCACGGCCGCGGGCTTTGCCCGGTTACAACTGCAGCAGATCGACAGTGCGATTGATCATTTCAGTCAGGTACGTTTAAACAGCCCAATGGCGGATCGCGCCTTATTGGGTTTGGGTTGGGCGCATTTGCAAACTGAGAATGCGCAAGCGGCCTTAGCGCCCTGGCAGCAGTTGCGACAACAGTCACTGTTACAGACCAGTGTGCAGGAAGTCTTTTTAGCTCTGCCCTATGCCTATGAACAGTTAGAGGCCGATGCGGCAGCGCTGCGCGAATATGAATTCGCCCGCGGTGCCTTCGAGCAGGAAATTCAACAGCTAATGGTCGCCATTCAAAGCTATCAACAGCAACCGATGGCGGAGCTGTTTGGTTTTGATGTGTCGCTGAATAGTGATTGGCTGATTGCCGAAGAGATTCAACCCACCAGTGATAAGGCGCCGTACCTTTCCCATTTATTTGCCCGCCATCGTTTTCAGTCGGCGGTAAAAGATTTTCGCGATTTGATTAATTTACAGCGTTATCTGGTGCGGGCCGAGGAACGCCTGCAAATCCTGAATCTGGTCGATACGGAACAGCAACTGTTATGGAATCGTATTATTGATGACGGCGCGGTAGAGGAATATCAGCAACGCTATCAGCAATTAGTACAGGCGGCTGAAGAGATTGATCAGCGTATTATTCTGGCTCAGGCGGATAAAACCGGTCGGGCGCTAGCTGATCAACAGGGACTGGAGTTGTGGCAACTGATCGAGCAGAGTGAACAGCGTATCCAAACTCTGTTGGCTGCTGGCGAGAGTACGGATTTTGAACAGGAGCAGCTGCGTCGCTTTCGCGGTTTATTAGTGTGGCAAGACAGCGAGCAATTCCCCAATGAATTGTGGCAGTTGCGCAAAGCGCGGGCAGAATTATCCACAGCCATTGAAGCATGCCAACAGCAATTGACCTCGTTGCAACAGACCGTTGCCAATCGTCAGCAGTCAGCCTTTGCCCCACGCATTGCTGAGCTGGTGTCACGTAACCGGCAGCAGCAAAATAACGTGCAAAACCAATTGGCACAGCAAGAGGCCAGTATCCGCCAGTTGGCCATTACTGAATTACAACAGCAACAACAGCAACTGCAGTCCTATCTTGGCAAGGCCAAATTATCCATCGCTCGCCTCTATGACAAGCACAGTAAGGAGACCGAGCAATGAAATGGTCTCCCTTGATAAGTACGCTGACCATTGCTTCCCTGATTACTGCTTGCGCGGTCAAGGAGCCGGCGCCACAGGAAGCGACGTTGGCCGACCTGGGCGCTGCCCGTTTGCCCGTCAGCGATGAAAACATTGCCAGCAAATCCCTGGAGGAAATTCACGCTCTGTACAAGGATGCCTTGTCAGCCGACCAGCAACCCGGCAGCCGTTACCAATTAACGCGTCGACTGGCGGCACTGGAAATGATGCGCGGTGAGCGCAAGTTATTTGACGGTGAACCAGCCGATGAATTATTCAGTGAGACGGTGCGAGTGTATCAGGAGTTATTGGCTGGTGATCTGGAACCTCAGTCACGGGATCAGTTGCTGTATCAATTGGCCAAGGCCCATGCGATGGGTGGACAGCAGGAAGAGTCGATTGAGGCATTATCAGAATTAAGTGATGAGCATCGGCAATCGGCCTTATTTGTCGAATCGGAATTTCGTCGCGCCGAGAATTTTTTCAGTGCGGGACTGTATACGCAGGCAGCGGATAGCTATCAGCAGGTGGTCGATAAGGGTAGTGATACACCTTACTACCATAATGCTCTGTATATGGTGGGTTGGTCACTGTTCAAACAAAATCACTACCGCCGTGCCACCGCTGCCTTTATCGCTACCCTTGATGCCCTGACCGATGCAGAGACGAACAGTTTTCAGCATCTGGCCCGCGGTGAGCGGCAACTGGTTGACGATTGTTATCGCATTTTAAGTGTGACCTTTTCCTATCGTGAAGGCGCTGCCAGCATTGACGCCATTGAAGGTGGTCTAAGTGCGCATCACTATCTGCCCGATCTGTACGATGCGCTAGCCAGATTATATCTATCGCAGGAACGGTTTCAGGATAGCGCCGAAACCTACAAGGCTTTTACCAAAGCTTATCCTCAGGCCGATCAAACCCATGAGTTTTTTGTGCGCGCCATCGACATGGTGGAGAAGGCTGGTTTTGTCGAAGCCGTGTTAAAAGAGAAGCAGGAATATGCCCAACAGTTTGCCGTGGGCAGCGAATACTGGCTGGGGCATAGTGAAGTCGTGCAGGAACGTATTACAGAACATTTGCAGGAATTTATTCCACAGCTGGCGGCGTTTTTTCATTCCCGTGCGCAGAAAATTCAGGCGGCTCTGGACCCTGCAGCCAAGGTCAAAGTCCCGACTAAAAAGCAACCGCAATTGAAGCAGGACATGCTGGCCGATTTTTCTCAGGCTGCTAATTACTACCAACAATATATCGACAGCTTTCCTGCCGATAAGCGTCTGCCCGAGTTTCACTTTCTATTGGCGGAAGCTCGCTTTGACAGTGAGTTTTTTGCCGAGGCAGTCAAGCATTATGAGATTGTGGCCTATCAGTACCCGCAGGACCAATATCCACAGAACAGCCAGGCCATGGAAGCGGGCTATGCGGCGATTCTGGCTTACAGTCAGTTAATTGAGCGAGCCAGTGAAGAGGAATTATTTGCCGGTGCCTGGAAGCAGCGTCAGATTGTTAGCGAGTTGCGTTACAGCCGTCAGTTTCCGAAGGACAAGCGTGTTCCCGATATTGTGCTGCATGCTTCGGAAAGTCTGGTGGCACTTAAATTTGACTGGGCGGCGATTGCAGCGGCGGAGTTTTTGCTAGGCTTGCAAGAGCAGCAACCGACGCTGCAATTATCGCTGGAGCAGAGGCGCAGTATCTGGTGGCTGATTGCCCAGGCTAGCTTCCGTTTAGAAGATTACCCCTACGCCGAACTGGCCTATCAACAGGCCATTGAAACACTGCCTGACAATGATAAGCGCATCGTTGAGTGGACCGATATGCTGGCTGCCAGTATTTACAAGCAGGGTGAACTGGCCTTGGCGTCGGGTGATGCACGACTTGCCAGCGACCAGTATTTACGCGTGGTTGAGGTTGCACCGAATTCTACGATTCGGGTAACCGCACAATACGATGCTGCCGAGCAGCTACTTGCGTTGAAAGAATGGAACAGAGCGATCGAATTGTTAAAGGATTTTGAGCAGCGATTCCCCAACAATAAACTCAGCTCCGCGATACCGGCTAAATTAGTGTTGGCCTATGAGAATACTGAAGCCTGGGGGTCAGCCGCTGATCGTATTATGGGCATCTTTGCGAAGACTGAAAAAAAATCCGAGCAGGCCGAATTGCTGTTTCTGGCGGCCAGTTACTATGAGCGCGATGGTAATAAAGAGCAGGCGATTGTTCACTATCGTCAGTATGCGCATAACTTCCCGGAGGATTTTGATCCCCGACTGGAGGCGATGAATAAGTTGGATACGATTTACCAGACAATCGACGAGCCGCAGAAACGCCGTTTCTGGCTGCGTAAAATCATCGCAGCGGATAAATCGGCGGGCAAATCGCGCACCGAGCGCTCCCGTTTTCTGGCGGCCTCTGCCTCGGCGGTGTTGGCCGATGATGCCTATCGAAAATTTACAGGAATTAAACTGACTCTGCCGATTAAAAATGCCTTCAAAAAGAAAAAGCAGGCCATGGATGAAGTGGTTAAAGCCTATACCAAAACCAATGACTATGGCATTGAGGCATTTTCAACCTTGGCGGTTTATCGATTGGGCGAAACCTATGCGCAGTTGAGCCGCGATTTAATGGCCTCGCAGCGCCCGGCTAATCTGGATGCGCTGGCGCTTGAACAATACGAGTTATTGTTGGAAGAACAGGCTTTCCCCTTTGAGGAAAAGGCCATTGATATACATGAGGGCAATGCCCAGCGCAGTTGGGATGGCGTCTATGACGCCTCAGTGAAAGACAGCTTCAAGTCACTGAGTAAACTACTTCCGGGTCGTTATCGAAAACCGGAACAAAGGGTTGCCGTGCACGAGGAGATTTATTGATGATGCGCTGCTTACTGCTATCGTTATTTCTGGTCATGATATCGGCCTGCGAAACCTTGCCGCAGTTCGGCGGGGGCTCAGTACCGGAGGCTATGGACGACGAGAACGCCGCATTAGAGGGAGAGGCTGGAATAGAAAGCGCTGGCGAGCAAAAACCATTAATCAGTCCCTACGAGCAGAACCAGCCCACCGTTAGCCGCGATGCGAAGGAGCGTTTCTCCCGATCGCTGGCTTTTATGCAGCAGCAAGACTGGCAGGCAGCAGAACCGATTCTCAGGGCGTTGATAATCGATTATCCCAATTTATCCGGGCCAATACTGAATCTGGCTATTGTCCTGGAACAGCAGGGTGATCTACCCGCCGCTGAAAACTATTATCAACAGGCCATCGACACTAATCCCGCCAATCTCAATGCCTATCACTGTTTTGCGGTGTTGCTACGCCAGCAGGGACGTTTTGCCGAGGCCGAGCAAGTGTATTTAGCCGCGCTGGATATCTGGCAACAGGATAAGGTCAGTCATAAAAATCTGGCCATTCTCTACGATATTTATATGGGGCGATTGGAACAAGCATTGTTCCACTATCAGCAGTATCTGGATTTAAATCAGGATGCCGATCGACAGGTTCAAGGCTGGGTGGCTGATCTGAGTCGCCGGCTGAAAACCGTCAGCAGTGTGACAGCGGGGCAATAATATGCGTATCTGGCTTGGTGGCTTATTAATAGTGTGGGCGGGCACCGCCTTTGCCGAGGATGGGGTGATAACCCTGCGCAGCACGGTTAAGGGTAATCAGGAGCAACCCAAAGTCATGTATGTGTTGCCCTGGCAATCAGCAGATCCGGTGCAGGTCGAATATCAACCGGATAACCGCTGGCTGGGAGAAGTCTTTGACTCAGTTGATCGTGATGAATTTATTCGCGAGCTTCATTATCGAGAGGTGATAGGCGAGAAGTGACAGATCAGGAATGACGGCCCAGGAGCGACAGACGAAAAGTGTTAAATGATGCCGTCGAAAATGCCATGCAGTTGGCATTTTGAAAAAACTCTTGTATCAGCCTGAACTGAGGCAGTTAAGGCTGCTATGATTTATCGCAGCGTTTGAGTCAGTCTCATCTATTATTACTGGTCTGTTGTTTGAGTTTGTTGTTAACACCCGAATATTAGAGTTATTCAAATTATCAGGTAAGCCTTATGGAAATGTTCTCTGCAATCGCCCGTTTTTTTCAAACCGGCGGTCCCTTTATGTATCCCATCGCCGTTGTGTTGGTTATTGGCCTGGTGATTACCATCGAACGCTGGCTGGTGTTGTCGGTGGCCAGGTCCAGCAATAAAAAGGCCTTTGAAAAATTATTGCCGGCCCTCAGGAAGGGTGAGTTCCGCAGTATTGTGGAGTCAGCAAATAACTCCACGGTACCGATGACCCGAATTATCGGCGCCGGGGTGGCAAGGTTCTCCAGCAGTAATCGTCGCGACGACGTTGAGTACGCCATGGAAGAGGGTATTCTGGAAGCCCTGCCTAAACTGGAAAAACGTACCCCCTATTTGGCAACTTTGGCTAATATCTCCACCCTGTTAGGGCTGCTAGGGACGATTATTGGTTTGATCGCGGCGTTTACTGCCGTGGCCAATGCCGAGCCGACAGAAAAAGCCGCGATGTTATCGAGCAGTATTTCGGTGGCGATGAATACCACTGCCTTTGGTTTGATTTCTGCTATCCCGCTGTTGTTATTCCATTCTCTGTTACAGACTAAAACCACCGAGATTGTCGATAGTCTGGAAATGGCTGGTGTTAAAGTTTTGAATACGCTGGCGGGTAAACAGCCAGCTAAAACACGTTCTCAAGATGGTTCAGCTGCCTAAGGGGCTTTAGCATGAGACGTGTACGTCGTTCGCCAACCGAGGCAGAGCTGGATATTACCGCTTTCATGAATCTGATGATCGTATTGGTACCGGTGTTGTTATTGGGCATGGTGTTTTCCCAGATCACGGTGATTGATGTCAATTTACCTGCTCTTGCCGAATCCAGCAGCACGGATGTCGATCAGGAAAAGATGCAGGTGGAATTGGTGGTCAGTCAGCAGCAGATGGCAGTCAATTTTCCCAAGGGCATTCGTGTTCAGACAATCACTAAAACCGAAGAGGGCGAGCACGATTTTAAATTACTCAGCCTGGTGTTGCAGGAAGTGAAACGGCAGCTGAATGAAAAGGGCATTGAGCGTGACAATATCACCATACTCTCAACGCCGGATACCAACTACCAGACTATTATCACCGCGATGGATACTGTGCGTTCCTATAAAACTGTCCTGGTGGCCGATGTGGTCGATGCCGTCTTGTTTCCTAATGTTGCCTTTGGTGATGCGCCCGTAACGCAGGCCGATGAGCAGCCGCAGGGGGCGACACCATGAAAAAATCTTTACATGCCAAACGCATGGCGAGAAACCATCGCAAACACAGCCAGCACCCCAAATTAAACCTCGTATCACTGATGGATATTTTCACCATTCTGGTGTTCTTTCTGATGGTAAACAGTGGCGATGTGGAAGTGCTGACCGCCGACAAGTCGATTACCCTGCCTGACTCAATCGCCGAAACCAAACCGGCTTTAACCCTGACCATTAAAGTTAGCGAGAGTAATGTCATCGTACAGGGCAATACTGTTGGCAGTTTAGGGTCGCCGGAGGCGGTTGCCGATACCATCAAGGCTCTGGACAAAGAATTGGCCTATCAGGCTTCTCGACGGGTAGAGCTCAGCGAGGATGAAAAACAGAAAGGGCGTTCGGTCATTATTATGGGTGATCAGTCCATGCCCTATGATCTGTTAAAGCAGTTAATGACGACCTGTTCCGCCAATGATTTTCGCGATATTTCGCTGGCTGTTAATCGAGTCAGTGACACCGCAGAGGAAGACGCTATGGCGGCGTCTATGGAGAGTTAGCGGTGGCGGTAATGACAATGGGTCCTGAATTACAATTACCCTGGGCGGTTACTGCGGGTGACGACGGTCGTTTCAGAAAGTACCTCTGGCGCGGTCTGGCGGTTCTGTTAGTGATTGGTATTGTGGTTCCACTATTGCCCGTGAAGGAAATCCCACGGGAAGAAAAGGAAGCACTGCCGCCACAGCTGGCGCGTGTCATCATGGAGAAAAAAGAATTACCGAAACCGGAGCCAATAGTACCTAAACCGGTAGAACCAAAACCCAAGCCCAAACCCGAGCCGGTTAAAAAAGAGCCGCCTAAAGAAAAACCCAAGCCCAAACCGGTTGATGTGGTTCAACAGGCCAAGGCGACGGCAGCGGTATCTGGCCTGCTAGCTTTTCAGGATGACCTGACCGAGTTGCGTGAAAGTGTCGATGTTAATCAACTGAATAAACAACAGTTAAGCCGCGGTGAAGCCAGTGCGGCCGAAACCAAGCGTTCAATCATTACCCAAAAATCGGCACAGAGTAGTGGTGGGGTGCAAGTATCTGCGGTGAGCGAGGATACTGGCGGGCGAGCTTTGTCCGGTCGTAAAACAACCAAGGTGGGAACACCTGACGGCTTCGCCGATAAGCCACAGGCCATTGCCAAAGCCACGGCCCAGACTATCAGTGGCCGTAGCGATCAGGACATCCGCCGGATTATGGATAAAAACAAAGGGGCGATTTTCTCGATTTATAACCGCGCCCTGCGTAAAGACCCGGCACTGCAAGGGCGCTTTGTGTTTGAAATGGTGATTAATCCTGCTGGAGCAGTCACCAAAGTGAAACTGATTTCCAGTGAACTGGCCGACAAAGCACTGGCTCAGAAAATATTGGCAAGAATTCAACTGATAAATTTCGGGGCAGCCAATGTCACCGATACCGTGGTCAATTACTCTTTCGATTTTTTGCCCTATTAATCTTTGCTCCAATAATCATAGTTCTTCCGCATTTGGATTGTGGTAGATTGATGCGTAACAGTTAAGATTAGGAATAACAATAAGATATCCTGGTCGCAAATAGTTCTTTGTGCCGCTTCCTTGTCGCAAATATGCTGAGAGTATGCGGTACAGCCTTTATGGTAGATATAGGTATATTTCCTCTTTGCCGGGCATCCTCGATGGCTATATGATGATCAGGGAACTGGTTGCTAGTAAGCTGGTTTCTATCTTGTGGGGAATTGATTGTGGCGTAGTGCCCTTTTTCGATGTGAAGGACTACCCTGTTCAGCAAAAACCTCAACAAGTCAGCAGGTAAGTTTTATCATGCCCGAGAAATTACTCAATGTGTCTGGTTGCGAAGGTAGCAAGCCGCCTGACACCTATAGCCGACTGCAAAAGCAGTGCGAGCTGAGTAATGGGCTGAATGTCATTTCTCAGCGTTTATTGAGTTGCTTGGCGGACGATATTAGTGACGCCATCAAGTTTGCCATATCCAGCAGCCTCTCACTGATCGAATCAGAGCTGGGCATGATCTATATCCGTGACCAGGATCTTATCAATGGCAAGCTCGAGCACTTCTGGTCAACTTCCACTCTGCAATCACCCCAGATTGACTCTTTAACTCTGTATTTTGAGCAACAATTGTCTGAATCGGTTGAGTCTGACTTTTGGATCTCAACTGAGGCAGAATTATTGCCTGCTGATCTAGCTGCTGACCAGATGCTCATTTTTCCGCTTAACTTCCAGACAACCTTTAAAGGATATATTGCGTTTGCCGTTCAGGGCGAGCAGACCGATACGAGGTCTTTGTCCATTGATTACTTGCGGACACTGAAAGGTTTACTGTCGAGTGCCCTTTGCCGCTGCCGGGATATAAAACGATTGGTGGTGGAAAAAGAGCGGCTGAGGGTGGGACAAATCTACGCCAATATCGGTACATGGGAATGGGATTTGCTGACAGACAATATCTTTTATTCTGAGCAAATGATTCCCCTGCTGGGCTTACCTGAGGGTGAACTCAATATGGATCGGCAATTTTTCGTCAATTCGGTTCACCCAGATGATCAGGATAAGGTCAAGCAAAGGGTGAGACAGGTTATAGAGTCAGATACTCCCTATGAAATTGAACATAGAGTTATATGGCGCGATGGCACGGTGCGTTGGGTGCTTGAGAAAGGGGCTGTAATCCGAGATGAAAAGGGTAAACCGCTCAAGTTACTGGGGACTGTGCAGGATATTCATGAGCAAAAACTGGCCCAGATTGCTCTTGAGGAGCGTCAAAAAGAACTGAAACAGACTCAGGCAATGGCCAAGCTAGGTCGTTGGACTGTCGATCTTAAGACGGGTGAACTTGAGATTTCCGATGAGGTTTATGACATTCATGGTTTAGACCCAGGTAAAGATAGCTTTACGATGGAGACTGGTAGAAAAGCTGTTTATCCTGCCGATTTTGAAAAACTTACTCAGATGGATCAGCAACTTATGGACACAGGGCATTGTGATTTAACGCATCGCATTGTGTGTCCAGGGGGAGAGGTGCGCCATGTCTATGTATTGACTTGGGCTAAAAAGTCGCCAGAGGGCGATTTTGTGGCCTTGGATGGCTTTATTCAGGATGTGACCCATCGTGTCCAGCTGGAGGCGAACTTGAGTGATTCCCAGAAGCGTCTGGCCTTTGCTATCGAGGGCTTTGGTGATGCTATCTGGGACTGGAACTTGCTCGACAACTCCATTGAATACACGGGGCTAAGCAAAAATTTTCTGGGCTACGACGATGGCGAATTGCCGAGTGAAATTCGCGTATTGAGTACGCTGCAACACCCCGATGACAGGGAGGCTCTCTCTTTGGTGCATAATCGTTGCCTTAGGGGGGAGACGGAAAGTTATCAGCAAGAGATGCGGATGCGCTGTAAGGATGGCAGCTACAAATGGTTAATGTGCAGAGCTACGGCGGTTGAGCGCGATGAAAAGGGAGCTGCAACGCGCATGATCGGTATCCACAGTGACATAACCGATAGAAAGGCAAGAGAGGACGCCTTGACTCTAGCTCGAGATGAAGCTGAACGCGCCAATCTGGCAAAATCTGAATTTTTATCGCATATGAGTCATGAACTTCGTACACCCATGAATGCCATTCTGGGTTTTGGTCAATTACTAAAACAGGACGACTCTCTATCGGCTGAAAATGATGATCATGTCAGTGAAGTTCTCAATGCAGGTAACCACCTCCTGGATTTGATCAACGAAGTGCTTGATCTATCTAAAATAGAAGCGGGTAAATTGACTTTATCGGTTGAGCCGGTGCAGGTGAAGTCTATCTTGCAAGAAATAACGACTTTGTTAGAGCCCTTGGCTGCGGATCGAAATGTCAGGCTTGAGATAAGCCTGGTTGAGTCGATATCTGTGATGGCTGACAAAACCCGACTTAAACAGGTCATGATAAACCTGCTATCCAATGCGATTAAGTACAACAGGTTCGGTGGTCGAGTATTGGTATCCGCTCAAAGAGAGGGGCCTGGACGTGCCCGCATTTCAGTTGAAGATACCGGCGTGGGCATAGATGAATGCGCTCTGGAAGCCATTTTCGATCCCTTTAACCGTCTTGGTGCCGAGAGCTCAGAGATTGAAGGTACAGGCATTGGTCTTACCTTAACCAAAGCTCTGGTAGAGATGATGGGCGGTGCCATTAGCGTTGACAGCGCTCCTGAGCAGGGCAGCCGCTTTTGGGTGGATTTACCATTGGCTAAAAGGTATGTAATCAATGAGCATTCAGCTGCCAGGTCCGAGAGAGTCCCGGCCACGGAACAGGCTTTAAAAAGCAAAACCGTGCTCTATATTGACGACAACCCCGTTAACCTCAAACTGGTTCGCCATATTCTGGGCACTCTGCCGAATATTCGCGTGGTAGAAGCGGGCAGTGGTGAGCTCGGGATTAGTATGGCCCAGACACTGTTGCCGGATATGGTTTTAGTCGATATCAATATGCCGGGGATCGATGGGTATCAGGTGCTGAAGATATTGCGCGAGAGCCCTGAGTTTGTCGATAAACCCATTATTGCCGTAACCGCGAATGCCATGGCCTCGGATATTGCCAAGGGCAGGGCGGCGGGTTTTTCTGACTATCTGTCCAAACCCTTTGATATAGCGACGTTTAAGTCGATGGTGTGTGGGTTTTTCGAGCAGGATTGAGAGGCAAAAGGAACTGCTGGGAATGGATTGATAAAAAGCGTTAGTATTAAAAAAGGCCGGGGTTTCCGGCCTTTTTGATTAAGTTTATGTAACGTCTTACTCGTCCAGAAAGCTTCGCAGATGATCTGAGCGTGAGGGATGACGCAGTTTGCGCAGTGCCTTGGCCTCGATCTGACGAATTCGCTCACGGGTTACATCGAACTGTTTGCCAACTTCTTCCAGTGTGTGATCGGTATTCATGTCGATACCAAAACGCATCCGTAAAACCTTGGCTTCGCGGGCTGTCAGGCCGCTGAGTACATCTTTGGTCGCTTCCTGCAGGCCCTGGCCGGTTGCCGAATCCACGGGTTGGGCAATGGTGGTATCTTCAATAAAATCACCCAGATGCGAATCTTCATCGTCGCCAATTGGTGTTTCCATGGAGATAGGTTCCTTGGCGATCTTCAGCACCTTGCGGACTTTATCTTCCGGCATATCCATACGTTCGCCAAGCTCTTCCGGCGTGGGTTCGCGTCCCATCTCCTGCAACATCTGACGGGAAATACGATTGAGTTTGTTGATAGTCTCAATCATATGCACGGGAATTCGGATCGTGCGCGCCTGGTCAGCAATGGAACGAGTGATTGCCTGACGAATCCACCATGTGGCATAGGTAGAGAACTTGTAGCCGCGACGGTATTCAAATTTGTCTACCGCTTTCATCAGGCCGATATTACCTTCCTGAATCAAGTCGAGGAACTGCAAGCCACGATTGGTGTATTTCTTGGCAATAGAAATAACCAGGCGCAGGTTGGCTTCTACCATTTCCTTCTTGGCGCGACGGGCGCGCGCTTCACCAATCGACATACGACGATTGACTTCTTTGATGTCGACAATAGTGAGTTCAGTCTGTGCTTCAACTTGTGAAATTTTACGTTGTGCGCGCTGAATCTCCTCGCGATGGGATTCAAGAATTGTTGCAACTTTCGGGTGATCCTTGATCATCCCGTCTAACCATTTGGTGTTGGTTTCATTGCCCTGAAAAGATTTCACAAAATCTTTTCGCGTCATTTTAGCCTGCTTGACGCAGATGTTCATGATCAGCTTTTCGTTTTCACGAATCACGTTGAGCTTGGAGCGAACTTTAATGGCCAGCGGATCAAACACTCTGGGCGTGAGTTTCAGGAATTTGAAATACTCACCCAGCTTCTGTAATTCCTTGGCGGCTTCTTTGCTGTAGCGGCCATGTTTGTCGATGGCCTTGTCCAGTTTGACCTGTTGCTTGCGCAACTCAGTAAAACGAGCCAGCGCTTCTTCCGGGTCAGGACCGCCATCACCAGCCTCGTCATCGTCGTCGCTGTCCGCTGCAGCGGCAGCTTGCTGGGCAGCGGGAGGCACAACTTCAGTGGGGTTGAGATAGCCGATCAGAATATCAGACAGGCGGCGCTCTTCAGTGGCGACTTTGTCGTATTCATCAATAATTTCCTGTACCACGCCCGGCCAGTAAGCAACGGCAGCCATGACATCGCGAATACCCTCTTCGATACGTTTGGCGATGGCAATTTCGCCTTCGCGAGTCAGCAGTTCTACCGTGCCCATTTCACGCATATACATACGTACCGGGTCGGTGGTGCGACCGGCTTCGGTTTCGACAGCAGCCAGTGCTGCGGCGGCTTCAGCGGCGGCAATATCGTCGGTGGAATCGCTTTCAGAGAGCAGGATTTCGTCAGCGTCGGGGGCATTCTCAAAGACCTGAATACCCATGTCGTTGATCATCTGGATGATGTCTTCAACCTGATCCGGATCGGAAATATCCTGGGGCAGGTGGTCGTTGACCTCGGCATAGGTGAGGTAGCCTTGTTCTTTCCCTTTGGCAATCAGGGTCTTTAGACGAGACTGTTGTTGAGAGGTGTCGCTCATAAGTAAATATTCGCTGGGAGAGTTTTAAAAAGTTAGCCCGACATTATACTGTAAGATATTGGTGAAATACTAGCCTGTTCACCTGCGCGCTATGTGGTTTTAGTTCGTGCTAGAGTTGGAAAAAGCCCTGAAAACCGGGCGTTTTCGCCTGTTTGGTGATAGTTGTAAATGTTGCCTGTGTTGCTTATAGAGTCTGGAAAGCGCTGTTAGTTCAGTAGCTTAGGTGGTATTCGCTCAGGAGCTTAGGCCGTGTTTTTGTGCCAGCAGCTGTTTCAGATCCTGCTTTTCATCGTCACTAAGTTGAGCGTAGTCCTTGCTGAGAATTTTGTCGACTTGCTGGCTGATATTTTGTTGTTGGTAGCGTTTGCTTAACAGTTTTAGAGTATCAAGCAGCTCCTGCTCCAGATTGTCCTCCGGAATCATCTGTTCGGCCTGCAGCAACTGCTGCAGGATCTCTCCCCATGGTTCGCCATACCAGTGACCAATCAACATAGCGGGGGTGGAATCCGGTCGTTTCTGTAATAGCTCCAGCATGGCCTGTAGCAGCCCTCTCTGGTCGTCACCCGGCTCGGCCTCGGGCAGCGGAGGCAGTTCGTCGATATTACTGGCGATTCGTGGTTCGTGCAGTAGCAGGGCAATCGCATACAGTACCGGATTGCGGGTGGTTTCGGGGCGCTGGTAATCCGCGCTGCGCTGCCGGGGCTTGGGAATATCCTCCACCGCATAGAGGGGAGGGCCATCCTCCCAGTCCGGTGGTGTTCGAGCATCACCCGGTGTGTTTGCTGGCGAAGCAGTGTTCGAGGCAGACTTTGGGTTTGCTTGTGGTTTGGTCGATGTTGGCGGCTGCGCCTTGGATTGGGCGGCGGCACGTTGATGTTGTTGCAGTATTTGGTTGAGTTTGTCACGCGACAGGCCAGTGCGCTCTGCCAGCGAATCCATCATCAGCTCTTTAAAGATACCGTTGGGCAGCTTCTCGATCAGGGGGGCTGCCAGTGTACTGAGTCGTGCCCGACCATCCAGCGACGCCAACTCCAGCCCTTCGGCTTGAGAGCTGAATAAGTAGTCTTCCAGGGGTTGTGCCTTATCGACCAGCCGCACAAACTCGTTGGTACCGATGCTGCGCACCAGACTGTCGGGGTCTTCTCCCTCTGGCAGAAACAGGAATTTGGCGCGACGACCATCTTCCATGGCGGGTAGTGCTGATTCCAGTGCTCTCAATGCTGCCTTGCGCCCGGCCTCGTCGCCATCAAAGCAAAAGACAACCTCAGGGCATTGTCGAAAGACGCGTTTGAGGTGCTCGGTGCTGGTCGCAGTTCCCAGCGTAGCGGCGGCCCATTTGATGCCATGCTGGGCCAGAGCCACTACGTCCATATAGCCCTCCACAATCAGCAGCCGCTGTAATTGCCGGTTAGCTTTGCGGGACTGATACAGGCCGTACAGCTCCTTACCCTTGTGAAACACCGGGGTTTCCGGGGAATTGAGGTACTTGGGTTTGTCATCACCCAGCACCCGGCCGCCAAAGGCAATAATACGGCCGCGAGTATCGCGTATCGGAAACATAATCCGGTCGCGAAAGCGGTCATAAAGCTTCTGTTCTTCTTCCTTTTCAATCAGCATCCCGCCATCAATCAGCAACTTTCGGTCTTCGTCATTTTGCCCTAGCTGATTGAGTAATTTGTCCCAGCCGGGAGGGGCGTAGCCGATATCAAAGTCGCGGGCGATTTCGCCGCTGAGCCCGCGGCCCTTCAGGTAGTCGATAGCCCTTTGCTTTTGCGGGTGGTTTTTTAATTGTTCACGGTAGAAGTCAGCCGCTTTATCCAGCATGGTGTAGATATTTTTTTTCTGTTGCTGGGGTTGTTGCAGGGCAGCTGCTTCGCGGGGAACTTCCAGCCCGGCGGCATCGGCCAGCACCTCGACGGCGCGGGGAAAATCGAGTCGCTCATAGTCCATCAAAAAGCCGATGGCGTTGCCGCCAGCGCCACAGCCAAAGCAATAGTAAAACTGCTTTTCCTGATTCACGCTGAAGGAGGGGGTTTTTTCCTGGTGGAAGGGGCAGCAGGCGGTAAAGTTCTTGCCGCTTTTTTTCAGGCTGACACGGCGATCTATCACTTCAACAATGTCGAGGCGATCTAACAGGTCATCAATAAAGGTTTGTGGGATCAGGCCAGCCATAGTTTTATCATGCTAATACAGACAGGGAAGTCTAGCACTTTTCAAGTACCGAGAGACCAGTGGGGTAGTAATAGAGCGGAGGTGGTATTTTTGCTGGAAGGCTTTATTAACTGGAGGGCCTGTTGCGTCAGACAGTCTTAGCCGAGATTGGCTTTGATCAGTTTGCTGACTTCGCCCATATCGGCTCTGCCCTGGAGTTTGGGTTTTAGCTGGCCCATCACTTTGCCCATGTCTTTCATGGATTCGGCCTGAGTGTCACTGATTGCCTGTTGGATGAGGGTCAGCAACTCCTGTTCACTGAGCTGTGCAGGCAGGAATTCCTGAATGACCACAATCTCAGCAGCTTCGACCTCGGCCAGGTCGGTGCGGCCGGCCGTTTCATACTGCTGAATAGAATCGCGACGCTGCTTGCACATTTTATCAAGCACCGCCAGAAGCCGCGCATCGTCTATATCGATACGTTCGTCGACTTCAATACGCTTGATTTCGGCCTGAATCAGCCGAATAGTGCCGAGACGTTGCTTATCTTTGGCCCGCATGGCCACTTTCATTTGCTCGTGAATCTGGGCTTTAAGTGTTTGATCAGTCATGGCGCAGATGCTTTCTTGTTGATGAGGCTTTCGACAGGCCATAAGGGCCAACAGAAGAAAGCCGCGACAAGTCTATGCGGGCTGGAGACGCTATCTCTAGATAGGTGCCGGCTACAAGTGCAGGCAATTAGTATAAGCGTTGGTGCTTGCGAGTTTCGCGAGACACTTTTTTAGCGTGACGCTTCACTGCCGCCGCCGCTTTACGCTTACGTACAGAGGTGGGCTTCTCGTAGAATTCACGACGACGTACTTCGGCCAGAACACCGGCTTTTTCACAAGAGCGCTTGAAGCGACGCAGAGCGATATCAAAGGGCTCGTTATCTTTTAATTTAACTGAAGGCATTTAACCAACCTGTCCATTAATGTAGTAAGTATTAACGATAAAATCGTATTCTTGGTTGCGAGGGGTGAACATCGCGGTTTCTGAGATCAGGCTTGGGTTCCTGAGTTCAGGTCTGCCAACAAAAAGGCCACCGGTCGCAAGGGGCGGGCATTGTAAACGGTTGATCGGTAAATTGCAAAGCGGAAAATAGGGGATTTTAATGGCTGTTTTCCGTATGATTCGCGGCATCTGCAAATCTGAAAATTCAACCCAATAGACGCCACTACTGGCGCTGAGATGGCATTTACAACATGAAGGTTTTGGTATGAAGGTTCTGGGCATCGAAACCTCCTGCGACGAAACCGGTATTGCGCTCTATGATAGCGAGGCCGGGTTGGTAGCGGATGCCTTATACAGCCAGATTGAGCTGCATAGTGAATATGGCGGCGTCGTGCCAGAGCTGGCCTCGCGGGATCATATTCGAAAAACCCTGCCGCTGATAGAGCAGGTACTGGATGAGGCCGGTTGCCAGCGTAGTGATATAGATGGCATTGCCTATACGGCGGGTCCGGGGCTGGTTGGGGCGCTGATGGTGGGGGCGATGATTGGACGCTCGCTGGCTTATTCGCTGGGGGTTCCGGCCATTGGTGTACATCATATGGAGGGACATTTACTGGCGCCGATGCTGGAGACGGACCCTCCCGGCTTTCCCTTTATTGCACTGCTGGTTTCCGGTGGCCATACCCAACTGGTGCGTGTGGACGGTATTGGGCAATACCGCCTATTGGGTGAATCCCTGGATGACGCTGCCGGTGAGGCCTTTGATAAAACCGCCAAGATGCTGGGGTTGGCCTATCCGGGCGGGCCGCAGGTGGCGAAGCTGGCGGAAAGTGGTGCGCCGGGACGTTTTGACTTTCCCCGGCCTATGGTGAAGCACCCGGGGTTGGATTTTAGTTTTAGTGGGCTGAAAACTTTTACTCTCAATACGGTTCAGTCACATCTTGATGACGAAGGGCGACTTGAAACACAAACTAAAGCCGATATCGCCCATGCCTTCCAACAGGCAGTGGTCGAGACGCTGGTCATCAAGTGCAAGCGGGCCCTAAAGCAGGAGTCGCTAAAACAGTTGGTCATTGCCGGAGGAGTCAGCGCGAATCGGCAGCTGCGGCTCAGCCTGGAAGCGGCACTGGCCAAGTTGAATGCACGGGTCTTTTATGCCCGCCCAGCGCTGTGCACGGATAATGGTGCCATGATTGCCTATGCGGGGTGCCAGCGTTTGCTGGCGGGGCAGCAGGCTGAGCTGAGCGTTTCGGTAACCCCACGCTGGCCAATGGAGCAGCTATCAGCGCTGTGACACTCTTTTATCAATATAGTTGTGGGCTTTGATCGACTAGTCGAGTGGAAATTTTCGATGGATATTGTGTTTATTCGTGAGCTGGAAATTGAAACCGTGATCGGTGTTTATGACTGGGAGCGGGAAGTTCGGCAGCGCGTTATCTTTGATCTGGAAATGGCGCATGATATTGAGCGTGCTGCCGCAACGGATAATGTTGCACACGCACTGGATTACAGTGCAGTCGCCCAACGTCTGATTGATTTTGTTGGCGGTAGTGAATTTTTGCTAGTGGAAACCATGGCGGAACAGTGTGCGGCGCTGGTGATGAAGGAGTTTGGCGTTAGCTGGTTGCGGTTACGTCTTTGTAAGCCAGGGGCAGTAAAAGACGCCAGGGACGTGGGTGTGATTATTGAGCGTGGTAGTAAAACCTGATTGTTATGAAACAAGCAGCTATTAACATAGCATTTGATGCTGCAAGTAAAGGGTAATTATTAGTGGCTTTTGTTTACGTCAGTATCGGTAGCAATATCGACCGTTATCGGCATATCTCTGCAGCTTTGGATGTGCTGCAGGCGCATTTTGGTGAGCTCGACATTTCTCCCGTGTTTGAAAGTGTTGCCGTGGGTTTCAGCGGTGATCATTTTCTGAATCTGGTGGTGGGCTTCAGTTGCCAGCAACCGCTGCAGGACCTGGCTGTCTGGTTGCGAAAGATTGAATACGATTATGGCCGCCTGCCCAATGCACCGAAATTTGGGCCGAGAGCGCTGGATATTGATATTCTGACTTACGACAATCTAACAGGTGTTGTCAGTGGCATCAAATTACCCCGCGAGGAAATTACTGAGAACGCCTTTGTGCTACTGCCACTTAGTCTTATTGCTGCGGAGGTTACGCATCCAATTAGCGGAAAAAACTATCGCGAGTTATGGCAGAACTACGACCAGAGCAGTCAGCGGTTGTGGCCAGTGGATTTTTGCTGGCAGGGGAGGCTAATATCCAGTGCGACTCTTTCTGTTTAGCTCTCCAGCTGCTTACATGCTCAGGCTGCGGCCGCCATCCACTGCAATTATCTGCCCGCTGATATAAGGCGCATCATCTACTAAAAAAGCCACAGTGCGAGCAATGTCGCTGGGGTCTCCGGTTTTGTTAAGCGGGACTTTCGACAGAATTGATGTCATATGCTCGTTCTTCATGCCTTCCTCCGGCCACAGAATCGCACCCGGCGACACCCCGTTGACGCGAATCTCCGGGGCCAGTTCCTTGGCCAGGGTTTTGGTCATCATGGCCACACCCGCCTTGGCGATAGAATAGACGGTATGGTGGCGCATGGGCTTTTCACTGTGGATATCGACGATATTAATAATACAGCCCTGTCGGGCGCGCAGCTCTTCGGTCAGCGCCTGGGTGAGAAAAAACGGGCCTTTTAAATTACTGTCGATCAAGGTCTGCCAGTCGTCTTCTGTGGCAGTATTCACAGGCGTGGGATAAAACGTGGAGGCGTTATTGATTAACACATCAATTCGGCCAAAACAGTTCTGCGCTTCAGCGGCGAGAGTTAACACCTGATCGTGTTGGGTCAGGTCGGCTTGCAGGCACTTGACTGAATTAGTCCGCTGCCGGTTAAGCTGGTCGGCAATCGTTTCCGCTTCCGCTTTAGAGCCGCGATAATGCAGAATAATATTGTAGCCGCGGGCATGCATCTCACGGGTTGTTTGCGCACCAATGCGCTGGGCTGCGCCGGTGATTAAAATGGTTTTCTGTGTTGCGGGCATAAATCTTCCAAAGGTTTTTCTTTGTATTTCTAACGTAATAATTTAGCTCTAACACCATAGTCTATGCGATTGGTTAACAGCAACGATACGCTGACGGTGAAGCTCTTCGGCAATGGCTTTTCCCTTTAGGCCCGACGCCGCGATAGCAGCCGGATCTACCGATATGGATGCCTTCAATGCCGTTTGTAGCTGTTCGATAACGGTGCTGTCGTTTGCTAACAAGGCCTGGCATGCCAGCAGTTGCTGAAATCGTTCCGGTTTACGAAAAGCGTCGGAGGTTTCTAATACATTTAATAGTCGCTCGGAATCGAAGGCGGCGTCTTTCAGTCTGCGTCCATGAAGGCTGACCAGCAGCGCCAGGTCGCGGAACTGATTAGGGGCTTTGATTCTGGCACACAGGGCTTTGCTATCGTCAGCTGCCAAATCGACAAATAGTAGAGCAAAACAAATAAGTGACGGTTGTTGCTGTGCGGCGGCCTGGTCTAATGCCTGGTAAATCTTGGTACTGGTTGTTTGCAGTTCGGGCATTAATGTCTTGAGTGCGCCGCATTTCTTAAGTGTTAGAAAAAACTGTTGTGGAGAGCGCTCTCCCAGCGCCCGTTCAAACTCCTTCCAGATCCTTTCTGCCGGTAGCGCATTGAGTTCTCCGCTATCTGTAATGGCCGCCATCAGTGATAGCGTTTCTGGTGCAATGGTGAAACCCAGATGGGCATAGCGTGCAGCGAAACGGGCAACCCGCAGTACGCGCAAAGGGTCCTCTGTAAAAGCGGGTGAGACATGACGCAGCACTCTATCGGTCACGTCCTGCTGCCCGTTATAGGGGTCGATCAGCTTGCCCTGCAGGTCCATCGCCATGGCATTGATGGTCAGGTCGCGGCGCTGTAAATCCTCCTCCAGTGTGACCGAGGGGCTGGCAAAACAGTCAAAGCCAGTATAGCCGGGGCCGGTTTTTCGTTCGGTGCGGGCGAGCGCATACTCTTCCTTGGATTGAGGGTGCAGGAAGACCGGAAAGTCTTTCCCCACGGGTTGAAAGCCCTGCTCAATCAGTTCTTCAGGCGTAGCACCTACGACAACCCAGTCCTTTTCATGGTAGGGGTACTCGAGTAATTGGTCGCGGACCGCTCCGCCGACGAGGTAAATTTCCATGTAGTAACACAGTGGTGAATAAGACAAGGAGTATATCAGCAGCAATCAGCGCCATGCGAATGAAAAGCGGTGCTTGAAGTTGTCAGGTACCCCAGGCGTGACTGAGAAACTCATAGGCTTCGGTCGCCGAGTCTACATAGTGCACCAATGAGCGATCCTGCTCGGTGATGGCGCCCTGCTCAACAAGGGCATCGAAATTGATCAGGGATTGCCAGTATTCCCTGCCGATCAGTACTACCGGCAGCGGTTCTATTTTACGTGTCTGGATCAGGGTAAGGGTTTCAAACAGTTCGTCGAGGGTACCGAAGCCACCAGGAAAAGCTGCCAGCCCCCTGGCGCGTTTGAGGAAGTGCATTTTGCGTATGGCAAAATAGTGAAATTGAAAACACAGTTCCTGGGAGATATAGGGGTTTGGTTGCTGCTCATAGGGCAGCACGATATTAAAGCCGATACTTTTGCCGCCTATATCTGCTGCACCGCGATTAGCGGCTTCCATGATGCCTGGGCCGCCACCCGTGGCAACGACAAACTCTTTGCCTCCACTGCGTTGAGAACGCTCGGTAATTTTTTGTGCCAGCAGGCGAGACTCGCGATAGTAATGACTGTTTTTCAGGGCATTTTTTGCAATTTTATGCTGCTGTTGTAGTGATTCAGATTCAGGGTTGGCTTTCAGTTCTGATCGTGCAATTTGCAATTTCAGCTCGGCTTGTTCGGGAGACTGGAAGCGCGCCCCGCCAAAAATCACCACCGTGGATTCAATGCCGTGTTCCTCAAGAATCAGGTCAGGTTTGAGCCACTCCAACTGCAATCTGACTGCACGCAAATCATCTCGCAGCAGGAAATCATCGTCGATGTAGGCGAGGCGATAGGATGGGCTATCCATGCGCGCTTTTCTGGCATGTGCGGCATCGTCTGCGGCGGTGGGTGAGGCAGTCTTTTTATGATTATCTGGTGACATGGGAATACTCTGTAGGAGTTAAAAAGTTATTGTTTCCTTCAAGCGAGGAATCTGTGCCTCCCAGCCCTCTCGGCCCACAGCTTCTGACAATGTCTTTTTAGCGTCCTCTTCTCCGTGAACCAGAAATAAGCGGGGCTTTTTACCACGAAACTGCCCGAGCCAGTTGATCAGTTGGGTTTGGCTGGCATGGGCAGAAAATCCACCCAGCGTATGAAGTGCTGCACGCACGGCAATTTCTTCGCCGCCAATTTTGAAATATTTGGCACCATCAACCAGCGCCCGTCCCGGTGTGCCGATGGCCTGAAAACCGACAAAAATAACATGGGACTGTTTGCGCCAGAGATTGTGTTTGAAGTGATGTCGAATCCGGCCGCCATTACACATACCGCTGCCGGCAATAATGATCGCGCCGCGCTCTACTTTATTGAGCGCCATGGATTCTTCGGTGCTGGTGGAATAGCGCAGGATCGGCAGAAAGGTGTGCAGGCTTTTTTGTTTGGCGCGTGCGGTGGGTGAGGTCGCGTCGATGGCCGCTTTGTCTTCGTCGTTATAAATATCCTGGTAACGATGGTAGATTTCGGTCACTGCGATGGCCATTGGACTGTCCAGGTAAATGGCTTGATGATGCAGTTTGCCCTGCTGGTATAACTCGCCCAGGCGGAAAATAATTTCCTGTGTTCTACCGACGGCGAATGACGGAATCAGAATATTGCCGCCATTCTGTGAAGCCGTTTCGATCACATCTTCAAATTCCTGCAAGGTGTCTTCCATTGAACGGTGATCCCGATCACCGTAGGTGGACTCCAGTAACAGCACATCCGCCGTTTCTACCACATCGGGGTCGCGTAACAGCGCGGCCTGGGAGTTGCCCAGGTCGCCGGAAAATACCAGCTTTTTCTCCGCCCCGCCTTCGCTGATAAACAACTCCACAATGGCCGAGCCCAGAATATGACCGGCATCGGTGAAACGTACCTCGATACCCTCGGTAATGGAGAAACGCTGGTAGTACCTTAGTCCTTGGCAATAACTCAGTGTCTCTTCCACATCCTCCAGACGATACAGCGGTTCGATTTCCTCTTTGCCCGCCCGGCGCAGGCGTTTGTTTTCCCACTCGGCATCGCGCTCCTGCAGAGAGGCTGCGTCCTTGAGTAGTACTTCAATCAGGTCACAGGAGGGGCGGGTCATATAAATCGGACCACTGTAGCCCTCGGCGACCAACAGGGGTAAACGCCCGGAATGATCAAGATGAGCATGGGATAACACCACCGCATCAATCTGCGACACCTTAAACGGCAGGGGTTGCTGGTTGGCTTCCTCTTCTTCTCGCCTACCCTGAAACAATCCACAGTCGAGTAACAGTGTGCTGCTGTCAGTTTGCAGCAGGTACATGGAGCCGGTTACCCCGGCAACCGCGCCGTAAAAAGTCAGTTGAGCCATAGTATTCCCCTGATTATTGATTGTTTTGAAACGTTGCTGTCGACTCAAAAGGCCAATGCCAGTTGTTGATGTCGGGCGCATCGACGCCGTGCTCGTGTGCGTACTGGCGGCAGGCAATCTGTTGGTCCCTGAAGCCCTGTTTGGCATGTGCGCCGCTTACCTTTAAGCCTGGCACCCGGTTGATGACTTCAATGGCAAGGCTGAAGCGGTCAATGCGGTTGTCGATGGCCAGTTCCAGTGGCGTATTGATATTGCCGTGCTCCACATAGCCCCGGACATGCAGGTTGCGGTGATTATTTCGCCGATAAGCCAGGCGGTGTATCAGCCATGGGTAGCCGTGGAAATTAAAAATCACCGGTTTGTCGGTAGTAAACAGGCTATCGAAGTCCTGGTCGGACAGGCCGTGGGGGTGCTCGCTCTCCGGTGTTAAGCGAAACAGGTCAACCACATTGATAAAACGAATCTTTAAGGCCGGGAAGGCGTCGCGCAGCAGTGCGGTAGCGGCTAAGGCTTCTTTGGTGGGAATGTCGCCACAACCTACCATCACCACGTCGGGTTCTTCACCGGCGTCATTGCTGGCCCAGGGCCAGATGCCCAGGCCCTTGGTGCAATGGGCGACAGCGCTATCGATATCCAGATATTGAATATGCGATTGCTTGTCACAGACGATGACATTGATATCGTTCTGGCTGCGCAGGCAGTGATCCACGGTGGAGAGCAAGCAGTTCGCATCGGGTGGCAGATAAATGCGGGTCACGGAGGGGCTTTTATTGACCACCAGATCGAGAAAGCCCGGGTCCTGATGACTAAAGCCGTTGTGATCCTGACGCCAGACGGTAGAGGTAATCAATAAATTGATCGAGGCAATGGGCGCGCGCCAGGACAGCTGTTCGGCAATGGCCAGCCACTTGGCATGTTGATTAAACATCGAGTCAATAACGTGGACAAAGGCTTCGTAGGTGGCAAAAAAACCGTGCCGCCCGGTTAATACATAACCCTCTAACCAGCCCTCTAAAGTGTGTTCGGATAACATTTCCAGCACCCGACCATCCGGGCTGAGTTCGCCGCCGTTATCATCCTCCGGCAGGTAATCCGCCAGCCATAATTTTTTGCTGACCTCATAGATCGCATCGAGTTTGTTGGAGGTGTTTTCATCGGGGCCGAATACGCGAAAGTTGCTGCTGTTCAGCCGCATAATATCGCGCAACATGGCTCCCAGAGGACGCGTGTTCGGGGCGCTGCCGATCGCTGGCTGGTCGACCGTGGCTGCGTATTGGCGAAAATCCGGCAGCCGTAAATGGCGCTTGATCAAGCCGCCATTAGCATGCGGGTTGGCGCTCATGCGGCGTGCTCCCTGTGGTGCGAGCGCCTGCAGCGAGGGCAGTAGCCGGCCCTCTTCATCAAACAGGTCTTCGGGGCGATAACTGCGTAGCCATTGCTCCAGTTGCGGCAAGCGTTCGGGGTGTTCGTGAATCTCTTTCAGCGGTACTTGATGGGCGCGCCAGTACCCTTCGATTTTGTTGCCGTCGATGGCTTTAGGGCCGGTCCAGCCCTTGGGCGAACGCAGTACAATCATCGGCCAGATTTGCCGCCGCGCTTCACCGGACTGGCGGGCCTGTTGCTGTAAGCGGCGTATCTCGGTCAGGCAGGCGTCCATGGTGGCGGCCATGGCTTGATGCATGTGCAGGGGCTCGTCTCCTTCGACAAAATAGGGTTTCCAGCCGTAGCCGATAAACAGCGCCTCCAGTTCCGCGTGGGGAATGCGTGATAACAGGGTGGGGTTGTTAATCTTGTAGCCATTGAGGTGCAGTATCGGTAACACCGCGCCGTCGCGGATGGGATTGATAAATTTTCCGGAGTGCCAGGCGGTGGCCAGTGGGCCGGTTTCCGCTTCGCCATCGCCCACCGCCACCACACTGATCAGGTCGGGGTTATCAAAGATGGCACCCGTAGCGTGGGACAGGCTGTAACCCAGCTCGCCACCCTCGTGAATCGAGCCGGGTAGCTCCGGCGTGCAGTGGCTGCCGATACCGCCGGGAAAGGAAAACTGTTTAAACAGGTGTTGCATGCCAGCGATATCCTGACTGACATCGGGATACACCTCGGAGTAAGTGCCCTCCAGATAGACCGGAGCAATAACGCCCGGTGCACCATGGCCGGGGCCGGCCAGAAATATAGCGCTCACATCGTGCTGCCTGATCAGCCGGTTCATATGCACATACATAAATGCCAGCCCCGGGCTGGATCCCCAGTGGCCGAGTAAGCGCTGTTTTAAATGCTCTTCCTGCAATGGCTCCCGCAGCAGGGGGTTTGCCTGCAAATAAATCATTCCCGCCGCGAGATAATTACAGGCGCGCCAGTAGCCATCGAGGGCCTGCAGCTCGCTGTCTGACAGGGGTTTGTTGCCTGTTACGTTTGTCTTTGAACTGCTATTCATTTTTCACCGTTCATTCAGGGTGTGCGACTTTTTGTCGACGATATTGCCCAGATCCTTCCCTTGCCGACTAACCAGATGCCCCTGTGTGGAGAAGTTGATACCGGCGGCATTCGCTTCGTCGGTATCGATATGCATTTCAGTGAAAAACTGATCACTGACTCGAATCTGGGTGTTGGCAAACAGTGCGCGGCGTTCCCCTTCGCCCAGTTCAACATCGACCCAATCTCCATCGGATAACTGTAGCGCATCGGCATCGTCACTGTGCAGATGAATATGCCGGGCAGCCACAATAATGCCCTGGGTGGTGATCTCACCTGCGGGGCCTCGCAGTCGAATCGACGGGGTGTTATCCAGCTTTCCGGAGGCACGCACGGGTGCTTCAATACCCAGGGTGAAGGTATCGGTTTTGGAGACTTCGATCTGGGTTTGCTGTCGCTCCGGTCCCAGAATGCGTAAGGCAGGAAACGCACCTCTCGGGCCGATCAGTTCGACGGTTTCCTCGGCGGCCCAGGAACCGGGCTGTTTCAGCTCGCGCATAATGGTCAGTTGATAATCTTTGCCGAACAGTCGGTCAATAGCTTCGCGGGACAGGTGCACATGGCGTGCCGATACCGCCACCGGGATCGCCTTGTCAGCGAGGTTTAATCGCAGATCCGGTCGGGCCAGACATTGCTGCACCTCGCGCGCGATCATTAGTTGTTCGCAGGTCTGGGTGACAATGACCTTGATTCTGGCATGTTCACTATTGATCTGCGGGGCTTCGAATCCCTGTAATTGCAGGTTGCGGTTTTTATCCACATCGAGATAAAGCCCCAGAAACTGCAATTGATCACAGATGCGCTGGCGCATGGTGGCGGAGTTTTCGCCGATGCCGCCAGTGAATACAACGGCGTCCAGTCCGCCCATCGCAGCGGCATAGGCGCCCAGGTATTTGCGCACGCGATAGGCATACACATTGATGGCCAGTTGGGCGTCGCTGTCGCCCTGTTCCGCGAGCAGTTCGATATCGCGCAAATCCGCACTGCCACCGAGGGCTTGCAGGCCGCTGTTGCGGTAGAGTTGTTGTTCAATGTCTGCAATGCCCAGGCCGAGCTGGCGGGAGAGGAAGCTGAACAGGCCGGGGTCGACATCACCGGAGCGGGTGCCCATCACCAGCCCCTCCAGCGGGGTCATTCCCATGGAGGTGTCTACCGAGCAGCCGCGATTAATGGCACAAAGGCTGGCACCGTTGCCCAGATGACAGCTGATAATGCGTAGATCTGTTAGCGGGGTTTGCAGGGCTTCAGCGGCACGCAGAGCAACATAGTGATGAGAAGTGCCGTGAAAACCGTAACGTCGCAGCCCCAACTCGCGCCAGGTTTTAGGTACCGCGTAGCTATAGGCCGCTGCGGGAATGCTGTGGTGGAATGCGGTATCAAACACTGCAACCTGCGGTTTTTCAGGCCAGAGTTTTTGGCTGTGATAAATGCCCGCCAGATTGGCGGGGTTGTGTAAGGGGGCCAGTGGGGTACAGCTTTCAATAAACTGCAGCGATTCCTCATCAATCTGTACCGCTGAGCTAAAGCGTTCGCCACCGTGCACCACCCGATGACCGACGGCATCAAAGGATTGGAAGCCCCACTCCAGTAATAAGGTGGGAACCCGTTGAATGGCCTCTTCAATACCGGCCAGTGGTTCCTCACGCTGTTGTAGAGTGCCCTGTTCTCCGCCCAGTCGAAAACGAAGTTGGCAATGGCCATCCTGAAAGCGCTCAAATTCGGCTTTGACGATTCGGCTATCGGTGATATCGGTATCGAAGACGCCAAATTTCAAACTGGAACTGCCAGCATTAAAGACAAGTATCTTCATGGGCTTTGGTCCCTGTTGTTAACGTTGTGCTGCATTCCCAGTAACAGGCGCAGCTGCTTTTCAATTTCACACAGGGCAAACACGGTTACACCGATGCAAAAAACCAGCGCGCCATCCGTTAAGGTCATCGGGCGGGTGCCAAACACCTGTTGTGCCACTGGTAGATAGGTAATGACCAGTTGAGCGGCGGCAATACAGGCGATCACCAGCCAGATCACCTTCGTGCCGCGAATTGCTTGCCAGGTGAAAGCGGTACCGTAAATGTTGCGAACAAAAAATAACAGGAAAATCTCCATCATGACCAGTGTGTTCACCACCAGTGTTCGCGCTAACTCGGTGGCATACTGGCGCTCAATGGCATAGTGGTAAATGCCATAGACACCGCACAGAATCAGTACCGATATCATGATGATATACCAGCTCATGGTGGCATTAAGCAGCGGCTCGTTGCGCCGCCGGGGAGGGCGACGCATGGTGTTTTCCTCGGTGGGCTCAAAGGCCAGGGCAATACCGAGGGTGGCTGCGGTAATCAGGTTGACCCATAAAATCTGAATGGGGGTGATGGGTAGCGCCAGGCCACCGAGTAAGGCAACGATGATAACCATGGCCTCGCCCGCGCTAGTAGGCAGTGTCCAGGTGATAATTTTTTTGATGTTGTCATAGACGGTTCGGCCCTCGCGTACCGCGGCGACGATGGAGGCAAAATTGTCGTCGGCCAGTACCAGATCCGCTGCTTCCTTGGCAGCTGCACTGCCCTTCAAGCCCATGGCAATACCAGCATCGGCTCGTTTCAGGGCCGGCGCATCATTGACACCGTCGCCTGTCATCGCCACGGTCATGCCGTTAGCCTGCAGAGCCATTACCAGGCGCAATTTATGTTCGGGACTGGTGCGGGCGAATATATCGCATTGCTCCACGGCCTGTTGCAGGGCGAGATCGCTCAGGGCATCGATATCCTGCCCGGTGAGGACTTTGTCAGGGTTTTGTAAGCCGACCTGGCGGCCGATAGCCGCCGCAGTCTGGGCGTGATCACCGGTGATCATTTTGACGCGAATCCCCGCCTCATGGCATTCGGCTACCGCCTGAATAGCTTCGGGGCGCGGCGGATCGATCATGCCAACCAGTCCGAGCATGATCAGTGAACCGTTAATCTCTTCGTGCTCAAGAATCGACTGCTCCGGCGGCATCGGTTGTACGGCCAGTGCCAGCACGCGCTGTCCCATGGCCGCGATGGTTGCAGCTTGCCGGGTCCAATAGTCAGCTTGCAGTGTTGTGGTCTTGCCATCGGGGGTGCGTTGCTGCTGGCACATGGCCAGTACCTGTTCCGGTGCGCCCTTGACGAAGACAAAAGCCTGCCGTTGGTGATTGTGATGCAAGGTGGCCATAAAGCGGTGGCGGGCATCAAAGGGAATCGCATCAGTGCGTTGCCAGTGGGCCTGTTCCTGTTGCACTGACACATCGAGTTTGCCGGCAAAAGCCAACAGGGCGCCTTCCATGGGATCGCCCTCAGCAAACCAGACACCGTTTTTTTCCCGCAGTTGGGCATCGTTACAAAGCGCTGCCGTACGACCCAGCTCTTCCAGCACAGTGTGTTCACCGGGGGAGACCGCTATGTCATCCAGTGTCAGCAGGCCTTCTGGCTGGTAACCTACGCCTTCCAGTGTAAACAAGTGTTGTGCCGTGAGCACGGAGGACACCATCATTTCGTTGCGTGTCAGGGTGCCGGTTTTATCGGTACAGATGACGGATACCGACCCCAGCGTTTCAATGGCAGGCAGTCGCCTGACAATAGCATGACGTTTAGCCATGGCCTGTACGCCGATAGCGAGGGTGATGGTTAATACCGCAGGCAGCCCCTCGGGAATAGCCGCAACCGACAGGCCGACAACGACCATAAACATGTCGGTGAAATCGTAATGCTGAATGAAATAGCCAAAGGCTAACAGCAGCGCAGCTACCAACAGAATTAAGGCCGTCAGCCATTTGGCAAATTGTGCCATCTGTAACAGCAGGGGAGTGGTCAGTGTTTCGATGGTTGAGATCAAGCCGCTGATTCGGCCGATTTCAGCTTGCGCTGCCGTCGCTACTACCACCCCTTTGCCCTGGCCGCTGGTTATCAGGGTGCCGGAGTACAGCATGCACTGGCGACTACCCAGTGGGGTATGCTCCGCGACCGCCGAGGTGTGCTTTTCTACGGGTACTGACTCTCCGGTGAGAATGGCCTCCTGTGCGGTAAGGCCGTGCGCCGTTAACAGGCGTAGGTCGGCGGGTACTTTATCGCCGGCTTCCAGCAGCACAATGTCACCGGGAACCAGCAGCTCACCCTCTATGCTCGAGCGTTTGCCTTCGCGTAATACATTGGCTCTGGGGGCCAGCATATCCCGAATGGCTTCCATGGCTTTCTCCGCTTTGCCCTCCTGGATAAAACCAATGACTGCATTGGCTATGACAACGGCCAGAATCACCGCCGTATCCATCCAGTGGTCCAGGAATGCCGTAATGACAGCGGCTCCCAGTAACACGTAAATCAGGATGTTGTGAAATTGCAGCAAGAGACGCAGCAATATAGTGCGACGGCCTGTCTCCGGCAGGCGATTGGGGCCATACTGTTGTAATCGAGCCTGTGCTTCAGCTCGGCTCAATCCTGCGGGTGATGCTGACAGCTTCTGTAGCGAGGACTCGGTATCCAGGGTATGCCAGAAAGTTCCGGTGTCATGGTGATCGATCAAGGGGCATACTCCTATGATGCCAGCCAGTTTCGCTGAAACAGTAGAAATTGTCTAAGTATGCATCAAATCGACTGTGATAGGTCTGCAGGTACATAGCATAGTATTGCGCTAGATCAGATAATTGGCAGATTCTATCGTATAAAAAATTGTCGTGATTTACCCGCCTGTGAAGGTGGCATTATGGGTCGGTGATGATCCAATAAACACTTATCAATAACATCGCAAATCGCTTATGGAAAATATCCACATTTTGATGGCGGGTCTGACCGCTATTATTTTATTTGTCTTTGGGCTGCAAAATTTTTCCCAGGAAATCGAGCGAATAAGTGGGGAACGTTTTCGTCGCACTATTGGCAAGGTGACGACTTTGCCGGTGATTGGTGTGCTTATCGGGGCTGTGGTGACTGCTGTCATACAGTCCAGCTCAGCGACCTCTGTCATTACCATCAGCCTGGTCAATGCCGGCGTACTCTCCTTTAAAAACAGTGTCGGCATTATTTTTGGTGCCAATATAGGCACCACGATTACCGCGCAACTGGTGGCATTCAAACTGACCGCTTATGCACCTGTTATCATCATTCTGGGTTTTTTGCTCTCCTTACTCCATTCCCGGGTTTCTGTTTTCGGCAAAGCTATCTTTTATTTTGGTTTTGTTTTTTTTACCCTCAACCTGATCTCATCCACTTTGCAGCCACTGCAAAATAACAGCGTTCTGGTAGAGCTATTAAGCCAGCCGCAAAATCCTTTGTTTGCGCTGCTCATGGGGTGTTTGTTTACAGCTATTGTTCAGTCGAGTTCGGTCACCACAGGGCTTGCCATTATCTTTACCCAGCAAGGAATTTTGGGCTTGGAGAATGCGGTGCCGCTGATTATGGGGGCGAATATAGGCACCACTGCTACAGCGCTGATCGCCATGTTTAGTATGGATGCGGCCGCGAAAAAAACCGCTCTCAGTCACTTTCTTTTTAACGTGGGCGGTGTGGTGCTGTTTATGCCAGCACTGTTTATGTACGGTGAAAAATTATCCCTGGTACGCACTGAACCGGCTATTGCACTGGCAAATATTCACCTGGTTTTCAATATTGCGACTTCCATTCTGTTTCTCATTCTGATCAACCCGTTTACGCGGTTGGTGGATTATTTACTGGGTGAAGGAAAAATGGATTTTCAGCGTTTAGTGCTTCCCTCACTGTCTGCAGAGGATGACTTTAGCCGAATAAAAAATGAGCTGCATCAGCAGGCAAATCAACTGTTACTGTTCCTGCAGGAAAACTACAATCAGGTTACGCTCAGTCTGGAAACCAATTACCGCAGCGTCTTTGAATCCGCTGGCAAGCGCATTGAATATATCGATTTTTTACAGAAGGAATACATGACGTACTTTTCCCGGGTTGTGACATTGATTCATGACGAACGGGAGTCCAGGGAGCTGATGCGGATCATCAACCAGTTTGATTATCTATTCCAGATTCACGATTCAATAGAGGACTTGTACAACACTAAGCGAGTCTTGTCTGAGCACTATTTGGAGCCGAAAAGTGATATTTTGCTTGTGATTCGTGAGATATCCAGCCGAACGCTGTCACTATTTGATGACATAAGAAAAAATCTTGAAGGGCAAGATGGGCAGGATATTCATACCTTGTCGGCCGATATGCAACAATGTCTTGATGACGGACATCGCTCTTTATTGTCTCTCTTAGCGGATCCGCTAAGAAAAGATGTGGGGGCTCTTACCAACTTTATCACTTACTCTCAGCGGTTAAAGGATAAACTGGTGAATTATGCGAAAGTCAGACATTGAATAATGTGCCCGCTGGTATTTGTTAATACCGCTGTATTGTTATTGCTGGCACCTTATTCATTAGAGTCTGTATCGAGCTCGGGATGACGAAAGCGCTTGACCACTTCTCCGTTTTGCATGGAATCCATATAAATATCAAAACCCCACAGGCGATACAAATGCTTTAGCACTTCGCGGGTGTCCTGGTTCAGCGGTTTGCGGTTGTGCTGGTTATGTTGCAGGGTCATGGAACGGTCGCCGCGAATGTCGATCCGGCTGATTTGAATATTGGGTTCCTTGTCGCCGAGGTTATATTGGCCTGCCAGTTGCTCGCGAATCGTGCGATACCCCTGGTCATCGTGAATCGCCATGATTTCGATATCACTGTTGGCATCGTCATCCAGTGCACAAAAGAGTTTTAAGTCGCGAATCACTTTAGGTGAGAGGAACTGTTGAATAAAACTCTCATCTTTAAAGTTACGCATGGCAAACTGTAGCGTCTCCCGCCAATCGCTGCCTGCAAAATCGGGGAACCAGCGTTTATCTTCCTCGGTGGGGTTTTCACAGATACGTCGAATGTCTGACATCATCGCAAAGCCCAGCGTGTAGGGGTTGATACCGCTGTAATAGGGGCTATCGAATTCCGGTTGATAAATTACGCTGGTGTGAGACTGCAAGAATTCCAGAATAAAGCCATCGGTCACCAGCCCGCGATCATACATTTCATTGAGGATGGTGTAGTGCCAAAAACAGGCCCAGCCCTCGTTCATCACCTGAGTTTGGCGTTGGGGATAAAAATACTGCGCGATCTTCCGCACAATGCGCACTATTTCCCGTTGCCATGGCTCAAGTAGAGGGGCATTTTTTTCCAGAAAATAGAGCAGGTTTTCCTGTGGCTCGGAGGGGTAGGTTTTATGGTGTTTTTCCGGTTCTTCAGTCTTGCTGACAGGAATAGTGCGCCATAAATCGTTGACTTGTTGCTGCAGAATTTCTTCCCGCTGTTGCTGCCGTTGTCTTTCCCGTTCGGCAGAAACCGGGTGAGGACGTTTATAGCGATCAACGCCATAGTTCATCAGTGCATGGCAGGAGTCCAGCGTTTCTTCAACGGCATCGACGCCGTGGCGTTCTTCACATTGGGTAATATAATTTTTGGCAAACAGCAGATAATCAATAATTGAGTCGGCTTCGGTCCAGGTACGGAACAGGTAGTTACCTTTAAAAAAAGAGTTATGACCAAAACAGGCATGAGCGATTACCAATGCCTGCATGGTCATGGTGTTTTCTTCCATCAAATAGGCGATACAGGGATTGGAATTGATAACAATCTCATAGGCCAGCCCCATCTGACCGCGGTTGTAGTTGTTTTCGATGCCGAGAAAATGTTTGCCGTAGGACCAGTGGTTATAAAACAGCGGCATGCCAGAGGAAGAGTAGGCATCCATCATTTGTTCCGAGCTGATAATTTCAATCTGGTTGGGATAGGTATCCAGACCAAATTCTTCTGCGATGCCAGCAATCACTTCCTCATACTGATTGATCAGTTCAAAGGTCCATTCTGAATCCGTCGAAATAGGTTGTTTGGCGCGTGGACGGGTGGTCATGGAATCGGTTTGGCTCATGCAGGTCTCCGCTGAAACAATTCACGAAACACAGGATAGATATCCCGGGGTTCGACAATTTGCTGCATGGCAAAAGCGTCAGAAAACTGCGCCTGTACCTGTTGATATTGGTGCCACAGGGCCTGGTGATCACGGGGTGAAATTTCAATATAGGAATAGTGCTGGACATAGGGCATGATGTTGCTCATCAACACATCAAAGCAGATGTCCGAATCGTCATTCCAGTTGTCACCGTCCGAAGCCTGGGCACCGTAGATATTCCACTCTCTGATCGGGTAGCGGTCCTCCATAATTGAAGCCATTAGTTTAAGTGCGCTGGAAACGATGGTGCCGCCGGTTTCTCGGGAGTAGAAAAACTCTTTTTCGTCCACCTCCTTGGCGCTGGTGTGGTGGCGGATAAAGACCACTTCGGTATGGTCGTAATTGCGCTGCAAAAATAAATACAACAGGATAAAAAAGCGCTTGGCCATATCCTTGGTATCCTGATCCATCGAGCCGGAGACATCCATCAGGCAAAACATGACCGCTTTGGAGCTGGGCATGGGTTCCTTGACTTTCAGGTTATAGCGAATATCGAAGGTATCAAGAAAGGGAATACGGCTAATTTTTTCTTCAAGCAGGGAGATGCGCGCCTTCAGCTCGGTGATGCGTTCTACAGCTTCCGGCTGGGACTCTAATAGTTCTTCCAGTTCCGCTTTCAGGTCAGAGAGTTTTTTTCTTGAGGATGATCCCAGAGCTATGCGTCGGGCATTAGCGGCTCTCAGTGATCGCACCACATTAATCTGGTTGGGGGTGCCAACCGTGCTGAAGCCCGCTCGCCGATATTTGAAGGAGTCAGAGCCTGCCAACTGGCGTTTAACCAGATTGGGCAGCTCCAGATCATCAAACATAAATTCGAGGAACTCATCCTGAGTAATCTGGAAGACAAAATCGTCTATGCCTTCGCCGCTATTGCCGGCTTTACCTCCAGCACCGCCGCCGCCACTGGGGGGACGGGCTACTTTGTCGCCCGCGACAAACTCTTTATTGCCCGGATGAACAATGGTGCGTTTACCGCCGCGACCATGACTAAATACCGGTTCCTGAATATCCTGGTTGGGAATGGTGATTTGCTCGCCATTTTCAATATCGGTAATGGAGCGATTGTTCACCGCATCGGCGACGGCTTTCTTGATGTGCTTGCGATAGCGTCTTAGAAAGCGCTGCCTGTTGACAGCGCTTTTGTTTTTTCCATTGAGACGTCGGTCAATTAAATAGCCCAAAAGGTAACTCCTTCGCAGTTCTTCGAGTCGTTCCCCCAAACTGCTGGTCTACTGTGATTTTCGAACTCTCAAATACCATTCTGATAACAGCCGAACTTGTTTTTCGGTATAGCCTCGCTCGACCATACGAGTGACAAAGTCTGAATGTTTTTTCCGGTCCGCTGCCGATGCTTTGGCATTGAATGAGATAACCGGTAACAAGTCCTCGGTATTGGAGAACATTTTTTTCTCAATCACAGTGCGTAGTTTTTCATAACTGTTCCAGGCCGGATTCTTGCCGTCGTTGTTGGCGCGTGCGCGCAGTACAAAGTTGACAATTTCATTCCGAAAATCTTTCGGGTTAGAGATGCCAGCAGGTTTCTCAATTTTTTCCAGCTCTTCGTTAAGTGCGGGTCGGTCAAGCAGCTCGCCGGTTTCCGGGTCGCGGTACTCCTGATCCTGGATCCAGAAATCGGCATAGGTGACGTAACGGTCAAAAATGTTTTGTCCGTACTCTGAGTAGGACTCCAGATAAGCTGTCTGAATTTCCTTGCCGATAAATTCGATATAACGCGGTGCCAGATACTCCTTAATAAAGTTCAGGTAACGCTGTGCGGTTTCCGGCGGAAATTGCTCCTGATCAATCTGCTGTTCCAGTACGTACAACAGGTGAACCGGGTTGGCGGCAACTTCCGTAGGGTCAAAGTTGAATACCTTGGACAGAATTTTAAAAGCAAAGCGGGTGGACAAGCCCTCCATACCTTCGTTGACACCGGCATTATCCTTGTACTCCTGCATGCTTTTTGCTTTGGGGTCGGTGTCCTTTAAGCTCTCGCCATCATAGACCCGCATTTTTGAATACAGATTGGAGTTTTCCGGTTCGATCAGTCGCGACAAAACCGTAAACTGGCCCAACATTTTTAAAGTATCAGGTGCGCAGGGCGCTAAGTTTAAGGAGCTGTTCTGTAACAGTTTGTCATAAATATGGATTTCTTCGGTGACGCGCAGACAGTAAGGCACTTTGACAATATAAACCCGGTCAATAAAGGCCTCATTGTTTTTATTATTTTTAAAGGACTGCCACTCGGATTCGTTAGAGTGCGCCAAAATTATGCCGTTGAAGGGAATCGCACTCAGCCCTTCGGTGCTGTTGTAGTTGCCTTCCTGGGTCGCAGTTAGCAAAGGGTGCAGCACCTTGATCGGCGCCTTAAACATTTCGACGAATTCCATAATGCCCTGGTTAGAGCGACAGAGCCCGCCGGAAAAACTGTATGCGTCGGGATCGTTTTGTGGAAACTCCTCCAGTTTGCGAATATCGACTTTACCCACCAGTGAAGAAATATCCTGGTTGTTTTCATCGCCCGGCTCGGTTTTGGTAATGGCGATTTGATCCAGTCGAGACGGGTAGACTTTAACGACTTTGAACTGACGGATATCGCCATTGAATTCGTGCAGTCGTTTCACTGCCCAGGGCGACATGATGGTGCCGAGGTATCTTTCCGGAATGCCGTAATCCTCAAGCAGAATGTGTGCGTCCTCAGCGGGGTCAAACAGCCCCAGTGGCGATTCAAAAACCGGTGAGCCTTTGATGCAGTAGATGGGTTCCTTTTCCATCAGGGCTTTTAATTTTTCAGCCAGGGATGACTTGCCGCCACCCACTGGGCCGAGCAGATAAAGAATTTGTTTTTTCTCTTCCAGCCCCTGGGCAGCGTGGCGGAAATAGGAAACGATGTCCTCAATGGCTTCTTCCATACCATAGAATTCGCTGAACACCGGGTATCGCTTAATAATTTTGTTGGAAAAAATGCGGCTGAGCCGAGGATCGAGAGAGGTATCTATCTTCTCGGGTTTGCCAATAGCCAGCAGCAAACGTTCCGCTGCAGTGGCATAAACCGAGGGATCGGATTTACACAGGTCGAGATATTCCTGCAGCGTCATCTCTTCTTGCTGAGTTGATTCGTAACGGTCTTGAAAGTGATCAAATATGCCCATAGTGGCCACCTACTCCTTGCCGAGAATCAGAAAAAGTCTGGTTTTTCTTGAGAAAGAATTTATCTCAGTTTGTCACACCTTATACGTTAAATAACTCTGGTATATACGTATTTTTACGGTGTTTGGCTCGCTGTGAAAAAGATCTTTGCACGACTTAATCATAGCGCTTAAATGAAGACTGTAGGAGAAGAATTTTGTTTTATTTTTCCCAATTAATTTTTAAACAGCTAATTAACCTTGCTGAGAAAATATAGTCAAAACTCTGAGTTACAGCGTTCCTTTGATTTAAGCATAACTACTCACAAATTTTTACCATGAAGCCAGAAAAAACTTTTCAGTCACTGAGCCTATTGAGAATGTTCTCAGTTCTTGTTTTTTAATGCATGGTTAATGCCAAGGAAGGGCTAACTGCTAGAGAATCAACTTTTGGTGCTGAATGCTTCTAAAAAATATTTTTATATGACGAAAGGGAGCAAAGAAAAAGTGTTAATGGCAGAGAGGATTAGTGGGTTCAGGGTTCACATTGACAGCTAAAGAGTTGCTGTGTTTCCAGGTTCATGAGGGTCATTTTTTTCCCCCAGACGCAGCCGGTATCAAGCGCGAATACATGCGGGCTGCTGACTTGTCCCTCCATAGCGGCCCAGTGGCCGAAAATAATGTTGTCATTGCGCGCAAGCCGCTCGGGGTGGGCGAACCAGGGCCGGTAGCCGGGCTTGTCGATGGTGGCGAGTTTATTTTTAAAGTCGAGTTCGCCCATCGCGGTGCAAAACCGCATACGGGTGAAGTAGTTAGTGATGACTCGCAGTCGGGTCCAGCCACTTAAAGCTTCGCCCCAGCAGTTGGGTTCATTACCGTACATTTGCGAAAAAAAAATGTCTGCTTGGTTGCTTTGCAGGACGGCTTCAACCTCACGAGCATAGTGGCTGGCTTCTGCAATTGACCAGTTGGGTGGAATGCCGGCATGGGTCATATGGTAGTCACCGCTGGGGTCGCTATACATCAGCGGCTGCTGCATCAGCCACGCAATCAGCTCCTCCCGGTCGTCGGCAGCGAGTATTTCGTCAAAAGTATCCGACTTACCCGCGGCAATTGCCCCAAAAGCAACCGCGAGAAAGTGTAAATCGTGGTTGCCCAGCACTATTCGGGTGCATGAGCCCAGATTTTTAATATAGCGCAGGCAGGCTAATGATGCCGGCCCGCGGTTTATCAGGTCACCTACCAGCCAGAGCTGGTCGCGATTGGGGTCAAAACTGACTTCATCCAATAGACATTGCAAGGGCAGCAGGCAGCCTTGAATATCGCCAACGGCGTAACGGGTCATGGATGCACTCGCTGTAATAACATGCTAATTGGGCACCGGTTTAGTGAACTGAACCGGGATGCTTAAGCGAAAAACGGGGTATAGGTGCATCAAAGTGATCCCCCGAGTCAGTCAACATCTGATAACTACCCTCCATGGTGCCCACTGCGGTCTCCAGCAGGGCACCACTGGTATAGCTGTAATGTTGACCGGGGCGGATCACAGGCTGCTCGCCGACTACACCTTCGCCATGGACCTCCTGAACCCTGGCGTTGCCGTCGGTAATTAGCCAGTGGCGGGTAAGGAGTTTGACGGGTTCGAGGCCATGGTTGCGGATGGTAATGGTGTAAGCAAAGGCGTAGCGGTTTTCAGCGGGGCAGGATTGACGCTCGATATAGTCGGTATCTACCTGAATACTGATCGTGTTGTCGCTGTGCATGGTGAGTGTGGTAGCTCCTTGGTTTGATCAACTGCGGTCCAAAACCGGTTCCTGTAGGTGTTAATGGCGAGCTGTTATCGGCTAGGTATTAACAAACAGCTAGGTATTAACGGTGTTGGCACTGACTGCATTACTAATAGCAACGAATTGCTGCAAACTCAATGTTTCAGGGCGGGCAGCCGGGTCAATATCGAGTGCGCAAAGCCCCTCCGTGCTGATTTCAGTTTTCAGTGAATTGCGCAGGGTTTTACGTCGCTGGTTAAAGGCTGTTTTGAGAATGCGCCCCAGGCTGTTGATGTCGTCGGCAGGGTGTGGCAATTGCCGATGGGGAATCAGGCAGACAATCGCCGACTGCACCTTGGGGCGCGGGTCAAAGGCTTCGGGCGGTACCTCAAACAGGGCGCTGACCTGACAGAAGTACTGCGCCATTACGCTCAGGCGGCCATAGTTTTTATTGCCTGGTTCAGCGGCCAGTCGCTTGACGACTTCCAGCTGTAGCATAAAGTGCATGTCCTGAATGATGTCGTGCTGGTCCAGCAGGTGAAAAATCAGCGGTGTTGAAATATTGTAGGGCAGGTTGCCAACGACCCGTAGCTGCTGGCTATCGTCGGTTAGCAGTGAGCGAAAATCAAAGTGGAGTGCATCACCCTGATGTAGCTCGAAGCGCTCATTGGCATTAAAGGCCTGTTGCAGAATCGGGATTAAATCGCGATCCAGCTCGACGGCATTGAGGAAACAGCCACTGTTGAGTAATCCTTCAGTCAGCGCCCCTTGGCCGGGGCCAATTTCAACCAGCGTCTGCTCTGGTTTGGGGTTAATCGAACGGATGATACGCTGAATAATGCCCGGGTCATTGAGGAAATTCTGTCCAAAGCGTTTTCTTGCTCTATGGTTCAAAAGCGGCACCTGAAACTACTGATTATTAAATACGGGTTATTAAAAAAGCTAATCATACCATCTAGTGGTAGCCCGTGATGGCTATATTGTCAGGTGCCGTGGTCTTTTAACGCTTATGTGTCTGATTTTATGTGGAGGCTAACGCGTAGACCGGTACACTGCTGGCCTGCCGTGTTTACTCAATACCAGTTGCCACAGTTGTCCGTGGCGGGAGCGGAAAAAGCCGGCGCAGCTCATTAGATAAAATCGCCACATGCGATAAAAGCGCAGGTCATAGTTGGCCTTTAGTGATGGCCAGGCTGCGTCGAAGCGTTGCCACCAGGCCAGCAGTGTGCGTTCATAATCCAGCCCGAAATTGTGCCAGTCCTCAATCAGGAAGCGATTGTTGAGTACGCAGCTAAGTTCTTCTGCGGAGGGAAGCTTACCGTTGGGAAAGATGTAGCGATCAATCCAGGGGTCGGCATAGGGCACGGTTTTGTAGGAGCCGATGGTGTGGAGCAAAAACAGGCCGTCATCTTTTAGCGCGCGCAATGCGGTATCAAAGTAGGTGGTGTAGTTTTTAGGCCCCACATGCTCAAACATACCCACGGAAACGATCTTGTCGAACTGGCCGTCTATGTTGCGGTAGTCCATTAACACAATATTCACCGGTAATCCCTTGCAGCGCTCTTGAGCCAATTGTTGTTGCTCTTTGGATACGGTTAACCCGGTTACGATAACACCATAGTGTTCTGCCGCGTAACGTGCCAGACCACCCCAGCCGCAACCTATCTCCAGCAAGGTTTCGCCGGGCCGTAATTCCAGTTTGCGGCAAATCAGGTCGAGTTTGGCCAGTTGTGCATCATCAAGATGATCGGCGTTTGCCCAATAGCCACAGGAGTAGCTCATGGTTGGATCAAGCATAGCTTCAAAGACATCATTGCCGATATCGTAATGCTGCTCTCCTACCTGATAGGCGCGGGCTTCGCTTTGCAGATTAAATAATCGCTGCCGTAGCGTTTCGGCCATCAGGCGAATCCGGGCCCAGCCAGTCAGACGTGATGCCAGATTGGCTCGCAATAGCCGGTGACACAATTCATCCAGCGCGTGACATTCCCACTCACCATCCATATAGCTTTCACCAAGACCAAGGCTGCCTCGTAGTAGAGCGCGGGAGTAGAAATTGCTGGATTTAACCTGGATGTCCCAGGGCTGATGGCCGTTTATCGCGACACCGGCATATTGAACAAGCTCTTTTAGTGCGACGGGAGCCGGAGGCGCGGTAGTTGATTTAGAGGGTGTCTGTGTTTGCCAATAACTGTGTTCATTCGGTGCCATGGTTATCACCTGATAGAGGACAGTAGTTAAAGTTCCTTGTAGCCGGTTAAGAAATAAATTTGTGAGTAATAAGTATGAAAGCAAAAAGTGTGCTTGAAGTTGGGTTTTCCCGAGATTCTCTTGCATTTTAATACTATTGCAGTACGTTGCGACGTTAGAAATGAATTTTTTCTAAGGATTTAATTGACGTTTTCTATCACGGTTTTCGATTACGGCTTTTTATCATGATAAGGAAGTGGGTGCTGGAGGGACTATTAACGGAGGGTAGATAAGGGTTACGGGTCACGGTTAGTGAGAGTAAGCAATGAACGAGGGGGGGGGATAATATTTGGATTGAAGAGCTCAGTCCCGGCTGCTGGCCTCGGCCATATTGATTGCATAGTTCAGCGCGGTTTGTAAGCTGCCGACATCGGCCTTGCCGGTACCGGCCAGGTCAAGTGCGGTACCATGATCAACAGAGGTGCGAATGATAGGCAGCCCCAATGTAATATTTACCGCGTTGCCAAAGCCCTGGTATTTCAGCACGGGCAGCCCCTGATCGTGGTACATGGCTAATACTGCATCACAGTTCTGTAAATGTTTAGGTGTAAAGGCGGTATCAGCGGGTAGTGGCCCGGTCAATGCAAAGCCCTCTCGACGCAGCATTTCCAGACAGGGAATAATCTGTTCAATCTCTTCGCGGCCCATATGGCCCCCTTCACCGGCATGGGGGTTTAAACCCAGCACAGTGATGCGGGGATCCGCTATGCCAAAGTGTTGCTGCAAGTCGTGCTGAAGAATACGCAGGATTTGCTCCAGGTGTGTGGATGTAATCTGCGCAGGTACATCTTTAAGTGCTAAGTGAGTGGTCACTAGCGCCACACGCATGGTTTCCGTTGCCAGCATCATGACGACTAAATCGGTTTGGGTGCGCTCGGCCAGAAACTCGGTATGGCCGCTGAAGGCAATGCCGGCATCATTGATCGCGGACTTCTGTACCGGCGCTGTCACCATCGCGGCAAAGTCGCCGCGCAGGCAGCCGTCGGTGGCGGCTTGCAGTGTGCTTAGCACATAAGAGGCGTTGGCGACGTTAAGCGTACCGGGTTGGCAATTTGCCCCCAGTTTGACCGGCAGCACTGTTAATTCACTGGCGGCGGTGGGAGAGGGCGCAGCACCGGCTATATAGTCGCGCAGGGTTAAGGGTAGCTTTAATTGGGCGGCACGCTGCCGTAGCAAGTCCGGGTCGGCGATGGCAACCAGCTCCACTGGCTGCGCAGCCTGGGCCAGTTGAATGGCGAGGTCGGGGCCAATCCCGGCGGGTTCGCCGGGAGTCAGGGCAATGCGTCGTGTTGACATACGTCAGCCCGCAGACGAATGGCTATTTGATATCAACGTAGGCCTCATCGCGAATTTTCTGCAGCCAGGATTGCAGTTCGTCATCAAACTTGCGCTTGTATATAAAGTTGCGGGCAATATTGCGGCGAATGTCTTCGGTGACATCCTTGTTGCGGCGGTCCTGCACTTGCAGAATATGCCAGCCGTACTCACTGCGAAAGGCCGGGCTGATACCTTCTATCTCGGTGTTGTCCATGGCGGTCTGAAAGGCTTCGACCAACTGCCCGGGGTTGGTCCAGCCGAGGTTGCCGCCTTCCAGTGCGGAGCCAATATCCTCCGAGTGTTCGCGGGCTAAGGCAGCGAAGTCTTTGCCGTCGAGTATTTGTTGGCGCAGCTTCTGAATTTTCGCCTTGGTGGCGGCGTCATCGCGGATCGCGGAGGGTTTCAGCAGAATATGTCGCGCCTTGGTTTGGGCAATGGTCTCGCCATCGCCACGCTTCTCTAGCAACTTGATCAGGTGAAAACCGCTGGGACTTTGTACCGGTTCGGCGGTTTCGCCCTGAGCCATCGTGGATGCCAGACCTGACATCAGGCTTGGCAAGTCTGAGGCTTTGCGCCAGCCCAGGTCGTTGGCGGTGAGACCAGGCTCTTTGGCAATCACGGTATCGTAATCACCACCCTGTTGAATCTGCTGGTAGATGGCTTTGGCTTTGGCTGCTGCTGTCGCTTCGTCGAAACCACCGCTACCAACGGGAACCAGGGTATGTAGCATGCGGTATTCCGGTGCTGTGAGTGTTTGGCCTTCCTCTGACGCAAGGAAGTTAGCAATTTCCTGATCGGTAATCTGTACTCGCTGGTTAACGTTGCCCTGCTGCACGCGCTGAATCAGCATGTCGCGACGAATTTGTTCACGGGTGGCGTTGTAGGACATACCATCCTGTTCCAGTGCCTGCCGAAACTGCTCCAGTGTCATGCGGTTCTGGCTCGCAATGCGGCTCATGGAATCATTGAGTTGGGCGTCGCTGATGCGCACCCCGGCTCGGTAGGCCATCTGTAGCTGGATATTTTCCAGTATCAGCTGATTCAGCACGTCGGGTTGAAGCTCTTCAATCGGCGGGGCGGTTTGGCCTGACCGCTGGATATTGATCATGACCTGTTGCATGCGCTCCTGAAGCTCACTGGCCAGCACTACGTCGTCATCGACAATGGCAATAACCTGATCCAGTACCTGGGTCTGGTTTTGCTCTGGCACCATTGGCTCAGGCACAAGCTGGGCGGTAACAAATGTTGAGAAGCCTAATAACAGGCAGAATGGAAGTAACAGCGTTTTTTTATTCAAGATCTTCATACCCCAAAATACTTTCTTCAAGTGCACTGATTGCCTTCGAACCGAGACTTCCCAACCCTTTCAGTTGGAATTCAAGGATAAAGGCATAGTCTCGTTCGACTATAATTTCGTCAGATAGTGCGTCGTAGCGTTCATCGTCCAGCCCCTGCTGATAAAGCAGGCGAACCATCCAGCAACAATCCTCGTATTGCAGGCCAAACAAGTCATCCAGTGAGCGGTTGCCCTCCACATCATACCGGTAGCGTGCATAGGCACTCCAGCGATCAGTCAGTGGTACAGCCAGTGATGCATCGGCCTGAGACAAATCCCGCAGGCCTACACCGGCCAGCGGGTCACCATCGCGGCGGAAACGGTAACCGAGATTGAACAAGGTTTTGCTCTCGCTCTGGTAGTGAAAACCAAAACCGCCTTCATCAACGGTTTCATCCCGCGGATCCCACAGGATACTGTTGGTAAGCCAGAGATTATCTGTGGGCTGGTATTGTATTTCTGCGGCGATATTGGAGTCGGGGCGCGTGTCCTCCAGCGTCGTCGTGCTGTCCAGGTTGACTAGCCGATCTTCCAGGTAAAAAATCTGGCCAAGACTGAGCGTAAGCTGCTCACGACCCTGTTCATTGTCGATAAAACGGCTGGTCAAACCGATGGAAACCTGGTTGGCATCGTCGAGCCGGTCGTGACCGGAGAAGCGGGTGTCCCGATACAGCTGGCTGAAACTGAAAGTCAGTTCCCGGGTATCAAAATTGGGATTAGCGTCCTGCTCCTTGTAATCGCTGTAAAAATAGTAAACCCGCGGTTCCAATGTTTGGGTATAACTCTGTGAGTTGAAGCCCATGTTGCGTTCAAAGATCAGCCCCATATCCAAAGTGGCCAGTGGAACCGTGGCCGAGGGGCTGTCATCGCTACCGGGAGTAAACTCCTCAAGATCGTAACTGACCGAGCGGACTTTGGCCGTGGGGATAATAAAGCCGGGCGCCCAACGCATGGGATAACTGACACCCGCCTCGGCAAAGGCGCGATCTCCAGTCACAAAGTTGCCGCCCTGATCAATCGAGTCGTCATGTTGAAAGTCGGTGTATTCGGCTTCAAACAGATACTCGGGTTCAAAGTTTTTACCGGTGGAATTTTTCTCGATGGTGAATTGCGGCATCAACTTGTACTGGCCGCTGAGAAATTCATCGAGAATTTGAAACTCCTGCGCCTTCACTTCCAGTTGCCAGTCATCGCTGCGAAAACCCAGTCGGGCTTCCTGATTCAAATTACTGCGGCGCTTTTGCTCAAAGCTATTAGTGGAGAAGTCATCCAGAAAGTCCACATCGCTGGCTTTGCTGTAATCGATAAAGGTGCTGATGCCCAGAATGTTACCGCTGTGATTGAGCTGTCCGATCCAGCGGTGCTCGCGTGGTGGGATTTCGTCATCTTGATCATCAACGTTGGCAGTATCGGTTTCCTTATACAGTTCGTCCTGCTGCAGATCCGCACCGGCCAGAACCCATTCGCCAAATTGGTTCAGGTAGCGCGTTTCCAATTCCAGCATGGGTCCGCGCTTTTCGACATAGCGTGGAGTAATCGTGGCATCGTAATTGGGCGCCAGGTTGAGGTAATAGGGCACACTGAGTTCAGCGCCGTTATCATTACTGGAGGCAATCGTGGGCCAGAGCAAGCCAGTTTTGCGGCGATCATCTATCGGGAAGGTGATATAGGGCGTGTAAAACAGCGGAACATCCTGCACGTACAGTCGTGCATGACGAGCTTTGCCCCAGCCCTCGTCAGTATCGAGCACAATCTCGCTGGCATCAAAGCGCCACACTTCATCTTCGGGCGTGCACTGAGTGATCATGCCCTGTTCGATTCTCAGTTCAGCGCTACTGCTTCGCTGCAGCGACTGCGCATTGCCACGATAGCCGGAACTGTGCTGTAAAAAACGCGCCTGTTTAAAGGAGCCCAGTTGAGTCTCGGTGTTAAAGCTGGCGTTGTCGGCCCGGATTAACAGATCGGGTTCGCGCACTTCTACATTGTCTTTCACCTGCAGAATATTACTGCGGCGATCCAGTACTGCCTCACCCGCGCGAATACTGCGATACCCCTGAGTCAGGAGGACATCTCCGCTCAGTTCGACGGATTCATTATTGGAAATGGTGGCATTGGCGTCGGCGCGCAGTGGGGCGTTGTCGGGTTTTTGTTCGGCATCTTCCCAATCGCGTGTGGGTTCGATATAGGCTCCATCACAGCCGGTTTTACAGACAGAAGGATCTTTTAGTTGTGCTTTGCCAACCCAATCCCAGGCATTGTCGGGTTTGCCGCTGGCCGCTGCAGTCGTGCTGGTCTGTGGCTGGCGCTTTTTCGGAAGTTCAGCGCGACGATACTTACCTGCGGCAGTCTCGGATTGGCATTGCCAATCGCCTCCTGCAATAGGTTGGCAGTTCCACTGCTCACCTTCGGCAAGGGGATGGTCTGCGATTGCAACGGCGGGAGCAGCGGCTATCATCAGGCGCAACAGCTGTTTAGCCAGTGGTTTTGAAGCGGTCATAAATCGATTGGTTGAAAGCGTTTGTTTTAGTCGTTGTGTTTGCCGGATGAAATCGCCAAACTTCCCCTGTTTTTTGAAGGTGGATGATAAAGCATTCTGCACGGGAATGCCCGTGTCATGCACGATTGGATTGGGAGAATCTGTTTTTGGGCGAGTCTTCAGAGCATAACAAGATCGATCAACGCCAGCGCGAGTTGGAACAGTGGTTGGCCGAACAGTTGGGTACCGAGCCCAACGGGGTCGCTGCAGGCAGTGATGCTGGCTTTCGGCGTTATTTTCGTTATCAGCATACTGGCTATCAAGGTACTGGTTATCAAAGTGCTGGTGATCAAAACACGGGTCAGCCAAAAAAGGAACAATCGCTGATTGCGATGGATGCACCTCCGGCTACGGAGGATTGCCGCCCCTTTGTTAAAGTGGCAGGGCTATTAAAGCGTGCCGGGGTGAGGGTGCCCGAGATACTCGCGCAGGATCTGGAACGTGGCTTTTTGCTGCTTAGCGACCTCGGGCGCTACACCTATCTGGAGCGCATGCAGGCGGATGACTTCAGCGAGCAGGAGGCCGATCAGCTGTTTGCCGATGCTATTGATGCGCTAATCAAGTTTCAGCTTGCCAGTCAGCCAAATATTCTCCCACCCTATGACGATGCGCTGCTACGACGTGAGTTAGAATTATTTCCCGAGTGGTATTTAAACCACCATCTTGAAGTGGAGGTTGATACTTCCTGGCGACAATTGCTGGATCAATTATTTGATCAGCTCATCGAGCAAGTGTTGTCGCAGGCCAAGGTGTTTGTGCACCGCGATTATATGCCGCGCAATCTGATGCTGAATGAACAGGGTGCGGAGGGCGGTGTTGGCGTACTGGATTTTCAGGATGCGGTCTACGGCCCGATCAGTTACGACATCGCCAGCCTGTTTAAAGATGCTTTTATCAGCTGGCCTGAGGAACAGGTTGAAGGCTGGTTAAGACTGTATTGGCAGCAGGCCCAGCAGGCGGGTTTACCGGTGCCCATTGACTTTGCAGATTTTCAGCGCGACTGTGACTATATGGTGACGCAGCGGCATCTTAAAGTGATTGGTATCTTTGCCCGCATCTGCCATCGTGATGGTAAGCCTCGTTACCTGCAGGACGTGCCGCGTTTTTTTGAGTATTTAAGAGCGACCGCCAAACGTAGGCCGGAGCTAGCGGCTTTAAGTGAATTATTGTTGCGACTTGGGTCATAAATTCAATAAATCGACCCACAGTAGTTCTTCTACAATTGCGTGCAAGATATAAATTCGAAGCTTGTTGCTACGGCACGCTGTAAATATGTCCTTGTACCCAAAGCACTGCACCCAAAGCACTTGCGTTGCTCGCGGGACAGGCTCTAGGCTCGGCGCCCGCTTCCCTGCGGGCGAAGGCCGAAGCAACAAGCTCCGAATCTATATCTTCAAGATTTGTGGGGCTGTAATGATCTTGAAATAAGGGCCGAAGGATTTGAAAAACAGCCTCATTTTATAACCGTTTAATGTCAGGATTAAACCATGAAAGCAATGCTACTCGCCGCCGGATTCGGCAAACGCATGCGGCCACTTACAGACAATACCCCCAAGCCTTTGCTGCTCTGTGCCGGCAAGCCACTGATCGTCTATCACATCGAGGCGTTGGTAAAGATCGGCGTAACCGAGATCGTGATCAATCACGCTTATCTGGGTGAGCAGATTGAAGCTGCCCTCGGTGATGGTTCAGCTTATGGTGCTTCCATTCAGTATTCGCCCGAGCGGGAACCGCTTAACACTGGTGCGGGTATTGCCAGGGCTTTGCCTCTGTTAGGTGATGAGCCATTTATTCTGGCCAATGGTGATGTCTGGACCGATTTTGATTTTGCCGGGATACTGAATAGGCCGATTGGCCTGGCGCATCTGGTGATGGTGAAAAACCCGGAACATAACCCACAGGGAGATTTTACCCTGACCCCCAAAGGACAGCTGATTGCTGATCGACATCATGATAATGGTGTCAGCCTGACCTATTCTGGCCTTGGTATCCTGCACCCCAAATTATTTGCCTTCTGTCCCAGGGGGCCATTTCCGCTGCGCCAGCCATTGATGACAGCGATGGAGGATAATCAGGTCAGTGGTGAATTGCATGAGGGCAAGTGGACTGATGTGGGCACGCCCGAGCGTTTGGCGGAGCTGGAGCAGGAGATTTTGCGGAGCTGAAGATAAACGGTCGGAGATTGCGTTTTATTTTTATAAAATAATGTTTTGACAAAATAAATTATCGTTTTACAATAACTAATAAGTTTATTGTGGAGCGCTTGTCATGACGACCTATCACCGAATCACCCTGAGCAGCCGCTGGCTGTCCTACCTTTGTCTGGCCCTGATCCTGGTTCTGCCACTCTATCTGGCGCATCATTGGCTACTGCCTTCCAGCCTTTGGTTGGATGGGATGCCCTTTGGTCCTGCCTCAATCTATTTTGATCAATGGCCGCCGACCCTCGAAAAACAACTGCTGGGTATTGCCATCAGTTTTCTGCCAGGTCTTTTGGTGGCCAAGGGTTTGTGGCATCTGCGTCAGCTATTTCTGTTGTACTCCCGGGGCGAATTCTTTTCCGCTGAGCATGTGGCTTTATATGGCCGGACAGCCTCCTGCGTGTTGTGGTTGGTGGTGGTTTGGGTGGTGTCGCAATCGTTGATGAGTCTTGCCATGACCTACGATACGGATAATCGAATGATTTCGTTGACCTTCACCCATGCCCATGCCATAGCGCTATTTGCAGCCATGTTGTTACGCGTGGTTACCTGGATTATGTCGGCTGCTCAGGCGCTCTCCGATGAAAATCAACAATTTGTATAGGGGCTGTTTATGACTATTGTTGTTCGCCTGGATGTTCAGCTCGCCCTGAAAAAAATGAAGTCCAAAGAGTTGGCCGAGATTGTAGGGATCACCGAGCAGAATCTGTCGCTACTAAAATCGGGAAAGGTGAAGGGGGTGCGTTTTGACACGCTGGAGAAAATCTGTGCCGCGCTGGGGTGTCAGCCAGGCGATATTTTAGAGTATGAGCCATCCGAATAATACGTGCTGGAGCCTATCAATGCTTACTCATTCGGCAACGTCAGCATTTGATACAGATAAGTCGTCAGCTGTTGGTTTAAGCCGTCTTTTAAGCGCTGTGCCACGACCGATTTATCGGTGCTGGATTGCTTCACCGGCCAGCGTTTTTTGGCCAGCGTAGTGCTGTGATTCATAGTGCTGTGATTCACAGTATCTTGATTTGTTGTATTTTGATCGGCGTTGGCTTTTTCGGTCAGCGCCATTTCCAGCGAGCCGCGCAACCACCACCAGCCCTGTTTTTGTTGCAGTGGGTCCAGATCCAGTTTGGCGCTGAGTTGGTATTTGGCCTGATTGGATAAGGGCATGCCCAAAGCCTTGGCGGCATTTTCGAGTTCGCTTTGCAGTACCGGGTCCGGCGCTGCAATGGTGACGTCAAGCTGGGCCAGCCTCTGGCGAATCAGCGACAGAATACCCTGGCTGCTAAATCTGGAAGCCGTGTTTTGCGGCGCGGTAATATTCAGATTGCGTAAGGCGTTGTCACTTTCCAATTGACTAAGACGTGCCTGCTCCAGGCTGCGCAGGGCGACCACCGGGTTGCTGGCCTGGCGGCTATAGGCTAATAGCGCGCCTGAGGTTTGATCGGCTTTGTTGATGGCTTTGCGAAAACGAGTACTGGCCTCAGCACGGTTGAGCACCGCGAGGCTATAGACCGTTCCCTCCGACGACTGCCAATACTCAACGATATCGCTACCCTCCAGCACTTGTCTGGCATCGGTACTGATGGTGCGCTGGGCCTGTTGTTGGCTGTCGATCTGGCGCTCGCCATCAGCGTTTTCACTGATGATGGACTGGGCGGTATCCAGCCCCCGGTCGCTAATCGCCACCTGAAAAATCTGGCTCAGATTAGCCCTGGCTCGAGTGGCAGCAAGCGCTCGGCTTTCACCTTCGCCGATGGCGCTAAGAAATTGCTCTTTGGGATAATCGGTGGCGGCATTATCCAACCAGGCGGGGCGACCGGTACTGGCGCAGCCAGATAGGAGCAAGAACGTGAGCATAAACAGCAGCAACAAGGTGCGCGGCTGGGGTGACTGAGCAGGTCTGAACACGGTTGCCATTGAGGTAATCCCTTTCGCGACAGTTGAGTGCTATTGAAAGCTATTGCTGATTAGTAGCAGTTGCTTCCCCTTATTAAAACTGACTATCTGCTCGGGCTGCAAATGGTTTGCGGTGATTATGTCATTTTTCGTGACATCCGGTGGTAGTGGAATACGCGCAATCTGCAGTGAGGCTGGCAGCATGTTCCAGCTGCGCAGGTCGGCCTGTTCGGTAATGGTATTGCCGATATTCACCAGCAGCCCTGCCAGGTCACCTTTTTCCTTGCGGGCTAAATCGGCGGCGCGAAACTTGGCAACGGCTCGGGTTAACGTGGTGGCGGTGATCAGGGGGAGCGCCTGCTTTAGATCGGATCGGACCCGTTGATTGATATTCTCCATGCTGTCTGTGCGATGCCATTGGCCTGCAATGTTAATGCTTAAAGGTGGCGCTGCATAATTTGCCGGAGGATAAAAGGGCAGGGCCAGCGCGATGAACTGCTGGTTTTCGGGGCTGAACACGGAGACAAAATGCTGCTGCTTTCGACTGACAACTCCGTCGCTGTAGAGTACCCATAATTCATTGCTTGTGTTTTTTAGCGCCGTTTCGTTGAGGTTAAAACGTTGGCGAAATTGATCATATTCCTGTTCCAGCCCCAACTGCTGGCTCAGTGTCAGCAGGCTTATTTGCAGCTGTTGAGGGGCCGGGTTTTGCTGTTCGTCAATAATGTTCAGCGCACGGCGATAGCTGATCATAGCGCTGTCGGGTTCCTGATTCAGTTCATAAATCAGGCCGGAGAGTATGTTGATGCTGGCGAGCTGGCCGCGCAGGCTATCTTTTTCTGCCAGTTTTTGCATGGTGACTTCGGCTTGCAGCATTTCCACCCGGGCGGCATCAAGGTCTTGTTGCTGCAGATAGTTGATGGCCAGCATGCCGTGCAACAGTACCTGCTCTGATGGGCTGCCTATAAAGCTGCGCAGTGTTTCATTGATGGTGACGCTCCCCAGATTTTCACTGATGCTGCTGGCCTGCAAGCTGTTGATGATTTGCTTGGCCTGTTGCCAGTCTTCGGAACTACCCCTGAAGTTTCCGTTGAGTTGTTTCAGCGAACCACGATTGAGTAGGTATTGAGCCCGGTCTCTGGGTTTAGCTTCCATGGCTTCGAGTTGCTGGAGGGTTTGCTTTGGGCCTGCGATCGCCAGATTATCGGCTAGCGCATTTACCTGTCGCTGCTGAAAGCTGCAACCCGTCAGAAATAGGGAAAGCAGTAGGGGCAGCAGCGGTGAGGCGAGCAGGGCCTTAGCTAGAACAGATTGGCTGAACTTGCTGAGGGCACTGCGCTTAGGTGGGAGGACATGGGCAGAGGACAAGGTTTAGAAGCGCAGACGGCTGTTCTTTACCAGCTTTTTGATTTTCTTTTGGCCCAGCCAGACTTGCCGATTATCCGCCATGCTGACCAGGCTCAGATCTACCTGATAGTAGCGTACCTGCTCCTTACCTTCGGTATCGATAATGGTGTTGATCTGCCCCTTGAGCATAAAGTCGGCACCGCGCTCCTGACCTGCGGCATTGCGGCTATCTTCAGTGGCGTTTAAATCCTGGTCCTTGCGTTCTTCGCGAATCTCCGTGCGCTCCTGACTGGAGGCAACAAATTCTACCTGTCCTGAGTTGACCAGTGCACGGCTCATATCGGCCACAAAGGTATTCACATTGATATGCTCATGGCTGAGGTTGCGAACAGAGCCCACGATCACCGCCGGGGTGCGGCCGGATTTGGCGGCAAACTGTGAAATCCAGGGGCGTGATAAAGCATCCTGAATCATTTCTTCGGCGACCATGCGGGAATCGGTGTCGTTCCAGGCGCCACTGAGATCAATGGTTTCGCTGGAGTCCACGCGTTTCACGGAGGTACCGCAGGCGCTTAATAACAGCGCGCTGGAAACCGCCATTAACCAGATTTTTAGCCATTGTTTTGGGGCTTGTGTTGGAGCTTGGTTTCGGAGCTGCTTCAGGGGCAGGGAGATAGCTAGCATAGTGGGATCCTGTTTTTTTGTCTGGGTGCTTTTTGTCTGGGCAGTGCTTCTCGTCAGTGCGGCGCTTTAGTCCCGTGCTTTAGTCCCGTGAATAATGCGTGGACCTTGTTGGTTATCGTTTGTTTGTTATCGAATGTGGTTAGAGGTCTTATCTATTCGTTAACGAGTGGCCGTTGGTTAGGTTGACTCAGACATTATCGGTTAGTTGATGTTCCCTTCAGGGCGCCAGTGTTTTACTGGGATGGTATTGAATGCATTTGACGAATTTGCTCGAAGCTGGCCTGATGGTTATTTTCATAGAAATCCTTAAAGGCCGCGCTGAGACCGGCTGCTTTGCTGATCATGTCATCGATGGATTCAAGCTCCAGCTCGGCAAAGGCGTAAATATCACCGGTTTTTTTATCCTTCCAGTGACCGAGGATTTTAGCGCCGCTAAGTGCCAGTTGCGTGGTGGTACGCAGCTCGCGGCTGATGGCCATACTGGCACTATTGTTAGTGCTATTGTTAGCACCAGTATTAGTCGTGTCAGCCGAGCTACCGCTACTGGCGGTATAATCACTGACCGTCTGATCAATATAACTTTGTAGAATCTGGGCGATTTCAGCCCGGGCGCGATTATCGGCGGTGGTTTTTTGCAGCGAACTATCCCCCATCGCCGGCGCCATACCGACACCATGGAGGAATTTCCCTTTCTGATTGTCCACGGCCTGAGTGCCTTCATTGACCCAGTCGGGCGCGCCGCTGATACCGAGGTCACTGTCTACGGTAGTCTGGCTGCCACAGGCAGCAAGGAGAATGGACAGTGTGATAGCGAAGGCGGTTGTGAAAACCAACCGGAGACGAGCAGTGTGCGCGTTCATCATCTTATTCCTTGATTGTTTTTTAACGGGCCAGTTGCGCCGAGTATGTCATAGATCCTTTAAAAAACCAGTGCATAAAATACAACATTTGCCCAAAACCAGACCGCTTTGCAGGCAGATTTACCGGCTATCGATCCACCATAAACCCGGCAGCATTATTATCCAGCCAGCCGCGAAACCGCTTGGTTATGCGGTTATCTTCTTCCGTGTGCAGACCGGTGGTCATGGGGAGCCGGATTTGTTGATAGTTTCTATTGTTCATCAAGCGACGGGCAGCACTTTTTCGCTTCTCTGCCAGCTGTTTAGCTTCGAAATCGCTATTGGAATAGGCGTCCAGCACCGGTACGGACACTGTGCTGAGTTTTTCCAGTGTCGCTACGTCACTGCCGGGAATCGCATTTTTGCCGTCATATAAGATCACCGCACGAATCTGGTTGGGTTGTCGCGGATTGTTAGATGGAGGGAGTGACGCCGCAAAGTGAATGGCCTGTGCTGCACCCACGCCTTCGCCCAGGATGGCCAAATTATAAACACCCTGATTATTGAAGTGCTTGATCGCCGCCGCAATAAGCTGCTGGGCCTGCTGCTCGTTGGTATTCAATAGACTGACCGCCAGAGTATGCCAGTGGTTATCTGAGAGTGTATGCCGAAGCGTGTTGATCATGCCTGCTTCCGCCGGGTGTTTGGCGTAGTCAGGTAGCAAAATCACACCGCCGTGCGCGGTGCCAGTCGTTTCGCTGAGATAAAAGGCTATTTGCTGTAGATCGCCGGCCATCAGCCAGGCCTTTTCGCGATCTGGTACCTCTTGGTCGATTCGGCTTTCCATCCCACCTTTTTGTGATGGTGTTGCGGCTGGCGCGTTCTCTGTCATTGCCTCTTGAGTCTGAGCTGCGACAGAAAACAGGGTGGTTAGAATAATGAGAAATAATCGGTGAAAGTAAGACATGAATTTTCGTCTGGGCATAATACGGAGGGGCTCTGATCAAAGTGTACTGTTTTAAGAAGCGCTTTTCAGTAAAATAGCGGCAGTTTGAAGACTTTCCTGAGCTGCCGTTTTGCAGCCTGTTGGATCCCCATTGTATACAAGGTTTGTTATGAGTGACTTTTTGATTGCCCCCTCCATTTTATCCGCCGATTTTGCCCGCCTGGGCGAAGAGGTTGATGCCGTTCTCAATGCCGGTGCCGATATCGTGCATTTCGATGTGATGGATAATCACTATGTGCCCAATCTGACCATTGGCCCGATGGTGTGCAAAGCGCTGCGTGACTATGGTGTTAGAGCGCCGATTGATGTGCACCTGATGGTCAGCCCGGTTGATGCCTTGATTGGTGAATTTGCCAAAGCCGGTGCCACCTATATTACTTTTCACCCCGATGCGTCGACCCATGTTGATCGCTCACTGGCGATGATTCGCGATGCCGGTTGTAAAGCGGGCCTGGTTTTGAATCCTGCTGCGGGTCTTGAGCCGCTTAAATATGTTATGGATAAACTGGATATGATCCTGCTGATGTCGGTAAACCCAGGCTTTGGTGGCCAGAAGTTTATTCCTGCCACATTAGATAAGCTGCGCGAAGTTCGCCAATTAATTGATGCTTCTGGTCATGATATTCGGTTGGAAATTGATGGCGGTGTTACGGCCGATAATATTCGCGAAATCGCAGAAGCGGGTGCCGATACCTTTGTGGCGGGTTCGGCAATTTACAATAAACCGGATTATGCCGAAGCGATCGCCGCCATGCGTGAACAGCTAGCTCTGGTTAAATAATCAGAAATGGCCTAATTTAATCCTTCCGAAAAAGTCTTTTATCTTGTCAGTTATTTCTCATTATCAGCTTCCGCAGTTTGCTGCGGAATCACCCACTGCCATTCTGTTTGATCTCGACGGAACGTTGGTAGACAGCGTGCCGGATTTATATGTTGCGGTGGCCAGAGCCTTGGATGAACTACAGTTGCCCCCAGTCACAGAGCTACAGGTGCGTAGTTGGGTGGGCAATGGCGCCCGTAAACTGGTGCAACGCGCATTGGCCTGCGCTTATGCTGTTGCTGAACATGAAGTATCTATCGAGCAGCTTAATATCGCTCATAAATGTTTTCTGAAACATTATGCTGACTGCAACGGCCAGAGCAGCCGGTTGTGCGAAGGCGTTTTACCCGCGCTGCAATACTGGCAAAAGCAATCAATCCCGATGGCAATAGTTACCAATAAACCGATTCAGTTTGTGCCACAGCTGCTGGCTGGGTTAAACATTGATGGTTTCTTTTCGTTGCTGATAGGTGGCGAGTGCGTCAGTGATAAAAAACCTGCCCCAATGATGTTGCTGCAAGCTTGCCGTCAGTTACCGGCTGAACCGGAGCGTTGCTTGATGATTGGTGATTCCCGTAATGATGTCGAGGCGGCAAAAGCGGCGGGGATGCCAGTGGCTGCCGTGACCGGAGGCTATAACCACGGCGAAGCGATTGAGCTCTGTGAGCCGCATTGTGTCATTGATAGTATTGCTGAGCTGTTGCCCTGACTCGATAAGCAATCATTTTGCAAACATTGCGCTCAAGCAGCGGCATCAAGCTGGCTTAACACGCAACGAAATTCAAATCGGTAATCGCGATGGGTTTGTGGATTTTGCCTGGTGGGTGTCCCCGCTGACGAACAACCCACGTATCTTATGGTGACGGTTGGTTCAGGTTCTGGTCCAGAGACTCCAGGTATGACTATAATAACCACTGAGAAATTTCTAGTACTCGCTGCTAAAATTTATCATTTACATCTTACCCTTTGGATGCTGTAGGTAGGCCTATGCTGCAATTGCTGAAGAATGTGCGCCTGAAGTATAAGTTCTGGCTGTTGAATGTACTGGTATTCGCGGTGCTTTGTCTGCTGGTGCTTTACGCCATGCAGTACATCGCGGACGTTACTGAACAGCCCTTTCTGACGGTATTTGTAGATACTGCCCCGGGGTTTGCCGGTGTAGTTGCCGTTCTTATGTTACTGGAGATGTCCGGCTCCCAGGTTTTGATCAGCTTTATTGAGAGGCATGTCAACCGACTCAAGGACACAATGGTTGATGTCCAGACCAGCGGTAACCTGAGCCGTCTTGCCGAAGTCGATTCCTCGGATGAAATTGGCGAAATGGGGGTGGCCTTCAACGCCATGCAGAAACGCACCGCCAGTGTCATCGGCAGCATGAAAAGTGCGATAAACCAGCTTCACGCCGAAGTTGAGGAGCTGGCCGCCGCCGCCGACAATCGGCGCGATGATCTGACGCGCCAGCAGGCCGGCGCCGACCGGTCGGCGGAAGTTATAGAAACCATGCTGCAGTCTTTTAAAGGTATCGCGGATCGGGCCGGCCATGCCCGTACGCTCTCTCAGGATGCTCGCAGCACCGCGGTTGAAGGGGGGCTTCAGGTCGGCAAGAGCACTGACTCCATTCAAAAGCTGGCGGATATTATCCAAACGGCCACGGAAAACGTCAGCGCCCTGGCCGATAACAGCAAGGAGATCACCCAGGCGGTGTCAGAGATCAGGGCAATTGCGGAACAAACCAACCTGCTCGCCCTGAATGCCGCCATTGAAGCCGCCAGGGCCGGAGAGCAGGGCCGAGGCTTCGCGGTGGTTGCCGATGAGGTGCGGACTCTGGCTCAGCGCGTTCAGGATTCCACCGACCAGATTCAAAACACCATGGACCGGTTACTTGGCGCCATGGATATATCCGTCACCCAAATGACAGAAAGTTCGGGCCAGGTCTCAGTCTGCGTCGATGAGGCAACCGAAGGGCTCAAAGCCCTGCAAGAGATCAATGAGGCGGTATCGCGTATCGCTGACACCAATGAAGATATCGCCCGCACCTCCGAAGACCACACAGCGGCTACCGACGATACTCTGGCTAATATCCAGGGTATTCGTGATGCCACCCAGAATATGGTGGATCAACTGGTGGCAAGCGCGGAGATGAGCCAGCGCTTAAGGCAGCTGATAGTGTCTCTGGAATCAACCGCCAACCAGGTGTCGGTACAATAATCGAATGCCATAATCGTCGAACCGGAACCGGCCTGTCGCTAGCTGCCGAGTCCACAGCTTTCAAAAGGGATTTTAATCACCACAGAGACCGCATTGATACCTGCAGCAAACCGGCACGGAACAACCAGTGCGGCAATGCCCCGCCCGGATCAGAAAACCGCGCCTAAGCGTAATAATGCAAGCGTGGTTTATCTGAAACGTCTCTGGCCCTACATAAATATGTAGTATTCCATGTTAATGGAATGTCTCAGCTAATAAATGCAAAAAACTAGCCCTTATAATAGTATCGAAATTATTTGATATAGACCTTTTTGCTTTTTAAAACAGCATGTTAAAGCTTTTGTGGCAATTCCTCACTAATATGTTAAAAAGGATTCCTGATAATAATTATTATGAGGACGGGTGCGTTAAACACACTATTATGCGCCAAAGGTAATTCATGATTAGCGAACCTGAAAAACCAAAAAACTATCGTAGGGACTACGTAGTAATATTCGTATTGGCACTACTTATTGGCGCGGCTCTAATTTACTTTCAAGTCCAATACGTAACCATCGTTATTCCTGTTTCCTTTGTAACCATATTTCCATTGTTTTGGTTCCGTGAGTACCATAAGGCACAAAGAGAATACTTAGGAAAAAAACCAAATCTGAAAATACGGAACAAAACTAAAAGCCAAAGCGATGTTAATCAAAATATTGCAAATTACGTGACGGCTCAGCGTCTAAAGAGCGCTAATAAAAAGTGGTGGCAGTTTTGGGTTTAGCTGCGCATAACAAGTGATTATGGTACATCGTCAAGTATTCAAGCTATTTTTTCGTCCCAATAGGTGTTGTTTTTAACCATTGTATTTAAGAGGGTTAGCTGTTTTCTCATACAGGCAATCAGTACTACCTTTTTCGGCTTACTTACTCAAGTATTCTTCGCCCCAGAGTATTATTATCAGTGCCTTAATACTCCGGTAGCACAAAATAGAAACTTCTGTGAGTTTGCCCGCTCGGAACACACCTTCCGTAGTAGGTGAGAAAAAAGTAATATAAAAAGTTGGCAATGTACCCTGCTACACGGCAAAGCTATGGAGCACTGTTAGAAAATGTATAACCAAACGGTCAATGGCGCCTGCAGCTGGACACATTTATTCAGTATGGGTGTATTACAAATCAAAATTAAACAAAAATTTATATATTCCAGCTTAATCATCAGGGTGACATGCGCGGCCTGGTTAGGGTTTGCAGTTAATGGTTATGTGGTTACGGTTTAACATTCTATTAGTAGTGCTGGTACTACGAGCTATGCCAGCTCAAGCAGATGAGTTAAAACCATTTTCCAGTGATGGTTGCAGCGCATTCCCTGATGGAACGCTAGAGCAAAATGATTTGTGGCTTAGTTGCTGCCAAAGGCATGATTTCGCCTATTGGAAAGGTGGTACATATCAGGAAAGACTAACCTCAGATAAAGAGCTGGAGGCTTGTGTTTCTAAAGTCGGTGAGTCAGAAATTGCATTGCTAATGCTTGCTGGTGTAAGGGTTGGTGGTTCGCCGTTTTTCCCTACGCGATTTAGGTGGGGATATGGGTGGTCATACCCTAGGTTTTACGGAGAGCATACCAAACAAGAACGAGAGAAAATTAAAAACTATAAGTAAAGGCACGGGTCGCGAAAAAAACCGCTCCCGTGCTTTAGGTGTTAAGCATATCTATAACTGAAAAAATGCTTATAAAGCCAATGTCTAGAAAAACGAAAGCCAAAAAAAAAGCCTAATTAAATATTGCTTTTGGCCATTATCAGCTCCGTTATTTTTTCTGAAAGTGTCAACTAAAGCGTGTCAAGTTCAAGAATCTGTACTATTACACTATTAGTTTGATCTTGTGTGATGAGTCATGTGAATAAAGTTGATATATTGAACTGTGTTTCTGATTTATTTAAATAGATAGGCAGTGCAAAGGAGCGAGTAGAAATGGAGAGTGGTGTAATAGTTTTGGGTAATGGGTACGTAGTGGGCTGGGGTACTTTGGCCCTGATTAATTCGGTATTGGCACAAAGCAAAAATAGAAGTGGCCTGGTATGGTTTCTGGCTTCGCTGATAGCTGGCCCATTGGCTACCTTGATTTTGGCCTTTCTGGAAAAAGTACAAGAGTAATATTGCGTGGATTTGAATCCGCATCATATCCTTATAATCAGGAGAAAATATTTTGTTAACCAATGAATTACCTACGCGGCCGCAAGACCTTTCTCTAGATGCTTTGAATCGAGTAATTGCGGCTCATACACCTGGCGCATCTCTGACGGGGTTTGAAATTGTTGAATCTCACCTATGGGGTGGGGGGCAGGCATCCTCAGCTGGGCGAATTATTATTGAACCCCATTATTCGCCTTCATCGCCTGAGGGGCTGCCCAAACGTATTGTCGTGAAAGTTGCCAAAAGTGCTCCAGGGGAGAAGGTTGAAACAGGCGGAAGTGGTAGCGGGCAGCTCTATGAGAATGAAGTTAACGTTTATACTCAATTGCGACCTGCCGAGTTTATGGTTTCGCCGGTGACTTTGGGGGGCGCTTTCGATCCTCAGACTAAAACGTTTATATTACTGCTGGAAGATCTGCGTGATCGTGAGGCGGTATTTCCTTCTGTACAAACAGAAATCAGTATGAAACAGATGCGGTCGATGATTGATCAGTATGCGTCACTCCATGCCCGTTACTGGAATCACCCCGAATTTGGTCGTTCGCTGGGGTGGTTGGAAGATCACACTCGCGGTGCGATTCATGAATTGTTTACCTCGGAGAAAGTCGCTGGTTTCGCTGAGTATCAGGTGGCAACCACACAGTTCAAGCGGGAAATGTTGGAGCGTATTCGGGTAACCCCGAAATCACTGCATGAGCAGTTTCAGCGGGTACAGGCACATCAATCGACCTTGCCACAAACTCTTTGTCATGGAGATGCGCATATCGGTAATACCTACCTGCTACCAAGTGGTGAGGCAGGTCTTCTCGACTGGCAGTTGAGTGCCAGGGGATATTGCATGCACGACATCAGTTACATTATTACCACTGGTCTCTCGGTAGCGCAACGTCGTGCCAATGAGCGAGAGCTGCTGGCGTATTATCGAGAGCAGTTGTTAGCCCAAGGTGTAAAGGACGCGCCATCATTGGATGAGTTTTGGCTGGAGTACTGCCGTGCCATGGTGTGGAATCTCTATATTGGCTGGCTTATTACGCCGGTGGTTAATTACGGTTGGGAGATCACGGTTATGGCGGTATTGCGCACTATGACTGCATATGAAGATCATGAAACACAGAAGGCATTGGCAGCGCTTTAAACTGTTGTTTGCCTGTGCAAGCTCCGTTTAGGGTTTGTAGGGACAAAGTATAATTACAGGGAATTGGTACAGAGAATTGGAGTAGGGAATAGAGACAGAGAAATCGCGCATTCGCATTTTTAAGTTCTACAACGTGCTGCTAAAGACTAAACCGTGCTGCGCTTCGGGCTTGTCCCCGTACACGGCATTCGAATTGTAGAAAGGCGATGCAGGTGATGTTTAATGGGTCATCTTGAATCATCCCGTCAAGTATCGAAGTGTTTGATATGAGTGCTAGTGCCGTTTAGTTTATATTTTTTACTCCCTACCTGATGCGGTAGTAAGTTGCTCCAAAATTATATCGGCTACCTTACGATGGCCTTTTTCCGTCAGGTGTCCTTCATGGGGAAAGAACCAGGCATTTCCTGCATATTGCGATTGTAATGCAGCCGCAATATCAATGATGCTGATATTGATTTCGTTACTTTGTTCTTTAATTTTACGTCTTACAAAATCCTGAAATTTTGCGGAGTAGGAAGCTGGCGCTTGGACAAATGATTGACCCGGCATAATGGCCAGGCTTAGCTGCATATTAGTCTGTTCACACAAGATTTTTATTTGCTGAAGCAGTGCGAGGTTTAATTTGAGGTGAGTTGATAGGCGGCGTTGCAGGAGGGCATCCATCTCTTCTGTGTTTATTGAGCTGCTTCGGGGTAATAGCATGGTCAATAGATGGCTGCTTGCCAGCCATCGCTCGTGCAAGCTCTGGTATTGTTCTAACTCATTGCCAAATACTACCGATGGTAGGGTGACGGATAACAGATCTTCAGGCTTACTGGTTTTCGGTACAGGTGTGTTCTGAAGTTTCAGTTGCTGCTGTTCAAGGGTGAAGTAGGGTTTTGCTCGATAGGCCTGTAAGGGGTAAGGCATTGGATTGTCGAGTAGATCGTTGCCGAGGTAGTAAACCAGCAGGATATGATCAAGGGCGTAGGGTTGGCTGATTTTCTTTGCCAGTAAATATTGCTGGTCGGTGCTATAGCCCGGTACCCCAATATTCAAATACTCCCTCGATTTGTCAAGCTCCTGTAGTTGGGCATGAAAGGTTTCTGTGTCTTTAACGCCAAAGCCAAAGGTAAAGCTATCGCCGATGATGCCAATACGAGGCTTGGTTTTTTGATGCAGTGTGAAAGGGTGTTCTTCGCTACCGTTGCGCAGGCCGTATAGGTTGGTGCTGTACTCTACCTGAAAGTCATGGTGATGGTGGCTGCCTCGCCAAAGGCTATTGAGTGTCCAGCCTAGCTGTGGGTCATAGCGCATTAATCCATTGTCCATAACAGAGCTGTTGGCGATTTTTGCACTGCGCCACCCCATAAAATATTCAGCGAAAAACAGGCATAGAACCGTGCTAATCACTACGGTAAGCACGGCAAACAGTCCGGCTTGCTTTGGCTCCTGGTTTTGTTCAGTTACTGGAGTGTGTTGATTTATCATGTTTAAAACAGTGTATAGATAAAAGGACTGACTGCTGAGCCTTCAGCAAACAAAATCAGGGTGCTGACTAACATCAGCATTAGAATGATAGGGATTAGCCAGAATTTTTTATGCTTTTTGGCAAAGCCCCAGAGGTCCTGAAAAAAATCCAGCATTAGTACGGGTGCTCCATGTCTTCGCGAAGTATGGGTTTACTGGTTTGTCGATAGCTATTCGGCATGGTTTCCGGAGAGTGAACCGGGTTGCTGCCTAGTGTTCGTTTGATGATGGCGACCGGTGTAATAATCAGAAAAAAAGCAATCAATAAGCTGGTCCAGGTCAGTATTTTGTTAAACCAGCTAAAGACTCGCAGCCAATAATGGTGAAAGGAGTTTAATAAGCCGGGCTTGATGATGGCGGTTGAGGCGAGCAATAGGGCGGCTGCATAAAGTACCATCGACGTTGGCAACGCAAGATACTGCTTCCATAACGCTATTGAGCACCAGAAAATGATCACACAGGAAAGCAGCAGGCCAAACAATCTGAGCTGTTTATCGCTATGCTGCACAGTTTTTTTATTGCTGTTCATGCGCTGTAGTTTAACTCATTTATTACTGACGAGGTTGGGTTAGTCAGGCTGGAATACCGGCGGATTGAGTTGCTGAAATGGTGCCGTTGCCTGCTCGGCCTTACTCAGCAGCTGGTTGCCCAACACCAGGTAGTCCATATCCGTATGCATAAAACACTGCCAGGCGTCTTCAGGGCTACAGACAATAGGTTCTCCGCGTACATTAAAGGAGGTGTTGATTAACACTGGGCAGCCCGTAAGCTCTTCAAAGGCGGTGAGCAGTTGATGATAGCGTGGGTTGGTTGTTGTGCTGACGGTTTGCAGGCGAGCCGAGTAATCGATATGGGTGATGGCGGGTAAGCTCGAGCGTTGGCAGTACAGTTTTTCCAGGCCATTTTTTTGCGCCATTTCTAATTCGCTGTGTTTGCTTCTCAGTGTTTTTTGGACTGGTGCTACCAGCAGCATGTAAGGGCTGGGATGGTCGATGGCAAAGTACTGCTGTGCTTTCTCCTCCAGGATACTGGGAGCAAAGGGGCGAAAGGACTCCCGGTATTTAATTTTTTGATTGAGTTTAAGCTGCATCTGGGGATTTCTGGGGTCACCGAGAATAGAGCGATTACCCAGTGCGCGTGGGCCGTATTCCATTCTTCCCTGAAACCAGCCAATGACGTTACCCTCGCTGATCAATTTTGCCGTTGTTGAAAAAAGCGCGCTGTCCGTTAGTGTCTGATAAGGTATCTGTTGTCTATCAAGATAGTGTCTAATTGCTTCATCGTTGTAACCCGGTCCTAGATAAGCACCTTGCATACTGTCCGTTTTATGTGGCGTACGCCTTGTCTGAAAGTAGTTATGGGCGGCAGCCATTGCTGAGCCAACTGCGCCACCTGCATCACCCGCAGCCGGTTGAATCCAGATGTTGTCAAACAAGCCGGATTCCTGAAGTTTGCCATTGGCAGTACAGTTCAGCGCGACACCGCCGGCCAGACAGAGGTTGCTCACACCGGTTTCCTGCTTCAGGTTGTTTGCCAGCTTCAGGACCACTTCTTCGGTGACAGCCTGTATCGAGGCAGCAAGGTTTAATTCCCGTTCGCTGATTGGCGATTCCGGCTCGCGGGCCGGGCCGCCAAAAAGCTGATCAAAGGCGCGGTTGGTCATGCGGTCGCCGGTGCAATAATCAAAATATTTCAGGTTCAGCTTGAAGCTGCCATCGGCTTTAATATCAATCAGTTTGTCTTTGATCACATCCTGAAAAAGCGGTTGGCCATAGGGTGCCAGCCCCATTAACTTATACTCGCCCGAGTTAACTTTAAAGCCACAAAAATAGGTAAAGGCGGAATACAGTAAGCCCAGTGAGTGGGGAAAATTGATTTGCCAAAGCGGCTCAAGTGTATTGCCGTCACCAAGCCAGGCTGAGGTAGTAGCCCATTCGCCGACACCATCCATGCACAGTACGGCAGCTTTTTCAAAGGGACTGGGATAAAAGGCAGACGCTGCGTGAGATTGATGGTGCTCGCTAAAGAGCAAGGGCGGCAGTACGGCTTTAGGGTCGTCCTTTAGTGCGGATAATTCCCGGCGTATTTCGCCTTTAAGCAGTAATTTTTCCTTTAGCCAGATGGGCATGCTTTTGGTAAAGCTAAGAAAGCCCCTTGGGGCAAAGGCGAAATAAGTTTCGACTAAGCGATCAAAGGTGATGAAGGGCTTATCGTAAAAAACAATCGCATCCAGTGCCTGCAGTGAGATTTGTGATTGCTGCAGACAATAGCGAATGGCCTGGGTGGGGAAAGCAGGGTCATGCTTTAGGCGAGTAAAGCGTTCTTCCTGGGCGGCAGCCAGGATTTTCACAGTCCCTGAGTCTGTTGCATCTATCAAGGCGGCTGCACTGTCGTGATAGTAGGCGGAAATGCCCAGGATTTTTTTATTCGTCATTCCGCTATTCTACGTTATTGTGCTGTTCGCCATAGGTTTCGTCATAGGTGTTAGCGGAAAATTACCCGAATCCTTACTGACAAAACAAAAAGTTTTTAATCAGTTCCTTGCCGCCCTCGGTGGCAAAGGACTCGGGATGAAACTGAATGCCGTAGATGGGGTGCTTACGATGCTGAATGCCCATGATTTCAAAATCGCCACCGGCATGAATTTTGGCCATATTATCGAAATCTTTGACGGGTACATCGCCCACCAGTGCCGTGATGGCAAGGCATTCGGGAAAGGATTCCGCTTCAGCCATCAGTGAGTGGTAGCGCATCACTTCCAGTTGATCAGGAATATTATTAAACATTCCCTGGCTATTGTGAGTGATGGGGCTGATTTTACCGTGCATGGGAAGATGGGCTTTTATCACCTTGCCGCCGAATACATGAACAATGCCCTGCATGCCGAGGCAAACCCCCAGCACGGGAATAGTTTTCCCTAAGTCTGAAATGACTGTGGCGCAGATACCAAAATAGTGTTCATCATCGGGGGAGCCTGGGCCTGGTGAGATAATGATGCGATCCGGTTTAGCTGCCTTTATTTGCTCCAGTGTCACCTGGTCGTTGCGTTTCACGGTAATGCTAAAGTCATCAACTTGGCCGCGATTTTTCTCAGAGGTCAGTATTTCGCCAATGTATTGGTAGAGGTTGTAGGTGAAGGAGTCGTAGTTGTCGATAATAAAAACCTTCATGACTGAGCTCCGTCAACATTGCTATTTGGTTTAATAAATTGATCTAACACCTTTTTGGTGCCGGCAAACTTGCGCTGTATTTCTTCGTATTCATCCTCGGGGTTGGAGTCGTAGACATTACCGCCACAGGTTTGCACATAGGCCGCCTCACCACTAGCAAAGACGGTGCGGATCGGTATAGCAAAGGTGCAGTCACCGTTAAAGGAGAAGTGCCCGACGGCGCCACCATAGGGGCCTCGGCCTTCGCCTTCCAGCTCGTTGATGATTTTCATGGCTTCGATTTTAGGCGCGCCGGTTAAGGTGCCGGCGGGGAAATTGCTGGCCAGCGCGGAAAACATATCTTCACCCTCGGCGATAATGCCGACAATTTCGCTGGAGATGTGCTGGACATGGCTGAAGCGTTTGATGTCCATCAGGCTGCGGACTTTGACTGTGCCAAACTGAGCAACCCGGCCGATATCGTTGCGGTGCAGGTCGACAATCATATTGTGCTCGGCTATTTCCTTGGGGTCGTTGAGCAGTTTTCTGGCCAGGGTGGTGTCTTCTTCCTGAGTGGCACCGCGTTTGATGGTGCCCGCTAGAGGGAAGGTCTCCATTTCACCCTGACGCAGACGGAATAGTAATTCGGGGCTGGCACCAATCAATTTCTGTTCGCCAAATTTCACATAGTACATCTGCGGCGAAGGATTAACTTCGCGCATCTGCTCGTAAATATTGATGGTGTCGCCTTGCAGGCGAAAACGTTTTTTAAAACCCACTTCGGTCTGGAAGATTTTGCCGTCGATAATATCCTGTTTCACTTTCATCACTGCTGCACGATGGTCTTCGCGGCTCATGGTCTCGCCCATTGGGGTAATGCTCAACTCGCCATTGACGATATCGTCGGCGGCTAGCAGTCCCTCAACTTCGGCCAGGCGGCTATCACTGTAGTAAAAGTAAATCAGCTCGCCGGTCATTTTGTCGAGTATCAGGCCATCCTTGAACAGGCCAAAGCGAAAGGCATCGAACATATCGCTGCTTTCCAGCTGCAGGCTGGGTTCGAAATAGTTCATGCTGTCGTAGCCGAGGTAGCCGGTTAAACCGCCCGCGTATTTTCTGGAGAGAATATTTTGCGGCACGATGGTGCGCAGCAGTTCGTAGGGGTTGTCACTCGGGTAGTCGATGCTGCTGCCATCGCGTTCCTCGATGGTCAGCACATTGCCATTGGCATAGAGCAGCTGCTCGGGGTCAAAGCCAATAATAGAGTGGCGGGCAATATGGCTGTCTTCGCCAAGCGACTCCAGGTAAAAACAGTTTTCGTACCGGCGCTCGATTTTTTTAAACAGTTTAAAAAAATCGTAGCCTGCGGCCAGCGTTATGTAATGTGGCTTGCGCGGCAGTTCGATAGGCTTAGGTGCATTTGCGAAGGATGTGGACGTATTCATGGCGATTTGTCTTGGTTAATAATTTATCAATTAGTATGTGGCACAGCTAAAGCAGAGTAGTCTTTAAGTGCTGTGATTCTTAAGAGCTCTTGAACCACGGGTGACGGTGGCAATGCCTACACCCAGTATTTCGGCGATTTCTCTTTGTGGTAATCCGGCTTCCAGTAGTCTCAGGATTTGCAGGCGTTTACTGATCTCGGACATTTCTGTCGGTGTTAACAGGTCGCTCAGGGCCTGATCCAGACTGTCATAATTTTTTGCGGCTAGCAGATGCTCAATGAGATCCTGTTTATAGGCTGCTTCGTCCCGACTATTTAGCTTCTGATGATCCTGATTCACGTTATCATGCTTGCTTTATGTATTCACGTACTAGTACACTATCACAAATCGACAGAAGGTCAACAGGCTTTTGTACCGCAGGTGATTTCCATTGAGATGTTTTATGTGGCGCCCTTGCGTACAATGCTCGGGCTTGGGTTATGCCGATGAGTGACTCGTCATCAAACGGTTGTGCGCAGAGTCCAGTTCGGTACTGCAGACTCAAATTACTGGGTGAGAATAGACAGATATGCTGTTGATGATTGATAACTATGACTCGTTTACTTATAACGTGGTGCAATATCTGCGAGAGTTGGAGGCTGATGTTTGTGTTTTGCGTAATGACGAGGTTTCTTTAGAGGAAATTGTTGCGCTAAAGCCGGAAAAACTAGTGATTTCACCGGGCCCCTGCACACCTAACGAGGCTGGTGTGTCGATGGCGGTGATTGAACGCTTCGCCTGTGAGATACCGATTTTAGGTATTTGTCTGGGGCATCAGAGTATTGGGCAGGTTTTTGGGGGTAAGGTCGTTCGAGCGAGGCAGGTGATGCACGGTAAGACCTCGGCGATTTATCACAAAAACCAAGGGGTGTTTGCAGATTTACGTAAGCCCTTTGAAGCAACGCGCTACCACTCGCTGGTGATTGATAAAGACTGTTTGCCGGATTGCCTGGAAATCACTGCCTGGACCGAGGATGATCAGGGTGAAATGGATGAAATCATGGGGATACGCCATAAAACGCTGGCTGTGGAAGGGGTTCAGTTTCATCCTGAATCGATTCTGACGGAACATGGCCATGATTTATTGCGTAACTTTTTATCGCAATAACGTTATTGAAATAAAATTATTGCGATAAAAAGTTTACTGATTGGAATAGTTTAAGCCTTAAGTAATTAATTTATAAAACCGGAAACTGAAAACGATGGATATTAAAGCTGCGATTGCCGAAGTGATTGAAGGTCGTTCAATTAGCACCGAGCAAATGATTGCTGTGATGCGCCAGATTATGACTGGAGAATGTACAGATGCCCAGATTGCCGGGTTTCTGGTGGCTTTGAGAATGAAGGGCGAGAGCGTCGAAGAGATTATCGGTGCTGCCACAGTGATGCGTGAATTGGCGACGGGGGTGCAGGTCAGTGGTGATCATTTAGTTGATATCGTCGGTACCGGGGGCGATGGCAGTAGTACCTTTAATATTTCCACGGCCAGTACTTTTGTTGTGGCAGCAGCCGGCGGCCAGGTGGCCAAGCATGGTAATCGGTCAGTCAGTTCTAAAAGCGGCGCGGCTGATCTGTTAGAGGCGGCGGGTGTTCGATTGGATTTAAATCCTGAGGAAGTAGCCCGCTGTGTTGAACAGGTCGGTGTAGGCTTTATGTTTGCCCAGAATCATCACGGCGCAATGAAGTATGCCATCGGTCCTCGCAAGGAGTTGGCGGCTCGCACCATGTTTAATTTGCTGGGGCCGATTACGAATCCGGCTGGAGTACCTAATCAGTTACTGGGTGTTTTTTCCAAAGACTGGGTTCGTCCAATTGCTGAAGTATTAAAGACCATGGGCAGCCAGCATGTGTTGGTGGTTCACTCTGCAGATGGCTTGGATGAGATCAGTATTGCCGATAAAACCTATGTGGCCGAACTGAAAAATGGCGAAATTATAGAGTATGAAATTGCGCCAGAGCAGTTTGGCATCGAGCGCAGTGCGCTGGATAAGCTTCAGGTCAAAGATGCGGGTGAGAGCCTTAACTTGATTAACGGTTTGTTGGCGGGTGAAGAAGGTCCCGCCGCAGATATCGTAGCCTTGAATAGCGGAGCGGCGATTTACGCGGCCAATATTACTGGCAGTTTACAGCAGGGTGTTAGCATGGCGCAGGATATTTTATCCACCGGGCAGGCTGCCGAAAAGCTGAATGAGTTAGTGCAGATTACGCAGACCATGAAAGGCGTTTAGCAATATATTAATTTGATAAGGTTTTAGTGATTAATGAGTACACCCACCATTCTGAAAAAAATTGTTGAGCGCAAGCACGAAGAAATTGCCGAGCGTTCAGCCGTAACCTCCATTAGTGAATTAATCAAGCAGGCGAAAGCTCAGGCACCTTGCCGTGGTTTTGTCCAATCCATGCAGCAAAAGTTGGATGCGGGTTTATCGGCGGTGATTGCCGAGGCAAAGAAAGCCTCGCCCAGTAAGGGGGTGATTCGGGAAAACTTTGATCCCGCTGCTATTGCAAAAAGCTATGAGCAGGGTGGCGCGGCCTGTTTGTCGGTATTAACCGATAAGGACTTTTTTCAGGGCTGTGAAGCGTATTTGCAACAGGCAAGGAATGCTTGTCAGCTTCCAGTCATTCGCAAGGATTTTATGGTCGACCCTTACCAAATCGTGGAAGCCCGTGCTATCGGTGCTGATTGCATTTTGCTGATCGCGGCCTGTCTTGATGATACACAAATGGTTGAACTCAATACTGTCGCCCAAGAGCAAGCGTTGGATGTGCTGATAGAAGTGCATAACCGCGAGGAGTTAGATCGCACCTTGGGTTTAGGTAATACGCTGGTAGGTATCAACAACCGCGACCTCAATACGTTTGAAACTTCCCTGCAAACCACCTTTGATTTACTGCCCTTTATTCCCAATGACAGAATTGTTGTGACTGAGAGCAGTATTCATACGCCAGCCGATGTGGCCGCGATGCGTGAACACAATGTGAATGCCTTTTTGGTTGGAGAGACGTTTATGCGAGCAGAGCAGCCGGGCGAGAAATTGCGCAAGTTATTTTTTTAAGGGTCAACGTTAAGTGGTGGGCATGTCTTTAATTGACATCCCACCAACAGATTAAGCTGATTTAGTGGCCTTCAGTAAAACCTACTCGTGTGCAATCGGTTTATCCGTAAACAAATAATCTTTTAACTCTTTGTCAAAGGTGGAGTCCTGCCGGCGAATCCACTCCAACATCATGGCCGCATGTTCTTTTTCTTCATCACGATTGTGACGGAGAATGGCCTTCAGTTCTTTGTCCTTGCAGGCATCCATTCTCTGGTTATACCAATCGACAGCTTCCAGTTCCTCCATCAGAGAAACGATGGCCCTATGCATGTCTTTGGTTTCATCGGATAGTTCTTCGAGTGCTTCGTGAAATCCTTCATTTGCCATTTTAAATCCTCAATTTGTTGTTGAAATAAAGTATCTTTTATATTTTTTGGTTCGAGTATTTGCTTAGCTAAACGAGTCAAGATCATCAAAGCGTCTTAATCAAGAGGTCATATTAGCTAAGCACCCGTAAACAAATCCTATAAGAGGCTACGAAAACAAGGTATGTTCAGATCAATCTATTTCGGTTTTCTAAACCGCAAGGTCATCCGATCGCTCTCGCCAATAGCCAGATATTTTTCCTGATTCTTTTCACCAAGTCGCAATGAGGGCGGAAGTGTCCACACATTCTCCGGGTAATCTTTGATGTCTTTGGGATTGGCATTGATTTCCGATTTTTCCTCCAGGACAAATCCGGCTTTTTCGGCAAGTTCAATCACTTTTTGTTCGGTAACATAGCCGGTAAAGCCACTGCGCTTAGCGGGGCCACGGTGTTGCACAACCCCTAAAATACCTCCGGGTTTTAAGACATCATAAAAGGATTGGTAGGCGGTTTCGGCAATACCGTCGCGTACCCAGCCGTGGGTGTTACGAAAGGTAAGCACCATATCGGCGGAGGATTTTTCGCCTAACTGTATGGATGTGGGTGGCGAAAACTTGGCAATTTTAACTTCACTGAAAACCGGCTCTTTTGCAATCCGGTCTTCCAATAATGCTGTCAGCCGATAGTGGTAGCCAGGCGCGCCTTTGACCTCGGTGTCAAAGCCTGCAGCGATAAACGTGCCGTTGCCCTTTAAGGCAGGGGCCAGAACTTCGGTATACCACATGCCGCCTGGACTTATTTCGATAACCGTCATACCTTTTTCCAGACCAAAGAAGCTGAGTGTTTCTACGGGATGACGGTGTTGGTTGCGGGCGATATTAGCCTCACTGCGATGCTTGCCCGTGGCGGCTTGCTCCAGTGCTGAATGCAGGTTGGTATCGGCCATCAGGGCGGGAGCGGTTAAAATAAGGCTTAGTAATAAGGTAATAGGCTTGAACATAATGTAATCCTTGGGTGATTTATCGGTTTTATGATCCGTCAGCTGGACTAACAAGATGGAGTATGCGGTCGGCGCTAAGTTCAATCCAGTGATAAAGCTTAATCTAAGATTAATGCGTATAGTTAAAACAGGCAACGATTAGCCGGTTTGTTAGAAGAATTGATAAAACATTGGTACAAGAACATTGATGCAAGAGAAGTTAGAGGCATTACTGGCCTTCCTGCAACCCCGGTCGCGAATTATGGTGATCACCGGTGCTGGAATTTCAGCAGATTCCGGTATTCCGACTTACCGCGATGACAATGGTGATTGGCAACGCTCCCGCCCGATTCAGCATCAGGAGTTTATTGATTCCGATGCCTATCGACGGCGTTATTGGGCGCGCAGTGCGGTGGGCTGGCCACCCGTGGCTAAGGCACAGCCTAACCGTGCGCATTTGGCGTTAGCGGCCTTAGAGGAAATGGGCAAGTTGTCTTTATTGGTGACCCAGAATGTGGATCGATTGCATCAGCGGGCAGGCCATAGGAACGTAGTGGATTTGCATGGCCGGTTAGACCGGGTCATTTGTCGCAGTTGTGGTCATATTGAGGATCGCGATGCGATTCAACGGCAGTTGTTGTTACAAAACCCCATGTTGGCGGATATACAGGCGACGCTGGCTCCAGATGGTGACGCCAATGTTGAAGATCGCCTGGTGGACATGATTGCCAGCCCACGTTGTCATCAGTGTGATGGTATGCCGATGCCCGATGTGGTGTTTTATGGCGGCAGTGTGCCCAGGCAGCGAGTGGCGGATATTAAAGAATCACTGACACAGTCCGATGGTTTATTGCTGGTGGGGTCGTCAATGAGTGTGTACTCAGCGTTTCGTTTTTGCCGGGAGGCGAAAACTTTGCAGGTTCCGATGGTGGCGATTAATCGTGGTAAAACCCGAGCGGATGAGATGTTGTCGCTAAAAGTCGAGGGTGATTGTGGCGAGGTGTTGGAGTGGGCTGTCACTCAGTTGTAATCAGTGCCAGCCCTATCTCGATCTAATTGGAACTATGCCCGAGCTAATTGGAGCTATGCCCGAGCTAATTGGAGCTATGCGTTGGCCCACCGGCGATTGCCGTTGGGCTTATTGCTTTGATTGCCCTTGCTTTGAGTATTGTTGCTTCGATTATTACTCGGTCGGCCTTTGGAGCCGGGACGACTACCAGGGTTCATAGTATTGCCTGATGCCTGGTTAGCGGCATGTTCTGCGCTAATGGCGGAACGACTACCGTGGACACTTTTAAATTCAGTGTTCTTGTTGCCAGTGCTTTGATTACCTGAGCTGTGATTCCCAGTATTCCTGTTGGCAGATTTAGCTCCAGCTCTTTGCTCTCCGTTCCGGTTGCGGCCATTACCCTTATTACCGGATGTATTGTTACCGGCTTTACTGTTGCCATTATTTCCACGACGCTGACCTTGATTAGGTCTTGGTTCTCTGGCATCCAGATCAACGATTTGTGCCGGTGGTTCAAAACCTTCCATCTTAGAGCGTGGCAGGGTCTTTTTGATCAAGCGCTCTATACCGCGTAGCAGTTTATTTTCATCCGGGCTGACCAGCGAGATTGCGTGACCAGAGGCTCCGGCACGACCGGTACGGCCAATACGGTGCACATAATCTTCGGCCACATTGGGCAGTTCAAAATTGACCACCTGAGGCAGTTGATCGATATCGAGTCCGCGAGCGGCAATGTCAGTGGCAATCAGTGCCTGAACCTGACCGTTTTTAAAGTCAGCCAATGCTCGCGTACGGGCGCCCTGACTTTTGTTGCCATGGATAGCCGCGGCATTAATGCCCTGTTTATCCAGATAGGTAGTGAGCTTGTTGGCACCATGTTTAGTCTTAGTGAATACCAATACCTGATGCCAGTCGTTATCGGCGATCAGCTTCGCTAATAGGGCCGGTTTGTGGCCTTTTTCTATCGAGTAGATTTTTTGCTCGACGGTGGTAGCGGTGGCGTTTCTTGGTGTAACAGAAATTTCTACCGGGTTGTTTACCAGGCCCTTGGCTAGCTGACGGATCTCGTCAGAGAAGGTGGCTGAAAACAGCAGGTTTTGACGCTTAGCTGGCAATAAGTTGAGGATTTTACGAATATCGCGGATAAAGCCCATGTCCAGCATGCGGTCAGCTTCATCGAGGACCAGTATTTCTACCTGATCAAAACGCACCGCATTCTGCTGGTATAAATCCATTAGGCGACCCGGGGTAGCCACCAGAATATCGACACCTTTACGCAGCTTCATCATTTGCGGGTTGATTTTGACGCCGCCAAATACCACGGCAGATTTCAAAGACAGGCCGGCACCATAGGTTGCCACGCTTTCGCCCACCTGGGCTGCCAGTTCACGGGTTGGGGTTAACACCAATGCACGGACTTTGTTGGCAGCAACAGGCTGGCCGCCACTTAAGCGCTCCAGTATAGGCAGGGTAAAACCTGCGGTTTTGCCGGTGCCGGTCTGGGCAGCGGCCATCACATCATTGCCGGCCAAAATAGCTGGTATGGCCTGGGCTTGAATTGGGGTTGGTTGGGTGTAGCCCTGTTCGGCTACGGCTTTCAGGATTGGAGCGGACAGCTCCAGGGAGGTAAAACTCATTCAATAATATCTCATTAGTCAGGCGTCCATTGCGGAGCCTTTATGCAGGTCAGTATGCGGACCTGTCGCAGGGATGCGCAGCCTACCTGTATTTTTCCGTTACAGCAAACGTTTTGGTGAAAAAATAGCCATTATGTTTCATTTGTTTGCCGCAGTGGTAACTAATAGTGGTCACTCAGTGGCGTCGTTACGCCCCATCCTGACATAAATCCTTCATCTCAGCTTCATCGTTTATTAATCAAACATTAACAGTAAACATTCAGATTAAGCCGTTTTAAATCTAAACAATAACACCTCAACTAAGGAGTGAACGAATGAACTGGAAACAACTGATAACCCTGACAGCGGTCAGTCTACCGCTGATGTTGGTAGGCTGTAGTGCTGATGATGGTGATGATGGCGCAACTGGCCCAGCTGGTATGGATGGCGCTGATGGTGCTCCGGGTTCGGCTGGTGCTGATGGAGTTGACGCCACCCCGACGACTATCTCACTGTCCTTACTAGGTCGTTATGAAACGGGAGAATTCGATGAGTCTGCGGCTGAAATTGTAGATTATGACCCGGCTACACGTATGACTTTTGTCGTCAATGCCAATTCTGGTCAGGTGGATATCATTGATGCCGCATCCCCTTCAGCACCAACCTTAAGCTCCTCATTGGATGTTGCTGCCGATGTGGCTACCGCCTTGAGTATGAATACCAGCGATCTGGGAGCGGCAAACAGTGTAGCTGTCAGTGGTAATACCCTGGCCGTGGCGATTGAGGCGGATACCAAGCAGGACAATGGCTACATCGCCTTTTATCAAACCGATGGCACTTTCCTGAGTGTGGTAGAAGCCGGCGCCTTGCCCGATATGGTGACCTTCACCCCCGATGGCAATAAAGTGGTTGTTGCCAATGAAGGCGAGCCTAACGGCGATTACTCGGTTGACCCCGAAGGTAGTATCACGATTATTGATGTTTCCGCTGGGGCCGCCAGTGTGACGGCGGCGAATGTGACCCAGCTGGATTTCACTGCCTTTAACGCTGGTGGTACGCGTGAATTGACCGGACCTGTACGTATCTCCGGCAAGTCTGCCTCGGTGGCCGCCGATTTGGAACCGGAATACGTCGCGGTTTCAGCTGATAGCAGCACGGCCTATGTATCACTGCAGGAAAACAACGCTATAGCCGTGATTGACCTGAGCGACAACAGTATCGAAAAAATCATGGGTCTCGGTTTTAAAAATCACTCTATCCCGGGTAATGAAATGGACCCCAGCAACCGCGACAACGGAGTGAATATTCGCACTGTGCCGGTGTTTGGCACTTATATGCCTGACAGTATCGATACCTTCGAGTTTGACGGGGTGACCTATGTGGTGACGGCCAACGAAGGTGATGGTCGTGAGTATCTGACCGATGCCGCTGATGCAGCCGATTGTACGGTACAGGGCGGTTTCGATTTTGATGACGGCGATTGCTTTCACTATCTGGATGAAGTACGGGTCAAGGATATTACCGATGATGGCGCCAGTTTTGATGCCGATCTGGTTGCCCTGGCCGGTGCCGACTTTGAAGAAGATGAGCAATTAGGTCGCTTGAAAGTGATTGCCAACCTCGGCACCAGCGGAACCTGTGCCTCACTGGCAACCACGGGCCAACCCGGTGCAGATTGTACCTACGAAGCGTTATACGCCTATGGAGCCCGTTCATTTACTATCTGGAATCCGGAAACCGGTCGTCCGGTGTTTGATTCAGGCAGCGACTTTGAAGTGATTACCGCCAATCGCTTGGGGGATAACTTTAACGCCAGCAATGATGATAACGAAGGCGATGACCGTTCCGATGACAAAGGCCCTGAACCGGAAGCGATTGAAATCGGTGTGATTGAAGGGCGTACCTATGCCTTTATCGGCCTTGAACGCGTAGGTGGCATTATGGTGTACAACATCACCACGCCGGAAGCCTCTGAGTTTGTTCAGTATATCAATACACGCGATTTCACGGTGGCTGATGTTGAAGACGATTTAGAGCTGGTTGGCGATCTGGGACCAGAGTCGATCAAGTTTGTTGCCGCTGAGGATAGCCCGACGGGTAATCCTATGCTTATCCTGGGTAATGAAGTGAGTGGTACCACCAGCTTTTTTAATATCTCGGTGGTGATGCAGTAAACAAGGCGCTTCACAATCACTAACAGGCGTAGCAGCAGTCTGAAAAAACAAGTGGGGCTTTAGGCCTCATTTGTTTTTTTACAGTGAAGAAATGGCGGGTTGAGCTGCCGTCAGCTAGCCGGTCGAGAGCTTGGCGCCGCTTCGAATTGCGGGGCCCGGTCCAGGACACGACGAATAAGTTTTTTTGCGCGTTTTCGGTTTGAGTATGTATTGTAAGCCGGGAAGACTGGGCGCATAGAAGGGCGATAAGTCGGGCCAATGCCATCAATCAGTACAAAGTGCTGATCTGCTTCATGCCAGACGATATTTTCAATCCATAAATCGCGCAAAATGAGTGGGGAGTTGGCGATCCAATCGGCCAGTACCGTTGTGGCTTGCCAGTGTCGCTCGTCAAAAGTGTGATGTTTGAGCAGAGTCCCCATGGTTGGGGCAAGTCCGCCTTCGGCGTTGCGAATAGCGGTAGTGATCAGCCCCAGACCTAAATCGGTATCAACTAATCCGGTTATATTTTCAATAAAGTGTCTGTTTTCGGCGTCAGCTTCACGACTGGCGATATGCTCGGTAATCAGGTCCAGGAAAAATTTGTAGTAAGGGATTCTTCGGCGCTGGATAAGGAACGGGTGGCGATTTTCCAGCACGGTGCGATAGGCAGGACTCATTACCTTGATCAGCTTGGTCGGATCTTCAGGGTGAAAGTAGATGATTTTTTCACCGCCTTTGGCGGCAGGTTCTTGTGTGGAAAGCTGTATAACTGGAAGCATGTTTCTTCTGAGGTCGTGGATCAATATCCGTTTGATTGCCGCAGGATTCTACCAGATTTAAAGAGGAAAGCATGCTTCTTGAGTGTTACGTTTAGCGGGTACCAAACACCACCATGGTTTTGCCCTTGGCTTCGACCAGTCCCTGCTCTTCCAGTGTTTTTAGAACTCTGCCCACCATTTCCCTTGAGCAGCCGACAATCCGACCGATTTCCTGACGGGTAATTTTAATTTGCATGCCATCGGGATGGGTCATGGCATCGGGCTGTTTACAGAGATCCAGCAGAGTACGTGCCACGCGTCCAGTGACATCGAGAAAGGCGAGGTCACCAACCTTGCGTGTGGTTTCTCGCAGGCTTTTGGCCATTTGCGAGCCGACAGCCAGTAAAAACTCGGGGTTTGTTTTGACTAGCTCGTGGAATTTGGTATAGCTGATTTCGCCGACTTCGCAGGGGGTTTTAGCCTTAACCCAGGCACTGCGTTCCTGCTGGTCTTCGAACAGGCCCATTTCACCGAAGAAATCGCCTTTATTGAGGTAGGCGACGATAATTTCTTTGCCTTCATCGTCCTCAATCATCACGGTGACGGAGCCGTCAATAATGTAGTAGAGGGAATCACTGGTATCGCCGGCATAAATCAGCGTGCTTTTTGCTGGGTAGCGGCGACGGTGACAATGGCTCAAAAATTCTTCCACATTTTCAATATGTGGGTTCAGGGCTAGGCTAACCAAGGGGCGTTCCTCTTCTCTATCTGCTTGTAGTTAAAGGTAAATTGACGCAGCGACAATTTACGAGGCCAATAATTTCTAAGTCTTGAGTATGGCCCCAAATAGTCAGTTTCGCTAGGTCGATCAAATTTTTCTCTGTATTTGGTCGATCTTAGGCTTGTGATAAGCTTGCGAGCTATTCGAGGGTATTACTTTTTGGACTGCTGGCGCAGCTTTATGGGTAGTACTTGTCTGTGAACCCAAAGTGAAGAAGCGAACGTATTAATGAAAGCAACGGTAACCTGGCAGGACGGGGTAAGTTTTGCGGCGGAATCAGAATCTGGACACTGCGTGGTGATGGACGGGCCGCCCGATCATGGGGGAAGAAATCTGGGGCCGCGGCCAATGGAAATGCTACTGATGGGAATGGGCGGCTGCGCCTCCTTTGATGTGCTCAGCATGTTAAAGAAATCACGCCAGGAGGTCACTGCCTGTGTTGCTGAAGTGGATGCGGAACGGGCCGATGCAGTACCCGCGGTATTTACTAAAGTTCACTTGAAGTTTGTAGTGACAGGACGCAATTTAAAAGAAGCACATGTGAAGCGTGCGGTGAGTTTATCGGCGGAGAAATATTGTTCCGCTTCGATTATGATGGAAGCAGCAGGGGTAGACGTTAGCCATAGCTATGAGATAGTGAGTAGCTAGTACCAATCCCCAAACCTTAAACCCTTGCACGATTGAGTTTTATTACGGATCTATTTCATGAATATTGCTGTGAATCGACCCAAACCCACAGCGGGTTTGCGGCATATTGCCTTGTTTGTTGAGCGTTTTGAAGAGGCCCTGATTTTTTATACCAAGTTACTGGGTATGACTATTGAGTGGGAACCGGATGCCGATAATGTCTATCTAACCTCTGGTAATGACAATCTGGCGCTGCACCGTTTTAAAGGCGAAGCGCGCCCCGCTGAGCTACAGCGACTCGACCATATAGGTTTTATTGTTGATGAAATGGATCAGGTTGATGTCTGGCATGACTACCTGAAGGACAATGGGGTGCGAATTCAAAATGCGCCAAAAACACACCGCGATGGTGCCCGCAGTTTTTACTGCCTGGACCCGGATGGCAATGTGGTACAGATGATTTTTCATCCACCCATTAGTCTCGGTGCTGACAGAGCAGAGCAAGAGAGTGCCAGCCCTGAATTTTAAGTTCGTATTAACAGACCCTGGGTAAAAGCTCGTATTGAGTTAGCCCTTTAAATAACTAATGATAAAAATAGATAGAAGGAGGCGTGTATGGAGCTGTGGGCAGAGCTGCAAAGCTTTTATCTCGAAAGCGGTCCGCTGACTAAGTGGTTGATGATGTTCATTGCGGCCGGCCTGATTCTGACCTTTGGTCGCGGTTATCTGCGAGCCAGAAAAATTCAACCCAATGGTTTTCGCTGGAAAACTTTTCGCAACGAAATCTTTTTTGGTGTGGTTAATGTCACTATTTCCGGCGCGATTCTCGGTTTTATCAACACCACGCTAACCAATTCCGGTTGGGTGAGTTTTGATCAAGGCCCCGTTGAGTGGTGGGTGATTACGCTGGAATTTGCCTTTTATTTCTTTGCCTTTGATGCCTATTTTTACTGGCTACACCGCTGGATGCACTTGGAACCCATGTACACCTGGATACACAAATTGCATCACCGTTCGATTACTCCTAACCCTATGACAACCATATCCGTTAGCCCGCTGGAGTCGCTTATCAATGGTGGTTTTTTACCGCTCTTTATCGCCAGTTTCACCGTGCATGAAGCCACCTTCGCACTAATTGCTCCCTTTAATATTATTATGGGGCTTTACGTGCATTCCGGTTTTGAGTTTTTACCCCGTTGGTGGAATAAAACCTGGGCGACCCGCTGGTTTATAACGGCCACCTTTCACGACCAGCATCACCGTTACTTTAAAGGTAATTATGGTGGTTACACCACTATCTGGGATTATATTTGCGGTACCGAGCGTCCTAACTATCTGGCTGACTTTGACAAAATCAAGGCTAGGGCCAGCGAACAAACGATACCTGCCACTGCTCGGCAGGCAGGTATTGTCAAGAGCTAGAGGCGGCCAGGGCTGGAAGTAGAGGCTGGACCATACTCAGTGGATACTAATCTAGCCGCTTATTGAACAGCAGCGCTGCAGCCAAAAGGCCCAGCAGCGCAAACCCAGCCAGCCAGGCAATATCAAGCCAGAGGTCCAGCAAGCCTGCATCGCGCAACACCATACCGCGAATGACGCGCATAAAATGGGTGGCGGGAAGAACTTCGGCTATCCACTGCGCGAGTGGAGGCATGCCAGCATAGGGAAACATAAATCCGGATAGCAGAATTGATGGCAGCATAATAAAAAAGGTCATTTGCATGGCCTGCAGCTGGGTTTTAGCGCGAGCGGAAATTAACAGGCCAAGCACCAGGCTAGCGGCGATAAATAACAGGGTGGCGATTAAAATAAAAAACAGATTGCCATTGATAGGTACTTTGAAGACATAGTGGCTCAGCGAGAGCACAATACTCGCCTGAATCAAACCGACAAAAATATACGGGGTGATTTTTCCTAACATTAATTCAACTGGGCGAATTGGTGTTGTGATCAGCAGCTCGATATTGCCCAGCTCGCGTTCACGTACCAGCGAGGTTGAGGTGAATAGCGTCATGGTCATGGTCAGGATGATTGCCAGCAGCCCGGGCGCGGTGTTGACCACGTTACGTTGCTCGGGATTGAAATAGGGTACGACGGCGAAGGTGCCTGTGGCCTGCGGCACTGGCAGGTTGATCACTTCCTGCACAGGCATATTTTGCAAGCCCCTGATGGCGGCGGTGATTAAGGTATCCGAGCCATCGACCAACCACTGTCCAACGGGTAACGGCTGCTCGCCGCTTGCTTGCAGATTCCTGTTGCTACCCTGTAACAGTCCATTAAGCTCCAGGCGCGCCACGAAATCCTCCGGCAGTATCAGAACAGTCTGTACTTCGCCGCGGATAATGGCTTGCTCGGCCTCCTGGGTTGAGCTGTACAGGTGCTGAAAGTCAACCACCTGTGTTGCAGCAACGGTTTGTAGCAAGCGGTGCGCATAACGACTGCCGCTATGGTCCACGACCCCGGCTGGAATATGGCGGACATCGGTATTGATGGCATATCCGAACAATAACAACTGCACTAAAGGAATCATGATGATCAGGCCAAAGGTCATCCGGTCTCTGGCCAGATGTTTCAGCTCTTTTTTGAGTACGGCATCAATCCGATTAATGGCGCCCATTGCGATTTCCTGTACAGGTGACAAAGACATCTTCAAGGCTGGGGCGGACCTGTTGTAGTTCAAAACCTGAGCCCGTTTCCTGCGACAAAAAATCCACCGGCTGATCAATTTTCTTACTGACCAGTACACGCAGGCGTGTACCCAGTTGTGCCGCAGAGATAATCTCGGGCCGCTTGATCAGGCGTGCTTTGAGTTGTCGCATATCACTGCCCTGATTCTCAATTTCCACCACATGAGCACCCATTTGTTCCATCAGTTGCTGTGGCGATCCGTCGGCACGCTTGATGCCGTTTTCCAGAATGGCCAATCCATGGCAGCGCTCGGCTTCGTCCATATAATGGGTGGAAACCAGAATGGTTTTACCGGCATTGCACAGATCAAACAGGCGTTCCCAGAATTCGCGGCGGTTCTCCGGGTCGACGGCCGAGGTGGGTTCATCGAGAAAAAGCAAATCGGGGTTGTGTATAGTAGCTGCTGCCAGCGCCAGCCGCTGTCGTTGGCCACCACTCAGGGAGGCGGCAAGTTGCCGGGTGAAGTTAGATAAACCGTAGAGTTCATAGAGCTCTTCCAGTCTTGCCGCCAGTTCGCGCTTGGATAAATTGTAAACCTGACCAATAAACTGCAGGTTTTCGGTGACGCTTAAGTCCTGATACAGCGAAAATTTCTGGGTCATATAGCCGATCCGCTGACGCAGCAGTTCCGCCTCGTCAGGTGGTGAGTAACCCAGTACATTAATTTCACCTTCGCTGGGTCTGAGCAGACCAGTCAACATGCGAATCGAGGTGGATTTGCCGCAGCCATTCGGACCCAGAAAACCATAAATAGAGCCTTTGGGAATGGCGAGGTCGAGTTTATCGACAGCCCTAAAATCACCAAATAGGCGGCTCATGCCCTGCGTCTGGATCGCGAGGTCGCTTCGAGCAGACAGCTTTAGGTTGGAATGAGACATCACTGTGATCCGGCTGTAGGGATCAATACCTGTGCCGGAATACCGCTGGGCAGGTCACGAGCCTCATCGCCCAATTGCACCTCAGCCAGGTACATCAATCGCGAGCGTTCAGTTTCCGTAAGCGCGTAATGGGGAGTAAAGGCCGGAGCTTGCTGGATATGGGAGAGGGTGCCAGTGAAGGATTGATCGACGCCATCAATCTGGACCGTCAACTGTTGGCCTATAGCCAGGCTGGCTCTGACGCTCTCGGGTACATAGGCGCGCACATAGGGGGTTTCATTGGCGAGCATCACGACGACAACGGCGCCGGCCGCTACACGCTCACCCTGATGCCAGGGCAGGCTATCAATACGGGCTTGTCGCGTGGCGACGATGCGCAGGTCACTGAGGTTTTTTTGGGCGATATTCAGCGCCTGCTCGGCTTCCTGTAATTGTGCCTGAGCCTGCTCGATTTGTTCCGGCCGGGTGCCTTTGACTAACAGAGTGAGCTGTTCTCGGGCGGCGTGCAGTGTTGCTGCAGCTGAATCCCGACGGGCTCTGGCACTATCCAGCTCGGCCTGTCCTACCAGTTTTTGCCGCACCAGTGTGCTGCTGCGTTGAAACGCCTTTGTCGCCTCCTGT
>CBFIDJ010000010.1:0-69854 GCA_965661375.1 Oceanicoccus sp. | reverse complement strand
GAAAAGTATGGGGGTAAGGAATAGACAGAGCAAAATGATTGTGCTGTTGCACGACTGATATGGCAGGACATCTCTCATGGCGTTTTATAATCCCTGTCGAAGCTAGCTGATGGCGGCGCTTACTCTTTATGAAAAAGTAAGCCCTCGCGGTGGTGATTACAAGGCATTAAATTTCTTCACAGGAAGTTTATTGATAGGAGAATAAAGGCCAATGTTGTTATTGGCTTTAAATAGGCGTTTCCTGAAAGGCTATATGGAAAAACGCCTGGAATGGCACTGAGTTAAGCCGTTTCGGGTGCTCACAGGTAGGGCCGTCGAGGTCACAAAGGCAAAGTTGGCCAGAGCGAGGAGGGGGCTCCATTAAACCGAATTAATAACTGGGGAGGACATTGTGGCCAAAACATCGCTGGTGGTGCGGATATTTTAATCCCCGATGCGGAAACCCTGTGAATAACAGGCGAACAGCAATAATTCTTCGTTTACCGATGTCAGGGTGAGTTGTTCGTCCAGAAATTATGTAATAAAAGTCGGCTGGGAGTCTGCTGCAGAGCCTGTCCGCCCAGTTTACCGAGTAGTATGGTTCTATTATTTCCGGGCTCGACCAGAACCGTTCTATCCTTGGTGCAATAGGCCATTGCCCAGCTATCAAATTCCCGCTGTTCGATAGGGCTGCGATATAGCTGGATAAGTCCAGTATGCAAGGGGTCATTCTTAATAATCTGATAGATCAGATCCAGCTCTTTGGTTGGTCCTTCTATATATTGCATGAAGTTGCCACCAATATAGAGCAGTACGCCTGTGATGCCGTGCTTGTCATTGCGCTCTCTGGCCCGAGTGAGTAAGTGGTCAATCTCGTCATAATTTAAAGAGTATATAGCTGATGAGACGTAAACCAGAGCACTTAGATTAGACATGGCTGAAGCGGTGTTTCGGTTTATTCATGGCTGTGCCTCCCTTAACCTGAATGGCTATCTTTAGAAAGGTAAAGGCCGGGGGTTGTTACGACCGGGGGGTGATTCAGAGTTAAGAGTAATAGGTTCTCACCGAGTATGTAAACACTGCAGTGGTTTTATGAAGTAAAAATGGTGTTTAGGGGCGGTTTACATATACTTTCGGCAATTAGGTATGTCTGAGTGGGTATCTGTTGGTTCCAGTGGAGGTTATAAGCATACCGGCAGCATTAAGCTGCCGGTATTGACTAACTATTCCATTTTGTCTTCGGCTTCTTCAGCCATGTCATCCATTTCATCACCAGCATCTTCCATGGCGTCTTCCGTTGCGTCCGCAGCATCTTCAGCCATATCGCCAGCGGCATCCATGGCATCTTCAGTTTTCTCCATGGCAGTATCGGCGGCATCTTTCATGGTTTCGCCTGCACTATCCATCATATCGGAGGCTTTTTCGGTCATGGTTTTTTCTTTGTCTTCGCTTTGGCAGGCTCCAAGGCTGACAACTAAGAGCAGGCTGAACAGGCTGGCAAGTGTTAATTTGAAGAAGTTCATAAGCGTTCCTTTGGTCTTTTATTATAGAAAGGGGTTGATACTACAGAGACAGTAAATCGACTTTTCACTTGAGCGTCAACTGTAGACTGAGTTCAATTGAATGCAGCAGCCGTAGTGATGTCTGCAAAACTGGCAGAGATTATGAGGAGTTTAATATTCCAGCTTGCTGTGCAGGTTGATAATGGTATTCAGTATTGATGCAACCTGGTCAGGGGGGGATGGCTTTTCCTGTCGCAGCCACCAGGCGAGAGTTTCCATGATTGAACTTACCGAGAGGATAACGGATAGCTCCGTGATGTCTGGATTTCGACGGGTAATGTGATGATTGGCTTCTACTGCGCGAGAAATGGTTAGTAATTCTTCCTTCACGGTGCTGGCCGCACCTCCCGTTAACAGGGTAGTCCATAGTTTCTTGTTTTCGAAAACATGGTTGCAGAGAGCGTGGCAGGCAGCGTTGGAGTCCTCTGTTTCCATAAGTGGCAGGGTGAGATTCACCATGCGGTGGATTTCCTCAGCTGCCAGGTCATTGAGCAGGGCTTCTTTGCTGGGGTAATGTCGATAAAAGGTTGCGTGGCCAATGCCCGCGGCGGCGGCAATTTCCCGAATGGAAATCTGATCCAGACTTTTTTCTTCCAGCAGTTTAAGAAACGCTGTATACAGGGCCTGCCGGGAGCGCAGCTTTCTGGCGTCGGTTTTTTCCAGTGTAGTAGTGTCTAATGGATCAACGGTGGACGATGCTTGTGTCATGGATGCTGGTGTCATGAAAGGGGTGATTATCCTTGGTTTTCGAGGGTACAGTTTGTATAAAGAACCATTATGGAGAATCCTGGCTGCCTGGTAGAGCGCTTGACTACGAACTGGTTTAGTCGATGCGTAAAGCACCATCAGATGCGGATTGTATCATCATCTGATGGTGTACAGGTGCCACCTATTATTGAAGATTTTAAAGTTAAGCTTTTAGATCAAGATATAGGTGCGATAAACCGCGAATGATATAGCTGGGTTCAAAGTTCAGACGTCGCTCTTCCGGGGTGCCGTGATGTTCTTCGGAGAGGCTAATGTCTGAGGTGTGTTCCAGAAAGCGCTCGATGATTGCCGCTACCTCCAGGCGAGCCAGTGGCGCGCCGGCACAGGTATGTACGCCACGACCAAAGGCCAGATGCTCTTTAATTTTAGGGCGATTCAATTGGAACTGATCCGGATTTTCCCAGCGTCTGGGATCCCGGTTGGCTGCAGCCAAAGAAATAGTTACCCTGGTGCCAGCAGTCACTTCGGTATCGCCGATTTTAGTATCGCGGCGAGCGATGCGAAACGTGGCTTTAGTCGAACCCTGCAAGCGCAGTACTTCTTCCAGCATGGCCGGAATCAGTGAAGGGTCATCTCGCAGTTGTTGTTGCAGCCCCGGCTCATCGACAATATAGCGCATGGCATTGCTCAACAATTTGGCGCTGGTATCCTGACCGGCCCCAAACAGAAAACCGGAGAGCTTGACCATTTCCAGCAGGTCGGGCAGTTCGTCGTTAGGGTAAGTAGCCAAGGCAAGCCGGGTTAGCATGTCGTCTCTTGGGTTTTGCCGGCGGTCACTGAGGTACTCAAAGAAAAAGGCGCCCATAAACTCCAGCGGTGAGGTCTGTGGCTCCTGATCTTCAGCGTCTTTTTCCATATTGCCGGGAGGTGGCGCGGCGTCAATCACTTCGCGAAACTTCTCACGATCCTCCGGTGGCACACCCAGCAGTTCGGCAATCACCAGGGTAACGAAGGGCGTTGCAATGTCGTTGACGACTTCACAGCTACCTTTATTGACCGCCTCAGTCACCAGTTGGTCGGCAAACTGGTACATGAAATCGTGAGTGGCTTTTAGTCGTGTCGGGGTAAATAAAGTGCTGGCTATAGCGCGCAGGTCTGAATGTTGTTGCTGATCATAGTTGACCAGCAGATCCATAATGCCTAACTGGCTGCGGAATTGTTCAATCTGATCTGTGATGTCTGAGCCTTCGCGCTTAAAGGGCGATGCTTCTCCAGCGCCGCTAGTGGCAATCACCGAGGAAAAGTCCCTGTTGTTTCTGAGGACCTCGGCGGCCTCCTGGAAACCAGTTACGAGCAGTACGTCATCCTCATGCGCCATGGGATAAACCGGCCCCTTGGTCTGCATTTGGCGAAAGTATTCGTAGGGATCAAGTAATAGTGACAGGTCGGTGAAATAATCTTTTTCAATTAAATCTTCTGCAATCATTGTGATGTCCTCATGCGTGGCTTTGTGCTGTGGCTGCCTGCGATTAAACAGTGGGTTCGGCTAAGCGAATTAATCTTCTGGCGCCACGGTGACGCGCAAGCCATCCAAATCATCGGTGAGGCGAACCTGACAGGAGAGTCGGGATTGGGGAGTTTTGTGCTCCGAGGTAGACAACAAGTCATCTTCATCTTCACTGACCGTGCCGACTTGATCGGCAAACGCGGGGTCAATATGCACGTGACAGGTTGCGCAGGAGCATACTCCTCCACACAGTGCCAGCAGCTCATCCACGCCGCCTTCACAAAGCGCCTGCATCAGTGTAGTACCTGCGGTGTACTCGATATTTTTCTGCTCACCGTCGCGGGTGATTACGATAATTGCTGGCATTGAGCGCCTCCTGAAAATTTGGGTGCTAATGAATTAGCCCGGTTTTATTGTTATGGGTTGCCACGGCTTCCTGATCGAGCCAGGGAAATGAGTATTCTTTTTTGTGATACGTAGTGTATCATATAAATTAAGGGTGACATCTGTCAATAGGGAAAATTGTAATCTACTTCAATGGTCCTGGCTGGGATTCCTGAATGGTACATCTTTTTTACACCTCTCCTGCTTTCCAACTTCATGCTCACAATCTGACACTCATTCAAACTGATTCACTGCCAGATTTTGCCGCATTTTTTGCCGTCATTTAGGGTGGTAGTGAAAAAAATGACTGAATAAGTGTTATTCAGTTGTCATCGAATATTCAGCAAAAGATGATGGTTAATGGACGACTAATTTTCAATAAATAAAGAGCTGTCTATGAGCCATTTCAACAGGATAAAAAATAAGGCTATTATTTTTAATATTTCGGGAAAAAGCACATCGATAAAAGGTAAATTTTTAAGTGTTAAAAAGCGTTTTTAAAAAAGGAAAATATTGTAAGAAAAACGTGATTAAAAATTTCTGTAGAGGGAATTTTATTAAGTCAAAATCGTCTTAGGCTCTGTCGACACAATAACTTCACAATAGTGTAATCAGCCCAAAATATTTTTCTCCTAAGGTGGACTCCTCACTGAGATTTACCTGGTCTCTTGTTATCCGCCAGACTGTGGTTGAAGTAATAATAGTGTTGTGTTTGTTGACCGTTGTGAATCCCTAATGGGGTGTTACTTAGCTGATGGGCTATTACTTGCCGAATGGGTTTTTGTTTGCCCAGTGGCAGTTGCTAAATAGGTGTGAAAAAGGAGTTTATTATGTCTCTGGTTAATTCTAATACGATTGATTCTAATGCGACCGATACTCAAGTGGCTAAGCCCAGAGTCGCCTTCGTAACGGGCGGTACACGTGGTATTGGTGAAGGCATCTGCTCGGCCTTGAAGACGTCAGGTTTCACGGTTGTCAGTAATTATATTGGCGACGATAACAATGCTCGTGCTTTTACCGAGCGAACCGGTATAGAAAGTTTAAAATTTGATGTCAGTGATTTTGAAAGTTGTGCCTACTACCTTGATTCCATTGCTGAAAAGTACGGCGCTGTCGATGTGCTGGTGAATAATGCCGGCGTCACTCGCGACCGGAAACTGGCCAGTATGTCATTGGAAGAATGGCAGACGGTAATGGGGATCAACCTGGGCGGCACCTTTAATACCTGCCGCTTGCTGTTGCCAAAAATGATTGAGCGGCAGTATGGCCGAATTATCAATATCAGTTCAGTTAATGGTTTAGCGGGCCAGTACGGACAAGCCAATTATACCGCCGCCAAATCCGGCATGATCGGGTTTACCAAAACACTGGCCCTGGAAAGTGCCCGACACGGGATTACCGCCAATGTGATCGCCCCTGGCTATGTAGAAACCGATATGCTGCGCAATGTGCCGGAAAAAGTGATGGATAAAATTATCGCTAATATTCCGGTCGGTCGTTTGGCGCAGGTTGAGGAAGTGGCGCGCGGCGTTTGCTTTCTGGCTGACGACGCAGCGGGTTTTATCACCGGTTCAACCCTGTCGATTAATGGCGGGCAGTTCCTGCATTAAGGTATGCCGTTTAATTCATTTTCTGGTGAGGGGGTTCACCAACTAATTTGAGGGTAGCTCGGATGGGAGATGCATATATTATTGGCTTAGGCCAAACACCGGTGTCCCGCGACTCTGCACAGTCGCCGGTTAATCTTGCCGTCAAGGCCATTAACCAGGCGTTGGACTGTTCGGGATTAGATCGCGATCTCATTGAAGCGCTGTATGTAGGTAATATGATGTCTGGCATGTTGTCGAGTCAAGCTCAGCTCGGTCCGATTATTGCTGACCACCTTGGACTGGATGGTGTCGAGGCCTATGCCATTGATGCGGCCTGTGCCTCCGGCGGTACGGCCTTGCGATTGGCGTATTTGTCGGTTTGCGGAGGTTTCCATCGCGCGGTGATTGCGTCCGGTGTTGAGGTGATGAATCATGTATCCCGTGAACGCATTACTCAGGCACTGGCGACGGGCTCCGATTGGGAAAAGGAAGGTTCTAAAGGTGAGTCGTTCATTTCTTTAAATGCACAACTGATGAAAAACTATATGGAAAAATACAAAGTTCCCAGTGAGGAGTTTGCCCATTTTTCTATCAATGCTCACGCCAATGCTTTTACCAACCCGAATGCGATGTTGCATAAAAAAATGGATAAGGAATCTTATCAGTCGGCCAAGTTGTTGACGGCACCGATCAAACTTAGCGATTCACCGCCAGTCAGTGACGGCGCTGCATCGGTGATTGTGGTCAATGAAGACTTGGCCAAACAGGCACAGCGAATGGGTATCCCCGCCATCAAAATTGTTGCCTCGGCGGTTGCTACCGATCGATTGGCCAGTACGGAACGTTACCAGTCGATGGAGTTGCGGGCAGTTCGCATCTCCAGTGGTCAAGCCTATGATCAGGCCAGATGTACGCCCGCCGATATTGATTTTTTCGAACTGCATGATGCCTACACGATTATCACTTCTTTGAGTCTTGAGGCGGCCGGTTTTGCCGAACCGGGGAAGGGCGTTTATTTTGGACGCGATGGCGAAGTGACGTTAAGTGGCAAGTTGCCCATCTCCACCATGGGGGGCTTAAAGGCGCGGGGTCATCCCGTTGGCGCCACGGGGTTATACCAGGTGGTGGAGGCCTGCCTGCAATTACGAGGGCAGGCAGGAGAAAACCAGATTGAGGGCTGCCGCATGGGTATGACGCAAAGTATCGGTGGAACCGGCGCTACGGTGGTGACCCATATTCTTCAGGGAATGTAGTGAAGGGGATTAGTGAAAGGAAATAATGGTCCACTAAATTCTAAGCATTGATGTGTATTTTATTTTTTCCTGCCAGGTTGTTTTAGGTGTTTTTATTACAGCCTGGCAGGTTAAGTCCTATTGGTTTGTACCGTTTTTGTTACTGCTCCAATGATAGCTTTCTATTGCTTAAAAAAATGATACTCATATCGTTCTGGCAAAAAGGATCGGGATCGACATTATGCTTTATCAAGCCCACGCTTTATTTATGGAGGCATTACAACCTCTACATCACACCGCCAAGACCGCCCGCTATTTTTACGACCACCCGTTAAACCCGCTTAAAGATTTTGCATTGACTCGCTACGCTACAGCGGGTTGTGAATTATTTGAACGCCTCAGCGCCTATTATGAAAAGCCGGAATTTGGCATCACTAAAACCGTCGTTGATAACACCGAGTTGATGGTGAGGGAGGAAGTAGTTATTGCCAAGCCCTATATGAACCTGGTGCGCTTTCGTAAAGATTTTAAGTTGGCAGGCCTGGCGAAAAAAGAACGCCCCAAACAGCCTAAATTATTAATCGTGGCACCGTTGTCTGGGCACTATGCCACCTTATTACGCAATACAGTTTCACGATTATTACCCGAGTTGGATATCTATATCACCGAATGGGTCAATGCGCGCAATGTACCGCTCGCGGCCGGTGAAATGCATCTTGACGATTTTGTCGATGACGTTATCGACAGTATTACCCACTGCGGGGCCAATACCCATGTGCTGGCCATTTGCCAGCCTGTTGTACCAGTGATGATGGCGCTGGCGGTGATGTCCAAAGCGAAGGATGAACATATCCCGCTGACTGCCACGATGATTGCGGGACCCATCGATACCAGTGTTAATCCCTCCGCGATTAATGACTATGCCAGTACCCGCGATTTTGAATGGTTTGAAAATAATGTAATTTTTGATGTGCCTCCGGGGTTTGAGGGCGAGGGACAGCGGGTTTATCCGGGCTTTATGCAACTCAGCGGTTTTCTGTCACTGAATTTTAATGACCATATCAGCAAGCACTATCGGTTTTTCCATGATCTGGTCAAAAATGATGGCGACAGCTCCGAGGCGCACCGAGTGTTTTATAACGAGTATCTTGCCGTGCTGGATATCTCTGCCCCGTTCTATCTGGAAACCATAAAACGTGTGTTTATCGATAATGAATTATCCCGTGGACTGGCAAGCTATCGCGGTGAACCCATTGATCTGGATGCGATCAGCGAGACAGCGCTTTTTACTATTGAGGGCGGTCAGGATGACATTTGCGGCCTGGGCCAGACTGAGGCCGCTCACCGGATTTGTAAAAATATTCCCGATGACAAGCGCAAGCACCATGTCGAAGCCTATGTGGGGCATTACGGTGCCTGGAATGGCCGCCGTTTCAGGGAAAATGTTGCGCCGCAGATTATTGATTTTATTAAACAGCACCATCCGCGAGAACAGTTAGAGACAGCCTGATGGCTATAGTATGGCCATAGGCTAGCTGACTCAAAAAATGTAACTATGTCTGACTTCATCGTTTGTAAAGGAGATTATGATGAGTATGAGTTTTGAAAACCTGACCCCCGATACTTCAAAAATAATTGAGCCGGGTAGGGCTCTGGGCGGTGTGTTGGTTGAGGCTAGTGAAAAAATGCTGGATATGCAGATGAACAGCTGCAAAGGGTATAGTGATATTGCCTTTGGCCAGCTGAAAAAAATGACTCAGATTACTAATGTGGAGCAAGCGAGTGACTTTCTCCTGGGGCAGATAGAACCTTTGAGCCAGCTTAATAAGCAATTATTGGGTGATTGTAAGTCAGTGATGTCTTTCAATACCGAATTAGCTAATGAGGTTAAGGGAGTTTTTTCCAAGAAACTCATTAATGAAGATGCTGCAGTCCAGGCGGGGGTAAAAATTGCGCCGGTTTCGACAACAGAGGCCAAGCCGGATGAAACCATGGCGGTAAAACCAGCCGCGGAGTTAATGGAATCAGCCAAGACTAAGTCCGCAGGATCTCAGGAAACTAAAAAAGTCGATGCGGCCGTCCAAGAGACATCTATAAAAGAAGCATCTACAAAAGAGACATCCACAAAAAATACAAGCCGCGCCCGGCGAACGAAAAAGTCCTGATTGAGCGTTTCATTGCCGGTTCGGTTGATAAAGGGATGTTTTTAGGATGATTTATTGGCAGTGCTTGAATCAATAAATCATCCAGTAGTAAATCATCCAACAGATATCAAGCTGCTTGATTCGTGTTGGTGTTGGTGTTGGTGTTGGCGTCAGCCTGAGGTGGGTGATCAAGCCGCCGTTTTACATAGCGTCCGGGAGCCTCTTCGATAACCTGTGTGCGATCGATAGTGATGGCGGGGCGCAGCTTACCGGAATTCGTCCCCAACCACCGATCCCAGTCGGGCCACCAGGAGCCTTCCTGTCTGGTTGCCCGGGCCAACCACTGCTCGGCTTTGAGTGAATGGCCGCTGCCCGTTTTGTTGCTGCTTTTGCCATGGGCATAGTAATGGTATTTATTGCTGCTGGGTGGGTTGATAACACCAGCGATATGGCCAGAGCCAGCGAGCACAAATCGGTTTGGCCCCTGTTGCACTCTGGCACCTGCAAAGCAGGACTGCCAGCGGGCAATATGGTCGCGCTCGGTTGCCAGGATATAGGTGGGGATGGTGATATCCCTGAGATGGATGCTTTCTCCCAGCACTTCGACCCCCTCTGCTCTCATAAAGATATTGCCCTGTACCAGTTTTTTTAGCACAAACTCGTGCATGCGTTGTGTGAGGTTGGTGCTATCGCAATTCCAGTGCAGAATATCAAAACCCGATGGGCGTTCGCCCTTGAGATAATTCTGGATGTAGTAATTCCAGTAAAGTTCGTTTTCCCTGAGCAGGGCAAAGGAAACACCTAGTGATCGGCCATCCACGTAGCCGGTTTTTTCCATCAGTTGGCTCACGCCGTCGATCACATAATCGTCCAGCATGACGCGCAGATCGCCGGGGTTAGTGAAATCAAAACTGGTGGTGAGATAGGTGGCGGAGCGAAGACTGTCATCTTTCAGCTTTGACAAATAAGCTGCGGTGGCAGCCAGCAAAACACCTCCCAGGCAGTAGCCGATCGCGTTAACTGCGTTTGCACCGGTGATATTTTTGATGTGTTCGATGGCGGTTAATGGGCCCTGTTGCAGGTAATCATCAAAGCCAAGATGGCGATGTTCGGCACCTGGGTTGACCCAGGAAACCATAAAAACGGTATAGCCTTGCTCGAGCGCCCATTTAACCAGGGAGTTTTTTTCCCGTAAATCATAGACATAAAACTTATTCACCCATGAAGGAATAAAGAGCAGTGGGGTTTCATAGACTTGTTTACAAACCGGTTGATACTGAATCAACTGCATGAGCTCATTTTCGAAAATAACTTTACCCGCCGTGCAAGCAATATTTTCTCCCAGCACGAAACTGCTTTGATCGGACATGCAGACACTTAAAAAGCCTGAGCTTTTCTTTTGATCCTGTACCAGTTGTTTCAGTCCTTTAAACAGGCTAGTGCCTTTGGACTCCTGAATCTGCCGGACAATTTCCGGGTTACTCAGGGGAAAGTTGGTTGGAGCCAGTGCGCTGCTTATCTGTCGCAGATAGAAATTGACTTTTTCTTTGTCATTATCGGCGAGGCTTAAATCTTCTACCATGTTTTTCAGGGCTTGGGTGTTCAGCAGATAGGATTGTTTGATGAAATCGAAAAAGGGGTTATTAGTCCACTCCTCGTCGGTAAAGCGTTGATCACCCTCGAGTGGCTTGATCACGGGTTCCACACCCTTACCCTGCAAGCGCTCCATCGTTGTTTCCACCAATGATAGTTGTTGGTGAATAAGTTGTAGCTGCTTATCGATCAGCGTGTCCAGGCAGCGCGGATCACTATTCAGTACTGACTGTGCAAAGGAGGAGAGACTGCCGAGGGCGGTATCAATACTTTCCTGTGGGTTGGTGAACTTTTCCAGTGAAGACTCAAGCAGGGATTGATTGCATTCGATAGCGAGATTTGCCCATTTTTCCATCTCGGAGAATAAGGATTCTTCCTCTTCCGGGTGCTCGGCCATATGATCAACTCCTGTTTATGTGTTGTAGATGTATGTGTTCTAGGTATAGGTGTCGTAGCTAGTTTTTCGAAGGGAAGCTCGTTGCTAGAGAAAAACCCGCACTTAAAGATAAACTGAGCTAAAGATAAAATGAGCACAAACTGATGGGGGTGGAATGCCGTTGCTCAGTTTGTGCTCTTTGCTGTCAGTCCAGGCGTGATTATGCGGTCGCCTTTGCGTCAGCCTTTTTAAAAATAGCTGACACCTCAGCCTTGTAGTTGCTGCCCAGCTCAATCATGGCCTTGCTGTCTTCCATGGTTTTCTTGGCCAGCTTAGAGCCTGTTTCCAGGGAAGAGGAAGGTAGGTTTTTGGCCGCTTCAAGGCTGTCGATGCCGGTGATAGCTTTCATTTGCTCAAAGCCTAAATCAGCGACAAATTTTGATGAAGCCATTTGCTTTTCAGCAATTTTTTCCATATAGGAAATATTGATGGCTCCCAGTTTGCTCATTGAAGACAGGATGCCTTCATAACCTGCTTTTACATCTGATAGCATTTCCATTTTGCTTTCCTCGTTACAGTGGGTTGTGATATCAAAGACTGCCTGGTCTCACCTTAGGCCATTAAAGCAAAGGAGAAAAAAGGGCGTTGATCTCTGAATAGTGATACCTATTTATGACCTTATCGTGAAAGCATTGCGAAGCAATTATGAAAGTTTTCGTGATCCTTCGCTGCTATTGATTAACGCGAATTGGGTCATATCTTATAAAGGTTAAGATTAATCATTTTGAAAAAAGGATTTAGCTAGAATGACTAAATCTGAGGTACAGAAGACAGCGAAAAAATCAAGAAGTTTCAGTTTTTTAACAGGGTTTAATGAAAGTTTTATTGTTTTTTTAAAGTGTTTTTAAAAATATTTCATGTAGATAAAGTAAGTCTAATGGAAGGCAATTGCGCTAAGTCGATTGCCTTGTTTGACCTATTATTTATCTGGTTATTAGCGGCTGACTGATCAGGCTTTGCTGATAATTCTCGCCCGAAAGGAACGGCCTTTAAGTTTGCCTTCGGTTAGTTTTTTTAGCGCTTGCCTGGCGACCCCACGCTCGACGGCGACATAGGCACTATTGGGGGTCAGCTGGATTTTTCCAATGCTATCGCCAGCAATGCCATGATCACCGGTAAGAGCCCCGACAATGTCGCCGGGTCGAATTTTTTGTTTTTTGCCGCCGTCTATTTGCAGTGTTGCCATCGTGGCCTGTCGGGGGGGAGTATCTAATAGCTGCTGTGGGGGAAGGGCTTCTCCTTCAATTGCCCGGTCAAGGGTGTCTTGCAGCAGGGCGATTTTGTAGTGCTCTTTTTCGCTGAATAAGGAGCAGGCGATACCTCGATTACCGCCACGGCCCGTGCGGCCAACCCGATGCACGTGCACTTCGGTATCGCGAGCAAGATGGTAGTTAATAACCAGATCCACCGAGTCAATATCCAGCCCGCGTGCAGCAACGTCGGTGGCGACCAGGGTGGCAACACTTTTATTGGCAAACTGCACCAGCGTTTTGTCTCGGTCTTTCTGTTCCATATCGCCATGCAGAGCCGCCGCGCTAAAACCGTGTTCGTTCAGGGTATCGCATAGCTCCTGCACCTCCCTTTTGGTATTGGCAAAAATCAGCGCCGATTCGGGCGCGAACTGTTGCAGTAATAGGCGTGTTGCCATCAGGCGCTGTTGATTATCGCTGACCTGATAAAAGTGCTGCTCAATACTGCTTGCATCGTGTTGCTCTTCGACATGGACGCGTGCCGGTTTATTCAAAATCCGCTTGGCGATGCTATCAATTTGGGGGGGAAAGGTTGCGCTGAATAACAGCGTCTGGCGTTTTGCCGGTGTTTTTTCGATGATGGCATCTAGCGAGGCCTGAAAGCCCATCTCCAGCATGCGGTCGGCTTCGTCCAATACCAGTGTTTGCAGCTGGCACAAATCCAGTGAGCGTTTGCGGAGGTGTTCTTCTATCCGCCCTGGTGTGCCGACAATAATATGTGCGCCATGCTCAAGCGATCCCAATTGTGGGCCAAAGGGTTGGCCACCGCAGAGTGTCAGCACTTTGATGTTGTGAATACCGCGTCCCAATTTGCGAATCTCATTGGCGACCTGATCCGCCAGCTCGCGGGTAGGGCAGAGCACCAGCGACTGTACACAGAAGCGTGTCACTTCCAGATTGGCTAATAAGCCCAGCCCAAAGGCCGCGGTTTTTCCCGAACCGGTTTTGGCCTGGGCAATAAGGTCACCGCCGCGCAGTACCGTCGGCAGGCTTTGTGCCTGGATCGCTGTCATCGTGCTGTAACCCAGTTCAGCGAGTGTAGTAAGTAAGGCCGGCGCGAGTTTAAGACTGGAAAAGGCAGTTGCGGACAAGGGGAATTCCTATGTAAATCGGCGCATTATACCTGCCCGGAGGTCACGGCGCCTGTGGTAATCACAGGGATACTCAGGAATAGCAGGGCGCCAGAATAGTTGAGCTGGGTTTTTCAAGAGCGGGGCAATCCCGAATGAGAGTAAAACAAGCGATAGAGGGTCGCGGTGACCATGCTGGCCAGAGGCTTAAGTGTTTACAGGAGGGTAAGGAGAGAGATTGATACGGTGATTGGAATTATTAAAAAAGACAGCGGCAATGCTTGTCTTAATGCCGCTGTTGTCTCCAGGCTTCCAGTTCAGGCAGATAGTGTTGACGCATTTGCAGCTCCTTCGCCACCAGTGCTTTGTGTTCTCTGGCTAAGTGTTCAGGAAGTTCCACCCGCAACAACTCCAGCAGTTTGCTGCTGCACAGGTTTTTAACATCTATGGTATTTTCGGTTCGCATAAAATTCATTCCTCTTATTTCTTTACTTGGCATTCTCTGTTTCTCAGTTAGTGTGATGGAGCTAATTGTCTACGGCTTTTATTGCAACCAGATGACAGCGCTTTGACATTATTGTGATGGATTTCACCGTTTAAATCAGGCAGATTGCTCACATAGCGTGAGAGTGGATGCTTTGAATCTGCTGGCTATTCGCAGTAAGCTCCAGCAATAATGTTGAGGGTTATTATCGGGAAAAGTTCCTGCTAAAGCCTATGACTGGTGCGACAACTATGACCGCAATCAGAATATTGAAAGCGTTGAATAGAGAGTGTTGAAAGGATGAAACGATTTATAAAGATAAAGAGGATAGCAATATGACCTTACGAGAAGCGCTGGGTCTGGGTAAGAAATCGGCAATGCCCACAGCGGAGGACGCTTTGCCGGGGCGTGACAGAGCCATGCCGGTCAATAATAGCCACTACGTTAACCAGCACTCGATCAAAGGCCCGTTTCCCGAGGGGCTGGAGCAAGCAGTGTTTGGTTTGGGCTGTTTTTGGGGGGCTGAAAGAAAATTCTGGCAGTGTGAGGGGGTGTACTCCACCGCTGTGGGTTATGCTGCAGGTTTTACCCCCAACCCTCTGTATGAAGAAGTTTGCTCGGGCATGACCGGACACAATGAAGTTGTGTTGGTGGTGTTTGATCCTAAAGAAGTGAGTTACGAGCAATTGCTCACCCTGTTCTGGGAAAGCCACAACCCGACTCAAGGCATGCGACAGGGCAATGATATGGGGACCCAGTATCGCTCGGGGATTTACTATTACTCCGAGCAGCAAAAACAGTTGGCGGAGGCCTCAATGAACCGCTATCAAAAGGCCTTGAGCGAAGCGGGTTTGGGGGCCATAACTACAGAAATCCTGCCCGCTGCTGAGTTCTATTATGCCGAGGAATATCACCAGCAATACCTGGCCAAAAATCCCGGCGGCTACTGTGGGCTGGGTGGTACCGGGGTTAGTTGTAACTAGTCGTGAAGTCAGAACAGGGTGGTTCAAACGCAACTATATAACTTGCTCACCAACGTGGTGAGCGCATTCTCCACCCGCAGTATCCTGGGGCCGAGGTGTATCGCTTCAAACCCGGCCTCTAGCAGTTTATTCACTTCATACTCGGTAAAGCCCCCCTCGGGGCCTATTACCAATGTCGTCGGTTTATCCAACGGCTGTGGGCAGGCCCGACCGATACCGGGATGAGCGACCAATTTCTCGGTGCCTGCGCTCCGTGTGGGCAATTCATCCTCGACAAAGGGTTTGAATAAACGATGCAGGCTGACCGCGGGCAAGTGGGTATCTTTGGCCTGTTGCAGCCCATCCAGCAAATAACGGTTTATCTTGTCTTCGTGCAGTAGCGGGCTTTGCCAGTAGCTTTTTTCAACCTTGTAACTGTTGATAATCATCAGTTCACTGACACCCAGCTCGGCGACGCTGCGAATAATACGACGAACCATTTTGGGGCGTGGCAGGGCCAGCACTAATGTCAGAGGCAGTTTTGCCGCTGGCTGTTGATTCAGCTCAACCTTTAAAATAGCGTGTTTATCGTTAATCTCTTGAAGGGTCCCCGTTCCCATCAAACCATTGATTTGTCCCACGCGAATGCAATCGCCGGCCTTCGCCCGGTGGATATTACGTATATGTTGAAATCGCTGATCTGTTAGGGTTAAGTGCTTGTCGCCCGTTAACTCGTCAGCGCTAAATAGAATCAGGTTCATTGGGGAAGTTAGGTCTCAATTTTTGTGCCGTAGCGTTTGGTTTGGGCTCAAAGGCGGAATGTTAGACCCGGTCTCTATGTCTCCCCGTCCGCTTGTCCCAGACTTACGCCAGAGAATGTGCTACATAATACCATTCGGTCAGTGGCGCTGCAGTTAAACAGCCTGATTAGTGGGAGATTGGTGCTACTATAAACATAGCTGCTCAGAAAACTGTTCGCAAAACCATGGCTGCTTACTTACTTTGCTGCTGAACGTGTTAAATCAGGATTAAACCGCTAACGATGCCCAAAACTCGAAAATTACAGCTGATTGTGGCTTGCCTCACTTTTGGTGTGATTTGTCAGCTTTCCTTTCTGTTTATGTTGCGCCTGATTGATCAAGAGCACTATGCCCGCGAGCGGCTGGAAGTGACTAACGAGTTATCTGAGTTTCGCTTACAGTTAGAGCAGCTCCTCAATAGTACCTTTTATGTTAGTCGCGGCTTGGAAATGCTGGTGGCTGGACTTACTTCACATAGCCACGAGCATGTCAATGATCACGGCGGCCAGTTATCGGATCATTGGGGTGAGGTGGAGTTATGGGCGGCGGAGGCCTTGGCCGATTTACCCCATGTGATGAATATTGGAATGTCAGAGGGTTATGTCATCCAGTTTGCTTACCCAATGCAGGGCAACTCTAAAACTCTAGGTGTGGATTATCGAAATTTACCGGGCCAGTGGCCTGCCGTAGAACAGGCTATCGCAAACAGGCAGCCGGTTGTGGCAGGGCCATTAAAACTTATTCAGGGTGGTATGGGGATTATCTGTCGCGTACCGGTTTTCACGGATAAAAGACATAGTGATGGTGGAACGTTTCTGGGTATTGTCAGTATGGTGGTTGATTACGATGACCTGATGCGACGAGCAGGATTTGTTGAGGCCTCCGAAACACTCGCCATAGCTATCAAGGGCAAAAATGGTCTGGGCGAAAAGGGCGAATTGTTTTTTGGCGAGCAAGCTGTTTTTGATCAGGGGGGCGTCCAACAGGTCATCGATTTTCTCGGCGGTACCTGGGTGATTGCGGCCAAGCCGATAGCGGGTTGGAGTAAGGAATCCCCCTATTCTTATTACTTAAATATTCTGGGGTACTTAATTTTTATTATTACCAGTGTCTTGATGTATTTGGCAGTTAGCGGTGTGCAACAGCGCTTAGGCCAAGCCCGACGTTTTACTAAGGAGCTGGAACAGCGTGTCGATGAGCGAACCCGGCAGCTCAATTTGGCCAAGGAGCAGGCAGAGTCTGCAAATCAGGCGAAAAGTGAATTCCTGGCGGTGGTAACCCATGAATTGCGCACGCCGCTTAATTCTATTATTGGTCTAACGGATTTAATTCGTTCTATGGAGTTGGGGCGAGATCAGCGGAAGTATCTCAATAAAGTGTCGACCTCCGCTAACCTGTTGCTGGAGTTGATTAATAATATCCTGAGCTACTCGAAAATGGAGTCGGGTAAGGAGTCAGTTAATTTGTCAGCTTTTTCATTGCAGGAGATGGTCAGCAAAGTTGCCGACCTTTTTCAGGTGGCAGCGGCTAAAAAGGGCGTGGAGTTTAGTGTCGCCGTCGCCGCTGATGTTCCTCGTTATGTGCTGAGTGACGAAGCTAAAATTATGCAGATTTTGATCAATCTCTGCGGTAATGCCATGAAGTTTACCGAAAAAGGTGCCGTCAGCATCAATGTTGAGCGGGTCACTGGTCAGGATGAAAGCAATCACCAGGCGAAGGTACGATTTGTGGTTACTGATACCGGCATCGGTATTAGTGACGAACATCGCCCGGTCTTGTTTCAGGCTTTTAGTCAGGTGGACAGTAGTAGAGCAAGAAAATATGCGGGTACTGGCTTGGGGCTGAGTATTTGTAAGCGCTTTGTTGATTTAATGGGCGGGGTGATTGATGTTGAGAGCAGTATACATCAGGGCAGTTGTTTCTGGTTTGAACTTAATCTGGAAACCCTTGAGCAATTACCGGTCCCCAGTGACGAGTTTATAGAACCCGAGTTTATACTGGCGCAGAGCAAAGCCAAACTGAGTGGATTAACGCTTATACTGGCGGAGGATAATGAGTTTAATCAAACCCTGGCCAAAGCGCTGTTGGTTAAGGTGGGCGTTCAGGTGCAGGTAGCTGAAAACGGTCTGGAAGTGTTGGCGCAATTAAAACAGGGGGCGGTGGACGGTATATTGATGGATGTACAGATGCCGCAAATGGATGGGTTGGAGGCAACGCGACAGATCAGAACAGACCCGCGCTTTGAGGATATTCCGATTATTGCTATGACGGCTAATGCCATGGAGGAGGATCGGCAGAGAGTCATTGCCGCCGGAATGAATGCCTTTATTGCCAAGCCTATTAATCCGGAGCGTTTATACAAAGTTCTACAGGAGCAACTCTGCCCGGTGCGGGATGAGGAGAGTACTTCCTAGAGGCTCAGAGTTGGATGTCACTTATGGTTGATTTCGGATTGCGGCTGCTTATTCATAAACCGGCTCTGCCCATAAATCATATTCATCAGCCGCAATCACTTCTACCAGCAGGGCATCACCTGGGAAGGTTTCAGTAAATCCGTTCAAATATACCTTGCCATCAATCTCTGGTGCATCGGCATAGCAGCGACCGATGGCGCCTTCTTCATCGACTTCATCAATCAACACTTCCATCTGCTGACCAACGCGTTGTTGCAGACGAGCGGCAGAAATTGTTTGCTGGGTTTCCATAAATCGTTCCCAGCGTTGTTGCTTGATATCTTCAGGTACTGGCTCAGGTAAATCGTTAGCGGTGGCGCCTTCTACAGGGGAGTACTGAAAACAGCCGACGCGATCCAGTTGTGCTGCCTGTAACCAGTCCAGCAGCATCTGAAAATCCTCTTCCGTTTCACCGGGGAAGCCGACAATAAAGGTCGAGCGAATCACCAGCTCCGGGCAGATTTCGCGCCAGGCTTTGATCCGCTCCAGCGTTTTTTCCTGATTGCCGGGACGCTTCATCAGTTTGAGAATACGCGGGCTGGCATGCTGAAAGGGAATATCGAGATAGGGCAGAATTTTGCCCTCGGCCATCAGCGGAATCACTTTATCCACATGCGGGTAGGGGTAAACATAGTGCAGACGTACCCACACGCCCAGCTCGCCCAGCGCCACAGCCAGATCCTGCATACGGGTTTCCAGCGCCTGACCATCGATAAAATCCAGTTTGTATTTTGTATCCACGCCGTAGGCACTGGTGTCCTGCGAGATCACCAGAATTTCCCGCACGCCCTGTTCAACCAGTGTTCTGGCTTCACTAACGACTTCACTGATAGGACGGCTGACCAGATCGCCACGCATGGCGGGGATAATGCAAAAACTACAGCGGTGATTGCAGCCTTCGGAAATTTTCAGATAGGCATAGTGCTGGGGCGTTAGCTTGATGCCCTGCGGCGGTATTAAATCCACCAACGGGTTATGCTCTTCGGCCGAAGGGATCCGTGGCGGTATAAATTCATGCACTGCATTCATCACGCTATTGGTATCCGCTGGCCCGCTGATGCTTAACACATCGGGGTTGGCAGCCTTGATTGCTTCGGCGTCGGCACCTTTTCCCATGCATCCGGTGACAATGACCTTGCCGGTTTCCCGCATCGCTTCCTGAATCGCATCCATCGATTCCCGCTTGGCCGAATCGATAAAGCCGCAGGTGTTGACCACTACCACATCGGCACCCTCATAGTCAGGGCTGATTTCATAACCTTCCAGTTTAAGCTGGGTGAGGATGCGTTCGGAGTCAACCAGTGCTTTGGGGCAGCCGAGGCTGACAAAGCCTACTTGTTTCTTTGTGGCGTTTTCATTCATTGCGATAAATTGTGGCTAAGGCCGAAGTTGGGAAAAGGGACTAATTCTACCATGACCTTGTGCACTATGCTGGTTTACATGCGCTCGGCTATAGCTGACAGGGGTTACTCTATTAAGGCTAGCTTCAGGGAATCTGGCAACACAATGTTAAGCGGCTGTCCGCTGAGCGGGCAGTTAAAAGCCAGGCGATGGGCTGAGAGTTGTAGATCCGGTATTGCTTCGGTGCTGGTATAGGGCTGCGCTGACCATTCTGCTAAAGGCGGGCCGTATAAGCGGTCGCCGACAATGGGGTGACCTATGTCGGCCAGGTGACGACGAATCTGGTGTTTGCGGCCGGTTTCAATATTGACCTCCAGCATGGAGTAGGGCGGTCGGCATTCAATGGGGGTGATATGTGAGATGGCTGGTTTGCCTTTAATCGGTGAGTTAACCGTGATGGGGAAAGTGCCTTTCCCGGCTGCAGTTGATAGCTCGCCATGCACAATGGCGCGATAGACTTTATGAATTTGTCGCAGCTCAAACAGAGAGCTTAATTGCCGGGCCAGAGTTTTACTGTGGGCGACAATAACCAGCCCCTGCGCGGCACGGTCCAGCCGGTGTACCGGGAAGCAATTGCGTTGCAGGCTTTTCTCCACCAGTCGGTGCAGCACGCAGTGGTCGCTCCATTTTGAACCCTGACAAAACACGCCATAGGGTTTAAACCAAATACTGTAGTTAACTGCGTCATAAATCAGCTGGGGCGGGCGTGGTGTTTGTTGCAGAATATTCGGGTCAAAATAGAGGTGCAGCTCATCGCCCTTGAGTAATTTGGATTTAGCACGACGTAGACGGCGGGTGTTGCCTTTATGGCTCAGCCAGAGTGCGCCTTTATCCATCGCCTGTTTTAGCTGTGATTTGGTCAGGGAGGTCTGTTCCGAAAGCAGCTCAAGTAGCTGCTGCTCGGACTTAGGTACAGTAAGGTGAAACTCCAGCTGTTGATTCATGGCCCCATGTAGACAACACGGTCCTGTTGATTGTCAGGCGTGCTGCCCTTCCAGCGTACAGAGCCAAAGGGTCGCTCCAGTCCACGTCGAACCCGTTTGGGCTTACCGGGGATCAGGAAACGATTGGCAATATTCTGGGCATTGAGATCGGCTTGGGTCGAGCGATCTCTCATTCGTAAATAATCGCCCCAGGTGGGTAGGTGGAAGCGCTCAATCCACAGGGCCGGTTCGCCAATATCGCGGGTGATAGACCAGTCAAAACCGCCATTGCGCAGACGCACAGCGCGGACCTCTCGCATAGCGTCGTAATAGGCGCGCGCATCATCGGGTTCGATCCAGTATTCCATTTCAATCACGATCGGGCCGGAACGCATGGTGATGGCCAGTTCCACCTCAGGCTCGCTGGCCAGATTAACCGGTTCAGAGCCAATCGTGGAGGCGTTGGGTAAACGCAGAAACAGCGCACATACCGGCAACAGTAGCATATAGCCGCCTGAAGCCATCATGGCGATATCGATCGTCCAGTGATCGGCTACGCTTCCCCATACCCATGCACCTAACGCGATACCGCCGGTCAGTAAGGAGGAATACAGTGACAGGGCACGGGCGGTAACCCAGCGCGGCACGGAGACCTGTACCGAAATGTTCAGTAGCGAAATGGTAATCATCGAGGCGCCACCGGCGAGGAACATGCCAAGGCAGGTGAGTGGCAGATAGCGGCTTAGGCCTATGCCAATCAGCGACAGGCCGCAGACTACAGAGAGTATGGACACGGCTTTTTCAGCGCCGAAATGCTCGTGGAAGGTATTGATCAATAGTGCACCGGTCACGGCACCGACGCCACCCGCACCTAACAGAATGCCAAAGGTGCTGGCATCGCCGCCCAGTAAATCCTTGGCGATGAGAGGGGCTAAGGCTGTTGCGGTGACGCTGCCACAGCCGAAGATGAAGCCACGAATCACAACGGTGCGAATGGAGCTGGAGTGGAAGGCATAGCGTACACCGGACACAATCGCCCGGGTGATCCGTTCTGGCGGCAGACGAGAAGGAACCTGGCCTCGCTTCCAGAGGAAGAAAGCCAGCATCAAGGGTAGGTAGCCAAAAGCATTGGTGGCAAAGGCCGCCTGGGCACCCGCTGCTACCACTAGCAGGCCGCCAAGTGCCGGGCCAAAGCTGCGTGCTATATTATAGCTAATGGTATTGAGGGCGATTGCTGCCGGTAGTTGTTTGGATTCTACCTGCTCACCAATCGAGGATTGCCAGGCCGGGTTATACAGTGCGACGCCGGTGCCAATTAAGGAGCAAAACAGCAGCAATAACCAGGGTGTGGTCAGCTCGAGAAAGGCCAGTAGAGATAATAGCGAGCCAAATAGGGCGGCAATACCAAGCCCAGTCATTGCGACCTTTCTGCGGTCAAACATATCGGCTATGGCACCTGCTGGCAGGGCTATCAGCATTAAGGGCAGCATCATGGCAGTTTGTACTAGAGCGACCATGGTAGAGGAGTCGGTCAATCGGGTCATCTCCCAGGCGACGCCGACCCCCAAAATCAATTGGCCAAAGTTGGAGAGAAGACTGGCACTCCAGATGCGGCGGAACACAGGGACTCGTAACGGAGCCATTGCGGAGTTTTTCGGGGAGGGCTGCGCCACAGGGTTTTCAGTAGCGCTTGGTGACGAGTTGTCTGTCTGAGAGAGTGTATCGGTCAAGCCGGCATTCTCGGTATTATTCGTAGACAAGCGTTAATTCCCCTCTTGGCTCAGCTTGTAGATTGATCATTGGTGATTGCTCTGCGATAGATTGCACTGAAAGTGACGGGCCAGGAGCAGAGCTAAGCCTGAGAAGTATAACATGTGAAGCAGTAAACCCAGTGGCTAAATAATGGATGAAATTGCAGTTTCGAAAAATCAAAAGACAGCCGATGTTTCAGCCAGATGTTTCGATGGCGTCGATTGAGATCCTCGTAACTTAAATCATGGTCCATCGGATTTAATAAAGAAGCCAGTGAAGGGGCGATCAAAACTGGCTTTGAAAAATTGTGAACTCGGACAGTGATCGGTCTACCAGTCCTCCGGTGAGGTCTATAATAGGCATCTGTTGAAGTTTAACACGGTTGTTCATATAGAAATTGTTAGCCTAAATAGGGATACACCGTTGATTTATCAGTTATTACACAAGGAAACCCGTGAATGATCTATATGTCTGGGCCGCGGTTAGCACTGCTTTTAATGTTACTATGCAATATCTTTCTGTCAGTATCAGAAGCCGCTGAACTGAAACTTTCCGAAAAAGAAATACAATGGATTGCTGAAAATCCGGTTATCAATGTTGGCAATGAAACCGATTGGCCTCCCTTTGATTTTTCCGTCGATGGCCAAGCCGAAGGTTATTCGATCGATTTGATTCAGTTGATCGCTGCTAAAGCTGGCTTGAATGTGAACTTCATCAGCGGGCATATCTGGGCTGAACTTCTCGATAAACTACGCGATGGCCAGATTGATCTGTTACCCGCTATCTACTCTTCCGATGAGCGTCGTGAATATATCGATTTCACCAAAGATTATTTTTCTCAGCCCACTGTGATTGTCGTCAAGCAGAGCAATCAATCGATTCAAAATTTATCGTCACTTAACCATAAAAAAGTCGCCGGGGTCAGAGATTTTTCGATCAACCGGGAGCTGCGTGAAATATACCCCGATATAGAAATTGTGCTCTATGACACCGTGGTTGATTCGCTAAAAGCCGTCTCTTTGGGCGAAGCCGATGCCTATGTCGATAGCATTGGCCTGGTGGCCTATGCCCTGGAAAATAATTTTGTGCCTAATCTGCGCATTATTGGCAGCATTGAACAGGCGGGGTTTTCTAATCTGCCTTTACATATGGGGGTGCGTAAGGGTAATGAAATTCTATATTCGATTATCGCCAAGTCCCTGGCTGCTGTAACGATGGAAGAGAGGCAGCAGCTGGCGAAAAAATGGTTATCGCTAACAGATTACGAAAAGCGACTGATCTTTACTGCAGAACAAACGCGCTGGATTCGACAGCACCCGACGATAAAAGTTGGGCTGGATGCTGGTTATCCGCCCTACAGTTTTGTCGATGAGCAGGGTAATTATGTGGGCGTGGCGATGGATTTTTTGCAATTGGTCAGCGAAAAAACCGGTATTAAATTTATCCCTGAGCCAGGTCTTGAGTGGCAGGATTTGTTAAATGGTTTAAAAAACCAAACGCTGGCGGTTGCAGCTCCGGTTGTACAAACCATTGAGCGCGATGAGTATATTATTTTTTCTCCGGCTTTTATCAGTGCACCCATGGTGATAATGACGCGGGACGATAACGGTTCTATCAAATCGCCGGAGGATATAACGCAACAAACTATCGCGTTGGTGAAAGGCTATAGCTCCAGTGAGCGAGTGGTGAGAGATAACCCCAGGATTAAGAAACTCTGGGTGACAACACCGCTCGAGGGGCTTGAGGCTGTTTCAATAGGTGAGGCTGATGCCTTTATTGGTGCCATTGGCGTTAATATTTATATCAGCCAGCAACAGGGTATTAATAATCTGCAGGTGGCTGGCACCTATGATCTGAAATACGATGGGCAGCGTTTTGCTATTCGCAGTGATTGGCCGCAGTTAGCGGTATTGTTTACCAAAGCCTTGGAATCGGTTACCGCAGAGCAGCGCAGTGAAATCTACAATCGATGGATAAAAATACCCGACAAGCGCGCTGTGGATTATTCTCTGGTGTGGAAGCTGCTGGTGGTGTTTGTTGTGATTCTTGCAGCACTTTTTTTCTACACGCGACGACTTTCTCGCGAAGTGGCACAGCGAGCACTGGCTGAAAATAAGTTAACTGCCAGTAACACTGAATTAGAAAAGGCCAGACAGTTCGCAGAGCAGGCAAGCAAAAGTAAATCGCACTTTGTCTCTATGGTGAGTCATGAGTTAAAAACACCACTCAATGCCATCATCGGTTTTTCAGATTTATTACGCTTTGACAATTCGCTGAAAAAAGAATCCAGGGAACAGGTGGAGATGATTTATGAGGCGGGAGATCATTTAAGTCATTTGATCGACGATTTGCTGGATTTATCCAGCATGGAGGCGGGGAAAATTGAGTTGCATAATAAATCGGTGAATCTTGTTGATGCCGTTAATGAATGTCTTGGTCTGGTTCAGCAAGCAGCCGATAAGCGACAGTTAACCTTAAAAAATAACCTTGCAACTCAAGTGGTTCCGCCTGTTTTAGCGGATCCAGTTCGGCTCAGGCAAGTGCTGTTGAACCTGTTGAGTAACGCGATCAAATACAATAACGATGCAGGAACCATTGAGCTAAGCTGTCAAGTTACGGGTTCTGAAAACATAAAAATTTCGATCAGTGACTCTGGTATTGGTATCAGTGAAAAACAGCTCCATAATTTATTTGTTTATTTTGAGCGGGCCGGGGCGGAGCTGTCTGCAGTGAAGGGTACGGGAATTGGGCTTGCGCTGTCGAAAAACCTGGTTGAGTTAATGGGTGGTGCCATTGGTGTTAGTAGCGTAGAAGGCAAGGGATCAACTTTTTGGTTTTCACTGAAACTGGCCTAGCCCTTGATTCCGATCGTTTTCAAGTCTGATGGCAATATGCGAGTGACAATATGATCGTAGGTTTAATTGGTTTAGGCATTATGGGAATGCCGATGCTGAAGCGGTTGTGCGCAGCCGATAAAAAGGTGTTAGTTTGTGCGCGAAAACCTGAAGTGATTGAGACTGCGGTCCAGGCAGGTGCGACATACATGGATTCCGCGGCTGAGCTGGCTGCAAAGGTTGATATATTAATTCTCTGCCTTTACAGCGATCAACAGTTGCGGGAGTTAATGCTGGATGTTGATGGTGGTATCAGCCAGACACTTAAACCCGGGGCAACGGTCATTGTTCATACGACGGGCAGCCCAGCCACAGTGAAGGATATTGCCGCGGCAATAGCGGAGCGTGATAGCCAGGTTTTAGATGTTCCCGTCAGTGGCGGTCCGCATAATATTCAAGCTGGCAATATTACATTACTAGCCGGCGGCGATGCGGAAGTGTTGGCGCGTTGCAAGCCGGTGTTATCTACTTATGGTGATCCCATTTTGCATACAGGGCCGCTTGGTTCCGGTCAGGCGGTAAAGCTGGTGAATAACCTACTATTTGGTGCCCATGTGGATTTATTGTCTGAAGCTTCTCGCCTGTTTGCTGAATTGAATATCGAAGCCAGCGAAGCCTTTAGGGCAATCAGTTATTGCAGTGGTGATAGCAAGGTTTTGCAGATGGCGTTGCGTTCGGGCTCTATTGAGGCATTGCAGCAATCGGCGGAAAGGTTTATTGCCAAGGATAGAGCGGTGGCCAATGCCGTGGCTACCGAGCTTGGTATTGATACTGGTGCCCTGGCTATGAATAACCCGGTTAAGAAAAGAGAACGGTAAATTTCTGTGAGAAAAGAAAGCCAGCTATGAATGCCAAACGCTCAAGACTGGATCGGTTTGTCAGTAAGCAGCAGGAGATTCCGCTTCGCGATGTCAGATTGTTAGTGGCACAGGGGCGGCTGCGTGTGAATGGCGATAAAGCGCAGTTGATCAATCAGCAAATTGATCAATTTAGTGACATCATGCTTGACGATAAGGTGTTACAACATAGACGTCCTGTCTATATCATGTTGAACAAGCCCGCGGGGGTGGTGAGCGCCACTAAGGATAATCGCCATCGTACGGTCATCGAATTGCTGGACCGACAGGATAAAGAAACATTGCATCTTGTCGGTCGTCTGGATTTTAATTCTTCGGGCTTAATCCTGTTGACTAACAATGGCCGCTGGTCTCGACAATTAACTTCGCCAGAAGAAAAAGTGTCAAAACTGTACCGAGTTAAAGTTGCTAAGCCTATTTGTCAGAGCACGGTCGATGCTTTTGCTGAGGGGATGTATTTTCCTTTTGAGGATATTACTACCCGACCCGCCAGATTGACGTTGATTCATGAACGGTTGGCCGAAGTGACGTTGGTTGAAGGTCGTTATCACCAGATCAAACGCATGTTTGGCCGCTTTCGTAATCCGGTGCTGGCATTGCATCGCGTATCTATTGGTGATTTAACACTTGATGCCAGTCTGATGCCGGGTCAGAGTCGCGAGCTTACTGATCAGGAGCTTCGGCTATTAGGTGGTGCCTATTAAGGCTTGCAGTCTTTAGCCTGCAGTGGAATGTATATCCTATTCTTTTTTAAAATTGAGGTAAAACTGTGTCAAAAACTGTAATTGTAATTGCTATTTTGGTGGTGGTTGTCTTTTTTATTATTTCTTCTAATAACAATAAGGCTGCACAGGAAAACAAACTAAAAGGCGAGGAATTTCTAGCTGAAAATAAAAATGCAGAAGGCGTAATTACCACCAGCTCGGGCCTGCAATATAAAGTGTTGCAGGAAGGAACTGGCAATCAGCACCCCAATGCCACCGATACAGTCAAAGTGCATTATCACGGCACCCTGTTGGATGGCACGGTATTCGATAGTTCAGTGGAGCGCGGCGAGCCGATTGAGTTTGGTTTGCATCAAGTCATTAAAGGCTGGACTGAAGGTTTACAGTTAATGGTAGTGGGTGAAAAGGTCAGACTGTTTATTCCCAGTGAACTAGCCTACGGCAATCGTTCTGCGGGCGCGATCAAGCCAGGTTCAACATTGATCTTTGATGTTGAGTTGTTGGGGATTAATCAGTAGCTTCAGTTTGAAGATATTTGTGATCTAAAAATATGTTGTATGGCTTAAATTATAAAGTGCTGCAATCAATATGTTTTGGCTCAAATGCATAATTGGTTTTCTTTTAATGTTTGTGCGCGTTGTGTCATTATCAAACAATAATAAATAACCAATTTCTGCTGTTGAAAAGTATCATGCTTTATTGGTGGGTTTTTCAGGCAGCACCTCTAGTTGGGGTTAGCTATGCATTCTCATATCAATCGTCGTTCATTTTTAAATTATTCCGCCATTACTGCAGGAGTTTTATCTATGCCAGCCTGTGTATTTTCCAATAAAAAAGTCGATTTAAGTGGAGGTATTAATCCTGCCCGCGAATACGTGCTGGCCGATCGGCCCACCACGCCGCAGATGCGTGACGCCTGTAATATCTGGCTCGAAGAGGAAAATGGCGAATTTGCTATTCGCTTAGGTATTGAGGCGGTGGCCGAAGAGTGGGATAGTCAAATGGTCTGGCTGGATATCGCCTTTGCCGATGGCCGCGTGTTGAGCTATCGCGATGAGCGCGTCAACAAGCCTCATTCTGCGATTGATGCGAATGGACTGCCGACGATTCGCGGTGCGGGTGATGCGCGTTTTCAATGTATTAAACCCTTTGAAAAATGGACGGGCCAATTTAAGGGCTTGGTGCCGGAAACCACGGCATCGGATCTGGCCGAGGTGATCTGGCCTGATAAGCCGCCCATGGTGCAGGTTGATTTGAATTTTGAAATGAATATGGCGGTACCACCCTGGGAGCCCGGTTCATTGCTTGATGAAAAAGAGCAGGAAATCATGAAGGGAGAACAGGGCGATTTTATCAGCCCGCGCTATGAGCAACTGTTCCGCAGTGTCGGTGTTATGACGATTGGTGATAAGCACTATGACTTTTCCGGTAACGGTTTGCGCATTCGCCGGCAGGGTGTGCGTATTCTTACAGGTTTCTGGGGGCACTGTTGGCAGTCGGCGGTGTTTCCCAGTGGTAAGGCTTTTGGTTTTAATACCTTTCCGCCCCGCGACGATGGTACACCAAACTATAACGAAGGCTTTGTCTATGATGGCAGTGGCGTATTGAAGCCGGCGCGGGCCATACAGATTCCCTGGATTACGGAATTAAATCCTCGGGGGGATAATGTCTCCTGTGTGCTGGAAACCGCTGACGGCGAAGTAGTGATCGAAGGTGAGACCTTTATCAATGTGCGTTCGCGTTATAAAACGGATCTGTCCGCTATGTTTGGCCCGAATATGCCTATCATCCAACAGGCTCACGCCCGTTATCGCTGGGATGGCGAGGAGACGGTGGGGATGGTGGAGCGCTCTTCACTGCCGCATTTGTTTACTGATCGTTAACAAAAACACTTGCTGGCGAAAAATAAAAGGACAGAAGCTATTCACTCCTGTCCTTTTTGTTAAAGCTCTTTTTGCGAAGGAGCATAACGTCGACATGCTCGCGCTGGTGTGCAGCCTTTCGCAATAATTCCCGACCCGTTATGCCCGCGAAGGCGGGCATCCAGAGTAATCAACTCTGCCGGGCCCTTGCTGTCCCATAAATTTACTTCACTAGGCCATAGAGCACATCACAGAGTAGTGTTGCGCGAGCTTAAGCCTGTGTGCCAGTCATGAATTCAGCATTGACTGCTGAGATACGCCGTGAACCCATTCATGGGTGCGGCGGTCTCATCAGCCAATATCGAATCCCTGCCTTCAGACTTTCTGGGGCAGCAATGATGTCGGGCACCTTATGCCGCCAACTCCTCGCTCGGTCCAAAAAATTCATAATGAATTTGGGTTTCGGGAATACCGAGTTCTCTGGCAATGCCCAACGCTGATTGCATAAAGGGCTTGGGCCCTAAAAAGTAAAACTCCACATCGCGATCCCCGGGCAGTTGCTGCTCAATTAACTCCCTGCTAATAAAACCGGTGGCGTGGGCATTGCAGCTTGCGCTGGGTTCGCTGTAAATATAAAGCGGTGAGATGTGTTGATGGCTGGCAGCCAGTTGATCAACATGTTCTCTAAAGGCGTGCGTCTGACTGTTTAACGCTGCGTGGATAAAGCGCACGTCGCGACCGGAACCGGCTTCGACATTTAACATGCTGATGGCGGGTGTGATACCCACACCGCCGGTGAGCAGAACCAGCGGTTTGTTATTCTTACGCAGGGTAAAATCGCCACAGGGTGCTAATAGTTTTACGGTGTCGCCGACCTTTAATGTGTCATGCAGGTAATTGGATACGGCGCCCTGCGGTTCGCGCTTGACACTGATACGCAAATAGCCGGTACCCGGTGCATCGGACAAGCTGTAGTTGCGTCGTACGGATTGGTCGTCGATGTTGTCGAAAATGATCGTGGTATATTGACCGGCTTCAAACTCCGGTACACCTTTACCATCGGTGGGTTCAAAATAAAATGAGGTGATGACCGAACTTTCATCGCCGCGCTTCACCAGTTTAAATTCACGCTCACCACGCCAGCCACCAGCCTTCGCTGCATTACTGGCATACACCTGTTCCTCTGCTTCGATCAGTATCTGGGCCAACTGCCCGTAGGCTTTACCCCAGGCATCAATAACCTCGTCAGTGGCGGCATCGCCAAGTACCGCTTTGATGGCCTGTAGCAGGCAGCCGCCAACGGCATCGTATTGCTCGGGAAGCACGCCCAGTGACGCGTGTTTGTGCACGATTTTACTCACGGCTTCACTCAGGTTACCCAACTCGTCGATATTGGCGCCATAGGCAACCACCGCGTTGGCCAGCGCTTTCGGCTGGGTGCCCTTGCTCTGGTGAGTCTGGTTGAAGTAGGGCACAACCTCCGGGTGTTGGGAAAATAGCAGTGGATAAAAAGCCGCGGTGATGTCGTTGGCGTGGGACTGCAGGGCGGGTACGGTGCTTTTAATAATTTGAACAGTTGCAGCGTCTAACATGGTTGGTGTCTCCTAATAAAGATGACTATCGTCACCAGGAGCTATTACATAAATAATGCCAAGTTTTATCTGTTTGATTTATATGGATATTTTATATTTTAAGGTTAAATTAACCCATGCTCTTCCTGTGTCAATATAACCTTTTATAGGTTAAAGTGACCGGTATGGATATTTCACCGTTTATCGATATTGTTGAAGACTTAAACCGCGAACTAACGCAGGCAGAGCGTTATCGCCGACTGGTACTGGCAATTCAGCGGGCTATCCCCTGTGATGCCATCGGCCTATTAAAACTGGAGGGGGAGTGCCTGTCGCCAGTGGCGGTGTTGGGTTTAAAAGAGGAGGCGCTGGCACGGCGCTTTGTGGTCGAACGCCATCCACGCTTACAGCGAATCCTGCATAGTTCGGAGCTGGTCCGCTTTGATGCGAGCTCTGAGTTACCCGACCCCTATGACGGCTTGGTGGATGACGCCGGGGAACAGTTGCATGTGCATGACTGCATGGGCAGCAGTATTGTGATTGATGGCAACACCTGGGGTGTACTCACCCTTGACGCGATGCGGGCAGATAGTTTTGATGCACTCAACCCCATCGAGATTCGCGCGTATATTGCTGCCGTGGCGGCGGTGATCAAAACCAGCCAACATGTTGCCGCTTTAACGGCGCAGGCAGAACACAACTATGAGGTGGCCCAGCGTTTAATGGATACCGGCGCGCCCATGGAGATAATTGGCAACAGCCGCGCTATTAAAAACCTGTTAGGTGAAGTCAATACCGTTGCCGCCAGCGATCTCTCGGTTTTGATTACCGGCGAGACCGGTGTCGGTAAAGAGTTGGTAGCCAAAAGTATTCATCAGCATTCGCGTAGAAGCGAGCAACCGCTGGTGCAAATCAACTGCGCCGCTCTGCCGGAAAACGTAGTGGAAAGTGAATTGTTTGGCCATGTTAAAGGTGCCTTTTCCGGGGCTATTAATGATCGCAGTGGCCGCTTTGAGTTGGCCCATAGGGGCACCCTGTTTCTGGACGAGGTGGGTGAGCTTTCATTAGCGGTGCAGGCAAAATTATTACGCACCTTACAGAGTGGAGAAATCCAGCGGGTGGGCAGTGATAAAACCATTGTCGTGGATGTTCGCATTATCGCCGCCACCAACCGCGACCTGCCGCTTGAAGTTAAAGAGGGTCGCTTTCGCGCAGATCTTTACCATCGGCTCAGTGTTTACCCACTGCCAGTACCGTCACTGCGCGAACGCGACAATGACTGTGTGCTGTTGGCAGGTTATTTTCTGGAAAAAAATCAACAACAACTCGGTGTTAACAAACTGCGCCTGACGTCAGAGGCAATGACACAACTCAAGCAGTATAACTGGCCGGGTAATGTACGCGAGTTGGAACATTTACTCAGCCGAGCAGCGCTAAAGGCCATTACAGAACAGGGGCGCAAAAACAATATTATCAGCATTGGCACAACACATTTAAATTTGCAGACAGCTATTCCTTTTGAGTCACAATCTGCTCAGCCAATAACGAAAATCCTGGAGGCTGAAAACGGTGTAAGTAAAAGTGGTATAAGCCTGAGAGATGCTGTTGACACTTACCAGCGCGAAATCATCGAAGCAGTGCTGGAAAAAAAACAGGGCAATCTGGCGGCCACCGCCCGAGTATTAAAACTGGATCGAAGTAATCTGGTTAGGACGATGAAGCGATTGGGTTTGTCTTGAATATAGATGCCAGTATTGTTCCTGGCACAATCTATTTGCGTGGCTATTAGCGTGGTTACAGGTTTCTTGAAGGTTCGTAGTCCTGCATGGCTAGGGTTAACAGCACAGACCAGAATACGGGGGTCACTCGGTTCAAATGACCCCGAAAACGCCAGTGGCTTTTGAATATCGGTTAAGGCGCTTTATTCATTCAGGCGATCTCTTCATACCCCTTCAGGGTGGTTCTATGCATCAATCGTCCTGAGGTTTCATTGTAAGGGCAGGAGCGATGCAATAGTCCGGGATTATTGAAAATTACCAAATCACCTTTTTGCCATTTGTGGCTATAGGTGAATTGATCCTGTTCACTCCATTCAAGCAATTCCTGTAACAGAGCGTAGCCTTCCTCATGGGGCATGCCAACGATGTCAAATGCGGTGGAGCCTATTACTATCGATGTTCTACCATCTTTCTGGTGCCAAACCAGGGGGTGTTCGGTATGAGGAAAGACCGCTTCCCAGCGGGCGAGATCATCAGGCGTTGGGTTTTCGTACAACTGGCGCCCGACAGCTTCCAGACAATGCACTACCCGCAGGTTTTCAATCTGCTGCTTTTTCTCCTCAGGTAACGCCTCGTAGGCAGCAAACAGGTTGGCAAATTCTGTCTCACCACCTTCATTGGGAGGATTTACACACTTTAGCAGTGTGCCTTTGCCAGGTACGCTATAAACGGTCCCGTCAATGTGCCAGAAATTATTGCCCAGTACGTACTCCTTCTGGGTTTGATCGTTCTTGTCGAGGGCGATGCGGTAAATACCTTGTCCTGCCGGTGCCGAACCGTCGGCGGTAACAACCGCTGGCTCCATATCACCAAGAGCACCCGTTAGAGCGATCTGTTGATCATCGCTCAGGTTAATTTGTGGGAATAGTAAAACCATATACTTGTTGAGTGCTTCCCAGATCTTCTCTGGGTTGCCATCTTTAAGGAGGTCGTCCGGCGACACTTTCACCGTGGCACCTAGTTTAGAGCTGATGGGTTCAAATTGAATGTCTGGCATGGTTGATATCTCTATTCTGTAGTGAGGTTGATATAGTGGGGCTGGCTGAATCTTTATAGTAAATAATGTTCGCATATGCATATACATGTATGTATATAAGGATATATGAATAATGAGACTCATGGGGCTTATTTCAAAGTATTTTGGTTGATATATATCAAATAGCAGCGAATTCGTAAGAAATTAGTGGGGGTATATAAGGAGTTAAAACTGCGCTTATCTAAAGGGTTGCTGTAGTCGCCGGCGATTAAAAAAAGAAGTAACTCGCAGCCCGGTTTTGTTAGGCAGAGATTTAGCTCCAGGAGCTATCCGGGGGACATTCCAGTCAGCACTGTTTTAGGAGATAGTCATAACATGAACCGCTCTATAAAGTTGACTGATGTACTGAATAAAAATCATCAGGATACCGAAGGGGAAACAATAACGGATTCAGAGGTTGTAGACGCTTTGGAGTATCGAGGTTATGAGCCGCTACTGCTGGCGTAATAAATTTTTGAGGTATCATTATTATTGCTTTATGCCATGGCCTGGCCTAGCCGACAGTCGAGCGATGCCGGCTAGTAAATTCCAGATTGATAAAGCCCTCTCAATACTAACCGCAGCAGTGATGTTCCACCGACGAGATATGTTGCAGGTCGGTACCACAACACCCTCCCAATACGGTCAGTTGAGGAAAGCTTTGCCGCAATTGCGCATAGAGTGATCCGAATTCGGCCGGATTACCGCGATCCAGTTCGGTCGACTCGTCCAGTTCCTGATGCGATTTGCGGCTGGCATTGGCGCGAATACTTCGAATGCGATGTACCCATGGTGCATTACTCGCCAGCGCATCCCGGAAGTGGTCGGGGTGGGCGCAGTTAATCATGTAGTACACAGGCCCTTGATTGGTGGCTGCATCCACTCGCGTAATAGCCTGTTGCAGCGTTTCACCTGAAGGCAGGCGGCCATTGGTTTCCGTCGTAAAGGAAATCACCACGGGTATATCGGCATCTTGTGCGGCCAGAGTAATGCCAATGGCTTCTTCGAGATAGTTCATCGTCATGGCCGAAACCATATCGGCAGCCGAGTCGGCGATGGTTTGAATTTGCAGACCGTGATACTGGCGAGCCTGTTCGACGGTCATGGCGTTATCCGCCACGTACCCATCGCCACGAGGGCCAATGCAACCGCTAATCACAACTTTGTTGCCTTTAACTGCATACTTATCTCGCAGCGCCACCATCATATCGACGGCATCACGGTTAAGCTGGAGCAGTTCTTCAAGAGTGTATCCAAGCGGCTCGGCCCAATCGGGATTGGCACGCCAGGTCGGTGCCTCGAGAATAAAATGCCGAGCCTTCTCATTGGCAAGCTGCAAATAGTCGCGGTAGTAATCCCAGATTACGGTGCGGCCTTTCTCGGTTGAGAGCAGGCCAATGGCAGCGAACATTGGCAGCTCCACTTTTTGCAGAAAAACCAGCGTGGTTTCCAATCCCCCATCGGTAAGAAAAATATCGTTACCCAGTTGAGGTAGTTGTTGACGATAGCGACTAATGGCTGACATGTGTTTCTCCTTGTTATCGAATGAGTGATCAAGATTGATTAACGGCAGTTGGGGTGGCTTGTTTTGCAACTGCGTTTATCATGGTGGCAGTGTATGATTGAAATCGCCGGAAAGCAGTGGACCGCTGGTAAGGAAATGATGAATAAAAAATGCCTTTAAAAACAGCGGCTTACGACCAATCTCTAGCCACTTTCCCAGAGTCGAAAACTGCGTCTGACATTAGCTATACCGGCGGTATAGCTAGCCGGCAGGATGAAACACTGATACAGGCAGGTAGACTATGACAACGCGATCAAACAGCAGTCGCGAGCGTATCCTGAGTATGGCGGAAGCTATTATTTTACAGCAGGGTTATGCGGGTACGACGATTGAGAATATTCTGGATAAGGCGGCTATCACCAAGGGTGGGTTCTTTTATCATTTTGACGGCAAAGTCGAATTGGCAAGAGCGCTGGTGGATCGCTACATCGCGATGGACGAAGAACAGTTCAGTGCCTTAAGCAATCGCGCTAATCAGCTCAGTGAGGATCCGCTGCAACAATTACTGATCTTCCTGAAACTGCTGGCGGAAATGGTGGCCGGTATGACCGACACTCATCCCGGCTGTTTAGTGGCCGCATTTGTGTATGAAACCCAGCAATTTGACGAAGACATACGGCAACGGATGAAAGAGGGCATTCTGGAATGGCGAAGAATGATCGTGGAGCGACTTGAAGATGTTGCCGCTGCGTACCCACCCAGAGTGGATACGCCATTGGAGGTGCTGGCCGATATGTTTACCTCTACCCTGGAAGGTGGAATCATTCTGGCGCGGGTCTATGACAGTAATCAGCAGTTGGCTGATCAGGTGCTTGCCTACCGGACGCATTTGCGATTGGTGTTTGGTGATGTGTAAATAAAATGCAAAAGTGACTCCTCAGTCTGGCGAAGCCTGCCAGTCTTTAAAGCAAGTTCATTCCTGCAAGAAGTCGCTGGATTCCCGATAAAAGCATTCGGGAATGACGGTTGAGGTTTAAAGTTGATACTAAGCCTACTAACTCGATGGCTTACCCAGCACCAAATAAACTCCGGAAATCATCATCAACAACCCCGCCAGCCGCTGAGCACTTAATGTCACCTGCGTCATACCAAACAAGCCAAACTGATCGATAGCTGTCATGGCTATGAGTTGCCCTAGTAGGACAAAGGAAATGGCATTGGCGATGCCAAATCGGGGCGCTATCCAGGTGACGGCCATAATATAAAAGGCGATAAAAATACCGCCGAAGTAAAAATAGCCCGGTGTGCTGTCGCTGCGCAGGGTCTTTGGTAAGCCCTCCGTGGCCAGAAGATAAACCAACGCAATCAGTGAACCAGACAACAACAGTATGGTGGAGGCCAGGGGCGGGCTTTGCAGCTTGGCGCCCAGCCCACCATTCAATGCTGCCATGGTTGGTATACCTAAGCCGGCCAACAGCATGATGCCGGCATAGAGAATATTGGTGTTCATTGCTTTTGCTCTCGGTTTATCGTGCTTGTCAAACTAGCGGTGCTTTAACGCCTGGATACCCGCAAAAGTGGGTATCCAGTAGATGCCAGACTTGGCTGATTGATTAAGCAGCGCGTGCGTTTTCCGGAATGTTGTAGACAACTCCCTCGGTATTGAGGGCGGATTTAAACTCCGGTAATTCACACACTCTATTTGCCAGCGCCTGTACGTTTTTACCGACGGGGATTTGAGTGTCCGGAAACACATTGCCCCAGCGAAGGTAAATGGCCACTAAGTAGTCCAGTACGGTGGCTTCATCGCCGTGCATAAAATCACGCCCCTCCAGATGCCGGTCCACCAGTTGCCAGAGTTCCGCTACCCGGTCGCCAAAGGTCTGTAGCAGCGCTGTTTTGGCTTCACCGTCGGGCATATTGGACTGCACGGCAAATAGTTTGCTGTAGGCCGGGTGCAGGGTAGCGTAGTTAAACATCAACCACTGGATAAACTCCCGGTCCTGCAGTAATTCTTGCGGGCCGTGGGTTTGTAGTAGGTATATGACAATTGCCGCCCCCTCAGTCAGTATCTGGTCGCCGGTTTGTAGTGCCGGTACCTGATTGGTGGGAACAATGTCGTGGTAATTGGGCACATCGTTGCGCATGGTGATATCCACGGTTTGCTTGAGTTTGTTGAGCAGGGCGTGAATGCCGGTGGAGCAACTGCCGGGTAGGCTATAGAGTTGATACATAAATTCTCCTTTTCGAATCGTGTTTTTTACGCAGAATGTTTAATGCTCAGGTGTTTTGCTTGCTGAGTTGTTGACGAAACTGAGTAACCGGCATGCCGCCAATCCCCCAGTTATCCAGTGAGACTTCGTCAATCACCACAAAGGTGGTGGCCGGATTTTTGTTTAACACCCTTTCCAATAAGGCAGTGGTACCGGCAATCAGTTCGGCTTTTTGTTCTGGGGTGACGCCTTCATCGGTGATTTGAATATTGACGTATGGCATGTTGTGGTGCTCCTTGTGGTTTTAGGTCAATGTGTTTGTTAGTAAGTAGTTACTTCCTTTTTTCCCTCTGATTTCAGACCTTTGTTCTGTTTGCAGGGCTAGGCTTACAGGGGCATGCTTACAAGGTCTCGGCTGCGCAATCCAGCGGGTCGTAGTGAAAAACCTTGGCGATAATCTGCCAGCGGTCATCGGTAAAAACGAGGCTGAGAAAGTCGGTGAAAAAACGCCCGCCCAGAGCACAATTCACTTTGGCCATGGCGGTTTCCGGCCCGGCCAGTTCAAGGGCGAGAATTCGATCCCTTCGCTGCTGGCCCTGCTTGGCAGGAATAGGACGGTTTTGCACCCGATGGAAATACTCGGGCATGGTCAGATGAATCCACTCGCCACCCGTAGCACAGCTGTAGCAAGCCTCAGGATGGAAAACCCTGGCCAGCAATTGAGTATCGCCAAAATACAGGCCGTCAAAGTAATTCTGCAGTAGCTGTTCTATGTCATGTCCGGTGTTGTTAGTAATTGCTTGCTTACTCATGGTGTCTTTAATTCCAGGGTTTAATAGGTGTGATTAATCCGTTCGCTTAACACGGGTACTACTGCTGGCTGTCTCTGAATCTCGCCCGGTTAGATGCCATCGACAGAAAGTCTAAGTCGTTCTAGACTAATGATAAATCCACAAAAACTGCACTGAGACTTTGCATAAATGCACAACTGGGACGACTTTCGTTACTTCTTTGCCGTGGCTAATCATGGCAGTTTCTCGGTGGCCGCCAGGGAATTGGGGGTCAACCACAGCACCGTATCGCGGCGTATTCAGTTACTGGAGCAGCGCCATGGCGTGAGGTTGTTCGAACGGACCCGAACCGGGTATGTGATGACCGAGGCGGGCGCTTCGATCTTTGAGATTATCGAGCAGATCAACGATAGCAGTCTGAAGGCCTCGCGGGTGTTGCTTGGGCAGGACGCGAGACTTGAGGGCAAGATCAAGCTCACCATGCCCCATGACCTTCTGGAAAGTTGCATGATCCAACCCTTGAAAACATTCTGTGAGCAAAACCCTGCTATCGAACTCAGCCTGAGCGTGACCCCTGGCCTGCGGGATCTGGCTAATCGCGAAGCCGATATTGCGGTGCGTTTTACACCCAAGCCTCCCGATTATCTGGTCGGTAAAAAAATCACAGCGATACAGCATGGTTTATATGTTAGAGATGATTTTGATTGGCCGGCGGAAACGCCGATTATTATCTGGGGCGGAGATAAAGCGATGCCCTCCTGGGCGCTGGAGCATTTTGAAAAGCCACACATTGCTTTGCAGGTAGATGATCTGGTCAGCATGTTTGCGGCGATCAAATCCGGTTTTGGTGTTGCCCGAGTCCCCTGTTTTTTCCCCGATGCAATGGATGACCAGCGCGTGGTCAGGCTTCCCATCGATTTACCGCGATCCGATTGGGGGGCGTGGTTATTGAGTCATGTCGACTTGCGCAACACGGCGCGTATCAATCACTGTAAATCGTTTTTGAATCAGGCCCTGACAGAATTGGTACCGTTGTTTACTGGCCAGAGCTCACGTTTTATTGGTGATTGAGTCGTAGCTGAGTTATTACGTTAGAGTTGGCGTGCTTGGGGGCCTTTTAGGCATAGCGCGATGTTTTTATTTTATCGCGGCACGCATTGATTCAACTCTTGAAATAAAGAGCCAATCCAGAAAAATGACTAAAGCCAATGCCGCTGCGGAAAGGGGAAAACACAGGGCAATCACCAGCATGATCGCCACCACTGACCGGTTAAGAGTAGCTGTGGCCGTAGGCGGTGACAGTTTGCGAGTTCTGGTCGGGCGTCGTTTCCACCACAACATCACGCCGCTGACTATTATCAGCAGAACCATCATCACAAACAGCAGGTTTAGCAGCCAGTTCCACAGGCCGAGATCACCTTGATGCAAGGGAACAAAGGCGGCCATGGCTTTGCCTATGGCTGGATAGTCGGCGAAGCTTATCTCCGCCAGCGCGTTACCGCTAAAGCGATCGAGATGCAGAATTCGTTCACCTAAGGGATTGCTGAGGTCGCCGGCAATCGTGGTGGCAGAAACCGTCCATACACCTGTTTCACTTTGTGGCAGATGCACGCGGTAATTGGTGAAACCCTGTACCCTGGCAATCGCTGTAACGGCATCCAGGTTCAGCTGGTCCCTGTCATTTATCGCTGTATTTGTCGTTGTAGCTGTAGCTGTGGTTTCACTGCCTGATGCTGCCTCGCCAGGCATTGGCATCGGCGTTTGTTCAAGCGCCCAGGGCACCTGATGCAGGCCGTGCTGGTTCATCGCAACGTGTTGCTGTAGTTGAGTATGAGGTTGAGTATGAGGCTGAGAATGATTGGCATGGTCAGCATGGCTGGTCTGTTCGGCTGCGGGTGACTCATAGCGGGTACCGGGCAGTGAACTCCAGGGCTGCACCAACATGCCACCCCAAACATTAGTCCAGGCAAGGCCAGAGATCAGGAAAAACAATAACGGTATCGTGATCACGAGGCCGATCAGCCGGTGCAGTTTTTTCCAGTCTTCACGGTGAGTGGCGGCCATGGTGATAGCCAACGAACGCCAACCCTCTCGGGGCCAGGCCAGATAGAGTCCGCTGACCACCATCAGGATCGCAAGCCCGGCGGCAATTTCAACCAGGGTTTCTCCCAGCTTACCCAGATACAGTGAGCTGTGAAAACTCTGCACTTGAGTATAAAAGGACTGGTCCGGGTCCTCGGTTCCCAGTATTTCCGCGTTATAGGGATTGATAAAAACTGTGGTGCTGGGAGCGCCGTGGCCACCATGCCCCGATCCTGTACTTGACTCTATGGAAAAGCGCGTTGTTTCTGTGGCGCTTTGCGCAGGTAGATAGAGCTTTATCGCCGCATCAGGAAAGTTTTCCTGCACCTTGGTTAGCAGCGTGGAAGCCGGTAGTGCATCACCGGTTGCTTCGACGGCAATAAGGTGCTGCTGGAACAGGGTGGTTATTGGCTTGCTGACCAGCATCAATAAGCCGCTGAGAGAGAGCGTTAGTAAAAAGGGGATGACAAAGACGCCGGCATAGAAATGCCAGCGCCACACGGCTCGATATAAGTGAGTCTGAGTTGCCTGTGCTGGTGATTCCTGTTTACTCATAGGTTTTGCTCATATAAATGCCCACAGGCTTTATCTATTCACGCAATTAAAATTGCAGTTTAATACCAGCGTAAACAGAGCGGGGTTCGCCCGGTGTGAGGATGGCGGCATCTTGCAAGGCTTCGTTGCGCACACTGACATTGGAGATATGGTCCCGGTCTCTCAGGTTTTTTACTTCGCCAAAAATCTCCCAGCTTTTGCCGCTAAAACCAGCGCGCAGGCCTAATAAAGTATAGGAATCCACGGTGTAAGTGTTAGTAAAGTCCGCATAGCGATCATCAATAATGTCATAGGTTGGGCCGGCAAAAAAGCCGTTGCTATGACGGTAAAGAATTTCACCCTTGATGGCAAAATCCGGCGCTACTGGTAGTTGGTTATTGCCATACACGGTATCGTTATCAAAGGAGAATTCATTCACTGTCAGATTGATTAAGGGTTCGATGCGGTGGTGGCCACTCTCATCCAGTGCCAGGCTGGCGCGAAACAGTGCTTCAATACCGGCGTGAATGGTATCGTCAATGTTGGTGGCGAGGCTGGTGCCGAGATTTTCGCTATCGTCAATTGAGAGAATCTCATCCTTTAATTGTGCGTAATACAGGGCGACATCCCAGTGCCATTGACTGGCTATTCCAATCGGTTGACTACCCCGAGTACCTATTTCAAACACGGTGCCTTGCATGGCATCTAAGGTTTCATTATTGGCGCGGGCATCATCTTCCAGTTCATAGTTAGTCGGCGCTTCATAGAGTTTGCTGAGGTTGGCAAAGACTTCAATCACATCGCTTAGTTGATAAATCAAACCCGCCCGCGGGTTGATACTGTTGTAATCGTCTTTGGGATTTCGAACTGCGCCCGAGGATACTGTAATATTTCGAACTTCGCGGCTGGCCGATACGACTTGCGCGCCATAAACCGCCGTCCATTTGGGTGAAAACTGCCAGCGGTCGACCACAAAGGCTTCCAGGCTATCGGCTTTATTATCAACTTCAGTTGTCAGGTCTGAGCGACGACCGGCAACATGGCTGTAATTACCGCCTACGACTTCAGTCTCACCATAATTAAGGCCAGCTAGCAGGTCGTGATCGCCCAGTTTGATTTGGTGGCGCAGTGTCGCGCCTGAGTTACGCTGTTCTGTGTCGATAAGCAGGCTGAAAAAAGGACTAAACACGATAGGGTGGTAAAGATCCTGCTCCTCATAGGAAGCGCCGAAAGTTAGCGTGCTGCTGTCGGTTAAATCCCAGACGGTTTTATTGGCCACACGCCAGGTTTCGACGTTAAGTAAAAAGTTACCCATCACATTGCTGGCGTTAGCTTGCCCGGCATCGTTCTTCCATTGCTCGCGGGTCAAAGCACCTGGCAGCTCCTGATCATTGTCGATATAGGTTAGGTAGAGCCGGTTCTGAATGGCTTCATTGATCCGCCAGCCAGCATTGGCATAGAGTCCCTTACGATCCTGTTGGTGGTGCTCTCGATAACCATCCCAGCGGCGGGTTTCGGCGGTGACGAGGCCATCAAAGTTACCTTCAACCACCCCGGCACTAACGCGTGCTTGTGCCTGCCCATGACTGCCGCCATTAATAAAGACTTCTAAGGGAGCGGTATCACGCGCCGTGGGCGTGATGAAATCAATTGCACCGCCAAGTGTGCTGGCACCGTAGGTAAGAGCATTGGCACCGTGGGCGACCACCGCATAACTGGCGCTGAGAGGATCAATATCCCGATTGTGGTTGTTGCCGTCGGCGGCAGTAACGGGCAGACCATCCTGTAATAACTTTATGCCATTGCCATCGTAATTAACCGCGTCGAGATTGGAGCCACGACTGGAGAAAAAGGAGGAGTCACCGGTGGAGCCACTGGCAGTCCATACACCGGGCACATAGCGCAACATATCACTAAGGCTGGAAACATTGCGTTGATAGAGTTCGGCGCCATCAATCAAGGTCACGCCACCGGGTGTCAAAGCCTGCTCAGCTTCGAGTTCCTGCCTTTGCTGGTGGCCGTATACCGCAACGGTTTCTAGTCTGCCCGATGAAGCGGATAAAGTGTTGGCGGTCGCAGCGGTTACGAGAAACGCAGAGATGAGCCTGCTAGCCAGAGCAAGAGAGTCAGTGGGTGGGTGACGTTTGAGCCGCAGCATTTTAATTCCTTGAGCTGAAGATTTTACCAGTCGTAAGGGCGCGGGAGTTTACTGCAAAGCTGGTGAGGTAAGAATGTGGCAAAAGGTCGCAGTGTCAGGCTTTGACTGCGGCGCCGCGGATGGGGTTTAACCTGGCATTGTTTAATTTTTGGGTGAGCCTATACTGGTTTTAAACCCGCTAATCACAGCTTGTTTATGGCTCAAAATTTATTGCCCAGATGCTACAGGTCTTAATGATGAATGTTCTTATTACTGGCGGTACAGGTTTTATTGGTTCTGCCTTGTGCGCTTCGTTCAATACTAAAGGTTACAAGGTGGTCGTTAAAACCAGAAGGCCAAATGACGTTAGCGAACGGCTGAGGGCTGTCGATAGCCTGAGCCAAATAGCAGCCAGTGAATATTATGATGTTGTGATCAATCTTGCTGGCGAACCCATTGCTGACAAACGATGGTCGCCGGCCCAGCGGCAAAAAATACTGGCTAGCCGTCTAAATGCTACGGAAGAACTAATGGCATTTTTCCACCGGGCCGAGACTAAGCCGGCAGTATTTATCAGTGCTTCAGCCATTGGTTATTACGGTACGGGGATAAGCGACGAGGGTATTGGTGAGGATGGTCGCGGCGATGATAGTTTTTCCAGTTCGCTGTGTGGGCAGTGGGAAGAGGCTGCGCTACAGGCCAAAAACCTTGGAATTCGTACTTGCCTATTACGTATTGGTATCGTGTTGGGCAGGAACGGTGGAGTATTAGGAAAAATGCTTTTACCTTTCAAAATGGGGCTGGGGGGGAAAATAGGGAGTGGCAAGCAGTGGATGCCATGGATTCACTTGGACGATCTGGTTGGTATTGTCGATTACTGTATCGAGCACCAGGACATCAATGGCCCTGTTAACTGTACGGCACCCTATCCAGTGGTAAATTCGCAGTTCACTGCGGCGCTTGGCAAGCAGTTAAAACGTCCGACCATTTTTTCGATGCCAGCGTTTATTGTGAAACAATTAATGGGAACGATGGGGGAAGAGCTGTTGCTGTCTGGCAAAAAAGTTCTACCCATAAAAATTCAACAGGCTGGCTATCAGTTCAGCTATGAGCAGTTGGAAACGGCGTTGAAGGAGGTGCTCGGCAAGTAGCTCGCGCCAACAAATATTTACCGGTTCAACCTGTTCGACAGAATTTATCCGGCACAGTTGGTTTATGGATCATACAGGGCGTTTCTCATTGATTTTCTGGTATCTGGCTTCGGGCCACTAGCCCTTAGTGCTTGTCAACGTGTACCGGGGAGCCTTAATCAGCGATTGGCATTTATGTCGGGCAACACTTGATCTCTTAACGGTGATAGGATAGCTTCTGCCGTCCGCTATTCTCAATTTATTCCGCGTCATGAAAAGGCTTGTTACCAACTGTCGACCACTTCTGCTCATTGCTCTGGTGCTATGGGTGCAGGTGGTCTATGGCTATCATGACGCAGCGAGTCTGGATAGTGATCACCAGCACTCCAGTGAATGTATCGTCTGTCTGTCTGAAAAGCTCACCGCAGCTGAAGCAGGCAGCGCTGTTTTGGCGGTCGCCTGGCTGCAAAGTGCTGCGCCGCAGCTGGCAGCCATTGCAAGTGCACAAGCACGCATTGATCGTAATCAACCTATCCGCGCGCCACCCCTTCTCCGTTAAGCAATAACAGCCAGATTTCTCTGCACTGGATCGCGTTTTATAGCGTTGACCCAGTGCGTGTGTATTGATTGTTTTTTAACGGAAAAATCTATGAAAGCGAATAAATTGACCCTGGCTACAGGCCGGGAGCTTGCGGTATGGGCGACGCTTATACTGCCGACAATCATGTTGCCAGCAGCAGTGACCGCAGCCGAAGACGCTGTGTCATTGGTTAACAAAAAAATGGAACATGTATTGGTGACGGTACCCATTCATCGCTCCGAGGCAGAGACGGCGCTGCCAGTGACAGTGTTCTCCGGGGATGAATTGCGTAATGTCGCAGCCAATAGTTTAGGTGAGACCTTAATGAGTACGCCGGGGCTGGCCAGTGCCAGTTTTGGTCCGGCGGTGGGGCAGCCAGTGATTCGCGGCCAGCAGGGACCGCGGGTAACGGTTTTGCAAAACAGTACCAGCAGCGCTGATGTGGCCAATAGCAGTGCCGACCATGCGGTAAGCGTGGAGCCGGTATTGGCGGAGTCCATTGAGATACTGCGCGGGCCTGCAACGTTGCTCTATGGTGGCGGTGCCATCGGTGGCGTGATCAATGTGATCGATAAACGGGTACCGGTGGCGTTGCCGGAACAGCTCAGCGGAGCAGCCGAAATGCGTCATGCCTCTACCAACGATGAAAATACCGGTGTTTTTAGTCTCGACTGGGGCTTGGGGAGTTGGGCGTTTCACCTCGATGGCCTAAAGCGTGAGAGCAATAATCTGGATATTCCGGGGCTTGCGAATCATCACGCTGAGCACGAGGAAGAACATGAAGACGCGCACGATGATGAGCATGAAGAAGAACAGGAGGGCGAGCATGAGGAAACGACGGACGGATTTATTGCCAATACCGATACCGACACGGAATCCTTTACCGTTGGCAGTAGTTATTTTTTCGACAAGGGTTTTATTGGCCTCGCCTTTAATCGATTGGACAATAGCTACGGTATTCCCGGCGGTGCTCATACCAGCCACGACCACGAAGAGCATGAAGAAGGTGAAGAGGAGCCCGACGAAAATCATGAAGAACACGGCGACAATGTTCGTCTCGATATTCGCCAGCGCCGCTACGATCTTCGTGCCGACATTCATGAGTTGACGCCCCATATTGATACTATGCGAGCTTTTCTGACCTACAGTGATTATGAGCACGATGAGTTGGAGAATGGCAGCGTGGGTACCCAGTGGCGCAAAGACAGTTGGGAAAGTCGCCTTGAAGTGACTCATAGAGAAATCGCGGGTTGGCATGGGGTGTTTGGTCTGCAGCTCAAGCAGGCCGAGCTGGATACGGTTGGTGATGAGGCCTATTTGCCACAGAGCGACACGGAGAATTATGGGCTGTTTGTAGTGGAGGATTACCACTATGGCAATTGGTTGTTTGAGCTGGGCGCACGATTTGATAAGGATAAGCTACAGGCTAAACAGGATATAGGAGAAAAGTTAGAGCAGGACTTTTCCAGTTACAGCTTCTCCGCCTCAGCCATGTGGCAAACGGATAAACCCTGGCGAGTAGGTGTGGCCATATCGCAGTCCGAAAGAGCGCCGGTGGTGGAAGAGTTGTTCTCCAATGCGGGTCGTAGCCAAGGCGACTATATTGAGCATATTGCCAGCGGTGCTATCGAGGTGGGTAATGTGGGACTTGAGCAGGAGCAGGCTAATAACCTGGATGTCAGCCTGCATTACGGGTCTGAATCCCTCGATGGTTTTATCACCTTGTTCTACAACGATTTCAGGGATTATATCTATCTGGCTAACACCGGTCTGGAGCAGGATGAAATTGATGTCTTGCAGTACCGCCAGCAGGATGCGCGCTTTCATGGTGTGGAGTTCGAGCTGGATATTGCCTTGGGTTCGCTTGGTGGTGGAGACTTATCGTTGCAGTTTTTCGGGGATGCGATTCAAGGAGAGCTAAATTCAGCAGGCGATGTGCCGCGGCTACCACCACAACGCTTCGGCAGCAAACTTAGCTATGAGCGGTCACAAATGGATACCTACCTGCAAGTGGTTAAAGCCGCGGAGCAAAATAATCCCGGACAAAATGAAGAGACGACCGAGGGCTATATCCGCTGGGATGCAGGTGTTCAATATCGATTAATGCCTGGCTCCCTGCTCGGTAGCTCTTCGAATGAAGGTATCCTGTTCCTACGCATGAAAAATATCAGCGATGAGGATATTCGGCATTCAACCTCGCTGTTGCGTGAGATCGCCCCTGAGTCTGGCCGTTCGGTAGAGGCAGGGATTCGGTACGCTTTTTAATGCGATAGTTTAAAACGCATGGTGGGCGCCAGTGATAAGACTGGCGCCCCGCTTATTGCAATCGCCACGGTCAAATGTGATTTTATCGAGCTTCGAATACCCTGCAATCCATGGCTATTTTGCATTTACCGAAGACCACAATTGGGCTAGTCTCCTGTTTTCTGAATAACAGGTAATGCTTATGTCGGTAAAGAATAAGATGATTGTGGGCTGCGAGGAGTGGTGCTCGTTCCTCAGTTTAAAGATACCTGCAGTTAAGGCGCGGGTGGATTCGGGGGCTAAGACCTCTTCGCTCCACGCTTACAATATTCATACCTTCAAACGTGATGACCAAACCTGGGTAAGCTTTGAAGTACACCCGGTGCAGCGCAATCGCAAAACCACGGTTGCCTGTGAAGCACGGGTGGTTGATCGCCGTATCGTCAAAAGCTCCAGCGGTGATCGCGAGCGGCGTTATGTGATTAGCGCACCAATGCAGTTAGGTGACAATACCTGGGAAGTTGAATTGACCCTGACTAACCGCGATTCAATGGGTTATCGTATGCTGCTCGGCCGTGAAGCAATGATTAATCGCGTGTTGATTGATCCCGGCGAGAGCTTTTGTCAGGGCCAGCGCAGCAAATCGGAGATTGCCCAGTTTTATGGCATTCCGATGAAGCCCAAAAAAACACCCCCCCTAAAGGACTAAGCTCAGAAAAATTCATCTGTGGCGAGCGAGTATGAAATAATAAGGCCTAATACTCTGCTACTGGGTGGAGTCAAAACCATAACGCAAGGTCAATGTCGGCCTGCTGTCGTTAAAACTTCATGGTGGTATTTTAAACTGCTGCGGCCAGAGCCTTCCTTCTACCTATTGGTGGGAGGTCAAAGATTGGCCGACAATACAGATTATTCAGTAGCAGGTGGACTTAGTGATTGCTTAGCCTGCTATCATTCGATCAATAGTCATTCTCAGTATAGCGGGAGCTTGTTTTATGACGGATAAAGAAAATGTTTTTGTAGTGGTAGACCCAAATGACGATGTGCATGTGGCCTTTGATAGGGCTATTTTGACAGCGCCGCTACGGGCTGTGCCGCCAAAGATTTCAGTGATGGTCACCACCGATCAGGAGAGTGTGAATACCGGCGCTGATAATAACCGGCTTTACCGCAATGCTCGTTGGTTTGATGAGGTGGTGCGCAAACCGCTGGAAAACTGCGGTCTTGAGTACGATATTGAAGTGTCCTGGTGTCACGATTGGCAGCAATCGGTGTTGTTTTCGGCGGAGCGCTCGGGGGCCAGCGAAATTTTTGTGCCAATGCACAACAAGCCCTATGCCAGCCGTCTTACCTTTTCTGACTCCAAATGGGAATTATTAAAACGTGCTGACTGCCCGGTCATACTGGTGCGGCCTACTACTGCCCAGCAGCGCAAGGTGATTTTGGCGGCAGTTAATGTGCAGGCAACCACGGATCGGCAAAAAGAGCTCAATCGTAAAATTTTGGAACGTGGCCACTGGGTGGCCGATGGCTACGGGGCGGAGTTACATGTCGTCAATGCTTATCTGGATTCATTGAATTACCCGGATCGCGGCAAACTGGTTAAAGAGACGGGACTGCCCTCTGAACGAATCCATGTGATTCAGGGGTATACCGATAATGTCGTATCCGAAATAGCCAACAAAGTGAAGGCGGATGTAGTGGTTATCGGCACACTGGGCCAGAACGGCCGTACTAAAGCGCGTCGAGGTAACACGGCAGAGCGAGTGATTTCTGCCATTGATGTCGATGCGGTGATTATTAACGTTTAAATAGTAACTTCTTTATCTACAGGGGCCGCTTGCGGCCCCTTATTTTTCTGCTTCTTGCTTCTTTTGCCCTTTCAGTACAAAACCTGCAATTGACTTCTTTCATGCTTATGGGAGCACTTTGATTTATATCAATTTTTTATTTGTCGCACGCCGTAGAATACTCAGTTAGTTAATCATGAACGGAGTGTGAAGGGTGAATCAGATATTAAAACAATTACAAGCTGATCACTGGCAGATAATGCGAGTGCTTTACCATCTGACGAGTGAGGTAAAAAACTACGGCGGTATAAGCCAGAGTGGTTTGAAGCCAGGTGGTGTTAAGCACGGTGACCAGGGCCGAGATCAGCCTATTCCCGCTAAGGCCCAGCTCACCACCATTATTGATATTCTGGATTATATTCAGTTGTACCCTGAGGTTTGGCACCACCCCGCTGAAGATATTATTTTGGATGTATTGCTTGATAAAGATCCTAATGCCGCAGAGCAGCTAGCGGAAATGATAGAAGAACATGAGATCTTTGAAGTGCTGACAGAAAACCTGCACAGTTATATTGATCAATTGGCCAGTGGCCAAAGTGAAGGGGCGTGGAAAATAAAGAGCCGGTTTATTATGGCCGTCAGTGATTATGTCAGTCGGCAGCTCAGCCATATGGCGCAGGAGCAAAAACTATTATTTCCCCTGGTCGAAAAGCATCTGAAGGAGAGTGACTGGGAGCTTATTAAAAAACGTATCAAGCAGCTCAATACTAAAGATGATGATATTAATGATCGGCTGAATTATTACCAGTCCCGCTATCAAACGATTACAACTCAGTCTGCTGTGATCCATTAGCGTATATTGCTTTTGCAATTTACAACTAACAATATCAAAAGCAGTCCATCAATTTCCCAGCTGTTTAATCAGTGCTGGGAAAAACACCACAGAACATTATCGAACCCTGACCTGTATCAATGCACCCGGTTATGTCTCGGGTAGCATGCTAACTCCTTTAGCGAAACCAATAGGTTGAGATGATGAATATGCCTCCCGTTGCAACACATTCGCCGGTCGACCAGTCCGCCAATGCTGCGTTACCTGCCGCTGATAAAATTAAGACACCGATTTGGGACAGTCAGCTAATCAGTAAATATGATGTGCAGGGCCCGAGATATACCTCTTACCCGACGGCGCTACAGTTCACAGAAGCCTATGATGAATCGGCCTATCGGCGAATAGCGCAGCGAACTATGGTCGATAGTATTGCACCACTTTCAATTTATGTGCATTTACCCTTTTGCCAGAATATTTGTTATTACTGTGCCTGTAATAAAGTCGTCACGGGTGATCGCTCGAAGGCTGCTGAGTATCTCGGGTATCTGCAGAAAGAGGTTGAGTTGCAGTCAGCGTTGGTAGGTAAGCATCGGCCGGTGACACAGTTGCATTTAGGTGGGGGCACGCCAACGTTTCTTGACGGTGCAGAGTTAACCCAATTAATGCACCTATTGGCGAGTCACTACCAATTAACGGATTCGATACACCGCGAGTACAGCATAGAAATAGATCCCAGAACTATCAATGATGATACACTGGCCCTGCTGAAGGGTTTGGGCTTCAATCGAATCAGTTTAGGGGTGCAGGATTTTGACCCAAAAGTACAGCAGGCCATTAACCGAATCCAGCCCTTCGAGATGATAAAGAGGCTTACTGAATCGGCGCGCTTATTTCAATTTGGCTCCATCAGTTATGATTTAATCTACGGGCTTCCCTATCAAACACCGGAAAGTCTATTGGTCACTTTGAATCAGGTTGTTGAGTTGCTGCCGGATCGGATTGCTTTCTACAATTACGCACACCTGCCGGAGCGGTTTAAGAGCCAGCGCGCTATTGACCGATTGGTATTGCCTACTGCGCAGCAAAAAATCAGTATGCTGGGGTTGGTTGCTGAGCATTTACGAGCCGCGGGTTATGTTCATATTGGCATGGACCATTTTGTCCGGCCAGATGATGAGTTGGCCGTCGCCCAGCAGGAAGGCCGTCTGCAGCGAAATTTTCAGGGTTACTCGACCTGCCTGGCGGAAGACCTGGTAGGGTTGGGTGTGTCGTCGATCAGTTCGATAGCGGATAGTTTTTCCCAGAATGAGAAAGAGCTGAAGCATTACTATCAGCAATTGGATCGGGGACATTTACCTATTGCGCGGGGGCTTAATTTAACTCAAGATGACAAGTTACGTGCCTATATTATTTCGGAGTTAATCTGTAATCTTGGCTTGAGTACCGGCCAGGTGGAAAGGCGTTTTGGTATTGTATTTTCCAAGTACTTTGCTGAAGAAAAAAAGGTGTTGCTACCGTTGGAGACGGATGCTTTAGTACACTGGCAAGGCGATAAGTTGCTGGTTACTGAAGCGGGAAGACCCATGCTAAGGAATATTTGTATGGTTTTTGACAAATACAGCGGCAAAGGGATGGCACCTGGATTTTCACGTATTCTATAATTGGCGGTAAAGTGTAAAGTACTAATATAATCTGGCTATAGGCAATTGGGTTAGATTCAGGCTGTCCGAGACAGCCTTAAAGGGGAGTAACGGACGAAATGGCTATTTCAAGCAACCAGCAAAAGAACTGTCCCAGTGCGGTGGCAGTTGCAAAAAGTTGTCCCCATGATAATGCGATTTCCTGCGGTAATTGCCGTCTCGGTTCCATTTGTCTACCGCTTGCGCTGGAGCAGGATGATGTCGTCAAACTGGATGAAATTGTTCAACGCGGCAAACCCTTGCAAAAAGGGGAGCACCTGTATCGGGAAGATGACGCCTTTACTGCGGTGTATGCAGTCCGCTCTGGAGCAATCAAGGCCTATCGCCTGACGGGTGATGGCGAAGAGCAAATCACCGGCTTTTACTTCCCGGGTGAGTTAATCGGCATGGATGGTATTAGCAAGGATAAATATGCCAGTTCGGCTAAGGCGCTGGAAACCTCGGCAGTATGTGAAATCCCTTTTAACCGCTTTGAGGAGCTAAGTACCCAGATCCCCAGTATGCAGCGGCATTTCTTCCAGCTGATGAGCCAGGAGATCACCTCCGACCAACAGTTGATTACGCTGCTTAGTAAGAACAGTGCAGAAGAACGTGTAGCCTCTTTACTGATTGGTATTTCGGCGCGTAATGCCCGTCGCCAATTGTCCAAAACCAGTTTCAGACTGCCTATGTCGCGTACGGACATTGGTAACTTCCTGGGGTTGACCGTTGAGACCGTCAGCCGTGTGATCAGCCGTTTTAATAAGCAGGATTTAATTGCGGTGGATGGCAAGGAAGTGACCTTGCTGGACCTGGATGCCATGAAAACCATTGCCAATGTCAAAATCGATTATTAAATCGCCCCGTCCTTATCATCTGTTTTACCTGAATTTTTAATGTGTGGCCGGAGTATTCCGGTTAGGTCGCTGTCTATAGGCCGCCTTTGTCTGGCTGCACGATTTCACTCTGCTAATACAAAATTGAGCGTGCCAGGTTTGTCCCGACAAGGCTAACTCCTCTGGTTAGAAATTAAATCCCTTTAAGCTGGCGATACACAGCTGGATTAATTGAAAGTTGAGCACTAAGCTCAAAGGACGAGGGTTATTTCAGTCAGGACCAGGCCCCCCGATTTGATCCACCAAAGGATTTATCAATAACAAATGGCGAAAGGGATAAACCGGCGTAATCAGCATCCTATGGCGAGGATAAGCCAGTTTTCCCTCTGTCTGTTTTTATCTACTGGTCGTCGAGCCGGGTTAATGCTCAGAAGATGGCATAATAAGTGCTTTTTCTCGATTTGTTATTCATATTATTAATTAGAAACAGGTTCGTACAGAGCAGGTGTTCAGCACCAATTTATTCAGTATCACTTTATTCGGTACCACTTTATTTGTTAATTAAGGCTGCAAAATGAAAGAAGCGTGGGGGAGATACGATGCGGGTGATTTCTACGATGAGCTGATGAGTTCACCGGGAAATGCCCGCAAGCCGGCCAGAAAGTTGGTGGCTTACCTGAAGTCTTTAGGTCAGGAAGACCTGCATGCCCGCCAGCATCTGGCGGAGTCGACCATAAGAGAGATGGGGGTTTCCTTCACCGTCTATACAGGGGAGGGCAATATCGACCGCGCCTGGCCCTTCGATATTATTCCGCGGGTCATTAGTAAAAAACAGTGGGATAAAACCTCGGCTGGCCTGGAGCAGCGCCTCAAGGCGCTGAATATGTTCATCAATGATCTGTACCACGAGCAGAACATCATCAAGGATGGCATTATTCCCGAGTTCGTACTCAAACAATCAAAAAACTACCGCAAAGAGTGTGAGGGAATTTCGCCTCCTTATGGGGTGTGGGCGCATATCTGTGGCACCGATTTGGTGCGTGATAAGGACGGTGAATTCTATGTGCTGGAGGATAACCTGCGGGTACCTTCCGGCGTTTCCTATATGCTGGAGAATCGCTCGATTATGAAGCGGGTACTGCCAGAGATCTTTGAGGAAATAGATATTTCGCCGGTTGGGGCCTACCCCGAAAAGCTGATGGAAACATTGGCCAGCCTCTCACCTCGCAAGGTAAAAAGTCCCTGCGTGGTGGTGTTAACCCCGGGCATTTTTAATTCGGCCTATTTTGAACACGCGTTTCTTGCGCAACAAATGGGGGCGGAACTGGTTGAGGGTAGCGACCTGATAGTGCAGGACGATGACTGTGTCTATATGAAGACGATCTGGGGCCTGGAGAAAGTCGATGTGATCTATCGCCGCATAGACGATGAGTTCCTCGATCCGGAAGTCTTTAACAAAAACTCAGTGCTGGGTGTTGCTGGCTTAATGAGAGCCTGGCGCAGCGGCAATGTGGCAATGGCCAATGCACCGGGCGCCGGGGTGGCCGATGATAAGGTGGTTTACGCCTATGTACCGGACGTCATTCGCTATTATCTCGGCGAAGAGCCACTGATTCCCAATGTTGAAACCTTCCTCTGTTATGACGATGAGCAGCGCAAGTACGTACTTGATAATCTGGACAAGCTGGTGGTTAAACCTGCCAACGAATCCGGTGGTTATGGCATGTTGATTGGGCCACATTCCACCAAAAAAGAGCGGGATGAGTTTGCCACTCTGATCAAGAAAAATCCGCGCAACTATATTGCACAGCCAACCCTGGCCCTGTCGACCGCTCCTGCGGTGGTGGGCAAAGATTCACTGGGTGCTCGCCATGTCGATCTGCGGCCGTTTATCTTACAGGGCAAAGACACTTACGTAACTATGGGGGGCTTGACCCGTGTAGCCATGCGAGAGGGCTCACTGGTGGTTAACTCGTCGCAGGGGGGTGGCAGTAAAGATACCTGGATTGTGGACACTGAAGGGAGTACTAAATAATGCTCTCAAAAGTTGCGGAACGAGTTTACTGGATTGCCCGCTATCTGGAGCGGGTGGAATCAACTGCCCGGCTGGTGAGTATCTATGACACCCTATTGTTTGATATGCCGCGTACGGTGGAGGTTAGTTGGTATAACCTGATTGTTATAAACCGAATGGAGATCGAATTTGCAGAGCGCTATTCGGTAAAAGATGAGCGTAATGTCGTCAAATTCCTGTTAGCTGACGAGTCTAATTCCTCCTCAATGGTGTCTTCGCTAAACGCATTGCGGGAAAATGTGCGCACCACTCGTGATGTGGTTATGGAAGCGACTTGGGAACTGACGAATGAGTTGAGTATGTATATTGATGAGCATATTCAGCAGGGTATTAATCGGCGACAACGACATGAGTTTTTAAATCATGTGATTAAAAGTTGTCAGCAGATATTGGGTATGTTGTTTGGTAGTATGCCACATGATGCGCCCTGGCAATTCCTGTCGCTGGGCCGCAATCTGGAGCGCGCCGATATGACCACCCGAATTCTGGATGCCGGTGTGTCTGCCTACACTCAGGCGCGAGAAGATGACGGTGCGGTTAACAGCCGGCAGATCATTCTGGGGCATGTATTGCGGTCATTGAATGCTGACCAAGCCTATCGTCGTATTATGCGGTCCAGAGTGAATGCTGATGAGGTGGTGACGTTTATTCTGGAAAACCCTGATTTTCCTCGGGCCATTAAATTTTGCCATCACTCTATGCAGGAGCATGCGAAACGCTTGCCGCATTCCAAAAAACTGGTTAATGAATTACAGCATCTTCAGCAACTTCACTCAGCGGTGGATGTTGCTGAATTGAATGGCAAGCTGGCTGAGCATTTAAACTGGCTGCAGATTTGTCATATGAATATCCATAATACTATTAGCGAAACCTGGTTCCCTTCCTGGGATTAATTCGCTGTTAGGGTAGTTGTTTCTATTTTGCAGGCATAGGATTTCTCCTGTGCCTTTAGTCGATTTTATTTTATTGAAGCGTAGAAAGCGTAAAGGCTGAAGTTATGACGATCCGTGTCGCGATACAACACAAGACCTCCTATGCCTTTGACCGGCCGGTTAACCTGTCACCGCATACCGTGCGTTTACGTCCCGCGCCTCACAGCCGGACCCATATTCATAGTTATAGTTTGAAAATTCAGCCAGAGGAGCATTTCCTTAATTGGCAGCAGGATGCCTTTGGTAATTATCTGGCTCGCTTGGTATTTCCGGAAAGAACCACCAAGCTCAGCATCGATGTTGAAGTTATCGCCGATATGACGGTGATCAACCCCTTTGATTTTTTTGTGGAAGACTACGCGGAAAATTTTCCCTTCACCTATAAAGAACAGGTGAAAAAAGAGCTATCGCCTTATCTGGTTAAAGCGCGTGTGGGTGCGGCTTTTAGAAAACTGGTTAAGAAAGTTCCCACTGAAAAAAAGCGCATTATTGATTTTTTGGTAGAAGTGAATCAGATCGTGCAAAAGGAAGTGGAATACTGCATCCGCTTTGAACCGGGGGTACAGACCCCTGACGAGACGCTAAACCTCGCAAAGGGTTCCTGTCGCGACTCAGCATGGTTGTTAGCACAGGTGTTTCGCCATTTTGGTCTCGCCAGTCGTTTTGCCTCTGGCTATCTGGTACAGCTCACCGCCGATGAAAAATCATTGGATGGCCCATCAGGGCCGGAAGCCGATTTTACCGATCTGCACGCCTGGTGCGAGGTGTTTATCCCCGGCGCGGGATGGGTCGGTCTGGATCCTACCTCGGGCTTGTTCGCCTCCGAAGGACATATTCCTTTAGCTTGCACGCCCGACCCGGTATCGGCTGCACCCATCGAAGGGGGCATGGATAAGTGCGAAGTTGATTTTAACTACTCTAACGAAGTGATCAGGGTGTTAGAGGATCCACGGGTCACCAAGCCCTACGACGAAGCGCAGTGGGCGGATGTGATTGCGCTGGGAGATAAGGCCGATGCCGCGATGCTAAGTCGCGATGTGCGCCTCACCATGGGTGGTGAGCCAACCTTTGTCTCGATCGACGATATGGAATCGGCGCAGTGGAATACCGCGGCGCTGGGAGCAGATAAACTGAAACTGGCCAAATCCTTATTGCTGAATATTCGCGATCATTTTGCCCCCCAGGGTATGTTGCACTACGGGCAGGGCAAGTGGTATCCGGGTGAGGAGCTGCCGCGCTGGGCGCTGGGTTTATTTTGGCGTAAGGACAACGAGCCTATTTGGGAGAACCCGAAATTACTGGCAAGAGTGGACAAGGATTACGATCATCAGATTGAGCATGCCAAACAGTTTGTTACCACTCTGGTGGCGCGTCTGGGCTTAACTGATAGCTTTTTGCATCCTGCCTTTGAAGACGTACTTCACTACTTGACCGAAGAGCAGAAGCTACCCATCCAGCTCGATTTGCAAAAAACCAAAAAGTCCGGTGATCTGGATCGCAAGCGCTTACTGCGCTTGATCGATAAGGGCCTGGATAAGGCCACAGGTTATGTGGTACCGATGGAATGGGACGATTACACCCAGCAATGGCTGAGCAGTCGCTGGCAGTTCCGGCGTAAGGAGCTGATCCTGATGCCAGGTGATTCGCCCATGGGCCTACGATTACCGCTGGGTGAAATTGAAAATGTCGATGACATCATCAAAGATCGTGATCCAATGGAGGAGCGCGGTGAGTTAGCCAGTCGTACACAAATGGCGCTGTCGATTAATGCCACGCCGCGCCTGTTTATCACACCGCAAACTGTGGGGGGCGCGGGGGAAGGCACAGCCCAATCTAATGCGCCGGAAAACAATCCTGATACGGGGGAAGATAAGCTGGCGAATGAATCTGTCTCGCTGGTGCGCACGGCTTTCTGTGTCGAGCCCAGAGAAGGCAAGTTACACCTGTTTATGCCGCCTTTAAAGTCGCTGGAGAGCTATCTGACGTTGGTGACGGCCATCGAAGAAACAGCCGCGGAACTGGATTTACCCGTTGTGCTGGAAGGTTATGAGCCGCCCAAGGATCACCGCATACTAAAATTGCTAGTAACGCCTGATCCAGGTGTCATCGAGGTTAATGTCCATCCTTCAAGTAACTGGCGGGAGTTGATCAATACCACTAAATCGCTCTATGAAATTGCACGCCAATCGCGTCTCGGTACCGAAAAATTCATGTTGGACGGTCGTCATACCGGCACCGGCGGTGGCAACCATATTACCATTGGTGGCCTGACTCCGGCCGATAGCCCGATGTTGCGCAAGCCGGACTTGCTACGCAGTTTTGTGACCTTTTGGCAGCATCACCCCAGTTTATCTTATTTGTTCTCGGGTACTTTTATCGGGCCAACCAGTCAGGCACCGCGTGCTGACGAAGGTCGAGATGAAATGCTGTATGAGCTGGAAATTGCCTTTCAGCAAATGCCTGATGGTTTATCTGAGCAGCCCTGGTTGATTGATCGCTTAATGCGAAATTTGCTGATCGACATCACCGGCAATACCCATCGGGCTGAATTTTGTATCGATAAACTGTATGCGCCTGGCAGTGCCAGTGGCCGTCTGGGGATCCTGGAATTTCGTGGTTTTGAAATGCCGCCGCATTACCAGATGTCTTTAGTGCAGGCTTTGTTGATTCGCTGTCTGCTGATTCGGTTTTGGGATAAACCCTACAAACATCGCCTGGTACGCTGGGGAACCAGCCTGCATGACAAATTTATGCTACCGCATTTTATCTGGCAAGATGTGAAGGAAGTGGTGGAGGATTTACAATCCAATGGCTATGAGTTTGATGCCAGTTGGTTACTTCCCTTTGAAGAATTCCGCTTCCCGCATTATGGCCGGGTGAAGCTGGATGGCATGGAGATCGAACTGCGCTGGGCGATTGAACCCTGGCATGTACTGGGTGAAGAGGTAGGCAGCTTCGGCACTGCCCGTTACGTGGATTCCTCAGTGGAACGGCTGCAGGTCAAAATCTATGGTCTGACTGAGGGGCGTTATGTATTGGCCTGTAATGGCCGTCGAGTCCCCTTGGTTTCGACCGGTAAGCATGGCGAATATGTCGCCGGCGTTCGCTACCGGGCCTGGGCGCCCCCTTCGGCGTTACACCCTACCATTGGTACCCACACGCCGCTGGTGTTCGATTTAATCGATACCTGGAACGGCCGCTCGATAGGTGGTTGTAGCTACCATGTGTCCCACCCCGGTGGTCGCAGTTATGAAACCTTCCCGGTCAACGCCTTTGAGGCGGAGTCTCGCCGGGTTAATCGTTTCGATCAAACCAGCCACAGTCAGGGGGCTTACACGCCAAGGCCGGACCTGGATGCGATGAGAGAATTCTTCCCCCATCATGACCCTAAACCCATGTCGCCTCCCCCCGAGGAGTCGCCCGGAGAGTACCCGCATACACTGGACTTGCGCCGTCGCCCGGAATAATTTGTTGTTATCATCAGGCGGCATGCGATAATGCCGCCTCATATCAACGGGGATGCTGGTAATAATAGCCGCCGTCCTCGTTGAAACACGAAATACCCATTCCAGTACCGAGTAAAACGTGCCCCCAGCTAATACCTCCGACATACGGCAGAAACTGCCGGCTTTGGACTACCAACCCTCGCGTCTGGAGCGGGACGAAGTCTATACCGCCGATGGCAGCATCAAGCCTCACTGGCAGGGCCTGCTATCCAGCTTAAAACAGCTGGGCGCTGATGACCTGCAACAAAAACAATCGAAGTCGCTGCGTATCCTGCGTGATGACGGCGCTACCTATAATATCTACAACGACCTCAATCGCACGGCTTCTACCTGGTCGCTGGACTTAATACCTTTCCTGATCAGCAGTGAGGAGTGGGGTACCATCGAAGCTGGGCTGCTGGAGCGTGCCGAATTATTCAATTTGCTGCTGCAGGATATTTACGGCCCGCGCAATTTGATACGACAGGGGGTAATTCCACCGGAGGCGCTGTTTAGTCATCCGGGGTTTCTGCGCGCCTGCGACGGCATTCAATTACCCGGCGAGCAGCAGTTAATTCTGCAGGGTATAGACATGGTGCGTGGCACCGACGGCGACATGTGTGTGATGACTGATCGCACCCAGGCCCCCAGTGGCGCCGGTTATGCCTTGGAGAACCGCACGGTGATGTCGCGGGTTTTCCCCAGTCTTTACCGCGAAAGCCAGGTGCACCGCCTGGCCAGTTTTTTCCATCGCCTGCGGGCAAAGCTGAATGCGATGTCGCCCAACCAGGAGCAGGCGCGGATTGTGGTACTGACCCCGGGCGCTCATAACGAAACCTATTTTGAACATGCTTTTATGGCCAATTATCTCGGTCTGCACCTGGTGCAGAGCGGTGACTTGGTGGTGCGTAATGGTTTTGTCTGGATGAAATCGCTGGATGGCCTCAATCGGGTGGATGTGATTTTACGCCGAGTGGATGACTGGTTTTGTGACCCGGTGGAGTTGCGAGGTGACTCTATGCTGGGGGTGGCAGGGCTATTGGAAGTCGTGCGCGCCGGACGAGTTGCCGTGGCTAACCCGCTGGGATCGGGTATTTTGGAGAGCCCTGTATTCCTGCGTTTTCTACCCGATATTGCCAAGCATCTGCTGGGACGTGAAATGCGCCTGAAAAGCGTGCAGACCTACTGGTGTGCTAATGCTGATGATATGGCGTATATCAAGGGTCATTTTGACCAGCTAGTGATAAAACCAGTGTATCGCGGCCGAGGTGAAGTCAGTACCTATGTGGGCACTTTAAACCAGGATGAGCGCAAACAGTTTTTCGCCAAAGTGGAAGCTAACCCGCTTAATTATGTGGCGCAGCCTATTTTGGATGTTAGTCATCTGCCGACGCATACCGAAGGCGCTATTCTACCCAGGCCCGCGGTGCTGAGAAGCTTTGTGACAGCCAGTGATACTTCCTACACGGTAATGCCAGGTGGCTTAACCCGAGTGGGAGTGGAAGAATCAGCTTTTTTTATTTCCAGTCAGGTGGGCAGTAAGAGCAAAGATACCTGGGTTATTGCCTCTGAACCTTCTATCGCCGAGCAGGGAAGCGAAAGAAATGCCGTCCATAAAGAGGCCGATTTAATCAGCTTGCCCAGTCGGGTGGTTGAAAACCTGTTCTGGATGGGGCGTTACGCCGAACGTGCCGAAGCGCTGCTGCGCTTGTTACGCACAGTATTTATGATGCTGAATGGCGAGGATTACCTGTCCATTGATATGAAACGCCGGCTGCTAACCACTGTGTCCAGGCTCTCTGGCATTTATCCCGGTTTTATTAATGCGCCTGATACGCTGATCAACTCACCCTATAAGGTATTATTGCCCGTAGTGATCAGTGAAGATCATCCCGGCAGTGTTGCCGCCAACCTGAACGCGATGCTGATTTGCGCAGATCAGTCCAAAGAACTGGTGTCCTCGGATACCCTGCGCGTTATTAATGATATTCGCGATATTTTAGCGGATCTCGAATCTTCCTTTGCCACCGGCATGATGACGGCGCCTGAAGAATCCCTCGACCCTCTGGTGACCGCATTAATGGCACTCTCCGGTTTGTCCCATGAAAGCATGGTGCGTGGTATCGGTTGGCGTTTTATGGAAATTGGCCGCCGCTTGGAAAGGTCTATCCAAACCAACATGATTATCAGCCAGTTATTGGGTGAGTACGCGCCAGAGCAGGATGAGAAATTATTAATCTCGTCGGCACTGCTGTGTCTGGAAAATCTGGTCAGTTATCGCCGTCGCTATAGTGCCGATATGAATATCGAGTCTTGTCTGGACTTGATTATGCTGGATACTAAAAACCCGCGTTCGCTGTTATTTCAGTTGGAGCAGCTCTACGATAATCTGGCTGAATTACCACGCAATGATAATAAAACCAATGAGTTAAATCCCGAGGAAAACCTGGCGCTCAAAGCCAAGACGCTGGTTCAGCTCAGTCAGTTGAGGCCGCTAGGCAGTCTTGAGGGTAACAGCAGAAAGGCGCTGGCCGGAGAGTTATCAACTCTAACGGAATTACTTGCTTCCATAAGCAATATGATCAGCAGCAAATATTTTGATCATCGTGAAAGTTCCTATCAACTGGTTCGGGGCAATTGGGAGTAGTCTGTTGAAATACCGAGTGACCCATACCACTGAGTACGAATACAGTGCGACAGTAACGCACTGTTATAATCTTGCACATATGACGCCGCGTTCAACCAGGCGGCAACGCTGTCTGAATTCGCGCATGTTTGTGAGTCCCGTTACGGCAACGCATAATCAGCGCGAGGATTATTTTGGTAATCTCGCTTACCATTTTGAAGTGCAAAACCCGCATAAAACCTTAACTGTTAAGGTGGTCAGTGAGGTTGATACCAACCCGCAGCCGGTACAACAGAACTTTGATTTTGGTGTCAGTTGTGCAGAGGCACTGGCACAACTGCAATCATCGAAAAAGCCTGAGGATATTCTCGCCCGGGAGTTTTTGCTCGACTCTCCCCTGATACAGATTAATGCCGATATTCGTGCTTATGCAGAGCCATCATTCCAGATGGATCGACCTTTGTTGTCCTGTGTGATGGATTTGACGAGCCGAATTTTTAAGGAATTTAAATACTCGCCCGAAGCGACGACGATTTCTACTCCTTTGGAAGAAGTGTTAGCGAAGAAGCAGGGGGTCTGTCAGGACTTTGCCCATTTGCAGATCGCCTGCCTGCGCGCCATGGGGTTTCCGGCCAAGTATGTGTCTGGCTATATCGAAACTTTGCCACCGCCCGGTAAAGAAAAACTGGTGGGCGCCGATGCCAGTCACGCCTGGGTGTCGGTCTATTCACCAGGGGAAAGCTGGGTGGAGTTTGACCCTACCAATGACACACTGGCCACCGAGCAACATATTATTACTGCCTGGGGCCGCGACTTTTTTGATGCCACGCCGCTGAAGGGAATTGTTTACGGTGGCGGTGAAGAGCCTGAGTTGCGAGTGTCTGTGGACGTGGCGCGGATTAGCTAAGTAATCTCTGAATAACTAACGAGGTCTTGCAAAACAGCGAAGGGCCGGGTCGCAGCAACCTACCGCCCTGGAACGCCGGCAATTGGAATCTAAACACTCCTACAGTGGTTAGCTGCGAGGGTTTCTAGTCTAATTAAACCGTTAGATTGATAATCCAGCCGATAATAATAATTTGTGGCAAGGTCAGCAGCGGCAGAAACAGCGCCAGTTTCCAGGATTTAGTCGTATCCTTCAGCACCATAATTTCAGTGTAGTCGGTGGAAACGCCAGCCATTAAAAAGGCAAAACAATTGCCCGGTGCCTTAGCACGAGTTAACAGGTCAGCAGCTATCGGCGCCGATCCCTCAGAGCACACTTCAATAATCGTAGCGGCTAAAACGCTCAGGCCAAGCCCGGCCAGCGTGGGGCCAAAAAAAGTGCCGTATTGTTCAGTGTCGATAAAGGCTCGAATAAGCCCTGCCAGAATAACGCCAAAAAATACCCAGCGCAGCACAATCCGTGATTCCTTTAGGCCATCTCTGGCCATTTCAATCAGCAAGCTGGTGGACAGTTGAATCTGTTGCAGTTGTTTTTTTGCCTCCGGCCAGAAGCGAAAATCCTTCGATACCGGTGCGTATTGCGGATTGTCTGGCAGAATATTTTTGCTAACCAGTAGGTCGAAGAGTAAACCCGTTAGCACAGCAATGAGCGCAGAGAGGGCAATAAATACCAAGGTCCACTTTAGGCCTATCAGGGTAATTAAGATCAAGGTCAGGGAAAACGAGTTCCAGGGGCTGGCAATCAAAAAAGCCATTACCTGGCCAATACTGGCACCGCGTTCATAGAGTTTGGCTCCCACCATTAGAATGCCGTGGCTGCACAGATCCAACAGTACTCCAGCGGCGGTGGCCCGCAGAATGCCATTAACGCCGCTGCGGGTGCCCAGCACAGACATAACAAAATCCCGTGGCACTTTAGCCAATAGTGCGATCATCACCACACCAATGACTATTCCGGGCCACATAGTATTAATCAGTTGATAAACCGTATGGGTAAAGACCGTATACCAGCTGTCCATGGCGGTGGGTGTGCCGGATAGCAGGTAGTAGAAATACGCAATAACGGCAATACTAAGGGAGCCCCACAGCAGGTAGTCAGGGCTGCCTTTTTTGGGATGGCAGTGATCAGACTCCTGCTCGTTTTGATCGTGACAGGCTGGACTCATGGATACTCCTATTGATTGCTGTCGGCGGCTTACAGTTTTCCTACTTCAGAGATGTCATTTTTCCGCTTGGCGATCAGATCTTCCAGCTGTTTGAAATAATCAGCATCGCTGGTGACGCCGCTTAGTTCAGGGCCCAGTTTTTGTTGGATTTTTGCCTGCAGTTTTTCCTGCAACTTATCCGTTTGGGCTGTGACTTGTTGCTTTAATTGTTTACCCAGTATTGAGTCGAGGTTGGAGCGAAGTTTTACGTTGGGTTTACTGATATTGCCGTTAGCACTTAAGCTGAGGTCGAATTGCTCAACGGCTTTTAGGGTGTCGGTGATCACGCGCTGGGTAGTGTTGTCCTTATTGCTGTTCACTGCCATTTGTACCTGGTTGAAATCTGTATCCAGCTTTAGATCCAATTGCTTCTGTTGAATTCTGATAAAGCCGTCAATATTAGATACTGCCTGTTGCAGGGCTATTTTTAACTCGGGCTTGTCGGTCAGCGCGAGGTTTACCAGTGGTAATTGCTGGATAGTGAAATTCATCTGGTCATCGGCTTTATCACTGCGATGATCAAAGTTGGCTTGCAAATTAAAGCTGGCTTTACTGGTATCTGTACCCTGTAACTGTAAAGTCGCCGGTTTAGTCCAGTCCTGAGGCGGGTAGGCGAAGTCGCTGCCCCGCCCATCAAACGTGATGCTGGATTGGGCAATGCTCAGATTGCCATTAATATCCAGTCGCCGCAGTAAAAACCCGGGTAGGGGATTGTGTTCGGTGAATTGAATCCACTGGCCTTCGCCACGCCTGGGTTTGGTCTCTTCCTCTTTAGCGTCGCCCAGTTTATTGGAGACTTGATTAAATAAAGCCAGGCCCTGTTGCAGGTATTGTTTGATCATATCGCCCGTGAGCGAACCCATAAAGCTGCCATCGCCGGTGCCCAGGCCCGCCTTTGCCATTAAGCGCTGGGCTTCGCGTTGCGGCAGTGTTTTAGCGTTAGTAATTTCCTGTTGTAGTTGTTTTTTATCGGCGTCTAATTGGTCGTCCAGTGATTTGATTTGTTTTAAGTCCTCGTCCACATCATCCTTGATCTCATTGAGCGCGGAGATTTTTTCCAGCACATTGCCTTTTTTGGCCTTTTTCCAGCGCGCTTTGTATTCGTCGACTTTGTCGTCGTCGGGCAGTTGTTTGATATTCTCGTCCCAGCGCTCTTTAATCGCTTCAATACGCTCTTCGATTTGTTTTACTTCCTGTTTGAGGTGGGCTTCTTCCTCTTCTAACAGCTGATCGGTGTCGGGCAGAGAGACGCCCGGAATAGCCCCGCCAATATCGAAATTAAAATTGCCGCTGCTGATTTTTCGGGAAATCGTTTCCGTTTCACCGCTGTATTGGCGCGGGGTATTAAAGCCCAGCCCCGAGATCGTGGCCTGATCGATAATCACCTGCCGGCGTAATAGCTTCAGGCCATCAAGGTTGGTGCTGATAGTGCTTGCCGATACCGTGTTGCTCATGGGTGCCGAGGGGTTGGTCACCTGCAGGCCGTTTAAGGCGAGCGAGGTAGGCCACAGGGTCAGTTGCGCCGAGTCGAGTTCTACCTTGGCGCCGTTGATTTCTGTTGCGATGGACTCAAAGCTTGCCTCGATTATCCAGTCGATACAGAGTGTCCAGAACAGAATAATGGCGACAAAAACCCCCAAGCCCCAGAGTCTGATCCAGGAGGGTTTTTTGGCTGGTTTTTGCGCCGGCTTTTGTGGCGGTTGTTGAGCAGGGGGTTTGCCCGCTGCTTGAGAAAGCGTTTTGGACTGGCTATCTTCAGTGGTCATAGGAGTCACAATCCTTGATCGACATTAAATGAGTGATGGTTGCGATTAATATTCGAAATAGCAGCGCATTATTTTAAAGATTCATAGGCGCTAAACAGTCGGCCGCCCTTGAGCATCAGCCCCAGCCGGGTTTTCTGTACCCAGATGATAAGCCGGTTGCGGTACTGTTTGACCAGTATCTGGGTGCCGATAAAAAGCACCGGGCTGAGCAATAGGCAAAGTGTCAGGCTGCCCAGCACCAAAGTGTTGTTAAATGCCAACAGACGCCAGACACTGCTTTGATACAGACTGGTCCAGAGGCCTTGTAAACCGTCGCTTTGTAGCAGTAGCTGGCCCAACTGCTGGCTGAGCGGATCCAGCAGATAGGCGATCAGGGTGAACAGGCCAAAGCTGACTAAAAACATGGTCAGGTTGACGCGGATAACCAGCACCAGAAACAGAATAAAAAGATTATGTACCGAGTACAGTGGTGTAATTCCCATCACCGCAGCCAGCAGTACAGCAAAGGCGATCTGGGCGGGGCTGTCATCGGAATTTAATACTTTGAGTAATTTTGCTAGCAGTGTTATCACTGACGCCTCCTGCAAAAATGGACTATCCGGGCTTTACACTGATTTTCACGATATTAATGAAAAATAGAGGACTAACTATAGCGCTTTGATTACCTATGTTCGAGTCGGCAATGGTCGCACTGGTTCCATGAAAAAACTATTGCAATAATGCTCGGCAACGTAATAACCCAATACCTCCAACTATGACACTTGAATTTGACCTAAAAGCCATCGCACGTCGTGGTGGTAATCTTTGTGGTGAAGATCGCTTCAGTATTGAACAATGCGCTGCCTGTCAGGGGCAATATTTGTTCAATGCTGAATTGAGCGATGTCTATTACGACCCGGAGGACCTGAGTCGGCACTACTTCAAGATCGCTGGTATCGACCTGCCGCCCTGCCGCTACTGTGGCACGTTGAGCTGGGACTTTGGTGCGGCTGTTGGCCCGTCTACGGCCCAGACCGGTCCCTGGGCCTGGGCTTTGGCTAGCCGGAGTTTTACCTTTTCGCCTGACGATTGAGCCCGATTTCAATTCAGGGGTAATTCTGCCGCTGTCACCGTATTGTCATCTGGATTTGCTAGCGTTGTTGCCATATATCATGGTGCTGCTCGCAACCGGTCCCCCGTGGTGTATCAAGTCCATCAGGTCTTATCTGCCTTGCAATGAGGCGCATTAACCTTGCCTATTCCAATCCCCCCCTAGGCTCTCGGGCGGCATGACCGCCCTTTTTACCCCTTTCCATCTGGTGCTTTATCTGTGATCAGGCTATCGTTGCCCTGTTATATCAATCGATAGGTCTATAAATAGGCAGGTAGACGAACAGGCAGGTGTTTGACGCCTTCCGTTAAACCGCAGAATACTGATAACAACTGGTAGGAATGGATATGAACGAACAACGCCGTTACATGCGTGCCAGCAGTGAGGCGCTGGTAGAAATCAGTCACCCCAGCCTGGGCACCATCGAGTTAAAAGCCAGAGATCTTTCGGACGGTGGTGTGTGTGTGTTTTTGGGCAATCATATTGCTCCACCTATTGGCACTGTGGTTAAGGCGCGCATCAAACGTTATACCGGCATTATCAACCAGGACCCGGTGGATATGCAGGTGGTACACCATAACGGCGGTGGTATGGGGCTGATGTTTGTTTAAGCTTTGAGGTTTGTTTTTACCCTGAACAAAGAGATGAGATAACCATGAAATGTCATGAAGTTGATTATGAGATTCACGGCCACGATATGCAGATGGTGGAGATTGAGCTGGACCCGGGCGAAACCGTGATTGCAGAAGCAGGGGCGATGAATTACATGGAGCAGGACATTCTCTTTGAGGCAAAAATGGGAGATGGCTCCAAAGCCGATGAAGGTGTGCTGGGGAAATTACTCAGTGCCGGCAAACGTATGCTGACCGGTGAATCGGTGTTTATGACGCACTTCAGCAATAGCGGTAGTACCAAACGTAAGGTGGCCTTTGCCGCCCCCTTTCCCGGCGCTATTGTGGCGGTGGATTTATCCTTGCACGGCGAAGAACTGTTGTGCCAGAAGGACGCCTTTCTGGCTGCGGCTCTGGGCACCAAAGTCGATATTGCCTTTAATCGCCGCATTGGCAGTGGCTTGTTCGGTGGTGAGGGCTTTATCCTGCAACGTATGCAGGGCGACGGCATGGCCTTTGTCCATGCCGGTGGTACTGTGGTGAGAAAAGAGTTGAACAACGAAACCCTGTACCTGGATACGGGCTGTCTGGTCGCCTTCAGTAGTGGTATCGATTACGACATAAAAATGGTCAGCGGCTTAAAAAGCCTGTTCTTTGGTGGTGAGGGTGTCTGTCTGGCAACCCTGCAGGGCACCGGCAGCGTCTGGATTCAAAGCCTGCCATTCTCCCGTCTTGCCGACCGAATCATTGCCAGTGCTCCCTCCATGGGTAGTAAAGACAAGGGCGAAGGCTCGGTGTTAGGTGGCGTTGGCCGCATGCTGGATGGTCGTTAATTGTTTTAGAGCGTCCGTATCTTTCGCCCTGGGGTTTTATCTACATGTATTTAAGTCATTAAGCGGGAAAGAAAAATACCGAACTAAAGATAAATATGAGAGTGTTTAATGCGGGCACAAAGGTTCGCTTTATGTCGGATTGTTAAAGGTTGAGCAGTTTATCCTTTATGTCACTCATAAAATGGCAGGGACGAAGCTTTTTAAAATTCTCACAATGGTCTGAAGTGGACAATATTTAAGTAAACAATCCACTGGGCTCCCTTTAAGCTTAACCTTTGGCTCATTTCGAAAATATAAAATGATAACTTAGCCCAGCTGTTCAGTATTTTTCAGTCGCTGTCCTTAAAATAGAACTGGATTAAAGGAGCGCGAAGATGCCACGTATCGAGCCTATTCCTCTTGATAAAATTCCTGCTAATGAGAGGGAACGCATGGAGCACTCCATCAAGCATGGTGGTTCCCCGGCAGACAAAACGGCCACCCGCATTCTTGCTTATTCCCTGCACGATCACGTGCCCGAGGACGGTGATCGTCATTACAACTACCCACGGCATTTACTGGGCGGAAAACTGCTGGAGTTACTGCGCATTAGAAGTGCCCAACTCGGCGGCTGCGAACCCTGCATGAATGCCCGCAAGGTTGAGGATGTTACAGAGGATATTGTGGCCTGCCTTATCAGCCCGACGCAACGCGGTGACCTGACCTTGCGTGAACAGCGGGCCCTCGAATTTCTTGAGCTTCTCGCGATGGATCACCACAGAATTGATGACGACATATTTTTGGGATTAGCTGAGGTGTTTACGACAGCCGAGATTATTGAGCTCGGTCAGACCTGCGGGCATATGATCGGTACTCACCGGTTTATTCATGCGCTTGACCCCTATGGCGATTCCAAGCCGGTCATTCCTTATGACCCGGAACAGGTGGGTGTGACTTGGGATGAAGTGCACGGCTTATCTGAGGATTAGTGTCTCCAATCAATAAACACTTAATCAATTAGGGGGAGAATTATGATCAATCTCAAAAAATATGGTCCCTGGGCCTTGGTGGTTGGTGGCTCCGAAGGAGTTGGTTCTGCCTTCGCCCGCTATCTTGCGGCTGATGGTTTTAAGCTGGTGTTGGTTGCGCGCAAGCAGTCCCCCCTCGATGAACTGGCGATAGAGTTACGTGAAAATGGCACCGAGGTACGAGTGGTTTCCGCCGACTTGAGTCAAAGCGATGTGCTGGCAAAAGTGCGGGAACAAACAGACGATATCGAAATCGGTTTAATGATTTACAATGCTGGCGCTAACAACACGCGCGGACTGTTCGTTGAGTTGCCTGAGGAAATCACTCAGTCGGTGATTTCCATCAATGTACTCGGGCAGGCCAATTTTTCTCGACACTTTGGTGCTCTAATGTCACAACGCGGGCGTGGCGGCATCATCCTGGGCGGGTCTCTGAGTAATTATCTTGGTTCACCAACCCTTGCAACCTATACCGCCTCAAAAGCCTTTAGTCGTATTTTTTCCGAAGCGCTGTGGGCAGAAATGGCGCCCTTGGGCGTCGATGTACTACATCTGGTTATAGGTTTTACTGCAACGCCAGCGATGGCTCGCCTTGGTATGCCGATTGATATGGCGGAACCGCCGGAAAATGTTGCCCGTGAAGGACTTGAAAATATCAGTAATGGCCCTCTCTGGATTGTCAGCACTCCGGGCAATATCGAGCGTGCGCGCCTTATCAACGCGTTGGACAATCGCGCAGAAATCGTAAAAGCCCATGCCATTGCCCCGCGGGAAAAAACCGCTGAAGCGGCAGAAGCCCAGAAAAAGCTGGCAGAAAAATAACAAGATATCTTTGGTCTTGAAGGTATAACAACAGTTTTTTAAATAATCACTTTTCAGCTCTACATAATGATAAGAGGAGATAAATCAATGGCATTCGTGCCACCCATTAGGCCCTCTCATTGGCACGACTGAGCGGCTGCAAATAAACTTGGGAGTTCGGTCGTTCTTTGACCCAAAACGGACTATTCCAATCTACAAAACCACTTTCTCAATCCAATATTCCTTTTACGGTTTTTTTGTACCTTCAATTTCCTGCGCAGCTATATCGAAAGTAAACAATCCACCAAACGGCACCTCGTTTAAACCCGCGTGATATTTAGACTTATTGACTATAAGCGCATCTGGGAAATCGGCCATCTTCTTTTTATTTCCCACCTTTACTGCATCCGCTTTTCGATAATCATTAAGAGCCCGCCAAATGGTCTGGCCATCTTCAAACTGGATGTTTGGCTCTTCAAAAAGAGCATTTATAACACGAATAATCCCTTCTTTATCCAGCTTATATTTAGCGCCTTTCAGCGTCCAAATAGCTTCAGTAAGTACCACATCAGTTATTAGTACCGGCTTCGATCCACATATTAACTTGGTAGCTTTCGCAGATTGAGATTTGTCATCATCCAGTAAATAGCGGAGCAATACATTGGTGTCGATTGCTATCATTGGCTAAGGCTGCTGTGTAATGACGCTTCATCACTCATTCTCTTGTCAGCCTTTAGTCCGTTGATGACACCTTTCGCTGATCCAGATAATTGCTTTACGACAGTTATGTGACCATCATTATCTACATAGCTGTTGTAGTCATCACCAGGCTCAATCCCTGCAAGTCGACATTGATCTATAGGAAGGGTTATTTGTCTTTTTGCACTTACTTTAGGCATTGTAGTATTCCTTACTTTTATCGATAAAGTAAAGAATATAAGATTCTTTACTTTAGGTCAAATAGTAAATTTCGGAATTCTGGGGGGGCAGTTTACTTAATTCATGGTCTGTTCATGGCACGACAGCGTCAAGATGATGAAATTGACCGCCTGGTTACAAGATGACCCATTTCGGACCTTTGTAAACCCTCCTGCTTTCTCCTCCAAAGCGGACATTCAAGCCCAAATTAATGAAACCACTAAGGTGGCAATAATGGGGGACCGTAATTTCTAAAATTACATACACGCCCATGCATT
>CBFIDJ010000009.1:53754-164254 GCA_965661375.1 Oceanicoccus sp. | reverse complement strand
TAAGCGGCTGTTACCCAATCTTTCGTGAATCATTTTAAAAAGCGCTGACTCATTACCCACCGCACCGTCGGTAATAAAAATAATTTGGCGGACGTAGGTTTCATCCCTGTGCTGCTTTTCTTCAGCATCATTTATTAGAGCGGCATCCAATGCTGCCCGCATTTCTGTCCCACCCCCAGCCTGTAAAGCACTGACGTAGCGCCGAGCAACGGCCAGATTTTGCTGATTGGCAGGCACCGCCTGTGCAAATAACTTCTCGGTGTTTGAACTGAATGCAATCACATTAAAACGGTCTATTGGCGCTAATTGCTCCAGCGCAAACAACAAACTTTCTCGTGCCTGCCTGATAGAAACACCGCCCATGGAACCGGATTTGTCGATGATATAAATCGATTCTTTGGGCAAAGCTTGCGGCTGATTGGTTATTCCTAGACTGCCTGAGCTAATGATGGGAGGCACCACCATTAATAGCCCGTAGTGCTCGCCATCAACATTTTCACTATCGATTTTCTCACTACTGATTTGCTCACTACTGATTTGCTCACTATCGATTTGCTCACTAAACAAAGCCGCACGCGGCGACTGCCCCACTACTGGCTGCCAGTTAAGAACAAAATCCCGGTCCATGGAGACTGCGCCATCGCTTAATTGAAGAGCGTAGTGATCACCCTGCTGAGGGGCTGTGACTCTGTGAGTCGTGATTCGATGATAAGCGCTATCGATCTCACTCAGCGGCATGCCCGCATTGAGTCGGGCGGTGATGGTAATCGGATTGATAATCCGTTGCTCCGTGGCCGCTAGCGGGTTAAGAAAGGGGGTAATTTCACTGGCATCCGGTACCAGATCGGTATTGACCGCCCACCCCATAGCGGTCACGACAGGCGATTTGATTGCTGTCTCTGCTTCGAGGCCATCGTCGCCAAAGCGATCAGTTAGTATCTTTTCACCCTGTACCTTTAAGGAAAGAGGGGTACCTGGAATATAGCGAGGCGTAATCGTCATTGGAAAACGCAGGCTAAACCGACCCTGATCATAGTCAACGGTTTGCACATACTCGATAGTAACGGAAACCGTTTCATAGGGACCGATATTGGCCACTTTGGTGGTGAACATATTGGAGCGCTGCTGCCGGACCAGACCCGTGCGCTTGCCTGCTGCTTTCGCCTCCTGATAACGTTTTTCGGCAACCGCTCTTTCCGCGATCTTACCTTCAATAATCCGGTCGCCGATTTCCATGCGCATATGATGGACTGCCGAGGTCTCGGGCAGGGGGAAAACATACACCCCCTCCACCCAATTCTGGCTGTCATTAAAAAAACGCTGCTCTACCCTGACATGGGCCACCATACCGCTAACATCAAAATGGACGGTGCTATCGAGCATCAGGGCTGTGTCCTGTGCTTTGCCGTCAACGGAAGACAGCAGCAACTGTCCCGCCCCCGGCTCTTCCGTCGGTAAAGCCTGTGCTTTGTGCACCATCAGCCAGCTGGTTACCAATAGCGTCAATAACAGTGCCAACAGAAAGCGCAGCCGCAATCGGGGGCGTTTGCGACGAAAATGGATTTCCTCCTCTACAAACAGCGGGTTCATTCGATAGCGGGATTTGAACATTGCCGTGCTCCTTGGGTCATAGACAACAGGTCTTAAATATCAGGTCATAAATATCGAACTGTCAGTAAACCCAACCGGAGAGGCACATTAAGGTTTGAATAAGGTCAATCCCGTGAGCAATTATGATGAATTGTGGCAAGCACTGGCGTCTTTCTGCCGCGTAAGTACACTATCGCCATAGATAAGGAGTTAGCATTACATGGCCAAACATATCGTCATCGTTGAAGATGAACCGGTCATCGCCGAAAACTACCGCGATGCCTTTCAGCAACAGGGTTACCGTGTCAGTGTATTTTCGGATCGCCCCTCGGCACTGAGCGCTTTTGAAGCCGCTCTGCCCGATTTGGCCGTGATCGATGTTGGTTTGGGAGACGATATTGAAGGTGGCTTTGAGTTATGCAGGGAGTTACGCAGCCGCTCCAAAACCTTGCCGATCGTTTTTTTAACGGCAAGGGAAAGTGAATTCGACAAAGTATCCGGACTACGTCTCGGCGCCGATGACTACCTGACAAAAGACATTAGCCTGACCCATATGCTCGCCCGCATCGTCGCGTTGTTTCGTCGAATCGATGCGCTGTCATTACCGGAGGCGATTGAAGAACTGATCGAACGCGGCAAACTCAGCCTGAATAAAGCACGGATGACGGTACTCTGGGATGGCCAGCCATTGGATGTCACGGTGACTGAGTTCTGGATTATTCGCGATCTTGCGCGCTACCCCGGCCAGGTCAAAACCCGCCAGCAGCTAATGGACGCCGCCAGTGTGGTGCTGGACGACAATACCATTACCTCTCATATCAAACGCATTCGAAAAAAATTCCTGCAACTTGACCCCGATTTTGACGCCATCAAAACGGCCTACGGTATGGGCTACCGCTGGCATGCTGAATAATAAACTCGAATAACAAGCCGAAATAATGAGCCTAAATAAACAACTGCTCTGCGTTGGCCTGATTTTGCTAAGCCTGCCCTGGGCCGGCTGCCAGTATTTACGTGAACTGGATGCTGGTTTAAAACAGAGTCAACAGCAGAATCTGGAAACCGCTACAGCCATTATCGCCCGCAGCCTGTCAGTATCACCGGAAAAACTTGACCCTCATGGCAAGCTAGCACCTTTAACAAGTCCTATAGAGCACACAATATACTGCCACCCCCTAACGATTCCAGTCAGAGCCGACGGTTACTTTGAAGAGTGGGATAATGAAAGCCAAAGTATTCCCTGGATAGCGCTGTCAGAAGTTTCAGCTTTACGCTATCGCTGTGGCATCTTTGATAAGCACCTGTCATTAGCGTTTACAATTGAAGACGATGACGTCATCTATAACAACCCCACTCAATCGTTGGCTGACAATGGTGACCGGCTCCAACTGACTACCGGTGAGCGCGAATATATTTTTACCGCCGTAGCACCGGGAGACATCGTCGCCCGTTATTTTTTAAATCCCCACACCACCTATCGTGAATCACGCATCGACGCCTCATGGATTGATAATGACAGTGGTTATCAACTCGAAATCACCATGCCGATGCCACTGGTCCATAGCCGACTGGGGTTTTCCGTAGTTGATGAAACACGCCACAGCGGATCACATACTCAGTCGAGTTACGGTGCTTTACCTCCGCCTCGTTTTGTCTACCAGGCCACGTCAATAGAAACCACGCTGGCCACTTTTCAGCAGGAGGGTATCCGCCTGCAATTGCTGAACCCTGCGGGTTGGGTAATTGCCAAAGCAGGCGATCCGGCGGTTGAACAAAACGGTCAAGCGCACTGGCTATTGCGCAAGCTATACCGCGCAATTCTTGAAACTTCGAATAATACTTTGACCGACTATAAACACGGGCAAAGCAATGCAGTGGATTTATCCCAACGGATGGAAGTCAAAACGGCTCTGACGGGTTTATCGGCTAGCCATTGGTACCGGGATGTTGAGCGTCAGGACTATCAGCTATTGAGTTCCGCTGTTCCCATACACGCGGATGGCCACCTTCAGGCAATACTGGTGGCAGAGCAAAGTAGCGAACAAACCTCGGCACTCACCGACAGCGCCTTTAACCGCTTATTCAGCCTCAGCTTTGCAGTGTTTATAGTCGCAGTTGCCGTACTGCTCATATATGCGAGCTGGTTGTCATGGCGGATTCGCCGGCTCAGCAACGCCACGCAGGCAGCACTGGAGGATCGCAACTACCAAACCACCAAACTACCCAATAGTCATGCCAAGGATGAAATCGGCACGCTGACCCGCAATTACAGCGAGTTGATGAAACGCATTGCGGAATACACTGATTATCTGCAAACCCTGTCGCGCAAACTCAGTCACGAGTTGCGAACGCCTTTAGCGATTATTCATTCCTCGCTGGATAATCTTGCGTCGCAGGCGTTAAACGCCAATAGCCAAACCTACCAGCAACGAGCAAAGGATGGGGCCATGAGGCTCGGCAATATTTTAACGGCGATGAGTGAAGCCCGCCGCGTTGAGGAAAGCATTGAACATGCAGAAGCCGAAACGATTGAGATCTATTCGTTTATTGATGAGTTGGCACAGGCCTACCGGGATATTTGTCCCAAGCACCGCATACATACCGAATTCAAAACGGATACTGATATGACACTTCGAATCAGCGCTGTACCGGATTTGTTAGTTCAGATGCTCGACAAGCTGATGGATAACGCCAGTGATTTTTGTCCCGCTGATGGAGTGATCAAATTAGGCGTTGAGGAATATAAAAACCGTATTCAATTGATAGTCAGTAACGATGGTCCGCTGTTACCTGAAACCATGCAAAGCCAGTTGTTCGATAATATGGTGTCGCTGCGAGAGAGCCTCGATGATACCGTGCATTTAGGTTTAGGGTTACATATCGTGCGTTTGATTGTTGATTATCACGACGGGCAGGTGTTGGCGCGTAATCGGGCTGATAATTCGGGGGTTGAGTTTATTGTTAGCTTGCCGATAACACCTTTTTCTTTTGATCATTGATAGTTTTTTTCACCCGGCCCAGGAGATATCCTGTCCACCCTTCGAATCGGGAATTACCAATCTTTCCAAGGCGGCGGCTGCAGAACTCACGAATTATTTCTCAAGGAGAAATAGTTCGCTCAAACAGGCATGAGCCTGCCCCGCGACCGAAGGGAGTGTTTTGGGTACGCCGACTTCCCCGCCTTGGAAAGATTGGTATGGCATTCCCTGATTGATTCGAAGGGTGGACAGGATATCTCCTTCACATCGAGTGAGTGTCTGATTTTTATAAGTTTTACAAACCTGCAGGCTTGCACAGTGTGAGGCTTAATGCCCGTTTGCCCTTTGCGGCTACTCAGGGCGCGCTGTTAGCAAGTAATGAATTTTGGGGCTTTCAGCGAAAGCATGTTTGAGTTCATTTTTGCGAAGCAAAAAGGGACGAGTTCTGAAGCTGCCAAAATTCCTTACTTGCCTGCGCCCAGCCGCAGAGGGCAAACGGGCATTAAGCCGGGGACGGACACAAAACTGCGACAGTCCCCGAACACATTTTCCAACTAAGCTTCACCTCCCTGTGTTTTTTTCAATCATTATTAGAGATTGCGCTACCATCACTGACTAAGCGTCACCTGCGCCACGTTACTATCACCGCGCGTCAGTTGAATCTTTACCACCCGCTCCATGGCGTAGCTGTCATAATCGCCCACCGTGGCAGAGGACGCACTGGCGCCATGAGAAAAAGCAGAAATGCGCTGACGCTCGACCCCTTTACTCGTCAACCAGCTCACCACCGACTCAACCCGCTGCTCTGACAGATTTTGGTTATAGGCGTCGTCACCTCTGGGATCAGCATAGCCATCCAACCGAATATTGACGGTGGCGTTATCCACCAGAAAATCCGCCAGATAGGCAAGGCGTTCTGCACCGGAGGCAGTCAGCTCACCTTCACCGGTTTTAAACAACAGCTCAAGCTGTAATTGATCCAGTGCAATTTGCGCCATCTTATCCGACATCGCATTGGCGCTGGCCAGCTCCGAGGACAATGTTGCGATACGCTGCTGTGCCTGGCTGACTTGCCCCTGCAATGTGTCTACCCGATCAGCAGCCTCCACTTTAGTGCCAAGCCAGGCACCGACCAGCATACCGGCCATGGCGCCCAGCGGCCCACCGGCCACCGCGCCCGTTATTGCACTACCAAAAACCACACCGGCCTCCTTGGTTTCTGTTTCAACCTCAATCGCCGCTGTGGCAGGAACTGCTGTCGCAATGACTAAAGCAGCTAACGATGTAGTGGCTATTTGCTTAATATATTTCATAGAAAAGTCCTCTTGAAAGTAAACGTCTTTGAAGCTTTGAGTAGCGACTCATTAGCATCTGTCGAGGATGATTAAACGAGGTAAAGCAGACCTGACCAGGGCAAGATGGTGAAATATTGAGGATGAATCATGGCAAATTATGAATCTCAGCCAGTATCAAAGTGCCAGTAGACTCATGACTCACTTTAATGAAAGCCTATTGATTTCTTTAAAAGCTATAGTAGTATCTACTAAATTATCTGCGAATACATAATTATGTACGCATATACGAACACGAGCCTTTAATTTAAAAGCGCCTCATAGTTAGAAAGACTGTTGAATTCATAGCACATCGCTATACGGAGTACTGCCATGACAGAAGTGACAATTAAACCCATTACACCCAGTATTGGCGCCACAGTTCAGGTTGCCGCTGACGAGATCACTAACGAGGGTGTTTCAGAGAAAATTTTGGAAGCATTGAATAAATACAACGTATTGGTTTTTCCCCAAGTCAATCTGGACGACGACACATTTGTTGAGATGACCAGTCAGCTAGGTGATATGGGCGATGTGAAAACCACAGCGGATGGTTCAGAGGCCAGCCAGAAAAACGTCTATCGTATCGCACTGGACAAAGAGGATAAGACTCAGCTTGACTATGTACTTGGCAATAACTTTTGGCACATGGACGGCACCTCCTATAACGTGCCAGGTAAAGCCACGCTACTGAAATGCGAGAATCCTCCCAGCGAAGGCGGCGAAACCGATTTTGCCAGCCTGTTTTCTGCCTATGAAGCGCTACCCGCCGACAGAAAAGAACAACTATCCAGTTTAAGAGTACAGCACTGTCTCGCCGCAGTCGGGCGCAGGTTTTACGACAACCCTACGGAGGATGATTATGCTCGCTGGAATGCTGTATTTCCTATCACCGAGCACCCCCTGGTGTGGAATCAAAAAGACGGTAGAACCTCTCTCGTTATTGGATCTACCGCTGACAATATTGTGGGAATGTCCGATGAGGAAGGTAAAGCTTTTTTGCAGGAGATACTCGACTGGTGCACGCAGGATGACTTTACCTATCGTCATCACTGGAAAAAAGGGGATATGGTTATTTTTAACAACCCCGGCCTGCTTCATCGCTCCCGCCCTTACAATGAAGCTTCAGGCCGCTTGATGCACAGAACCACACTTAAAGGCACTGAAGCGATATCCTAGCTATTAAAAACAAGCACGGCTTAGACTAAAGTGATTTCGGTCTATGCCTCTCTTTTTAGTACTCTGTATTTAAAAAAACTGTCAGGAGAAAAACCATGTCATTAAAAGGTAAAGTCGCCGTCGTCACCGGTGCAGCTCGAGGTTTGGGAAAAGCTATCAGCGAGCGTTTGGCGGAAGACGGTGTCTCTGTTTCCGTTTGGGATATGAATATCGAAGGCGCTCAGGAAACCGCTGACCAGCTTAAAGCAATGGGCGTTGAGGCAATGGCCTGCAAGGTCAACATCTCTTCAGCCACCGAGATCGCTACCGCAGTTGAAGCCACCCATAAACAGTTGGGGAATATTTCAATCCTGGTGAATAACGCTGCTCTCTCACCATTTTGTAAATTTGAAGAGCTCACCGAAGAAGCCTGGGACAATCTGCTGGCTATTAACTTGAAAGGACCCTTCCTTTGCTGCAAAGCGATCATTCCAGAAATGGTTGAAGCCGGTTGGGGACGCGTTATAAATATCTCTTCGTCCTCTGCCCAGACCGGTGCCCACGCAATGGCGCACTACGTGGCCTCCAAAGGAGGTGTTATCGGCCTGACAAAAGCACTGGCGCTCGAGTACGCCACTCGCGGTATTACCGTCAACAATGTGCCGCCCAATTTTGTCGACACTGAAGGTTTGCGTGAAGCCCCGGTTGATGTGGATGCATTTGCCCAGACCACGCCCATGAAGCGTGCCGGTAAGCCACGAAATATTGCCGCTGCGGTTGCATTCCTGGCCTCCGAAGATGCCGACTATATTACCGGCCATACACTGGGCGTGAATGGCGGACGTTATAGTAGCTAATACAATTAGCTATGGCTTTACAACACCAGCGTGGCGCAAGCCCGCGACTGAATAAAAGGGAGGTCTTGCGACCTCCCTTTTAGTTATGACTTTTTACTAACTGATTATCTCGCCATTAAACCTTGCTTTCCATTGTCGAGACGAAACCCTACCGAGTTTTGCAAATAAGCAATGGATTGATACACACCAACCAAAACTGGCAGCTCAAGTAACTGTGCTTCGTTCAACTCCTTTGCTAAAGCAGCCCAGGTGTCTGACGAAATCATCGAGTCACTGTGCAGCTCTTCCACGGCCCGCAAAATAGCCCGTTCATGCTCATTCCAGCCTGCAGCCGAGGAACCAACGGTAATTCGCTCGACCTCTTCTCTGCTTAAGCCCCCCAGCTGTTTAGCGATATCCACATGCTGGCCCCACTCGTAGGGGGCCTGGTTCAACCAGCCGGTACGTAAAATGGCGATTTCCCGGTCTCGCACTGATAACTCACCGCTAAATAATTGCGCCGACAAATTGGCCTGCTGCTTCATCAATTGAGGGTGTTTCAGCATAGTCAAAAAGAATTCGGGCACCTTACCGCCTTCTCCCAGTGGCTTTACGCCAAGCGATTTTCTCAACCCCTCCACGGCTATCCTGTTTTCCCCGGATAGAGCCGATTCTTCCAGGGGAGCAATACGTGGCGGCAGCCCTAAGATGGCTTGTTCCCTCTGTTGTATCTGCTCGTCAGTGAGGGGACCACCCGCACTCACCCCTCCAGTACCCGCCAATGCTGAAGTCATCGTTAACAAAACCAGAAAACTTCGAAAGTTATTCCGTTTCATGGTTGCTCTCCCTTATTTTTATAGTTTGCCTGAGAGTACACTAGCTTCGAAGCTTTCTGCTGCCAACTTAACAATTGGCAATCCCATCAGAAACCATCGCCCGACTATTTGCTGGCCCGGCCTTCACAAAATTATTAAATTTTAGATAAACCCTATAAAGCACCCCGCGTTAGAGTTAGACTTCGCAACTCCTCCAAATTGATGTCAGAATGGAGACATCAATTTATTACCTAACAAAAAGCAGACAGTTGAGATTGAGGACAGCACACAATGCAAATGGTCGGCGAACAGCAAATTGCTGCACCCTGTAACAAAGTCTGGGAAGCACTGAATGATTCCGAGACACTACGCTCCAGTATCCCAGGCTGCCAAACGCTGGAGCGGGAAGCCGATGATCGCTTTACCGCAACCGTTGAGGTCAAAGTCGGCCCCATCGGCGCGCGCTTCAAAGGTGCTGTCACCCTCACCGACCTTAATCCACCCAATAGTTATACACTGATTCTGGAAGGCAATGGCGGCATTGCCGGCACGGTTAAAGGCGCAGCCAGGGTGAAGCTAAGTGAGTCCAGCGGGGGTACCCTGATCACCTATGAAGTGGATGCACAGGTCGGGGGGCGTATGGCGCAACTGGGCGGCCCCATCATTGATGCTACCGCCAAACAACTGGCCGGCAAATTCTTCAAAACCTTTGGCGATATCGTCTCAGGTGTTAAACCCGCCCAACCCGCAAAAGCAGGCACAGTCGCTACTGCAGCTGCCTCGACTGCTCAGCCAGCGGCTGTTGCGGCACCCGCCGCTTCCTCTGGCAATACTTCATCCCTCTGGCCGGGGGTCGCCATTGGTTTACTGATCGTTCTGGTAGCCGCGTTCTCCTTTGAGTATGGCCGCCGTGCCGCAACACCGGTCATCGTACTCGACAGCCCTGCCCTGCAGCAGTTGCTGGAAAAACTGGACAGCCATAAGCCTTCAGGAGAATAGCCATGAAGCCCGCTCCCTTTGATTATGTCGCGCCAGCTACCATCGAAGCGGCATGCGCCGCTCTCGCTGAAGCCGGCGGTGGCGCAACCGTGCTGGCCGGTGGCCAGACCCTGATGCCACTATTAAATCTGCGGATGAGCCAACCTTTTATAATTGTCGACATCAATAAGATTGAGGCTCTAAAAGGTATCAGTCACGACGGCAGCTATACCCGCATTGGTCCGATGACCCGCCAATGCGAAGCCATTGACAACGACCTGCTCGCGGAGCATTTGCCCGTGGTCGTGCAAGCGGTGCGTCATGTCGGCCATCACCAAACCCGCAACCGCGGTACCGTGGGTGGCTCGATCACACTGGGTGAACCCGCCGCTGAATTGCCCGCCACCGCCGTTGCCCTCGGCGCGACTATTGAAGTGCAGTCATCGAATAGCAGTCGCCAGATCCCAGCGGAGGAATTTTACCTCGGCCCCTATATGAACCGCCTTGAACCCGATGAGCTGGTAACCGGCATCCTCTTTCCTGACTGGCCCAAGGGCCATATCAGCCTGTTTAAAGAACTGGCTCAGCGCCCTGGAGATTTTGCCCTGGTGGGCATGGTCGGCGCGCTGGCAGTTGAAGGTGGAAAAATCACCCGCGCCGGTCTCGCCTGGTTTGGTATGGGGCCAACACCTATTCGAGCAAAATCCGCCGAGCAGTTACTACTTGGCCAGTCACTCAATGATATTGATCCGCAGGCGATTGCTGAAAGCGCCGTCGCCGATACTACCCCCTTCGATGACAAAGTGGCCAGCGCCGAATATCGTCGAACCGTGGGTACCCGTTTATTTGCCCGCGCCCTGCGCGAGGCACTGGCTATCCGGGAGGCAGCATGAGCAAACACGCTATCGAATTAACCATCAATGGCCGTAACTACAGCGGTGATGTAGAGGCGCGCGTCTCTTTATCGGATTACCTTCGGGACGATGCCGGCTATACCGGTGTGCATGTGGGCTGTGAACACGGCGTCTGCGGAGCCTGCACCGTTATCGTCGATGGCAAGGCCGTTCGCAGTTGCCTGATGTTGGCGGTACAGGCCGATGGTAGCACGGTAAAAACCGTTGAAGGTCTCGCCGCCGCCGATGGCAGTTTTCACCCGGTGCAACAAACCCTGCAGGATGAATACGGCCTGCAGTGTGGTTTCTGCACACCTGGTGTTGCCATGACGATGGCGGCACTGTTTGAAGACGGCAAGCGACCCAGCGAGGAGGAATTGTTGGCGGCGCTGTCGGGCAATATCTGCCGCTGTACCGGCTATCAGGGCATTCGCCGTGCTGCGCGCAGGCTGACCGCCGAAGCCGACACTCTATTCACCGAAATCACCGCTGAGGGAAAGCCATCATGAGCGCACCCAGCAAAGCCTACGAAAGCAGCCCAGTCATTGCCCCAAAAAACGAAGCGAAAAAATCGACTGGCACGGGGCGCTATATCGGCCAACGTGTCAAGCGCAAGGAAGACCCGCGTCTGCTGACCGGTCGTGGCCAGTTTGTCGATGATATTTCCCTTCCCGGCATGTTACATGTCGCCTTCGCCAGAAGTCCGATCGCCCGTGGCAAGATCCTTTCCATCAACACCGATGTGGCGCGTGATATCGCCGGCGTTCATGGCATTTATACCCAGGCCGATCTTGCCGACATGCACTGCGATATGATCAGCTTCTTCCTGGCTTCACCCACCGTCAAAACCACACCACTGGCCGATGGCCGCGTGGCCTATGTCGGCGAGCCAGTGGCATTGGTCATCGCTGACAGCCGCCATATTGCCGAAGATGCCGCCTCCTTAGTTGAGGTGGAATATGAAGATCAGGACCCCGTTGTCACCATGGCGGATGCCCAGCGCTCTGGCCCGATACATCCAGAGATGGAGAACAATATTGCCGCCCAGATGGGCGAAGAAGAAATCGATGAGGATCTGGAGGAGGAGCTGAAAGCTGCGCCTCACCTGATCACCCATAAAATTGTTCACCAGCGTATCTCTCAATCTCCCATGGAAACCCGCGGCGTGGTAGCCACCCCGGAAGGCGCTGGCGAATTGACCCTTTATATCACCTGCCAAAGCCCGCATATGGTCGCGCGCTGGGTGTCGCAGGCGCTGGATATGCCGCAGACCGCCATTCGCGTGATTGCCAAGGATGTCGGCGGCGGCTTTGGTTTAAAAAACCATCCGTGGAAAGAAGAAACCGCGGTGATCCTGGCCGCACTCAAATTCAATCGCCCACTGAAATGGATTGAAGACCGCTACGAAAACCTGGTGTCGGCCAACCAGGCTCGCGAGCAGGAAATGACTCTGCAGGTCGCGTTCGATAATGACGGCAAACTGCTCGCCTCGCATGGCGATTACAGTTGTAACAACGGCGCCTTTCCGCAGCTGTCAGAGTGCAATATCGCTGTGCATATGTTTTTGTGGGCGGCCTATAAAATGCCCCGCTACGGTTTTTTGACCCGTGGCTGGTACACCAATACCGTCGGCTACGCCGCCTACCGCGGCCCCTGGGCGATGGAATCACTGGCCCGTGAAACCGCTCTGGACAAGGCCGCTCGGCAAATTGGCATCGACCCCATTGAGATTCGCCGTCGCAATCTGGTGACCCTGCAGGATCAACCCACCAGCTCCTGTATGGAAATTCCGTTGGAGGACATTACCCCCGCCGAGTGTCTGGAAAAATTATTGGAAGCCTTTGATGTAAGCGCCTTCCGCCAACAACAGGCAGAAGCGCGACAAGAGGGCCGCTATCTCGGGCTGGGTATTGCCACCTATATCGAACCGACGGGCGCCGCTGGCTCTATCGCCACTATGACCGGCGAACTGGCCCAAGTCCGAGTCGAACCCAACGGTACTATCACTGCTACGATGAGTACACATTCGCAGGGCCACGGTACCGCTACCACCATGGCGCAGATTTTTGCCGATCGTATCGGCGTTGATTACGAGCATGTCAGCGTCTTTGAAGGTGATAGCTCTCGCGGTGGTTTTTCGCCCGGTGCGGCTGGCAGTCGTCAGGGCGTGATTGCCGGCGGTGCCGCTATCAAGGCAGCCGAATTGCTGGCGGAAAAAATCAAAGTGCTGGCGGCGCATTTGCTGGATTCCGACCCCGCGCTGATCAGCATCGACAACGGTATCGTCTCCGTTGAGGGCAACCCCGAACAATCCAAGCCGCTGGCGGAGATTGCCAATATCGCCTACGGCGAACCCGACCGCCTGCCACCCGGTTTTGAATCCGGGCTGGAGGCCCAATACCGCTACCAACCACCGCCCATGACCTTCAGCAGCGCGGCTAATGCCTGCGTGGTTGAGGTGGATGCGGATTCCGGCTTTGTTAAAATCCTGCGCTGGATCTCGGCCGAAGACTGTGGCAACGCGATTAATCCGGCTATTGTGGAAGGGCAGGTTTCCGGTGGTTTGGCGCAGGCCATTGGCACGGTATTGCTGGAAGAAGTCAGCTTCGATGACCGTGGCAATCCCTTAGCGGCAACCTATAAGGACTATATGCTGCCCGCGATTTCGGATATTCCTGACTTTGAATTTGTCCATGCCAGCACACCCTCACAAACCGTGGGCGGGATGCGAGGCTGCGGTGAAGGCGGTGCCATTATCGGCACACCAACACTGGTTAACGCGATTGCTGATGCGCTATCGCCCTTTGGCGATGTACCGGTGGATTTACCGCTGACTCCACCTAAACTGCTAAGTGTGATCGAAGGCCGGGACTTAACCGGTAAAGCTGAAAAGGCAGCAGCTTCTGCTAAAGCCCCAACCCTTGAAGCCGCACCGGTTGCAGACCCTGCGTCTGTACCAGCGTCTGTAGTAGAATCCGCAACACCCGCCAGTTCTGACCCAGTCGAAATCGATGGTGATTGGAAAATGGTGCTCTCTACGCCAATGGGACCGCAGGAAATGCAGGGACACTTTGAAACTGAAGGTGACGCTCTTAACGGCTATCTCTCAAGCCCCGAGGGCCAGATGGATTTCACCGGCTCTGTTGACGGCAATAAGCTGAGATTTGATCTCAAAGTGCAAAAGCCAATGAAGATTACACTGAAATACAACCTGGAGATCAACGGCGATAAACTGACGGGTAAATGCAAAATGGGGATTTTTGGCTCCGCCAAAGTCACCGGTGAAAAACTTTAAAACCTTCAAATCACTAAAAGCTTATCCAATAATCACCAATGCGCCTTGGTAGCAGTATTTAATTTCTTCGAGGTGCATATGGGGTCAAAGGGCAATTAAAAAGTCCCGCTAAAGCCACGCTGCCCGGCTATCGACAGATATCGCGCTTGAAGCTTCAACTCCATCAGTTTATGGTTAGTCGACCTTTATCAAAACCACTATTCTATATATCGAACTAGAGTTCAATTTTTCATTGCAAAGTTTTCGCCAAACTTCTATGATGTCGTCAAGTGATCCCTGAATCACTCAAAAGAAAGGCTTCTGCTTTTTCAAATATAGCCACTCATAAAATTAAAAATTGGCCTGTATCCACTTGTTTTTCAATTCAGCCGCGCATTTGCGTTAAAAACAAAAGCATAAGTTTGTTGAAAAGCAAATAGATACGACCTGTTGTTGCAATAACAATAAAGAAGGAACCGGAATGAAAACAAAACACCAAATTACCTTGGCACACCTACGCAAAAAATCAAAGGGGCTACTAAAAACAGCGCCACTCTTTAGTCTTACCGCGCTTTCTCTGGGAATAGGCACGGCAATAAATGCCAACGCTCAGGATACTCTGATGCTTGAGGAAGTCATGGTAACCGCTACGCGTCGCGAAACGGGTCTGCAAGATACAGCAGCCAGTATCGCCGCAGTAACCGGAAATGACCTAAAAAATCAGGGGATTACTGATTTTTCCGGTGTTTCCGATGCCATATCTGGCCTGACACTGGATTTCCCATCTAACGCCATCAACGCCGCTATCTATATGCGTGGTGTCGGCACCACTGGGGCAGCAACGGTCCAATCAGTCAGCACCATGATTGATGGGGTCTACCAGATTCGTCAAGGTGTAGCTTTTACTGAGTTGATGGATATTCAACGGGTTGAGGTATTGCGCGGACCTCAGGGCACACTATTTGGTAAAAACTCAACCTCAGGTGCGATTCGTATTTTTACTGCTGATCCTGATACCAATGAATTTTCGGGTAATATTCAGGCCGTTGTGGGTAATCTCAACGCAAGAGAAAAGCGCATTATTTTGAACATCCCGCTTATTGAAGGAAAGCTCGCCGCTCGTTTCAGTGGCTATGATGTTGACAGAGATGGTTACACTAAAAACTTTTTCCTGGATGAAGAGACGCGAAACGTTGATAGAGAAGGTTGGCGAGCCAAATTACTGTGGAATGCAACCGACGACCTTCAGGTTAAATTCACGGCAGAGAAACACGACCAAACCTCGAATCAAGACAATGCCATTGTAAAATATAGCCCTCTAGCACTTGAAACTGCAGTAGCACGAGGAGCAAGTCCGCTCCCTGAAGTCAGTCTTGGTCGATACGCCGATAGTGCCAGCGGTGAAACCGCTGAGAATGTAGAACGCTACATTCTGAACATCACTTGGGATGTTGCCAACCATACCTTGAGCACACTTCACTCTCGAGAAGACAATATCACCTTTCTGAACCTTGATCGGGATGAAACTGCTTCTCCAGGGGTGTCTACCGTAAACACTGGCCCACTCGATATTGAAACTCATGAGATCCAGTGGTCCTCTAACTTTGACGGCCCTTTCTCCTACCTGATTGGTTATTACAAACAGGATGAAGACTCCTTAAGTATTACCTCAATTCCCGGTATATTCTCAGGCACCACGGCAATCGCGATAGGCAGTGATGGTCAATTTGCCAATGCCACGTATGATTTTACTGACCAATGGAGTCTGAGTCTGGGTATACGCAAAGACGAAGACGAAAGAACCGGTAGCAACCGGAACGTAGACCTTCCGGTTACCTTCGAGGAAACAACCTATTCAGCGAAAATCACCTACCAACATGATGATGATCGTATGTTTTACTTCTCTCATGACAAGGGCTTCAAGTCCGGCGGGGTAAACCGTGAATTTAGTCGTTGTGGGCTTGTGCCGGGAGCAGCCTGTCTCGATCCGGACAATTACGTCTGGGATCCGGAAATTGCCTACAACTACGAAGTGGGTATAAAATCCGAATGGTATGACAACCGTCTCCGTTTAAATGGCGCGATCTTTTTTACCACATTTGAAGATTTTCAGGTATCTGAAAATGTGCCAGCCGGTGCAACAGTTATCGTAACCAACGCAGCGGAGGTTGAAACCAAAGGTGTTGAACTGGATTTCTCGGCACTGATCAGCGATTCCGTTACCTTAAGTGGTAGCATGACCTACGTTCAATCAGAGTACACTGACTTTGAAGGTGCGCCCTGTGCGGAATATGCAACTTCAACTACTAGCACCTGTACTCAGGACTTGTCAGGAAAAACCCTCGATCATGCGCCTGAACTCAGCTTCAACCTGGGAGCTGATTACCGTGCACCTCTGGCCGCGTTTGATGGCGTAGAGCTTTTCGGGCGCCTTGATGTGGTTTATAAAGATGACCAAAACCTCTATGTATTCCTGTCAGAAGATACTGAAGAAGACGCCTATGCCGTATGGAATGCGCGGTTCGGCCTTGAATCAGTGGGCAACTGGAAATTAACTCTGTGGGGAAAGAATATCACCGATGAAGATTATCGTACCTCAGCCGATCTTTTTGGTGACGGCGGTTTATCTGCTGTACCAGGGATACAAGCCACCTACGGCTTAACCGCTGACTGGTACTTTTAATCGCTAGCTCACTTTAAACCAAAAATAAAAAGGCCGCTGTTTTCAGCGGCCTTTTTCGTTAAAACTCAAGTCCAGTTATTCTCAAAGCTTACTCGCTACCCACCCAAAGTCGTTCAATTCTTAAGGTTTGTATTTTCCAATCTTTACCATATTTTTTATACGTCTCATGGTAATAACCGTAACCCGTCATTTGTTTATAATCGGAACCCTCCGGCATAATTAAGCGATCAGTCATCGACCAAATTGCTTTGGCAGAGTACTCATCCAGTAATTCAATATCATGGTTATGACTCTGATGAACACTAACAATACCTGCCTTGGCAAAACCCTCCGATGACCAGGAATCACGGCCTTGCATCACAATATTTAATGCGGGAAAATAATCCTTGCCACTAGTAGGATCCGTACAGCAACCACGATAATCCAGTTCGCAGTCCTCCGCCAGAATACCTCGAACCAACTCAGATTCACTACAATCCACTCCACGGAAGTACCGAGACTTCACTGTTTTTATGGCTTCAATAGCCAATAATTTTTCTGTATCCGTCATTTCAATCTCTCTCAAAGTTTTATTGAATTCATGCTTATAGTGAGCCACCATTTATATTATAAAAAGACATTCCATTGTTCCTATTTGCTTAGACCACCGAAAACACCGTACCACCATCAATAGGAATATTGGCTCCCACAATATAGGTGTTAGCCTTAGAGCCCAACATCAACAACAAAGGGCTGATCTCTTCGGGTAATGCCACACGGCCAACCTGACCAGCGTGAGGGCCACCCATCACGCCTTGCATCCAGTTCCAGACATCCTCTGGATTATCAGGGTCATACTTATCGATCGCGCCACAGGCCCTCATATAGTCTTCCAGCGCTTCGGTACGAAACACTCCGGGCGTAACCGTGTTGACCAGAATTCCCTGACCAGCCAATGCCATGGCCATATTTCTGGACAAACCATTCAATGCTGATTTAGCCGTCATATAGGGCGATTCCATCGGCATACCAATACGAGATGACACGGAAGAAATATTAATCACGCGCCCCCAGCCCGCCTGCTGCATCAAGGGTACGGCAGCTCGGGTACAACGGACTGCACTCATAACCCCGACCTCCCAATAAAAGGCCCACTGCTCATCGGGTACTTCTGCAAAATTCTGCCCCTGGCTTGGCGCCGTTGGCCCGACCATATTGATCAGGGTATTCAACTCACCCCAGCGAGATTCAACCTGTGAAAACAACGCTTGAATATTATCAGGATCAGCCACATCGACCTGCACACCGAAAGCATCAGGTGAACCGGCAGCCAGCAATTGAGTAACGGTTTGATCAATGTCTTCTGAGTGTCGAGCACAGATGGCAATACGAGCCCCCTCTTTGGCAAAGGCCATGGCCGCGGCCTTTCCCAAACCTTTGGTACCACCGGTAATACAGACTGTTGCGTTTGTCAGTCCAAAATCCATAAATTTGTCCGTTATATTCAGTGCAAATATATTCAGTGCAAAAAAATCGAGATCTATGCAGGATCAAAAATAATTGGCAGTGTTTTTATTCCCCACACACCAATAAAGGGACGCCAGGTCACCTCCCCCGCTAAACGTGGATTTTTCAAACGTTGTGCAATCAGATGCAGTCCCTCTTCAATCTGGGCGCGCGCCAGATACTGACCAAGGCATATATGCCTGCCTCGCCCAAAGGCTAAATGCCGATGGGCATCAGCTCTTTCGGGCAGAAACTGATCGGGGTTGTCAAAGGTGCCACCATCACGCCCAGACAGGGTTAAAATAAACTGCAGCGAGGTCCCCACCGGGAAGAACACATCGCGATAACTAAATCCCTTCACCACAGTTCGCGGCACATTGGAGACACTATGAAATCGTAAGGTCTCCTCCATGACGCGGGTACAGTAACTCACATCTTCAGCACAGCGTCGCCATTCTTCAGGCCGGGTTAGCATCACATGCATGATCAGGGTCAGCATATTTTTTGACGTGTCATAACCAGCAGCAAACAGGAAAACCATTAAATTGCGCAGTTCGTAGTCACTGAGCTGACCCGAGGTATTGGCAGCAATCAACTCATCTAACAGGCCTGTAACATCTGCCCCATTCTCAGGTTTTTTGTCCACCGTTTTGGAAAAAACTGTTTGTTGCGCTTTTTTACGCTCAATCACCAGTTTATCGACAAAATCCATTAAGGCAGTAATCGCTAGATCAGATGCTGGCAATACTTCAGGGTCCATACTAAAACTCAGACCCTGTACTTCAAGATATTCACGAATTTTAGGTACAACGTCAGGACTCGCTCCGATAACTTCACACATAACCCGAATCGGAAAATTCGCCGCAAACTCTGCAAAATCGAAAGCACCCTTTGGCGCCCATTCATCCAGTAGCTTTGACACTGTATTTCGCATCGTCGGCCGCACCTGGTTCATGCTTCGAGGCGTAAACGCACGGGCAACGCAATCGCGAATACGTTTATGCTCCTCGCCCTGCTTATTGATCATCAACTCTTGAGTAAATACACCCCAGGGTGAGTTTTGAGCCCCCATATACGTCACAATTGTATCGGCGGGGAAATGCAACTCCTCTGCCATAAAATACAACTCGTTCATGGCTTCATATTCATGAACCAGATAGCCCACATCACTTTTAGCCAACCAGGAATGTTGTTGTTTTGCCGCTCTGAAATGCGGCAGTGGATCCGCCATAAAATCCGGATCGTGAACGGGAATTTCTGCAAGTAATAACTCATCGATAGATTGCATAGCGCGCCCCAGAGATTAGCTCTTTATAAAACAGCTCGTTATTCTTGGTTGGAATTTTTATTCATGATTTTTATTCTTCTTTTTGTCGTCATGTCCTCATCGAAATGAATTAACGACATACTGCACAATCATCTATACATTCAATCAACTACAAGCCTTATCATATACCGGTTTTATCCTGGCTTAAACGCTGCCCCTGCTCTTTAATGCAAAAACCAGGTAAGCCGAATCGGTACCGATGATGTTTGAGCCATGCGGCAACTGATAGATATTAACTGACTGTAACTTTTTGTTTTCCGGTAGACTTATTACTCTAATGCCTTATTATCCTCAGCAGAAAGACTTAACTTAAATCAAAAAAATACAATAACTCGAGTCTTTATAATTTATCTTGATTCAGTACAGCTTATTCCGCGTGATATATTGCTATCATACTGACGAAAAAGGTAAGAAAGAAAGCAACAAACTCAACACGACAATATGTTACAGAGTAATATAAAGATAACTACAATTCGTGCTATATAATACACTCTACTCACATGGCATGTTACCCAGGCTTAGCTTTTAGGCACAGTTCAAAGCGGTCTGCCTCCCTGAGTAGGCAAGGAGAAAGTTAAATGGCTACAGCAAGTGTACAACCCGCTGATTCTCAGGTTCCTTTTAAAGTCACCAATCCTGAGCGCATTCCCGTAGAGCGCTATTATGATGAGGCGTTCTACAAGCTGGAGCAGGAACGACTCTGGCCACGTATGTGGCAAATGGCCTGCCGGCAGGAACAGATTCAAAATGTGGGCGACTGGATCGAGTACTCTAATCTGGGCAAGTCTATCATTGTGGTCCGTACCAAAGATGGTATCAAAGCATTTCATAATGCCTGTCGCCATCGCGGCGTTCCTTTTGTGGATACCAATCAACATGGCAACTGTAAAACCCAGGGTTTTCTGTGCCCCTTTCACGGCTGGCGCTGGAATATGGATGGCGACAATACCTTTGTCTATGGCCGCCACCTTTTCAGTGAAGAGCAATTGGACCAGGAAGATCTTGCCCTGCGCCCCTGCCGCGTAGACCTGTGGGGCGGCTGTGTCTTTATCAACCTCGACGACAATGCGCCCTCTTTTCGTGAGTGCATCGGACCGGTTACAGATCGACTGGAAGCTCATGGCGCTTCTAACATGAGAGCTGAGTGGTGGTGTGCCACCGAGCTACCCGCTAACTGGAAAATCGCCATGGAAGCCTTTATGGAAGGCTATCATGTGTTAAGAACTCACCCGCAATTACAACGCGCCACACCCGCCATGTATAACGCCCGCTACGGTAACGATACAGGTGGTCAAGGTGAGCAAGCCGACCCCAAACTCAGTATTCGCGAAAACCTGCAGGCTCAACTCAAGGGAATGGAGCTCTTGAGCGAAGGCATGAATGGTATGCTGCATAAAAAAGAAGTCGACATCGCACGCCAGTTGCTTGATGTAGATTTACCGGATGACCCCAATGAAGCGTTAATGACATGGTTTGGTATTGTGCAGGATCAAGTGACCAAGCAACTGCGTGAAAAAGGCGAACCGGTTCCAGACCTGAACGCAGTGGCCGTCTCAGATCCGGTTAACGCGGTTGAGTTTTTATTCCCTCACTACTTTTTATTGCCATCAATGACCAGCATGTCGGCCTACCGTATTCGACCCACCGGGCCAGAGACATGCTTATTCGAAATCTGGTCTTTGACTCACTTCCCGGAGGGGGAGGAACCAGAGCCAGTCATGGAACCTACGGTACTGCCCTACGACAGTAAAGAGTTTCCGCCAATCCCGCAACAGGACTATGCCAATATTCCCATTCAGCAAAAGGGCCTGCACTCCGATGGCTTTGATTTTATGCGCCTTTCAAAAGAGAGAGAGGGCTTGATCAGCAACTATCAACAGCTGATTGACGGCTACCTGAGTGGTGCCGATCAGAGCAAACTGAATGAAGCCAATCACAAGCTGGGCGGCAACTTTGATGAGAAAATTTTTGAACTTGGGTTTTAACTGAGCCCTGTTTATATTTTCTAAAGTTCACCTGTTCCATGAAAACAAAAAGCCCGTCAGATGACGGGCTTTTTGTTTTCACACATTAACTTACCGGGCTTTAAATGACAGGCTGTAGAGAACCAAATCTTGGTCACCTACAGCCTGACAACAGATCAAGACACGCGGGTTGCAATTACCTTGGTATCCAAAAACTCCTGAATACCTTCACGCCCCCATTCACGCCCCATGCCACTGCCTTTAAAGCCGCCAAAGGGTAAATCGCCGGTAATGCTCATACCACCATTGACACTAACCGCGCCAGCCTGAATACGACGAGCAATAGTATCAGCTCGCTTCACATCTGCCGAGTAAACCATACCACCCAGAGCATATTCACTGTTATTAGCAATTCGAATAGCATCTTCGTCATTTTCAAAGGGGATAACAACCAGCACCGGGCCGAATATTTCTTCCTGCGCGATACGCATGTCGGGCGTCACATCGACGAAACAGGTTGGCTCAATAAAAAAGCCTCCGCCCATATCGCTACGAACATTGCCACCAGCCAGTAAGCGAGCACCTTCGGCTTTACCAATCTCGACATAGTTACTGACTCGATCCAGTTGCTTTTGGGAAATCAAAGGCCCCATCACACAGCTCGGCTCATCAAACTTACCCCACATGTTAGAAAAACCAGCGTAAGCCATTGACAGTGCCTCTACCGCTTCGTCGTAGCGACTTTTGGGGACCAGCATTCGAGTAGGTGTAGCGCAACCCTGACCAGCATGGAATACCACCAGGCCGCCCATAACAACTTCTGCAAAATTAGGGGTATCTTCAAGAATCAGATTAATTGATTTACCGCCCAACTCCAGAAAAACCCTCTTCAAGGTGGCCGCACCGCTTTCCATAATGCGTTTTCCGACAGTCGTTGACCCCGTAAAAGAAATCAAATTAACGCGCGGATCAGCAACTAACATTTCACCCGCCATTGCAGGGTCCGCAGAGGTGATCACATTAAACACACCCGCTGGCACGCCCGCTGCCAAAGCCAGCTCGGCCATATACGTCGCCGCAAGCGGCGTATCGGGTGCGGGTTTTAAAATGACTGTACAACCCGCTAATAGGGCGGCAACGACCTTACCAATATTGACATAGAGCGGTACGTTCCAGGGTGTAATCGCAGCCACCACTCCAATCGGTTCATGCACAATGATTCTTTCGCTATCAAAACCCAGTTGATTGCGCCGTCCGCGACTTTCTTCCCAAACGACTTCCGAGAAGCATTCTATCAAGCAATCCATCCCATCCAGTGCGCCATCAACCTGGGCAAAGTGCGCTGCACCGATGGCCGAGCCAGCCTCCAGACGTGCGATTTCAATCAGCTGATCTCTGTTGGCATAAAGGATATCGCGGTATTTTTTAACGGTTGCTAAGCGTTGTTCTCGGTTGCGCGACCAATCGGTTTTATCAAAGGCTCGTCTTGCCGAGGCAATTGCAGCCTCAACATCTTCAGCCGAAGCGTCGGGCGCAGTACCGATCACTTCACCGCTCCAGGGACCGATATTGTCGTAGACTTTATTGCCTGTGGCCGGGCGCAATTCACCATCAATACACAGTTTTGCTTCAGGTAATGCCATCTTATTTTCCTTTTTATGTAAAACATGTAATTACCGACAGCTGGAAACCGGCAACTCAAAACACCACAACTCATAAAGTTAGTGGCAAGTTATAGCTACAAAAAAAGGCTGAAACTGTCAGCAAACTATTCAATAGATATCTATTGATGATTGCTGTGTCTCAGCCTTCCATACTTAGCGTATTTTTTGTTTTTTTTATAAAGCTAAGCGCTTTTCTTTTCCTGGTGCGCCATAAACATTCCCATTATATCTCCAGAGGTCACTGGGCGAGCTTCACCGTCCTGAACCGGCACACTACCGCCAGTTGATTTAGGCGTGGTATCGACACCTTTGGCCGCGGCTTTTGCACGCAGGGCACCTACCGTTAATTCTTCACGCTTGAAATGCTCAAAGGGATCAAAGCGGAAGAAACGCATGGCATTTTCATGGGTCACTTTATCAATCTGTCTATCCGTCAAACATTGTACCGCTGGCCATAGACGCTCGGGAACCTCCGGCCATACAGTATCAGAGTGTGGATAATCCGCTTCATAGGCCACCATATCTTCACCGACATCATCCAGATTTTTCAGCCCAAAAGCATCGTCAATAAAGCAACTCAGAAAATGTTTCTTGAAGGTTTCACTGGGCTTTGAGTCCTGGTAAATCGAGTGGGTCCAGGTTTTATGACGCCAGTTTGAGAAGTCACAGCGCTCAAGGAAATACGGAATCCATCCCAGCCCACTCTCCGATAGAGCAATTCGCATATCCGGGTATTCCTGTAGGGCCTTTAATTGTAACCAGTCGGCAGCGCCGACAGCGATGGACATCGGCATGGTAGAAATCCAGGCTTCTATCGGAGTTTCCATCGATGCATGCGGCTGCGGGTTACCGGTACCGATATGCAGACAGATGGTCATATCGTAGTCGTTAACCGCTTTCCAAAACGGTTTCCAGTAATCATTGTGAATACTGGGCAGGCCAACAATGGTTGGGTTTTCTGTCAGCGAGATCGCATGGCAGCCCTTATCAGACAGCCGCTTCATTTCCGCAATCGACGCTTCCATATCCCAGGTTGGCAGAATACCCAATGGAATAAAACGACCGGGGTAGGAACCACACCACTCGTCGATGTGCCAATCGTTATAAGCGCTAATATGCTGACGGGCATGATCGAGGTTAGATGCACTGTGAAAACACTTGGCGTTAAAAGCAATCGAATTGCCAAAATTCATCGACGCGGCGATTCCATTTACATCCATATCATCGATACGTGCGTGCACGTCATAGCAGCCCTTACGTAACTGCTCCAGATTAGTAGGTTCCATGCCATACTCTTCAAAGGGTCGTCCAACGACGGCATTTAACCCGATGGAAGGATAATCTGTCCCCATGTAGGACCAATAATTTTTTCCGTGCTCATCGGTAAGAAATTTCGGCGCAGTTTCTTTAGCTGGACCGGAGCAATGATTTTCCCAAATATCCGGCGGCTCACAAATATGATCATCAACACTGACTAGCACCATATCATCCATTTTCATACGTACCACCTCCTACTCAATTGATTGATCTTGATTGATCGATTTTATTAAGAACAGTAGTCAACTCTATGCCACTCAACCTATTATATCTATGAGGAAATCATTACTGCTAGGTAATGATTTTAATAGGGATTTTCTAAGTGCGAAAAATTATAAAAATACTTTTTAGTATGGCCATATACAACAACCAGCCAGATTGTCATTATTGTTAAGTCGGTCGATATTACAATGCCATATGTCCCTTCGGGACCTCAATGGCCGGCCCAGGTAAGTGTTGTTATAGATTTAAAGCCAGACAAACATTTCATCGGATAGCGAATTCCATGAACGGCTCTTTACAAACCTGCTCTTTGTCAGTCGATACCACAGTCAATTAATGACTGTAACCAATTAAGTGTACGCAGCAGTGGGAGAAAATTCTTTTGGCTTTGGCCCCAGCCCATAAAGCAAGTAGGCTGCAAACAACGAAGCAATAAAGGAAGCCCAGATAAACGCTGTGTAGGTACCGGTCATGTCATACACCAGGGCTGCCAGAGCAGGTCCAAATCCACCGCCAATGGCAATCATGCTCGACATAATGCCAAAGATTTTTCCGTAGTTACGCAGGCCACCATATAAGCTTGTTAGATAGGCACAAATCTGTAACTTAGTCCCTGCGGCATAGCCAATCAGTATCAACCCGACAACAATCAGTGCCGTGCTATTGACTTGCTTAAGCATTAATAAAAAGGCAAAACCGGATACGCCCAGAGTGATTCCACCAACCATCCCTGCGTCAAATCGGTCCATCAACCAACCTGTTGCCATTTTTCCACAGATTCCAGCCACACCGTATAAACTGGTTAGGTAAGCGGCCCGCTCTCGTGTCAAACCAGACTCCACCAGAATAGGCACCTGATTAACCAGTATGCCAACACCGGTTAACATTACGATAAACGTCGCAATACAGATACGGATCAACGGCGGACTCCGCAGGGCCTCCTTAAAGGACAGGCCCGGCAGAGCTTCCTCGGTTTGTTGACGCTCATTGCCAGCCGGATTCTTTAAAGATATTCTCACGCGATCTTTAGCATCATAGAGAAAAAACAACGCCGGAATCAGTGCTGCACTTCCCCATCCCAGCCCAAGAAAAAAATAAGCATTTCGCCAACCAAAATCTGCAATAAGCCACTGTGTTAAAGGCGGCACCACCGCTTGAGCGAAGGCCGCTCCACTCATGGTAACGGCAATAGCCATACTGCGGCCCGCATAAAACGTTCCGGAGATAGCCGTCGTCCACACCGTTGCTTTGATCAGCAAAACCACAAAGGATTGAAAAACCCAGAAACTCAACCAAAGCACAATGCTTCCGTCGGAAAAACCAAATAAAGATATTGCCAGAGCAGTGAGCATCAGTCCGGGCAAAGCAATACGGCGTGAGCCAAAGTGATCGATCAGGCCACCAATAACTGGTGAGAGAAAAATAGCCGAAATTGCAGAGATGGATAATCCTGACATGATCTCCGTGCGGCTCCAACCAAACTCCTGCGTCAAGGGTTCCACAAACAAACCCAAGGCGCCGGGAATGATTGAATAAAAACCGAAACCTACAAACGCGCACGCCACCAAAGGCCAGTACTGCTTCCATTCATCGCGTCTTACTCGTTCAAGCTCAGTCTCCATCTCTATTTCATTCATTGGCAGTTTTGCTCTTATTTATTATTTATCTGATCTTTCGCTAGAAAAAATGCAGACTTTATTGTTTATGACAGCCCCTAAAAACAATGGCTCACCATCAGGTAATCACAGGGTTGAAATATATATCATAGAGGTCTATGAACAGACTGGTCACTTTAACACTTTCCCAGTCAGGGCGAGAACCATACAAAGAACACTAAAGGTTACAGAATGGACATTGATGAACACGTTTAAGCGGGGATAGACTGAGTTTTTCAAAGTCAACCAAAGGGGCGTATTGGATCACTGCCATCCCAATCAATGGATGCGGATTTAATCGTGTTAAAAACCTGCTCGGCAATCGGATTGGCCGTGACGATTTCCGTCATAAAGCCCAGCTGTTTACTGGTGTCGATGTAACAGGTTTTGGCCCCCATCATTAAACCTTCAAACGCCATCTCTGTGCCAGAATCCAGATAGGCATCAACATCAGCCTGATAATGCTCGCTATACAAACCCACATGATGGAAACCGGATTGCCCCTCTGACACCAGATCCCTCCAGATCCCTGGCTCATCGCCAAGGGGCTGCACCAGTTCTATCTGTGTATCGCCCATATAACCGATGGACGCACGATGCGGTGCAATATCCATGGGCTGGCCACGATAAAAACTTTCAGTGAAATGGACTTCGCCAAAAATAAAGAAGGGACCTGCACCAGTAGTCTTTATCCAGTGATGGATTGCTTCCTCCAGATCGGGGACTACCCAGCAGAGCTGCATGTATTGTTTATTGCGGTTAAACGAAGTCATCATAGCCACACCTTATACTCTGTTTAGTTTTGGCTTTACTCTAGCCGCAAGGCGGTTAGAAGGCGCGATAATTTACGCCGCAGCGATAGCATATCCCGCATAAAAGTCTACTGCCTCCGCTTAATTCTCTGACAGGGCAAAGGCCATTACGGCACTGGCTGCAGGTCCGGGTAAACCATAGTGGCCACCGGCGGCAATCACCACATACTGCTTACCCGTGTTAGGCGATATATAGGACATGGGTGACGCAGCCGCTACGGCAGGCAAATTCGCATTCCATAGTTCACGACCGTTACTGATATCAAAGGCACGCAACTTGCGATCCAGCGAAGCGCCAATAAAAGCCAACCCGCCAGCAGTGACCACCGAGCCTCCCATATTAGGTGCCCCCAGCCGAAAGGGTAACAGACTGGGAATACCTAAGGGACCGCTGGTGGCGGCAGTGCCAAAGCTTTTACTCCAGACCAGTTCCCGCGTTTTTAAATCCAGTACATTGACCGTACCGTAGGGTGGCTGCTGACAGGGGACTTTAAGCGGCGACATAAAGGTCGATTGCACAAAGGCATAGGGCGTACCGTTTTGCTTAAAGATAGCATCACCTTCTTTACCACCATAACCATCCGCCGGGGCATCGGCTCGTGGAATCAACCGACCAAAATTAGCAAAGCGCAGCGTATTTACAAATAACAGGTCACGCTGTGGATCAATCGATACACTGCCCCAATTAATGCCACCCGCAGTGCCGGGATACATAATGGTGTTTTTATCGCTGATGGGTGTGAACTGGCCGAGATAATGTGCGCGCTTAAACATGATGCGGCACATCATCTGGTCGATGGGTGAAATCCCCCACATATCCGCTTCGGTGAGGTCCGGACCAGAGAGTGATGGAAAGCCCGTGGTATAAGGTTGCGTTTTTGACAAACGTTCACCCGGCACCGCACCTTGCTGTGGTACTGGCTTTTCTATCACCCTGTCGAAGGCTTCGCCGGTGCGCCGATCCAGCACAAAAATTTGGCCGAGTTTATTAGGGACTAACAACGCAGGAAATTTACTGTCAGCGTCACCGCCCCCACCCTCCGAGTCAGGTAAGTCCATCACTACTGGCTGTGAGCCAATATCGTAATCCCAGGTATCGTGATGTACCGTCTGAAAAGTCCACCGCACTTTGCCCGTGTGCACATCAATCGCCACAATAGCAGAGGAATAAGGCCCGGCAATTTCCGGGCGTGAGCCACCGTAATAATCCGGCAGGCTATTACCCGTCGGCACATAGACCAGACCTAGTTCTTCATCACCGCTGAATACACCCCAGGCATTGGGTGTATTGCGGGTGTAAAACTCGCCCGCTTCCAATTGGGCTTGATCGGGCCGGCCCGCATCCCAGGCCCATTTCAATTCTCCTGTGATCGCGTCATAACCGCGAATAACCCCGGAGGGTGAATCCAGCGAGCCAAGATCTGTCACCGTTTGACCAATCACAGCCACTCCGTTGACGATAGCTGCTGGCGATGAAGGCATCGCTAAGATTTCGTGGCGCGCCTGATCAGCTGTGGTACCCGCCGGGAGTGCAATCCCCTCATGCAAATCGACCAGACCACCCTGACCAAAGGACTCACAAAGATGGCCATCGGTAGCATTAATTGCCAGCAAATAACCATCGGGGGAAATCGTGATAATACGCCTAGGACAGTCCTGTGTGCGTCCCTCTACTTGCAGACGATTTTCACCCAGCTCCCCTTTATCCCGCGCTTCTACACCTTGCTCTGGGGCTTCGTAATAGGAAACCCCGCGGCATTTACCACCAAATATTTTACTGAAATTGACTTGCTCAGCCTTAGGCGAGGAATAACGCCAGAGCTGCTCGCCCGTATCAGGATCTAATGCGGCTACAATACCAGGCTTTAAGCAGACATAAAGACGACCATCGGCAAATAACGGCGTAGCTTCAAAACTAAGATAGGTAGGCGGTTTTAAACCGGAATCGTAGCGCCAGGCCAACTCCAACTTACCCACATTAGCCGTATTGACCTGGTCTGTCGCCACATAGCGCTGACCGCCCAGGTTTTTCCCCCAGTGTTTCCACTGTGTAGCCTGTGCAGCGGCAACTTCCGTATTTGAAAGCTGGCCAAGCGAAACCGAATATGAGGTAGCGCTCGACCCAACTGCTAACAGCGCCGATAAGCCAATACCAGTGATACAGGCAAGGAAGGGAATGCCAATCCAAAGCTGGCTAGCCGAATGTAAACGTTTGATAGACGGTAATAAAAATAACAGTCCAATCACCGCTAAAAATAATAATCGCGGTGCCAAAGCCCAACCGTTTAGTCCCACTTCCCACAGGCTCCAAAGCAGTGTTACCAGCAATAAACATCCATAGATAACAACCGCTGCAGCTTGCTGACGCAACAAAGCCATTGCCGAAGCCAGTAACGCGGCGCCAGCACCGAGATAGTAGTAGCTACCGCCTTCGGCGACCAGAACAACACCACCGACTGTCAGGGACAAGCCGACAACAACAAGAATCAGCACAAGCAGCCAGCTACTAATTGAATTCATGTCTTAGTTTTTCCTATCAAGCGTTGATAAAGGTTATCAGCGACAAGTATTTTATTATTCTGAATCAAGATAGATGAAAACCGATGTAGGCGGTTAACGATAATCCCGAAAAAAACTTTGAATCTCGTCTGTCATTGCCTCGGGAAATTCCGCAAATCCAAAATGTCCCCCTCGCTGCATTAACTGCCATCGTTTGAGATTGGTGTGTTCAGCCACGATAGATTCAGGCACTAACATGACTTCTTTGGGGTGAACACAATAAGCCACCGGCACTTCGATGACTGGCTTTCTATTATGTCTGGCCTTGATAGGCATGCCTGAAGCAAAGTGCTCCCAATAGGCTCTTGAGGAGCTACCAATGGAACGAGTTAGCCAGTAGATGGATGCCAGCTCACATAAAAAATCCGGTGTATGGAGTGATAATAAATCACCATCGCAATCACTCCAGGAACGGCGTCGTTCCCAAATCCAGGCAGCGGTACCGACGGGAGAATCCACCAGAGCATAGGCCAAGGTCTGCGGATCATTAATATTAACGGCAACATGGCTGACAATACTTGAACCGCTTTCTGCACGACGATCAATCATCCATTGCTCATCAGCCCCATGACTCTCCGCCGTAATCGCATTGAGATCCAGCGTCGGAAACAGCGGAATAGTAGACATCATCGCAATGACATGATCGTAATAGGCATGCGCAATCTGACCGGAAATCACCGCACCAAAATCACCACCGGTCAGGGCGAAGCGATCATAGCTCAGTACCTCGATCATCAGCTTGGCCATCAAATCGCCAATCGTCGGCACATCCAAACCGGTTCGGGTCAGTGGCATGGAAAATCCAAAACCCGGTAGTGACGGAATCACCACATCGAAGGAATCCATCGGATCACCGCCATAGGCAGCAGGATCTGTCAGCGGCCCGATCAATTCGTAAAAATCCATAAAGGTCCAGGGCCATCCGTGTAGCAATAACAGCGGCGTAGGGTTCGCCCCCTTACCTCGAATATGTACAAAATGCAGCGGCACTTCATCAAGCGTCACTTTAAAGTGTTGCAACTGATTGATTTTTTTCTCCGTTTTCCGCCAGTCATATTCATCGCGCCAGTAGCTAACCATACCCTCAAGCCAACCGCGCTCGACCCCATAACGCCAATCCTCATTGCCCAGATCATCGGCCCAACGGGTTTGCTCGAGACGGGACTGCAAGGCATCAACTTCGTTCTGCGGTATGTCGATTTCAAAGCGTTCTGGCTGCATAGTCTTTGCTCAGTAATTGCTTATTTATATTGACGAAGCTCGGTGAACTCATCTTCAGCATTCTCCTCTATGGGAATACCAAAGCTATTGGTTAACATAGCCATGACCGTGTAGCAGCCAACCAGAAACACCACCTCTATCACTTGCTTATCGGTATAGCGTTCAGATAAACCGGCCCAGGTTATATCACTGATATTTTGCTTGCTCATCAATTCATCGACCGCACGCATCAATAATCTATCAAAATCTGAAAGCACTTCATTGTTACCATCACCCTGTGCCGCTTTAATCTCAGCGTCGGATATATCGGCATTGCGTGCAATGGTTTCGTGGTGAAGGGTTTCATACACATCATCGGCAACTGCCAGCGCACGCAACACCAGAATCTCCCGATCACGTGGCGGTAAGCTGCTACCGGCAATAAGCGTTTCGATATAAGGCAGAAATACCTTATACATTTCGGGGTGTTGTACGATAACCCGGCAAAAATTCATATTGGACCAATCACCCACCAATTCTTTTTGCAGGTCAGTAAAATTATCGGGGCTCAGGGGCGGAATTCTAACAGGATATTTTTTCATTATTGATTCCCACATTCTCATACTGATAACTCGCTAAGTATAGGACCGAACCGTTACTACAGTTCGATATGACACGTACATCTATCTGCATATTTTACGCAGACTGAGGGCTATTTTTTACTCCCCCTGATTTCCGATATTTACTACAAAAAACTCTGGCGAAGCCTGTCGGAAGACGCTAACCTCTGGCGATACGTAGCACCACAAAAAGCTGTAGAAAAACCTGGAAAAACAGAATAAATAAGGAAGGACTACCCATGAGTAATATCGTTGAGTTGGCCCATGCCTGGGTCAATAATTTTGCCGAGGGGAATTTTGATCATTTCCCCGGAGAGGTTGCCCCCAACTTTATCCTGCGCCTGCCCTTTCTTCCCGAGGGTATACCTAACGAATATAAAGGGCGCGATACCGCACAGGCGGTTTTAGCTGGCAGTGCCGAGCGACGCTCCAAATTACAATTTAGCGATGTAGTCATTTTAAAAACGGAAGACCCGGAGCTCGTTGTGATCACTGCCAGGGCACAGGCCACTCTGGATGATGGCAGCCTTTATAAGAATGAATACATTATGCTTACTCGTATTCGTGGTAATACCGTGCTGGAACATACCGAGTACCTGAACCCGCTGGCAGTACCACAAAAAATGACAGAGCAGTAGCGGGTATATATTGCCTCAGTTTTTCATCACTAGTACCGAGCCAATAACCGATAACGCTCTGAAATAGCAAAAACAATTAATGGATGCTTTCAATGACAACTATGCGAGCTGTCGTGTTCAATGGCGCTGACAAACCTCTCAGCATTAACCAGCTAGACATCCCTCAACCCATCGGCAACGAAGTACTGCTCAAGATACACCGCTGTGGTATCTGTGGCAGCGATATCTCCATGACCTCAGGCAGCCATTTTGATTACGCCGTCGGCCGCCGAGTAGGTCATGAATATTCGGGTGAAGTTGTCGACACAGGACCAGCAGTCTCACAGCTTAAGATTGGTGACAGGGTGACCTGCTTACCAAACGGATTCTGTGGCAGTTGTGACACCTGCAAACAGGGTCGCCCCCTGTTCTGTACCGCTGGTAAACCTCTGTTTGGCGGCATGGCGGACTACATCACCGCGCCGGAAACCTCACTCATTGCATTACCACAATCGTTGAGTTTTGCCGACGGCGCGCTGGTCGAGCCCATGGCCTGCGGTCGTCGCGCCCTGCGCTCAGCTCAATTCCAGAAAGGAAGTCGCTTATTAGTGCTGGGCGCAGGTGCTATGGCCCTATCAGCTATTTACTGGGGCCGATTGCTGGGTGCTGGCGACATTACGGTATTATCCCGCTCGGCACATCGGCGCGAGATAGTTATGAATATGGGTGCAGACCGCTACCTCTGCCACGAGCAGGACGACCCCGAAGTCATCCAACAACTGGCAACACAGCCCTACGATATGGTTGCTGAATGTGTCGGCAAGAGTGGCATAATCAACAGCGCGATGAATTATGTACGCCCGATGGGTACGGTTATATCAATGGGCATGTGTATGTGTGACGAAGTCTTTGTACCCGCTGTGGGTAATTTTAAAGAAGTTAAAATACTGTTTCCGCTCGGTTACTCGCTGGGTGATTTTCAACAGACGGTCAATGCCTTTGAAGCTAACTGTTTATCACCCAACAGCATTGCGCCCGAAACGATGGTTAGCGATACCATTAGTTTGGAGCAGGTTCCTGAGATGTTTGAACAGTTAAGGGCTGGATCCAAAAACCTTAAAGTGATGGTTGACCCGCAGCGGTGAGTCAGCTCAATACTGGCCAGAACCACTTTCCCTTCAGCAAAAAGCGGTTGAACAAGACAATTATTTTTCCATCCGCTGCTTCAATGCTTCATTCATGCCCTGTAAACCCTGATGAATTTTATTACCAAACCCCTTATACAATAGTGGCGCCAATAGCCCCCCCATACACTCTCCGTTGACCATACTGCAGCGATTACCTTCACCAACCGATGTTTCAATCGCTTTAATTTCAATGAAACGCGTGGCAACAGAAAGCCCCCCCATACTACGCATTTGATACTGAACCAGGGAACCTTGCTCTAACACAATAACCTTAGCTTGCCCTTGCTGATGAGACATCCCCGGAATCGCCACGGTAAACTGGATTGTTTCACCCAGAATAAACTTTCCCGCTGATTGAACATACAGTGGATTCCAGTTTAGCCAATTTTCAAAGTTTTCAATTTCACACCAAACCTCTTCAGCTGGAGCATTTATCTCTAGCTGATGATAGGTGCTATAGCGCCCATAATGTTGTCTCATACTGCCTATCCTGATCCGTATCTCTAAGCTCAAGGTCAATAATTTTTGAGAGGACCACTAGAAATCAATTATCGATTTTCTTCAATAGAAATCTGAAAATTACGGCTTGAAAATCGCCAGCTATTATTCTGCTTTATCAGGGTATCCCGATAAATCCCGGCAAGTTTCATGACACTGCCATCTTTTAACTGGACAAGTTCCCGCATAATACAGTCAACTGAAGCCTTATCGCCATCCACCACCATAGAGCCAAGCTCACTCAACAGAATAACTTTATCAAAATTTGTCCAGAGCACATCCCATTGCTCCCGAACTTCGCTTTTCCCATGCACTGAAAAGTAATCGGTTTTCCACTGGCAATCCTCAGTCCAGCAGGCAAGCCACTGTTCCAGATTTTCACTGCAACTGACATAGGAGAAGTGCCCATAAAAATCCCGTATCGCCATACGATCTTCAAGTGGGCCCGTAAAGGCCATAATTAAATCTCCTGAGTTGCTGGCCGATAAAAGTGACTGTAATTCATGGTAAAGCAGTAATGATATCCAGCGTATTATTGTCAATCATACCCGCGCTGAAACGGGCAGTGTAAGCGGTATTAATCGCTTCGGTCTGAAATTCGGTATCGTTCACCAGAAAGATACAATAGCCCAGCGCCAAAAATACAGCGTACTGGTGCATGGCTTCATCGAACTCCGGAGGAGTAACACCATGACGCGCCAATTCGTCCAGATAGTGACGCACCAGTGCCCCCTCCCAACGTTTGCGATCGGCAACATCCAGCGCTCCACAAACATGATAGGCGACTTCGTACATACCGGGACCATGATGTGGCTGGGGATCAAAAAAACCGGGAGTGCCATCGGGATCAACATAGAGATTACCCAAGTGCGTGTCACCGTGCAGCATACATTTATCAAAAGGTTCAGAAAAACGGACCAGTTTCTCCAGCGCTTCAGACATCCACGCCTTGCTATGAAATCGCACAGAGACCGCCGCGCCGCGAGGTGAATTCGCCCACGCCTCCCAACTACCGCCTACAAAAAACTGGCTAAAATACGGGTAAAAACTGGCAATCACATTATGTGTCCAGTCCCATTTTCCACCGGGCTTCAACTCGGGACTTTGCCAGGTTTTAGCATGAAATGCCGCCAGCGCTGTCAGCCTGTTGGCAACTTCATTATGGGATTGAGGCACTTGCGGATGACAGAAAGTAACACCTCTTGCCACCAGGTCCTCGATAATAACAATGCCCTGCTTTGCTTCATCATCAAAAGCCGCAAAATAACAATCAGGGCATTGTAGCGGGAGATCTGGCAACAACTCTCCATAAGCTCGCGCTTCCATTTTATGCATATGATACATATTGCGGCTATGTGGCTCGAAGCCTCCCTTGAGAATAAAGCTGGTCGGAATACCGGCCTGCCTGCCGGCCTTATCGACCTCAAGTCGAATACGAATTTTTGTGCAAGTGCCGCGAATCAGATCGACAATATCGCAGTGTTCGACAGTAATATCAGGATATTTTTCCCGCAGTGCAGCCGTCAGCCAGCTGGCAGTGATGTCCTCAATGGATATAGGTAGTGGATAAACGCTCTGTGAACTCATCAGTAGTTTCCTTGCTTTTCATGGTTATTCATTATTTTGAAAGGTGAGTCTAATCAGAATTTTCCACACGGGTGTGGCTGAACAGAAACCATCTCAACTGAAAACAAGTTTCGAACGCAATATTAAACAACACTCACAACCTGAATAGCAATGCAAAAAAAAGCGTCGGCTGAATACACAAACCGACGCTAAAATATTCATGCGAACCTACACGTCATGAATATCGAGGGAACCCAAAGAATTTGATAACTAAATTGTCATCCTAGTAGGTATAGCGAAAATTCACCCCATAAGTCCTCGGCGCTGCAGGCACCTCAAAATCACCCGTTGACGAACCTATTTTTTGCACATAGTGAAGCTCATCGTTTAAATTGCGTCCCCAAAGCTCAACACTCCAGTGTGCATTGGGTTGATAGGCCACAGATGCGTTTAACAATCCAAAAGATGGCTGCACTAGTCGATTATCAGATTCAAAAGAGAAACCATCGTTATAGCTGTACAGTGCGGTCATTCGAACTTCGCCACCACCTGAGGTTGCCATGGTATAGGTACCGCCTAAGGACGCGGCAAATTCTGGCGCCAAGGGAGTATCATTACCTGCAGCATCGCCAATACAGCTTGATGAGCCTCCCGTTGGGGCACCGGTAGAGCTACCGGGGGGATTGGCACCCGGAGTACAGCTTGAGGGATTGGGATAGGTAAATAATGCACCAGGGAAATCCGCATATTCTGAATCAAGGAAGGTGGCGTAACCAAAAATGTTTAAACCCTCCATCGGGGCGGCTTCAAACTCTAATTCCAGGCCAGTTACTTCTACCTCAGCAGCATTCAACAGGACCGCATTAGCACCTGCTCCCGGTGCAACTGCACGTATTTGATAATCGCTAATGTCATACATAAAAGCTGCAACGTTAACTCGTAGGCGACTATCTAACAGCTCTGATTTCAAACCGATCTCATAGGCGTCAATTGTCTGCGAATCAACTGGATCATTGAGGATCGCCGACATGGAGAACGTGCCAGATTTAAAGCCACGGTTATAGGACGCATAAACATTGTGGTTATCACCGATATCCTGACGAATAGCGAAGCGATAAGTCATTTCATCATCAGAGACTGAATCTCGGCGAGTCACTACCACACCACCGGTACCTAACGGTACAACACTACCATTTAGATCTCGCTCATCTTCGGTATAGCGCAGACCAGCGGTAATATGCGTGGTCGGGGTCAAAGCGTAAGTGACTTCACCAAAGGCCGCAACCGATTCTGTTTCCAGCTTGGAGAACACGCTATTGCCGTTATCCAATGCACCAAAGGCCAGGCCGGTCAGGCGCTGTGGCTTTAACTCAGATTCAGCATTTAAAAAGAACAATCCAGTCTGCCAACTCAGCGGCTCGGTATCATTGGAAGCGAGTCTTATTTCCTCCTGAAAAGTGGTAGTTGAGGAATTGATATTGATGCGAACCAACGGCACCGGGCCGGTATCCACATCCAACGAAGTTTCTGTTTCGTTATCACGATAACCACTGATACTGGTCAACGTCGCCCAACCCAAATCAATTTCAGCGGTTAAGGTGAGCGCTGAATTACGCTGATCGGTAAACGTATCCTCATTAGCACGTGTATCGAATTCATCATCAGCCGAATCATTACCAAGCGCACTGACTGCACCTTGCGCAAGTAAGAAATTACTGGAAAAGTCACTGGACATTTTTCCGTATTCGCCCGACAGAGTAAATTTAGTTGTGTCACTGGGCTCCAGTACCCACTTGGAACGCGCACCCCAATCCCAGCCGAGGAAAGCGTCATCACCGTCATTCAGTCTCTCACCCCAACCCTCTTGCTGGTCGGTGCTGGTCAAAGCAATATCTGCCTTTAAATTATTACTGATAGGGCCAGCCACATACGCCTGCATGGTCGTCGTATCGTAATTGGAAAACCCTACGTTCACATCGACCTCTAACTGGTCGCCAGGCTCTTTGGTAATAACATTAATCAGACCACCGGATGCATTACGACCGAACAGCGTTCCCTGGGGTCCCTTTAATACTTCAATGCGTTCAATGTTATTGAACTTAAGTGCCGTACCTTTCATATCAGAGACATAAACGCCATCGATATATACGGCATTGGCCGCCTCCTCACCGGTACCGGCACTGGTGTTACCGACACCACGAACAAAAAACATGGCCACTGGGCCTGAGCGCAGCAGCTGCACACTGGGCACCATTTCCGGGATACTTAGCGTGGCATCGATACCGCTATTGGCTAATTCATTACCGCTGATTGCCACTACCGAGATAGGCACATCCTGTAAATTCTCCTGACGCCGCTGCGCGGTAACAATAATTTCTTCTAACTGAGAATAAGCAGGTAGCGGACAGGCCAAACTGGCAGCAACTGCAGAAAAAATCAGCCGTCTGTTGAGGTTTATCATGTTAATTCAACTCCGTTGTTAAATGTATGATGAACAATTTTCATTCTCTTTTTAATAGGAGAGACTAGGCATAAAAATCCCGAAAAAAATTACTCAACATTTTGATTATCGTATGCTGAACAATCATAAAGGAGACAGGAATAATGCGCTCAACATCTTGCGTACAGTTTTATACTTAAAACCACGCTTTCGGCATTTTTTTAAAACATGGATAAACTTTAATTGAAATTTAAAAAGACAAATTACCAGTTAGTAATAGCCGATCAAAAAACTCCGGTGAATTATTTTTTAACTGGAATATAATTAACGATTATTGAGTGAGGATCCTGTGAATCGACGATACCAAAACCACGACAAATCACACCGCCATGCTCTCTCCAAACTAAATCAATCACATCACCTCGGCGATTTAATTCCCATTCCTGAGGCCCCCATATGCGGCCACTTTTTTCTTCAGAAACCAAGGAATACACACCAGGAAAACCGTTTTCGGTATTTCCTGTCGCCGTGTCCACACCCGGATGATCGGGAGACATTTTGGAAAGATAATAGCCTTTAATCGTTTGATCATCGTGAATACTGTACTTCACCACACCATAGGGCTCTACTACCCCGGTCCAACCGCTGATCAGCATGGACTGCGGATCATCAGGATCAAAAATACCCAAGCCTTTTGCGATGACCTTATCTGCACGGGTAATCACCAGATCAAAACCTGTTTCGCCTTTTTTGCTGACAGTCATAACATAGGTGCTCTCCTGCTGAACAGAAGCCTTCGACGATGCGCTATTAATCACTGTCAGAAAATTATTCCCGGGGAATGTTATTGCCTGGCCATCACTACGCAATGAGAGGGAACGCAATGAATGGCTTCCCGCTGTAACCTGAGCATCGTGATAATAGATAACATCCAACTGAGTCGGTTTATCATTTGTCACGGTAATTTTTGCGACGAACAAATCCTGGGGCGGCAAAAAATCATGCTGGATAGCAGTGCTATCTTTTTTTCCTGCAAAGGCCACAGAGGACATATTCGCTCCTGATAACAGGATAATAAACCCCATAGCCGTGAGAAATAAGTTGCGCAGAGCCAGATTGTTTCTAATGGGAGACATATTATTTTTCATCACGTATTAATCCTCTATTCAACACTCTGACCCATCACCCATGCTCTATTAACTATTTCCTTTTTTCTTCCAACGCCCCAATATTTCCAACGCCCCGAAGAGCTATTTTTTCGAAATTTGTTATAAGAATTATACAAAAACCTTGCTTTTCCGGTTCGATAAGTTCCGCACCTTTATCATCTCTTCCAATTGATACTGCTGCACTGCAGAATGCTAATGGCATCAATCAGCAGAGACTGCTTAAAAATCGGCGAGAAAGCGGAGCAGCAGCCATTTAAAGCAGGATGGGGTTATGGTGAAAGATCAGGGAAAATCGACGATGTCACGGTAGATTCCAATATCACCGCTCATGGTGCGGGCTTTAACCAGACGGGTTGATCACACCGGGTTATACGGTTTTGGTCAATTCCGTCAGTGTGCGCTGGAACAGCGCTCTAGCTGATACCTGTGACACCCATTTTTTACAATTCCACCAGACTCTTACTGACCAGCGCTTCCTTGAATTCGAGGCTTAAATAACGAGGCGGCATAGAGTGGAGATAAATTGACGTAAGATGTCAGGAAGAAGACTTCGTTATCAATTAACTTGTGCTATATAGCGTGCTGGGCCAGTAAAAGCATATTGGGCTAAATGTCCCCAGATAACACAGCGCAGCTTGATCAATCATTTTATTAACGACTAGAAGTTGGCGTCATGAAAACATTAACAAACCACGAATTGCAGCAAATGGAAGGCTTTCCCTGCCGGAGTGTCACCCCCGAAGAAGTTGCGTTTTATGAACAATACGGCTGGGTTAAGCTCAAGGGCTTTTTGTTGCCTGAATTGGTTCAGGCACTACTGGAACGCGGTATTATGCTGATGGGTGAGGATGGCGCCAGCAACGAAGATTTTGGTATTCGGCAACCCTATTTCAACCCCTTCCCCTGCGGAGGGCTGGAGATACCCGAAATAAAAGCCATGTTGACTGGTATAGCCAAAAGCGCCAAACAGCTGATGAACCGCAAATCAGGCATCGGCGTGCGCTATTTCTTCGATACCTTCGTGCCCAAATTACCGGCTGCAAAACGATCTGAACGCGGTGGTAATGGCCCAACCAGCTTCCATCAGGATTTTATTACCTTTGCCGTTGATCGCGTCGGCGGGATGCAATTCTGGATTCCACTGGAAGCCTGTGGGCCAGAGAAAGGCACCATGTCTTTTATCAACGGATCCCACAAAGTCGGGGTGTTAGGTAACTACACCGCCTATGATGGCAAGGACATTACCGATGTTTGGCCTGAATTACTGGATCTTGACGTATCAGAACCCATGACCTATGAATTGGGCGACGTCACTGTGCACAACCACCTTACTGTCCACGGCGCGGGTGCCAACATGTCCGATACACCGCGCTGGGCAATGATAACTTCTATGCTCCCCGCCGACGCCCATTGGAATGGTGCGCCGCCAGAGGCTTTTGATCCAGCGCATTTGAGGCCTTACGAATTACTGGATGAGGAGCGATTTCCTACATTATCTGAAAGCAGTTGATACAGAAATTTAGCCAGCGATACTTACTTTGGAGTTATACCAGCCGACGGCGAATTATTTAAACAAGGTTACTTTGTTTCTCCCTTCAGCTTTTGATTGATAGAGGGCTTGGTCAGCACACTTCAAAGCTTCATTCAAATCATAGGCTCTTGAAGGCATAAAGCTGTATGCGCCAATGCTTGTCGTAATATTAAGTTGTTGCAGATCAGATGTTATGACCATATTTTCAACCTGAGAGCGAATTCGCTCTGCTATAATTAATGCAGATTCGGCATCGGTCTCTGGAAGCAGCATGCAAAACTCTTCACCGCCATAGCGGGCTACAATATCCGTCGGTGTCCGCAAATTATTTTTCAACAAATGTGATACTCGCCGAAGGCATTCATCACCACCATGATGACCGTATTTATCATTTACTACTTTAAAGTAATCAAGATCGATAATAAGTACGGAAAGCGGATGACCGTAGCGAGCACAACGTATGAATACTTTTTCTCCCTCCTCTTCCAAATAGCGTCGATTAAAAAGTTTGGTCAATTGATCTGTAATGCTCAATTCTTCGAGTTTCTGATTCAAGCTTTCAAGTTCTGCCGTTCTTTCCTCTACCCGACTTTCAAGTTCTTGATTTAGTCGTTGAACAGTACTGATGGCTTCTTCCTGCGCCTGAAACCTCAAAGCACGTTCTTCATGTATTCGGTCGGCCAGAGCAAAGGATAACAACACCGCCTCGAGCATGGACCCTATTTGAACACCATACTCAAACATGGTATGACTGGGGAGTATGCTTATTTTTTGTAATGAGTACAAAATCGTGGCAACTAAAAAACACACCCACGCTATAACGTAAAAACGAGCAGAAGCGACACCACGATACCAGGCAATACAGCCCACAGTTAAATCCGAAATACAGGCGAGTATCGAAACGGGAATCAATATTGCTAGCATCGTTCGGTATGGCAGAAAAAAGGAAAGGCAGAGCATAATGCCACCGATCGCTACAAAAACAAGGATTAACCTATCAAGAATTTTCGATACTTTACTTAAACCGATAAAGTTTCGAGTGAAAAGCGCACCAAACAGGACGAGCAACGAAATACCAACGGGGATGCTTAATTCATTCCATGCAATACTGTCAGTCCAAATATAACGGTAACCCTGCCCTGAAATCGTTAGGAAGAAAAGCGGCCCGGATAGAATAAACCCAACATAATAAAGATAGCTTCGATCCCGCAGAGCAAAGAAAATAAATAAGTTGTATACGGCTATTACTCCCATCGCGCCATAGTAAAGCCCTTGCAAGATATTGTTATCCGCCTCATGCACAAAGAAATCACTCGGCTGCCAAAGAGTGATTGGCAGCTGAACAGCACTCGATGTTTTGACGTGAATATAGACCGTGAACACTTCCTGCGAGTGCCAGGTTAGGGACTTGGCGTAAAAGCGGTAATCCAGAGGTCTGGTACTGAAAGGGCGTAGATCGCCCGTTTTAATGGATGTTATTTTCTGGTCACCTCGAAAAACATAGATATCTAATTGATCGAGGACGGCATTAGCAATTTCCAATATCCGTTGCTGGTTTTTTTCACCGGGGTTTTTAAGTTCAAACTTAAACCACCAGTGTGACTTGCTGAATCCCTTGCTAAAAATCTCGTTTCCATTCCGTATCCAGTCCTGTTGTGATGAAACAATTTGCTCAAGACTTAAGCTTCCGCGACTGTCTTCCAGATAAAGCAGGTGCCTTCTTAGATCTACCTTCCCCAGACCTTCTAACTCATAGGTCTCTGCCCTTGCAGAGTTGGTCGATAACATTGTCAGCAGCATTGCCAGGGTTAGCCAGCAGTGTATTAGCGGAGGTAATGTCTTAATATCAAACCTCTCCAATGAAAAATGCTCAAATCAGTATATGATTTATCCGATAATTTTCCAGCAATAGAAATATAGTACCTCTCCAAACATAAACTAGCGCCTTTACGACTAAGTACAGAGCACGGTTATAACTAAACCACTTTAAGTACTTTGGCATAAATCAAACTATCGGTTTTTACACTGGCTTTGGAAAGTCTAAAGACACAAACCGCAAGCGAATAAAGATAAGGCTACCAATAAGGGATGTTGTTCCCACAATCAGCATAAACACCCTGAAAGATTCGCTGCCCGTCAAGGTATAACTTAATAGCAGCGATCCAGCACCGATGGCAACCCCTACTGCACTGATCAATAAGCCAGCAACAGTACTGTATATTTCCATCGGGAAGTATTGCGCAGCAGTATAGGTGAGCACATCGGACTCGCCACCAAAAGATAAGCCGAGAAAAAGCACGGCAACCCCTAACAGAATAATCGAAGTGGTTGGCGTAGCCATGATAAACATACCGACACAGGGTAACCCCATAATCAGCGCAGCGACCAAATAGGTCGGCAGGTGATCCAGTGCGATACCGGCCACAAAGCGCCCCAGCAGCACACCACCAGCGAACACCGAGACCATATAACCGGCTTCGATAGAGTTAACGCCGTGTTCCAGCAACATCACTTTAACCTGCGAATACGCCAACGCGTGAGGCAGGCTGCACAAAAAAGTACCCACCAATATAATCCAGAAAGCGGGATTACTAAAAATGGTACCGTAGTCTTTTTTCGCATTTCTGGCTTGGCGACTGGTGGTGAGGTTACGCATCTCTTTGGGTAAAAGTATTAGAGTAATGATGCCCATCACTGCAGAAAAGATTGCCAACGCCTGATAGCCTGCGCGCCAGCCAAAGGTATCGTTATAGGTGGTCAGTAACGGGCTGGCCAGTGCGCCGGCAACAGCAGGGCCACAGGCACAAATAGCTAGCGCCATCCCTCGGCTTAACTTAAACCGCTCAGCGACCACACGGCAATACACTACCGTCGTTGTGCTCATGCAGATGATAGCCTGGGCAAAAATAATAATATAAAAAGTACGAATATCACCGCTCATCAGGCTCAGCAAAAGCAGGCTGGTGGGGTAACCGATGATGCCAATTAGCGCAACCCGCGTTACGCCAAACAAATCCGTTAAGCGCCCCATTAACGGCACGATAATCAGCGTCACCAGCGACAAAGCCCCCATCAAGGCAAAGGCGGATTTGGACCAGTTGAAGGCGTCCAGCAGATAAGGGCCAAAAATACTGGAAACATAGGCATTCAGTGACATGGCCGAACTCAGACCAATAGTAGCTGCTGCGAGGGCGCGCCAATGTTGCCGAAATTCACCCCAGTAGCTGCTGGGCGTTTCTGGCATAAGTTCAGTTTCTGCTTTAAGCTCAGACTGAACATTCACTTTGGGTGTCGCACTATCCAGACTCGAAAGAGACATACCTCGTACCACCGTCGTAGATGACTTTAAAATTATTGTTATTTGCTGCGCAGACTATCTGGGCGCCTGTGATACCTATCGTAAGACCTAGACGTCTTTGCGTGCCTCAAGCATTTCAGCAATCAAACTCTGGGCATCGCCCGCCGTTGCACCCCCGTCCACGGACAGCACCTGGCCGGTCATCTGCTGCGAACGATCACTACCCAGAAAAACCGCCGTCTGTGCTATATCAATGGAGTAGGCCTGACGCTTTAAGGGCTGTCGTTTCATTCTGACTTCGCTGATGATTTCCTTGATCCTGATGCTCTGTTCCGCCGTCATTCCCGGCTCCGGCGCGGCAAAGCTGGCCATATCAGTGATAACATTGCCGGGGCAGATAGTATTGACTCGAATCAGGTGTTCGCCCAATTCGATGGCCGCACATTTGGAGAAACTGATCACAGCGGCCTTTGACGCTCGATAAGTAGGGAAACCGTGCCCCGCTAATACACCGCCGATAGAGGCATTGTTGATAATCGAGCCGCCGCCGTTTTTTACCATATGACGCGCAGCCAGCTGCGTACCCAGCATTACCCCGAGCACATTCACCCGCATTATCTGGTCGAACTGGTCAAACTCCAGATCCAGCAAGCTGGCGAAGGCGTGATCGGTAATACCGGCATTGTTGAACATGATATCCAGCCCACCAAACTCAGCGACGGTATAATCTATCAGGGCCTGCATATCCGCTTTGCTGGAAACATCAGCACGCTTAAAGCGAGCGTTGTTGCCCAATTCAGTCGCCAGTGCCTGTCCGCCGTCCTCGTCGAGGTCAGCAAACACCACCTTTGCGCCCTCTTTGAGATATAACTCGACCGTGCCACGACCCAGGCCGTTAGCTCCACCCGTAACAATCGCCACCTTTCCCGCCAGTTCTGTAGACATCTTGCTCAACCCTCTGAATGCTTATGCGTTTATCGTTGTTAATCTTTTCTACCTGTCAGCTTACTTTACCCAGTACTGTCCAAGCTTAATAGCATGAGTCTAACTATACCCCGAGGGAGTCAATTCCACTCGACATGTTACGTATATTTTCCTGCATGAGGTGCTAAAGCCAAGGCAGATTACAGCTTGGTAAACATTGCCGTGCAGCGATTTGCGTTATGATTCCCTATTAATCACCCTTGTCCGAATTCCGTTGCCAGGGACATAACTAAAACCAACACAAGGCGGTTCATATGCCCGATCAATCACCAACTACCTTACTAATTACTGGCGCCACTGGCGGCATGGGCAGTGCGTGTGCCCGACTGGCAGCTTCACGAGGTTATAATCTGATTCTGTCTGACCTCAATGAAGACAAGCTAAAGGCTCTGACAGAGGAGTGCGCAATGCTTGGCGTAAAGGCCAGCTATTATGTACTGGATGTCTGCAATACGGACAATATCGCCCTCGTGGCGGACGGGCTGTCAAAAGGTGAAGGTATCGACGGTCTGATTCATACGGTCGGTCTGTCCCCGCAAATGGCACCCTGGAACAAAATTATTGAGGTGGACTTAATTGGCACCGTCGAATTTCTGGTAGCGATTAAACCCGCACTTAAAACAGGCGCTGGTGCGGTTTGTATATCTTCGATGAGCGGCCATATGGTACCGCCAAACCCTGAGGTTGATGCGGCTCTGGCCAATCCGCTGGAGCCCGGCTTGCTGGAACGTGCCGCCACCCTTGCCGACCAGATACTGACTAATCCAGGGATAGCTTATGCCTATTCGAAAAAAGCCCTGACCACATATGTGAAAGCGCAGGCGATGAGTTGGGGACAGGAAGGCAAACGGATTGTTTCCATTTCTCCCGGTCTGATTGAAACGGATATGGGCAAACTGGAATCCGACAATAATCAGGAATCGCATGCAGCTATGCGTAAACTGATAGCCTTGCGGCGCGACGGTCAGGCTCAGGAAATCGCTTCTGCTGCACTGTTTTTGGTATCCCGTGAGGCCTCTTATATTTCTGGGTGTGATTTACTGGTGGATGGAGGTTTTGTCGGCACGATGCAAAGCCAGCAACAGGCTGGTTAAGAGACAAAACTTTAGCGTGCCACTACCTTTACACGACCTATAGCAGCATATAGAGATCAATCTACTGAATTGAGAGAAGTCGACATCCTGAAGATAGCGTTGGGATTTGCTGCTGAGACACACCATAAGCCCTTCCCTGAGGGCTCAACACCAGTTGCCATGCTGACAACGGTCTCAACAACAAAGACAAAATCCATATCATCGAACAGTTACTGATTAACCGGCTATTCTATAGCAGCCCTCTCATTACCCACTTCACGCCGCTGAGCGATATAGGTATACACAACCGGCAGCACAAACAGGGTGAAAACAGTCCCCACCAACATACCGGCCACAATCACCAAACCGATATGATTACGGCTGATCGCTCCTGGACCAGAGGCGAGCATCAGCGGAAAGACAGCCATTACAATTGCCGCCGTAGTCATCAGGATTGGACGCAGACGAACAGAAGCAGCCTCGACAATGGCCTCATGAAACTCCATACCCTGCTCCTGCAAACGACGGGCGAAATCCACTATTAAAATACCGTGTTTGCTGATCAGCCCCACCAGCGTTATCAAACCAACCTGGCTGAACAAACTTAAGGTCGCAAAATCCAGACAGAGAAATAACAGGGCACCGCACAATGACATCGGCACAGTAATCAACACTACCAGAGGGTCTCTCAAGCTTTCATACTGTGCCACCAAAAACAGATAGATGGTGAGCAGCGATAACAGGAAAGCAAAAAACAGATCGTTACCCGCCTGTAAAAAGGCCCGTGTTTTACCTGCGTAATCAACCTGATAGCCCGGCGGTAATAATTCCCGTTGTTTTTCTCTAACAAAATCCAGTGCCTCCTGCATCGACACACCGGGATACATGGCCATATTCATCGTCGCCGAATTTAAACCGCCAAACTGGTTGAGCGCGGTAGGCTTGGTGCGAAAATGCGTTTCTACCAGCGCGCCCAGCGGAATACTTTCACCGCTTGATGTACGCAGGTAGTAACGTTCCAGCCAAGAACGATCAAACCGCTCCGAGTTACGAGCCTGCGGAATCACCTTGTAACTCTCTCCTTCAAAACTAAAGCGATTAATATAACCCTCACCCAACATGGCCGATAACGTGATGGCAATATCCTCCATGCTGACCCCAAGTTCGCCTGCTTTATCGCGATTGATTTCCACCACTACCTGGGGCTGGGAATACTTAAGGTCATTGGCGACGAAAGCAAACATACCACTGTTGCGCATCGCCTGTAGAAACTGATCGCTGACCTCTGCCAGATCACGATAGTCCTCTGTGGTTTGAATAGCGATCTGAATGGGTACCTGGCTGTTTTGACCGGCTGGCGAAATATCAATAATAAAAGCATTACCCTCTATGCCTGGCATTTTGTTAAGTTCGTCCTGCACCACAGACTTGAGGTCCAGCACACTGCTTTCGCGCTCATCCCAAGCGCTTAATTCTGCTACAGCTACTACCGTACCCACGCCCATCATATTTTCAAAACGCATACTGGATACCACCTCGGGCTGGGCGTGGTAGAACGCACCGAGTCGCTCACCCGACTCGGTAGCAAAGTCTTCGCTAAGATGACGAGGGATGGAATAAGCTACATGTAAATAGCCGGTATCCTCTGCCGGTACCAGCTCCTGTTCCGATAATAAAAACAACGGTGGAATACTGGCCACTACCAAAAACGCCACCAATACCCAGGCGAGACGGTATTTCAATGCCTGCGTTAACGCCCGGGCATAACGTTTACGCAGGGCTTCAAAGCGGCTGTCCAGCCAATGGGCGATACCGGTTTCTGACTCCTTGCGCAGAATACGTGAGCACAGCATGGGTGAAAGTGTTAGTGCCACGATGCCGGAAATCACCACCGAGCCTGCCAGCGTATATACAAACTCCGAAATTAATTCGCCACTTAAGCCCTGCATAAAACCCACCGGTAAAAACACGGCAACCAGGGTTAAGCTCATGGCAATAACCGGTGCCATTACTTCTCTGGCACCGGTTATTGCTGCGGGGATGGGCGACATGCCCTCTTCAATATGGCGGTGAATATTTTCCACTACCACAATGGTGTCATCCACCACCAGTCCAATGGCAATCACCAGTGCTAACAGAGTAAATAAATTGAGCGAATAGCCCAACATCCACATCATCAGAAACGTACCCACCAGTGACAGGGGAATACTAATTAACATAATCAGTACCGACCGAGGGTTGCCAAAAAACAGCAATGCGATCACAGCCACAATGGCCAGTGCTTCAAATAACGTATTAGTCACTTCATCCAGAGAGCGACCAACAAATTTTCCCAGGTCGTAGAACACTTCCATATTCATCGACGCGGGTAACTGCCCCTGCATGTCGCTAACTGCGCGACGAACATTTTTACTGAGCTCCAGAGGATTGGAATCCGGCGTCATGCTGATACCAATCAACAGAGCCGGCTCACCGTCAACAAAGCCTTTCGCACGGACCGGCTCTGAGGCCAGCTCAACAGTTGCCACATCCCGCACTCGTACCAATGCACCGTCATGCTCACGAATGACAATATCGCCAAATGCGCTGGCGGTACTGATATCCGTCATGGCTCGGACTGGCTGTACGACTACCGTATCGCGAATTTCTCCCGCCTCACTGATATAGTTATTGGCGCGCACCGCTCTCTGTACGTCTACGGCGGTGACATCAAAGGCCGCCATATTCACTGGGTTTAACCAGAGGCGCATGGCAAAGGGGCGCTCACCGATGGTTTTCATGCCGGCACTGCCTTTTACACTAAACAGGCGCGGCCGTACTACTCGATAGTAATACTCTGTGATCTGCTCAGGTGTCATGGCGTCGTCTGTAATACGCACCCATACCGGCGGTGTATCGCCAGCCATTTTTTGAACGATAGGTTCCAACGCATTGGGTGGCAACTCACCTCGCACAGCAGCCACCTTGCTAATCACATCACTCACCACCTGGTCAGTGTCGTAACCCTTGGCTACATTGATAGTGATCGAGGAATGACCGTCGGTGGTACTTGACGTGTAGTAGTCAATGCCTTCGGCCCCTACCACTGAACGCTGTAATGGCCCAGTGACAAAACCCTGCACCACATCGGCTGAGGCTCCGGGGTAGGCAGTGGTGACTATAACCGTCGCCCCTTCAACGTGGGGATAGGGTCGTAAATCCAGATAGGTAAAGGCGATAATGCCGAACATCAGAATCAACGCATTGACCACCCAGGCCAGTAGCGGACGATGAATAAACAAATCGGTAAAGCGCATTAGTGTTGCTCCACCTCAGGACTTGCATCTCTCACCCCTGAACTGTCAGATGTTGACACGTCCAACGCAGATGAATCCATGGACAATTTATCTAAGGGCGATTTATCTAAGGACATTCTATCTAAGGGCAAGGCATCCAGATTTTCAATTATCACCGGACTACCTTCCAGCAATCGGTGCTGGGTATCACGGGCAATGACCTGACCAGCCCTAACCCCCTCAACAACGATTTGGTTATTACGCACATCACCAGTCTTCACGCTAAGTCGGCGAGCTTTCCAGCCGGTTTGATCAGGTTTATTTCCAGTGCCATCGATTCCAGTCGGTTCTAACAGATAAACTGTTTCGCCATATAGAGAGAATGCCACTGCCTCGCGAGGCACGGTGACAACTGGACGACTCTGATCCATAATCAGGGTTACATTGGCGAACATGCCGGGCAATAAATGTTGTTCGGCATTATCCACCACTGATCGCACTAAAATATTGCGGGTAGTTGCCTGAATATAGACATCCACGTATTTCACTTCGGCCTGAAATACCTGTTCACCAAAACTGGGAACGGAGAACCTTACCTGCTGCCCCGGCGCCACACTTTCCAGATGTTTTTCTGGCAAATGAAAATCCAGAAACAGGCTTTGCAAAGCCTCCAGCTTGACCAGTGGATCGCCCTTACCGAGATAATGGCCCTCCGCCAAATTGTGAATGCCGACCCGGCCGGCAAAGGGCGCTTCAATGGATTTTTTGTCGATAATGCCCCGCGTTTCCTCGACCAGTGCCTCGGCGCTGTCAAACTCACTGCGGCTGTTTTCAAACTGATCTTCAGATATTAACGCCCGTTCAAACAGCGTGCGATCGCGCTCAAAATCCCGGCGCGTTTTCTCCAACCGCACCTTGGCACTTTTTAAGGTGGCGCGATCCACAGTATCGTCCATCTCAACCAGAAGATCACCGGCCTGTACCTGCTCGCCAGGTGTTATATGCAAACGCCGAATCACCCCGTCCACTTCACTGCTGATATCAATACCCCGCTGTGATCGCAGAGAACCAATAGCCGATAAACGCTGATCCCAGCTATCGGCAACTGCCAGCGTTGCATTTAAATGTACCGCTGGCGTCTCTCTGTTATCCAGGTACTCACGGATTTCAGCCTGCTTATAGAGCTTAAAACCGATGGCTCCACCCAATACTAGAATCAGAACCAGTATAATGACTCCATAGCTTATTTTTGCGCGCATAATGTCCTCCAACAACAAGCCATCAAGCAATTGTTTCTAACTGAATCGCTTCTAACGAATTCGATAGATCGAAAGGAAAACACACACGGGAGCAATAACACCTTCACCTGCCTATAACTTTGAGTGGGCTTAATCTAACTGGAGGGCAGCATAATCAGGTTCAGCCGATTATGTGCTCAATGAAAGAAGTATATCGTTATTGCCGCCAAACTAAGCCAGCCCAGCATTACCAACAAGTTACGGATTAAGCCTTTACCCTACACAATTCTACGGTGGCAAACCGATTTGTAGCGATAAATTGCCTGAAGCGGTAATATCTTTGTTGTCTCTACCCAGCAACGACCGTAGGAACTGAACGAGACCTGCTTGAATGTCACCAGCAGAGAGCGGTATTATTCGAGATAAACCATCAAGCCAATCAGGGACAGTGCGCTATGATTTCAAGAACAACAGCCAGTCAAGCTGCCGATGCATTAATAGAAGAGCATAAGCGCTCGGAATTTTCAAAGGCGTCGAGAAAAAAACGGCAACGCTATAGCTCTGTTTTTGGGGAGAAGCTGGTCAGTGCCTGTATGCAGAAACCAGCTATTGCTGAACTAGCCATAAAATCGGCATCACGCCAAAGCGCACTCATCCTATTGGTGGCGCTATGGCTTGGCCTGATGGTTATAGCGGCTTTTTTGGGTAGAGGTTCGGCTGTAATGTTTATTGGTGTGTTTGGCGGCATAGCATTTAGACGACTCCATCATTATTACGCCAGACAGATTTTTTTAAACCTCACTGCATAAATTTTTGCCGTTTATTCAGTGCATATTATAGCGGTTCTGTATTACAGGAACGGCTCTTTCTAAATATATAGCCCCCGCTAAAACTTGAAACAGGGGCTGCCAGCCCTAACGTGTCCCACTGCCAGCAAGATTCCTAATAGCAAAATCTTTTCGGGGAAACCAAGTCCCTGATCATCATCAAACGCATCAAGGTAATGATCAATAGCCCCTGTATCCCGCTTGCCAATCGTAAGGCGATTACCGCTATTGCCTTCGCAGGTATATATACTATTACCGTTCTCGGGCAGGCCGATCACAATCCCCGTATGTCCTTTGCCACCACCCGTATCCTGAACAAAAATATCTTCGGGTTTTGGCTAGCTTACGGCCATTCCCAAAGCCCGGGCCTGCTGCGTAAACTCATGCTTCACTCCTTCGAAACCATGATTGATTGTCCAACTACAAGCAAACTACCTTAAAGCTTTAATTACGTAAAGCGTGAAAAAACCAGGCAGCCAACATCCCCCTCAACGATTTTTTTGCAGTCGAAATCGCCTGAAGCTTAATAGGTTTTGATGAATGGCCAGGGCCAGTAGCACCACGGCACTACCCATCACTAAACCATAGGATACGGATTCATTCGCCACGATAACTCCAAGACAAATCGCCAACACGGGAGTGATTAACGGTATCAATGCCACGGCATCCACAGCAAGATGTTTTAGAATATGGTAATAGGTAACAAAGCCCAGCAGCGAACCGATAAACGCCAGATACAACAAAGAACTTAGCGATGTCGCACTAAAGCTAACCGGCTCTATACCAAAAAATAATACCCAGCTTAGCCCAAGACCTGGCAAGGCAAAGGCCATTGCCCCCAGTGACTGCTCAAGCGGCTCCACCGAGTAGGCACTGTTCAATTTTTTTACCCAGAGCGCACTGCAGGAAAATACAATATTGGAAAGCAGCATCAAGCCAAAGCCAATCACGCCATCCTCCCCGATTAACATATCGTCAAGAAAGATAATGCCCAACCCGACAACCGCCAGCGCAATAGCCAGCAACTTACGAGCCTGCAATAAATTCTCGCCAAGAATAGGCCCCGCCAGAACAGCGGTAAAAAACGGAGACAAGCCAAACATCAGTGACACCAATCCTGAAGGCAGATACAGAGAGGCCTGATAGACCAGTATCATATTGGGAAAAATGCCGAGAGAGGCGGCGAAGTACAGCCGCCCGTTTTGGCGAATGTTTAAACTGGCAAACCCCAACAGGGTAGACAGCAGACAACCCACCACCAGTGCTAGCAAAATGCGCAGAGTCAAACCCGCGACCGGCACCAGAGTTTCGCTCCCCAGCTTGATAGCAAGTGGTGTCGTGGTCCAGATCATAATGACTACCAGGTAACTTATGCGCACTAACATGATGACGCCCTCACATCATAGCGGCAGTATTTATATCTGGACCCAAAACGAAAAAGGCCGCAGATTTTTGTCTGCGGCCCTTGGAAAAACTCGTTATTGAAACATCAATATTTTCCGGCCGCACACCCTACCACCCAACGCTTGGCTAGCAGGCGCGGTGCGGAAATCATTGCGGCAGAAAAACAGAAGCTCATCGCTTTAATCAACTATTAATAAATTTGAAGTGCTAACTATAGAATAGATGTTACAAATCAGGCAACAAGAAAATCAGATATTTCTACTCATCGCTATTCGCAAGTGTAATTTGATAGATGCCTGCCTGTCGCGCGGCATCAGATACCTGAGCAACGGCATAAGTTTTTGCCGCGTTATTGGCATTAATAATGACACTGGCCTCAGGGTTTGAGGCGCGATGTCGTTCGAAATAAGCTCGAAGCGCCCGGTGATCAATATAACGTCCCTCCAGCATGATCTGATTATCCGCCTGCAAGGCCACGATGATATTTTTTTGCTCTGATGAGTCTGACGGAGGAGCCGGCGACGGCCTATCCAGATTGATCGTGGCTTCATGGATAAAGGTCGCTGTTACGATAAAAAAGATCAGCATGATAAACACCACATCCAACATCGGTGTTAAATCAATCTCGGAAGCTTCTTCAACGAAGGGTTTATGAGTGAATGAAGAGTTCATAATATTACTCCTTATGTACCGATAATATTGGCTTGTTATTTTTCAAGTTCGTAAACAATGCGGGTAGTCTGGTTTTTCTGCACCATGGCCACACCGTCCTCAACGGCGGGTTTGTATTTCCACTTGGCTAGCGTTTTTGCGGAGACGATTTCAAAATAGCCCTCGGGTTCCGCATAAAGAACACGAATGTTTTCGGTCTTTCCGGCGGGTGTAATATCAAACATCAGATCAACAAAGCCCTCAATGCCTCTGCTGATCGCGCGGCGAGGATATTCCGGTGCCACTTTAAAAATCGCCATGGCTTGACCGGAGGTAAAACCGCTGTCAATTTTCTGAAGCCCTTTAGTAAAGTTGGGCAGCATTGCTAACTGCTCGCTTTTAACGGATTCAAAGCTTTGCTTAACCTCAGGCATATCGGGCGGCTCAACAGGGTCAACGGGTTTTGGCGGAACCGGGTCAACCTGCTCCTTGATCACCCTATCCTTGGGCATCACCACATCAATAACGTCTATATTCTCGGTAATCATCTCCGGCGGATCCATTGCAATCAACGAGCACATAAAATAGATCAGCCCACCGGTAACTAATATGCTAAAACTAACGCTGGTGCTAAAGCGAAATACCCTGCTTATTGCTGTACCTATTATTGCAGCGCCGAGAAAATCTTTAGCAGGGCTAAATTCATGTGAAGTTTTGAATGCAGTATTGTATGTATTGGCATGAGTTAAGCTCATAGTGATGCTCCTGTTTCTGTCGTTTGGTTTCTTGCAGGCGAGCGAAGTCGCCAGTAAAAACCTGTGGTTAAACCGTTGCTAAATGTTTTATAAATTAAAGCTTTAGGTTGAAGAATAAGACCAGTATTAGCTGGAATTAGGTGGCACCTGCTGACCGGCTCGACTGTCTCCGGAGGGCATGGGGTTGGTGGATTGATCTGAAATCAGTTGAAAGCGAAACTCCTCCTGCAAGCCCTGTAAGCCGATGGCTTGCCCACCTAAGCGATAGGGCTGATATTGATAACCCCTGATGGCCTTGAGCACCGCGCGATTAAACATCGACGAGGCTTCCTGGGTAATGATTCTCGGATTAATCACTCGTCCATCCGTATCGATATCAAACTCAACTATCACCCTACCCTCCAGGCCACGACGTTTGGCTGCTGCAGGGTACTCGGGCTGCATTCGTGAAACTAATTTAGCTTGAGAACTGCTGACTGGATTAGTCCTATAGCTAGTTACATCAACCGCTGTTGATGGGCTTAAACTCAGCGCTTCCGCAGAGGATGGCGGTGAAGAAAATGGTAATGTGGCAGAATCTATAGCAGTGCCACCGCGCTCTTGTTCAGGAAAATCTGGCAAGGTTTGGGTAAAGACAGGGCGAGTAGGCCTGTTTATATTTATCGAACTCTCGCCAAAACTCACAGCGGTATTATTGACCGGCTTTTGCTTTGCCGCTGTCGCAATGGGGATTAATAACTTGCCTGATAAAGGCCCGTTCTGAGGCAGGCTACCAATAGCCTGGATAGAGGCGAAAGGTAGCAAAAACAGGCTGGCACCCGCACTTAACCATAACCTCGCACGACGCTCTCCAGCGCGATCCACATAGCTATTAATAATATGCCGAATACGCTGGGCTAATTCCGAGGGTTTACCCAGGGCCACGGTAGCCTGCAGGGTATTAACCTGAAGTGTATTAACCCTGGCCTGACGCAACAACAGTGCCGCATAATCCGCTGGTGTAGCGCCATCGGCAAGCACTCTATCATCACAGGCTCTCTCAGCCTCCAGTGATAGAGAGCGCAACGCTTTGCCGATACCGGGCACCGGCCAGTATAAAATCGCAGCCAACTGCCCTAATAACTGCGCCAACCAATCACGCCGCTGGATATGACCCAACTCATGACGCAGTACCATCTCCCGCTCCAGAGCTGACCAACTCACAGAGTTTTCCGGTAAAAGAATAACGGGGTGCAGTGTGCCCCAGGTAACAGGACCATTGATTACCGGGCTGAGTTTTATTTTTAATCGTCCGTTATAGCTGTGCCGGGCCTTTACATACCAGTCTTGGTGGGCATGGATTGCAGTTGCAGTAAGCATAGCGACTTTGACAATTTCATAGATCAGATAAGCAAGTCGCGCCAGCGCCACGATCAGATACAGCGACACCAGCCAATCAAGCAGTGATAATTGTGTCAGGGGCTCTGCCACAGCTAATGAGGCAGGTTCCGTGACTGCAGAGACTATTCCATCTGTGGTCGGAAGTTCAATGGTGAAGATGTACCAACCGGGAAGAAGATACGTCACCACCGGGAGCGCCACCAGACTCATCAGGGCAAGTAACCAAATTGTGTGCCGAATAGAAGCCGGACTGTATTCAAACTGATCCACCAGGGTTTGTGCCAGTAACAAAATGAACAGGGCTTTGATAAACAACAGAGTCAGCCCGTACACACTAATGCCGGTTATCGTTACTGCAGTGAATATAGATTCATCAATCATGACTCATCTCCACCCTATTCCGTGGGTCTTTAACCAGGCCAAAGTCTCTACATCGAAATGTCTACATCAAGCCATCTACATCGAGCTACTTTCGTTTGCGAGCATCCGCGATCAGTTTTTCCAGTTTGGCTATCTCATCTTCGTCGAGTTTATCTGACTGCATACCTAACAGCGCGGTGACGGCACTAATCGTTGACCCCCCAAAAAAGGTTTTGACCAGTCGCTGCAGAGCGCTTTTCCGCACGCTACCCAATGCCTGAGTAGGAAAATAGATATAGCGCGCGCCCTCCTGCCGGTTGCCGACATGGCCTTTATCCAGCATTTTCGCCAATAGGGCTCGCACCGTAGAGTAGCTGGGCGCATCGGGCATTCGATCCCGAATATCATGGGCAGAGCATTCCTTCTCTTCGTAGAGGATGTCCATAATCTGCCGCTCACGTCGACTTAACTGCTTATCCTGTTTAGTAGCCATGAAGATTAACCCTATCAATCCACCCTAAAACTGCTAATTTTTTAGCACCATGCTATTAAATTAGCACCGAGCAATATTAAGTCAAGCTTTTTGTGCTATTTTTTTAGCACTTCTCATTGCTGTCCCACAAAGCCTAAAGGCAGGGGTTCGGTACTGGCTGATGAGACCGTCGCCATCATGGATGCTGGCGTCGAGCCCCCATGGATGGGTTTAGAGCCTGCCCCATGACCGAAGGGAATGCTTTGGGTACGGCGTGTCTCAGCAGCCAATGCCGAATCCATGTCTGGCAAAGGCTTAAGCTCGCGCAACGCTACTATGTGGTGGGCACTATTGGCCAATGTGAAGTAAATTTATGGGACAACAATGAGCACTTCTCAATAGAAAGATCACCCAGACAAGCAGAATAGGTGTAGCGGTGAAGAGTAGCTATTATTGGAGCCCTTAGAGAGGCAGGGGGGTGAGTTGAACCTGAGCGTGTTCGCTAAGGCTCCAGCTGATCGAAGTATTGCTTGATGACTTTTTTAACCGCCGCATGGCCCTGTTTAACACCCAGAGAACTCTCTCGGTTTAAGGTCAAAGCCAGGCTTGTGCCAATAATGGCGATCGCAGCCGGCGGTAAACTATTTTCATCCTGAGTATTTTTCGCCATGGCTTTCTTTAACGCTTTGACCTGCAATCTCCGCGACTCCTCGATGAAGTTAATTACTTCATTTCTAACCCCTTCATTATGGTTGGCCAGCGCCATAAACTCAGAGATAAGACGTGCATCACTGGTATTGATGCAAATGCCCCAAACTTCATGCAGAGGCCGATCAGATGAAATCGCAGCTTGTAAACGCGCCAACTCCCGAATCGATAGGCGCTTAAAGGTTTCCTGAATCAACTCATCCATCGAACGAAAATAATAATAAAGCAAGCGCTGTTTGATGCCGAGAAAATTCGCAATTCGTCTCGATGTTAAGGCACCGTATCCCTCTTCCTTCAGAACCTCTTCGGCAGCATTCAACATTGCCTCGCCCATTTCAGAGTCAATCGACCCCATTCGTCTATTCGATGCCATCACAACTACCTTTATTATTTAAACCACCCAACAGCACACGCAAGTGCAGCGCCCTATCGAGAAAGCGCTCAACCTTATACGCTGATTGACATAGCTTCAAGCCCTGAACAGACGACTGCCATTTTCCAGCCATTAACTTCATCATTAGACAGGCCTCCGGGTAAAACCCGGACCAAGAAAGCAGCATCAGAACTGATAGATTATTTTTAAGAGGTTGCTGTTGGTAAGGGACTGCTCATCCAGATGGTCATGCTTTTGCTTATCCTGCTCCAGCCACATCAGGATGGATTCAAGCCCTGAAACGAAGGTTTTATTTATCAGAACGGAAAAACTTATACAGCCAAAGCCATAAAGGCACCCTGGCTTAAACATATTCTTGCTGAAGGAGATGATGCCAGTCTGGTACTCGAATCAGAACTGGGCCTGACGCATATCAGCGGAAAACCACATTATCCACTTTTCGTATTAGCAAGCCGGATATCTGGAGACTGAACTTACACCAGGGAGGCGCTGCCTACCGCTGGATGATCAACGCGCTATAGGCATGATGAACGGCCACGCCCATCGGAGCAGCGTTAAATAATATTAAGTGTGTAGATTAAAAGTCTATGCCTTGGCATCGGCCAGCACCCCATCCTGACCAATGGGTTTTGAATTTTCGGGCATTAATATTGAGATAATAAAGCCAATTATTAACACGGCAATCAACACGTTAAACAACATTGCATAGCTACCGAAACTGTCATACAAATAGCCACCCAACGGCCCTGGAATAACCGCCGCGAGAGTCAAAATCAAACTCATCGCACCTTTTACTCGGCCAAAGGCCTGCGGGCCAAAATTGCGCGCAATCAATCCGCCCCAGATCGGAAGCAAGCCGCCCAGAGCAAGGCCAACAATGGCAATAGAGCCAACAAACACGTAGATGCTGTCTACGTTCAACATCGGGAATAGTCCAGCCGCCATCACCAGAGGAATAGCAGACAACAGTCTTCTGGGGTGAATTTTGTCCGCCAGCCAACCAAAGAGAAACTTACCAATAAAGGCCGAACCAGCGTAAGTCGACAGCATCAGTGCACTTTCCTGTAAACCAATACCCTGTTCACGGGAGAAAGGAATTAAATAGGTAATGATGGCTATCGAAGAAAAATTTAACGAGCCAATAACCAGAGTGATGATCCAAAAATCAAACCGCGCCAACAACAATTTAAACGTCAAACTGGACTGGCTCTGCCCACTCTGAACCGGCGGCGAGTCATCACTCTTCTCGACACCATCGGGGAATTGCCCAATATCCGCCGGTTTATTCACTGGAATTAACCAGGTAACAGGAAGCAATACCACCAGCAGAAAAATCCCTAAAGTCATTGATGTATCACGCCAACCGTAGGCCGTTAACATCCACGCAACCACGGCAGGCATTAAGAAACCGCCGAAGGAAACCCCTGACGCGGCTATCCCGAGCGCCAATCCCCGCCTCTGTTCAAACCACTTCACTAACATTGCTCCGGCAATCACAATGCCCAACATGGCTGCACCAGGACCAATGAGAAAAATACAGATGAGTGCGCCCATCCACAAACCATTGGCCTGAGAGAGCAAAATAAAACCCAGGGCAAGACAAACCGCGCCACCACACAGCACCTGTTTAACCTTCTCCCTGTCAGCCCAATAGCCCAGCAGCGGCCCCATTGCAGAGCCCACAAACAACAAGATTGAAGAGGCCCAACCTAATTGTCCAGGCGTAGCGGAAAAGGCTTTGGATAGGGGCTCAATAAAAAGACCGACCATATAAACAGAAAAACCTACCGAGACAAACTGGCAGAAGGTTGCTAAACAGAGAATTTTCCATCCATAAAAGGATTGTTTTTGCTGACTGTTTGCAGAAACCATAGTTGCAACCTATTCCTTCGCGACAGCATTAATCACTCTGCGCAAAACCCTACTATCTACCCTATCCAAAATGTGAAATTCAGGAATGAATCAGAGAGGGCAAGGCCTGAAAGAGTACGATCAAACACTACCAATAAAATTATTGTTATAACTGGCGAGATTTTACTACGCCCCAGTGCAATCAAAACTGTCTGTAAAGCGCACATAAAAACGTTTTAAGAGTTGTCAGCATCATGATCACATTGACTATTATTGTCAATTACCGCTACCACCCACAACATTACAACTTGGATACAATTCGGTAAAATCGATTTTCCTGACACTTTAAACTCTTAATAAACTGTTAATCATACATTGATTAAAACAATACTATGATGAAGCAAGAGTAATCCGAAGTCGTAATATTGACCACTATAGTCAATATAATTATAGTGCTGTCATGTCAATCCAGGCATTAAGCGAGCTACATACTGCGTACGATTGCGCATGGACTGTTTGCCAGTAAGTATTAACAAGAAATCAACGGCAAGCCAGGCACTGGTCATAGCAGGTACTAGCCATAGCAGGCACTTATAATAGATAGGAAGGCTGGAGCGGCCACAGCCCTACTTGTTCAGCTGAATATCCTGAATCACCTGCTCGTAGTCATCGGTGAGAGTTTTCAGGCCGTCGGCAATGCGCTGGCAATTTTTTTTGCCCAGATGCAACAATATGTCTTCAGAAATACCGGTCACCCGGCTGTTAATTTTTTCGAACAGGTTTAAGCCTTTTTTCGTGGGCACGAGCAAAGGGGCACGTTTGTGATTGGGATTGTCAATAAATTTAATTAGCCCATTTTTTTCCAGCGCAGTAGCAGCGCGCTGGACAGCCTGACGGCGATGGCCGATGATTCTGCCAATTTGTGAAACGGTGAATTGCTCGGCGAACTGATCTGCTGATTCGGCAACAGTGGTCAACACCATCGCCTCTACGGGAGCGATACCAAAGCTCGAATTAACCGAAGAAAAAGAGGTTTTGATAATGCCATTTAAACGGATCACTGCACCGATCAAATCCAGCAGCTCATTATCGGCCTTAATTTTTATCATCTTTTTTACCAAACTGTTTTCAGGCACCAATAAAACATAACAAACCATAGCTATCAATAATAATTACCGGAGTTTTTTATGAATACAGATGAACTTCACCGCCCACTTTACACCGCCCAGGTGTTAGTCAATGCATTAAGTACTGACGATGATCGCCCCCTGTTCCAAATTCATCACGGCCCCAAACTCACCGTCAAGGAAATTCGCGAGTCCACCAGCCAGTTTACTCAGGCCCTTGCCAGTCTGGGAGTGGTCAAAGGATCCCGAGTGGGTTTGATATCACGCAACCGGCCTGAAGTTCTTCACGCCAGTCACGCTCTGCAATTGCTTGCTGCGATTTCCGTCCCCATGCATCCACTGAGCAGCCTTGATGATCACCTGCATGTTATTCGGGATGCCGGGGTTGAAGTATTAATTTTTGACGCCGATTTTTTTGAAGACCGAGCCAAGCAGATTGCGAGCGAAGTTCCCACTCTGAAACTGGTCGCGTTTGGAGATAACAAGCTGAGTGACAACCTCTGTCAACTGGCAGAATCTTTTTCACCTCAAGCTTTGAGCGCACCTCAGGTTAATGGTTCTGACGTGATGCGCCTGGGCTATACCGGTGGCACCACTGGCAAGCCAAAAGCCCTGGCCAGCGTTCAGCGCTCCTCACTGGAAACTCTCCGCATCATGCTAACCGACTGGGAGTGGCCCAGCCCACCTCATGTTCTGGCCTGTACGCCCATGAGCCATGCCGGCGCAGCCCTGTTCCTACCTACCATGCTAAAGGGTGGTACCATGCTGGTGCTGCCTAAATTTGATGTAAGTGAAGTGTTACAGGCGATTCAGGATTACCGAATTAATTGCATGATGCTGGTACCCACTATGATTTATGCGCTGCTCGACCATCCAAAACTTGAAGAGTACGATCTCTCCAGCCTTGAAACCGTATTCTACGGTGCTTCGGCTATTTCTCCTGCCCGACTAAAGGAAGCTATCGAACGAATCGGGCCGGTTTTTTCACAGTTTTATGGCCAGGCTGAAGCGCCAATGGTGATTTCCACCCTTCGTAAACATGAGCATGATATTAATGATTTACAACGCCTTGCCAGTTGTGGACGCCCGTCGCCGTGGATTCATACCGAATTACTCGATGCCAATGGCGAACCGGTGGCCGATGGTGAGCCCGGAGAAATTTGTGTTCGAGGTCCGCTGGTGATGGATGGCTATCGCGATAACCCCGAGCAGACCGCGGAAGCCCTGCGTGACGGCTGGCTACATACCGGCGATGTAGCAGTGCGCGACCCTGGTGGCTTTCTGCGCATCGTAGATCGCACCAAAGATATGATTATCAGTGGCGGTTTTAATGTTTATCCTCGCGAGATTGAAAATATTATCAGCGAACACCCAGCTGTTGCACAGGTTGCAGTGATAGGTATTCCTCACCCAAAATGGGGGGAATCCGTTACCGCCTGCATTGTACTCAAACCTGGTATGCAAGCCAGCGAAGATGAGCTAACCACCCCAGTGGCTGAACGTAAAGGCGCCTACCAGGCACCAAAAGTAATTCACTTTGTGGACAGTATTCCGGAAACGGCTGTCGGTAAGCCCGATAAAAAAGCCCTGCGTCAGCGCTATACCAAGACGTAAAGTCGAATCAATGCAATATTCCAATCAATCTATCTACAGGCTGCTTGCAATGGAGGTAACAGAATGAAAATTTACGGCAGCAAAGCGGGAAACCCGGTTCGAGTCGCCTTATTTCTGGCAGAGAAAGGATTAGATATCGAATTTTGTCCCGTCGATCTATTACAGGGAAAGCACAAAGAACCAGAATTTGTCGCGAGAAACCCCTTCAAGGAAATACCGGTACTTGAGCTGGAAGATGGCACCTGCATCTCCGAAACTATTGCTATCTGCCGCTATATTGAAGCTATTCATCCAGAGCCAAATTTATTGGGTCGCAATGGCAAAGAGGAAGCGTTTATTGAAATGTGGCAACGCCGATTGGAGTTCAATCTGTATCTACCCGCAAGAGCTATTTTTCGGCATACTTCTCCCCACGTAAAAGCACTGGAACCCGTTCAACTCGAAGCATGGGCCGATCTGAATCGGACAAAAATCCCAGAGAGCCTTGCCATTATTGATAATCAACTGGCTAATAACGTGTTCGTTGCAGGCGATAATTATTCAGTTGCCGATATTACTCTGCTGTTCTGTTTGGAAATGTTAAGCCGTCTTGAGATTCCTCCGGAGCAGACGGGCAGCCATATAAATCGCTGGTATACTCAGGTGATGCAGCGCCCCGCCGTGCTTAGCATCTATGGTCAATGATGCCGCCAGCGCCATTTTTCTGGACTAACAAAGCCTAAAAAAAGCGGCCACGGAGGCCGCTTAAAGAGGGATAGAGACCTGTTAAAAGTTGTATCGTATGTTGATACCAATTTCTCTCGGCTTAGTAATCTCAACTTGGCGGTATTCCGAGTTGAGCGTCACCACATTCACTGTTGCCCCACCTGAAACCTGTGAATAGCTTATTGAGCCAGGGAACTGCTCACGTTCTAACACTTCCTCTGTATCGAGTAAGTTCTTGGCGTAAAGCTTGGCTTCCCAGCGTCCTTCAGGATCACGCAGACCAAAATAGGCATTCAGAATATTGTAGCTGTCCACGTCATCGTAAGGATTGATCGGGTCATTTTCTGACGAGCCATAGAAGGTCCACAGACCACGCACGTAAGCATCCCAGACAGCCAGAGGGAAGGAGTACTCAGAGGTCAATGTAGCATTCCACAGCGGAGCATCGTTAGCGCGGAAATGTACGTTACAGGCGGACACATTTACGCCACCCAGGAAGAAATTACCGCCATTCACTGCTTCGATATCAGCCACTGTCGGAGCACCGGTTATCGTTGCATCGGGCACGCCGTTACCGTCGAGGTCGTTACAGGGAATTTTGCCGTTTTCTATTTCACCTTTTGAATAGCTGAACAGAAAGCCCACTTCAAAATTGGCCGAGGCCAGATAAAGGGCTTCAAATTCTATACCGTACACATCGATCGGCACACCGGAAATAAAGTTATGTTGCGCGACACTCGGTGCGACACCAATGACATTACCCATATTGTCACGAACCGGGTTATAGCTGTTATAGAACACGCCATCACCCGGCGCACGGTACACATAATCCTCGAAGGACTGCTGGAAGATCGTACCATTCAAACGCAGCTTGTCATCCAGCCAGGTAGAACGAACCCCAATTTCAAAGGATTCCGATTCTTCCGGCGCGGTAGACGCAAACTCCAGTTGGTTGGGTGACTTGACCGCACTGAAGTCACCAATGGACGCAGCAGGGCCACGCCATGAGCTACCAAAGTTAATATAGGCCATCAGATTATCGGTAAAATGATGCTTCAGGGATGCTGAATAAATATCGGCGTAATTGGTGGTTTGGCCATCATTCCCTAATACTGACCCGGGACCGATAATTATTACGCCAACATCCAGCAAACGATCTTCTTCATATTCAATATAACGACCACCCACTGAGAACTCCGTCGCTTCCGTGATTCGGAAAGTCAGGTTACCGTAGTAGGACTCCTCAAAGGCTTTGTTAACGCTACGGATATATCGAGGCAAATTTAACGCTTATGGATTTCGGCCAAAGTCATTTTCTTACCGCCGGATGACATACTTTTTGTCTTCAGCAATAGTGAAAGGAGTGATGGAAAGTTTTTTTAACTATAGATTTCCGCTAATCGAAAACTGGCTCTTTTAATATCGATATCGTTTCAACCAAACTATCCTTCCAGACAGACTCACGAAATTCAGCTCGCCCACTATCAAAAGCATCATAGAAACTCGGCACCGATAGAGATGCCAACACTTCACCGCTAAAATGTGGCGCTGAATTTACCGCCGTCGAGAGTACATTTTTAGCGCCGCCAGCACCGGGCGAGGTCGCCAGCATAATAATCGGTTTGTTTTGATAAACGCCGCGCGTAATTCGCGACGCCCAATCGAACAGGTTTTTATAGGCAACGGCATACCCACCGTTGTGCTCAGCGTAAGCTATTAGCAGGGCATCAGCACTGGCAATTTTTGCCAAAAAGTTATGGGCCGCCTGTGGAATGCCCTGCTCCGCTTCAAGGTCTTCACTATAAATCGGCATGGCATAGTCATTGATGTCGAGAAATTCCACAGTCTGCTCCGCTAACAATCCAGCCGTGTAAGCCAGTAGCTGCTTGTTGATCGATTGTTTACTGTTACTGGCGGCAAAGGCTAAAATTTTCATGATTGACTCCTGTTTCTAGATTACTGATAAAATGCCGGATCGATACAAAACGTTTATTTGGCCACCTCCTTATTCAAGCTGGCCCAGCTCACCCTTGGTATAGGCCTCATTAACTCGCTCTAATTCTTCCAGCGTACTCATCACAAAGGGGCCTCGCTGCACAAAACTTTCTCTAACTGGCTCAGCCGCAATCAGCACAAAATGGGCGGCACTGGCTGCACCTATCTCAAGCGCCATTGCCTGTTGCGCCTCATTGCGCAGGCTCATTGCCCGTCCCTGAGGAATGTGCCGGGTCTCACCATCAATCTTTAGCGTGATATCCCCACTCACCGGGTACAACCAGGCACTTTGCTCAGCGCCAAGCGAGTGAGTAAACAGTGCCGCCGGCTCCAGTTGGCCATCCAGCATGGTAACCGGCAGGGCGGGAACGCTGGCGCCGGTAACACCCTGGCTCGCCCCGGTCAGGATTCGCACCCGGTAGCCGGGCGCTTGTAACAGCGGTATGTCGGCTGCGGCAACATGCAGCGAGGCCGGTGCCGTGTTTTTGAGCCGCGCGGGCAAATTGACAAACAGTTGCAGGCCATGGGTTTTAGCACCGGCGCGCGGTGCTTCATCGTGCAGCGCGCCGCGCCCGGCGTTGAGCCAGTACACATCACCGGGCTGCAAATCGATGTCATGTCCCAGCGAATCACGATTGTTGAAGCTGCCCTGGCTGTCCTCAAACAGGATCGACACCGCCGACATGCCAGCGTGGGGATGCGGGCCAAAGGTCGGCTCGGTCATGGTGTAGTGGTCCACCATCACCAGCGGGTCCATGATCCCAGCAAATTGCGGCTCCTTAAAACTCAGCGCCTTAAATCCCGCGCCTATCGCCAGCGGTTTTGGGTTGACCAATGCTGAAAACTGCACGCTGTCTGCAGTTGAATGCTGAAATTCTGTCTTAGTCACCATGATGTCACGCCTCCTCTGTTGTTGTTGAATGAACAATAACAGCAGAACGATAGTGCTAAAAAGTGGCAAAATTGGTAACTTACGTCCTATATATGGGACAATGATAATAAATCAGACTTAGAAGGCCCAACGGAGAAACGACCAGCAGAGGTAAGGGCGTGGCGCAGCGATGATCGATTTAAACGATTACTTCTACTTTGTCCATGTGGTGGAACAACGCGGCTTCTCTCCTGCCTCGCGGCTACTCGATGTGCCCAAATCCCGCCTCAGCCGGCATATTCAACAGCTGGAACAAAGGCTCGATGTACGCCTGATTCAACGCACCTCACGGCAGTTTGCCGTGACCGATATTGGTCAGGTCTTTTATCAGCATGCACGCTCTCTAATCGATGAAATGGAAGCCGCCGAAGCGACAGTCAAGCGACAAAGCAATACCCTCTCTGGCCGTATTCGCCTTAGCTGCTCCGTCGCTATGGCCCAGGATTTTCTTAAAAATCTGATCACCCAATTCCTCATTGATAATCCCGGCGTTGATATTATTCAGCAAGTCACTAATCAGCATGTGGATATCGTGGAAACGGGGATTGATCTGGCCGTGCGCGCCCATAACGGCCCTTTGCCTGACTCCAATATGATCCAGCGGCACCTGATGCCAGCTCCCTGGCAACTCTTCGCCGGACACAGCTACCTTGCCAAACAAGCCCCACCCAATACGCCACAGGATTTAGCACAGCACAGCGGACTCAAACTGGGTTGGCAACCGGCCTCCGGCCAGTGGAACCTGCGCAACGCCAATCAGGTAAAAGCCAGCATCCCTTTCAAGCCCAGACTGTGCAGTGATGATATGAAAACGCTCAAACAGGCTGCCATCGACGGTCTGGGCATCGTCGCCCTGCCCGCCTACCTCTGCCAATCGGAGCTGGACCGTGGTGAGCTTCTTCGAATATTGCCTGAGTGGACCGCAGGCGATGCGGAAGTAACTTTGTTGATGCCTTCGCGTCACGGAGTATTACCCGCGGTGAAAGCGCTGGCGGATTTTTTGGTGGAAGCGGCAAGGAATCGGCATGTATAAACTCACGTCCGGAATATTACCTCAGCCCTGAACCCTGAAGCATCCGTCTTCGGGGATAAACTAAGCTCGGCATTATGGAGAGACGCGATTCTTTGAACGATGGCTAATCCGAGCCCAACCCCACTTTGATTTTTACCCGGCAGCGTATAAAAGCGATCTGTTAACTTTTCAAAAGCCTCACCAGGAATTACCTGGCAATCGTTTGTCACCGTAAAGTGAACAGTATCCCCCAGCGAAGACCAAGACACTGTCACCTCACCGTTTTCCGGGGAGTACTTAAAGGCATTGATTAACAGATTACTAATTAATATGTTTAATAATTCCGCATGCCCATAGATAACAACGTCAGTCTGATCACCTAATTGTAAATCTATATGTTTGTCCAGCGCGAGGTTACCCTGATCGGCAATAACATCTAACACTAGACGGTCAAGACAAATAGGTTTCTGTTCGTAGGATTGGTCCGGGTCTAACCTTGCCAGGGTTAGTAACTGCGTCACCGTTTCCGCCGCTCGTGTAACACGCGAAGCAATTCGGTCCAGGATATAGCGCGTTTCTTCACTACTGGCCTGTTGTTGATGGCGCTGGACCTCTGCTTTGATCGATGCTAGAGGAGTTTGAAGTTCATGCGCGGCATTAGAGGTAAAACTCGCTTCACTATCCAGCGCTCTTTTTAATCTATGTAGCAAGTCGTTTATCTCAGTAACCACCGGCTGGACTTCGGTTGGAGCATCTTGCTCTTCAATAGGCTCAAGTGATGCTGGATTTCTTGACGCCACTTTTCTCGCAAGCTTTCTTAATGGTCTTAATCCACTGACAATACCAAGCCATAAAAGAATAAAAATTATCGGCAGCACCAGCAATAATGGTAGCGCTATTTTAATAATATTGGATGTCAAACCGCCGGGGGCAATCTGATGCAAATCAACCCCTACAGCAATCCAGGTATTCTGATCTTGTTTGAACCGGTACATCACCCTCCAAGGGCGAAGCTCTCCATCCACCTGATGAGTTTGAGTTTCAATGCCCTCTGCAATAGGGGTATCAAACTGAGGCATATCGAATAAAGGGATCAGATTCCCATTCATCCAAATATTAGTCACTATGCCCCGCTCAATATTATTAAACTCCGCTACTTCTACTTTATTGACATCTTCACTACTTGAGTAAGTTAGCGAGTTGAAGAAATTACTGTTACCATCTGAATTAACTCTCATTCTGCTGAAAGCACGATCAACCGCATTCATATACTGCTTCAAGTGCCGGTTAACCTGTTCCGAAACCGTTGATTGAGCAAAGAAATAGGTCATAGCCGCCGTTGCTGACCATGTAAGAAAAACGGATACCAGAAGAATTAAAAGCAGACGGTGGCGCAGAGATTTGATCATCAGGATTTCACTCGGTAACCAACCCCCCGTAATGTTTCTATTGCCTCATGCCCAGTAAGCTTTCTTAAACGAGAGATATAGACTTCTATGGTATTTAGAGTAATATCTCCTCCCCAATTTGTGCAGCTTTCTAATAGTCGTTGTTTAGTGACAATTCGCCCTTTATTGCGCATAAGGGTTTCCAGAATAGTAAACTCTTTGGCGGTTAAATCCTCGATCAACTTATCGTCATAAAACACTTCCCGATCAGAAAGATTCATGGTCAGGTACTGGTTGCGTAATATCGACCCTTTGCTGCCACGCCGGCGAAGCAGCGACCGGACCCGCGCAAATAACTCATCCATCTCAAAAGGCTTGGTCAAATAGTCGTCAGCTCCCGCATCCAGACCGATAACTTTATCCGTGAGTGCGTCACAGGCCGTTAACATAAGCACGGGAATATCTATATCCGCTCCTCGAATGTCTTTTAAGATTTCTATACCATTTTTTTCTGGCAATCGATTATCCAGTATCATCAGGTCATAGTTGCCGCCGCGCAAAGCAGTAAAAACAACCTCACCATCCTCTAACCAGTCAGTGGCGTAGCCTTCAGAGTGCAATGCTTGCTTGACACTATCACCTAAATAAACATCATCTTCAACTAAGAGTATTCGCATTGATCACCTGCTATTAACGTTAAACTCGGGAAGGCGAAATCGCTAGTATAGTCTTGACTCGACATAATATCGCTGTGGATTTAACACGCATCTATACGGGATAATGTTTGTTAATCTGATAACAGCCTAGTTATAAAAATAACTTTCAATTAAAGCTTAAAGAATAATCTTTACTCTTTACAGCACCGCAATAAGTATAAACCAGCGATAAAAAGCTGGAATATCTTCAAAATTTAGACAGAAAAAAGGCGAGATTACTGAAGTATAATTGTAATCTCGCCAAAAAGCCCTGCACCGGAATGAGCACAGAGCTCAGAGGAACTCTAACGCAGTGTTAGAAGTTGTATTGAGCGGTAACACCGTAGGTTCTTGGTGGGATCAGGCGGTTATATCCCATCGCTCCGGTATCCTGCAATGTACCTTCTGAGGTGGAGCGCACTTCATCCGTAATATTTTTAACCCACAGCTGAGTGGACCAACGCCCGTCCAGCGGCATCACGGTGATATTAGCGTCAAAAATGAAGTAATCGCTGTTAAAACGATCAAAGTCCTCATTCTGGCCAGAACCGTTATCATAGGTAGGTGCAGACTTATAACTACTGATCAAACGAGCTGCATAGTCAAATTCACCGAAGGAGTCCTCATAAACCAACTGTAAATTGGCATTCCACAGAGGGTCATCATTTAGACGAGTATTGTCACCCGGACATACCAGAGTACCTAATGGCGCCTCTCCTTCAGCACACAAACGGGCAGAAAATTCTTCGGCGACGGCATGCGCATAAGAAGCCGATCCCGCTGCGCTCCAATGCTCAGTAAGCAGAATCTCACCATCCATCTCGATACCGCGCGTCACCAACTTATCAATAGGAACAATGCCTGAAGGCGCAAAGTTAGTAAGATCTCGACCCGCTAATGAACCAGATGCCACTGGGGCCGCATTCGATGGGGCTTGATTTAACTGGTAGTCATGAAACACCTGATGGAACAGCGTCACATTCAACCGCGCCCTGCCATCAAGAAAAGAGCCCTTCATACCCAATTCAAAGGATTCCGACTCCTCGGCATCATAGGAAGAGTAGTTTTCGACGAAACCTGATCCTCCAGGGATAGCGGGAGCCAAACCAGAAGCGCCAAAACCTAAGGTAAAGTTATTAAAATCTCCCGAACGATAGGCAGAATCAAGAGCCGCATAGAACATGATGTCATAATTGAAATAGTACTGTAGTTTCAAGCTTCCCGAGGTGTTGTAGAAGTTTTCGGACTCTCGATAAGAGCCTACAATAGCACTACCTTCTTCCGCTTTTTTCTCATCGTTATAGCGAAGACCCGCACTCATTTTCCAGTCATCGTTAATGTACCAAATGGCATTAGTGAAATAGCCCCAGGTCTCGGCAACCCTGTCACCGCCAAAATCCAATCTGGGAGGCAGCACCGTACGGCCAGAACGCTTCAAGTGGGCATAGAAAATACCTGCGAGCCACTCAACATCTTCAGGCTCACTATTACTTAAGCGAAGCTCCTCGGTTACCTGCCGGGTAGCACTGAAATTGTTAAGTAGTTGATCCCCAACTGGAATAGCATTGTTTCCACCATTGATACCTCCTGCATACTCACTGTAAGCAGAAAGAGAGGTAACCGTGTAATCGTCCACTTCCCACTCTACCGTTAACATGGCATCTTTGATACTAACGTCGGATACTCGATTAACAGCAGCATAGCTTGTGTAATCTTCCAGATCATTGTCAATAAGACCGCCGCCCTGACCCAGGCCCGCAGAGCCCGGAACAGCACCGTCGTAAAGCGTTGCCGTATCCCCTTCGACCAGTTCTGCATAGCGGTAAGCAAACAAAACCACTAAATCGTCATTGGGTACAAATAACAGTTTTAGGCGACTGTCTTTGTTATTTTTATCCGCCGAGTCATTCTTCAGGAAATCATTGTAATAATAACCATCGGACTCATTGAGCGCCGCTGAAACACGCAGGGCGAGCTTTTGATCAACCAACGGAACGTTTAAGGCACCTTCCGTTTTGTAGGTATCATAATTGCCGACCATTCCCTTAACGTAGCCACTAATACCATCAAAATCCGGATTTCTGGTGGCCACACTGATCACCCCGGCCGGCGCGTTGCGGCCATAGAGTGTGCCCTGTGGGCCACGCAAGACTTCGACACGCTCAATGTCGGCAAGCGTACTAAAGGCCGCATTCACATTCGCCTGGGCAAATTGATCAATAAATACCGCAACTGCTTTATCACCGCCCCCTTCAAAGGAATCACTGCCGACGTTCCTCAATTTAATGGCACCACTCGTGGCACTGCCCGTTGAGGCAAAATCAAGACCCGGAGCCAGGCGGGAAATATCGGTGAATTCAGTGGCACCCACCTGAGACAGATCATCACTCGTCATGATGTTGGCTGAAATCGCCACATCAGAAGCCAATTCCTCGGTTTTGGTTGCTGTTACCAGCACTTCTTCAAGAACTAATCGAGCAGTACTATCCTGCGCCATAGCCGGTGTCACAAAAGCACTACCTGCTATGCCCATCACTGCCAATGCAGGCAAAGAGGATGCGCGTCTAAAACAAAAAGGTTTATACATTTATTTCTCCAGAAAATTATAGGATTGACAACATATTCTTATTGTTTTGTTGGATTTGCCTCTGAATCCGAGGCGGCTCGCTCTAAAATCAATGACTGCCTGATATTAGTTGACAGGAAAAAACCTTGTTTTCACGATGTGAATAAATCATTTAGCAAAAATCGTAGAGCAGGGAGTTGTAGTTGTTCTAAAAGGCGGACGGCATTCTAAAGAGGTTTCCTGAATTTAACCTGAAAATTTAATCAGCCTTATCATTGATCGGCATTGGGCAGGCTATTGGTAGGAATGACCTGCAAATAATCAGTTCAGGGCAGGTAGCGAGAGAGCATTGATTTTCTTTAGCGCCCTCTCAATTGCTTGTTTTATAAACGAAATGTATAGCCGATTTTAAAGACGATGTCTGAGCTGGCCGTTTCAAACTCATCATCCCGGTTGAAATCCTGCCAATTTTGATTCAACACCAAAAACACTTCCTGTCCGGCAATGGCATTCCAGGTCAAGCGACTATTCAACCCTAAAAGCTCAGATTTGTTGTCATACTGAATCAAGTTCTTCCAGGTCAAGCCCAGGAAAAAATTGTAAGTCGTCTCGGCGATAAAGAGCCGCGAAATAAAATCACCTTGAGGTAATTTTATATCGTTCCAGTCGTATCTCAACGACATGGTAAATTTTGGTGAAGCTCGCCATACTACACTCGAGTTAATATTTATCCGGTCACCGTCGTAAAACTCTCCGCTGGTAAAGTCGATACCCGTCGATAGCTCCCGATAGCCGCCGGTGTCTACCGAAAGCGTATACTCATCAAAGGTATAATCCCCTTCCTCAATAGTGATTCCGCCATTGTTGCCACGAAAAATCTGAAAAGGGCTATCCACAATTTCCCTGTTTCTTTGAAATCGAAATAGCAGCCGGTCATTGTTATGAGTTACCAGCTCAAAGGGGCGAACGCGGTATGAGGCCGATTGCAGGCCATTGCCTATTTCCTCTATGCGTTCAATATCAATGCCTGTGTTGACGGACTGGAACCAGCGCCCCAGACCACCGGAAGCAAAGAAATGTTTGTATCCGATATTGGCGTCATAATCACGGACATTATTGCGACTGACAAACCCGAGTGCCGGTTTAAAATTTTTCTGGACCTCCCTGAACTGAACTCCCCCTCTAACGCCAGCATTATTCGGCACGTTAAATCCGAGACTGTAAGCCATATCATCCCCTGACAGCCCTTCGGTCTCGGTTTTTTGCACCCAGCTAGTGACCTCAAGCGCGCTGCCGCCAGAAAGGTTGGTATTACTGTAAAGAAAGTCAAAACCGACCAGAGTATTGTCTAAATTAGAGCGTGGGTCCCCACTGGTCACAATAAAACCGACTTTGGATTCAGCCAACACATCGTGCTGGATACGGGAAACCAGCAAGTCGGATGCGTCAACATCATTATAGGCAGCCTGTCGCACGGCAAGCGTACCAATGCTCCAGGCGCCGATACGCCCACTTAATTTTGTCCCTATATCCAAATCAGCAGGCGTCCCATCCGCCGCTAAGCCAATGCGGCGAGAGAAAAAGGGGCGGCCGTTTTGCTGAGTAGAGCCGCTATGCACCTGGTTATCACTACTTTGAATATTGCCAAAATCAAACAAGTCGGAATCATTGAGAAAAAAGTCTCTCTTTTCAGGAAAAAACAATCCAAACCGGGTCAAATTAACCTGACGGCTATCCACCTCGGTGGCGGAAAAATCAGTATTAAAGGTCATCGACCAATTAAAAGAGGGCGTAATTCGGTAATATAAATCGAGCGAGGGATCAAGCGTCACATCGGTATCATTGGGATCATATTCGCGAGACTGCTGCACGGAGAGCGACGGAACAATATCAAGCCCCACGCCCTGATCCAGGTTATTTATGCCCGTCGCCTGCCCAAGTATTTTAGGATTGAAATCTCTGTTTCGAGACACCCAAACAGCCTCTTCATCGCTACGACGAATGCCTCGAGAAAAATTCACCCCCCAGCTATCCATATTTTCATCAAAGGGGAGTGATTTGAAGGGAATGGCCATTTCAAAGGTCCAACCCTGATCAATGATCTGGGAGGCTGCTTCCCAGATAACGTCCCAATCCTGAGAAAAACGATTTCCAACATACAACGCATCGTTCCGGCCACCCAGGGCATTGGTTTCAAATCGATACCCTGTTTGCCCGGTATTAAAAGGGTCAACAACAATCGTTATACGATCATCGACGGGAAAACCCTGGCCATTCTGCATCACCGTTGCAGAAATTTCCTCAGGGTTTTCTTCATACAAGGTGCCGGCAAAGTAGAGATAGTCCTTATCATAAGCCAGATACACTTCTGTATATTGACTGGGCTCAGTGCCATCACCGGGCTTGATCTGATGAAAGTCGTTTATTTTAACCGCATAGGTCCAAAGCGCATCGTCCAGATGGCCATCTATTATTGGCTGAGTAGTCGCTTTAGTAGCTTGCAAGCTCTTGCCATCAGTAGGATTTACCGATTGAGCAAAAATGGGGTCAGCATAGAACAATAGTAAAACAATGCGAATAACAGGCGGATTGAGCAGCGGGAACACTTGCTGTTCTGATCGCTTAAACTGTCCTAATCGTCTAAACAAGGGCAACATCTCCTTTATATTTTGTTGTCAAAATACCTGGAATTGAAAACCGTAATCTCACTTGATGGCCATTGCCCTATGGATAGGCAGCCAATCATAATAATATTTTTGAACAAGGTTTTCGCGTGTCACTGAAGTTGACCGAACAACAGCCAGGCTAAGAAGATGCCTATTTAACGCTATAAGCCTGAAATGAAGATGAAACCAAAGCAGAAATTTCTAATTTAGAGTAGGAAACTAATTTATGAAGTAAGCCGTTTCAGTACCGCTATTATTTGAGGGAATACGCTTTATTGGTAACAACGCCTGGGTCACCAAGCTCCCAGCCACCACCGATAGCCGCCACCAGCTCTGCAGTGGCAGACAATCTGTCAGCTCTCACATTAACCAGCCCACGACGAGCATTGAGCGTTGTGTTCTGGGCTGCAGCAACCTCAAGAAAAGACACCAGACCAGATTTATATCGATTGGTGATCAGTTTTTCATTTTCTTCGGCAAGTTCCACCAGCTTTTTTTGCTGAATGGATTGTTCCGAAAGAATCATATTCGTCGCCAAGGCATTTTCCACATCGCGCAGGCTTTCCAGAACGGTCTGCCGGTAAACAGCAACACTTTCATCATAGCGAGCCTGGGTAATATCACGATTGGCGCGACGCTTGCCTCCGTCAAAAAGAGTTTGCGCCAGGCTGGGACCCATTGACCAAAAATGAACAGGCGCATTCCAAAGGTCACTAAAGGACTCACCCTCAGCCCGACCACTAGCAGAGATACTGAAAGTGGGTAACCAGGCAGAAATCGCCACACCAATGTCTGCATTGGCAGCTGCTACGCTGCGCTCAGCAGCGATCACGTCTGGTCGACGGGCGAGCAACTGACTCGGCACCTGAGCAGGGATAACTGGAACAAGAGGCATCGATTCTATGGAGGGTATAGAGAACGCTACAGGTGCCAGGCCCAACAAGGCAGCAAGGAAGTTTTCTTCCAGAGCGCGTTGGTTCTGTAAGGTATAGAGATCGCTGCGCAGTGACTGCAATTGAGTTTCTGCCTGAATGACATCGGCACGGGAAACAATACCCGCCTCATACTGATTGCGGGTTAGTTGCGCAGAACGACTATAGGCTTGCAGGGTCTGCTGCAGAATGGCCCGCTGCTGGTCCAGCGCCGCGACATTGATATAGCTGTTTATCACGGATAACTGGATCGAAAGCCGGGCAGCCGCAAAATCAGCGGCACGACCTTGTAAAGAAGCCGTATCTGACTCTACCTGACGACGAATCCGCCCCCAAAGATCAAGCTCCCAACTGATATCCAATCGCGCACTGCTGCTTTTACTGTCCCTACTATTGCTACCGCCATTACGGGTACTATTTGCAGAGAGACCCACTACCGGGCTGAAATCTCCACGGGAGAATCTGTATTGGGCCTGAGCCTGGCGAAAGCGTGCTTCAGCCTGAGCCAGTGTCAGGTTGCTTTGATTGGCTTGTTCAATCAGATCGGTCAGCGTTTTATCACCAAACACCTGCCACCACTCACCATTTTTGGCCCAGTTTTGCTGCGGAAGTGGCTGCCAACCCTGATCATATTTAACCCGCTGAGGTTCGATAACATTCGGTTGCTGATAATCCGGGCCAACGCTACAGGCGCTGGCTAAAAAGGTGGCAACGATTATTGCAATAGAACGTGTAATAGAACGTGCAATAGAACATGTAACAGGTCGAAGAACTGTGCTCATTGGTGGCTTAATCGCTTTCATAATCGGGTTGCAGTTTTCTCTGGCAATGGGCGATGGAGCATACGCTGGCGTAAATTCTCCAGGTAAAGATAGATGGCTGGTGTGGTGTACAGAGTCAGTAATTGGCTCAGGGCCAGTCCGCCGAAAATGGTAATACCCAGCGGGCGGCGTAATTCCGCACCTTCACCAAATCCCATAATTAAGGGAATAGCACCCAGCATGCCTGCCAGGTTCGTCATTAGGATGGGGCGTAGTCGCAACAGGCCAGCACGATGGATGGCCTCACGGGGCTCCAGCCCATCCTGGCGCTGAGCGACCAACGCAAAGTCAATCATCATGATGGCATTCTTCATCACAATGCCAATTAACAGGAACAACCCTAACAGGGCGATCAAGCTAAGATCCTGACCACTGACATACAGGGCCAGTAAGGCCCCCAATCCCGCCGGAGGTAATGTCGAAAGGATAGTCAAAGGGTGCAAAGTACTCTCATAAAGTATGCCCAGTACCAAGTACACGGCCAATAAAACCCAGACGAAAATCCAGGGATTTTCCATCTCCTGACCAAAGTTATTAGGTGACGGTGGCGCCTCATGAACATCGTTAGGCAGCATCACCTGGTTGAGAATTTCAGCAATCGCATCCTCTGCTTGCGTCGATGTCACGCCGGGGGCCAGGCCGTAACCAACGCCCATTGACGCAAATTGCCCCTCATGACGTACTCGGTCCTCAGCCATACCATAGCTCCAGGAAGCAAACGTGGACAGGGGCACCCTCTCACCATCATTGGTAAGAACCTGCAATTGAGACAACACAATCGGCCGGGCGGTATAGCGAGGCGACAGCTCCATCACAACTCGATACTGGTTGAGTTCATCGTACAGCGTCGCCACCTGCCGTTGGGAAAATGAATTATTCAGCACTGAGGCAATGGTCTGCATATCCACCCCTCTGAGACGCGCCGCCTCCCGATCGATATCCAATACCACCTGACGCGCTTCATCATCATCCACTGATTCAACATCAATCAGTAAAGGGCTCGCCTCCATAGCATTTGATACCGTGCGAGCCCAGGTTTTCAGCGCTTTCAGAGAGTCAGATCGCAAGACTATTTCATACTCGCTTCGGCCCCAGGGTGAGCGAAAATTCAGGTCCTGATCGACCCGCAAACGCATCATGGCGCCTGGCACATCCGGCGCACCATCGCGCAAACGGTCAACCACCTCCTGTGCTGATACCTTGCGCTCGGCCAAGGGTTTGAGTTTGATGGTAATTCTGCCGTTGGTTAAGCCCCCATCACCCCCACTGCTACCGGTTAGATCTTCTACGGCGGGGTCAGCGAGCAAATAACGACGAAATATTTCAATCTTTGGCTGCATCACCTGAAACGAAAATCCGTCATCGCCGCGAATAAAACCACTAATCTGCCCGGTATCCTGTTGTGGCAACGGTTCGTTCGGGAGAATACTCAATAGATAGCCACTTCCCGCTATCGCCAGTACCAGCACCACAATGGCAAGCGGACGATGGTCGAGCATCCATTGCAGCGAGTGGCCATAGCCTGTTTTAAGCGATTCGAACAGTGAATCACTCACTCGAGCCCACTTGCTCGGATTTCGTTTCTGCCGCAACCATATCGCACAGAGGCTGGGAGTGAGCGTCAGGGAGGTCAGCAGTGAGATGAGCATCGCCGCCACTAAGGTAATAGAGAACTCCTCAAACAATTGTTTGATCATGCCACCTGTCAGCAAGATGGAGATAAACACCACGGCCAACGCCAGAGTCATAGCGACTAAAGTAAAACTCACCTCTCCGGCACTTTTAGCAGCGGCCTGTTGCGGTGTAAGGCCGGCTTCAATATGCCGTTCGACATTTTCCAACACGATAATGGCATCATCCACCACTAAGCCCGCGGCAACGATGAGTGCCATTAAGGACAGATTGTTCAGCGAGAATCCCCAGAAATACATAACGATAAAACTACCAATCAGGGAGATTGGTATGGCTATAGAGGGAATGAGAGCCGTGCGTAAATCACCCAGGAACACCCATACCAGCAGCATGACCAGCACCGCTGCGATGAGGAGCGTAATCTGCGCCTCAGCCAGGGTTGCTCTAATAACGGGTGATCGATCCATAATCACCGAGAGTTCTGCATTGCCGGGTAGCAGCTGCCGCAATTGCGGCAGAAGTTCATGGATATTATCGATGGTCTCAACAATATTGGCCCCTGTTTGCCGACTGATATCGAGAATCACGGCCGGACGATTATTGTGAAAGCCACTGCTGTAACGATTCTCGACGGAGTCGGTCACCGTCGCTACGTCACTCAGGCGCACTGCAGCACCCTCGTTATAGCGAATAATCAGCTGTCGATAAGCCTCTGCTGTGCGGAGTGGGTCACTGGTCTGAACCTGCCAGCGATGAGGCCCCTGTTCAATGACTCCCATGGGTCTCAGGGCATTCGCTCGAGAAATCGCGCTGCGCACCTCATCCAGCGAAATTCCCGCGTGCAGTAAGGCACCGGGGTCCAATTGCACTCTAACTGCAGGCAGCGATGCGCCGTTCACGGTGACCTGTCCCACTCCCGAGACCTGTGCCAGTTTTTGCGCCAGAATCGTAGATCCGATGTCATACAGTTCACTGGCCGCAAGCTGCGGCGAGCTCAACGCCAGCCCCATGACGGGTGTTTGCGAGGGGTCAATCTTGCGGTACTGCGGGTTACCGGGCATTCCCGCAGGCAGATCCCCTCTTACCGCATTGATGGCTGCCTGGACCTCTCGGGCCGCTTCATTGATGTTGCGATCTAACTCGAACATCAAAGCCACCTGGACTGAGCCCTGACGACTGGAAGAAGATAAGGACGTAACCCCGGAAATACTTCCCAGTGAACGCTCCAGGGGAGTAGCCACCGTACTCGCCATGCTCTCGGGGCTGGCCCCGGGCAGACTGGCGGTGACGACGATCATCGGTACATCCAGTTGCGGCAAGGGCGCCACTGGTAGCAACCGCCAACAGAGAAGACCGCACAGCACAATAGCCAGTGCCAATAACGAGACGCCCACCGGCCGCCCGATAAAAAGCTGCGCCGGGGAGGTCATCGCGCGGGCTCCGGCTCGGCAGTGATACCCTCTCCTGGCTGAGTATCTCCTGGCGACGCATCTCCCTGTCGGGTAAGACGGTCAAAAAACAAATACACTACTGGGGTGGTAAACAGCGTTAATACCTGACTCACCAGCAGCCCACCGACCATCACGATACCCAGCGGCTGGCGTAATTCCGCGCCAGAGCCACTGGCCAACATCAAAGGCAAGGCGCCAAATAAAGCCGCCAGCGTCGTCATCAATATAGGCCGAAAGCGCAGCATGGCAGCGCGATAAATGGCATCCCGTGGAGATAGCCCAAGATTACGCTGTGCATCCAGGGCAAAGTCCACCATCATGATGCCGTTTTTTTTCACCAGACCAATCAGTAGCACAATGCCCACCACCGAGATCATATCCAGTGGCCGATCGGCGATCAGCAATGCTAACAGTGCGCCCACCGTCGCCGAGGGTAGAGTGGAGAGAATGGTGATTGGATGAATGGTGCTCTCGTACAGCACACCGAGCACAATGTACATGGTCAGCACCGCTGCCAGAATCAGCCACAAAGTATTAGATAAAGAGTTTCGGAATGACTCAGCTGCGCCCTGAAAGCGACTTTCAATGGCATCGGGGCGCTGCAACTGTTCCTGAACTTCATCAATCGCGGTAATCGCCTCGCCCAGCGAATACCCTTCCGCCAGATTAAACGACACCGTCGTGGCTGGAAACTGGCCCTGATGATTAATCAACAGTGGGGTCGTACGCTGGTGGATAACAGCAATACTGGACAGCGGTGCAGGCGTGCCGCTGGCAGTATTCACAAAAATCTGTTTCAAGCTATCCGGGGAACCAATGAAATTGGGGTCTACCTCAAGAATAACCCGGTACTGGTTGGACTGGGTAAAAAGGGTAGCGATTTGACGCTGGCCAAAGGCATTGTACAGCGTGTCGGCAATATCCGTTACATCCAACCCCAGTCTGGCGGCTGCATCCCGATCAATATCCACGTAAGCCTGCATTCCTCGCTGTTGTAAGTCGGAAGCAACATCCACCAGCTCAGGACGACGGTTCAGGGCATCCACTAAGGGCGGCACCCACTCCTTAAGCATATCGCTTTCCAGGCTGGTGAGGGTGAATTGATACTGGGTACGACTGACCCGGTCTTCGATGGTCAGTTCCTGCACCGGCTGAAACCAGGCACTGATACCATCAACCTGAAGGCTGCGTTCCTGTAATCGTGCCATCACCGTAAAAATACTTTCATCGCGCTGATCATGGGGCGGCAGATTGATCAACATACGGCCACTGTTCAGGGTGCTATTGGTACCGTCTACACCGATAAAAGAAGAGAGGCTCTCTACCCCTGAATCTTCCAGCAATGCTGCAGCCAGTCGTTGCTGGCGTTCCGCCATTGCCGAAAAGGAAATATCCTGTGGCGCCTCAGTAATTACCTGAATGACACTGCTGTCCTGAGTGGGAAAGAAATCCTTATCCACCGCAAGATACAGCAAACCGGTCAGTACCACGGTACCCACCATCACCGCCAACGCGGGGCCTTGACGGTCAAGCACCCACTGCAAGCCATGGCCATAGCGCACAATAATCCGGCTCAACAAACCATCGTCATCCTCCTGTGGCGGCGTATGCAGCATGCGCGCGCACATCATCGGCGTGAGCGTCAGTGACACCACCAGTGAAATAGCAATGGCTACAGCAAGGGTAATAGCAAATTCGTGAAACAACCGCCCAACCACATCAGGCATAAACAGCAGAGGAATGAGCACCGCAATGAGTGAAAAGGTCAGAGACACCAACGTAAAACCGATTTCCGCCGCACCTCTTAACGCCGATTCCATAGGCGATTTCCCCATTTCTCTATGCCGAGCCACGTTTTCCAACATGACGATGGCATCGTCAACCACAAAGCCGGTGGCAATAGTCAGCGCCATCAGGGTGAGGTTATTAATGGAGAAATCCATAAGGTACATAATGCCGAAGGTCCCTATCAGCGACAGGGGCACAGCGATGCTGGGGATAATGGTGGCAGGTACACTGCGCAGGAACGCAAAGGTGACCAGCACCACCAGAAAAATAGCAAATAACAGCTCTTTTTGGGTGTCACTTACCGAGGCGCGAATGCTATGGGTGCGATCAGTGAGTACCGTCACCTCGACTGAAGTCGGCAGTGTGGCGGTCAATTGCGGCAACAGCTCGCGCACACGATCAGTCACTTCTATCACATTTGCGCCGGGCTGACGCTGTACGTTCAACAATACAGCGGACTGACCATTGGCCCAAGCGGCGAGAAAACGGTCTTCAGCACCATCCACGATGGTGGCAACATCGCCGAGGCGCAGAGGCGCACCATCCTGCCAGGTAACAATCAAGCGCCGATAGTCTTCTACTGACCGTATCTGGTCGTTGGCATCGAGCATTGTGGTACGGGTAGGACCGTCAAAACTCCCCTTGGGTTGATTGACATTGGTGGCAGCTATCGTCTGTCGAATGTCATCCAGACTGAGCCCGTAGGAGGCCAGCGCCATGGGATTAACCTGAACCCGCAGTGCCGGCCGCTGGCCACCCGCGAGGCTCACCAGCCCCACTCCCGACAACTGGGAAAGCTTTTGCGCCATGCGGGTATCCACCATGTCGTGCACGGTGGGTAAAGGCAAGGTGGATGAAGTAATAGCCAGTGTCAAAATGGGGGCGTCCGCCGGATTAACTTTGCGGTATATTGGCGGTGTAGGCAGATCGTTAGGCAACAGGTTCTGCGCCGTGTTCATGGCCGCCTGCACTTCCTGCTCCGCCACGCCCAGATCCACGTCCAACTCGAATTGCAGGGTGATGACGGAGGCACCACCGGAACTCGTGGAAGACATCTGTTTAAGCCCGGGAATTTGACCCAGGTGGCGCTCAAGCGGTGCAGTGATGGTTCGAGCCGTCACTTCCGGCCCGGCGCCTGGCTGAAAGGTAAACACCTGAATAATCGGGTAATCCACCTGTGGCAGTGCAGCCACAGGCAACATCCGCCAGGCAATCATGCCAGTCACCAAAAAGGCCAGCATTAATAAAGACGTAGCCACCGGCCTGAGAATAAAGGGGCGAGATAGACTCTTCACAGCAAGAGCCTCATGATGCCACGTCAGAGGTGGGCTGTTGGTCAGCAGCACCCGCTTTATCAGTACCCATTTGATCAATACTGCTGCTGTCCACGCCCTTCGGAGAGCTGGATTCTCCGATAACCGTACTTGATTCTAAAGGCTGGGGCTCTATACCAGGGCCTAAAGAACCGGGCTCTGGTTCCCTGTCAGGAATAACGACTTCTTTGCCATCGCGCAAGCGATCCAGCCCTTCCAGGACAACCCGGTCGCCGGGCTCCAGGCCGGCAATCACCTCCACCATATTATTCGAAGCAGCGCCAAGAGACACCGGACGAACGCGGGATTTTCCATCCTGTACAATGTAAACATAACTATTTTCAGTGCCGTACTGAATGGCATCTGAGGGGATGGTTAAAACAGATTCCAGCGTATTCAAACGCAGCTGCACATTGACAAACTGGTTAGGAAACAACATGCCGTTACTGTTTTCAAATCTGGCTCTTACCCTAAGGGTGCCGGTTGCGGTGTCTATTCGATTATCCAGGGTGGTTAATTCGCCGGTGGCAAGAATATTTCGTTCATTTCGATCCAGCACTTCTACCTTGAGTGTTTTACCGGCATTAACCGTCTGCTGCAGCACAAAGACTTCCGCTTCTGGCACAGTAAAATTAACCGCAATGGGCTGCATTTGAGTAATGGTTACCAGGCCTTCGGCATCACCACTGCTGATCAGGTTACCCTCATCGATATGTTTCAAACCCAGCTTTCCGGAAAGAGGCGCTTCTATTCGCGTCCAGGAAAGTTGCAGCCGCGCATCCTCCACCTGAGCCTCATTGGCCCGAATGGTGCCGACCAACTCATTAACCAGCGCTCGCTGATCACTCAGCTGCTGGCGAGCAATAGAGTCCTGCTCCCATAAAGTTTCATACAACTCCAGATCCGCTCGGGCATTTTCCAGCTTGGCTCGGTTTTGCTGCAACTGTCCCTCAAACTGCTCAAGCTGCGCCTCATAGGGACGCGGATCAATCGTCGCCAGAAGATCGCCCTTGTTAACCGCGGCGCCTTCTTCAAAGGCAATGTTCTCTAGTACTCCGTTCACTCTGCTGCGTACAGTCACGGTATTGAGCGGGGTCACGGTGCCGATAGATTTTATCTGCACATCCAGATTACCCAGTTCAGCAGGCTGTACCCTGACCACAGCAGGGGCGTCCCATCCTCGCCGAAAAGATTCTTGCTTCGGTGCAGGCGTGTCACTTATCAGGTACAAGCCTCCGGCAACCACTGCAAACACACAGCCTCCTGCAAGCAAAATTTTTCGATAGCGGGAGGAAAGATTTAATTTATCCATCGTGAACAAGTTTCCATATACAACGTAAAAAGTTAAACGATTACTGACTCGATTGGTTGACACTGCCAGAGAAAAAAATACTAAAAATGGCGCTACAGCTTTTAGCCCAACCCTCCAGCTGGAATTTCCGTCTTATGCCAGCATAGGCACCAAGGGATACCCTCACCTCACACTACTCTTCAAACTCCATGATTAACAGCAAGTTGCATCTCTACCTCATGCACCTCATTCGTAATGGAGAATTAGGTAGTCGAGAAACAAGTTGTAGAGATGCCTCTTGAGAGACAACTTCAATTTCACACACTGAGGGGACAGAAAGAAGTCTCCGCCCCTCAGTCATTAGCACTTCAAGTTACGAATTAAAATTCGTATTTAACATTCACACCAATCTCTCTGGGCGTGGTTAAAGATACCGTTCGATAGGGCGACTGAATATTTTGCGTGCCAGTAAAGGTACGAATACTAGTCGTGATCGGCAATGTACCAAAGTCACGTCGCTCCTGGGTATCGGTAACATTTTTGACAAAGGCCATGATTTCCCAACGGCCCCAATCATTTTCTCCCGAACGCAAGCCGGTATAGAAATTGAGTGTTGTGTAGGAATCGACATTATCATTAGGGTCTTGTTCATTACCCCTCGCCGCACCATTAATTTTAGCCTGTAGTCTCACATAACCTTCTATGCTGTCAAAAACAGGTTGTGAGTATTCTGTTCTTAATGATGCAGACCATGTCGGCCCCTCATAAGATCGCTGACTAACGTTACAGAGCCCAATATCTTCGCCACCATTTGCAGCTCTCAAATCGGCGACAGTCACCGTTGGATTAATGCTATCAGGCCGTCCGTCGGCAGGATTGTAGTCATTACAGGCAATATCACCTTCCTGAGTACCCTGAGCCCAACTATAGTTTCCGCTAACATTCCAGTTGTCGGTAATTTGAAATCTACCGTCCATCTCAAGACCGAAAACATCCACATCCAGCGGAGCCAGAAAGGTATCCGTACTAACCGATTCCAGGCCAGCAGAGTCGGTATCAACATAGCGCACATTACCACCCGCCCCACGATCCGGATAGCCTTCAAACTGCTGATAAAAAATGGTGCCGTTAAGTCTTAAGCGATTATCTAGCGAGGTGGTTTTCAAACCAAATTCAATGGAATCCGATTCCTCTGCATCCAGTACCAGGAAACGCTGCTCACGATCCGTCCGATCGAGGTCCGTATTACCTATTTGCGTATTCCCCGGGCGCCAGGAACTCCCCAGACTCATATAGCCCATAACATTCTCTGTGAAGTTATGCGCTAGCGATACGGTGTAAATAACAGTTTGCTCATCCACCGTCGTATCAGCCAACGTATCGCCACCGATAATTTGGGTTAACGAGTGCGATTCATAATCGATATGCCGCAGTCCGACGGAAAGCTCGGTGTCCTGAGTAAAAAGGTAAGTCAAATTACCAAAATAAGACATTTCCTTCGAATCACCTGCAGACAATACCGGTGTCTCGACAATGGCGAAAAGGTCTCCTGGATCGGTCGTAAAGCGAAACACCGGCGTAAAGGAAAGCACATCATTTTGGGATTCAAAATCGGCAAAAAATCCGCCCACCACATAGCGTAAATTTTGGGTTATATCCCCGGAAAACCTCAGCTCATGATTTTCTGCTTCGCTCTGATTACTTACCGTTTGAGTGAGAAAGCCCTGTAACTGTTCTGGATAGGTTTCGTCATAAAATCCAACGATATCGCCCACCCTGTCATTATCAAAATTCTGCTCGGTGTAGCCACCGGAATAATTGATTTGTACCGAGCCGACAACCCACTCCACTTCAAGCCCACTCCGCTCCATATCGGTAAAATTGGTGGTCGGAGCGCGCTGGCCGGAAAGACGATCTGAATCCTTAATACGCACCGGACTATCGGGGAGGCTGGGGTCAACGATATTGGCAGACTCCAATTGCGCAAACTGCCAACGATCCGTACTGAGCTCCTGATAATAGGCATTGACTGAAAGATTATCGGTAGGCACAAATTGCACTGAAGCCCGATAACCTTCACTTTCCAGCCTTGCTCTTTCACCCGTTCTAAAACTCCGGACGTGATTAGATCGGTTCTCTTCAGAAAAACCGGCCAACCTTACCCCTAGTTTGTCTCTAATGATTGGAAAGCTAATAGCACCATTGTAATTTTCACCCCCCTCATCGGTAGTGGTGATATCAATATCACCAGTAAGACGCTCAAGGTCCGGGCGTTTACTGGTCATAGTGATGGAACCAGAAGGCGCAGCACGCCCCCGCAGGGTACCCTGAGGGCCACGCAAAACTTCGATCCTGCCTACATCGAACATCGACTGCATGGCTATATTCGAGCTGATCAGCACATCATTGAGATAAAACTCAACACTTGGATTATTACCACTCGCAAAGGCATCAAACCGAACCCCCCGCAATGAAGCCAACGGTCCAACTGCCCGGTCCTCCAGCTCTAAACCTGCAACAATTTCCTGCAGATCTTCAAACCGACGAATATTTAATTCATCCAGCGCCTCACTTGAAACCACATTAACAGTAACTGGCACATCCTGCAGACTTTCATCCCTACGCCTGGCAGAAACTATGACCTCCTCAAGACTCGCGGCACTGTTAGATTGTGCAAAGACGGGAAAAGCAATTCCACTACTGGCAACCACCAAACAGCTAGCTATAAATTTTTTCTTATATGGGAACATATAATTACCTCTGCTTTTATATTTTATTTATGAAATTTCCTATAAGTGCAACTTTAAATAATAAAGCTTTTTAAATACCTCCAAACTCTATGCGCCCTTAAAAGATTGTTATTAATATTTGAATTAAAAAATCACATAGAACATCAGCCAGCCATACAATTATTGTTATTGGCGCTCCGGATGTGGCTGCCAGTTAATCACAGCAACCTTAAGCAAAACTGAAGGAGAAAGAGGTTTACGCTAAATATTTTTCAATTCTTACAGAACTTTAACCCACTGTTTTAAGCTTACATTCAGGTTGGAGTGTAAGAATTGCGCTATAGCAAAAAATACCTGAGGAAAATTAAGATGTATTTAAAGGATCAAATGCGGCTGAAAAGAATATTCAGACTAACAACATTTGCCACTCTTAGCTGCGGACTGATGATGACTGCACAGGCAAACGACATGGGCTTTGTCGTGTCCCATATTGAATTTGCCCTGTCCCCGGATGCTGAAGCTGCTATTGTGTGCCCTGACGGCATGAATAAAAGCTACAATAACAGGATAGAAGGCTTTATTAATTTGCCTGAGGTTAAGCAGAAAGCGGGGGAAAGCGAACAGGATTTTCGCAGACGGGCGTATCGTACAATCTATCAAAGCGAAGAGACCAAAAACCTCTGCGAAAACCCCGAGCTGGCCACCGAGAAACCGGTTCATCATGAAGTCAGTAGTAAGAACGTGACAGTTTATGGCATCGACATGGACGGGGATAACTCGCAAAACTCAGGGACCTGTGCTCACTCAGATTTTGCAGGCGCCAACGGTGAAACCGGAGTCGACAACCAGTTCTATCGTGTCTTTGGTTGTGTGAACGGATTTCAGCCTACCGGCCAAGCCAATTTATTTGCCACTGAAATGCTAACCGGCTCCTGGGGTATTCTGATCAATGTGACTGACGTCGATGACAGCCAGAATGATGAATCAGTCACCGTGGGCATTTACGCCAACGCCGACCCCATTCAATTAAGTCCAACCAGAGAACCCCTGGAACATGCTTCCTATGCCGCACATATGGCACCACGTTTTCAAGCCGAAACCACAGGGAAAATTGTCAACGGCGTGCTGACAACAGACCCTGTAGAAGTCAGGTTCCCATGGATTGTCAATGCCATGTATCTTGATCGTGTGCTGCTGGATGCCAGATTACACGGCACCATCGGAGCCGATGGTAAATTTGATGGTTATCTCTCTGGTTATTCGCCAGTTGAGAATGTTTATGATGTCAATGTCGGCTTCCGTAATGCAAAAGCCGCGAACGGTGAACCCAGCCCCAGACAAAGAAGAGTTGGATCTGCCTTTGGCAAAGCCAACGCAATGGGCTATACCTGTGAAGGTGTGTATCATTCGCTCTATAAAAATGCGGATGGCCACCCGGATCCTGAAACTGGCAATTGCAGCTCCATTTCCACGCAGTTTCGCATCCAGGCAGTTCCCGCCTTTATATTCCCACCAGAGCCACAGTAATGACGAATCGTAATTAAGCAGTGGAGCGAACAGCGCATTTTAGCTAATGTTATTGGCAACTATACTATGTCTACAAATCAATGCGGCTTTCGCTCAACTTTTTCTGACTTAGCTGAAGTGACCTGAGCTTGAAATATAAAAACCCAAGACATTTAATGACTCTAAATTTATCTGCGCACAAAGGCCTTAATCACCAGTGAATAAAAAAAGCAAGCTAACCATCTACGCTACCATCGTTGCTCTACCGATAGTAGCAACACTTATTATTCTATTCTCTCAATCAGACCTGAAAGCGCCTGCACCTCTAAGTCAGCAGACAGCGTCTGTTGAGCATGGTCGCTATTTGGCTCGAGCCGGCAATTGCTCTGCCTGCCATACAACAACGGGCGGCGGAGAGCTTGCTGGCGGTGTGGAGTTCCACACCCCTTTTGGTTTGCTTTATTCAACCAATATTACGCCCGACAAAAGGACAGGCATTGGTGAATGGACCTTCGAGGACTTTTATCGCTCAATGAAAGCAGGTATACGCCCGGATGGAGACCATCTCTACCCGGCATTTCCCTATACTGACTTTGCCAAATTGACCGATGAGGACATTGCCTCGCTATTTCTGTATCTGCAAACCGTTGAACCCATTGAAGCCAGCACACCGCCTAACAACATCGACTTTCCCTTTAACCTGCGCCCGCTACTCGGCTTCTGGAAACAGCTGTTTCACGATCCAGACACGTATCAGCCTGATCCGACCCAAACAGAGAGCTGGAATAGAGGCGCCTATCTGGTAGAAGGCCCTGGCCACTGCGGGGCCTGTCATTCTCCGCGCAACTTACTGGGTGCGGAACGTGAAGACCTTGCCATGACCGGTGGCATTCATATGGGAGAAATCAAGCTGGGAGGCCATCGCCTATGGTCTGCAGCCAACCTCACCTCTGACAGTACCGGCCTTGGCAGCTGGAGCGAAGAAGATATTGTCGACTATTTAAAAACGGGCATCAGTGATCAGGCAATTGTGCATGGCCCTATGCGCGAAGTGGTGATGGATTCGACCCGATACTTATCTGACTCGGATCTACAGGCAATGGCGAACTACTTAAAATCCATACCCGCCAACAGACAAGCCATTGAGGCCCCACCTACCGAGGAAACCATGAAAGCGGGAGAAATCGTCTATACGGTCCACTGCGGCTCCTGCCACCTGCCCACTGGCGCTGGCGCTGAAGGGCTGGGTGTACCTCTGGGAGGTAACGCCCTGGTGCAAGCGCCAAGCCCGGCCTCATTAATTAACGTCATTCTATACGGCCCCCATTTACCGCCAAGGCCGTTTGCCGTTGACCGCAGCAACATGAAGATGTTTGGCAAGCGTCTATCGGACGAAGATATTGCCCTTATTGCCAGCTATGTCCGCGCCAGCTTTGGTAATCAGGCGGGGGCGGTGACGGCAGAGCAAGTGCAAGCACAGCGCTAAATATTATTCAAAATTCGCCGTCATTTAAGGTCTGATTAAGCGTAGAAGCGTATCCTTAAGTGACAGTGTCAAGATCGGAGTACGCTGATGACAACGAATACACATTACACCGCTGCTGCCTTCTCGGCCTGCCGTCGGCTGAAGTACCCCCTGATGGGACTGATGCTCTATGCCGGGCTAAGCGGGTGTGGCGAAAATCACAACACTACGACAGGGGTAGAGCCGGAGCCCGTGGGCGGCCCTGCCCTGATGCGTAAATTGACCGAGTCTCAATACCGAGCCACGGTGGCCGATATTTTTGGCTCGGAAACCCAAGTCGTTGCCCGCTTTGAGAGGGACTTACGCGCCGAAGGTTTACAGGCCATTGGCTCCAGTGAGGCCGGTATTTCGCCTTTCAGTATTGAACAGTTTTCCGCTGCCGCTATGAGTGTCGCAGAAGATGTGCTGAGCGAACAGCGGAGAGCCAACACCGTCCCGTGTTCACCCTCCGCCACGACGGAGTTTGATGAACAATGCGCCATTCAGTTCGTCGACCTCTATGGGCCTCAACTACTTAGGCGACCTTTGACGCCTGAACAACGATCACGCTTTGTGAATGAGGCACGCATAAGCCAGCAACACCTTGGCGATTTTTACCAGGGATTAAAATTCGCCCTCGTGGGTATAATGACCTCACCTGAATTTCTGCTGCGCATTGAGCGAACAGCCTCGGTTGAGACGGACCGGGAACAAGCCGAACTGCTGGAACTGGATCCCTACTCCAAGGCGGAGCGGCTCAGTTATTTTCTGACAAACTCCGCCCCCGACCCGGAGCTGTTTCGTGCCGCTACAGCAGGCGAGCTGGATACGGCTTCCGGCCTGGCCTATCAAGTTGACCGGCTAATTGCCACGGAGTCATTTGAAGAAGCTCTGCGAGCATTTTTCTCGGATATGCTGGAGTTCGAGCTGTTTGCCGATTTAACCAAGGATATAAGCATTTATCCAACCTTTAATTCTCAGGTGGCTGTCGATGCCCAGGAACAAACCCTGCGCGACATCACCCGTCACCTGATCGACAATAATGGTGACTATCGCGACCTGTTCACCCTGCGGGAAACCGCACTGACCCGCTCGCTCAGTGTTATCTACCGGATTCCAGTCAGAACTCGCAATGGTTGGGAGGTCGGTGAATTTCCAGAAAACGGGCCTCGGGCAGGCATTCAAAACCATATCTCCTTCCTGGCTTTACACGCGCACCCTGGTCGCTCTTCACCTTCTTTACGTGGCGCAGCCGTACGAGAAATTTTTCTCTGTCAGGAAGTGCCTGACCCACCCGCTGATGTCGATTTCAGCGCAGTACAGGATGCTTCCCAGGAAGCCATGCCCACTGCCCGAGACCGCCTCGCCATCCACAACAGCGAAGCCGCCTGTTCAGGCTGCCATAAAATTATGGACCCTCCCGGGCTGGGAATGGAAAACTTTGACGGTGTCGGTGGCTTTCGGACACGCGAAAATGGTGCCGTCATTGACCCAAGTGGCATATTGGATGGCATTCCCTTTGAAACGCCTCGCGAGCTGTCCGAAGCACTGCGCAACCACCGCGAAACCCCACGCTGTCTGGCTGAAAAAATGTACCGTTTTGCCGTGGGGCGTGACACCGTGTGGGACGAAAGAACCTATATGGATTATCTAATCGAAGGCTTTATTAATAGCGGCTACCATGTACCCAGCTTAATGCGAGATATTGCCCTTAGCGAAAACTTTTTTGCTATAACACCTAACAGCGGAACGTCTATCGCAACCGCTGTATCAAAAACTGAAGGAGAGGAGTCATGAGAAAACTCAATCGACGCACCTTATTACGCGGGAGTCTGCAGGGCGCTGCTGTTGGTATGGCACTCCCTCTACTGAACTGTTTCCTGAATGATAGTGGCAAGGCGTTTGCTGATACCGGCCAACGCATCCCCACCCGCTTTGGCACCTGGATCTGGGGCTGCGGTTTCATCCCGGAACTATGGATTCCAGAGCAGACCGGTAGCAATTATAAGATGCCTGCACACCTTGCACCGGTTGAGAAATACCGTGACAAGTTAACCTTGCTAAGCGGATTTGACGTCAGGTTAGACGGGGTAGCAAACAAACCCCATGTCACCGGCTGCCTTGGTCTGAGAACAGGTATTCCAGTACCTAACACCAATGTAAAAGCTCCCACCCTCGATGTGCTAATTAGCAACGTCATTGGCAATGAATCACGATTCCGCTCCATTGAACTGAGCTCTTCGGGCCTGCAACGCTCCTATTCTTTCCGCGGTGCCGGAGCGCCCAACCCGAGTGAAGTCTCACCTCTGGCACTTTACCAGCGCTTATTTGGCGAAGGCTTTCAAAATCCTAACAATGCCAAGTTCACGCCTGACCCACAGTATATGGCGCATAAAAGTGTACTGTCTGCGGTACAGGAGGATCGGAAGAAGCTGATGCAAGTGGTGGGCGCAGAGGACAAACATCGGCTGGATGAATACTTCACCTCCATTCGCGAATTGGAGCAGAAGCTTGCGCTGCAACTGCAGCCACCAGCACCCGTGGAAAACTTTGTGATGCCTGATGCACCGCCAGAGACCAGCCAGGACCCAGCCATGGAAAATGTCATGGAGAATCACCGGTTGATGGCCGAGCTTCTGGCCAGAGCATTGCAATCAAATCAGACCCGTATCTTCAATGTCCTGTTCTCAGATACCACCTCTAATTTGCGCCGCCCAGGTACCACCTCGACGCATCATACCTTGACTCATGAAGAGCCAGTGGATCCTGCATTGGGCTATCAAAGACAAGTGGGTTGGTTTGCTGAAAAAAGCATGCTTGCCTGGAGAGACTTCCTGGATGCTTTATCGAATATCCCTGAGGGTGATGGAACATTGCTGGATAATTGTTTGGTGTTGGCGCACTCAGACTGTTCAATTGCCAAATCCCATGCCGTAGAGGGTATTCCCATCATGCTCGCCGGGAGTGGCGGTGGGCGTATGCGCACGGGCTTCCACATGGCAGGTAATGCTGACCCCATCAGCCGTGTTGGTTTAACCTTGCAACAGGCAATGGGGGTACAGGTAGAGCGCTGGGGTACCATGTCAATGGAAACCAATCGCACTATCAATGAGTTATTAGCGTAACCCCCTGGCGGGGCAATCAGGCAGAGTTTTTGGCTCTTCCTGACTTGCTCCCGCCCTTTCCATACCCAGATCCAGTAGGATCACGGCGCTTCACAAACGATAACGACCATAAGTTTTCATACCCGCCCTGTAAGCCTGTACATCGATCAATAAATTCTTTTATCTATCGCTAAATCGAACCTACTTAGCCAACGGGACAATTTACACCTGACAACTAAAAGTGAGCAAACAATGAAACATATACGAAACCATAAAAATAGATGGTTCCGACAACTCATTACCCTATTCGCCTTGTGTAGTATTTCGTTGCTTATGATCAGCTGTATAGCATCTAACGACCAAGCTACTCAAAACCTATCCGCAGCTGGTTTTACTACGGAAGACCTTCTGTTCAAGGAACCCTATATCGACCAGGATGAATGGCGCAATGAGCCAGTTCCCCACCGCTATGTACATGGTGGATTCACCAATACAGACACCCGTTTTTCATTTTATTTTCCTTCACAAAAACAGTATGAAGGTCGATTTTTTCAGTACGTAACACCAGTCCCTGACAGCGAAAACCTCTCTCAAGGGCAGTCGGGGGAAAGCGATAAAATTGGCTTTGCCATTGACAGTGGTGCTTACTTTGTCGAGACCAACAGCGGTGGCAATACTACAAGTTTAACCGGTCGACGCGACCCTACCATCGGCGCCTTTCGCGCCAATGCAGCAGCAGCACAGTTTTCACGTCATATCGCCAGACAGCTTTATGACAACGAACGGACTTACGGCTATGTTTTTGGCGGCAGTGGCGGGGCCTATCGAACCATTGCCAGTATGGAAAATACTCAAAATGTATGGGATGGAGCGGTACCTTTTGTTATTGGCTCACCCATGTCTTTACCTAACGTTTTTACTGTGCGCACTTATGCAATGCGCGTTCTGGGTGACAAGCTACCCATGATCGCAGACCGGCTTGATGTGGGCTCAAAACAAAGCCCCTATGCCGACCTGACCACAGAGCAACAAAAAGTACTGTTGGAAGCCACTCGTATGGGCTTCCCTCCTGCAGGCTGGCAACTTCACGAACACCTTGGTTTACATGCCTTTGCGGTCATTTACCCCATCGTTGCCATGATTGACCCCGGATATTTCGACGACTTTTGGAATAAACCCGGTTACGAGGGCTACGACGGCTCACCATCGCTGAAGGAATCCTTGATCAATACAGAGTCCAGTATTGCCAGCGTTCTCACCGCCGAGGAAGCAAGGGCAAAAGGTATTGGTGCCAGAATAGCTGGCACCCCCAAAGGTCGTGCCGACGATGCCTGGAAAACTGCACAAGGGCAACAGGCCGCTAATCTGCCTGGCGCACTCCGACTGAAATCCACATTTAAAAGCAGCATACTGGGGGCTGATCTAACCATTACCAGCGGGGAGGCTAAGGGAGAAACATTGATCATTACCAGTCTGCGGGACGGTTATATTGTGCTGGACGATGCCAGTAGCAAGGCTATTGCCAAGCTAAAGGCGGGTGATACTGTCACCATCGATAACTCACGATTTCTGGCGGTACAGACCTACCACCGCCATCAGGTGCCTGGACCTGAGTTCACTGTGTGGGACCAATTCCGTAACGACAAGGGAGAGCCTATTTACCCCCAGCGCAGAATACTGGGGCCAATGCTTGCCCGTGGCGCAACGGGTACTGCGCAAACCGGACAATTCAATGGAAAGATGATTGTAGTGGAAAACCTGCATGACACTGAAGCATTTCCCTGGCAAGGCGACTGGTACCGTCAACAGGTCAAAAAACACCTGGGTAGCAAGACCGACCAGCACTTTCGAATTTGGATGATAGATCACGCCAACCACGGTGATTTCACCAAACAGAAAGACCCCACCCATACGGTAAGTTATATCGGCGTTTTGCAGCAGGCCTTACGTGACGTCAGTGTCTGGGTAGAACAGGGTGTGGCTCCACCTGAAAGCACCCAATACGATGTTAAGGATGGGCAGGTTATCGTGGCGGAAACTGCGGAATCACGCCATGGTATTCAACCGGTGGTACAGCTTACAGCCAATGGGCAAACACGTGCGGATGTGGCGCCAGAAGAGACTGTAACCCTGTCAGCGGTGGTCACAGTACCACCAGAAGCCGGTGAAATAGTGGAGGCCGCCTGGGACCTGGATGGCTCAGGAACATTTGCCGAAAAAGTAGAGTTCCTCTCACCACCTTCAAACAACGGAAACAAACAACGAGTCAAGCTGGAAAAAACGGTTCACTTTAAGCAAGCTGGCACTTACTTTCCTGTGTTAAGAGTTGCTAGCCAGCGGACCGGAAACGCATCGACCCCGTTCGCTCGCATTCAGAACCTTGGCCGAGTCAGAGTGGTCGTGACCAAAGACTAACACGTTCATCAAGTCCTTTTACATTAAAAGCATAAGTCATTGATAACATAAAACACTGATAGTCCTAGATACAGATAGTAAAAGCACAAAACCGAGCCCTCGATTATGGGCTCGGTTTTTTTAGTGAAAAATAACTTCCGCTTTAAACCCTTCGCCCCCTTCTTTCCATGGACCTAATAAAAACCTGGCACCATGTAACTCGGCAATACGCTCAACGATAGATAAACCCAAGCCAACACCATGATGATAGTTTTTTGAAGGCCGATAAAACCGATCGACAAGCTTATCGAATTCCACTTTATCAATTGAGTCGCAGTCATTGGCAATGATTAACGACACTTCCTCTCCCGTCTTTGCCAAACTTATCTCAATAACACTTGGAGAGATTGAATGACGAAAGGCATTCAGCAACAGATTTCGCATGAGAATGTTTATCCACTCCCGGTTCCCTAAAACCTCAAGCGGACCATCACAGACTTCAAGCGCAACCTCCACTCCCTGCTCATCAGCTACCTGCCCAATTTCAGCAATCACATCAACTAACAATGACTTTAAATCAATCTTGCTTCGCTGATAGTCTTGATCAGGGTCAAGCCTTGCCAGTGTCAGGAGTTGACTAACCGTTTCGGAAGATCGCCGGACACGCTCATGGATCCGCCTAAACATTTTTCGAGTCTCATGGTCGTCTACCAACCTCTGGCAGTGTTGAACCTCGATCGCAATGGCGGCAAGCGGAGTCTGCAACTCATGTGCGGCATTAGCCGTAAAGCGATGCTCGCTATCAAGCGCTCTTTTCAGTCGCTGCAGTAAATCATTTAAGGAATGCACAACCGCTCTTATTTCGGAGGGAACACCTTCTAAATCAATAGGGTCTAGTGAATGGGAAGATCGATCTGAGATATTTTTAGCCAGCGTATTCAGTGGCTTTAAGCCGCGGCCAACCCCCCACAGTAAAATCACAATAAAAACAGGAAGAATCACTGATATTGGAACCAATACTCGCCACAGTGTCATGGTACCAATGTTCTCGGCATGGTCCATATTGACGCCAACCGCTAACCAGAGATTGGTGGCGGGATCAAAGCGATAGAGAATTCGCCATTGCGGATTACCCTCCTCCTCTTCCAACCTTGTAAAGCGAACACCTTCTTTTTCAGGTGCCGGGAATAGTGGTACTTTTTCTCCAACAAGCACTCGACTATAGGTGTACCATATATTGACACCAATATCCGCTCCCTGCTCTCCATACCCGGCAATGCGAGTATATTCAGAATCAGTTAAAAACTCGGATTCGCTTCGAAAAAAATCACGAATATCGGGGTTTGAAATAACCTTTCGCATCACATGCTGCGTCACATCCATATAATGCGAAAGCTGTCTGTCGACTTGTTGAAAAATTATTTTTTGGGATATAAGTGCAGTAATAATTACTGCTATTAGCCAAGTCACCAGAACAAGGCTAATCAGTATAACGGTTAGGCGCTGTCGTAAAGAATAATCCATACTCAAACCAGACGGTAACCGATACCGCGCATGGTTTTTATGCTGTTGTGCCCCAAATGCTTTCGCAGCCGAGAGATATACACTTCAACCACATTCGATTCAGCCCCTTCCTCCCAATTGCTGATGCCTTCCAACAGCCTGGATTTAGTCACATAGCCGCCCCGGGTTCGCATTAACATTTCCAAAACGGCGTATTCTTTGGCGGTCAAGCCTAATATTTCTTCACCTTTGTATATGACACTGTGGCTTGTCAGGTCCATTTCTAATTCACCCACTTTCAAAATAGGTGCCTTACTGCTGCCACGACGCAATAGTGACCGCATACGAGCATAAAGCTCGTTCATGTCGAATGGTTTTGTGAGATAGTCATCAGCCCCGGCATCAAGCCCTGCAACCTTGTCGCTGATTGCATCACAGGCCGTTAATAACAATACGGGTAAATTATTTCCCTCAGCTCGCACTTCGCGGAGTATGTCGATGCCTGTTTTTCCCGGTAACCTCATATCCAACACCGCCAAGTCAAAGCAGCCAGAAAGTATAGCGGGTGCAGCCTGGTTTCCGTCTGTTAGCCAATCAATCTGATAGCCTTCCGTCGCCATTGAGGACTTGATGGAATCCCCTAATAATAAATCATCTTCAATGAGTAATATGCGCATAACTTTTATTATTCCAACTTCAACGTTGATGTGACTGCCAGTTTATAAAAGAATATTTTCTGTCCAGACCAGCTCAACACCATCCTCACGAAGGTATTGATCTTAGTCTGGTACTTGTCTTGATCCGCTTGGGTAAAGTCTGTGGATGCGCAGACGGTTACAGCGGTGGTAAGGTCTAGAGTTAACATTTTTTCATAATGTCTGGGTATTCATATTGTCGCACTGGTCACTGGTCTCGGTTTTAAATTGAGCCTGGGATTACTCGCTGATTAAGTGCGATTTAAAGAAATCGATGGTTCTGCCCCAGGCGATTTTAGCTTGCTCTTCGTTATATCTCGGTGTTGAAGTGTTGTGAAAACCGTGGCGTGTGCCAGGGTAGGTGTGCATCACAAAATCCTTATCATTATCCTTAAGGGCTTTTTCATATTCAGGACGCATGGCATTCACACGGGGATCGTCTTCGGCGTATTGAATCATAAGCGCCGCCCTAATCCTGGGCACATCGTCAATATCGGCTGCACGACCATAAAAAGGCACCCCTGCTTGCAGATCTTCACCCATTACTGTTGCCAAGTGATTCACTACACCACCGCCAAAACAAAAGCCAGTGGCACCTAATTTGCCGGTAGAGAGTGGGTGCTTCTTGAGGTAATTCGCGCTGTTGAGCATGTCGGTAAATAACTTGCGCTGGTCGAGTGACCTTTGCAACACCTTGCCATCGTCATCATTGCCGGGGTATCCGCCAACAGGGTAAAGACCATCCGGCGCCAGAGCAACAAAACCTTCAACAGCGGCCATGCGCGCGACATCTTCAATGTAGGGGTTCAATCCGCGGTTTTCATGGATGACTAACACTGCAGGGAAAGGACCTTCTCCAGAACTGGGTTTGACCAGATAACCGCGCATTTTACCGGAATTACCGCCGGGGGAATCATATTCGACATAAGTCGCTTTAATGCGCTCGTCGATAAAATTAATGGTATGAGCTTCAGCGTATCGTGGTAGCAGTGCTTGCGCCATGCTTAGGGCTGAGCCGCCAATAACCGTGAGGGCAGCAGCACGGCTGAGAAAATCCCGTCGTTGCATACTGGAGTGGCAGTACTCATCGTAAAGCTCGTACACCTGAGGATCGATTTTATCTTTAGACATAATACTATTCTCCTGTGGCAAGTTGCCAGAATGAGCTGTTTTATCAACTTAAAATACCCTGCTCCATTCAATTGAATGGTTACTTTTCGAGTTTACTTCGACTGCGCCGCTAACCACTCCATAATTGTCACCGGCCGGCCGTCCAGCATGACGGGAGCTCCATCAAGGTCGCGTCGGCTTTTATTGGCATGGCTGTAGATCCAGGACCAATGTCCACTGTAGCGGTAATCCTCTCCACCGAAGAAACCGGTGATGTCTACCACATGATCGTAATAGGAAAATATAATGTTTTGTGCGCCCGCCGCCATCAGGCGTTTATGCAACGGCACCACCGTTTTATCCGGCACTGTCACGGGGTCGTCCTTGGAATGCACAAACCAGATCGGTATGTCTTTAATGGCCGCAACCTGCTTATCCGTCAGGTATTCTGAATAGTAAGCCAGAGCACTGGGAAAGGCGGCAGCAAAGTATTCGGGATGTTCCAGCAGCAGTTTCAGCGTCATATACCCACCATTGGAGCAGCCACCGACATAGATACGATTAAGGTCAATATCAGGATGGTCAGTCACGAATTGGCGAATCAGGGCCATCAGTGGCGCGTGGTAAATATCATCGGTCTCCCCCCATGTAGTCTGACCGTTGCCCGCATCCATCCAACGGGTTGGAGACTGGGGAACCAGCACGTATGCGCCACTGAAGAAAGTCTGTATCTCATCCGCAGCGTAATTAGCCGCCCGGTTGGCGATTAGCGGAATTGACGGGTCGGTACCACCCTCGCCCCCACCATGTAACCAGATGATCAGCGGCGATTTTCCGTCGGCTTTTTTTGGAGCAAAGGAAGCATAGGATAGAGTCACTCCCTGATCACTGAACTTGCCACTCAGGTCAAAGCGCTCAATGGGTTTTACAATACGACCTGCTTCTGAATTCCAGACCTTGCCGGTACTATTCTGAATGACCGTGAGTTGATAATCGATCCAGTTATTGCCCCGGCAGTTTTCGTTTAGCGAGTACTGGATAGGGGAACTGATTGGCATAGTCGGGGCCACGGCCAACACAAGGGTGACGAATTTTTCTTCATCATAATTAGTACCTTCCGCATCCGACACATAGGCGTGGGTAACCTCGCGCCGACCGGAAGCCAAAGCAGCGGGCAACTCAAAACAATCCGAAGCCCGGTTAGCAAAGACGGTGTAGTCTTTCCAATCTACCGAGCTAACGGTCTTGTCCAGTGACAGAATCACGCGACTCACCCCAGGCCCCCAATCGTACCCTTCCACTATCATGCTGTACTCCCCTCCGTTCGCGATTCCGGAGGAACCCTGATGCGCCCAAAGAACAGAAGGCAGGGTTACGCTGACTAATACAATCAAAAAAAAGTGAATAGATTTTCTCATAGTTACTCTTTCTGCTTTAGGGATTTGGACAAGATCAAATACATATTCTTATTTTGGTGCTCACTGCTGTCCCATAACTTTACTTCATATTGGCCATAGAGCCTGCCCCGCGACCGCCGGGGGGTGCTTTGGGTATCCATGCTGGCGGCGATCTCATCAGCGGATCTCGAATCCCTGTCTTCGAACTTTGTGGGGCAGCAGTGATCTCAACACAAATATTAAGCCGAAGTCTTTCTGTGAGCTGCAGCGGCCAGCCACTTCGGATTTACCTGCACTCCCCATCCCGGACCGTTCGGCATAACAGCCATGCCGTCCTTCATCTCAAGCACTGGATCAAACATTGAGCGCGCAAAATGAGTAATCGGCGAAGCATCTTCGATAGAAAATTCGACCTCGCCTTCTTTTGGTAGTGCTGCCAGCATGTGCATGGTGAAGACGGTGACCAAAGATACGTTGGCGGCATGCGGCTTGATACCCAGCCCTGCCTCTTCGGCCATTTTAGCAACGCGCCAGGCGCGGGTAAGCCCTCCCACATAACAGATATCGGGCTGTACAATATCAACCGCCCGCATCGTCATCATCCGGCGCCACTGAGCCATGTCGTTATCCTGCTCTCCGCCTTGTATATCAATACTTAATGCGCGCTGCACTTGCTGTGTCCATTCCAACTCCCAATAGGGGCAGGGCTCCTCGAACGCGGAATAACCCGAGTCCTCGAGCCGTCGGCCCATGGCGATGGCGACGTCTGGGGTATAACAACTGTTTGCATCAGCAAACAACTTGATATCCGGACCTACGGCTTCACGAACGGCTGGAATGATCGCCTCGCTACGTCCAGGGGCCGCGTCGCGGTTCTGCCCTGCCGGCGTTCCCAGGCGAATCTTGAACGCCTTGGCACCCAGCTCATCCCGAAGGCGGGCCAGACGTTCGGCCTCATCCCTGGGGGAAATATCGCGCCGCATACTCGAGCCATAGGCGGGAAGCGGTCTAACTGAACCACCCAACAATTCCGCAACGGGCTTTTCTTTAATCTGGCCATAGAGATCCCACAGAGCCGTATCTATGCCCGAAAGCGCGCGGCAAACAATCGACCACGGAAATTTCATCGCTGAATTGATCACATCGTCATTGATAGCGTCTATATCGGCAATATCGCGTCCCAGAACACTTCGCTGAACCAGCCCATGCAGCATATCCACTGACAGCCCGGCATAGTAAGGGGCAATCTGCCCCCAACCTTGCCTACCGTCACTCGCCGTGATGCGAACCAGGGCGAAGGGTTCCCGCAGGAAAGTTTCGATGGACTTAATGCTCAGACCGTGGGGTACCACCGCCCAGTCACGGTATTCGGTTGTACGACCAAGATAAGGGTATGAACCCGTTTCGGGTGGGTGGACAGAAGTTTGGCCGGCAGCGGCCGATAGGTTTGTCATCGGTATTGCTGCGGCCGCAAAAGGTACTGCCGCATAGCTAGCAATCCCCTTCAAACATTGTCGACGATTGATTGGCATAGCTCACTTTTCTCCTCAGCGGCAGATATTTGTCAAAAAAGATAAAACACTGTCGCAGTTTTCTACGATTAATTCAGGTAGTACGTGACGATTGCTGCCATTAGTCATGTAATAAAACGGGCACTTCTTTTAATCAAGTAGTAATCAGCCTTTTCCTTACGATGCGCGCTCCTAAAAAGATAATCAAAACTGTCGCATGCAAGTAAGCAACAAGCGGATCAAAAGCAGTAATTATCCAATGAGCGAAAACCAGTGCTGCAGCAACATAAACCGTGCGATGCACCATTTGCCACTTGCGGCGCAGCTTGCGCACTGAGAAATCGTTACTGGTTATCGCCAATAACAACATGATTAACAACGCCAACCAACCCGTCCACAGTCCGATGTCTTTGGACTCATCGATAATACGCGCAACGTCAGCCTTGCGTTGTAGATAAATAATCGTATGTAGTAAGCCATAGCCAAAAGCTGCAACGCCAATGTAACGCCGGCGCCTCATCAACCAACGACCCCATTTCACTTTGGGAAACAATAAGCGCAACGGGGTGAGCGCCAGCGATACAATCAGTAATTGCACGGCGAAGTCACCACTGAGATGAAGTATTTCACCGTAAAATATTTTTTCGCGAAAAAAAGCCTGCACCCAGTACACACCGGGCAACGCCAACAGCCCCCAAAAAACTATGGGGGCATTTAATAAACGCCCCCCCATCGATTGAACATTCATTTCAGACAACGCTTACTCGACGGTAAGATAACTTTCCAGCCTGGCAACTTCGTCAGCATCGACATACTTACCGATTTCACGGCGAAATTGCTCAATGTTTTTATAGGGCTTGTATTCGTCGAATTCATGCAGCATCTTTCTGCTCATACCCGGAATCGTTTTAAAATCCTCTTCGGCTGCGGTGTTTAAATTCATCGGCACAAACACATATTGTTCCAGGCGTGCCACTTCGTCACTATCCACATATTTACCGATTTCCCGACGAAATTGTTTCAGTGAAGTATAGGGGCGATACTCTTCAAACTCGTGAACCATTTTTCGGCTCATGCCCGGTATTAATTTTATCTCGGCTTCGCTGGCGGTATTCAGGTTCAGCGGGCGAAATAAACGGCCATAAAGCTCCGTGCGCTGCTTTTCGTTTAGCAAAGGTTCCAGAACCGCATCCAGATCGCTGGTTTTAAGGTAGGGCCTGCCAGACACAATTGCCTCAGCAATTGCCGAACTTACATGAGGTAAAGTCGCCAGTGTTTTTTTATCGGTCAGGTTAGGGTTGGCAAGTTGTTGATTATTACCCACTTGTGCACCGGCTACCGCCGGCAGTAAGGAGATGAGCGCTATGATGATAAATCGCATAATAATGGCCTTTTCTGGTAGTGAATTTAATGTTTCAGCAAAAGCAGAGCCGCCAAGCGGCATGCTCATTATCGGGTGCAATCATGACTTCCGAGTGACGCTGTAACACGTAATCGCGTTCGTCAGCGACACCGGCCGGGAGTTCAACGGGCAGGAGCTGAAGATTCACAACACCTGTCCGCACGTCGACCAGCCCCTGACCGAAAAAGCTAGTGCGAAACCTCAGCTGCAGCTGAAGCACGCTTTGCCAACTCCACATCCTCAGCAACGTGTGGGCGGATCAACGCCCAGTGGAAGTGGCCGTCAGGGTTCAGGTTCTTGCTACTGCCGATCAGGTGCGTCAGTCGCATGTCGCGATAAATAGGCCGAGTAATATCGATGACCTCATCCCATTGCGCCAGAGCATTCTTTAGGTGGGCAACCGCTTGCGCCTTATTCTGCTCGCCTCCCGCCTGCCGATAGGTCTGCAGAGCCACGCCGCCGCGAATTTTTTCCGCCAGATGAAGGCCGAGATATGCCCAAGCTTTTATGTCGGCCACTTCGTACATCAGTGCGACATTGCCACGGGTGTCAATGTCCTTAACGAGGCCCAGTGCTTGCTGGCAATCCGCTTCAAGTTGTTTCGCCAGAATCGGCGGTGTTACTCGATCATTATTAAACTTAGCACCTTTGAGGCTGGCATCCACATAATCAGCTATAGAGACGTAAGCAGGGTCCAGCACCGGTCTTTCAATTAAACGATCCACCGAAATGTAATCCATGGTGCGGTCGCCAAGCGCCAACATACCCTCGCTGTACAAGGTATGATCCCAGGTGGCATTGAACAGCGATGCCAGGCGCAGGGGTGTTGCGGAGGCTAGCTCGTAGGCATCCAGCAAATTTTTACCCTCAGCCCCATAGCGATGGGCGAATTCCTCGGTAAAAACGGTATCTGGCGTATCCGGGCTGTAAAGTAACCGGCCCCAGAGTTTGTAAAATAGCCACTGACGCTCAAAGGCGAACTTCCAGTCGACACCCTTCTTCACCGCGGTAAAGTAATCCAGAGCGGGAATATAGGTTTCACTGCCAATGATATAACCACCAATAGAACTCTTGTTACCGTTCAGCTGGATATGCTTACGAACGTAGGAAGGCACCCCCCATCGCAACGCATGAAAATCCTCGTTGCGCACGATCCAGGTGAACTTGTAATTGTCAGGTTCTGGCTTGAAATAGGTATCGTGTAAATCACCGCCATGCACTCGAACAAAAGTGGGCGTCGAGTGGCCATGAGACCAATTGTATTTACCGGCCAGCCAGATCGGGCCATCCACGTAGTCGATAGACTCCAAGGTGTTTCGCACCAGTTGTTCGGTATCCACACTGGTGGAGCCGTCCATTGATTTACCGGCCGATGATGGCACTTTGTGGATCAATTTGACGGGGCGATCAACACTTTTAATGGCCGCAAGGTAAGTCTCTTTAAGCCATGCGTCGCGTTGCTCCGGCATCCACCCACCCATGCCCTCCGAGTGGGACAAGCCCAGCCCCGTCAGATTGGGATATTCCTCCAGCACCTGGGCGACGCTCTCGCGCACATAACGCTTGATCAATTCCGATCCGTCCGCCTTGGTGTTGTAATAGGGGTAAGTGTTTACATGCCCCACATCGTGGGCCTTAACAAACTCCTTACTGACAAAAATATTCCAGGGCACCAGATAAGTATCAATACCACGCTCCTTCGCCATGCTGAATATGCCATGGAAAAGCTTACGCCACTCTTTCATTTCTTTATCAGTGAATGGACTCGCTTCAGGGAAGTTATTTGGCTTCACCATGTACACCCATGGATGAAGATTCCACAAGGTCAAAGCGTTGAAACGATTTTCAACCATCATATCCAGAAAGGCTTCCCAGTAAGCCAGATCTCGCGTGGTTTCGTAGTGCTGATCGAGCGCCTTACTTGGGCGGTAACTATCCCAGGGGAAATTGTGTTTGATTGCACGCAGTTGTAGATGAGGTTCTCCGGACAGTGCTTCGATGTCACCCAAACCCGTGCCTTTTTGCAGCTCTTCGATCAACGCCATGACACCGTAAATCATGCCGCGCTTGTCCCCCCCATACACGGTCAAAACAGGCCCCTCGGGGATAATAGAGAACGCTTCTTCCTTTAACCGGTAGTTGTTCACGGCAACACTGATCAGGTAATCATAGTCGCGAGCCGAGTCCACTATGGAGTAGCCTTTTGACTCCAGCGCAGTGCTCAGTTTTCGCGCGGCATACCCCACCTCTGCCTGGGAAGCATCGTGAACAATATAGACATTCTGCGCGAGGGCTCCAAGGCTGACAGACAACAACGCGAGCATCGAGAAAATCGGCAGTAACAGTGTTTTTAACCTAACCATGATTACTGTACTCATTAATTATTTTTCCTGTTTTGACGTGGGCGAGTCAGCAACCTGATACCTGGAATGACACCAGGTTGCTTCGTGCAGCCCCCATTGCAAAGGTATAGCGCGTGCGGTTTATTGAACCGGCTCGAGAACAATCAACTGCAGTGCATTGGCGGTCAGGGTAACCGGTATATTATAAGTTTTACCCGGCGTAACAACGGACTCTGAAACCAACTGTAAATTAGCTGTGTCAGGGTCGGCCCAATAGTTACTCGTTTTATCGTCAATGCGATAAATACGTTGACGAACCTGCTTACCTTGCAGCTCCCTTGGCAGGTTGTTCATATTGATCGTCACGTCATAGCTCTGGTTACCGATATGCTGGTAATTCCACAGCATGACTGCCGCGCCGTATTCATCCTGAGTGGCAATACTGTAGATGCCCTTGCCCTCAACCAATGCGTCTGATTGCGCCGCCACTCGCTCTTTCTTCAGCAGACTCATCATCTTCAGCGCATTGCCGTAAGGCGTGAAAATATTGGTGGGCAAATCCTCCACATTCTCGCCACCTTTAACTGCGATGTGTTTGCCGTCGCGAGCGCGCGAGATTAACTGATCCTTGCGCTCTTCACCGGAGTGGCGAACGACCCAGTTGAACGGATAGGTGTTGGGCTGCTCCATATACCAATAATGCAGGGAAGGCACGCCCGCCGCACCGATAAGGTAGTCCGGCCGCGGATCGTCCTGGTGGTCGAAGGAAGGGCCGGGATAGATACCGGTTTCGGTAATGAAAGCGGGAATCTCGGTATCCAGTCCGCGGCTGCTCAGTGCAGCATTCAGCAGGTCACGCTGACCGGCAATTTCACTGGGGTTGCCCTTGTAGAAATGGAACGCGCGCGGCCCTTTGCTGTCGCCAGTCCCTTCGGGAAATTCGCCATAGGCGTGCCAGGATAGAAAATCGAGTTTTTTATCTGGCGAGGTGTCTTCCGCATAGCGATCCAGAAAGGCGTACATCCAGGTTTCGTTGTATTGCATATAGCCAGGTCCACCGAGTTCCAGCGGCACCTTGGGTTGCAACTCCCGGTTTATCTCGTTTACTGCCTGATAATAAACCTTGTAGTAGTCATAGAGGCCAGCAGGTGTAACGTTCTTTGCCAGATTGTGATCCGGCTCATTGAATGCCTCAACATAACGGATCTGCGGAAAGCGGCTCTTCAAGTCGGTCATGATGCGCTTGATAATGGGTTTAATATCGGCCGGGCTGCGGCCCATATCGCGTACCGATACACGCGTATCCATCACCATCAGCAACTCATCCGACAACAGGCTGGCATCGGCCAGATAATCGTCGAGCCCCGAATAATCATAGCTGTCGGTTTTCGGATCGTGGATACGCTCGGCATCAACCCACACTTTGTAAATCTCACCATGCAGACCCTGTTCGTTCAGGAAACGGATGTCTGCATCGCGCTGCGGCTGCCAGCGATTCCAGCGGGTAAAATTGTTGTAGCGTTCGGGATGCAGAAAATCCCCACGCGACTCATTGAAGTCGACGGCGACGCTCGCCTTGGCTTCTGACTGCGGCGGCTGTGTCTGAGCATGGCAACTCAGCACCCCTGCCGACAAAGACAAAGCCGTTAAAACCGGCGCCAGTGTTTTCATCAAGGGTTTGAAATACATAACATTATCCTCGTATTTAAGGGTAAATGGCACTAAGCAAGCTGCCAAAACCCTGTATTTTTATAGGTTTCTATCGACAACCGGATATCAGCAGCATCCAGAGTAAGCGTTCATTTTGTTGAGTATCCCGCTCAAACTACATAGCAGGGATTACCCCTCAGTTTCTTTAATTAAGCACTTTTCAAATGGGTTAAACCCACATTAAATCTGCCATCGCAGCGCCAAATGGTAACAACCGCCCTAAAAAGTTTTGCGGAGCGTTTATGACTACGTGTTTCAGTCGTGATGAGATGAAACCATCCGCGATTGAACAATGCCCGCTTTTCAAGTTTGCTTATTTAACAGCACAAAGCTTAATTGGAAATGAAATCGACGTGAAAATTTCTATTTATTATTCGTAAGTATCTGGCAAATCCCAACAACGAAAGACCTCAATCCCAGGGCAGTTGGATGAAATTCTGTTAGCCCACCGGCACTCCCAAGCTCTGCCTCTATATATAGTCTGACTGAAATATCTAAAGATACCTCAATTTGGTAATACCAATTAATAAAACCTTATAGTACCATTGCCGCGTACGGAGATGCTTGCTTTTAATACCAATGCATAGGAATATTGGCCTAACCAATTTACCAATTGTTAATCAGGAGTAAAATAAGGACTGACAAAAGCTGATCAAGCATCCACCAATCGAATAATTAAATAACGAATAACGAGGGGTATCCAACATGATAAATAACAATAAGTCACCATCACATGCTAAATACGAGGGGTATAATCCACCTCCGTTTAAAAGATCCACGCTAGCTACAGGTGTCCTTTTGGCCACTCTGGGTGCCACTGGTGTCCACGCTCAGGAAGACTCTGAGACTGAACAGCTAAGCATGGATATGCTGGAAGAGGTTGTTGTAACCGGTACACTTATTCGCGGTACAGAAGTCACCGGCTCCCAGACTATCGGGCTTGACCTCGAGCAGATCGTGGAAGTCGGCGCGGCAAATACCAACGAAATATTGGCCTCCGTACCACAAATTTCCAACTTTTTTAATGACAGACCGGAAGTGGACCCGCGTGCCGCTGCCAACCTTACTGTTTCCCGCCCCAACCTCCGCAACCTGCCCAGGTTAAACTCCTCTACGGGTTCGGTGACGCTGGTGTTGATGGATGGCCATCGTGTAGCGCCTGTAGGTGTCCAGGCAGCAATCGTTGATGCCGGTATCATCCTCGCACCCACACTACAGCGCGTTGACATCGTTACCGACGGTGGTTCTTCGCTGTACGGTGCGGATGCCGTAGCCGGGGTTATCAACTTCATCACCAAAGACGAGTTCGATGGCGTCAAGATTGATTTGGATTATGGCTCCGCCGAAGACATGAATACGACCGGTATTAACTTGACCGCCGGAACCACTTGGGATACGGGCTCAATTTACGTTGCGGCGACTAGCAGCAAGCGAGACGGCCTGCAAAATAAAGATCGCGACTGGGCTAAAGTCGGCACCTATGATGATGACGGCAACTTTGTCAATGCGGGTGAATCGGCTCAAACCACGTGCCTCAAACCGGTTCGCTCCGTATACGGGTGGTTCAACTACGGCGCTGGCTTTACTGATAGCCCGCAGGCCCCCGGAACCGGCTCCAAATCCGCCGGTGATCCCACCTGTAATCGCTATGCGGAAGGAACTTTGCTGCCGGAACAAGACCGGGACGGATTGTTCCTCAGCTACCAGCAGGAGTTGAATGACAAGGTCAAGTTCGGGGTCAAGAGCTATTATTCCTCGCAAGAGAACAGTTTTTTCAGCTATCCCCTGGGTGACGTCGCACCCGCCCCATTTGATGTTAAGACCAATCCCGGTAGCCTGACCCAGGCACAGATTGATGACTTTGGGCTCACGGACCCCAGTACTGTCGGTCCCGGCCAGGTCTACAACTATGCCGGTGGGCCTGGATTTTCCTACGGCGCGCATCCCGCTTACCAAAATCGCACCCAGCAAGTCGAGATGTCCACTTGGGGTATTGCCCCCGAGCTGACCATTGATATGCCTAACTCTTGGCAATTGCGCAACACACTCTACTATGGCCGATCCAACAACAAGAACTTGCAACCGGACAGCAATAATATAAAGTTGGCCGATTACGTAGCCGCAGGACAGTTCGATCCGCTGAACGTAGCCTCTGCCGACGCAGCGGTTCTCAACGATATTTTGAACTGGGAGACCGAAAAACAAACCATTCACGAACTGTTTTTGGCACGCGTAGTGGCGGATGGACCTGTCGTAGAATTGCCTGCCGGGCAATTGCGTATGGCGGCCGGTTTTGAAGTCAATCAGGATCGGGTGCGTACCCGTGCTAATACGGGCGAGAAAGGCAGCCTGATCCACAGGGACTTCGCCACAGCCAGCCGGGATAACACCTCGGTGTTTGGGGAAGTGCACATTCCGGTACTGGAGACTCTTGACCTCTCCCTGTCACTTCGCCACGACGATTACAGTGATTTCGGCAAGACCACCAATCCCCAGATAGGCTTTACCTTTACCCCCACCGACTGGCTCAGGATCTATGGTCACTGGGGCGAGCAGTTCAATGCGCCAACCACACTCGACAGCCTGGCGTTGTCAGATGGCCGAGCCGCTGGCCAAACGGCTGCACAAATAGCCGACGCGGATGTCTACAATGAGTGGAACGGCCAGGGTACAACCACCGTTATTTGGCAGGGGGCCCAGCGTGGCGTGGCGCCGCAAACCGCGGAGTCCTGGGCGCTGGGGTTTGATCTGGAACCGGTCGACGGGCTGATGTTCAAGGTCAACTACTACGAAATCGAAGTCTCCGGTCTTATCGGCGGACTCGGTGTACCCACGACGCAGCTTCGCCTCGATTTCCCCGACAAGTTCATTTGGAATGTATCGGTAGAAGAGTGGGCCGAGTTTCTATCGTTGGTTGAAAACCCGGAAGCCTTTGATGGCGTCATTGACCCAAATGACCCCAATGCTGAGCTTGCCTATATTTTCGACCGCCGCGTCACTAATTTTGGTGAAGCGGAGCTGAAAGGTTTCGATTTCGGTGTCAGCTATTTCCACGACACCGACTTCGGTACCATGGACTATGGTATTACCGGCAACTTTCAGACTGACCTGACACTGACCGAGGGAGGTGTAACCAATGACAGCCTTGAGAACTCACCGGATCTAACGCTTCAGGGCAAAGTAGGTTGGTCCAGGGATAATGTTCGTGCCACGTTGACGGTGAACTATACGGATAGCTTCGATGCCGTCGAAGATACCAGTAATCAGAGCGAAGTGGATGCATTTATAGTGACCAACCTGTTTGTCGGGTATGACTTCCGGGGCGGCAACGGTATCACCGACGGATTGTCATTACGTTTTAATATCGATAACGTATTTGATGAAGATCCACCCGAGTATCGTTACAACAACATCAACGAGGATAAAATCAGTGGATTTACCATTGGACGTATGTTTAAAGTGGGTGTAAGCAAAACCTTCTAAGCCTACAATCGCCTGACTAAAGTCGGACCAGTGTTCTCACTGCTCCGACTTTTTTTTGTCTGGCATTCTGTACAAGACATGCCTACCCTTCTGGCTGTTATTATTATGTGGTAATGGTAAGCTCAATTAAGGGCATACAAATGACTAACGGAATTGTTTTGGAACTTGATACAAGAAAGCAATGGAGCAATTACTGGCGTCAGGGCCACCTGACATCACTACCCTGTGGTTTTTCCTCTAATTATGACGGCGAGTTCCTCGCATTTTGGCAGCGGCAATTTGCCTTGCTAGGTACGGGTAGTCGGATATTGGATGTTTGTTCGGGTAACGGTGCTATAGCCTTACTCGCCCAGGATTATTCAGTATCCAATCAGCTCGCATTGAATGTTACCGCAATCGATGCTGCCGATATCGACGTTACCGCAGTGAGCAACAATAACCCCGATATCGCACGACTTATGCAGGGCATAACATTTTTGCCCAATACACCTGTTGAAACTCTATCGAAGACTATGGAATCCGTGGATCTTGTTACCAGTCAATACGGCATCGAGTATTCCGATTGGGAGCAATCCGCCAGTCAAGTTAGCAATCTTTTGAAAATGGGCGGATATTTTTCCTGCGTCTCTCATAGCAGCGACTCAACCGTTATTACTCGCATGGAACACTTTCAGCGTGACTATGCCAAGCTGGTTAGCCTCGAGCTGTTTCGCGAGGAGAATGAGTACCCGCAAAGCCAGGATGGGTGTATCGACTTTATCAGGCAACTGGATGACACGCTTGATAAAGCCTATGCCATGTTCCAGGCGGATCGCCGTTCTTCGATTTTATCCGATGCCGGTCGCGAAATGGAACGAATCCGACAGCAGACTTTGAAAGATTTTAACGCGGGCTTTCAGCTTTTCACTCAATTTCAGCAGGACTTGCTTATCAGCTATGCCACCGCAACAGATTTGTTGAGCGTTAATCACCGGCTGGCAGCTCGCCCCAATTGGTTCGAATTGTTTTGTGACTACGGGCTGGAACTTCTGCAGTCGGGGGATATTCACTACCATACTGGAGAGCGAGCAGGAAAATACCACCAATTCAGAAAACCGACCTGACAATCTACAGTTAGCAGCCGACGTTAAAACCATCGAACAAC
>CBFIDJ010000009.1:0-53747 GCA_965661375.1 Oceanicoccus sp. | reverse complement strand
CGAGCAGGAAAATACCACCAATTCAGAAAACCGACCTGACAATCTACAGTTAGCAGCCGACGTTAAAACCATCGAACATCTACCATCGAACAACCAACCACTCTATCAGTACACTATGACCCCAGAACTCAACAAGCTAATACAGCAGCAAATTAATCGGGAAAACTTACCCGATAGCTTTATCGAAACGATTACTCATTACTACCAGCCACTGACTGAGAAGATTGCACATTATCAGCAGAAAAAAAATCACCCCATTGTTATAGGCATTAATGGCGCGCAGGGCAGCGGAAAATCGACCGCTGCGGCTTTTATAGAAACCTTACTTAACCACCAGCATAAACTGGCTACCGCGGTTATTTCTATTGATGATATTTACCTTACTAAAGCGGAAAGAATCCAGCTAGCCAATGATATTCACCCTTTGCTTGTCACCAGAGGCTGCCCCGGCACACACGATATCGAGCTGGGCATCAACACCATAAACCGTCTTAAAACAGCAAAAGCTAACGATATAACCGCCATTCCCTGCTTTGACAAAGCCACCGATGACAGGCGCGATGCGGGTGATTGGAAAACCGTCACCGGCTCAGTAGATATTGTCATACTGGAAGGCTGGTGCGTCGGCGCCACACCTCAACCCGCTGACTTATTACAACAGCCTGTCAACGACCTTGAACGGCTCGAAGATACCGACGGAACTTGGCGTGGTTTCGTGAACGCTTCACTGGGGCGAGATTATCAGCGACTATTCCAGATGCTTGATTACCTGATCATGCTTAAAGTCCCCAGTTTTTCCTGTGTAGAAAACTTTCGACAAAAACAAGAGGACAAGCTTAGGGAAAAAGTGGCCAGGGATAACGGCGACGCGTCTGGCGTGATGAGCCCCGATGAAGTACGCCGGTTTATCATGCACTATGAACGACTCACGGATTGGATGCTTTCCGAAATGCCTCGCTACGCGGATACGGTTATTGAGGTTTCAGCCGATCACCAAATTGTCAATTCGCTATCCAAAGAAAGCCTGCTCAAGTAATCTCAGCAGGCACCTGCCGGGGTTAAAACTCGGCCTGATTTAAATCATTACCTACATTAAGCCCGTTCCCACTCAGCGAGCCCAGCTCAAAACCTGTCTCGCGGAACGGCCAAGAATCCACGCTTTCTCACTCTGCGACAGATCAGGATTATCCCGCACATAGTGCAGAGTTTCTGACCAGGTATGATTGGGAATCACGGAGTTATCGCTGGCCCACATCACCCGCTCCTTACCAAAGGCATTGATAAGCTGTCGCAGCAGTGGTCTTAGCGTCTCATAGGGATAATGGTGAGCTCCCAGCAGGTTCTGGGCGTGGCTCCATTTAATCGCCACATTGGGCTTATCCGCCAAGCGGCAAACCGTATCCAGATAGGAGGGATGTCGCGTTTTCTCGGCGTCTGCCGAAGATCGCCCCGGTGGGATATTGGAAAATCCCATACCACAGTGATCAATGATAAAGCTAAGACTGGGAAATCTTTCAAGGTACGGTTCAAGCAACTCCACATAGCCCGGAATAAACAGACAAACCGGCAAGCCCACATCCTGAGCAATAGCTAACAGTTGATCATAGGCGCCTTCAGCAAAGGCTGTCACCTCATCCAGTGTCCACACCGGCTGTAAGCGAAACGCAAGCGCGTGAGGCGTGGAGGCAATGGCTCTCATTACGCTTTCCAGCTCGGGATCCAGCCGGTCGATGCGAACAAGATACGCAAAACGCTCCGGGTACAAAATACTGGCCTGCTCCGCCGTGGGAAAAGCCGTGCGCCAGGCTCCATTCTCCAGACGATAGCCAGGCTGAATATGCGTTGGGTGACTACTCCCAAACTCTCCCCAAAATTCATCAATCAGCAACGAGCGAATGCCAAGTGCATCCATAGCGCTCAGGGTGGGGCCTATCTCCCCCTGCCCCATATGGTACTGGCAATCGACAATATCGAGCGGTGATGAATTCTGCTGCTCTTGCTTATTTTCTTGCATCAACTTCTCCACCTATTTTCTGACTATTTTGGTTTTTTCAGTTTTTTACCCAGCACACCCCAACAAGCCTGTTCAAATTTTTAATATATTCAAACCGAAGTCTATAACTTTACGCCACGAACCTTCGTGTCTTAGGATGAATTAATCTGAACACTACACGCCCATCTTAAATTCAAATTCACATATAACGATAACTGACCTCGACCCGGCTTGAAGGTTTTATCGGTAATTCATAGGGCTCATTTTTTAATTTACAGGAAAACTATAATATATTGACAGATCTGTAAATATTATTAATCATGTCTAGAGTCATATTGAAAAACAACAATAAGGAGCAGCTCCAAAGTGGGAAAGTTAAGTTTTGGTTATCTCTACGATTTTAGAAACCCCGAACCCTGGAAGAGGCCGTGGGAGCAGTTGTATCAAGAGATACTGGACGTCGTCTCCTGGAGCGAAAAAGTCGGCTTTGAGGGTGCGTGGGTTCCCGAGCATCATATGGCCAAGGATGGTTACATGCCGGCACCTCTGATTGCTCTCTCGGCAATGGCCGCCAGAACCACAAGCATTAAGCTTGGCACTGGCATTGCTCTGGCACCTCTCTATCACCCGCTGCGTTTTGCCGAGGAGTGCGCTGTTCTCGATATCGTCTCCGAAGGGCGCCTGGAAGTTGGACTCGCCATTGGATATAGAAAACGAGAGAGCAAAGCCTTTGGCACTGACTTTACCAAGCGCGGCCGACTCTTTGACGAGTGGCTTCATATTGTCACGAGACTCTGGGCCGGCGAAGAGGTCACTTTCGAGGGACAATTTTTTTCGCTAGAGGGCGCGAAAATCATGCCGCCGGTAAGCTGCGGACAGATTCCTCTCTACTTGGGTAGTTTTACTGACAAGGCCATGGAACGAGTGGCACGCTACGGCGCCGGCTTCATCGGCAGCGGTGATTTATGCGATCTCTATGCGGAAAAGCTGCTGCAACATGGAAAAGATATGTCGACCGCCCGAATAAAAGCCACGGAGCTTTTTCTCGTTGTCGCACACGACCCCGAGAAAGCGATGCATGAACTGGCCCCCTATTATCACTACATCAATAACAGTTATGGCGAATGGTTTAATGAAGGCAAAGGTCAGGATTTTGGCGATAAATTAGAGGAAATGTCACTCGATGATTTCAAAAAAAGCGGAGAGCTAAACATTCTGACGCCTGACGATGCGATCAAAATGCTTAAAGAAAAGCAAGCACGCATGCCCCTTGAGCACGTCATGATGATGATGCCCGCCGGACTACCGACAGAACGCTTTGTGGAATATGCAGAGGTCTTCGCCAACGAAGTGCTGCCGGCGTTTAAATAAATTGAAGGAATAATCCTTATGACCACCACGACAGAGCAACCCATAACACCTCTACCAAAGCGACGTAAAGTCAACACAGAGCCCTATGGCGGTGCCACCTCCATGGCCATATTGGCTATTTTAGTGACGCTGATCGGGTTCTGGCGGTCATTTTTCTCCATTCTGGATGAAGTCAGCCTTGCCAATATTGTACATGGCGCTTCATCAACTGGCTGGCTGGTATTGGTACTGGTTCAGGCTACCCTGATCCGCACAGGCCATTTTAAGTGGCATCGTGTTCTTGGCTGGAGCTCGATAGCATTGTTTGTCGTACTACTTGCAAGCAGTTGGCATGTGCTGGCTCATATGCTGTCTGGCAAGTCCGACGTGCCCTATGAATTCGCCAAGCTATTTGCACTATCGGATGTGATGGCGGTTCCATTGATGATAGTTGCCTATGTCGCAGCCATCTATTACCGAAAGGATCGCCATCTGCATTCGCGATTAATTTCCATCACCTTGCTAGGTGGACTCCTGCCGCCCATTTCCCGTATGTTCAATTTGATCTGGACCGGGCGAGACGGATTGATCTTTGCCATGAATCCCACCTACCTGTTTGTCATCGCAATTCTCGCCGTTGTGATTTATACCGACTGGAAACAAAATCGACTGCGCTGGCCATTTCCCTTTGCCGCCATTTGGTTTTTATTGTCTTATGCGATTCTGTTCCCTGCCTGGAAATCTCATTGGTTTGATGTCACGGCTAAGTTTATCGGGTCGACTGCCTAGAACCGTTTGGAGTGAGTCCTGTTTCACTCCATAATAAGCCATTTGCGAAGTAGCCCCAGACGGACTCACACCTTGCCGAAGCCATCATCCAGCATAAAAACCAAAACCAAAGACGCCATTCTTGCCGCTGCGCTGCATGTTTTTTCCCGAGACGGATTTGACGGCGCCTCGCTACCGCGAATTGCCAGGGCAGCCGGCGTGGCGCACCCGTTAATTCTTTATCACTTTCAGTCGAAAGATAATCTATGGCGGCAAACCGTTGAGCAGGCCTTTGGTACTCTACTCAGTGAAGCCTCGGCCCTGGAAGCAGGCTCTCGCGCCCTGCCTCCACTGGAAAAGCTGCGGGTCATTATTCGGGCTTTTACCCATTTCGCCGCACGCTACCCCGAGCACTTTGCCCTTATCATGTCAGAAGTTCGGACGGAGTCGGATCGCTTGCTGTGGCTTCGCGAGACATACGCCGATGCCTTCCTGAATCACCTGCAGAAAATTTTGAAAGAGGCCAGGAAACAAAAGCTAATCAAGGACATCCCCGTCGAGCACCTTTCCTTTATTCTGATGGGCAGTGTGCTGCTCTACTTCTCAGTCAATTTCTACTTGCCGAAAAATGCCGACATGGACGCACTGGCTGACAAGCATGCCGACTATGTGATTACTACACTGCTTGAGGGAATGGTCCGTTAAACTGGCCTACGCTGCACCTGTTTGACACCGTAAACCTACAACACACCCCTGCAACAATCCCCCTGCAACAAGACTGCACGCTACAGTAGTGCGCCGCCTTCAACGCAATGCACTCGTCCCGTAACAAAAGCCGCATTTTCAGAGGCAAAGTAGATGACGGCCGAGGCAATTTCGGCCGGCTTGGCGAAATTGCGCGGTAGCACCCCTTTGCGCAACAGCTTCTCCTTTAATTCTGGCTTGTTCAGAGTTTCATCGTGGGCGAATTGGCCATCCGGGCGGAAACGGCTGCCAGAGCTGGTATGGGACGGATCATCAGGGCGGGTGGCGTAGGGTGCCACGCAATTGACAGTGATATTTTGCTCACCCACTTCCAGGGCCAATACCTTGGTAAACGTGTGAACAGCACCCTTGGTCGCCGAATACACCCCCAGCATATAATCGCCAACGTCGCCGGCTGTTGATCCGATATTGATAATCCGCCCACTCTTGCGTGCCAGCATGTGGGGCAGCGCGGCGTGGGTGCACAGCAGGGTGGTTTTTAGATTCAGGTCTATATCCGCTTGCCATTCGTCGGGGTTGGAGTCGGCGAAGAGACCAAACTTGCCGGTATTGCCCCCGACATTGTTGACCAGGACATCGACTGGGCCCAGCTGACGTGTAACCGCAGCAACCATTTCCCTGACCGCTTCGCGGTCGGTCATGTCGGTCTTATGGAACATCGCGTCGGGCGCGCCGGCATCGCGAGCCTGTTGGGCGATCTCATTGCCCTTGATTTCGTCCCTGCCAATAATCGCCACTCGTGCGCCTTCGTTGGCAAATGCGAGGGAAATCGAGCGACCGATATTCGAGGTTGCGCCAGTCACAATGACGACTTTTGAAGCCAGGCCGGTATCCATTATCTTCTCCTTATCTCGTTGCCCGCATGTCGAATACGTCAGCGCCATTCGCTTTCATCAAATGGCGCTGGACTTTCTGGTTTGCGGTTTTGGGTATTTGTTGGGTGAATTCCACATAGCGCGGCAGCATATAGCCGGGAAAAAACTCGGCAAGGAATGCAACCACTGCATCGGGATCAATGCGGCTTTCGGGCACGATCACCGCTTTAACTTCTTCGTCCATGATTGGGTCGGGAACGCCGACGATGGCGCAATCCAATATGCCCGGGAAATCCATCAGCCGGGTTTCGATCTGGATGGGGGAGATCATTTCCCCGCCGCGGCGAATCAATTCCTTGAGCCGGCCGTGGTAGTAGAAATAGCCGTCCTCATCCCGTGAACCCAGGTCGCCGGTATGGAACCAGAGGTTGCTGGTGGACTCGACCATTTTGTCCGGCTGGTTCCAGTATCCCAGCAGGATGCGGTTGGGTTTGCGCGGTCGGCCGACAATCTCGCCCTTGGTGCCGGCCGGGACCTCGTTGTCGAATTCATCGACGATCATCAGCTCAATGTCGTCACGGACTCTGCCGCAGGAGCCATACTTGCGCTCATCACGGGGACTGGCAGTGGTCCAGCCACCCAGCTCGGTCATGCCGTACACCTCATGTACCGCCATACCAAATCTCTCCTCGATGGCCCGCCACACATCGCCATGGGCACCCGCGCCGAAGCAGAATTTCATGTTGTGATCCCGCTGTTCCCCGGGATAGCGATTGGCAAGAATGGAAAATATCGTGCCGACATAGGTGCAGCCCGTGGCACCAAACCGTTTTGCGTCCTCAAAGAAAGTGGTGGCGGAGAATTTCGGACGCAGAGCGATACTCGCTCCCACCGCCAGCGCGCTCATAATGCCCATCATCTGCGGATTGACGTGAAACATGGGCAGGAAAACCATCAGGCAGTCGTCCGCGGACAAGTCGAGCAGTTTGGCTGCACCCTTGCCGCTTTCAAAATACGCGCAGTGGCTGTTGACCACACCTTTTGGCAGGCCTGTGGTGCCGGAGGTATAGAGAATCGTCGAGGGATCACTGGGCTTCACTGCCTCCGGTGCAGCCGGTTCCAGCCGGGAAAGCTGGTCGAAAAAGTCGGCTTCCCCCTTGAAACTGATCAGCGGTAGTGCCTTCTGCTCGTCGGTCAGGTATTGGTGCGAGTTATCGACCCAGTCCTGGTCCGCAATGATCAGCTGGCATTGGGACTGGTCGATGGTGTAGCGCAGCGAGTCCGCGATTAACTGATTGTTAAGGGTCGCTGTAATCGCGCCGCACATCGCCGCACCAAACCAGGCCGCAACATAGGCGGCGGAGTTGCCCGCGATAATGGCTACGCAGTCGCCCTTGCCGATGCCGTGATCCCGCAGCAGGCCCGTAAATTGTAACGCGCTGCGGCGGATGTCCGCATAGCTGTAACAATCGTCGTCGGTCAGCAGGAATGGCTGCTGGCCGTGACTTTCCAGGATCTGATTGAGGTCGGCCCGGCTCACTCTTCGATACCCCGGATGATGTATTTGGCGATAGTGTTTTTCATGATCTCGGCAGAACCGGCACCGATCTCGTAGGTTTTGGCGTCGCGAAGGTAGCGGGCAAACGGCGTATTGTCAGAGGTGCCGTACGCGCCACATATCTGCATCGCCTGCAGCGATACTTCCGTGGCGTTGCGGCAGGCCGTCAGCTTTGCGACGCTTGAGTAACGGTCGACATCGTCTTCTTCGTTCAAGGCGTCGGCGGCACGATAGGTCAGCGCGCGCGCGGCTTCTATCTGGCAAAACATTTCGGCGAAATACCACTGAATGCCCTGGAAGTTCAATACAGTCTGGTCGAAGGCCACCCGACCGTGGGCACGAAAGAGGGCGCCGTCGAATGCGGCACGCGCCACGCCAGTCATCATAGCAGCCGTGCAGGTACGCGAATAGGAAAGCGTCATGGCCGCCTGTCGCACACCTTTGCCTTCAGTGCCGATCAGGTGATTGGCTGGCAACTTCAGATCCTTTAAGCGCATATTGACGTGTGGACCATTGCGCAGTCCCATCGTGGCCGAGTGCTCGCCAATATATTTCTCGCAGCCCGGGCCGTAGGGCACCGCGAATGCAGACACGCCCTTTGGGGTTTCGGCAAGCATGACAAACAATTCAGCTCCTCCGCCCGAGGTGATGAAGCTTTTCTCGCCGTTGATAATCCAGTTGCCGTCGCTGTCCTGCACCGCCTTGGTGTCGAGCTGGCGGATATCGCTACCGTGACGCTCTTCCGTCAGCGAGTAGGCTGCGGCCATGCCATCCGCCAGCCTGGGCATATAGATGTCCTGCAGTTCCCTGCTGCCAAACAAACGCAACATGGTTTGCGATTGAAATATCGAAATCAGCGAGACAGCGGCTGAGACACTGTAATAACCGAGCCCCTCGAACAGCGCCATAATAGTGCGGAAGTCGCCGTGCCCGCCATACTCTGTTGGCAGGATTGACCTGGTGAACCCGGCTTTAGCCAGCGCCTTGATAATCGCCATCGGGTAGATGTCTTCGCGGTCGATCCGGGCCGCTTCCGGTGCCACATGCTCAAGCGAAAAAGCGTTTAATTGCTCGACAAAATCGGGATCGACGAGGGGTTTCCAGAATTTACTGACGGGAGATACTGACATTACGCATCCTCTTTAGGTTTAAAGGGTTGGACAGGGTCATATTCAATGTCGACATGCAGCCTTGCTCAATACAATACGATCATGTATTGTTCACATATGTAAATATATGTATGTATTTGTAAACAAACGAATGAATTGTACATTATCTTTATAGGCTTTCAACCGACCTTTAGCGCGACCACCTGTTTTTGTAAGGCCATTGCCCAATCCTTCTAACCCGAGCCACTAACAATGAATATCACTGGATCAAAAAAACCGGTTAAGTCCGCCATTCGAACGATGCAATTGTTTTCGCTTTTTGCTGAACAAAAGCAAACCCTTTCCCTGACAGAATTAGCCACCGCTATCGATATCCCTAAAAGCAGTTGCTATCAATTAGTTCAAACACTAATTAGCCTCGGCTACATCATCGCCATTGATGGCGGTAATAGTTATTACCCCTCAAGGCGATTGTTCGACATGGCTCAACACATCAACCAATTCAATCCAATTCGAGAAAAGATGCAGGGCGAACTAAAGCGTTTACGCAATACCACTGGAGAAACCATAGTGATCGGCCGCTTGCAGGACAGACAGGTTATTTATTTGGAGGTTTACAACGGTACTCATGATATTCGCTATACACCTGCACCCGGAGACCTGAAAGCATTACACTCCAGTGCAATGGGCAAGGCATTATTGGGTAGCCTGGACGATGTGGCACAAAGTCAGCTAATACGCGAACTTGAGCTAACGCGCTTCACCGAAAAGACAATCACCAGAAAAAAAGATTTAAAAGACAACCTTTTCAAATGCGAGAAGCAGGGAATATATACGACGCAGGGCGAACACCTGGCTGATGTAATGAGTCTGGCCGTGCCCGTGCAAATGCGAGGACACCAAATGGCAATCGCCATGACCGGACCCATTCCTCGCATGAGAAAAAACATAAATAACTATGAAACACTGCTGAAGGACGTAGCTGAGAAAATTTCCTACTAGAAAATCTACAACCCAGCCCGCTATACATCGAAAGGCTAATAAAGATCGATAGCAATCTTGCCAAAGAAGCGTCCGCTTTCCATTAACGTTAACGCAGCGGTGAGCTCTTCCAGTGGATAGACTGAATCAATCACCGGATTAATTCGATGAGTCTCAAAGAACTTTAGCATAGCCTCGTTCTGCTCACGATTGCCGACAACGATGGGAACCAGTTTTCTACCGACATCCATGCCCCAGCTGGCATTTCCCTGCAGGCGCCCAACGGCAGCTATAGCACCCTCTGACGCGACAGCCATGGCGCTCTGTTTAAGCTGCGACTCACCGACTACATCCACCAGAATATCAACGCCACGACCAGCTGTTGCCTTTAGCGCTACGTCCTGCCAGTCACAAGTTTTCCGGTAATTTATCGCCACATCGGCGCCAAGGGATTTGGCCTGTTCCAATTTAGCATCCGATGACGAGGTAATAATCACCTTGGCCCCTACCGCTTTGGCAAAAAGCAAAGCCGAGATAGAGACGCCACCGGTACCCTGCAGCAGCACCCAATCACCCGCCTGTAAGGGCTTTACACCAAACAGGGCATTCCACGCTGTGAGCCCGGCACAGGGCAGTGCCGCTGCCTGAAGATCAGTCAACGTATCAGGGATACAACACAGGCTCTCCGCCTCGAAAACGCCATACTCTCTAGCAACACCATCAACAGGGCCGCCAAGCATATCCGCGGTTGGTCTAGAACCAGAGATCCAACCTTGAGCAAACAAAGGGCTGACCCGGTCACCGACTTTTACCCTGGTCACATCTTCGGCTACGGCAACAACCTCGCCTACAGCGTCCGAAAGTGGGATGTAATCAGGCCGTTTGACATTAGCTACCGTCCCCCGCACAACAAGCAAGTCTCGGTAGTTAAGGGTTGCCATACGTAGCCTCACCAATACTTCACCCGGGCGCGGAACGGGAACATCAAGCTCAACTACTTGGATAGCTCCAAGCCCTTCTCCAGCCACAGCTTTAGCGGCCCTCATCGTGTTTACACTAACCATTCAAATACTCCTGTTTTCTGACACAAAGGATTAGCCGCCTGAAAACCTTGAGAGTCGCACCCAACATTAGCGTCTACTTTTTATGGAAACACTAAAACCGTAGCGCCATTTTGAAATTACTTTTGCGTTTTGTTTAGATTTAAATCTAGTTTAAAGGTCCGGCATGCTTTGGGTTGAAAAATTGTTCCAATTCAGAAACTAATATCTTTGAGCTTTTATCGACTGGAGCACTGAGTGCAGCAGCAGCCATCACAAATCCGTCAGTCACAGCGGCGCTGTAACAATCAGGTAAACGAGTCACGTGGGAAATGTTTATAGAATAGGTAATGACGGCAAAGCCTGCGTAGAGAATACGTTGCCAAGTTATGGCTGCGGGCACGGGTTTATTGGCTTCAGTAATGAGCTCAAATACTTGCTGGGTAACCGACATCGTTTGAAATACGTCGACGAGCGCACCCCAACCACCAGGGGAAGTCTGCAGAGCCAATGAAAATCGTGCAAACAGGGGGACTTGGGCTGATCCTGTATTTTCCAACATCGGACGATAGAGTACTTCTAATAGCTCTCGAGGCGTCAACTTTCCTTTCCCAGCATATTCTGCCAGCAATTGCGCTCGCTTTACCTCTAACTCAGGAGCGTGCCGGTCGAGAACTCCACGTATTAACCCCTCCGTGTTAGTAAAATGATACTGGACCGCATTGGTATTGCGGGCACCTGCCTCAACACCAATTTGTCGAAGTGAGACCGCATTTAAGCCCTGCTCTGCATATAGCTTTTCAGCCGCGTCCAGTATTCGCTCCTTAATCCGCTCCTTTTGAAAAGGGGCTCCTGTGTCTATGCCGCTCATAAGTTCCTATTTTATCTGTTTCAAAAATAAAGCCACACTCAGCGATATCCATCAGGAATAATAACATGTGGCGTCCGCTGCTGAACCTCCCACGAGAGATATTTAAATCACAACAAGCAAATATTAAATCAATTAATTTATTTTTTAAAACAGTTGTTTTATTTATTTTGTGGATTTAGACTGCTCCCAGCTATTACCCAAAACGTAACAGGCCTATAAAAGAGCCTATTACAAATGTTCTTTCCAAATAAAAATAAAGGGTTTATGTCATGACTATAAATAAAAAAATGTTGTTATTTAGTCTCGGTACGCTGGCAATCTCCAGTATCGGTCAATCAGCCTTCGGGCAAGAGTCGTCTTCAGGCAAGAAGACAAATGATATGACTGCCGACAAGTCGTTGCGAATTGATGAGATAATGGTCACTGCCAGACGCATGGCAGAAAACCTTCAGGAGGTTCCTGCATCCTTGAATGTAGTCACTTCCGAATCAATTGATAATTTAAAACTGACTGAATTTACTGATCTTGAAGCCGTCGTTCCCGGATTGACTTTGACTCAGGATGGTAGCGGTACACAAACCTCTGCATCCTTGCGCGGAGTCACCTTCGATGCCAGCACTACCTCCCCACCAACCGTAGCAATGTATTTAAACGATGCGCCAGTACAATCGCTTTTCCTTTATGATTCGCTATTCGATGTCGGTCAGATTGAAGTTTTACGCGGCCCACAAGGCACCACTAGAGGGATCTCGGCGCCTTCCGGCGCAATAACTGTCACCACCCGCAAACCTGACGTGACTGAGTGGGGCGGCTACGCCAAAGGGCAAATGACGGATCAAGCTGCAAACAACGCTCAGGCTGGCATAAATATACCTATCGTGCCGAATACATTAGCCATGCGTCTTTCGGGTGTCGTTGACAAAACCGAAGCAAATGGCGTGAAAAGTATTAACAATACCCAAGACCCAGAGCAAAAGACCACGGCAGGTAGAATGTCTTTACTGTTTGAAGCCTCTGAAGATTTCCGCGCCGAAGCAGCCTATACCTATATCGACAAACGCCTGAAAAGTTACGAACAGGTGTCAGGCCCTGGCCAGGGCACCAATTTCAGTAGGGCGATAAAACCCGGCCAGCGCAGATCAGTGCAAGATGACATTTCTGATGTAGACGTTAACCTCGATATCCTGACCGCAAGGATAGACGCATCTGTTTTCGGTCACGACCTCACATACGTGGGCTCCTATCAAGAGGCGCGCACCTATGCACTGAGTGACAATGATGCGGGAGATATTCTGCCGGGCGTAACAATTCCCTTTCTGACTACTTCAGCTAAAAATGAAACAACGCATGAAATTCGTTTTTCCTCAAAGTCGGACACAGATCGAATTTTTGATTACACCGTCGGGGCGTTCTATGACAGCGCCGATACCTCGGCCGATGTCAACAACCCGGGGCCATTACTCCCTGGGGTATTTGGCACCCCTGCCACTGTTGATCTAACCGTTTATGATCCTCGTTATCAGATCCCCATTTATGTCGACATCGATTATTTATCCAAGGAGACCTCGGTCTTCGGCAGCATGACACTGCGCCTGGGTGACAGCACTGAAGTTACGGCAGGCTTGCGCCATATTTGGTCTAAATTTAATAGTGACCTGGGAACACAGCTGGGGGATGGCCTAGTGACCATCCCACCTTCTTTCATAGACCCAAATTTACCAAGTTGTGCAGCCGCGATGCTCGGGAGCACCTATCCAGGATTTTGTGATGTCACCATACCCGGGTCAACGTTGCCCACCACCAGCTTTCGCGCCAAAGAGACGCCGACCATTTACAATATAGCCGTTTCACATATGCTCAACGACGACTTGATGCTCTATGCCACAACCGGTACGTCGTATCGCCCACCGATTTCCAGCCCGGGTATTCAGGGGGATCTCGCTGGTAACCCGGACCCGTTACTCAATACGCTCACATTCCACCCCTACGAAACATCAACTAATTATGAATCAGGTTTTAAATGGACAACCTTAGACGGACGCGCTCGTCTTAATGCCTCTGTTTTTTACCAGGAATTTAAGGACCTCACCCTTTACGTTCCAAATATTAACTATTACAACACCCTCACTAATCAAACAGCATCAGCCAATTTTACTGCCAGCGTGGATGCAGTTGTGACGGGTTTTGAAATTGATGCGGGGGTAAACTTTGGTCGTTTTGATTTATCTGGTCAACTCAGTTATGCCAATGGTGATGTTGATGGCAGCGAAGTTCCCTGTAACATCGAGCAAGGAGGCACACCGATATTCAACACCGCCAACCTCATCTCATTCTGCCCTGGAGGCTCGGTCTCCCGCGACCCACTTTGGGGAGCAACACTTCAGGGCGAATATACGATACCGCTGAAAAATGGCTGGGATACTTATATGCGTGCACTAGTTAGCTATCGTGCCAAAAATGAAAATAAAGGGGTAAACTTTGTGGTCGACGCCTACACCACTACCAATCTTTATATGGGCCTGCGCAGCCAGGACAATGCTTGGGAGATAAGCGGTTTCGTACGCAATCTATTTGATACTCAGGAAACTCTGGAACGATCCAACAACGCTTACGACCTTAACGGCTCACTGGGGCAAAGCTTTGGGCAACTCATCCCAACTGGTGGCTCGGGCTACTTTAATACACAGGTTACTAGACCCCGTGAGATTGGTATCAGTGTTAGCTATGCATGGGGCTCTCGTTGAGGGGCTAAATCAGCATGCCACTGCAAACAATTAGTCGGCGAAGGTTTCTTCAGGCAGTAGCTTATACACCCTTTCTGTTCGGATCTTTGCGAACCTTGGCGAACAGAGAAATATTATTGGAGAAACAAATGGACGAAAATAGTTTTATGCCCACAAACTCCCATGCAATCGATATCGTTGATACTCAGTTTCACATGGGAAAAAATGAAATCGCGTCAACGCTAGGAGCCATGGATGCGTTAGGTATCCGCTCGTTGTTAATCGATGAGTTTTGGGGAGAATTCGGCACCACCCACCCAACCCACATTGAGCCAGGCTATCAATTACCTAATGGCGCATGGCGCACAGCTTGGCCGACAGCGGAACAAGCCAGCATTCTTCACCCCGAACGATTCTCATACATCGTGCGCATTGATCCACGTGACCCGGACCTTGAAAGTGTCATGCGAACGATTGGCTCTTCCCCCCACGCTCGAGCATTTCGCTTACAGCCGGTGTGGACGCTGGATGAGATGTCTGCCTTTGCTAAGGGAAGTTATGAACAGGTGCTGGATATTGCTCAAGATATTGGCTTGCCGGTTGCCTTTTTTATTCCCGGTTACGTAGAACTACTGAAGCCGTATCTGAAAAAATTCTCCAAGCTGACATTTATGATTGATCATTGCGGTATGGGATTTCCACAAATACCCGCAGGCAGACCGCAAGCTGAAGCACAACAAACACTTGTGCCCGCCTATCTTGCCGAAGTATGCAAGTTAGCAGAATATCCTAACGCGGTACTTAAATGGAGCCACGCTCAAAACCTTCTGGGCGCACAAGTCTATCCATATGAACCTCTAAGACCGCTGCTGAGACAAGTGCTCGATGCCTTTGGCAAGGAGCGAGTCATGTGGGCTAGCGACAACTCCGTAGTTCCAAACCATACCTGGGCGGACATGTTGTATTACTTGCGAGATGATCCGGAGTTATCACATGAAGAAAAAACCTGGATACTCGGTCAAACAGCGAGACAGGTTTTGAATTGGCCCGCTCAAAATTAAGCGGTAAGGCCGAATGGCACTGACTTAAGCATTGCTCGCTGTCCTTCCCGCAAAGCGTGGTCGGGTAGACCCTCAGCAGTTGGAACCCCACGCCCTTTGAAGGTCTACCCGACCACGCTTTGCCAGATCGCAGAATACGCTAGCCGTATTGGATGGCACTGCCTGACGGGCTGCCTATCTACCCGACTTCCCCAACACTTACTTGGCAGGCAACTCAATCTCAGCTTTTGCTGTCGCCATGGTAGTGCCAGTCTGGGTTTTCATTTTTACCTCGACCTGAACCAGTTTACGACCCTCTTCATCGGTCATCTTGTCAACAATGGATGCGGTCATAAAGGTTGCATCACCGGAAAGCGCAGGGCCCCGATAGGAGGTATTGCAGTGAACAACCATGCCCCACTCGCCCGCCCAACCAGCCAGGTAGTCGACCACCCAGGCACCCATGGATGCACCATAGCCATAGGCGCGCGGCATACCAATCATGCGGGCGTAGCGTGGAAACAGGTGGCCACGTGATGGGCCGAAATAAGCACCATCAGTCCACTCGGGATTGTCTTGCTCCATGACTGGGTCGTTTTCGTAACCGGCCATCTCTTTGGTAAAACCCAGAGCTTCAAAATCTATCCCGGGGCGGTGAGTGCTGCCCCAGATAGTGAACAAATAGGCGCGCCACTCGGTCGTCAGGCTGGCAATCGTGTGCGGGCCAATGGCTCGCACCGGCAGCTCATCTCCAGCATTACAGTCATCCCAGTAACGCTTTCCGTGCCCTAGCTCATGCATCATTTTGATGTATTCGTACTTCTTGTCTTCCAACTGAGCCAACTCTTCATCAGTCCACTCAGGATCAGTCATCGCCTCCTCAGTCGGCGCCCCGGCCATATCCAGAGCCGCGGCCGCATTGTAGCGAATAGCCGTTGAACGCTGCCTGGCAATAAAATCGCCATCCTGATTGTAGTAGTTGTTGTCGCCGCGCTGGAAACAGGTAGGCCCGGCAAAGCCGGTCTCTTTAACGACATAATCGTAAGGAATTTTTTCGTTGGTAATCATGTCGCCGCCAAAGATACGCGGGCCATAGAACCACCACTCATCGCCACCAAACAGCAGGTGAGAATCAGGGATCAGACCCTGACAGGCGGGACCAGCACCATGACCATCGTCACAGGACACCGCAAAGGACTGCGGCGCAACCAGGCGACCGTAACGACCTTCTTTGGCGAAGTCATGATCGTAATGCAGCAGGTTTGGGTAGTGCATAGCCTGAACCCAACGACGGAAGTCGTTGTTATGCAAAGGCTCTTTCATCCGTGCAGGGGCAATCGGTTTGCCCATGTATCGATCGAGATCGGAACAGTCCAGGGTTTTATCACTCATCATAAACTCCAGCGTTGAGGATTCTTGGCAGTTATTTTTTCTACGACTATATTTGCCAAGACTACGTTTACCAAGACTATGTTTTCCAAGACTACGTTTTCCACGAACAGCTTTCCACAAAATTGCGACAGCTATTTAATTGGAGTTGCAGCGTCAGTCGTCGTTACCTCCATAGCCAAGGGCGTGGGGCTATTTTAAATGGGCTAGCCGCCGATCCCTTCCACAATAAACATTTCGTAGTCGGCAGCCTTTTGCCGAAAGGGAATCGCTTCCTGATATTCGGGGTTGTTGTACCAGGCTTTGGCTTCTTCCATCGTTGGGAATTCCAGCATCACCGTACCATCGGGTGGCGTTCCTTCCAGACCCTCTGTAGCGCCGTAGATGATCCGTGGCACCATCTCGAATTTTGCCTTCATCTGGCGGGTTCTTGATTGATACTCGGCCATAGCTTCCTCGTCTCTCACCGGGCCTTTGCGCAGGGTAATGATATAAGCAGGCATAGTTCTATCCTCATACGTTTTTGGTCTGTTATTAGATATTTTCAAGGCGCTTATCACAGGCGCCGTTATTTTTTAAGGGTAAAATTCAGGGATAAAACCCACCGGCAAAAGCAATAGCCTGCCCGGTCACGGGCATCGCTTTCTGGCTGACCAGTAGCGCGACCAGTTCACCCATTTCATGCTGCTGACCGAGGCGCTTTATCGGCACCTCATTCTGGATTCGTTCTGCCAGCTTTGGATATTGCGCCAGCCGCTCATCCGAAAAATAGGTTTCACTTTTGAACCAGTTAGGACAGATAGCATTAACCTGAATATTAAAAGGGCCGAGTTCCTTGGCCAGGGATTGCGAGAGTGCAACCGCACCCGCCCGAGCCGAACTGTACATAGTGAGATTCTGCGAGGGGGCCAGTGCAGCCCCAGAGGTGATAAAAACAAGCGCACCAGACTGGCGTTCTTTCATCTGTGGCACCACCGCATTGGCAAGGGCAAAGGGCCATACCAGACCATCCTCTATTACCACTCGATATTCTTCCAGCGTAGCGTCTTCGATAGGTTTCATGCTGGACAGAATAATGTCATTTGACACTAAGGCATCAATACGACCGTGCTCACGCAATGCCGTCTCTATCAACGCCGCAGGCTCTTGTTCCAGTAGAGTAATAGCACCTGGGTAGTCATTTTCAAACTGGGTGCGACACGCCTCGTCACCGAAAGACCGGTCATGGCACAGCACTGCAAAACCATTCTCCAGCAGCGCCGCCACCGAACCTGGCCCGGCGTATTCTCGCGCGTTGGTTACCAGCGCTATGGAAGCTTCACTCATTTCAACGCTCTCTTAGAGTTGAATCCATCAATGAATCAAAACAGACTAGCTCTTATCCCCCACTAGCCCTTATCCCATAGCTGCTTGGCCTGCGCGATATAATCAATGTGGGCATCAATGTCGTTACCCAGCCCTTTATCCAGGGAATGAAAACAACCGTGGGTGCCCCCAGCATCACGGAACTCCCGCAGGTGGTCAACCGACTCCTGGGCATCGCGGGCAAACAAGGTCAGCAACTCCAGACCAAAACCCTCGGCGCTGCGGCCATAGGCATCCAGATGAAATTTAATGCGCTCCCAGCCTTCAACCGCACCCTTACCATTTGCAGCAAAAATAAAGCCGTCACCCAGACGGGCACCGCGCTTGAAGCCTGGCTCGGTGTGTCCGCCTAACCAAAGGGGAATCTGCCGGCGAGGGGCAGGGTTAATACAGCCTCGATCAATACGATCGAACTGGCCTTCAAAGCTCAATACATCGCCGGTCCACAACTGCCGCAACAGATCAATCTGCTCATCGGCCCGTTTACCGCGAGTCTTAAAATCCGCACCCAGCGCTTCAAACTCGACATAATTCCAACCAATTCCGACACCCAAACGCAGCCGCTCGTTGGACAACAAATCCACATCCGCCGATTGTTGCGCCACCAGGGCCGTCTGACGCTGAGGCAGGCACAAAACCCCCGTAGTAAATTCCAATGTCTCGGAGACACCGGCCACAAAGCCGAAAAATACAAACGGATCCTGGAAGCTGTCTTTTTCCGTGTAGGGACCCGTGAGCTTTGGCTCGCGATCTTCATGTGGCGTTTTAATGACATGATCGTAGGCCATCAGGTGCTGGTAGCCCAACTCCTCTGCGGCCTTCACGAACTTGCGGACGGACGCAGAATTTGCATCCACTTCTCGAGTGGGATAGGCAACACCGATTTGCATGCTTAACAGTCTCCTCGACTTTAGGTAACTTTCACTAGATTTCGTTAAAACTTTCAATACATTTCGTTAAAACAGGGACTTATTCATTGAGAGGCTGTAATCAGGTCACCGCACAGCTCAAGGCACTGACACCGGGCTAGACAGGGAGCGATCTGACCGGAACACCACCAGCCCTTTGCCACAAACAAATTTAAAACAGCGCTCAATGCTGAACAGTTTATTAGCGGTTGTCAACTCATCCTAACAACCATAACCGCCGCCACAGGCTGCTATTCAGCCATCTCCTCCGACCCTTGCGGTACCCGCTCCTGCCGGGACAACCATTCCAGCCCACGCTCCACTAGCGCTACAGCCTCATCATACCCCTCATCCACACCCAGCGCACAGTCCTGCGCCATGGCACGCGAAAGCGCAGACACTATGGTTACCACAGCAGCAGCGGGCATCTTGTCAGCATCCACGCCTCGCTCTAAAAACAACTGCTCAACAGCTTCAATCTGAAGATGACGAAACTCGCGTGCGGTTTTCACTATCTCCGTGCGAATGCTTTCACGATGATTGGCCAGGGCCAGTAATTCAGTCGTAGATATAGCAGAGGTAGAATCGCGATTCATAATCCATACCGCACGCAAGGGGTCAGGCCCAGCCAGTATGCGAACAAACTTTTTCAGGCGCTTTCCTGAGTTGCGTTTCACCACCGCCAGGATTAAATCATCCATATCCTGAAAGTAGTAGTACACCAGCTGAACTTTCAGCCCCGCCTTTTCCGCTACTTTCCTTGCGGAAATTGCAGCGTACCCCTCCTCCACCATCAGCTTGGCGGCTGCCTCAACAAGCAGCTCGCGATTCTTTGCGGTTTCAGTTCCCAAACGGCGCTTGGCTTTCATCATCGACCTATTGTTAAAATTCTGTGTGGCGATTCTGCTATTGTCTTGCCTATCAATCAACATTACATTTAATAGACAGCTCGCCCCCGCCAGGCACCAACGTTCGTGTGCGAAGAAAAGGGCGGAATATTGATTTTGAACATTCAAAATGCTAATTTAGTGTTCAGCATTTTGAAGCTTAAATCAAGCTTCACCACCCCGTAAACTCGACTACACATCACTGGAAGCCACCATGACTACAGAGACTGCATTCAGGTTCGAAGACATCAAGCCGGAAATCGGCGCCCGAATTCTTGCTGACAAGAGCGCTTTGCTCAGTGGCGACTACGCCGACCAGATCAGGGACTTACTGGAACAGAAAGGCGTATTGCTGTTTCCGCAAGTCAATTTTAACGACGAAGAGCAAATCGCCTTCACCAAGACACTGGGTACCTTTGCCCCGGAAAAAATGGGCTCCGAGATCTACAAAGTCACTCTCGACAAGACCCAGACAGCCACGGCAGATTACCTGAAAGGCGCGTTCTACTGGCACTTCGACGGTTTCGTTAACCAGGTACCTATCCGCGCCTCTATTCTGTCGGCCAAAGTATTGTCACCCACCGGCGGCAACACTGAGTTTGCCAACACCTACGCTGCCTACGATGCACTGCCGGAGGAACGCAAACAACAGATCGAAAACCTGAGGGCTGTTCACGCCCTGCCCATTACCCAGATGTATCACACGCCCGAGCCCACCTATGAACAATTTATGGAATGGAAAGCCCTGGGACGCAGCGAACTGCCACTGGTGTGGAAACACGAATCTGGCCGCAAGTCATTGGTGATTGGCAACAGCGCCGTCAACATTATGGATATGGACCCACTCGAAGGACTTGAGTTACTGGTTTATCTGCGCGACTGGGCCACTCAGGAACGTTTCCACTACAGCCACGAGTGGACCGTGGGTGACACGATTATCTGGGACAACACCGGCACCCTGCACCGCGCCATGCCCTATGAGCTGGACTCCGGTCGAATGATGCACCGCACAAAACTACAGGGCGAAGAAGCCATTTTCTAGGCAACCGTTATCTGCCATCATCTGAACGGTTCCCTTGATTAAACAAGGCAAAGCATGTGATTAAACGAGGCAAAGCATGAGCGAAAACACTTCCGAGGCTACAGGCCAGAGCGAAGCCATCACTTTTTCAGCGGAGGCATACACCTCCCATGAGTACGCCAGAGCGGAACGAGACAAGTTATGGCGCAAGGTTTGGCTGCAGGCTGGACGCATTGAAGACTTGCCGGAGATTGGCAGCTACATCACCTTCAACGTCATTGACGACTCTATCCTGGTTGTTCGTACCGCTGCCGACCAACTCAAGGCCTACCACAATGTTTGTCCCCACCGGGGGCGTAGATTGGTCGATATTCCCGAGGGAGCACGCAACGCCAGCGGTAAACTGGGCCGCTTTGTTTGTGGTTTTCATGGCTGGAGCTTTGACCTTGAGGGTAATAACGTTGGTATTCCCCTAAAAGAACACTGGCAAGGGGCACTCAGTGATCAGTGCACCCACCTGAGTGAAGTCAAACTGGACACCTGGGGCGGCTGGATATGGATCAACCTGAACCCCGATTGCGAGCCTTTGCGGGAGTATCTGGATCCCGCTGCTAGCATACTCGACCACTTCCAGCTGCAGAACATGCGCTGTCGCTGGCGCAAGTGGGGCATTTTCGACTGCAACTGGAAAGTCGCGCTGGAAGCCTTTAATGAAACCTACCACGTTCCCGCCACGCACCCGGAATTCAACAAATACGGCGCCTTTGAAGGCTGGGCCAGACCCCAGGGCCTGCACAGCAATATCGGTTATGACGCGCCGAAAGATATGGATCCAAACCAGAGTGGAAAATTGCGTTTGGGTACTGTTGCCGATCCCCGCACCGCTACCGCAGAAATGCAGCAATACACCTGGGATAAAGCCAATACTAATACCACGCAAACACTGGTCAATGCCGCCAGGCGCTTAGCCGACGAACTGCCCGAAGGCACCCCTCCCGGTGAAGTGCTGCAACACTGGTTAGCCTCGGCCCGCAAAGACGATGAAGCACGCGGTGTGGTATGGCCGAATGTCGATCCCGAGATTCTTGGCAAAGCTGGCAATGCCTGGCAGATTTTCCCCAACTTCCAGATCGGCCATGCGGTGAACAATATGCTGTGCTACAGTGCCCGACCCTATGGTGACGATCCGAACAAATGCATTTTTGAAGGAGCGGTTTACGAACTGTATCCAGAAGGCGAAGAACCCAACACGCAATGGGAGTATTGTGAGCCAACGGAAGAGGCCTGGTGCTATGTGCTGTCGCAGGACTTCACCAATATGGCAGCTGTTCAGGCAGGCATGAAATCATTGGGGTTCAGTGGTCCAAAACCCAACCCCAAGATGGAGGGCGCTATTGCTCACCTGCACCGCAACCTCGCCAGCTACATGGGTAACGGGACACCGAAAAAACTACGGGAAGACTAAGTTCAACTCTCTGTAAGCGCAATGAGATACCCACTCAGTGCGCTTACAACAGCCAATCTGAACCGAGACCAACCTGAACCGAGAATAGCGCATGAAAAAAACTGACGGTCCATTAGCCGGAATCCGTGTCGTCGACCTGACGTCGGTAGTGATGGGACCCTACTGCACGCAGATCATGGCCGACATGGGTGCTGATGTCATCAAAATTGAAACACCGGCCGGCGACAATATTCGCGATGCCTCAACCGGCATGGTACCCGGCATGAGCGGTATGTTTATCAACATCAACCGGGGTAAACGCAGTATTGTATTAAACCTGAGGGACGAGGCAGATAAAGATACATTGCGCCGTCTTATCAAAACCGCTGATGTCTTTATCCACTCCATGCGTGGCAAAGCGATTAAAAAATTAGGCTTTGGCTACGAGGACGTCGCCGCGATTAATCCGGCTATTATCTATACTAACTGCTACGGCTATAGCCGACGTGGTCCCAATGCCGATCAACCCGCCTACGACGACACCATCCAGGCGGATTGTGGTATCCCCGCCGTACAGCAGTTGCTGACTGGCCAAGCCAGCTATGTGGGCAGCATCATGGCAGACAAGGTCACCGGCCTGACAACGCTTTACGCCACCATGATGGCGCTGTTTCATCGCGAGCGAAGCGGCGAAGGTCAGGAAGTCGAAGTGGGCATGTTCGAAACCATGGCCTCCTTTATGCTGGTGGAACACGCCGACCGCGCGCTGTTCGATCCACCGATTGGCCCTGCCCACTATCACCGGGCCGTGGCGCCTAACCGCAAACCCTACCAGACTAAAGATGGCCATATCGCCGCACTGGTCTACAACGACAAACACTGGGCAGCCTTTACCGAGGCGGTCAAACCGGCTTGGGCAACCGAGGAGCTGGTCTCTCTGGCGCAACGAGCCAAACAGATTAATCATGTGTATGGTTTACTCGCCGAGACCTTCAAAGAACGCACCACGGACGAGTGGCTCACCCTGTTGCGCGAACTGCATATACCCTGCGCACCACTGCGCACGCCCGATGAACTATTCGATAACGAACATTTGCAAGCCATCGGTTTCTTTGACTATATGGATACTGGGGCTGGCAAGGTGCGCTTTCCAGGTATACCCACCTGGTTTTCTCGCACACCGGGTAAAATCCAGGGTGGCGCTCCGGCGCTCGGTGCGCACAATGATGAAATTCTGATGGAGCTGGAAGCAGCCAACGACAGCGCTATCGGCAAGCCCTTACCCTAATTGAGCTATACCCTAATTGATCCAAGGAATAAACGTAACGAGGTAACAGCGTGGATTTTTCACTGACAGACGATCAACAAAATGTGCGGGATGCAGTACTCAAACACTGCTCTCAGTTTTCCGATGACTACTGGCTGGACCTCGATAACAAAGGCGAGTTTCCGCTGGAGTTCCACAAGTCCATGGCCGACGCTGGCTGGTTGGGCATTGCCATGCCTGAGTCCGTGGGTGGAGCCGGGCTGGGGATCGCCGAAGCGGCTCTGATGATGCAGGCCATTGCAGAATCTGGCGCGGGCATGACCGGCGCCTCCAGTGTGCATATGCCGGTATTTGGGCTGCAACCGGTGAATATCTTTGGCACCGAAGCACAACAACAGGCCTGGCTACCCGGCATTATCAGCGGCGAAGACAAGGTCTGTTTCGGCGTCACCGAACCCAACACTGGCCTGGACACCACCAAACTCAAAACCCGCGCCGAAAAGCGTGATGGTGGCTATCTGGTCAATGGCGAAAAAATCTGGATCTCCACGGCGCAGGTAGCCAACAAGATGCTACTCCTCGCCCGTACCACACCTCTTGAAGACGTACAGCGCAAAACCGATGGGCTGTCCTTGTTCTACACCGATCTGGATCGCAGCAAAATCGAAGTGCGCGCCATCCACAAGATGGGCCGTCACGCGGTGGATTCCAATATGCTGTTTATCAATGACCTGTGGGTGCCAGAAGAACACCGTATCGGCGAGGAAGGTCAGGGCTTTAAAATGATCCTGCACGGACTCAACCCCGAACGCATTCTGATTGCCGCCGAGGCCATCGGTATTGGCCGGGCCGCTATCGACAAAGCTGCTCGCTATGCCCGCGAACGGATCGTGTTTGATCGCCCCATTGGCATGAATCAGGGCATTCAACACCCGCTGGCCAAATGCTGGGCGCAACTGGAAGCGGCCAACTTGATGGTAATGAAAGCCGCTACACTGTTCGATAAGGGCGAGAATTGTGGTGTCGAGGCTAATGCCGGTAAGTATCTGGCCGCCGAGACCGCCTTTGAAGCTTGCCATACGGCCATGTTGACTCTGGGCGGGATGGGTTATGCTCAGGAGTACCATGTCGAGCGTTATTTGCGGGAAGTGATGATCCCTCGAACGGCACCGGTGAGCCCGCACATGATCCTGAACTTTATTGCCGAGAAAGTACTGGATCTACCGAAGTCCTATTAATGCGCAGTACCTGAATGGTAAGGCCTTAACATCGAAGCCACAATTTTCGTCAGTCCCGCGAAAGCGGGGGTGACCTCCTTAAGGCTGCGCCATTTATCTGTACCTGTTCATAACCGCGTCTTAGACGGGAAGAAGGAAACCTACACAGGTAAAACATTATGAAAAAAAAATTATTCAAGATACTGTTGTTTATGAAACGGCGCCCAGGCATGAGCCAGGATGAATTCATCCAATACTATGAAGAACAGCATGTACCGCTCGCCCTCAAATACTCCAAGGGCATGAAGGCTTACAAACGCCAGTTCGTTTCGCCTCAAACGCATTTTGAAACCGGTGAATGTAGCGACCTGGGGTTCGATGTCATTACCGAACTCTGCTTTGATGATGAACAAACCTTTAACGGTGTACTTACTTATCTGGGGTCCAGCTCATTACCTGATGAAGTCGTCGAAGACGAGAAAAAGCTATTCGACCGCAGCTCTTTCAAAATAGCGACCTGTACTGAATTTGTGACGAAGCTTTGACAAACTTTTTATCCAGGGCGTCGCACCAAAAACTATTATTAAAATAACTGACTGGAGGCACTATGGAAAATTTTCGCATTGAATCAATCAAACCCGATATCGGTGGCATTGTGCACGTCGACAAAGAGAATTTACTCGACGACCAGGTAATAGCCGCTATTCAAGCCGGGCTGGAAGACCGCGGGGTACTGGTATTCCCACGCATTAACCTGACCGATGCTGAACAGGTTGCACTGACGGATAAACTCGGTACGCGCGGTAGCTACACCAAAGAAGCGCCCGGCAACGACACTTCCGAGAAAGATGTCTATACGGTAACGCTAGATAAGTCGGTCAACACTCAACCCGAGTACGTACTCGGTACGTACTTTTGGCACATTGATGGCGTCACTATGGATCAACCCCTTCCAAAGGCGACCCTGTTGACGGGCAGAAAGCTCTCCCCAAGCGGTGGCCAAACAGAGTTCGCCAATACCTATGCCGCCTACGAACATTTGCCGGAAGAGGAAAAACAGGCCATCGAACCACTAAGGGTTTTGCACACGCTGGAGACCAGCATGCAGCCCGCCGTCGAAGAGCCGACAGAGGAAGATCTGGCGCGCTGGCGGAAAATGTCGTCTGCCATGGTCCACCCCTTAGTCTGGAAGCATCCATCGGGGCGCAAGTCGCTGGTGGTCGGCACACACGCTGACAAAGTCATTGACGAACCCTATGCAAACGGCCGTTCCCGGTTAGTACGCTTGCAAGAGTGGGCCGCACAGCCGGCGTTCAGCTATCGCCACGAATGGAGCGAGGGTGATTTGGTGATATGGGACAACTGGGGCGTGATGCACCGAGTCGTGCCCTACGATGCGGATTCCGGTCGTCGAATGCACCGCACCACTATCATGGGACAAGAGAGAATTGAAAACGAGTTGGCGCAGGGTCAGTAGCAGGTATCTGCTAACACTAGCTTTAGCCCTTCACCCATCTCGAGCGATAAAGCTCGCCACTGTCTTATAGGCGCTCTTTTTCACGTTATTATTTGGAAAAGAGCGCACCGCTTTTAACCGAACATTAATCGGACGTTAACTCATGAACAGCAGCAACAAACCCGAATTGGATCCTATTTTACCCTCAGAGTGGGATGAAGAAATTCTGGACGCACTCGGAGCCTTTCCCGGCAGTCTGAATTTCGTGCTCTCCCAATGGAATCAGGAAAGTGGCGACCTGAGGGGAATGCACATTCTGGGGCTTTTCGCTCATTACCCAAAGCTTGCAAAGGCCTACATGGGTTTAAACCAACATGTTGCCGCTGGTAGCTCGCTACCGGTTCGAATAAGAGAATTGCTGATTTTACGAACCTCATGGTTGCGAAAACTAGATTACGAATATACACAACATATCGTGTTGGCTCGCAGGGCCGGTATTACCGATGAGGAGATTCAGCAAATACAGACCGGGTCCTCCGCCACCGATTGGAGCTCAGAAGACAGTGAAATTTTACTGGTTGCCGAGGAATTGCGTCAACACGCGGCGATAAGCAACGGTACGATGCAGAATCTGAAAAACCGTTATACAACTCAGCAAATTATGGACATGATTTTTCTGGTAGGCTGTTATGACTTACTGGGTGTCGCCATCAAATCATTTGGCATTCCTGTCGAAGACGCTTTGACAGAGTTGCACCAGGAAGTTTGTCACGCCATGTTTGGTAACGAGTAGTAACGAAAGTAGAAAAGTCATACGTCTTTATCGAGAAGTCCTACCGGACTTGTAGTCGGTGAAGCGCTTATGAGGGTTTGTCGAGGATCTTGATATGCAGAATTTGTCATCACTGTTCTCGCTGGAGGGCCGCGTGGCATTGGTCACAGGTGGGACAGGAGGCGTTGGTGCAATGCTGGCGCGAGGGCTCTTGATAGCCGGAGCCAGAGTGCTAATTTCAGGCCGCAACGACTCTTCTGGTGCCGAATCGGTAAAAACGCTGGCAGAATACGGCGATTGCACCTTTCTTCGCGGTGACCTCTCCACCACCGAGGGCACCGAAACATTAGCCAGGCTGGTGACCGAACAAACCCCCGGAATCAATATTCTCGTTAATAACGCCGGCATAACCAATCGCGATGAAAGTAGGAAAATGCCTGGGCAGCGATTTTGACCAGGTCATGTCGGTCAATGTAAAAGCACCGTTTCTACTAACTCAGGCACTTTATCCACTCCTCAAAAGCAATGCCTCCGCCAGCAAGCCCTCCCACGTCATCAATACAGGATCTCTCGCGGGATTGGTGAGCACGTCCCCGTCCTGCTCCTATGGCCCCAGCAAGGCAGCCTTGCACCATTTGACAAAGGTCCTCGCTCGACAGCCCGCGCCGGACCACATTCGTGTCAACGGCGGGCGATATTCCAACTAAATTCCCCGAATACAGGGTTCAGGTTGAAAGGACCAACCTTCATTCCCCAATTAGGCCCCTTCCTCCACCTCCATGGCGTGCCGCATAGCCTTGAGACCGGTCAACAGCGCCATTGCCGCCAGCGGGCAGGCCATTCCCATAAAAGTGGCCATGCCGTAGCCGATAGCGGTGTCCGGGTTTGAGTACCACTGAGCCAGTGCCGGGACGATCACCGCCCCGGTGGAGGATCCCAGAAGCCCTGCGACTGTCGAATAGAAGGCAACGCCCGCCCCACGCATCTGATTGGGTGTCACCAGGTTAAGCGAACTCATGGCGCAGGCATGCATGGGGGTGAGCAAAGCCACGAACAGGCCGATCATGACCAGAAACAGCCAGGGATAACCACTGGTAGCGCCGATAATTCCCGCCGGTGCGGCAGCGAGCAGGCTGCCGGCAAACCAGCGCAACTGGGCATCCCGGTAGCCACATTTGTACATGGCGTCAACCGTCAGCCCCCCCACCAGTTTGCCGATGATGCCCCCTATCAGCAGGGCCATGCCCAGGTAGGCGCCAATGCGTCCCTCGCTCCAAGCATAAGCCCGCATCATGTGCACCGGATACCAGGCCACGCAACCGCTGACCACGCCAGAGGTGATTGTGAAACCGGTATAGTGGGCGAGGAAAAAACGGTGGTGACCGCGGGCAAATTTCAGCAGGCTGGCATAGGAGGAGAGCCAGTTGCGTTTCTCAGCCGGCGCAGCAGTGAGACCACGCCGTACCGGCTCGGGAAAGGTAAACACGATAAAGGCAAACAACAGCCCCGGCAGACCGACAATAAAAAACACCACTTGCCAGTGAGCCACTGGCCCAAGTACCGGCAGCACGATATCCCCGAGACTGGTAACCCAGTAAATAATGGCTCCCCCGAGCATCAGCGCCGTACCGCTACCTATTGTCGCGCCCACGGAGTAGACCGCCATGGCGAAAGTGAGGCGTTCCCGCGGAAACAAGTCGGAAATCATCGAGGTAGCATTGGGGTTGAGGGAGCCCTCCCCCGCCCCTAGTCCCGCTCTGGCAATCAGCAGATGCCAGAAATTCTGCGCCAGACCACAGGCGGCGGAGGCGACGGACCAGATCATCACCCCCAGGAAAATCATTCTGCGCCGGTCCTTCCAGTCCGCCAGGGCGCCAAAGACAAAGCCGAACAGGGTGAAGGAAATAACAAATGCCACCCCCTGCAACACGCCGAACTGGACATCGGTCAGTCCCAGATCCGCCTTGATGGGATCGATCATTAGAGAGATGATGAAACGGTCCAGCAGAGACATCCAGTAAAGGAAGGCCAACACAATTGTTGCATACCAGCCAACGGCGGGGGGCGGATAGGGTTCCCGGGGCTGCTGGGCAGTGGTGTTGGACGCGGCGTTTGCCATGAACTTTATCCTTTTTGATTATGTTTTTGTTTGGCCGCCTGGATCCGGATTCCTATCTGGTCCCGCGAACGGGGAACGGTACGAAGTTATGCTACTCAATCGTCGTCCGGAAAGAAACTTCTGGGTAGCATTACACAGCATCAGACCTACCGGAATTACTACGATTTCCGGGTACAGGGTTAATTGAAACACAGATGTACCTGACAAAGATTCCCCGTTTCAGTGAAATCGACATTCTCCGTTTGCAGCAAACCTCTCCGCACTGCTGCGTCAGCTTTCCAGCTGATGAAAACAGCGCCTAAGTTCGTCGACAAAAATTTCGGGTTGTTCAAACGCTGCAAAGTGGCCGCCCCGTTCCGCGGTATTCCAGTAGCGGATGTTTTTGTAAGTGTTCTCCGCCCAACGCCTGGAACAGTGGTGAATCTCGCCGGGAAATTGGGTAATCCCTGTGGGGGTCTGGATATCTCCACCACGGGAGCCACTGCCACTGGCGCCCTCCCAGTAGAGCCGAGCCGCCGAGGCACCCGTGCCGTTGAGCCAATAGACCATGACGTTGTCCAGCATCTCCTCTCTCGACAGCGCGTTTTCCGGATGCCCATCGCAATCTGTCCAGGCATGGAATTTTTCCAGGACCCAGGCCAGCAGCCCCACTGGCGAATCCACCAGACTGTAACCAATGGTCTGGGGGCGGCTGCCCTGAAGCTTACTGTAGCCAGTCCCTTCACTGCGAAAACGCTCCATTTCTGCGAGGTAGTCCCGTTCCTCTGCGGTAAGCGACTGTTTTTGATCCTCAGTGGGGAAGGCCGCCGGCATATTGAGGTGTATGCCCTTGCAACAATTATCTCGCCAAGCCAGCCGGGTGGTGATCGGCGAGCCCCAGTCGCCACCTTGGGCAAAGTAGCTTTCGTAGCCCAGAGCCGCCATAAGTCGGCTCCAGGTATCGGCGATTCTATCCACCCCCCAACCGGTGGCGACCGGTTTGCCGGAGAAGCCGAAGCCGGGCAGCGAAGGGCAAATTACATGAAAGGCGTCAGCGGATTTGCCACCGTGTTCAACGGGGTTGATCAGGGGGTCAATGACCTTAAGAAATTCCACTACCGAGCCGGGCCAACCATGGGTAAGAAGCAACGGCCGGGCGCCGGACTCGGCAGATTTAGCATGTATAAAATGAATGTCCAGGCCGTTGATAGCCACCGTGAACTGAGGCAAGGCGTTGAGCCGTTTTTCCAGACGTTTCATGTCATACTGGTGTTGCCAGTAATCAGCAACTTCCCGCAGGTAGGCCAGCGGCACTCCCTGAGACCAGTCATTTACCGTTTCCTTTTCCGAAAAGCGGGTTAAGGCCAGGCGGGCTTTCAGATCGGCGATCTGTTCGTCACCTGAATTGACGGAAAACGGTTGTAGCGGCATGGGACCTGAGAATAAATAGATGTGCAATAAAAGCAGACTAGTGTTCCGCGATTGCTTTGGCAACTCCTTAGAAAGCCGTAATTCCTGTTATCGGGCGTCCGATGATTAGGGCCTGAACGTCGTGTATACCTTTTGCTTGCGGTCCAATACGTACTGGCGGGCGCGTTGATAGAATTCTTCCGCTGCACCGAGCGCTCCCCATGCAATGCCAAAACGTGCACTATTAAGGCAGGTGTACGGCCCCTTAAGGCCGCGAACTTATAACTGGCTTAAGGAGTCAGCTCAAGAATATCGTGAAACCGCACTTGAGAGCTAAAGACAGTGCGAAAACAAAGGCATTCCAGGACGCTTAAGTAAGTGCCATTCCGTTCTGCCCCCTTTGATCGATAGCCGCCTTTAATCGACCATCTCATTCGGCGGTTTGCAAATGCCTGTTCAGGAAGTCCAGATAAACATCCCAATCACCAGGCTGCACCCCATGACCACCTTCGTGCATATAGAAACCCATAGTATTCAGGACTGGAGTCTCCAGAAGCGGCCAGGCTGCCTCAGTACTACCCAAGCCGCCACCTCCCAGAAATTCATAGATCGGGCTGGCAGCAACGGCAGCAAGAAACTCGCCTTTGGGATCGGCGGAGTGATCATATTTACCCGTTTGCAGCAAGGCGGGGCGGGGGGCAATCAAGCCAAGTAGCAAATGGGAATCCACCGGTAGCTCATCGACATTGTTCACATATTGCTCCAGGTTTGCGGCGTAGTTATAGGAGAGAGAATCACTCCCAAAACCATCGCCAAAGTCTCTTCTCAACAGTGAAGCACCCAGTTTTCCCGAACAACAGGCAATAACCGCAGCAAAACGCTGATCTCGTGCAGCAGCCCACAAAACCCCTCTGCCGTTACGGGAGACACCTAACAAAGCAACTCGCTCTGGATCCACGTTCGAGTCTTCAGATGTCAAATAGTCCTGGGCTCGACTTAAACCCCAACCCCATGCAGCAGTTGCTCCCCAGGCATCCGCAGGGCGATCTGCTTCGGCCACACCGTCAAACCAGGCGCGAACACTGCCAGGATAGCCATCTTTTTCGTACATAATATCCGGTGATAGCTCGGTGTAATGGATTCCGGCAACTGCAAACCCGGCCTCAAGCAAACGCTCGGTGGGAGGTGGTTTTATTCGACTATTTGGCTCGGGGCTGCTGATTGCGGAGTCACCGAAAAGCTTCGTGGTCTCCTGAAAGCCAAGCAAGAGAATAACCGGAGACGGTTTACTGGCTGCAGTGGGAACATAATAGATAAAGTTCATGCTTGGAGCGTCGGGAGCTTTTCCAAAATGAATAACCACCTGAGTGCGAAGCGCCTTACCATCGAATGCCGGTACCGCCGACTCGGTTACCTCAAACCACTGCCCTTCGGGACGTCCCGGCGAACGACCATAAACCTGACTGCTATAAAGCTCGAAGATCTCAGGGCGACGTTTAGCCCACCAGGTCTCGGCATCGGGCACGGGCTCACCATTTTCCATGACGAAGGGATCCGGTAATTCATAATCCCGTACTTTGTTTTCGTCGTAGTTCATCTCCCCGTCCACGACTACATCAGCAGGAGGAACCAGTTGCGCCAGATCGGCATCAACCGCCCGCAGTGCTTCGTCGGTGGCAATGCCAGACATATAACCCTGTAAGCCTTTCAGAGAGCTTTTCTCAAAAAATTTACGCGCTGGGCTATTGGCAATTTGCGGGAGGTGCCGTTCCATTATTGCAAGGGCTGCCGGATCCTCCAATAAGGTCCCAATGGGCGTATTGGCCGTGGAATATCGCCGTTCCGGCTCTGCCGAATCTATAGGTGAGCAAGCTACCAAACCTGTCGTCGCAACACTTAATGCCAATACAACACGTGGCCATACCGATGACCATGCCGACATGCGGGTCACCCGCTGCCGAAGAAAAAAATTCATTTTTCTCATAATTTTATCCTACTGTGTAAAAGGCTTAACTGTGAAAGCCACTCATTAAAATTTCCAAGAAAGGCAAAGGGCCGATTCAAAAACCTTTCCTCTTGACCGTCCAATCCGGATTTTCACAAAGCTCACACTCCGGACCGACGAAGGATTTTGCCGCCTGATCACTACCGCGCAATTGCCACTCCAGCCAATCCACAGCCACCTTGGCAGCCAGCCCTCCATTTTCCTGCTTGAAAGTTCCCTCGTGACCCACCGACTTCAAACTCGCAAACATTACCGGCACATGGTTTATTCTGGAGAAATCCTTACTGGCCACCGGATACCCCACGTCGCTGGCATTGCCGACAAGATAAAGCACAGGTGTATGCAGGCCAAGCAACATGGATGGATCGGTAACCAGCGAAGGGCGTCGGGAATCGTTGGGAAAGAGCCCGCTGTTATGAATGATCACGGCCTGCACCCGAGGGTCAGCGGCACGTATAATTGATAACATTCCCCCACAACTGTGTCCCGATACAGCGATAGCCTCAGGATCAAGCCGCCCCTTGAAATGACTGCCAGTTCGTAGTCGTTCAGCGAGTGCCCAGTCAAGCGCTTCCTCCATATCCTGTTCGGTTGTAGCCATAAAGGTTGGCTGCGGGGCGCCCTTTGCGGCGGAAGGCCCATTTAAAATTTTGCCGGAGGCTATTACCAGATACCCATGGGAAGCAATCTCGGCAAGATGCAAGCGCGCACTGGCACCATCGTCAGTACAGCCACCGTTACCCCAAACCACAATACCCAATTTCCGTTCCTGGTCGAATGCCGCCAGGTCTTTAGGTCTGTAAATAACATGTTCAGGCAAGCCGGAATCAACCTCCATCAGCACCGGATACGGCCCCGTCCCCTCGGTATCGGGCATCGCATTGAAGGCTGCCATATATTCCGCGCGCAGCTGTTCCAGGCTTTTTGTATTATTATCTTTCACAGTACTCACCTGAGGTTGATCTTTCTGAACACTGGTTGCCTCTGCAGATTGTGCCCAGACAGATTGTCCGAATGAGAGCATTAAAACCAGTACTACGGAACTCAATATTCCCAGATCTTTTCTATTCATTTTTACGCCCGTTGAAATATTAAAAAATTTCAAAACTACTGCTTGAGACAAGATTGCATGAATTAGCAGATGTCTGGTCCAAGCTGCCAATCTCTATTGCTGAACAATCAATTGCTGAGCAATCAATCGACTGAAACCTCGGCGTGCAGCAACCTCAAATTTATCCGTTAATCCTTCGATGTCCCGTCATGAAACGACGACCCGCACTCGACCGAGATTGGCTATCTGCGCATAGGCGGTTGAAGTGTTTCCATCGCGATGTGATATGACTCGCAGTGCCGGAAAATACGTTCCAGGTTGAGTGAAGCTGTAACGTCGAGTCAGCGTCACCCGTTGCGCTGGTATGATTTTTTCGGCAATGGGGAAACGCCCCTCCTCTCCGGGGACGACTTCCATCCGAGCTTGAAAATCCCATTCGGCTGAAACCACAACGCCACTATCAGGCGGCGTTTCGATGATCGCTGTAAACTCCACGGGCTGGTCAACTTTAACTTCTGCGCGAACCTCCCCGTTAGCGCGAACTGACACCACCGGTTGCACACCCCTGCGCTCTGCCGCTGTCGCGGGAACCCGGACCTGGCCTTGTTCCAGTTGATAGGTCGTTTCCTGCGGCGGTGCTATGCCCTGCTCTGCCCAGGCTGCAACGTCACGCAGAGCCTGCTGGACCACCCCATAATAACTGACCGTTCGGGTTGGATCGGGAATTCTGCCATGGGTGCCGTGATCCACATACCAAAGGCGGTACTGATCACTGTACGCTGTCCCCAGCTTACCGCGCACTTTACCCCGGTAATAGTCGGCGTGCCATGGCGCAGCGTCCCAATCCAACAAGCAGTTAACGACAATCATTTTGCAGTTAAACTCGGCACTAAGGCGAGGGCTTCCCGTGGCGTTGGTCACAAACCCATCGGATATCAATTTTGACCGTTGTGGATAAAGCGGCTTACCTTCCTCGTCCTTCAGATGTTCATAGACAGGGTATTCCTGCGGCAGAACGGCATGACGATAGTAGGTCTCGAAGGCCAGCACGTTAGAGTTATCAATGTCTACTTCATCGCCGGCGCGAATAACATTGGTGACTTCTTTGAGCGAGCCACTCGCAGGGCCAAATTGCAGCATGGCGATATCACCGCGCATGCCGCCCAAAACCACCCAACGGCCCGCACTCTGGCCTGACGTCACATTAATATTTGCCTGCGTGAGATACCCCGCCGGCGGGGCTGTTTTTAACTGCAGCGCCACCGGCAGCGGACCACCATAGTCATTCTCAAGATTTTGCCAGGCCTGATCCGGATCGGGCCGGCCGGGACCGCCGGGGGCGGGCAAACCAACCGCCTGAGCCTCGTTGGACATGATCACTCGGGTCACAGTGGTGCGGTGCTTAATGCGGACGTCGGCAAACAATTCCGGGTGGTCTGCGCCCAAATAGCCGGGTTTAGTCCAGAAGTCTTTATAATACGACGGATCCTGCTGCTGAATCCCTTGAAACAGAATGGCAAAGGCGCCCATACCCATCGCTTCATGAAGCGGCCAAACTCTCAAGGGATACCCAAGCGCAGAAATCTCAGCGAGCACCGAGCGCTCTTCATCCTTGAGCCCCGCATAAACATCTCCGCCACCAGGCTCGAGCGCATCCGCTATTTGGGAGAGTTTGTCGTTTAACACCCGTAGACCGCGAACACGGGCGGCGTAATTATTGGGAATGGAACCGGCGCTGCCGTGAATATAAGGAACGACGCCGTCCCAGACATCGGTATTTTCCGCGCAGCTAAATGTCCTAAAGGCACCGCCACTGCCACCAAAGACGTAGCCATAGCTGCGATGGCGCCCGTACATCGCTGCAGCCAGCACACGTGCATATCGTGCAGTGGCGGCACTAACTCGATATGCACCGACTGTGGGATCACCACCACCGGCGTACTGGGGAATATTGCCAAAGCCGCCCTGATTTGAAACAACCGCCGCGGCTCCGCTTTCAAAACAAAAGCCCGGAAAGGCCCCGCCCCATAGCTTCTCGGCCACCATTTCCGACATCGGCACTGCCGTAAGATGCTGGTAAAAACGGCCCTCATATTGCTCTTTTGAGGGAAAACGCATCACAAAACGCGCCGTAGTTCCCAAAAATCCTCCATGCACATAGCGATGGCGAGAAGGCTGATCGCGCCATTCGTCGACGTCCACGAAAGGTTGGTTGAACAGCGGGTCTGAGCCCTGATCAAAGCCCTGTTCAAAATCAGTGCCAGCCCATATCGAAGGTGCACGCAGGGGAACCAGTCCACCCACACCCAAAGCTACGCTGCTGGTAATAAACCTCCGGCGATTTATTGGCATAATCGTAATTCCATGATTTACCGCGTTCAAACAATGTATTGTTAAGGTAATATCCTGGCGCTTATTGAATACCGGAAGAAACCGAGGATGAGACCTTGGGATTATCGCATTGGTACTTGTTCCATTTCACGCCTACCTACTGGAGCGAGATTGCCGGAGTGCATCTTGTTGATAATGGCAGAAATCTCGACCTCAGGATTATCAATAGCGATTTTTAACGTTAACAAGGTCACCGGAAAATATTCCGGTGACCTCTTAAGTTAAGTTAAGCCAAGTTAAGTCAGCACTAAAAGAACGACTTGGAAATACCCACCTTAAACACGCGGCCCAGCGTAAACCCTGAGGAAATTTGTGACGGGGAGACGGTGGGACGAATTGATTGTGGTTCCGTATCCAACAGGTTATCGACATTAAAGCGAAGCGACAGACCTTCGGTTAATCCACCGTTACCCTGGAAGTTATAGCCCACGAACAGATCCGTTATGATAAAGGGGTCAATGTCGATATCCTGAGTACTATTGTAAGAGCCATCTGAATACTTCACTGTTAGCTTGGCGCGAACATTGTTCAGGCTCCAGCCAAGAATACCGGAAACATCAAAACGAGAGGCATCTTCAAGCTGATCCACTGTTACTGCACCCGGGCCCTGCGTCAAATCAAACTTTAGCCGGTAGTTCCCGGACAGACCGTAGATCATGCTACCGATACGTGTGTCGTGGGCGTAGCTAATGGCAAAATCAACACCGGTCAAATGTGCTTCCGAGAAATTGGAGGTCCGTCGGTCATAGACAAAGGCCAGGTCCTGGTCTGGATTACTTGGGTCGATTTGACCATCAAATACGCTGGGGTTTTCAACAGAGTCAAGCAAGGCTGCCCATTCGTCCGGCGTATAGTTCCAAATAGTCTTATCCGGATTATTTAAACGAACCTCTCGACTCGGAATACCCACTTGCCCCAGAATATCTGAGAACTCGATATCATAGTAATTGGTATTGATATTCAGACCCTCGATGGGCTGCATTTTGAAGCCCAGTGCCCAGGTTTCCGCAGTTTGTGGTTGAATGTCTCGCACGGTACCATCCAGAATCACCCGCACCAGGCCTTCACCGTCATACTCATTGAACACATCCACGTCGGCACTGGTTATATCCGTAGCAACATCATTAGCTCGAGCGGTACGAGCGGTTGAAAGTGCCAGGCTATCCAAGGCTGTTGGCGCATTAAACGCCTCTCCCCAATGCCCGAAAATGGTCAACCAGTCCGTCGGGGTAAAGTTGAATCCGATCTGGGGGTTGGTGGTCTTGCCAAAATCACTGTAATCGTCATGACGCAACGAAAGGGACAAGTCCAGTGTCTCCAATACGGGGATCGACAGCTCTGCAAAGACCGCGGTGTTATCCCGGCTTGCAGTGCGCGGTTCGACGCTGGACAAGCTGCCGATAGGCCCTGTGTTTAAACGGGTTCGCACGCGATCATGGTTGACCTCAAAGCCAGCCGCCATACGCAATTTACCAGCAGGCAGGTCCATTACCGGGCCATCCGCCACTGCGCGAGCCAAAAACAGTTCGTGAATGGTTTGATCTTCATTCTCCCAGTCCAGAATGTCATTCATCACGGAGACATCGGCGGCAGCGACATTCAGTGGATCGAGCTGTCCCGATCTCACATAGTCCCCCAACAGGGAGTCGTTTACATCCGGTCGCAGGTTAGTGTTATTGGACCGTCCGTAGTAGAAGGTATTGCGCAATTGCCAATCATTACGCATCGCAATAGTCAGCTCCGGGGCAATACCCCAGGTTGCAATGTTAATCTCCTGATTTCGATGCTTGTAGGCCGGATGCGCACCAAAGGAAAATCCGGCACCTGCCGGATAGATATAATTTTCACCGGGAACCGGCTGTGGCAGTCCAAACTGATCAATGGTGGCCTGGTCGAGACTGGCGGGATTGACCCCGACATCCACCGCCGCCGGCGCCGTACTACTCAAGGGGTACTCACTGTAGGTAGTGGTGCGTTCAGAGTAGTAGGTTTTAACACCGAAATTGACGTTCTCGTTCACGTCCTGGCTGTAGCTGAGAAAAAAGCCATTTCTCTCCTGCTCGGGAAGCAGCGAATTAGAAGCGTCCCGGTCACAACCCGGATCTCCAGCAGATTGAGATCCAGAGCCTGGGGACCGAGCGTCATCAGTCCAACCCGTGATGGCTCCACCCCCGTAAGTGAACCAGTTGTAAACGTAGTTGGTTCGGACCGGATTTATACATTCAGTCCCTAGCGAGGGGGTAAATTCGCCAGTCACTTCATCATACACACCCACTGTGGTCCAGTCTCGATCGCCATTCTTAAGGCCATCCCTTTCCGAGCGATTGACCGCAGCGTAAATGGAGCCACCGTCCCAAGTAGTACCTGCGATAATATTGCCGCTGGCAGTATTAAAGTCCTCACCCACACCGTAGTCCAGATTTACCTGAACACCGTCGAATTTATTCCTGGTTCTAAAATTGATGACCCCGGCAACCGCGTCTGCACCATAGAGCGACGACCCACCATCGGTGACGATATCAACGCCCTGCAGTACGCCTCCGAAGAAAATGTCGGCATCAACTGATGCCTCTCGAACACCTACCGGCGCTATACGATGACCATCCATCAACAGCAGCGTTACCGAACCGGAAGCTGAGTTGAAACCTGGCATATTACGCAGGTTTGGCCGTGAAATGGTGATTGCATCGGATCCCCGCGGGTTCTCTTCAGGCCTGCTGTTAAAGAAGTTGGTAACCTGCGGCACCGAAGCCAGAATTTCGTTGGTATTGACTGCACCAATTTCAACAATGGATTCAGCATCAATCTCGATAGTTTGAGAACCTGTAACCTCTGTACCACGAATCAGGGTACCAGTGACAACGACCTCTTCCAGGGAGCTCCCACCGTCAGATTCCTGAGCACTGACTCCCACAGAGGCAAGCGTCAAGGAAAGAAAACCGGACATAGCCAGGACAGATTTTTTAATTGGAAAATCAGAAAGTTTTACTTTTTTATTAGCTTGAGACATCTTTAAATTACTCCGTTTATTATTGTAAGTAACTGCCCTCTAAATTAAGGGGCATAAGTTGAAACGCATTCTTAAATACCCTTTCTTTCTTCCTACCTAATCCTTAACTATCAATCCTTATGACGGTGAAAGCTGCATTCAGAACCGACATACGCTTATTCCAAATTCTGTTTAATTTGTAGGCATAGGGGTTATTCTTATGACAGAAGGACCACTTAGAATCCTGCCTGAAGCTATGACCCAATACCCTATCGGAGGCGATTTCGGCAGGATTCAATTGCGAGCTGACCCCATCACCAATACAACCACCATTGCCCCCGAACACAATAAGATCGAGCAAGCCGAGTTCAACTTTTATTAATGACGGATACAGCACCATGCCCTGTGCATCATGCATTATGTTAATGGCTGCCATTATTCAGCATGCAGTTCTTCCGACCTTTTCTGTTGTTATTATCTTCTGTAGCAGTAGTTATGAATTAATTCGATGCTGTAAATCCACATAACCCGGCTTGGCAAAACTGTTATAAAAAGGAGCCTAGCCATCGACAAGTAGAAAAACTGCGGACCAGTGCTTAGGGCATTATTATTATAATCGGTCTTACCAATACTGACACTTCAACTAAGGCTACACCATCACCCTTAAGTGAAACTGAAGTGGCGTTACTTTTTTCAAAATTTATAGCGCTGGGTGTTAATTATTTTTCGGGAACCATCTGGACAGACTGGGCGAAGAAACTCAACGGTATTAGCAGCTCCTCCTGTATCTAAAGCCACATAGCTGCATTCACCCTGCAGTGAGCCACGACAAACAGCAAAGAGACTCGCGACTGTGACAGACCACAAAGTTAAACCCAGCTGATCCCTGACGGACCGGAAGGCTCCCAGCCTCCACCCTACCTTGACACATCCAACAAATCAGTCCACCATAAAACAGAACCTCCGTTCTGCACAGAAGAACGATGTATATCCCATGCCCCAAACCCCATCATGAGCAAATCATCCGATGCCATACAACCCAACCGATAAACTTCTCATTGCAGGCGAATGGGTCCCGGGGACCGGAACAGCCCTTGAGATAACCAATCCAGCCACGGGTAAGCGCGAACATACCGTGAGCGGTGCCGCGTCGAGTGACGTCAACAGGGCAGTGCGCAGCGCAGCCACTGCGGCGGCGGGCACTGACTGGAAAAACATGCTACCCCATGTTCGCGCCCGCCTGATCAGTCGCATCGCTGATGGCATTGACGCTAACAGTGACGAGCTGGCCCGCCTGCAGATGATCGAGAACGGCAAGGTGTGGAAGGAGTGCAAGGCCCAGGCGGCGAGCGCCGCGGCCACGTTTCGCTATTTTGCCGGCCTTTGCGAGACTCTCGGCTCGGAAGTGACCCCCTCCAGAGGGGACTATTTGTCGATGACTATCTACGAGCCCTACGGCGTTGTCGCCGCTATTACTCCCTGGAATTCACCACTCACCATGGAAGCCCAGAAAGTGGCCCCCGCGCTGGCGGCGGGGAACGCCGTGGTACTGAAACCTTCCGAGGTTACCCCTTCCTGCGCCCTGGCACTCGGTCGTATCGCCTTGGAAGCCGGCCTGCCGCCTGGCCTGCTCAACGTAGTGCCAGGCACTGGCGCCGAAACTGGCGTTGCACTTGTCGAGCATCCGGATGTTGCAATGATTTCATTTACCGGCGGAACGGCTACCGGCCGCGCTATTGCCAAAACTGCAGCCGAGCGCCTTATACCCTGCGCACTGGAGCTGGGAGGCAAGTCGCCACATATCATTTTTGCCGATGCCAACCTGGAAGCTGCCACCAACACAGTTGCAGATGCAATCTTTGAGGGCAGCGGCCAGTCCTGCGTTGCCGGCTCCCGGTTGTTCGTTCAGCGCACTGTTCTCGACGAGGTCATCGAACGCCTGGTGAAAATCGCCAGCACTATTCGACTTGATCTCCCTGACCGCGAAGGGGCTCAAATGGGGCCTCTTGCCAGCTTTCCCCACCGCAATCGCGTCGCATCGCTGGTGGATATGGCCAAAGAGGATGGCGGAAAAATCGTCTTCGGCGGCGCTCGACCCGAAGCTGAAGATCTTGCTGCAGGCGCATACTATATGCCAACCATTATCACCGGCATTTCCAATCGGGACCGAATTGCCCAGGAAGAAATTTTTGGTCCGGTGCTCTGCGTTCTGCCCTTCGATGATGAAGAAGATCTGACCACACAGGCCAACGATACCGTTTATGGATTGGCCTCCGGCGTATGGACCGCCAATTACCAACGCGCCTGGCGTGTCTCAAGTGCATTGAAGGCCGGATTGGTGTGGATAAATACCTATAAACAGCTATCCATTGCTACACCTTTCGGCGGCTATAAGGAAAGCGGTATCGGCCGCGAAAAAGGCGTTGCCGGTCTGCGCCTGTATCAACAGAGCAAAGCGCTCTACTGGAGCATGAATCCACAAAATATGCCGGAGGAGACAAAGTGAACACCGCAATATCTCCCGAAAAAGCCAGCGCGACTAGCGGTGTCGCCGCAGTCGATCGCGCGTTTGCTATTATTGAGGCGATAGCTGATTCTGACGGCGCCATGACGTTGGCGGATTTAGCTAGGGGCACAGGCTTTTACAAGAGCACAATCCTGCGACTTCTTTCCTCGCTGGAGCGCGCCGCCATCGTGGTGCGCCGACCCGACGACCAATACGAACTGGGGCCACTGGCGTTTCGCCTGGGCCAGGCCTACAACAGTAACTTGCAAGTTAACGAGCGAGTAGGCGCTACACTGGAATCACTGGTGGCACAGGGGACGGAAAGCGCATCCTTCCACACGGCCTACAATGACGATTACCGCCTCTGCCTGCTGCGGGTGGATTCCAACCACGCTACCCTGGATAGCGTCAAACAGGGGGATTTGTTACCCGCCGATCGCGGTGCCCCCGCCGACATCATCAATCGTTTCTCAAATTACAGCGTGGGACAGCCTGTGCCGGAAAACCGCTTGGTCAGCACCTCCTTTGGCGCCCGCGACAAAGCCTGTGGCGCCGTCGCCTGCCCGGTATTTTCGGCGGGTAGCCGCTTTATCGGTGCGCTGTCCCTGTCCGGCCCACAGGAAAGATTCACCGCGGAAGCTGTCACCGCCATGTCCGCCCTGCTATTACAGGAAGCTCAAGCGCTGAGTAAGCGTCTTGGCGGTCAGTGGCCGGAGCAGAGGTAATCATGGCTGCAATTGATGTACTGGTTATCGGCGGTGGTAATGCCGCCCTCTGCGCCGCACTAACCGCCCGTGAAGCGGGTGCCAGTGTCATGCTTCTCGAAGCCTCCCCCAAAGTCTGGCGCGGTGGCAATACCCAACACACCCGCAACCTGCGCTGCATGCATGACGAACCTCAGGATGTACTGGTAGACGCCTACCCGGAGGAGGAGTACTGGCAGGACTTACTCAAAGTCACCGGTGGCAACACCAACGAACCACTGGCGCGCATAGTGATCCGGGAAACGGCCACCTGCCGTGAGTGGATGCGCAAACATGGGGTTCACTTCCAGAATTCGCTGTCCGGAACATTACACCTCGCTCGCACTAACGCCTTCTTTATGGGTGGGGGCAAAGCACTAGTAAACGCCTACTTCCGCAGCGCTGAAAACCATGGCATCGACATTCGCTATGACACCCCTGTTCACGATCTGGAGATTCGCGACGATTGTTTTGTCGCTGCCCTGATCCCAGAGAGAACGGTGGAAGGCAAAACGCTGCCCGCCGAGCGCATTGAAGCAAAAAGCTGTGTGCTCGCCGCCGGTGGTTTTGAGTCCAATCGGGAGTGGCTGCGTGAAGCCTGGGGCACCAATGAACGGGGTGAGACGCCCTCCGACAATTTTCTGATCCGGGGTACTCGATTCAACACTGGTAAAGTACTGCGCAGCATGATCGACAAGGGCGCTGATATGACGGGCGACCCCACCCAGGCTCATATGGTGGCCATCGACGCCCGCGCGCCGCTTTATGATGGCGGTATTTGCACGCGTATCGACTGCGTCTCCATGGGGGTTGTGGTCAACAATCAGGGGGAACGCTTCTACGACGAGGGCGAGGACTTCTGGCCCAAGCGCTACGCCATCTGGGGACGTCTGGTTGCCATGCAGCCGAACCAGATCAGTTATTCTATTATCGATAGCCGGGCCATCGGCCACTTTATGCCGCCGGTGTTTCCCGGCGTCATGGCCGACACACTGGAAGAACTGGCGGACAAGCTTGAACTACCTCGGGAGACATTCGTCCGCACGGTGACCGAATTTAACCACGCCTGCCAGCCCGGCACTTATGATCACAACGTGCTGGACGACTGCGCCACCGCGGGACTGGAACCGGCGAAATCCCACTGGGCACGACCATTGGATAAGCCGCCCTATTACGCCTATGCCCTGCGTCCGGGCGTTACCTTCACCTATCTGGGGTTGAAAACCGACGCTACAGCGGCTGTGCATTTTGACGGACAGCCTTCACAAAATCTGTTTGTGGCGGGGGAAATGATGGCGGGCAATATTCTCGGCAAGGGCTATACCGGCGGTATCGGCATGGCCATCGGCACCGTCTTTGGCCGTATCGCTGGTGAAAACGCCGCCCGATCCAGCAGCTAACGATATAGCTAACTACTACTGAAACTACACAGCTAACTACATAGCTAACTACAGCCCAATAATGGGACCAAAGGTCGCAACGATTAAACCACTCATGAATAGCAAACCTGACATTATCCCCAGCCTGAACAGCGATGAAGCGGAGCTGAATCGGCAGCTGACCATCTGCAACGCGTGCCGATATTGCGAGAGTTACTGTGCTGTTTTCCCGGCCATGACTCGGCGGCTGGCCTTTGACCGGGAAGACATGCACTACCTGGCCAATCTCTGCCACAACTGCGGCGCCTGCCTGCACGCCTGCCAGTATGCCGAGCCCCACGAGTTCGCCGTCAATATCCCCACAGCAATGGCAAAGATACGTCTGCATACCTACACCGACTATGCCTGGCCAAATAAGCTGGGGACACTCTACAAACACAGCGGTGCGACTCTGGCTATCGCCATCAGTATTGCTCTTACGCTGTTTCTTATCCTGACCATCGCCATGAAAGGCACTCTGCTGCAGCAGGTAAGTGGTGGCGATTTCTACGCCATCTTCCCCCACAATACCCTGGTGGCCATGTTCGGCAGTGTGTTCGGCTTTGCAGTGGTCGCCATTGCCATGGGCATCCGCAATTTCTGGCGCAGTATAGCGCCTTCAGCAGAGACACCCGCACCGAAGCGGGATGCCATTATCGCCACCACTAAGGATAGCCTGACGTTGAAAAACCTGGGAGGGGGTCACGGCGAGGGCTGCAACGAGGATGACGATGCCTTCACTCTGGCGCGCCGGCGTTTTCATCACCTGACCTTCTACGGTTTCCTGCTCTGTCTGGCGTCCACGTCGGTGGCTACGCTCTATCACTACCTGTTGGCGTATCAGGCACCCTATCCATTCTTGAGCATTCCCGTACTGCTCGGCACCCTCGGCGGCATAGGCCTGCTGATAGGCCCGGCGGGGCTCCTGTACCTGAATTTCAAACGCCACCCGGAGCACGGCGATACCGAGCAACGCCCGATGGACAGGGGGTTTATCCTGCTGCTGTTTATGATCAGTCTCACCGGCCTGTTGCTGCTGGCCTTACGGGAAACGGTGGCGATGCCCCTGTTGCTGGCCGTTCACCTGGGAGTCGTCATGGCATTTTTCCTGATCATGCCCTATTGCAAATTTACCCACGGTTTCTACCGCATCGCCGCCCTGCTGAAAAGTGCGCTGGAATCCCGGCGCTGAATATAGCTTTCCGATTTAAAGAGGTATAAAAATGAAAATTGGCGCAATTTACCCGCAGACTGAACTCAATGGTGACCCGGCAGCATTGACTGCAATCGGTCCGGCAATAGAGAAACTCGGATACGATTATTTACTGATGTTCGACCATGTTGCCGGCGCGGTACGAGAGGACCGGAAACAACCCTTGATGGGACCCTATTCCCACCTTGATCCTTTTCACGACCCCCTGGTGGCCTTCGCCTATCTGGCGGGAATTACCGATAAAATTGAACTGGCCACAGGTATCCTCGTGCTTCCCCAAAGACAGACCCTGCTGGTTGCCCGGCAGGCCGCCGATGTGGATCTGATATCTGGCGGGCGGCTGCGGCTGGGTGTCGCCGCGGGTTGGAACTATGTCGAGTTCGAAGCGCTCGGGGAGGAGTTCACAACCCGGGGTAAACGTCTCACAGAGCAGCTCTCCTACTTGCGCCGGCTGTGGTCAGAATCCCCCCTCAGCTTCACTGGAGATTTTCACTCTGCAGACAGGATTGCTATCAACCCCCGCCCAAACCGTCAGATTCCGATTTACTGTGGCGGCGGCTCAACGCCTGCATACAAGCGTGCAGCCAAACTGGCTGACGGCTTTGTATTCAGCGGCAATTTTGAGGAACGAATCGTCCCCGGCTGGCAGGAGTTGCAGCAATACCTGAGTGAGGAGGGGCGCGGTGGACAGCCTTTTGGGGCTGAATATCTGACCCCGGACGGCAGCAACATCCAACAGGTAGTCGATCTCATTCATCGCTGGCAGGATGCGGGAGGCACGCACGTCGGTATTCGAAGTATGGGCAACGGGTTCACAGAGCCCCATCAACACATAGACTATTTTAATGAAATTATTCAGAGGCTATAGCCCTACTGGAGACTGATGGAGATGCCATCCCGATGCGACAGACTCCGGTTTCGTTTTGAGGCTTAGGATCGTTTCTTCAGCTCTTAGTCTGCCCGTTCTTCTCGGCACGCAGGGCAGGTTCGGTCTGTTGATTGGGTCTGCCTTTGCTACTGGCGCTGCATTTGGGCTGGGTTATGGCGTTTTTTCTAATCATGCCTTATTACAAATTTACCCACGGTTTATTCCGTAGAGCTACGCTGTTGGAGAACACTCTGGAATCGCATAGAACTCAATAAAAAATAAACCCTGCCGTCGCCGATCACACCACAGTCAATGTGGCGCGACCGGAAGTGGTTACCAACGGTAGATCAGCTACGAAACTGCTCGACTGTCATGGCTTCGCAAACACATAGGTCCCCGGCGCTCTGGCGAGCACTGGATACTTTGCGTTTCCCAGGGTTTTGCGCGCTCGTTTTTTCTTACCCGATCGGGTGGATGCCCAGAAGGCCCAGTGCTCCCACCAGGAGCCGCCGTGCCTGGTGGCATTTGCCTGCCAGGCATCGGGGTCTTCTCCCGGTTTTGGACCTGTAAGATAAAAGCCTTTGGGGTTGCCCGGCGGATTGACCAGCGCCGCCACATGGCCAGAGTTGCTCAGCACGAATTGGCATGTGCCACCGAGCATACGGGTGGTTCTGTAACAACCCTGCCAGGGGGTTAGGTGATCGGTGATAGCGCCGACCACCATGGCTTCCTGAGTGATTTTTTTCAGATCCACTGGAACATCGAGAATGCTGAGTCCGTCCGGCAGGGTCAGAAGGTTGTCGTTAAAAATATTTAGATAATCCTGATGCAGGCCGCTGGGCATGTTGGTAGTGTCGTGGTTCCATGACAGGATATCGAAAACCGGTGCCGGATTGCCCATCAAGTAGTTGTTGACCCAGTTGTCCCAAATCAAGTCTTTCGGGCGCAGCATGGTGAATACAGAACCGAGATCACGGCCATCCAGTAAACCCTTGACTCGGGAAGAGCCCTTGGAAAACTTGAGCAGATAATTCGATTTCATCATGCCGATCATTGCGGGATAGCTGTAATCCATCAACGTCACAGCATAAGTAATGACATTAATTTTTTCGCCCTGCCCGGTCTGGTTCAGGTAGGAGACCAGCGCTGACATGGTGATGCCTCCGGCACAGAAGCCCATGGTATTAACACTAGGGGCACGAGTAATGATGAGAATCGCATCAATAGCTTGAACCAGCGCCGCGCAATAGTCCTCCAGTTTCCAGTGAGCGTGTTCTGGTCCAGGGTTGCGCCAGCTGACAACAAACACCTGATATCCTTGGGACGTCATGTACTCGACAAAACTGCGACCGGGTGCCAAATCCAGAAAGTAAAACTTGTTGATCTGTGGCGTCATCACCATCAGCGGTATTTCGTACACACGGGATGTGGTCGGATTGTATTGAAGGATTTCCAGAAATTCGTTGCGATAAACCACCGCTCCTTCAGTGACTGCTAGATCCTGCCCCACCACCAGTGCCGAATCATTCACCTGGGAGGGTAGCCCCTTGTTTTTGCGAATGTCACTGAAAAAATTCAAGGTTCCTCTTAACAGACTGCGCCCTCTGGTTTCGTAGGCTTTTTTTAGCGCCGCCGGATTTCCCAACAGAGTATTTGTCGGCGCCACCAAGGAGGTGATGTGATCCACCAGCAGCTTGGCTTTCTGGTGACGCATAGGGTCTCCCCTGTCGTCTTCCACCAGGTTTTCCAGCGAACGGCAAAAAGCCAGATAGCTCTGACCCAAACGCCGGTATATGGGATTTTCCCGCCAGGCTGGATCACTGAAACGCCTGTCCCTGCCGTAGTCCAGTTCGGACTTCCCTTTGATAATGGTTCCAGCTTCTCTCAAAACTCTCTCGCTCTCGCGTCTTAGCGCCTTGAGTTTGGCATAGTAAAGCAGCGCGCTGGCAAAATCTCTCGGTTCGAAGTTATTCTCATGGTTTACGGGTGCAAGCGGTCTGTTCGGCTTTTTTGATTTGGGGGCGGCACCCTGCTTTTCCCCAGCAGGGGTTTCAGCTTTCTTACGCGGCATTCTACTCACTCCTTAACCTGAAAACTTCCGCCCACAGGTTTTCCATATGGGTCCACGGAATAGTTGGCTACACTCCATGACAACTAGCTTCGCGTCTCTGTGCCATATACCCCGGCACACCTGTGGCGCATAGAGCGCGGGGTGGTTATTGGTAAATTGTTGCGCCAGCATCCAGCCCCGGGAAAGACCGAACACATCTAATGGCGCGATGTGGTAATAGTAAGTGGAGTTTAATACATGTGCTGCCCGCCGTTGATGGAAAGCGTCAAGCCGGTAATAAAACTGGCCTCTTCAGCGGCAAGGAACACCACGGCGCGAGCCACCTCCTCGGGCTGACCGAACCTGCCCACTGGAATCTTGGCGAGAATTTTTTCCAGAACGCGGTCCGGTACGCTAGCCAGCATATCGGTCATAACAGCTCCCGGCGCGATGGCGTTCACTGTAATACCATGGGCGGCGCTCTCCAGTGCCAGGGCCTTGTTGAAACCGTGAATACCGGATTTGGCGGCACAATAGTTGACCTGCCCGTACTCTCCGCCCTGCCCGTTGAGGGAGCCGATATTGATGATGCGACCATACTTGCGCTTGCGCATGCCTTCGATGACATTGCGACAGGTGTTAAAGCAGGCACCCAAGTCTGTGCGGATGACATCCCTCCACATATCGACAGTCATCTTATGTAGAGTGGCGTCCCTGGTGATGCCGGCGTTGTTGATCAGAATATCGATTGGGCCGTGTTCTGCTTCCAGCTCTTCGATGGCAGATTTCGTTTCATCGAAGCTGGAAACATCAAATTTGCAGGTGGGTATACCTGTCTCTTCGGAAAATTCATTGGCTCGCTGCTGGTTACCGCCATAGTTAGCGATCACCCGATAACCTGCATCTCGAAGGGCAATGGAAATCGCACCTCCGATACCGCGGGTACCCCCGGTAACCAGAGCCAGGCGCCCAGTAGTAGATGGAATAGCATAGTCTGTCATAATACTTCCTTATTAACTCTGAGCTACAATGGTTTTCGGCATGTGGGCGACAAATGCTCTTCCAAGAGGTCTGAATTCAATCAGGTTAAAAAAGGCAGGACAGCCCCCAAGTGCCCGGTAGCCTACTCAGAATTCATCACATTTTTTTATGAGATTTGACCTGCTCACAAACACCAATCGAGGCTACCTTGGCGTCCATTGTTGCGTTGATTTTATTAGTGCCCCTTTTATTCAAACATAGCACAAGCCCCTCGGGTTGGCGTATTATTTTCATCGAAAAATAGTGCTTTTCCGCAACACCAAAGGAGATGTTACACATGGTAACAACCGGTTCTGAAAGCCCCATCTTGTCAGCGGGACAGTCGACGGTCGGCAACCTGTTCCACAGTGTTGCCACAGCCTATCCGTCACGCATTGCCCTGGAGGATGGCGCAACGTCACTGACTTACGCCCATCTGGAGCATAGGACCAATTGCCTTGCCAATTTCTTTTTAGACAGGGGCATCGAAGCAGGTGACCGCATCGCTGTGCTCTGTAACAACCGCTTCGAATACTTCGAGATATTGCTGGCCGCTGCAAAAACCGGCGCCATCGTTGCCGCCCTCAACTGGCGGCTGCTGGCCAATGAGCTGACACACTGTATCGATCTGGTTTCTCCAAAACTGTTGCTGGTCACTGAAGACCTAAACTCTGTCCTGCACGACCTTGATTTCGATTTGCCGAACAGAGTGATTATTGGCGAAGAATATGAGAGGGCTATTTCGGCGAGTTCCTGCGTATTTCCCGCATTGACTATAGGTCCGGAAGCCGGGCTGGTGATTCTCTATACCAGTGGCACCACCGGTCTTCCCAAAGGGGCACTGATCAGCCACCGTGCGATGATTGCCCGGGGCCTTGTTTACCAACTGGTCATGCGGGTTCCCGATGAGGACAATTTTGTGGCCTGGACACCCTTCTATCACATGGTCTCCACCGATCACGGCCTGGCTACGCTATTGCAAGGTGGTACCCTGTGGTGTGTCGATGGCTACCAGCCAGACCGCCTGGTCTGGCTGCTGGAAAACCTGAAGATCAACTGGTTTGTATTGGTGCCGGGCATGGTAGGCACCTTCAACGCCGAGATGAAAGAGCGATCAGTGAAGCCGAAAAAGGTCAATCTCATTGGTGCTATGGCGGATCTAGTGCCAAAGGAGGATATTGCGGAGGCGACCCGGCTGTTCAATGCCCCCTTCCTCAATACCTTTGGTGCCACTGAAACCGGATTGCCTCCGGGTACTGGCGCGCGCATTCCTATTGGCAAGATTCCGGACCGGCTGTCGAAGTCCCAGACACCGTACTGCGATCTGCGCCTTGAAGACTCGGATGGACGGGAAGTCCCAGTTGGTGTACCCGGTGAGGCGTCCATTGCCGGGCCGACGCTGTTCAGCGGTTACTGGAACAATGAGAAAACCAACCTCCAGGATTTCCGCAACGGTCGCTTCCATATGGGGGACGTGCTGCAGCGCAACAAAGACGGCACTCTGGACTATGTGGACAGGCTCAAATACATGATCAAATCCGGTGGTGAGAACATCTATCCGGCGGAAATCGAGGCGGTGTTGACTACCGACCCACGGATTGAAACGGCCATTGTGATAAGAAAAAAAGATAATCAGTGGGGCGAAATCCCCGTGGTGTTTATTGTCAGAACAGATGAATCCCTAACCGAAAAGGATGTCAACGAATTATGCAGGAAGTCCCTGGCCAGCTACAAAAAACCACGGCAAGTATATTTTATAAAAGATGAGGAGATACCGCGTTCCACCACAGGAAAGATACAGCGGCATCGTCTCGAGGAAAACGTTTGACCCTAGGCAAACGTTTTAAAAAACTGAATATCCGCCTGCCCCCAGCTGGGTCAGGCAGATATTCGTTGCTATAACTTGTTACAGCGGGCAATAAAGTCCTTGATCGCCGGTGCGATAAATGCACGGTACTTGGAGCCACTGAAAATGCCGTAGTGGCCTACGCCTTCCTGCACCATCGATTCCTTCATTTCTTCCGGTAGGTTGATGCAAAAATCCGCTGCCGCACTGCACTGTCCGTGGTTCACCATGTTGTCCTTGGCGCCTTCCACTGTAAACAGTGGAATGTCCTGGATGGCAGCACAATCCACTTCCCGACCCTGGAATTTCAGAAGACCCTTGGGTAGGGTCTGGTCAATAAAGACGTTCTCCAGTGTTTCGATATAGAACTCCGCCGTGCAATCCAAAATACTAAAATACTCATCATAAAAGTCGCGAAATTTATCCGCGTCTTCGTAGTTGCCATGATAGATATCCTTGGCAAACTGATAATGGCTTTCGATATGAGATTTGAGACTGAGAGTCATGAAATTGCCCAGCTGAACCATCCCCGGATACACCCGACGCCCCCTCCCAGGGTAGCGGCTAGGCACCTTATGGATGGCGACCGCATTGATAATACGACTGTTTACAAGCTTGGAGATTTTCGACAGCATGTTGGGGTTGACCCGAATATCCATAGGGCTTGCCAACAGCGACAGGGACTTGGGCCGGTAATCACTGTCTTCTGCAGCGAGCAGTGCCGCCGCCGCCATACCCGGAGCGCCAGCCTGGCAAAGAGCGACCAGATGGGTCCCGGGCCCTATTGTTTTCATAAAGTCGAGAACGTAACCAATATACTCTTCGAATCCGAACCGTCCCTTATCCAACGGCACCATTCTGGCATCGGCCCAGTCAGTAACATAAACCTCATGGTCCGGCAGGAACTCTGCAAAGGTTTCTCTGGAGAGCGTGGCATGATGGCCGGAGACGGCGGCGACAAAAAGTACTTTGGGCGCATCTTTTGGGAGTTTCTCCCGGGCGAACCTCACCAGCTTGCAGAATGGCTTATCTTCCACCACGGTTTCAGTTACCGGATAGGAACGCCCGCCGATGTTTACATCCGGGTACTCCCAGCCGCGCTTGGGATAGTGACGAAGGACGCGAATGCTCGTCTCCAGAAAGGCATGCTGTACCCGCCCCAGTTTTCTGTCCCTGATGGGGTTGTAATCACTGTCCGTAAAAGATTTGACCATGCTAAGCATGGCAGACGTAGCATTGAGGCTCTGGTTGAACGCATCTACAATGTGGTATCTCATTTACTCTCCAGTTCACAAATCAATATCAGCCACGCCATCTGGGCCAGACTATAAGTTATCCCGAACCTACGCAGTAATTACCAAACAATAAACTAGGTTTCTTATAAATATCAATTCTCAAGCATATACAAGTTAGCCTTTCAAAGCTACTGGAGTGTGTCATCGCCTAACGCTCTCTCATCAACCAATGAAAGCCCCCAGCTACCGAGAGATACAGATAGCGGTAATAAATACATCTTTCCTCGTTTTTAGTATGTTTTTTCTAATTTTGCGGCGTATCTTAACCTTGACGATATGTAATCGACTCAATTTGATGAACTAAGAGAGTAACAATGATGAGCAAATATTCTGTGTTTAGCCCCAAAGAAAACGTTACCGCTTTCGCTGCTGATGTCAAAGGTTACACAAACCAGCTCTGGCTGGCCGGCTTGGGCGGTTATACTAAGGCCGGTAAGGAAGGTGTCGAATATTTCAAGAAGCTGGTTGACGAAGGCGAAGCTACTGAAAAGAAAGGCAGGGAGCTGGTTAGCCGTCAATGGGAAGTCGCCAGCAATCGTATTGATAGTATCAAGGACAGTTTTCAAAGCCGTGCCGCTGCTCCCCTGAGAAAGATTGAAACCGTGATCGACAAACGTGTCGCATCAGTAGTCGGTCTTATGGGCATCGCCAGTAAGAAAGACATGAACCGCCTTTCCAGTAATCTGGAAGAGCTGAATACTACACTCAAATCACTGCAAACCCAGTAAGACCAGGAGGAGCATTCCCATGGCGAAGAAGGAAAAATCCGAGAAAGACAGCAACTGGGCCAGCGAAATAGAGACCTACTCGCGTCAGATATGGCTGGCTGGTCTGGGTGCCTATGTCAAAGCCGGCAAGGAGGGCTATAAAGTTTTCGAAAATCTGGTCAAGAAGGGCGAGAAAGAAGAAAACTCTGTACGCGGTGCAATCGAAAAACAGGTCAAGGAATTGAGCGAAACCGGCGAGGAAACGCTGGCCGAGGCAGGGGCCCACATCGACAAGTCGAAGAAAAAGCTGGCCGGTAATTGGTATGAGCTGGAATCCGCTTTCCAAAAACGGATGGAAGGTGCCGTTTCCCGACTGGGGGTACCTACCAGGGACGAAATCAAAACACTGGAGGCCAAGCTAGACGCGTTGACCGAAGTCGTCGGGAAGCTGGCGGAAAAAATCCCGGCAACGACCAAACCCAAGGCTACTGCCCGTAAGGCTCCCGCGAAGGCAAAAAGCAAGCCCAAGGCAGCGCCTACTGCCCGTAAAGCGCCCGCTAAGGCGGAAAGCAAACCCAAGGCAGCGGACAAACCTGCAACAACGGCCAAGCCCGAAGCTGCTGCTGCTTCCAATGCGGAAACCGGTTCAGACTAGCCCATCTGGGTTTTATGAGGGTACCAATCGCTCGACCGCCCCTCCCGCAAAAGAGTCTCATTTCTAGGCTGAGTAGGGGCAGGTCTCTGGTGATTTCAACCACTCATAGACTTTCTCCTGCACCTCAGTGACAGCTTTAGAGACCTCCCTCCGAAAGCCCGCCCCTATAAGGCGGGCTTTTTCTTGGGGGACGACACTCTATTCGTAGCGCTCCATCAGTGCCTCCATCCACACCCGCGAATCTGTGTCCAGCCAGGGCAGCATCAATCCCAGCACCTGGACCACCCCGAGGTCAAGGTTTTCCTGACCCTCGTGGCAGGCAATACGCTGATAATCCAGCCAGAAAATCAGAGTCTGACAGACCGCATCAAGCAAGCCTTGTTTGCTCTTTTCGTCGGTCAGCAGGTTGCCTTTCTCCTGCAGTGCGGTGAATTGCAAATCCAGACGCCGACGCAGTGCGCTGAGCCACAGCTGCATACCGCGCTCAATAAATCCGTGGAGGCCCATCAAATTGGACAGGTCGCGAAACAGAAAACGGTAGAGAACAACAGCCTCAAAGAGCAAATGGAGAAACAACCAGTAATCTTCAGGTGCCAGGGTGGCGGGCTCTTCCCCTGGCAGTAGCAGGCCTCGAGTCTCACCCAGAAAATGCTCGAGCAATTCCTCGAGCAGCGCCTCCTTACCCTTAAAATGATAGTAGAGATTCCCCGGACTGATATCCAATTCATTGGCAATATCCAATG
>CBFIDJ010000008.1:0-170882 GCA_965661375.1 Oceanicoccus sp. | reverse complement strand
CCATTCATTGGACTATGTCGCCAGATGTTAAACGTAGCCAGATGTTTAGCCGATATGGATTGCTTCTCTCCACTGCGTTACGCTCGCAATGACCTATTTCGCAATAACCTATTAATAGAGGTGTTCTCGCAATACCCTTTGGGTCTTTCAGCAACAAGAAAGGCGCTCAAGGCGCCTTTCTTTTTAACAAACTTAAGTCGAACCGGATTATTCAGCGGCAGGCTCTTCAGTCGCTTCTTCCTGCACAGCTTCTTCACTGCTTTCTTCAGCCACTTCTGGTTCCGGCGCAGGTGCTGCAGCCGTCACTTTAATCAGGTCTTCAGCCAGTAAAATTTTGACTTTTTCTTCTCCGTTAATGGGCTTCCTGTTAGCACCAACGACAGCATAACGGCCATCGCGACGGGAAGTGATTGTGTACTCGGAGGTTTTCTTTACAACTTTCATGCTTGTTCCTTTCTACTTTTTCATGGTTTAGTTAGATGGTTCAGTAAATTTAAGCTTCCAGATTTAGAAGCGGTGCAATAAGACCATATTCACTTCGCTCAAGCAAGTAGCCGCGCTCTCAACTAAGGTATAACCCTGTGTGTCGAACTGCTGAGTAATATCTATCCAATCGCTTAAAAATCCTTATGTTAATTAGCCGATAAAACTGACCTTAAAGGCTAATCAGCATAAACTTTCAGTCTATACTGGATCAAAAGATACCGCTCAAAGCCCTTCTGGTTTGAAAGCTCCAGAAATGCTTATTGACCCATCCCAACCAGGAACCAGACACCCTATGGCAGGCCTGTTATCTCGATTTCGCTCAGTATTTAATGCCAACCCCAAGCGTGGTAAAAGCCTTGCAGAACATGGCATTGAAGTGATCCACCCCAGCACCTTTAGTATTCTCACGGCACAGTACGGTTTCTATACCACTATTCTTGGCAACATTGACGACCAAAAGCCGCTGACGCTTCCACAAAAGCTGGTGTTGAACGTGGTCGAGAAATCCCTGCAGGATAAGGAGCGACGAATAAAAGCCGTACCGCGTTTGCCCTCAGTCATTCCCCGGCTTTTGCAAAGTTTGAGAGACCCAAAATCCTCAGCCACCGATTACGTCAAGATCATTAATAAAGACCCGGCCATGAGCACTGCGGTGCTCAAGCTGGCCAATAGTGCTTTCTTTAATCCGATTGGTAAACGCATTACCGGTATTGAAACCGCTGTCGTGAAGTTAGGCATTGAAGGCCTGCGCACCGTTTTATCTGCAGCGGTGATGCAGCCGGTGATCCAACGCAAGTCTTACTACTACACGGAGTTTGGACACAAACTCTGGAGCCACTCGCTCTGTTGTGCCGTGGCCTGTGAGCTTATCGCCAAAGAGCGGGGTCTGGAGCCCTTCAAAGCTTATCTGTTAGGGCTGGTACATGATATGGGTAAGATCACCATCTTCAGTGAGCTTTCCAGTCAATTTTATTTGAATAAAGAGGACAACTCCCCAGGCTATGCTGCTTTCGCCCCGCTGATGCAATCCACCTCTGAGACGTTGAGTTATACCATCGCCAAAGACTGGACACTGCCCGATGAGATTTGCAACGCACTTAAACAACAAATCAATTTAACTGCGGGTGATACAATAAACGAATATGCCCATTTGTTGTATCAGGCTAATCTGGCCTGTGAGATCTACGCCATCGCGCAGGAGGATGAAAGTCAGCGGTCAAGTGCCGAACAAGCGCTGAAGGATATGGCGTTACCTGAAAACCTGTTTGACCAACTGGATTCAATCGGGATTGAATTATAGGTTTTCCCAGCAGTGCCTTTTAAGCAGGACGATACCGGTTAGCCCTCAGAAAGGTACTGATATCATTCATTCGCACACCGTGTTCCTGCATCACTCGATGGGCCGTTTTCGCCACCATTTGACGGATATAAAAGGGCTGCCCCACCACAAAATGATGGATCGCGTGCGTGCTGCCAAAATTAAAACAAAACAGATGAAAGGGAATAAAAAACCAGGGCTTTAAAATCTGCGTCTGCTGGATCAGGTTATTCACCCCGCCATAGTAATGCATGGCAGAAGTCACAAAGTTAAGTGAACCAGAGCGGATAAAGTTAGGCGCGATCAGTACTACCACCAGAAAGTCCACTACATCCATCACGGATAAAAGCCACAGGGGATAAGCGGCCACATCACTGCCAATGGCCGTATCGTAGGCGTGAAAGCCCAGAAATATATACCAGGTAGCAAAATAGAACGTAGCTAACGGGAAGGCAGCGTTCAGAATCTCCCGTACCGAGAAGTTATCAATATCCTTCTTTAAGAACGAGCGCCGGGCCAGCATGCCAAGCAAACCATCAAACATCACCAGAAAGCGGGTAAAGCCATAGCGAATTCCGTTGCCGACCAAGCGCTCTTCCAAATCTTTATTCGTCCCTGAGGTTTTGTGATGTAAAAAGTGCATCCCCCGACGGTACCAGGGGCTAACGGTATTCGGGCGCATAACCCAAACCACCAGCATCATCAGGTTGTGCATAAATTGATTTTTACGAAAGTACTGCCGGTGGATCAGGTCGTGCTCAAGCTCATGGGAGAGCGAGGCGAAAATAGCCGCCGAAACAATACATAACCATCCGGGTATAAGCTCCAGATAATATAAATAACCGCCCGCAATCATCGCCAACAGCGACACCAGCATTATGCCAAAGCCTATCCAGTCCTGATATTGCAGGATCGAATACTTGGCCCGGAGACGCTGCTCCTCAGCTTTAATAACAGACACTATATGCTGAATACGTTGCTCAACGGGGAGTGACTTTGATGGGTTTGAAAATGAAGGGACCGAAAATCGCATAACTCTTGATAACCAAAATACACTAAAGACCAATTACAGATTCGCAAAAACGGCCCGAATTCTAACAAAAACGACCGTTTCAGGTATAGGTTGAATTACTTAGCTTGGTTATTTTGACAAAAATGATCAAAATCCAATCAAATCGTACAAATTCAAGTAATAAATCTGACATATAGCAGCTACGTTCAAGAACCGGCAACTGGCTCAATTTAGTATTACCAGTGTGTCCAGTGAGGACGCTTATCAGGGATGATCAAGCCAAGGATGGTTAAACTAAGGAAAGTTAAACCAAGGAAAGTGAACCGGCAAGGAATGCCACACTATAAGGGCAAGGAAGGCAGTGAAATGGATTTTCCTCAGTAATAATGGATCCTAAGGGATGGACAGAGTCCATAAAAAAAGGGCTGCAAGTATGCAGCCCTTTTCTTTTATTAAACATTTTTATAAAAGAATCAAAGGGTTAAAACTTTTTCTCCCCTTGATATACCCGAAACCCCACTGCGCACCACTTCCATAATAGCAGTCTCTCCCACTGCCTCCAGAAAGGCATCCAGTTTGTCGGAGTTACCGGTTACCTGAATGGTATAAACCGACGGACCAACATCAATAATCTGGCCTCTGAAAATATCAGCACAGCGTTTAATTTCAGCTCGCTGAGCTCCGGTTGCACGGACTTTCAGCAGCATTAATTCACGCTCGATATGTGCGCCTTCGGTTAAATCAACCAATTTGACCACATCAATCAAGCGATTCAGGTGCTTGGTGATCTGCTCTATCGTCTGATCATCGCCAATAGTCGTCAGGGTAAGACGCGACAGGGTGGCATCTTCCGTGGGGGCCACATTCAGGCTCTCAATATTGTAGCCACGCTGAGAAAACAGACCCACTACGCGACTCAGAGCCCCTGGCTCATTTTCCATTAATACAGAAATAATATGTCTCATCATGTGCGCTCCGTTTTACTCAACCACATATCGCGCATAGAGCCGTTCGGGGCTACATGCATAGGATAAACATGCTCATGACGGTCCACATACACATCGAGGAAGACCAGTCTGTCTTTGAGCTTAAAGGCCTCCTCCATCGCCGCATCCAGATCTTCCATTTTGTCAACGCGCATGCCTACATGGCCATAGGCTTCCACTAGCTTGATGAAATCAGGCAGCGATTCTTCGTAGACACTCTGCGAATAGCGACCGGCGTACTGCATATCCTGCCACTGCTTGACCATACCCAGATATCCGTTATTCAGGTTAATCACCTTTACCGGTGCTCCGTATTGAGTACAGGTGGATAGCTCCTGAATATTCATCTGGATACTGCCTTCACCGGTTACACAGGCAACATCCATGTCGGGGAAAGCCAGTTTGACGCCCATGGCGGCGGGCAAACCAAAGCCCATGGTGCCCAGGCCACCGGAGTTGATCCAACGCCGCGGCTTATCAAAACGGTAGTACTGCGCAGCGAACATCTGATGCTGGCCTACATCAGAGGTAACATAGGCATCGCCGTTAGTGACACGATAAAGCGACTCAATAACCTGTTGCGGCTTGATCGAGCCACTATTGAGGTCATAGCGTGGTTTAGTCCACAGGCCATGCGCTTCACGCCACTCATCAATCTGCTGCCACCAGCTATCGATAGCCGCTTTTTCGGGCAAGGCGGGATCCGCTGCTCGCGCTGCCAGCACCTGCTCCAGAATCTCTTTCAATACCACTTCTACCGGGCCCACAATGGGGATATCCGGCGTCACGGTTTTCGCGATCGACGCAGGATCAATATCAATGTGAATGATCTTGGCTGATGGACAGAACTTGCTGATGGTATTGGTCACCCGATCATCAAAACGAACCCCGGCAGCAAGAATGACATCGCTGTGATGCATCGCCATATTGGCTTCATAGAAACCGTGCATACCGAGCATGCCCAGAAACTGCCGGTCTGTCGCAGGATAAGCGCCCAAGCCCATCAGGGTATTGGTCACTGGGAAGTTCAGCTCCCTGGCCAACTGCGTCAGCACCTCACTGGCATTACCCTGCACCACACCACCACCGGTATACAGTACCGGACGCTTGGCACCCATCAACAGCTGTACTGCTTTTTTAATCTGACCGCCATGCCCCCGGCTAGCCGGCGTATAGGAACGCAGCTTGATGCTTTCGGGATAGTGATAGTCATATTTGTCGACTGGGTTGGTAATATCCTTGGGAATATCGATAACCACCGGCCCCGGCCGCCCACTGGCTGCCAGATAGAAGGCTTTTTTGATGGTGGCAGGAATATCCTCAGCCTTTTTCACCAGAAAGCTGTGCTTAACTATTGGGCGGGAAATACCCACCATGTCAGTTTCCTGAAAAGCATCGCCGCCAATCAGGTGGCTCATCACCTGACCGGAGATAACCACCATGGGGATTGAATCCATATAGGCCGTGGCAATACCAGTAATGGCATTGGTCGCCCCCGGCCCAGATGTCACCAATACCACACCAGGCTTGCCAGTTGCCCGAGCATAGGCATCGGCCGCATGGGTAGCCGCCTGCTCGTGCCGCACCAGAATATGGGGAATTTTGCTAGTATTAAACAGAGCATCGTAAATATGTAAAACTGCACCACCGGGGTAGCCGAAAATAAATTCAACCCCTTCGTCATGCAGCGCGCGTGCGATCATCTCGCCGCCAGATAATTTTTCCACTGAGCTATACCTCATTTGATAGGTCGGAAAGACCCTTCAGTGTTAATTAACATGAGTTGTAGCAGCCTCACATCAGTAATACCCTAAATACCCGCAGCGTAAGCATACGAATACTCTCAACTCCGCAGGGCGAAGCAAAGCGATAAACTGTATGTTGAGAAGATACAAACCTCACAACCATCCAGTGTCTCCCTAAACTGGGCACACCGGGCGATAACGCCAGCGACAGCGGCAACTGTCAGTGTCAAAGGTCCAAGCTCTCAAGTAAGAACTCAACTCACTTTGACGGCATTCTCGCAACACAGGTCGTGTGTCTGCAGAGTGAAGGGAGCGTCCCGTAGCCAGAGCTGGTAAGCAAAGGCTCGACGCTAACAGCATGTACCGGTAAGTACCTGCCGTCGGCCATCATTTTGAAGCGGTCAATTGTGAATCAAGCTGAAAAAATGTCAACTCCTAAGCAGGACTCCGGACGGAAAAGGCGCTAAATTTCCACATTTCCCGTAAATTGAGGAGTAAATCCTTTCTAATCAGAAGTTCTTTGCCATAATTGACCTTAATGTGTGGATATCAAATTACTACCAATCAGGGCTTTAAACAGATGAAGAAACAAACGTATATCCTGCTGCTCGGTTTAGTCATTAGTTTGGCTTCAAGCATCAACAGCTTTGCCGCCCCCAACGGTCACTGGCGCTGGACCGATGATAAGGGTGTGGTTCAATACTCCGACCACCCCCCAATGGGTGTAAAGGCCGAATTTGTAAAATTCGCGTCAACCAAACATTCCGGCTCAAAATCTGATCAGGAAGCATCCAACGCCGAAAATAGCTCAGACAAGTCTGAGCTACCTTCTGAAATGGAAGTGTTACCAGAAAAAGACCCTGCACTTTGCGCACAGGCTCAGGGTAATCTCAAAGCACTGGAGGCTGCTCGAATTCGTATAACCGAGCCAGATGGCACCAAGCGAATTCTTACGGAAGAGGAAAAAGAAGGACAACGTGAAAACGCGCGTAAGTTTATCAAGATACATTGCTGAAATGGAGGCCATTTTCTTAACGCCAGGAGGCTAAAAAGCAAGCATAAAAAAAGCCCGGACGATAATTCGGGCTTTTTTTATGTCGGCTATAAATACCGGTTGTAACTATCAGCTAAATTCAATTTCTTCCTGATCATTTAGCTGGCTATGGATTACATCTCCCGCCACAAACTTGCCCTGCAAAATATTCTGAGCCAGCGGGTTTTCCAGATATTGTTGAATCGCCCGTTTTAATGGCCGCGCGCCATAGACCGGATCAAAACCAATTTTGGACAATTTCTCCAACACGGCATCAGAAATATCCAGTTGCAACTCCCTATCCTGCAAGCGTTTGCGCAACAGTTCGATCTGGACATTGGCAATACCGCGAATCTGCTCCTGACCCAGTGGATGAAAGACCACGGTTTCATCGATACGATTAATAAACTCTGGCCTGAAGTGTCCACCGACAACCTCCATCACCGAGGCTTTCATGGCTTCGTAGTTGTGCTCACTGGAGAGTTGCTGAATTAAATCTGACCCCAGGTTTGACGTCATGACGATCACCGTGTTGCGGAAATCAACGGTTCGTCCCTGACCATCGGTCAGTCGGCCATCCTCCAGCACCTGCAATAAAATATTGAATACGTCAGCGTGTGCTTTTTCAACCTCGTCCAGCAACAACAGAGAATAAGGTCTGCGCCTGACTGCCTCCGTCAGATAACCACCCTCTTCATAGCCAACATAGCCGGGAGGTGCGCCAATTAAACGAGCAACCGAGTGCTTTTCCATAAATTCTGACATATCGATTCGCACCATGGCGTCTTCACTGTCAAAGAGAAACATCGCCAGTGCTTTACACAACTCGGTTTTGCCGACGCCAGTTGGCCCCAAAAACAGAAAGGAACCGTTAGGCCGATTGGGGTCCGACAAACCGGCACGCGAACGACGCACCGCATTCGATACCGCAACCACGGCTTCATTCTGCCCGATAACACGCTGCTGCAGTGATGACTCCATCTGCAATAGTTTTTCACGCTCGCCCTCAAGCATTTTTGAAACCGGAATGCCGGTCCAGCGCGATACCACCTCAGCCACCTCTTCTTCGGTGACTTTATTACGCAGTAGTTTCATCTCCATCATTTCAGCCTGACTGGCCATATCCAGCGTTTTTTCCAACTCGGGGATAACACCGTATTGCAGTTCCGACATGCGCGTCAGGTCACTGGCGCGACGGGCAGCTTCAAGATCCAATCGCGCCTGTTCCAGATCACTTTTAATTTGCTGTGATCCATGCAGAGCCGCCTTTTCAGCTTTCCAGATTTCATCCAGGTCAGCAAATTCCTTCTCAGCTTTCTCTATGTCTCGATCCAGAATTTCCAATTGTTTTTTTGCACCAGCATCGGTGTCTTTTTTCACCGCTTCACGTTGAATTTTCAGTTGGATAAGGCGACGTTCCAGCTTATCCATATCCTCCGGCTTGGAGTCTATTTCCATACGAATACGGCTGCCGGCCTCATCAATCAGGTCGATGGCCTTATCGGGCAACTGACGATCGGTAATATAACGCTGCGACAATTTTGCCGCTGCAATAATAGCGGAATCGGTGATATTAACCCCGTGATGAACTTCATAGCGTTCTTTCAATCCGCGCAGGATCGCAATGGTATCTTCTTCGCTGGGCTCATTGACTAACACTTTTTGGAAGCGACGCTCCAAAGCGGCATCCTTTTCCAGATACTGGCGATATTCATCCAGCGTGGTAGCGCCGACACAATGCAACTCACCGCGAGCCAGTGCCGGCTTCAACATATTGCCCGCATCCATCGCACCTTCAGATTTACCCGCGCCTACCATGGTATGCAATTCATCAATAAACAGAATGACGCGACCTTCCTGTTTTGCCAGTTCGTTCAATAAGGCTTTCAGCCGCTCTTCAAACTCACCACGGTATTTGGCACCCGCCAACAAGGAACCGAGGTCCAGCGATAATAACCGCTTGTCTTTTAGACCTTCCGGCACTTCACCATTGACAATGCGCTGTGCCAAACCTTCAACAATGGCCGTTTTACCAACACCGGGCTCACCGATCAGTACAGGGTTGTTTTTTGTACGGCGCTGCAATACCTGTACTGTGCGACGTATTTCATCATCGCGACCAATAACCGGGTCCAGCTTGCCATCTTCAGCTCGGGCGGTGAGATCAATCGTATACTTATCGAGAGCCTGACGACTTTCCTCAGCGGCAGGATCATTCACAGTTTCACCCCCTCTTACTTTTTCAATGGCCGCGACCAGATTCTGCTTATTAAGACCTGCATCCAGTAGTAATTTACTGCAAGATGTTTTGGCATCCAACATAGCCAACATCACTACCTCAGAGGAGACGTAAGCATCATTTTTCTGTTGTGCGAGTTTATCCGCCAGATTAAGTATACGTCCTAAATCATTGGACATATGAACATCCCCAGCGGTGCCGGATACCGTCGGCAGTTGGCTCAGTTCATTTTTAATAGCCGCCTGTAAATTCGGCATATTGACCCCGGACTGAGTCAACAAAGGTTTTACTGAGCCACCTTTTTGTTCGACCAGAGCCGACAGTAAATGTAAAGGCTCTATAAAATTATGATCCTTACCCAGTGCAAGCGACTGGGCATCAGACAGCGCAATCTGGAGTTGATTGGTTAGACGATCCATACGCATGAGGGAGTACCTTTGAAAAAGCGGATTAAGTTAATCAGTAAATAGGGCTTAAATTGAGAATTTCAAGCCGGGCAAGATGCGTTAACAGCAAGCTTTGATCTACGTCAAGCTTGATCAAAGCTTATAAATCAGACTGGCCATACGGCCAGTTAACCCGTCCCTGCGGTAAGAATAGAACCGCTGGCGATCTGTAAAGGTGCATTCATTCCCACCATAAATCCGAGTAATTCCCAGAGCACGCAGGCGCAGTCTGGCCAGTTGGTACAGGTTGGCAAAATAATGGCCCGGGTTATCCTTATTAGGCAAAAATGCCCGGTCGGTTGCCTCACTATCTCCATTCGCAGTACCAGCGGCAGCAAGAAATACCGCCCTGACTTCAGCACCCACTTCAAAACAAGCCTGACTGATTGCTGGCCCCAGCCACACTAATAGGTGCTGAGGGCTTGATACAAAAGTGGCCACCGTCTCTTCAATAACCCCCGCCTGCAGCCCTCGCCAGCCCGCATGAGCAGCAGCTACCTGTTCTCCCCGCTCATCACAGAATAATAGCGGCAGGCAATCGGCCGTCATAATGGCACAGGCCAGCCCGGCATCCCTCGTATAACAACCATCGGCAACCGGCGTGTCCGGACTACCGGCCTCAACCACACTGATACCATGCACCTGTTCCAGCCATTGTACCTGCGTCAGTCCCTCACAATGCTGCTCAAGATAGGCCCGGTTTCGAAGCACGGCCTGTTCAGTATCATCAACATGTAACGCCAGATTAAAGCTGTCGAAAGCTTTAGTACTAGCCCCACCACACCGGGTTGTCGTCAGCGCCACAATGTTTTCGGGGGCGGGCCAATCAGGCTGCAGATAGCTCGTTTTCGGTAGCGTGATGGGCTTTTGCACAGAACTAGTCACGGAACCTGGTCACTATTCGCAATCTTCTTCTGACAGCACCGAGAGCAATTCCACCAGATCTTCAGCCAGCGGCACCTCCCAGCTGACGGTATCTTCTGAAAATGGGTGGACCAGCTCAAGACGTCGCGCATGCAGTGCCTGACGCGGGAACTCCCGCAGAGTATTGATCAGTCGTTCACTCGCGCCTTTGGGAATGCGAGGTCGTCCTGCATACTGCGGGTCACCCACCAGCGCATGTTTGATATGCGCCATATGCACCCGGATTTGATGGGTACGGCCCGTTTCCAGCATGCAGCGGATATGGCTGTGATTGGCAAAGCGCTTGATCAGTCGATAATGGGTAATCGCCTCCTTGCCTCCAAAATTCACCACCGCCATCTTTTTTCGCAGTTTAGGGTGACGACCAATATCGGCTTTCACGGTGCCGCCGCCCGTCAGACTTCCGAAAACCACCGCCTCATACTCACGATGCACGCAGCGGTCCTGCAATTGATTCACCAGATGGTTTTGCGCTGACAGGGTTTTTGCGACCACCATCAGCCCCGAAGTATCCTTATCCAGCCGGTGCACAATACCTGCCCTGGGCACGCTGGCAAGGTTTGAATCATGAGCCAGTAAGGCATTTAATAGCGTACCGCTGCCATGTCCCGCCGCCGGGTGCACAACCAGCCCAGCGGGTTTGTTCAGCACCAGCACCGCTTCATCTTCATAGACAATATCCAGCTGGATATCCTCTGCCTGCCAGCGCTCTTCGTTTTCCACCTCGGCCAGCAGCGACAGGCAATCGCCGGGAATCAGTTTCTCTCGCGGCTTTTTGATCTCACCATTAACTCGCAACTCCCCACTCTTGATCCAGAGCTGCAATCGGGCACGGGAATAGTCGGGAAAAAGCTGGGCTGCCACCTGATCCAGCCGGGCTCCTGCCAGTTCTTCCGGTACATCTGCCTTCATTTCAATACTTTCTGCCATCAGAGTGCCTGTATATGGATAAATTGTCGTCGATTTTTTCTGTTTGCTTTATGCTGGTCAGTGGCTGTGGTTAAATAGCCGACCGCTGGAACGGTAGACGCTGTAGCGATGTCTATTGCCCAGCTACTTATGTCTAACTACCTATTGTATATGAAGGCTCGGAATCCGTTTAATGAACATCGCAGTTAAAGCTCTTTTATTAGGTTTATTACTCAGTGTGGTTGGTTGTTCGTCGGATGATGAGATACCTCAGGATATTTCCGAGAAAGAACTCTACGAACAGGCCCAGGAGAATATTGAGGACGAAAGTTTTCAGCTGGCAGTGAAAAACCTGCAGTTGTTAGAGGCCCGTTACCCCTTTGGCCCCTATGCCGAACAGGCTCAGTTGGAGATTATCTACGCCCATTACCGCAGCTTTGAGCCAGAGGCAACGGTTGCCGCAGCCGACCGTTTTATTCGTCTACACCCACAGCACCCTAATGTGGATTACGCCTATTATCTGAAAGGGCTCGCCAACTACTCCGAAGGGGAAGGCTTTCTTGATCGTTTTTTACCCACTGATATGACCATGCGCGACCCCGGTGCGGCCCTGCAATCCTTTGAGGACTTTCGGCAGTTGCTCTATCGTTTTCCCGACAGCAGCTATGCCCCGGATGCCAAGGCCCGCATGGTATACCTGCGTGCGCGCCTGGCTCGCTATGAAATCAATGTCGCTAACTATTACTTCAAACGCGGCGCCTTTATGGCCGCAGCTACCCGCGGACGCTTTGTGGTAGAGAACTTTCCACAAACGCCCGCCACCGCTGACGCTCTCGCGGTGATGGTGCAGGCTTATCAGTTACTTGGCCTCAATGACCTGGCTGATAATTCTCTATCGGTCCTTAAATCCAATTATCCAGAACATCCGTCGCTGGATGAGAACGGCCAATTTATTAGCAAGTTCACCCTTGCTGAAAGTGAAAAGTCCTGGGTTAATAAAGTCTCCTTCGGGCTGTTTGATAAAATCGAACCACCGAAATTTGATAACCGGGCTGAGTATTTAATCCGCTAGGCCGGCTCGCATCCAAGCAAGCTGTTGTGTTAACTGTTGTGTTTAGTTGTCTCACCCTATCAGGTGAGACTCCTGCCCCGGCTTACTCGCCACTGACAATAATATCTTTTACACTATCCATCAGGTTTATCGGATCAGGCTTAGCCCTGATAAATTTTTCACAGCTATAGAGACGGTAAAATGGATAGATCAGCTATTCTGATGGAAATGAAAGTGCTCCCGGAAATTGATCCGAATTTTGAAATTCGGAGACGAGTGGAGTTTATTCAAAACACATTGAAGGCCAGTGGTAGTAAAAGTCTGGTGTTAGGAATCAGCGGTGGTATCGACTCCGCTACCTGTGGTCGCTTGGCTCAGCTGGCTATCGACGGCCTGAATGAATCCTCAGGTAGCAGTGATTATCAGTTTATTGCCGTCCGCCTGCCCTATGGGGTACAAGCCGATGAACACGACGCGCAGGAGTCCATCGGCTTTATTCAACCCACCCACAATATCCATATCAATGTGAAACTCGGCGCTGATGGCGTTCATGAAGAAACCGTCGGCGAGCTACAATCAAAAGGTATAATGTCAGTCTCTGACGCACTGGTCGATTTTGCCAAGGGTAATGTCAAAGCACGGACTCGCATGGTCATTCAATATGAAGTAGCGGCCCTAACACAGGCTCTTGTGCTTGGTACCGATCACTCAGCGGAAAACATCACCGGCTTTTTCACAAAATGGGGAGATGGTGCTTGTGATCTTGCGCCCTTGTTTGGGCTGAGCAAGAGACAGGTTCGACAAGTTGCAAAAACACTGGGCGCGCCACAGGGCTTGATCGAGAAAACCCCGACCGCTGATCTGGAATCGCTATCCCCCCAAAAAGCCGACGAAATTGCCCTGGGCGTGACCTACGACCAGCTCGATGATTATCTCGAAGGCAAGGCAGTCAGTGATGAAGTCGCCGCTCATATCGAAGCGATTTATCTAAAAACCCAGCACAAGCGATTACCCATCCCGACTATCTACGACTAGTGGGGATTGTCGTAAACGCACAGTAATAACGAGAATAAATATCGCACGGTAGCATTTTGCGATGATAACGTCTGGCATATCCGGCTTCCATCAAACCTCAACTAATAGGCTAAAGGTTTGATCGAAGCCTCCAACACTGAATCGTCTATGGCAGCTGACAATCCACCCACCCAGGAAAGCCCTAACCTGCAAAATCTTGCTTTATTAAAAGTCTATACGGTCATCCGGGTTTTTCTCTGTGCTGCCCTGCTCACCACCTTTGTTCTGGGAGCCGAGAACCCTCTGGTCGGCGCACTCAAGCCTGAACAATTTTTAATAGTCACCTGCATCTACTTATTGCTGAACGTCGTTGGGCTTATTGTCTACCTGCCCAAACACATATTGATCAATGATCAGCGTCTGTTTGCCAATTTCCTGATTGATATTTTTGCCATTATTCTGGTGGCCGATGCCAGTAATGGTATCGTCAGTGGTCTGGCCATCTTGCTGGTTATCATCATCGCCGCCGCCAGTATTATGCTGGCCCGCCAGCTGGCATTGCTAACTGCCGCTATTGCAACTATCGCAATTCTGGCTGACACGGCTCGACTGATAATAGATGGCTACCTGCCCCTTTCCAGCCTGCTACCCACTGGTTTACTGGGCGTTACGCTTTTTATCACCGCGATTTTTATTGAATACCTTGCCGCACGTATTCGTATTGCACAACAACTGGCAGAGCAGCGCGGTTTTGATGTCAGCCAGCTGCAATCGCTCAACCAGAGTATCGTTCAGCGCATGCGAACCGGCATTATTGTGGTTAACGATGTCGGCGAAATTCAACTTGCCAATGCCGCCGCCGGAGAATTATTGGGCAACACCGATTTGCTCAAACTGGCCGAAAATACTCGCCCTGCTACTGCCGAACCCATCACCTTACAGCCAGAGCTGCTGGCACAGTTTCAGCTATGGCGTCGAAGTCCAAACTACCACACGCCGCCTTTTCAAGTGAACGAGGCGGGACCGGAATTACATGTCAGCTTTTCGGCCCCCTCTAATGACCCCAGTACGGGTACCGACACGGATATACAATCGGGAGAAAATCGGGAAACCTTGATTTTTATCGAGAATAATCGCCGTTTAGCCCAACAGGCACAGCAGATGAAGCTTGCCTCACTGGGGCGCTTAACCGCCAGTATTGCCCATGAAATACGCAACCCTCTGGGCGCTATCAGTCACGCCTCTCAACTACTGGCTGAGTCGAATGAGATCCCCGATGCCGATAAACGCCTCTGCGAAATCATCCAGAATCACTCCAACCGAATGAATAAAGTCATCGAAAATGTGCTGCAACTATCACGGCGCCATGCCCCTGACCCCGAGCGGATTAACTTAGCGGAATGGCTGCAACAGTTTATCAATGACTTTTGTGATGTTGATGATGAGCAGACTAACCATGAAAATCATCATATAGACTTAACCGGCTCCTGCGACAGCCCAGTCACCATTGATTGCAGTCAATTCAGCCAGGTGCTTAGTAATTTGATCCAAAACGGTCTTCGCTACAGCAAACAGCAAACCGGTGTCGCCGCTATCGAATTAAGGCTGCACAGTCACCCCAATACCAAGCTGCCACAGCTCGACATTATTGATAATGGCGCTGGAATCGATGAGAAGGCACAGGAAAAACTGTTTGAGCCGTTTTATACTACCGAGGCCAAGGGCAGCGGCCTGGGCTTGTATATTTCACGGGAACTCTGCGAGGCCAATGAAGCGCGACTGGAGTACCTCATCAACCAGCAGGGCAAAAGCTGCTTTCGCATCAGCTTTCCACACCCTGATCGACGACTGGCACCAGAATAATTAACCCTGATAATCATGCTATGAATAAAAGCCGTATTTTAATTGTTGACGATGAGCCGGATATCCGCGAGCTACTGGAAATCACCTTGGCTCGAATGGGCATGTTAACCGACAGTGCTGAAACGGTAGCGCAGGCCAAAAACCAGTTGCAGCAGCAGAGCTATGATCTTTGTCTCACGGATATGAAATTACCCGATGGCGAAGGCCTTGAAATCATCCATCATATCCAACAGTATTTTTCGCATATTCCCGTGGCGATGATTACCGCCTTCGGCAATACCGAGCTGGCTATCGCCGCACTCAAGGCCGGTGCCTTTGATTTTGTGAATAAACCCATTGAGCTGGAACGATTGCGCAGCCTGATTGAAGCCGCGCTCAAGGTCAACCTGGGTGGTGACAAAATCGAGGTCAGCAATCAGGTACAACTACTCGGTAATACGCCCGTCATTGATTCGCTGCGCAAGCAAATCAATAAGCTGTCCCGAAGTCAGGCACCGGTTTATATCAGCGGTGAATCGGGTAGCGGTAAAGAAGTGGTGGCCCGGCTGATTCACGCTAATGGCCCCCGCAGCAGCCAACCGTTTATCCCCGTTAACTGCGGTGCCATTCCCTCAGAATTGATGGAGAGTGAATTCTTTGGCCATATCAAAGGCAGTTTCACTGGCGCATCGGATAACAAACAGGGGCTGTTCGAAGCCGCGCATGGCGGCACGCTATTTCTTGATGAAGTCGCCGACCTGCCGCTACCGATGCAAGTCAAATTACTGCGCGCCATCCAGGAAAAAGCAATTCGAAAAGTTGGCTCCAACGACGAAGTTTCTATTGATGTTCGCATCCTCAGTGCCACCCATAAAGATCTGGCCGCTGAAGTAGAGGCCGAGCGCTTTCGCAATGACCTTTTCTATCGCATCAATGTCATTGAAGTCAAAGTGCCGCCGCTGCGCGAGCGTAAAGACGATATTCCCTTACTGGCTGACTTTTCCCTGCAACAACTGGCCAATGAGTGGCAAATGGACAAGCCCAGTCTATCCCGGGATGCAATTACCGCACTGAACAACTACCCTTTTCCGGGTAATGTCAGGGAATTGGAAAATACCCTGGAACGTGCATTTACCCTGTGCGAAAACAACCGGATTCAGCTAGAGGATCTACAACTTAATTCCCCTGTGACGCAGGCTCAAACTCAATCTGCACAGCTATATCAACCCAAAGCTGCAGAAGAAGCCTTTGGTTCTCTGGAGGAATTTTTAGAGTCAATGGAAACACGCGCTATAAAGCTGGCCTTGGAACGTACGCTATGGAATAAAACTGCCGCTGCGGAACTGCTGGGGATGACCTTCAGGCAACTACGCTATCGCTTGAAGAAACTGAATATTGAAGGTTAATGCGTCAATTCGTCAATTACTAACGGGGCAGTGAATCAATTAACAAACCTGAGCTCTTTGGGCAGTGAGAACGTAATATTTTCCACCGCACCTTGCATTTCCTCCGGAGGCAAAGCCCCTAAGTCACAGAGCCGGTCGATGACTTTTCGTACCAGCACTTCTGGTGCCGACGCACCCGCAGTAATGCCGATGGCTTGCTTACCCTTCAACCAGTCCGCGTCAATATCGTCACTGCTGTCGATCAAATAGGACTCGGTACCCATCCTCTGAGCCAGTTCACTTAAGCGATTGGAGTTGGAGCTATTGGGCGAACCAACCACCAGAACAAGATCACAGCCCTGTGCCAGAATTTTTACGGCATCCTGCCGGTTCTGTGTAGCGTAACAAATATCATCTTTGCGAGGTCCGGTGATATTGGGAAACTTTCTCCTCAAAGCTGCAATGACCTGCGCCGTATCGTCCATCGATAAAGTTGTCTGGGTGACATAGGAGAGCGCATTGGGATTGTTTACTTCCAGCGACATTGCCTGCTCGCAATCTTCCACCAGATAAATTTCACCGCCCTGTGAGTGATCGTATTGTCCCATGGTGCCTTCCACTTCCGGGTGGCCTTTATGGCCAATCAAAATACATTCGCGGCCATCGCGAGAATAGCGTAATACCTCCATATGCACCTTGGTCACCAGCGGACAGGTGGCATCAAACACTTTTAACCCTCGCTTTTTTGCCTCCTGCTGAACGGCATAGGACACACCGTGGGCACTGAAAATGACAATATTATCATCGGGTACTTCGTGTAGCTCATCGACGAAAATAGCGCCACGATTACGTAAATCATCAACCACAAATTTATTGTGCACCACCTCATGCCGAACATAAATCGGCGAGCCAAACACCGACAGGGCGCGATTAACAATTTCAATAGCACGATCTACACCGGCGCAAAACCCTCGCGGATTCGCCAGCTTGATTTGTATGGACTGGGTTGGGGTTGACTGATTACTCATCAGGAAAGCATCTCTTTAGCGACCACATCGACAATTTCAACATCAAACTGAATGGTACGCCCGGCTAGCGGATGATTAAAGTCCACCATCACATTATCGTCTTCAATCGTTTTAATCACGCCCGGTAACTCTGACTGACTGGCATCAGCAAAGGACATCACCATGCCGGGCTGTAATTCCAGCTCAGCACTAAAGGCCGAACGCGGAAACTGCTGCTGGTTATTGGGGTTGGGCTGACCAAAGCCTTCCTCGGGCAATACCTGAAAACCCGCTTTATCGCCCTTTTTCAAACCCAGTAGCTTTCTTTCAAAGCCTGCCAGCAAGCTGCCATCGCCCATATCAAAGCTCGCAGGCTTTGCCTCGAAGTTTGAATCTACCACCGCCCCATCTTCCAACTTAAGTGAAAAATATAAGGTAACGCGGGAATTTACTGTAATCACAGCGGTAAAACTTTGGGATTCACTCATAATAATCTTTAATCAATTTAAGGCTTTTAAAAATTTCAATAAATAGTAGCAGAGACGAATAGTACTGACTGAAAGGGTTTTGTGACTCAAACTCGGCTACTACCCTTGGAAAAGACTTTCGCAATAGCGGCTATTTTTCCGTTTTTGGGCTTTCAGCTTTATCTGACTGATGGTGCTCGGGGTTTAATAACATATCCATAATCATAAAGCCGGCACCCAGTGTGATTGCGGAATCAGCAATATTAAAAGCGGGAAAATAGGCGTTGTTGTAATGCAGGGAAATAAAATCCACCACATAACCCAAGGTAACCCGATCCCATAAATTGCCCACTGCACCGGCCAGTATAAAGGCCAGGCTGGCGCTCATCACCGGCTGTTTAACCGGCAGGCGAAACAGCCAGACTAACAAGAAAATGCTGACTACTGCCGAAATAATGGTGAAAAACCAGCGCTGCCAGCCGCCTGCATCGGCCAGAAAACTAAAGGCCGCACCGGTATTATGCTGCAGGGTCAAATTAAATACCGGTAGAATTTCCACGGGCCGGCCATAGCTCAGCAGGCTACTGGCGAGATATTTGGTCCACTGGTCGAGAGCGATAATAATCACCGCCACGATTAGCCAGCCAATGGTCTGTCGTTTTAACTGCATAAAAGCATTACCACTCAATCTCTATCCATATCACAACAGACTTCTAGGCAAAGTGGCGCTGTTCACCAGCACCTTCGACATTATCAATACAGCGACCACAGAGTTCTTCATGGGCGGCATTTTGCCCCACATCCTCCCGGTGATGCCAGCAGCGACTACACTTGGCGTGGCTGCTTTGTTTAATCGCCACCTCCAAACCATCCACTTCCGTTGTCGCCGCGCCTTGTGATTCTGCCAGCGGTTTGACCTCTGCCGTTGAGGTGATCAAGGCAAAACGTAACTCATTTTCCAGATGCCCTAATAGCTCCCCGAGTTCGCTGCGGCAGTAAAGCGTTACCTCGGCAGCCAGTGTGCCACCAATGGCGCCCTCTTTGCGTTTCAGTTCCAGTTGCTTGTTTACGGCGGTTTTAACTGCCATGACGGTTTGCCAATATCCCTGACCGAGTTCGGCATCCACTGGCATTCTTTCCAACCCCTGATACCACTGGCTCAGAAAAACCGACTCTTCCTTTTTCCCCGGAATGAACTGCCACAATTCATCAGCGGTAAAACTGGTGATAGGTGCAATCCAGCGTACCATTGCCTGAATAATATGATACAACGCAGTTTGCGCGGAACGCCGTGGCAGGCTGTCTGCCTTGGTGGTGTACTGTCGATCCTTGATAATATCGAGGTAAAACCCGCCCAGCTCAATCACGCAGAAGTTATGTAACTTCTGATAAATGTTATGGAATTGATAGCTGTTATAGGCAGCGATAATGTCGTCCTGCAAACGCGCTGCGGCGTCCACTGCCCAGCGATCCAGGGCCAGCATATCTTCACTGGCGACCAAATGCTGCTCCGGATCAAAACCGGTCATATTAGATAACAGAAAGCGCGCAGTGTTGCGAATACGGCGATAGGAATCCGCCGTGCGCTTAAAGTTTTCATCGCTCACCGTGATCTCGTTGCGGAAATCCGTCGCCGCCACCCAGAGGCGCAGCACATCAGCGCCCAGTGTGCTCATCACTTTTTGCGGCGCAATCACGTTGCCAAGAGACTTGGACATTTTGCGACCCTGCGTATCTACGGTAAAACCATGGGTCAACACTTCACGATAGGGTGCATGACCGTTCATCGCCACCGAGGTCAACAGTGAAGACTGGAACCAGCCGCGGTGTTGATCCGAACCTTCAAAATATAAATCAGCGGGATAAGATAAATCTTCCCGGCGCGCTAATACCGAGGCATGGGTGACCCCGGAATCAAACCACACGTCCAGCGTATCGGTGACCTTGTCATACTGGTCGGCCTCGTCACCTAACAACTCTGCTGTGTCGAGATCAAACCAGGCATCAATACCCTTTTCTTCCACCCGCAGCGCCACTTCTTCAACCAGTCGCTGGGTTTCCGGGTGCAGCTCAGCGGTTTCCTTGTGAATAAATAAGGTGATGGGTACGCCCCAGGTGCGTTGACGAGAGATACACCAGTCAGGGCGGTCATTGATCATAGAGTCGATACGCGCTTTACCCCAGCCAGGTTTCCACTCGACCTTTTCGACTTCTGCCAGTGTTTTCTCCAGCAGGCCATTCTGATGCATGGAGATAAACCACTGTGGAGTGGCGCGGAAAATAATCGGTGATTTATGACGCCAGCAGTGCGGGTAGCTATGTTCCAGCGCTTCCTGATGCAGTAAAACCTGTTTTTCTACCAGTAGTGCTACGACATTCTCGTTGGCCTTGAGCACATGCTGCCCGGCAAATAATTCCGTATCGGGCAAATAGACACCGTTGGAGCCCACCGGATTGTAGACATCCAGCCCGTACTTTTGCCCAACATTAAAATCATCAACCCCATGTGCAGGTGCGGTATGGACTGCACCTGTACCTGCTTCTGTGGTGACATGTTCACCTAAAATCACTGGCACTTCACGCGCGTAAAAGGGATGGTGCAGTTTCATATTTTCCAGCGCCGCGCCCTTGCAGGCACCGATTATGTCAAACTGCTCGACACCGGCACGTTGCAGTACGGACTCGTGCAGAGCATCGGCCAGCAGCACCGTTAGTTGACGCCCCTCTTGGGTAAAAGCAACGAGCACATAATCCAGCTCGGCGTGAAGCGTCACTGCCAGACTTGCTGGCAGGGTCCAGGGCGTTGTGGTCCAGATCGCAATGCCGACAGTGCCATCCACGGTGGCAGATACCTCGCACGCACTGAGTAAAGCCTCAGGATTAACCGCTGGATAGATCACATCAATCGCTGGCGATTGTTTGTCTTTGTATTCGACTTCCGCTTCGGCGAGGGCTGAGCCACAATCCATGCACCAGTGGACGGGTTTAAAGCCTTTTTGCAGATGACCGTTGTCCGCAATTTTTCCCAGTGAGCGAATAATATCGGCCTCGGTCTGGAAGTTCATGGTCAGGTAGGGGTTATCCCAGTCGCCCAGTACACCCAGACGGATAAAATCTTTCTTCTGGCCATCGACCTGTTTTTTGGCATATTCCCGGCACTTGCTGCGGAATACCGACGGCTCTACTTTGACGCCGGCTTTGCCGACTTTTTTCTCAACATTCAGCTCAATCGGCAGACCATGGCAATCCCAACCCGGTACATAGGGTGCGTCAAAACCGCTCAGGGTTTTGGATTTTACGATCATATCCTTGATGATTTTATTCAGTGAGTGGCCAATATGAATATCGCCATTAGCATAGGGAGGTCCATCGTGAAGAATAAATTGCGGGCGACCTTTATTGGCCTCCCGTATCTGTGCATACAAATTATTCTGCTGCCAGCGTTTTAGGGTTTCCGGTTCACGTTGTGCCAGATTGGCTTTCATCGGAAAGTCGGTCTGCGGCAGATTTAAGGTCTGTTTGTAATCACTCATTGAGATTCATTCTTCCAAAACTTACTGATGATGTTTAATGCTATGAAATCTGTTCATACCACGACGGTGATTGCCAGCTCACTAAGGCCTGTTAACACTAATTCAATTGCGACTGGAAAAACTGCCGCGCGGTTTCAATGTCCTGATGAATTTGCTGTTTAAGCTGATCGATAGACGCAAATTGCTGTTCATCCCTGATCTTATCCCGAAAGATCACTTCAATATTTTTGCCATAAATATCTTCAGTGAAGTCGAGGATATGCACTTCCAGAATGGCTTTCAAACTATCGTCAACGGTGGGTCGCGTGCCCACATTGGCTACGCCCTGTAGCAAGCGGTCGTCAATACGGACATCAACTGCATAGACACCGGCCAGTGGTGCGCGTAATCGATGCAATTCCAGATTAGCAGTTGGCGCGTCGAGTTTTCGGCCGAGCCGCTGGCCCACAATGACGCGCCCGGAAATGCTATAGGGTCGCCCCAGTAACTCCTCGGCCAGGGCAAAGTCTGTCTCAGCCAATGCCTTACGAATGCGAGTACTACTGACGCGTTCGCCCTCAATCGCCAGAGTCGAGGTGGAGACGACATCAAAGCCGCAACGCTCGCCTTCCTGTTTCAGCATTTCAAAACCACCACTTCTATTACGGCCAAAGTGAAGGTCATCGCCGACGGTAATAAATTTCGCACCAAGGCCATCCACAAAGACTTGCTGTACAAACGCCTCCGCTGTCATGGCGCGAAAGGAATCGGTAAAGCGAATCCGTAGCACTCGATCAATGCCCAAGGCCTCCAGAGCCCTGAACTTTTCCCGAAAGCTCATCAAACGGGCGGGTGCTTCCTTCGGCGCAAAATACTCGCGCGGCAGCGGCTCAAACACCACGATGGTAGAGGGTAAAGCCAGTTCCCTACCCTTATCAATTAGCTGCTGCAAAACCGCCTGATGTCCAAAATGAACACCATCAAAGGCCCCCATGGTCACCACACAGTTGCGGTGTCTGGGCCGTAAGTTATGCAAGTCGCGGATTAGCTCCATGAAACCCTGATTTCGCCAGTCAAAATAGCGCGTGATTATAGCTTAGCCACCCGTTGGCGGCCAGTTAGGTGAGGAATTTATCGACGAGAAACGCTTTACAGCGGGATAAGCCAGCGCCAAAGGAAAGCTGACCGGATTAATGAACTGAACTGACCTGAAAATGCCTTGGCCTGGCGCCGACAAGCAACAGCGCCAGAAAATAAGTTGCGGCCCCTACGGCACAAAGCAGCAGGGTTTGCAGCGTCCGTTGCTGCCACTGCCAGCCCGCCCACTGCTCGGCGCCGGGCATTATCAGCAGTAATACTGCGGTCATTGCACTGACCGCAATCAACAGTCGCAGCAGCGTCGGCTTAAAGCCCGCCAGGGGCTGGTAGACACTCTGTTTTAATAAACCCCGATACAACAGACCCGCATTCAAAAATGCAGACAGCGAAGTAGCAAGCGCCAAACCAACATGCCCCAACTGCCAGTAGTAGTGCAGCGGCACGACGAACACCACATTCAACACCATATTGGCCACCATAGCGATGATGCCAATGCGCACCGGGGTTTTGGTATCCTGGCGGGAGAAATAACCTGGTGCGAGCACCTTGATCAACATAAAGGCCAGCAATCCAATCGAGTAGGCCTGCAGGCTCATACTGGCCATCGTTACATCGCGAACGGTTAATTCGCCGGACTGAAACAGTGTCATCAGAATTGGGTAGGCCAGAATAAACAGAGCAACTGCGGCAGGAATAGCGATTAGTAATACCATGCGAATCGCCCAATCCAATGTCGCGCGAAATTCACTCGCCGACTGATTGGCCTGCTGCCGCGACAGACTCGGCAGAATGACGGTACTGATAGCGATGGCAAAAACCCCCAGCGGCAACTCCACCAGACGATCCGAATAATACAGCCAGGACACACTGCCCTGCGGTAGAAAAGAGGCCAGCACCGTATCCAGCAACAGATTGATCTGGCTGACTGATACGCCAAAAATCGCTGGCCCCATCAAGGCCAAAATACGCCGAACGCCTTCATCCTGCCAATCCCAGACCGGCCGCGGGGTTAATCGAATACCCGCCATAAAAGGGAGCTGAAATGTCAGCTGAATCGCCCCGGCGGCCAACACGCCCCAGGCCAGCGCAAAAGCGGGTTCGTCAAAAGACGGCGCAGCAATAATCGCCGCACTGATCAGCGACAGATTGAGTAATACCGGGGTAAAGGCCGGCACCGCAAAGCGGCCATAACTGTTGAGCACTGCACCACAAAACCCGGTCAGCGAAATCAGCAGCAAATAGGGAAAGGTAATACGGATCATCTCAGTGGTTAATTCATAGCGCAGCAAGTCATCGGAGAGATAAAAACCCGGTGCAAAAATAGCGGTAATCGCCGGTGCCGCCATCACGGCAAAGGCCGTTACGATTAACAACACGCCACCCAGTGCACCAGCAACACGGTTAATCAGCTGCTGTACGGCTTCCATACTGCGCTGCTCGCGGTACTCGGAAAGCACCGGCACAAAGGCCTGGGAAAAGGCACCCTCAGCAAACAGGCGGCGCATAAAATTGGGGATTTTAAAGGCAACAAAAAATGCATCCGCCGCCGCACTGGCACCGACAAAGTGAGCGATGACCACATCCCGCGTCAAACCCAGCACACGGGATAACATCGTCATCATGCCGACGAGCAGGCTGGACCGTAACAGACCACCCTCGTTCTTGTTACCGGCAGTTTGAGGCTGATTACTGCTGACTTCTGGACTAGACAAATAGATACTCTCAAATTTTTTATTTTGTCTGGCTATGCTCAATAACCCAATTCAATAACCCAGCGCTTCAACAAACAATGGACTGTACCGGGGCCCTGCGGAGGATAATACACTGTTAAATAACACCAGCTCATCCATCTCTGTTTCGATATGGACTTTAACCTCGGCCAGATCTGGCGGAGCTGCCAGCGCTTTACAACGAGCCAGGGTGATATGCGGTCTAAAGGCTTTCTTTTCCAGCCTGAAACCCTCACTTCGCAGCGCCCTGCTCAACGCCCGTTGCAGTTGCTGAAGCGGTTCACTTTCATTCACACCGGCCACCAGCAAGCGCGGTTTTAACGGGCCAGGAAACCATTCCACACGACTAATCAAGAGCTGATAGGCCCGATTACCCGCTAGCGCCTCGGTATAGCGTTCTACCACAGGCAGCGCCAATCGATGTAATCGCTCAACATCCCGCGACTGAATATCCCCTATAAAAGCCAGTGTAATATGATAATTTTCCGGCCTGACCCAGCGAATCGCCGCCTCCGCTGGCCCGTGATAACGCTCCAGATCAAACTGCAACTCCGAAGCCAATCCCTGAAGCTGCTGTTCTGCCTGTAATGAAATCGGCAAAGCAAAAAATGCGCGATAAGACGCCATAGTGACTCAGCCTCAGAAAAACAGCGTTATAAGCACTTTATTCATAAACCACATCGTTACAACTACGTTTTCATAACCACTTCGACCGCAAGCGCTGATGATGCAGCTTTAGCCATTGCACAGCAATTAAGGTGTGGGCGTTAATCAACTTACCCGCCTCCAGCAAGCCCCAGAGCTTAGCGACAGGAAGCAGGTGAACACGGATATCCTCGCCCTCTTCCTCAAGCCCGTGAATCCCTCCCGCCTGACTGAGATCGGCCCTGCCCGCAAACAGGTAGAAATATTCGTTACTGCCACCTGGGCTGGAGTAGTACTCGCCGATGGGCTCTAATTCTTGCACGATAGCCCCGGCTTCTTCCTCTGCCTCTCGGACTACGACTTGCGCTGGCGGCTCAACTTTGTCAATCAAACCGGCCACCAACTCCAGTAACCAGGGCGAATGCAGTTTCTCACTGGCAACGACACTGCCATAAACACCCACTCTAAACTGCTCAATAAGCGCTACCGCATCCAATTTAGGGTCGTACAGTAACACCCCCACAGCATCATGCCGTTTAAACAACTCGCGTCGAATTGGCTGACTCCACCCGCCATGAAAAAGCCGGTGACGCAGTGTCAGGGTCTGAATCTGGTAAAAGCCCTGATAGGCCTCCTCAGAATCTAACAATTCAACATCATCGCGTGTAAAAGAATCCATAAGTAAATATCTGTAGTCATTGCTGCCCTATAAAGTCTGAAGGCAGGGGTTCGGTATTTGCTGATGAGACCGTCGCCAGCATGGATACCCAAAGCACTCGCGTTGCTCGCGGGGCAGGCTCTGCTGGCGTCGAGCCCCCATGGATGGGTTCACGGCGTGTCTCAGCAGTGAATACCAAATCGCTGGCATTGGATAAAACTCATCTAATACCATTGTAAAACAGCTGTAGCCTGAGAAAATTAAAAACGACTGCCGGTATACCAGTTAACTTCGCGAGAGTGCTTATCTACTAAATTAACCACATCCAGAATCAAGGCAAATAATGCCATCCGCACCAACACCCCATTATCGGCCTGGCGAAAAATAGCCAGGTTCGGGTTATCATTGAGGTCATTATCCAGTTCATTAGCACCTTCACGAGAGTCACGAGGCAGCGGATGCATAATCACCGTATTGGGTTCACAGAACCGGGTGTAAATAGCCTGGTTCAGTCGATAGCGACCACGGTATAAATTCGCTTCATCCTTGCTGGCAAAACGCTCTTCCTGAATACGAGTGGAATAGGCAATATCGACATGACCAATACTGCCTTCCATTAGGTCCGACTCAATCACCGCATGCCCTGCCACCCGCATTTTTTCAACGATATCCGCGGGCATCTTCAATTCTTCGGGAGAAATCAGGGTAACCGCCACATTCTGGTACAGGGTCAACAATTTGCACAGCGAATGCACCGTACGACCGTATTTCAAATCACCAATCAGCGCGATTCTTAATCCGTCCAGCTGGCGCCCATGGTGCTGCAATTCTTTTTTGATTGTATACAAATCCAGCAATGCCTGACTGGGGTGCTCGTTGGCACCGTCACCACCGTTTATAACCGGTACTCGGCTGGCGGCGGCAAACTCGGCCACCGACCCTTCCTGTGGATGCCGCATAGCAATCACATCACTGTAACCACTGAGCACCCGCGCGGTGTCATAGAGTGATTCACCCTTGGCAATGGCCGAGGATTCAAAACCAATGGTTTCACGTACTTCGCCACCTAACAGGTTAAATGCGCTGCCAAAACTCACTCGCGTTCGGGTGCTGGGCTCAAAAAACATACTGCCCAGAATAGCCCCGTCCAACACCTTGGTAACACGCTTGCGATGCGCATAGGGCAACATAAAGTCGGCCACCTCAAATACCCGCTCAATATCACCCCGATCAAACTGTTCTATCGACAGAATATGGCTACCGTTAAAGTTCAAGCTATCACCTCGTGCTCATGTTTTGCTATCGTGTTTGTTGCTGTTGATTTTTTAAAGCTACTTTACTGTTACCCTACTACTAGCTGACCCGATCTGCGATTACGGGTTCGGCTACCGCCTGTCCAAACTGCAGACTGGCCCAGCGGGCATACAGTGAAGAGCTTTTGATTAATTGTTGATGGCTACCCACATCCACCAGCTTGCCATGATCCAGTACCGCGATCCTGTCGACATTCACCACCGTGGCCAGACGATGAGCAATAACAATGCTGGTGCGATCCTTCATCAAACGCTCCAGTGCCTGCTGGACTTTGTGTTCGCTCTCGGCATCCAATGCGCTGGTGGCTTCATCAAGTAATAACAGCCGGGGATCTTTTAACACCGCGCGGGCAATGGCAATACGTTGGCGCTGCCCCCCGGAAAGGCGAATACCCGATTCACCCACGAAGCTGTTATAACCATCGGGTAGACGCTGAATAAATTCATCGGCATAGGCGGCATCCGCTGCGGCGATAACCTCATCGTCGGTCGAATCGGGGCGACCATAGCGAATATTATCCATCACAGTGCCACTGAATAGCACGGGTTGCTGCGGGACAATGGCGATATGTTGCCGCAAATCCATCGGATCCAGCTCGCGAATATCGATTTCATCAAACAGGATTCGACCGCTCTGAACATCATAAAAACGCAGGATCAGGTCCACCAATGTCGATTTGCCGGCACCGGAACTGCCTACCAGAGCCAGACTGGTGCCTGCCTCAATGGTCAGAGAAAGCTGATCAATCGCTGGCACTTCAGGTCTGGAGGCGTAATGAAAACTGATCTGGTCAAACTGCAATTTGCCGCTTACCTGATCCGGTAGCGACTGCGGTTGCTCTGGCGCCATGATCTGATTATCGGCATGCATCAGCTCTAACAACCTTTCCGTGGCGCCGGCAGCACGTTGCAAGTCGCTGTACACCTCGGAAATAGCGCCAACCGACATAGCTACCATCAGCGCATAAAAGATAAAGGCCGCCAGCTCGCCCGCCGAGATATTACCGGCGATCACATCGTGCCCGCCCACCCATAACATATAGGCAATGGCGCCAAATACTAATGAAATAACAATTGCTGTCAGCCAGGCACGATATTTAATACGTTGAATAGCGACATCAAAAGCCACTTCCACTTGGTCTGAAAAAGCTTTCTTATCCAGCTCCTGATGATTAAAGGCTTGTACAATCTTGATGTTCTTGATGGATTCCCCAACGAAGCCACCAAATATAGCCACTTTATCCTGACTGGTACGGGATAGTTTACGGACATAACGTCCGAAGATAATAATCGGCATGATCACCAGCGGCACACTGAGCAAGACGATTGCCGTCAGTTTGGGGTTAGTGATCAACAATAGAATAATACCGCCGATAAACAGCAACATATTCCTAAGTGCAATCGACACCGAAGAACCAATAACCGTCTGTAACAGAGTGGTATCAGTGGTAATGCGTGACTGAATTTCGCCACTGAGATTGGTTTCAAAAAAACCGGGATGCAGCTCAACCACTCGGTTATAAACCTTGCGCCTTAAATCAGCACTGACTCGTTCACCAATCCATGACACCAGATAAAATCGAGTAAAAGTGCCAATGGCCAGCAACAGCACTAACACCATAAAAACAATAATCGCCTGATCCAGCCCCGCTGCGGCCCCTTCACCAAAACCTCTGTCGATTAACATTTTCAAGCCTTGCCCCATCGACAGCGAAATACCTGCGGTAAAGGTTAAAGCAAACAGCGCCGCCAGCGCCTGCCAGCGATAGGGCTTTAACAGGGCTAGCATAGAACCAAGAACTTTAATATTTCGGCTGGTGGCGCGCTGTTGGGTTTGGCTATCGTCTTGCAAAGGGAAAGAGTCCTTGGATTTCAGTCTTGGTTTCGATTCTGGGCCAGGTTCTGGATAGTAGATACTGGATTTAGGTTTTGGCTTTTAAAGTGCCGGCTATTATCGCTGCTATGCCTCCCCGGTAAAAGAGCGTTATAGCCAGAGCCGGTAAAAATAAGGACAATAGATACTTTTATGGCCCGACTTTGCTTAATTACAATAAAATATGGAGATTGAGTCTAAGTGATTGAATATTACAGAGATTATGCTAATTGTTAAGGGTGGTTCATAGTCCACACTCCAGAGAAGAGCCTTTACACCCAGAACTGTACACTCAAAAGAAGTATCAGCGGAAACCATTGTGGCAATCGACGAAATCTCATCACTGGTCAAATTTTGCAGCGCCGAGACCGGACTGAAAGTATTAAACAGCCAATCTCTGCGCTGGAGCGCTCCTCACCTGTTTAACGACCCCTTTGAACTGAATCATCACTCCGAGCCCGACTTTACGCCGGAAACCTTACTCACCGGCATGATCAAAGAAGCGATTAATCTGCTGTTTGGCCCCAGCGAGCCTACCGGCAAACATAACCGCCTGATTACCGCCATTTCCCGCTGGCGGGGTGAAGAACGCTTTGCCTCTGAAGAAGAGGCCGAACAGGTGTTAAAACAACTGTTGGGACAAATCGTCCAGCAACAGCAGGAAGGCATTAACAGCTATCTGAGTGCCTGGCAGCAATTCGCCTGCTCCCTTCGCGTCTGTTGCTTCAGTGACAAACCCACCAATATGCAAGCCTGGCAACGCTTTGCTGACAATCACGCCGGTATTGCGCTGCGCTTTAGTGCCGGGGAAGACACAGCCCTACCAGAACCCCGCAAAGTCACTTACGGCACCACTCCGCCTCAGGTCTCCAGCCTGAAAGAGCAGATTGCGGTGACTTACGGTCGTGAGAAAGCCCCTAAATCCGATGGTTTTATCGACAAAATGTTAATGAAAAACAAGGATAATAACGTAGAGCGCGAGTGGCGCTGTTTTGCAGCGGACGAAACCGATTCAGGCAGTGATGAGCAGACATGGTACAACAATAAAAGGTTTTCAGCACCAGAGCTCAAAGCGGTTTATATTGGCTTGGCAACCAGCCTGCAGAACAAAGAAGCGGTTATCAATCTGGTTAAAGCCAAATACGCCAATACCAAAGTTTATCAGGCGGTGGCTCTGCCCAATCGCTATGAGATTGACTTCAGCCAACTAGCGACCAAGTAAGTTAATGACTCTGAGGTATTATCGGCCGATTAACGCTATCTTTTTGCGGCGGGATAATTTTTTAATAGCCGCTTCACGCTTGCTGGCCTCGCTGCGATCGGCACACCGTTCGGTATAGACAACACCCCCAGGTTTATCACTGCGAAAAAATTTAGCGCCCCGGCTTTTTGGGCCCTGGCTTTTTGTTCCTGAGCAATGCTCAGCAAAACGCCGCTCTACATCGGTGGTGATACCGGTGTAAAGCTTGCCTGAGACCGTTTCAATAATATACACCCACCAGGGCTTTGATACATTTTCCATACCGACCGGCAAGCCTAAGCTAACAACATATCGCTATATTCCAGCAAGCTTTCAAGTATCTTTCTTTTATCAGCTGACAGCGACTCATCCGCCATCAGCTCATGGATTCTTTCCAGGTAAGTCTCCAGCGTGATACCGGCCTCCATGTCCGGATCAGTAATGCGCTGGTAACAAAACTCCTGCCAAAGTAGTACCTCCTCTTCAGACAAGGTTTCGGGAAAATTGCGCGCACGATAGCGAAATAACATTTCATCCAGGCGTTTATCTTCAAAATGAAAACTATGCTCCCGCAACTCCTTCAGCGAACTACTACGCACCTGCGCCATCGTTGATTTATCAGCCTGACCAAAAAAACCGCCGCTGTAGAGCATGACATCGGGGTCGTTGCGTTCGGGGAAGTCAGCCTGCGCAAAAACGGCGGAGAGCTTTTGCTGAAATTGCCCCCCCGAAGGTTTAAAAGCCCGACGCAATAATTGGTAATGCCGACGGGCAGCATCCAGATCCAACTGAATTCGATCAGCGACCTTTTCATCCAACAGCTTACTGGTTGCCACTACCGGGCAGCGGTTGGTAGAAATCGTTTTTAGGGGAATGCGAGAGACACCCTCGGGTAATTCAGCCGCCGGGGTATAAAGCCGCTCTTTAATCTCCTCAACCCCTAAATCAATCAAGGGTTGAGGATCGACGCGCAGGTCATAGCAAATCACGGCATTTTGATTGGTCGGGTGTTTTATCAATGGCATCACCAACGTCGTGCAATACACGCTTGCCGGAAACATCGCCGAGGTGTGTAGCACCGGCTTTTGCTCTACGGTATCCAGTAAATTAGCCACTTCACGTTTATTTCTCAGCTTCAATAAATAGTCAAACAGCTTGGGTTGTTGCTGTTTAATCAGGCGCGCCATAGCAATCGTGGCATGAACGTCCGATAAAGCATCGTGCGCCGCTTCATGCTGAATACCATTGGCTGCCGTCAAATGCTCCAGCTTAAAACTCGGTGTACCGTCTTCGTGCTGTGACCATGCAATACCTTCCGGTCGCAGCGCGCAACACACCCGTACCATATCGATAATATCCCAGCGGGAATTGCCGTTTTGCCATTCCCGGGCATAGGGGTCGTAAAAATTGCGATATAACGTATATCGACTGACTTCATCATCAAAACGAATACTGTTATAGCCCACCGCACAGGTGCCAGGCTTAGCCAGCTCAGCATGAATCTGACGAATAAACTCAGCCTCACAAAGTCCCTCTGCCAGGGCTATCTGAGGCGTGATGCCGGTAATTAAACAGGCCTCCGGCTGCGGTAACATATCCGCCGCCGGCTTGCAGTAAATCACCAACGGCTCACCAATGATATTAAAGTCGGCATCAGTGCGAATACCGGCAAACTGCGAGGGCCGATCCCGCGCCGGGTCTGCACCAAAGGTTTCGTAATCGTGCCAGTAGAAGGAAAAATCAGTCATGCCATGACAACCCTTAACGGATTCCTGTTTCTGTGATAGTTTATTGCTGTCAACGGATTATGACACACCAGAACCAGAACTAGAAAAAGCATAAGGAGATGCTGAAATGGAAAATTTCAGGAATAGCTTCAATAATAGCGGCCGCCAATCTAATAATACCGGGCTCACTAACAATGTCGGGCTCACCCTTGTCGAACTTATTGCCGTTCTGGCAATTATCGCAATCACCCTGGGGCTGGGTATACCAAGCTTACAAAAATGGCAGGCGAACAGTACCCAATCACTGGCCTTTAAAAATCTCTACCATCTCACCTTCTATGCACGTGCACTTGCTATCAAAGAAAACAGCTTTGTCACTCTTTGCGCGAGTGACGATAATCTGCACTGCACGGGCGAATGGAATAGAAGGCTGATTGTCTTTCGGGATGATAATAAAAATGAACGTGTCGATGATGGCGAGCATTTGCTCAAAGTACACGAATTTCCCGACTCCACGCCTTGCCTGGAGCTGAAAGTCTCACTGGGAAGGCAGTATCTGCAGTTTAAACCCACCGGCCAGGTTAATGGCACCGCTGGTCATTTCAGAACCTGTGACGATAACACCAAAAAAATGGTGATCAGCTTCACCGGGCGCACCGCCTATAAATCGTGAAATAGTTCACAAAATTCCCGAAAATCAGCCAGTTATCGGCTTAAACGGCCATTTATCGCGAAGCTATTGTTCTGGACTATACTGCTCTCTAGTATTTATCGTGGCTAGGATCAGGGAGTATCTACAAATTCCCTTCCATGCCTGCTCACTGAAGAGAATATAGAAGCGTATAGCCTATGAGCCTTAAAAAAACCGTTACGGGTTTTAGTCTTGTTGAATTGATGTTCGTGCTTGTAATCGTGGCGATCCTTGCAGGTATCGGCATCCCGAGTTTACGAGCCACGATAGACAGAAATGCTATTACATCCGAGGCCAATCGTTTATATCGGGCGATCAATTTTGCCCGGTCAGAGGCTGTCAACAAGCAGCTCTTTGTCACTATTGATAGCAAAACTGGAGGACAAGATTGGTCAGCCGGCTGGACTATTTATCACGATAGTGATGGTGATTTGGGCACAGGGTTTGATGCGGCTAACGATACACTCATTCAGGATGTGGAAGTGGATACGCCAACACTGACTCTGCTTTCGGATGCAAATGCAGCCAATCGTATAATATTTAATGCGCGGGGTGGCATTGAAAACAATGTTGACCCAGGAACTGGCAACTTAAGTTTCGCCGTATGTGACTCTGCAAATAGTGACCGTATTGATGGCAGTGCCCTCACCATTTCGAGAGTCGGCAGGCCAAGGGTAACCACCATCGATGCAACAGACAAAACTAACGATTGTTCATTTTAACCTGGAGACATGACATTGAAGTATTGGCGCATTCACCAAGCAGGTTTTAGCCTTATTGAAGTTGTCGTAACCATGTTTATCATGTCTGTTGGCCTATTGGGTATGGCCGCCTTACAGACCAGCTCGACCAAAAATGGCCTCGATATTGCCCAGCGCTCTCAAGTAACCTGGATGGTTAATGAGCTGGTCGAACGCATGCGCTCAAACCCAGACGCATTGAGCGATCCCCTTAACAATGGCTATACCACCATTTCTAATGGTGTTCTCAATTGTACTGCGTCACCAGCCAGGCGCTGCGCTAATAATGCCGCAGGCGCCGCACAAACCTGTACCGCCAACCAGCTGGCTGAATTCGATGTCTGGGACGTATTTTGTGGACAGGGTGACACCGGAGACCCCACAGTAATTGCTAACACTCAGGACTCACTTAGCTTAACCGCCGTTTCCATTACCTGTGATGATGCGACCTGTGATGAGTCATCTGATTACACCGTTTCGATAAGCTGGGACGCAAGAGCAGTTCAAAGTAGCCAAACGCTGGTCGCTGCGGGAAAAGTAGATGAAAACAAGGCTCAATCCATTTCCATGACCATGAGGCCTTAAATAATGAAACCAGTCCAACAATTCGGTTTTTCAATTATCGAGCTAATGATCGCCATCACCCTCGGTATGGTTCTGATGGGGGCAGCGCTGCAGTTTATTGTTGGTACCCGAGCCACTTACGATATCAACGAAGATATATCCAGAGTACAGGAGAATGGTCGCATGGCTCTGGATATGATCGTAAGAGATTTACAAATGGCGGGCTACAGACCGCCCAACAAAGGCGATGGAGAGATACCAAACTTCTTCCAAATGGATACCACTATTGCAGATACATTTTTAATGGATGGGGGCGGAGCAAATAGCGACCGATTGGCTATTCAGTTTGACCCTCCTCCTGATGATGGTACAGAGAGAGGGTGTACAGGAGCGACTATTCCAGCAAATAGCATTATTGTCAGCGTCTATGAAGTACGTACAGTGGATGGGATATCCACCCTTTTCTGCGGCACTTACGACAAAACTGTTGGCAGCTGGATAGCCGGTGGTAATCCAACCCCACTCATAGATGGCATAGACAACATGCAAATTCTCTATCGAGTAGAGGATACAACTGTCAACCCTACAACTTTTCGATTTATTCGAGGTGATCAATTAACCACAGCAGATTATCCTAACATTTCTGCAGCTCGGGTTGGTTTATTAGTCGGCAGTGGATTAACTGATGGTGCTGGTGAAGCCAAGTCTCGTACCTACCGCGTGCTGGATAGCGACCCCATTGTTACGCTAGCAACTGACACGCAGATTAGACGCATTTACTCCACCACCGTGCAATTCAACAACAAATCCATTTAACCATGAACGGACCGAGAGTTTTGAGCATGCGTAAACAACCAGCCTACAGTTACCATCGTTCACAGGGCGTCATTTTATTAGTTAGCCTAATCTTACTGCTTGCGATGACACTCATTGGTATTTCCGCTATAGATACTGCTTCACTGCAATCTCAAATGTCGCGAAATACAATGTTTGCCAGAAATCTCTATCAGTGCTCCTTAAGTGAAATACAAGCTCAGCACCGACTACTCAATAGAGATGTTAATGAGCTTATTAAAATAAACACCTCTGATACTGAAATTCAATCCTATTCAGAGGGTGGTTCTAAAGGTATCACGACAACGGGTCCGGGCATTTCCAAATCGGGTTCTGATCTGGAAACCAGTGACAACAACTGTGCCGATGAGCAATCTGCCGCCATTGTTTTTGCAGGCAATGCGCCCCCACCCTCAGGTTATAGTCTTGGTATTTATATTGGAAAGGCATACGAGGTCAATTCTATATCAACGGTTGCCGGCACAAGCTCTCAATCAGACCAATCACAAGGTATGAAACGAGTAGCGCCACTTTTATAGAGAAAAATTCTCCGTAAAACATTACAAGGTTAATTTTTAAAATTTAAGCTAATCGCACCACCCCTGAAAAACTCAGGGCCAGGAGATTAAAATGAAACAGACAAAGATCATCAGGAGTTTACTGGCATTATATTTGGGTATGCAAGTGAGCACGCTAGCCTTAGCCGATGACCTGGAGGTCTATCTGCAAGAAACCAACTTGCCTCCCGAGCAAGTAAGACCAAACGTTATCTTTGTGCTCGATAGCTCAGGGAGTATGGGGCTACCACTCGATAGTGTTAACAATGGCACCAGTAGTTACAGGGAGGATGATAATTTTAATTCCAGCACCACCTACCCCGCTGACCTTAACTATAGCGGAGGCCCTGGCGAGGATGATTACTTTTATTTTTATGAGCGACCTAATACCTTTGCCGACCAGTATATTTATTACAACAAGGTCCACAAAGACCAACTACAAAGTGATTGTGACTTTGATCGAACCGATGATTTTATAGCCCGGGAATATATCTATTATGAGCAGGGTGGCGATAAAGAGGCCATGTGTTACGGCTTAGGGTCCGGAAGCTGCAACTATATTACCGGCTCCACAGGTTCTGCCGGCAGTATGGGCGATAAGGTCGGTTGTGATGATGATTCCAGCAGCTCAAATAATCGCCTCTATATTATGAGCCCTAACGCTCATAACTACCTTCAATCCTACTACCGTTACACCGTGTTACAAACCGTAGTACGCGACTTTATTAGCCAGAACAGAGATATGAATATATCTCTTATGCGCTTTAATGGCGGTAATGGTGGCTATGTCATTAAGGAATCCACTTTAGCCTATGATGCTGATGACGCCACGGTAACCGCAGAAAATCAAAAAGATATTATCGATGCAATGGATAATATTTATGAGTTTGATGACAGCACACCATTAACGGAAACTTTATGGGAGGCCTATCGTTACGCAACAGGGCAAAGGGACTATTACGGTGATGACTCGGGTACCAACACCCCAGCTGCAGCCTATAGCTCCGGAGATAACTATAATTCGCCTATTGACTACGAGTGCCAGAAAACCCGTATTGTTATGTTGACAGATGGCGCACCTACAAGTGATACCGGTAGAGACTCTCAAATAGAATCCTCCAGTTATTTTGGTAGTAACTGTTCCGGTAACTGTATGGATGAGTTTGCTTACTGGATATTTAACGACTCCAGCACTTCCCCGCCACAGCCCAGAGATCATAGCTCCGCTCTGGTGGGCACCCAACAAGTTGTAGTCGATACGATTGGTTTTGGGCCAGCTACTGATGCCGCCCTGTTATCCAGTGCTGCCAGTAATGGTGGAGGCCTTTATCGAACGGCAGCAAATGCCTCCGAGCTGGCCGCCGCCTTTAAAAGTATCGGGGACCAAACTGCTTTTGAACAGGACACTTTTGTCGCGCCGGCCGTCGCGGTAAATGCTTATAGTGGACTCACCCACCGGGATGAACTGTACTTCGCCTTATTTGAGCCTAAAACAACTACCCGCTGGCACGGCAATATCAAAAAATACCGTTTAGAAAATGGCAAAATTGTCGACCAAAATAGTAACGATGCCATTGATGATGCTGACACCAACGAACTTGATACCGGTTTTTTTAAAACTACCGCGCTAAGTATATGGTCAACAATCACAAATTTTGATGGTTTAGCCTCAACCGGCAATACTGACGGTAAAGAAGTGGATGGTGCTGAAATCCAATGGGGAGGTCATGCTTATGAATTAGAAGACCCCAGCGCTCGCAATATCTACACCTATATAAGTTCATCAGCACCCAATAATGTATCGCTCACCAACGAGTCGGTTGAAGATGCCAATACCAATATCACCACTGACCTTCTTGGGCTGGGTGCCAGCACTGAATTTACTGAAGCCGACCGTACCGACATTCTGAATTGGGCTAGAGGTTACGAAGAGGGGTCTGACCCCGATGACAACACGCCCAATTTTTTTATTGCTGACATGGTCCATAGCCAGCCAGTTGTGGTGACTTATTTCACCAAGGATACCGATAACCTCGGCAACAAAATTACTGACCCTGATGATATTGAGTTTGATGACACCCTATTCGCCGCATCCAATATGGGATTCTTTCATGCTATAGACCCAGAGAATGGCAGTGAAGGGTTTGCTTTTATCCCGCAGGAACTACTGGCAAATTTAACGGCCTACTATAACGATTCAGGCTCATTCTCCGATAAAGTCTATGGCCTCGATGCTGCCATGACAGTCTGGAGAAATGATCGAAATAATAACGGGAAAATTGTCACCACTGCAGGTGGTTTATTGCCTGAGACTGATACTGACGGCAATGAAGACCACGTTTATATCTATCAACCCATGCGTCGCGGTGGCAAGTCGATTTATGCCCTTGATGTCACTAACCGTACAAACCCCAAACTGCTATGGCAGATCGACGGAGGCACCGGTGGCACTACCGGATTTTCCGACTTAGCTCAAACCTGGTCAACACCGCAACTTGGCAAAGTTAAATTTGGAAGTTCAGAAAAATATGTCCTCTTCTTTGGCGGCGGCTATGACCCAGTCCACGATTCTGCGACAACACCCACAACGGGTGATGAAGGCGCCGCGATTTATATGGTGGACGCTGAAACAGGCGACCTGATCTGGAAAGCAGACTCTTCTATTGCGGGATTTGCGGCAATGGATAACAGCATACCGGCCGATGTGACAATCGCTGATGTAGATGGTGATGGGTACACAGACTTCTTATTTGCTGTTGATATTCAAGGTACCGTATGGAGAGTGGATTTCCCAAATATCTCTACCGGGCAAGCGGATTTTCTTAGTCAAGTAACCGGTGGACCTATTGCCAATTTAGGCGGCACCAATAGAAATTTCCGTCGCTTCTTTAATCCACCCGATGTCGCCTATTTTTCAGAAAGAGGCAGATCAGCATTTCTTACTATATCCATTGCGTCAGGGCACCGTGAAGATCCGAGAGAGACGTTTCTGGATGACTTTTTATTTGTCACCTTTGACCCACACGCCCTGAATGCGCCCACAAACTATAATTACAATGGTTCCACTATAATTACAGCCAATGACCTGGGTACCGTGGAAAACAATAATGGGACTACCTCTGGATCACCCTCCACTTACGGCTGGAAACTAGCCTTGGGTGAAAGCGGCGAAGGTGAAAAAGGGTTAAGTAGAACCGTTACCTTTGAGGATCAAATTTTAATGACAACTTATACCCCTGCCACTGACACTTGTAACGCAGGCACAGGGTCCAGTAAATTTTATCTACTGGATGCCCTAGTAGGGGCAACTTTATTGAAAGATGAAAATGGCAACATTGTAGATTATAAGGATTTATATGATGGCGGCATCCCCCCAGACCCAGCAATAATTTTTACCACCACCGATCAGTGTGTAGAGAATTGTAATGATGGAGATGATAGTAACGATGTCACCGAGAAAAAACCCGACCTGGTCGTCTGTGTTGGTACTGAATGCATAAATGATGCTATAGATTTATCATTGCACAAAACGTATTGGAGAGAAAACTGATGCCACACAGATTTAAGCCAACTGCCAAAGGGCTAGGTTTTACCCTAATAGAACTCATGATAGTACTCGCTATCGTGGGTGTTCTAACAGCGATTGCCGTACCAAGCTATTCGAAGTACAAGCTAAAAGCCAACCGCAGTGATGCTTACACTATGCTCAATGAAATCATGCAGGCTCAAGAGCGGTATATGGCCCAAAATCAAACCTATATTATTGATATTACCCAGTTGGGTTATGCCAACCCTCAAACCAGTGTGGATGGCTATTATTCTATTGCAGCCTCAGTTTGCGAAGCTGGCACCCCGATAGCTCAATGTGTCCTATTAACCGCCACCGCGCAAAATGGGCAGCAAGCCGATAGAAACAACGCTACAGGAACCGCCAATATCAACATCACCTATAATAGCCGAGGCACAAAAGTAGGCTGGTAGTTTGCTGTTAAGCCAATTAAAAAAGCCGAGTATCAATTGATACTCGGCTTTTTTATTAATGGATTAGTAGTAACCAGGCAATCAAGAAACCTCAATTGCCTCAGCTTCAATCTTCGCTGCCCAGATTTTCGGCCCCGTGTTGTGCACTGCCTCACCATTCACATCAACAGCCACAGTTACCGGCATATCCTCCACTTCAAACTCATAAATCGCTTCCATACCTAAATCTTCAAAGCCGAGTACTTTAGACGCTTTAATCGCCTTAGACACCAGGTAAGCAGAGCCGCCAACCGCCATCAGGTAAACCGCCTTGTTATCTTTAATCGCTTCAATCGCAGCGGGACCACGCTCAGCTTTACCCACCATGCCTATCAAGCCGGTTTTTTCCAGCATAGTGCGAGTGAATTTATCCATACGGGTGGCCGTAGTCGGGCCAGCGGGGCCAACTACTTCATTACCGACAGGATCAACCGGGCCTACGTAGTAAATCATCCGATTGGTGAAGTCTACGGGCAACGCTTCGCCCTTCTCGATCATATCAATCATGCGCTTATGGGCTGCGTCACGACCGGTCAGTAATTTACCCGACAACAGCACGGTTTCACCGGGCTGCCATTCCTGGATATCTTCTTTGGTGAGGGTATCAAGGTTCACTCGGCGGGCTTCGCCAACTTCCCAGGTGATATCCGGCCAGTCATCAACATTGGGCGGTGTCTGCAAGGCGGGTCCACTTCCGTCCAGAGTGAATTTCACCAAGCGAGTTGCCGCACAGTTGGGAATAATAGCAACCGGCTTATTCGCAGCATGGGTTGGACAGTCTTTGACTTTCACATCCAGCACGGTAGTTAAACCACCCAGCCCCTGAGCGCCGATGCCAAGCTTGTTCACTTTTTCAAACACTTCCAGGCGCAGCTCTTCTGCCCGGTTACTGGCACCACGCTCTTTCAAAGCCTGAATATCAATGGGGTCTAACAAAGCTTCCTTGGCCATCGCCATCGCTTTATCTGCCGTGCCACCAATACCAATACCTAAAATGCCCGGTGGGCACCAGCCCGCCCCCATGGTTGGCAACATTTTCAGAATCCACTCCACCACTGAGTCAGAGGGGTTGAGCATAGCGAATTTGGTTTTTGCCTCACTGCCACCACCTTTGGCAACAACGTGACACTCGACTTTATCGCCCGGCACCAATTTATAAGTGATCATCGCCGGGGTATTATCGCCCGTATTTTTACGGCTACCATCAGGGTCTGCCAGTACAGAGGCGCGCAACTTGTTATCCGGGTGGTTATAGGCCCGGCGGACACCCTCATTGACCATATCCTCGATACTCATTCCGTTCGTATCCCACTGCACATCCATGCCGATCTTCATAATCACCGAGACAATACCGGTATCCTGGCAAATCGGGCGATGCCCTTCTGCACACATACGGGAATTGATCAAGATCTGCGCCATAGCATCCTTGGCAGCCTGGCTCTGTTCGCGTTGATAGGCCGCATAAACTGCATCGATAAAGTCTTTTGGGTGGTAGTAGGAAATAAACTGCAGCGCATCGGCCACACTGTCGATCAAATCGTCTTGACGAATCACAGTCATGGGAACTGAACTCCTGATAATCTATGGGGCAATAAAGAGCGCGCTATTATAATACAGCTCACCCCATGAGGACGAGCCAGAAAACAGGTGGAAGCGTAGAGATGCGGATTTTCAGGCTAGCTGAAGAGGGCGTGAGCGCCCCTCGGCCTGACTTCTGTGAGGTGATTAGAAGCTAAGTGAGCGTCTTCAAAGCATTAGCCCAGAAGCTGTTCCAGCGCTATCTGGGCGTGGCCTGTATCTGCCCTACATTCTTTTGTAGATCAATCAGATCACGGTTAACCTGCCGCCTGAAACCATTGATGGACTCAATCCATTCCTCATTGGTTTCCAGTCGCCGCTCCAGTTTTGCCACTTCGCTGGTCAAACGATTAGACTTGTCCGCAGCCGACTCCGCCGTAGCCTGAATACCACTGAGTGCTTTGACATTAGCGGCGACGCGCTCCTTCATCTGCTCGGTTGCTTTAAGCTGTTTACGCAAATCTTCTACCACTGTGTCATTTTTAGCCAACTGGCTTCTGGTGCTGGCCACAAAGGCTTCAGCGGCATTAATACTCTTCTGTTGTTTCTCCAACAAGGCATCGTGCTCAGCCAGACGCTCTTTGGATTTTTTCCAGACATTATCCCAGAGCTTTCGAATTTCAAAGTCCAACTCTCGCAACTTGACCTTCATGGCAACACTGGATTCGCTCATGCTCTCATCGGTCACCGATAGCTGCCGTTCCAAATCAGAAATGCGCAGCTCATAATTTCTGATCGCTTGATCAGCGATACCCAATCGCTGGTGCAAATAAGCAGCCCAACCAGCGGTGAGCAATAGTATGAGCACCACAACAGCCAATATGGATTTAACTGCCGTGCTGCTACCCTCACCATTACTACCGACATTTGGCACCTCACCTATTGCGTTAAGCGCACCTTTGGCCTGGCTTCGTTTATAGGAAGCGATTTCATCGTGAGCCGGCGTAATATTCGGCACATGACCTATGTAATCATCATCTTTTCTGGACATAAACCCTTACACATTGATTGAATAACATCGTTATAAGCAATACCAACCTGTTCAAAATACAGACCGGGAGAACCACTGCGCAGGATAATACATTTAAAACAGGCAAGCTAACCAGCTTCAGCGTATTACCCCGCATTTTTACCTGAATGAACAGGCCAGTTCAGGTGACTATTGCTTCCTTTCGCATAAATATCCGACTATTTGAGTATGAATAAGGATTTCAGTTTCCATTTAACGGTAAATAACCTATATAATTGCTGCAAATTCGCTGCTAGTACTTTAGGTAATATTTGCCAGGCAAACTTACCAAAGGCAACGAAAACAATAAACTCACAACAACACACCGGGGATATCTTATGGAAAACTTCATTAGCATAGACTTATTATTCCGTTGGTTACATGTTCTTTTTGGCATTACATGGATCGGGCTACTTTATTACTTCAACTTTATTCAAGGTGAATATTTCAAGGAAGCCGAGCCAGATGCCAAAGCCGATGCCACCAAAAAACTGGCACCCCGCGCCCTCTGGTGGTTCCGCTGGGGAGCCATGTTTACCTTCCTGACAGGTGTTGTACTTCTGGAAGTTATCCGCTCCGCTCACGGCTGGGATTCCTATATTGCTGTTGGCGCGCTGACAGGTACTTTTATGTTCCTGAACGTTTGGCTGATCATCTGGCCAAACCAGAAGATTGTTTGCGGCATTGTTGAAGGCGACGCGGCCGCAGCTGGCCCTAAAGCTCTGCTGGCTTCCCGCACTAACACCCTGTTCTCCACCTTAATGCTGGTGGGCATGCTGGGTTCATTCCACGGTGGTGGTCAGGCTTCTTACCTGGTTACTCAGGGTATGAGCACTGGACTGTGGATTGTGCTGGCACTGATTGTGGCGCTTGAACTGAATGCCATCTTTGGAAAAATGGGGCCCATGGCGTCGGTAAAAGGCGTGATTCACAGCAGTATTGTTCTGACGGTTGTGTCGCTGGCTATTATGCAATTTGTCTGATTTCTCCACAGACAAAAACACAACGATAAAAAAAAGCCCGGTTTACACCGGGCTTTTTTATTGGCGAGTTCGATAACAGCTCTCCAGCTACGCCCTTCACCTACTGGCGATAGCCTCGATTATCCCTGTGTGCTTCGCACAGCTTTCTAAAATTCATGATATACGCATCCAGGCCAATGACTAACACTCCAATCTTGTTATTGTTGGTGCTGGCGATCGGCACGGATACTTTAATCAACATGGTTCCAGTACTTTCATCCTGATGGGCTTCGATCACCTGTGCCCCCGTATAGTTATCGTCCATTACTCCCGAAAACTGAGTTTCATCTCCCTGCCAGAAGTCCGTCGTTCTCCCCGTAGCGGCCACCAGCCCACCATCCAGACCAATCAATAACCCCTCTCCCTGTAGCGAGGTCATCATGATAAAACTGTTTAGCATCTTGCTAATCGGGTTGCCGAGAACCTTTTCCAATTCAGGTGAATTTTCCGCCAGCAAAGGCCACCGCTTATCCATTACTTGCGGCTCGAAACCTTCCATCGAATTATACAATTCAACCTCTCTGATCACCGCCGGATGCTGCGCCAGCTTCTCAATAGAAGGGATCAAGCAGGAAATATCAACCCCGGTCGCACCTCCAAGCGCTTGAACCGAGAACAACATTAAAAGAATCAGAATAACAATGCGGGGCATCTTACACTTCCGTACCCACCGTGACTTAACTTCAGCGGTTACTCAAGTTTAAAGTTACCAACGTTTCGTAATAGCTCTGACGCAGCAGCACCTAATTCATCACTGGCATGCTGAGTGCGCTGAGCATTTTCCGAGGTCGTTGCCGATTGATCACTGATTGACACAAGATTGCGATTAATATCATCAACCACAGCGGTTTGCTCTTCCACGGCAGCAGCAACCTGCACAGCCATATCAGCTATCTGTGCCACGTAATCATTAATCTCGGTCAGGGCCACACCGGCCTCGTTAGCCACATTCACCGTGGTATTAGCCGATTCAGCACTAGACCGCATCGCAGCCACCGCATTACCGACCCCGCCTTGCAACCGTTCCAGCATATCCTGAATATCCGTGGTGGATTCCTGAGTACGACTAGCCAGTGTTCGCACTTCATCGGCTACTACGGCAAAGCCACGCCCCTGCTCACCGGCTCTGGCAGCTTCAATAGCCGCGTTTAAGGCCAGCAAATTAGTCTGTTCGGCAATTCCACGAATAACATCCAACACTGATGTGACACTACCCACCTGTTGCTCCACTTCTGTCACCAGGCCCGATACCTGATCCACTTGAGAAGCCACCTGTTGAATTTGACGAACCGTGTTTTCCACCACTTTTAAACCACTGCTGCTGCGCTCATTGGCATCACGGGCGCGCTCTGCTGTGAGGTTAATATTTTCCGCCACTTCGCGGATAGCCACCGACATTTCATGAACCGCACTCACTACCATATCCAGGGCCGAATTTTGCTTGGCCATGGCAGCTCGGTTAGTTTCTGAAATTGAAGACAGTTCAACCGAGGAGCCGGATACCTTGTCGGTACAGGTTTTGATACTGCTAACCATGGTATGCAGCGATTCCATAAAGATATTTAGCTGACTGGCCAGCACACCTATTTCATCTTTTCCCGCAACCTGAACCCGTGCCGTTAAATCGCCATTACCAACCGCTATATCGGTAACGTTGCGGCTAATCAGTTGTAGAGGCCTCAGGATAAGCGGCGGCACTAAAACAATTATTAAAGTGCAGACAGCTAGCCCCAACAGTAAAATCACCACCAGTAGGCGGCGGGAATCTATCGCGCTCACGTTTGCGCTATTGGTGTAAAAATCAGCCTGCTTGATCTGACCTTCCTGAATGACGTCTATCAGATGACGCACATGTTCAAAGGCCGCCTCTCCCCTGCCCCGGCTTAAGGCAATCGCCGAATCGACGTTTCCACTACTGGCCAGCGCCACCACTTCATTACTTATCTTCTTCCAGTTGGCATAGCGCTTTTCAAAATCCTTGGTCACCGCTTCGTTATTGTCCATCTGTCCCAACGCCAATGCCTGTAACGCTCGATCCCTGGCTTGCAGGGCATTTTCCTGATGAAGATTTGTATAATCGGCGTTATTGGGATCGATATAGAGTAAAGATTGTTCAGCCACCAGGCTCTGGTATAAATCTCGATCTGCCTGTAATAACAGGTCAATCTGCTTGAGAAACACATTGCCTATCAGATTAGCGTCCGCAGAAATTTTGCGACTCACCCCGATAGAAACCACTGAACTGATGATAAAGATTAAAGCAACAATAGATAAAGGAACTGTAATCTTCCATCTAAAGCCCATATTCTTAAACCACTGCATAGGACTCCCCTTAATTGTTTTGGCGTATAGCCAGCGGCTTGATCGACTTGTTCTTGCAGAAGATGCGAACTCTTATTGAGTTATAGCAGTATATCGGCTTCCTACCCTAATAACTTGAAGTTAATAATGACTTACTAGTTAAAAGAGCTAGCACTAAATATTAGCTTAATCTGAAATCGCAGCCTGAGAAGAAATTGCAACTTGACCCATTTTTTTAGGAACTGTTTGTAATAACCCCCGGGTAAAAATTGTTTATAAAAACAGCCACAAAAAAACCCCGACATCACTGCCGGGGTTTTTCGTTTTTCAAGTCGCCTAAGCTAAAGAGTAAACAACTTTAGCGGCGCAAAGGAGTTGCGACGATTACATCATGCCGCCCATACCACCCATTCCACCCATACCGCCCATATCAGGCATTGCAGGAGCAGAGTTTTCGGCTGGTAATTCAGCGACCATGGCCTCAGTGGTAATCATCAAACCAGCGATAGAACCCGCCGCCTGTAGTGCAGTACGAGTTACTTTGGCTGGATCAAGAATACCCATTTCGATCATGTCACCGTACTCACCGGTACTGGCGTTGTAACCAAAGTTACCTTCACCCTGCATGATTTTATCCAGCACAACAGAAGACTCTTCACCACAGTTATCAATGATTTGACGTAGCGGTGCAGACATTGCACGACGCGCCAGATTGATACCTACGGTTTGGTCTTCGTTAGCACCTTTCAACCCTTCGATTTTCTGCAGGGCACGGACCAGAGCAACACCGCCACCAGGCACTACACCTTCTTCTACCGCAGCGCGAGTAGCGTGCAGAGCATCTTCAACACGGGCCTTTTTCTCTTTCATTTCGACTTCAGTGGCAGCACCCACTTTGATGACTGCAACACCGCCGGCCAGTTTGGCAACGCGCTCTTGCAGCTTTTCACGGTCGTAGTCAGAGGTGGTGTTTTCGATTTGAGTGCGGATAGCCGCTACACGGTCCTGAATGGCAGCAGCTTGTCCAGCACCATCAACGATAGTGCTGTTGTCTTTGTCCATGGTAACGCGCTTGGCTGTACCTAAGTGCTCCAGAGTGGTGCTTTCCAGATCCAGCCCCACTTCTTCAGAGATCACAGTACCGCCGGTCAAAATCGCAATATCTTCCAGCATAGCTTTACGACGATCACCGAAACCTGGTGCTTTACAGGCTGAAACCTTAACGATGCCGCGCATATTGTTAACCACCAAAGTCGCCAGCGCTTCGCCTTCAACGTCTTCAGCAATAATCACCAGAGGACGTGAAGCCTTGGCCACCTGCTCTAGCACAGGCAGTAATTCGCGGATGTTGGAGATTTTTTTGTCAACCAGCAGGATAAAGGGACTTTCCTGCTCAACAGACATATTCTCAGTGTTAGTGATGAAATAAGGGGACAGGTAACCGCGGTCAAACTGCATGCCTTCTACCACGTCCAGTTCATTTTCCAGACCCTGGCCTTCTTCAACCGTGATAACACCTTCTTTACCTACTTTGTCCATTGCTTCAGCAATGATATCACCCACTTGAGTGTCGCTATTTGCAGAGATAGAACCAACCTGGGCAATCGCTTTGCTGTCAGCACAGGGCGTCGCCATTTTGCGAACTTCAGCAACGGCGGCCGTTACAGCCTGGTCAATACCACGCTTGAGGTCCATGGGGTTCATACCAGCAGCTACTGACTTCAAGCCTTCGTTAACAATGGACTGAGCCAATACCGTCGCAGTGGTGGTACCGTCACCGGCATCATCAGACGCTCTGGAGGCGACTTCTTTAACCATTTGCGCGCCCATGTTTTCCAGTTTGTCTTCCAGTTCGATTTCTTTGGCAACCGATACACCGTCTTTAGTAACGGTCGGCGCACCGAAAGACTTATCCAATACAACATTGCGGCCCTTAGGGCCTAAGGTGGTTTTTACTGCGTTAGCAAGGATATTGACACCTGCCAGCATTCTTTGACGAGCTTCATCACCGAATATAACTTGTTTAGCCATGATTATTTTCCTTCAATTTTAAATTTAACGATGGGGTTGGTTAACAAGCCTTAACCGATCACACCAAAAATTTCGCTTTCGCTCATAATGATCAGATCTTCACCATCGACTTTGATGGTGTTGCTGCCGGCGTACTGACCAAATACCACTTGATCACCTACCTTGACAGCCAAAGGACGTACTTCGCCACTGTCTAACACTCTGCCTTCACCAACGGCCAGAATCTCACCTTGATTAGGTTTTTCTTTGGCGGATCCGGACAGGATAATGCCACCAGAGGTAGTCTCTTCTTCTTCCTTGCGGCGTACGACAACGCGATCGTATAACGGACGAATGTTCATTTTGGTCGTTCTCCAAACTCTAAAGTTAATGGTTATGTTTTTCGAAGCATCCGGCACAACCCGGGATGCCCTGTATATGGGGCCAGCCCAAAAGATATCAAGGGTTTATGGCAATTTTTTTAGCACTCTTTTCATGAGAGTGCTAAAAACTTGCCAAAAAAGCACCTCTCACATGATTTTTATATTAATAATCAAATAGTTAGAGAAATCTAATCCTCACGACGATATTCACCATCCAGCGTTTCACCCGCAGAGTTTAAAGGCTCTTTTTTAGGTGACCCGGCAGGACCGCTCTGGTTGGGACCACCTAAATCACTAAAGGCATTCATACCTGCATCATTCCCTCTGGTATGGAACCTCTGGCCGCGGTCCGCAGTGGCCATAAATACACCCCGCCTCAACATAAGACTGGCCAGGGGTTTACGGGTAAGCGGTAGCAGACAGCAAAACCCCACGAAGTCGGTGATAAAGCCAGGGGTTAACAATAATGCGCCACCCACCGCCAGCATGACGCCTTCGATGATTTCACTGGCAGGCAGCTGTCCCTGCTCCATTTTCTCATTCACACGCAGCAAGGTACTCAGCCCCTGCTGGCGCAACAGGGCTAAACCAATCGCAGCCGTGAGAAATACCAGGAAGATAGTGCTTAGAGCACCAATTTGAGTCCCAACCTCTATCAAGAGCCACATTTCGAGAATGGGAACGGTAATAAACAGCAGAAAAAATAGTCGCATCAAATCATTCCAATGGTATAGCAAACAGATATTGGGCCGGGCAGCCCGTTTTCAAGCCACTCTCAGCAAACCGACGCGGAAATAAACCAGGATTTAACCGTACAGCAAATATCGGGTGCTACAATGGATGCACAAAAGATAGTGGCGCATATATTGCTGACAACTAATGAGAGGAAGTTGTTCAATGGACGACAACCTTCTTTTCTCCACCAGGCTTTTAACTTTAATCTTTATACCAAGGGGCATTGAATACATGGATCTAAATGGCAAAGTGATTGCGGTCACCGGCGGCGGACAGGGCTTAGGTCTGTCAATGGCTTTGGTTTTAGCCGCCAAGGGCGCAAAGCTGGCGCTGGTTGATTTGAATCAGGAAAAGCTCGAACTTGCGGTACAACAGTGCAAAGCGGCCGGCGGCGACGCCAAAGCCTACATCGCCAATGTCGCCCGGGAAGACGAAGTGATTGCAGTGTTTGATCAAATCGTAGAAGACTACGGTAGCCTGCACGGTCTAATCAACAATGCCGGTATTCTTCGCGATGGGATGATGATCAAAGCCAAGGATCGTGAAATCATCAAAAAAATGAGCCTGGCCGAGTGGCAGGCGGTGATTGACGTCAACCTAACCGGTGTTTTTCTCTGTGGCCGCGAGGCAGCCGAGCGCATGATCAAAACCGGTTGCAAAGGAGTTATTATCAATATTTCCAGTATTTCCAAGGCGGGGAATATGGGGCAATCCAACTATAGTGCTGCGAAAGCCGGTGTCGCCGCTATGGCTGTCACCTGGGCCAAGGAGCTTGCCAGTCACGGCATCCGTGCCGCCGCGATTGCACCCGGGTTTATTGCTACTGACATGGTCGCTAGCATGAAACCGGAGGCGCTGGAGAAAATGGCGGCGGGTATTCCACTTAAGCGCCTGGGCCTACCGGAAGAAATAGGCCAAACCTGCGCCTATATTTTCGAGAATGATTATTTCTCCGGCCGCGTAGTTGAACTGGATGGTGGGTTAAGACTGTAAGCTAGACACATCAACACACCGCTTTCGACCCATGGACAATAAACAGCAAAAAATCTGGCAAGTGGTCAGCCAAATTCCAGCGGGAAAAGTCGCCAGCTATGGCCAGGTTGCCGAGCAGGCCGGAATACCGCGTGGGGCGAGATTGGTTGGCCGCGTGTTAAAAACTTTACCAGAGGAAACCAGGCTGCCGTGGCACCGAGTAGTGAATAGCCAGGGAAAGCTGTCGCTGCCCGAAGGGGAGCCAGCTTTTTACGAGCAAAAAAGGCGACTACTGCTTGAGGGCATTGATTTTGACAACAACCGTATTCCCCGTCGGCACTTTTTTTGGGATTGACCAAGCTTAGAACTAAAGCCTCGAATTGATGATCGGGATAGACGACATCTGGAAAAAATCAGCACACGATAGTCCCGCTTCAAAAATCTCAAATCACTTCCAGTTAAGACTCACTAAACGCCATTCTCCCTGCACTTTAAGCCAGCGCCCATCCAGCTCATAGAGCCGACCACGCTGTGGTAACAGGCCACCATCACCTCCGCTTACCAATACCGTACCCTGCACAGTAGCCTGATAGGGATCAGAGGGTTTTATCATCACTTCCAGATTAGTTTCAAAAATATTGACTGACTGATACTTAAAAAAATAAACCCGCATCAATCGAGTTAATTTCTCTTTATCAAACTGGTTATTAGCCACAAAAGCTTCGGACAAGAAAGGCTCGACTTGTTTAACACTGCGATTTTCAACCGCCAACTTCATCTCATCAAGATAGGCATAAAGCTCTGCCTCATCCGACTCAGGCTCAGAGCAGCTTATCAAGGCTATTAGAAGAAAAAGCTCCATTCCTATCACGGTTTTTTTTGAAACCTTATCCGTGAAAGCCCAGGGCACTACCAAGGACAGAACATCAATTTTCTCGCTCATTGAGCAGATTAAGCGGTTAATCATCAATCACGCCTCCAGTAGGCTCTAGGGCTATCCAAGCCCTCGACTGTTATTTATCTTTGTATCACTATAATATAGCCAGAAAGCGCTAAGTCTACGAGATACGCTACACCCAGCCACTTCAATCACATTCATAATAGAGTCAGGTAGTCGTTAGAGTGCCCATCAAAGCTCGTCTTTTTCTCTCCAGGTTATGCCTATTCTGCACATTGGTGCTTTCCAATTCTGGTTCCGCGGCAGAGATTATCAGTGTAAAACAGCACGGAGCTTTGCCCTTAATGCGGCATGCGGAGCAGCTTGTCACCGATAACGGAGTCTCCCCTGACCGAATAAGTAACTACCTGTACCAACCAGGTAGCTGGCAGGAAGAGAGTCGAGGGCCCCTTAATAAGTCCATTAGGATCAGGCTACTCTGGCACCGAGTAGCGATTAAAAACCCCCACGCACAGGCAATCGAGCTATTCTTTGTTGCTGGCGAGCCGGGCTTGATTAATGGGCACTTTTTTATTCTTAAAGGCAAAACCATTGCTCATCATTGGCGCGTCGGAGTTGAGCAGCCGTTTTCCAACCGACCGATAGACCACCGACAATTTCTTTTACCGTTTACAATAGATGCCGGGGAGCAGCTAACCGTTGTCTGGGGGGCTAATACCTTTAAGGGAATGCAAAAGCCGTGGATTGAGGAGCGCCATAGCTTTTGGCGTAATGACAATAAAAACCTGCTTCGAGATGGCATGTATTACGGTGCCGTTTTTTTAATCAGCCTGCTGATCCTTTTTTTATATGCCGTTGACCGAGAGCGAGCCTATCTTTTTTTATATCTGATGATACTCGGCATGTCGGGCTACCACTTCTGTCGTGACGGCTATGCCTACCAATATTTGTTGCCAAATTCCCCGCAGCTACTCTCCGCGATGACCTTCATATCGCTTGTAACCGCAGTCATAGGGGCGATACTTTTTACTATCTACTATTTAGACTTGAAACATAGAGGTAATCGTCAGCTATATCATATTTCAATCGGCCTCCTTATTTATAACCTGCTTCAACTCCCTGCTCTGGCTTTACTGCCTATTCAACTGTCTGTTATTTTGGCTGGAGCCAGCGCAGCACTTATCATTATCTATTTCCTTCTTATTCTGGCCTGCTCCTTTAACAGGCTGATTAATAAAGAAAGACGAGTGATCTATTTCTTCTCCTGCTGGCTGTTATTCCTGTTTCCATACCTCGTAGCTATTATAAACTCCATGTTTGAACAACCCAAAACACTGCCTCTGTGGTTGGACTCGCGCTACGGAGAAATTTTTTTCGTGCTGGCCTTTTACGCCACACTACTAATAGAGATCAGGAGAAGCCGAACTGATCGACAGCTCGCTCTTGCTGAGGCACAGGCTAAGACCCATTTCGTCGCCACTATGAGTCACGAGCTTCGCACACCATTAAATGGTGTTATCGGGATGGCCCAACTGCTTGGAAAAACCGGGCTTTCCTCAGTACAACAAAGGTATTCAGAGACCATAATAAGCTCCAGCAACATACTTCTGACGTTGATTAATGACATTCTTGACCTGACAAAAATTTCTGAAAACAAATTGACACTTGAGAATAAAACCTTTGATCTGGACAAAGTATTTTCTGACTGCGCCGCATCGTTTATTCCTCTAATGATTGAAAAGCAACTCCCCCTGTTATTACAGATTGAACCGGACATTCCACTGAAAGTTATTGGCGATCAATACCGTTTAAGCCAAATTATCTATAATCTCCTCAACAATGCCATGAAGTTTACTGAAAAGGGGCGTGTTCACCTTCACATGTTTAAGGCCCGTGATCTTGAACCGAACCAGTTTCTTCTACAAATCGAAGTCGAAGATACCGGTATCGGTATCAATAAAGATAATCTGGAAAAAATATTTCTTGAGTTTCGTCAGGCGGACACCTCAACCACTCGAAAATTTGGCGGCACAGGCCTTGGACTTGCCATCACCAAAGCCATTGTACAAGCCATGTCAGGGACTATCACGGCAAGCAGCGAGCCGAACAAAGGCAGCACCTTCACTGCCAGGATTCCCCTGAAAATTGATACCGCCCTGGAGCAACAAAGACTTGAAAAGATAAAACCTCTTCGAGGGAAAAAATTATTGGGCATTACCGACAACAGGGAAATTCTTAAAGACTTTAACACGCACTTAGAGAACTGGGGCGTTTCCCTGGAGTCCGCTTCTGATGTATCTGAAGCCGCTCAAAAACTACAGTCCAATGACTACGATGGATTATTTATTTTTCTAGTTTTTAAAAACCCCTGGAAGATATTATCCCAATTAGAAGCCTGGCCTCTTCCGGCGATGATTGTGCACTTTGAAGACTTACCCGACCACCCTATAGAAGAGACCTGGCCGGAAAAGATTATGAGGCAACCCATGCCGATACCACTGCAATGTACAGTCGAATGCCTACTATCACTATTAACAACGGAGAGCCTTTCAACAAAGACAGCTATGAGTGACGACAGTTTACGACATCTCAGCAAAAGTAAACCTATTCTAATAGCTGAAGACAACCCCGTTAACCAGTTGGTTGCCAAGGGCTTGCTCAACCAACTGGGCTTTAAAGTGGATATTGCTGAAAATGGAAAAACCGCTATTGAGCTTTATAAACAACAGCATTACTCCATTATTTTTATGGATTGCGAAATGCCCGTCATGGACGGATTCACTGCCAGCCGCGAAATTTTCGCAACAGCAGCAGCTTCAACACCCAACATCATTGCACTTACGGCTCATGCACTCGACGAAAACCGTGAGCGTTGCTTCGAGGCAGGTATGTGCCAAGTCCTGCACAAACCCATTACTCTGGAAGAACTCAGAGCCTGCCTGAACAAGCTGAAAAAGGATTAACATATTTCAGCGGATCAATAGCCAACCCCCCGCCTACTGACTTTATAAAACATTAACCTCCAATAGCCTGCCACGACAAATTCGCTGTTTCAAACAGTGATTGGCAACCTTGTCATTAAGATTATTTACATCTAAAAAACATCAACTCTTATTTCTTTATTGACTTGAAACGGGGGTTAAATCGCAACCTCGGCAAGCTATACTTAACTTAGCTTGTAGCTGGAACAAACTTGCCATCTACCGGCATGACGCACCACCACTTATCCGCTGGGTAGATAGTTGCCCCGGGTAAAACAATAAGGGGTAGAACATGAAGAGACACTTTTATATCAGCAATAATCTTGATGATCTGGAAGCGGTGGAAACAGAATTAGAGAGCAGTGGTTTATCCTCACCTCAAATTCATGTACTTAGTCAAAACGATGCAGAGGTTCAACATCACCACCTGCATCAGGTTGAAGCAGTATTAAAAAAGGATGTGGTCCACTCCATGGAGCTGGGAGCGGTTATTGGCGTTATTGCCGCTGCAGTGGTTTTAGCCGTAGCCTACTTTGCTGGTTGGACTGACAGCCCTGCGGGTTGGATACCATTTATTTTCCTTGCCATTGTTGTACTGGGTTTCTGTACTTGGGAAGGCGGCCTGTTTGGCATACAAGAGCCTCACTATCAGTTTAAACGCTTTCAGGATGCCCTGCAGGAAGGGAAACATGTATTCTTTGTGGATGTCACCGAACAACAGGAAGACATTCTGAATAAAGTTGTCAACTCACACCCTCAATTGGAACCAGCGGGCGAGGGTGAATCTACCCCTGAATGGGTTGTGCAATGGCAGAAAAACTGGAAGGGCTTTGTTAAAACGATGCCATAGCTTGTATTCGAAATTTAGCTTGTACTCGTAATAATCTTATAATCAGAAGGATGACAATTAGATACAAAAGGTAAAACAAGCAACGAAAAAAAAAGCCGCTAATGCGGCTTTTTTGTGCCTCACGACAAGAGAGACAAACTATAAGAGGGACTAACTATAAAGGGTTTGCGCAAAAGAGCGGAAACCGCCAGCTATCCCCCAAAAAAGTTTATTCGACTAAAAAACGTATACTCTGCTTCCATTACCATTAACCCGATTAGGACAGACAAACAAAGCGGAGGCATCAGGATGGCATAGATCAGCGCTAATCGCTCCCACATCATATGCATAAAAATAGCGATAATAAAACCCGCCTTCAGGGCCATAAAAATCAGAATCAAACTCCAGCGCAGATAACCCTGAAATTGAAAATAGTCCACCATATAGGACAAGGTGCTCAGCACGAATAAAAGTAGCCATATTTTCAAATAAATACCAATAGGGTGCTGCTGACCGTGCTCCTGCTCTTCAGCGTCTAAACTCTGTGCAGCTTCACTCATCACATCACTCCTGCATCAAATTTACCAAACTGACAATGGGCAATTTTATAAAGCCTGACCAACTACGACATATCTAAACAACGCCCCAAATTGCGTCACCACAAATAGAAAAACGCAAAAATAAATACCCAGACCAAATCCACAAAGTGCCAGTATAAACCAGCAATTTCGACAATTTCAAAATTGGTATGATCGTAGTCACCGCGCTTAACCTTGAACGCCACAACCATTAAATAAATCACCCCAATTGATACATGCAGCCCGTGAAAGCCAGTAATCATAAAAAAGCTGGCACCAAATTGAGCGGCCCCCATAGGGTTACCCCAGGGCCTGACGCCCTCCTCAATTAACTTGCTCCATTCAAAGGCTTGCATACCAACAAAGCTGGCTCCCAACAGCGCTGTTGCTACTATTAACCAAAAGGCTTTCTGCTTGTCTCGTCGATAGCCGTAGTTAACCGCCATCGCCATGGTGCCGCTACTGGTTATGAGGATAAAGGTCATAATGGCAATCAGCAGGAGTGGAATATGCGCACCACCAATCGTCAGAGCAAAGACATCACTGGTCACCGGCCAGGGCACCGTGGTCGATATCCGCACGGTCATGTAAGCCGTTAAAAAGCAGGTAAAGATGAATGTGTCACTGAGCAGGAAGATCCACATCATCGCCTTGCCCCAGGGGACATTTTTAAAGGCGTCCTTATCGGAAGACCAATCCTGGGTCACCCCCTTCCATCCCGAGAGTTCTTGCTGTGTCGATACGGTCATGGAATTCACCTCACCTTTTCAACAGCGAATGACAGCTCAAATAAAATGCGTTAACAAAGCTACTTTAAACCACATAAACGGGCCAAAAACTCATAGGTTTCTGGCGAACTGGTCAATAAGCCCAGTAACACTAACCACAGCGCTAACAGGTAGTGCCAGTACATTGTGCAGAGCTCTATAGATAGTCGCAGCTTTTCTATAGCTACACCGCGCCAGGCTTTTCTGATGGTTTTCAGCCAGGCAGCCAGACCACCCAGTAAATGCAGCGCATGCAAGCCGGTAAACAGATAGAAGAAACTATTCGACGGATTACCAGACAGGTAATAACCCAGATCACTCAGCGTCTTCCACATCACCAATTGGCCCACGATAAAAGCAATACTAAACAAACCCGCGAGGGCTAAGGTTTGCGCGGCACGCTGAATATTATTGTTAACCGCACTGATTTTTGACCACTGGAGGCAGACACTCGCCAGGCCGAGAAAAAACGTATTAATCCAAAGTTGCCAGGGGTTTTCCAGCGGTTTCCACGGGGCGGATAAATGCTCCCAGTCCGACAATTGTGAGCGGATCATAAAGGCGATGATAAAGAGAAAAAACAAAGAGCTGATAACCGCTAGCAAAACCCGTAAACCCGTTTTTGCTCGCTTCTCTATAGCATCAGGTTGCTCTTCCCACTGAGAGCCTCCCCCTTGCCCACCAAAACCAAAATCCTGTGATTTCATTGCCTGAACACTCATACAGAAACCTCCTTATTAACCCTGTCCACCTCATCATCAGCCTGGTTTTGAGCAACAAAGTCTTGCTTCACGCCCGGCACGCTATAGTCGTAGGGCCAGCGATGTACCACCGGTAACTTTTCTCCCCAGTTACCATGAATCGGCGGATTTACCGGTGTAAACCACTCAAGAGAAGCGGCACGCCACGGGTTTGCTGGGGCGGGTTTACCTTTAAAGGCGCTATAAAACATATTATATAAAAACAATAATTGAGCGACGCCCACTATCAATGCAGCAACGGTGATAAATGCATTTAAGTCATGCGCTGACTCTGGAATAAATTCATAACTGCTGGAATCATAATAACGGCGAGGCATACCTAAAACGCCCAGATAATGCATCGGGAAGTAAATGGCGTAGGTACCCAGAAAGGTGATCCAGAAATGTGTCATACCAATAGTATCGTTCATCATTCTGCCGGTGATCTTCGGGAACCAGTGATAAATAGCGCCAAAGATCACCAGAATCGGCGCCACCCCCATCACCATATGAAAATGAGCTACCACAAAATAGGTGTCCGAGAGTGGCACATCGACTATGACGTTACCCAGAAACAACCCTGTAAGACCGCCAGCCAAAAAAGTAAATATAAAAGCAACTGCAAATAAAAGCGGTACAGTCATATGAATATCGCCGCGCCACAGTGTTAACACCCAGTTGTACACTTTAATCGCTGTCGGTACAGCAATGATCAACGTAGTCGTAGCAAAAAAGAATCCAAAATAAGGATTCATACCACTGACGTACATGTGATGCGCCCAAACAATAAAACTTAATACACCGATAGCAATAATGGCCCATACCATCATTTTGTAGCCAAAGATTTTTTTCCGGGAATGGACACTAATCATATCTGAGACAATGCCAAAGGCAGGCAGCGCAACAATATAGACCTCCGGGTGACCAAAGAACCAAAACAGGTGCTGAAATAAAATCGGGCTGCCTCCGTTATGGTCCAACTGCTGCCCCATGGAAATCATTTCCGGCATAAAGAAACTGGTGCCGATCAGCTTATCGAGCAACATCATAAGGCCACTGACAAACAGTGCGGGAAATGCCAGCAGCGCCAGAATCGTCGCCATAAAAATACCCCAGACTGACAGAGGCATACGGAATAAACTCATGCCGTAAGTGCGTGCCTGAAGGACCGTGGTAACATAATTTAACCCCCCCATAGTCGCCGCCACAATAAATACCAGCAACGACACTAACATTAATACGATACCCCACTCGGTACCCGGTGTACCGGCGGTAATAGCCTGTGGCGGGTACAGCGTCCAGCCAGCTCCAGTCGGCCCTCCCGGTACAAAAAAGCTGGCCACCAAAATGATCACTGACAATAAATAAAACCAGTAACTGAGCATATTAACGTAGGGGAATACCATATCCCGGGCACCAATCATCAGTGGTATCAGATAATTACCAAAGCCACCGAGAAACAAGGCAGTCAGTAGATAAATGACCATAATCATGCCGTGCATGGTCATCGCCTGGTAGTAGGTACTGGCATCGACAAATTCAAGACTACCGGGAAAACCAATTTGCATCCGCATCAAAGCAGAAAGGACCAGGGCTATTAGTCCGGCAAAAATAGCCGTAAGCGAATATTGAATCGCAATGACTTTGTGGTCCTGGCTCCACACATACTTGGTCCAGAAACTGCCGGGCTCATGCAGTACTTCTCTCTCGGCATCTTCAGCGTAGGCCATACCCTACTACTCCTTTACACTTTGTTATTTGAGCAACATTGGGATTTGAGAAACCATTGGTTTCGTCCTTTAGGTCTTTCTTTCATCTATTTTAAGTCGCCATCTATTCTATTCAGCCATTGATCTGGAAAATTCCACCAGCGCATCCAGCTGAGCCTGCTCCAACTGATAGGGCTGCATAACCGGCGGATAACCCTTAACAACTTTTGCCGACGGATTAGTGATGGATTCCCGAATATAGGCTTCATCAACAATAAGACTTGAGCCATCTGACAGTGTTTCAGTGCGACCAAACATGCCCTTCCAGGTCGGACCCAGAGACTTGCTGCCATCGGTGCTATGGCAGGCGAAACAACCCAGTCGCTGTGCCAGTTGCTTACCATCGAGCGAAGATTGTTTTGCCGACGAGGGAGGTTCTTCAGTAGTATCTTTAGCAGGTTTCTCGCTTCCACTTAATGACTGCACATAAGCAATCAGCGCATCCAGCTGCTCATTGCTAAAATTGTAGGGCGCCATCACCGGTGAATAACCTTTAGTAATTTTAGCATTCGGCGTCAGCACAGACTCTTTAAAATACTCCGCATCAACAACGACTGAACTGCCATCAGTCAGGGTTTCCGTGCTGCCCATCAAACCTTTCCAACCCGGCCCTAAACTCTTGCTGCCATCAATACTGTGGCAGGCAAAACAGCCACTGCTTTCAGCTAACTGCCGCCCCTGCTCTATAGCTCCGTCCATACTACCGCCGCTATCGGTGAGAGTGCTGGCAAAGGTTGGTTTAGTCGCCAGCCAGCTGGCATAGTCGTTGGCACTGGCAACAATTACACGCCCCTTCATATTGTAATGCGCCAGCCCGCAGTACTCCGCGCAAAGTACTTCGTACTCACCTTTCTCTGTGGGGGTAAACCAAAAGTAGGAAACCTGTCCCGGTACCATATCCATCTTGGCGCGAAATTGGGGGACATAAAAATTGTGCAATACATCGATTGATCGCAGCAACATATTGACAGGTTGATCCGCAGGGAGATACAGCACATTGCTATTAATCAGAATATCATCCTGACCATCGGGGTCGTCAGGGTCGATACCAAAACTATTACTCGCGGTGATATTGCCTACGCTGGCATTGCCGAGCTTGCCATCCTCACCCGGTAAGCGATAGGCCCACATCCATTGCTTGGCAAACACCTCAACCTCCGCAGCTTCCTCCGGAACATGGACAAAATCATTATAAACCACCAAACCCGGCGCTAATAAACCGCAGATGCCAATTGTGGTAATACCCGTCAGCCACCATTCCAGTTTTTTATTATCCGGTTCATAGGAGGATTGATGAACCCCATCACCTGAAGGCTCCCGGTGGCGATACTTCACCAGCGCATAGACCACAAACAGAGTAATAGCGATAAAGAATATACCGGTGATGATCAGCGTGATAACAATGGTGGTATCGATAGAGCCCCAGTTGGAGGCAACGGGAGTAGCCTGCCACGGACTCACAAAATTGAATATGACTGAACCAACCAGAAGAAGAAACAAGATTATTGCTAAAGCCATCCCACTGTTTTCCTTAGTGTTTTATTGGGTTTAAGGCATAGAAAATTTTTCGATCGCTATGCTTTTACACTGTAATGTCACAGCACTTGTTTTCAACGGTCTTCCAACACAGATAAAAACCAGATTGTGAATCGGTTATTAGCACTCTCGATGCAGTTGCAATCGACCAAAGTTAATAACCTTACAATTTAAAAGCTGAATTTTTAATATTCAGGATCTACTTGTGCTATACCTCGCAGTCGTTAGGAAAACCTTTCTTAAGTCTATAGACAATAAAGGCAATCCGGCACCCTGTTAGTTAGACAGTTTTTTAATATCAACAATTTTGCTTATCGTTAGAAGTTACGATGCCACAAATGACGAAATATCCTAGTAAACACAGGAAAACGAGGGCCAATAAAAAATGGCCGGGGATCAGAGATAGGAAAATATGAAAAATCCTATCAACAGCGGCACATTAAGCCAGACACACAACAATAGGCACCTAACGCCAGCCAGCTTTTTATCAAAAGTACTTGCAACCTTATTACCAGACATAGGCACCAAATTGTTCAGGGTTGAACTGGGCGCAACCGAGATCAGCATATTCGGTAGTAATAAATTCATCTGTATAAAAAAACATCTGCGTGTAGAGCATGCAACGTTCACGGTTACTCTGAAAAGAACTATCCTCTTTTAACCGCTCCTTCAACTCATAAAAATTTAAAAAATTCCGCTCCATCCTGACCCCACCATCGGCCGCGGAGTCAAAAACCATAAGCTGGCCACCACTTTCTCTAGCGCTATCACCTTGCCACGATTGCCATTTCACCATACCGTCATTACGCCCTCTGCCCGGGTTTCCGTTATAGGCAAATTCAGCCCAATAGGAAACCATTTGATCAGCCAGTAACATTCGCCCTGAGGCGTTCATCTCTGTGGCGACACCTAATAGTTCAAAACCTTCCCAATCACCAAAAAGAAAAGGAATTTCAAAACCATGGGCAGCGCCATACACTTCCGCCGTATTACCTCTCCAGGTATCAGCCCCTTCATCCCAGTCAAACCGGTAAGCCCATACAGGAGTTCCCGACTGATGCAAAGCATCAGCTACTTGTACAACAGAAGATGCTGCCCAGTCATCTGACCGGTAGCGATTTTGGCGTTCATAGCTATCTTTATCTACAACCTCTTTAATTATTTTCAGAGTGCTTTTAACCATTCTTTCGTCAAAAGCTAAAAATAGTTTCTGTTCATCCTTGTTGTAACCGGTAATGGTGGGTATGGCGCTGTGGTTGGCCGGTTCTTGCAACCACTCCACTATATCTATTGCTGGCAATACCACACCATCGCGGTACATTTTTGGTGAGTCATACGTGCCCATTTCACTCACTTCATAAGCACCCAATAACTCTTCAAATGACTGGCTATAAAAATACCGCAGAATCTCATCATCACTCATATCAGCAATAAGTGCCTTTGCACTACTTCGATTTTGAGCTTGCTTGTCGGCAACCAGCAGGCGAATTAATATCTCGGAAGAACTGTTTTTTACGCCTGGCATTTCATCATCGACAAAATTTTCTGCCTCAGGCACACCAAATGTTGCAACACTACCACTTTGAATAATTGCCCGATGAAACAACCCCTGAGCCATAGGCGAAGCCAATAAGGCCGCCACATTCAACCCACCCGCAGACTCACCAAAAATTGTCACATTATTAGGGTCGCCACCAAAATATTCGATATTTTCCTGCACCCACATCAGGGACTGAATCATATCGGTAACTGCAAAGTTACCCGAGGCATCGGCGGGTGTTTCAGCTGTACTTAATAACGCGGGGTGAGTAAACCAGCCCAACATACCCAAGCGATAATTAATCGCCAGCGCCACGATTTTTTGAGTGCCCGCAAGCTGAGCCATATCAAAGCGAGATGCGGCCCCTGAAGTATTACCTCCGCCATGTATCCATAACATTACTGGCAACCTATCTTCCCCTCTGGGGACAAAACCGAGCTCAAAACGTGGACTCCAAAGATTTAAGTACAGACAATCTTCTGAGCCAACGGGCTTGCCCCACTTCCAAAAACTATTAGTCACTGCAAGGCTACCAACTTGCATACAGTGCTCAGGCTGACTGGTCGAGACTTTAACTCCTTCCCAGGGCTCTATCGGACGTGCGGCCTTCCAGCGTAAATTGGAAAGTGGTGCTCGCGCGTAAGGTAAACCCAACCAGGCATGGGTATTGTATTCTGTCGCCATACCAACTACCTCTCCAGCGGCCAAAGCTCGATGGGATGATTCGTCTACCACAACTTTATCAGATGAAGACAAATACACGCCCACCTGTAACCCAGCTAATAACGCAAATACCGCCAGTAAAATTGTGGCTATTTTTTTCATCACAGATCCTTATTGTGGTTTAGCGTAGTTATTGTTCATTAGAAAAAGACAAATCTTGTAACAGGCGCTCACGGATCACCTCGCCCCAACGTCTGTAGCCCAGTTGATTCAAGTGAATATTATCAAGCCCGTAAAAATTTTTATTGATAGCACCACTTGCAGTGTAAAGCGCTGCATTGGCATCAATAAAATGAACCTGCGCATCCCCCTTCGACAGGCTTTCGAGATACTGATTCACAACTTTATATTCATCCCTAAGGTGGATAGCAGCAGGCACTGACCGAAGGGCAATAAAATAAATGCCAGCGCCGGGCGCGGCACGTTTTAAACGCTCAACCAACTGCTGATACAGGGGTTTTATTTTCTGCAAAGTCTTGGGCGTATTACCCATGGCATCACTGAGATCATTACTGCCAACATACACTACGATCGCCGCAGGCTCATAAGGGGCAACAATGCTGCTGACATAGTAACTGACATCCATGATTTTGGCGCCACCAAACCCCCGAGCCAAGACCGGCAGCGGTTGCATATCCTGCGCCAGGGTTTTCCACAGACGAATACTGGAACTACCGATAAACAAAACACTGCCTTTAGCCGCTGGCGAATGCTCATCCTCATGTTGGAATTGCTCAATATCTTGCTGCCAAACTCTTGGATCTTCGCTGACCAGTCGATTGTTTTGTGATGCGCTCTGTGAGTAGCTATAGCTGAGCACTAACACAATCATCAAGGCAAGAATAACCGCGACCCTGATTGTTTTCATTCGCATAGGCGATAAACTCGATAAATGTGAGTAGTGTGTATCTTTTTCTAATGATGCCGTAAAGAGTTTATCAGTCTGAAGGCTCTCTTATACTGAAGCTCTCATGAAGATGACGCTTTAATCCGTCAGCGACCAGGTATTATCAGAAAGTATAGCTCGGTGTTCTTTTTGTAATTTTATTAAATGTGCCAGTAAAGAATAGCTCGCGATGGAATGTAGCGATGGATCTACATCGTCATATACCAGCCGGGTAAGTTGCTCCGTACTAACCGGCGCACTTTTTCCCAGTTTTTCAATAACCTTGGATTCGCGTCCAAGTCTATGAGCTATCAGTCCTTTTACCTCATCATGAGGGTCCAGGATTACATGTCCGTGCCCCGGACCTATAGCGTTTAGGGAATAGTTTAGTAGTAACTGCAGAGAATCAATATAATCCTTCATATCCCCATGGGGCGGAATAATCACCACCGTAGACCCCTGCATAATATGATCGCCGGTCAGTAATAGGCCATCTTCCTCCACCAGAAAGCAGAGATGGTTGTCGACGTGGCCGGGGGTAAATAACGCACGCAGGGTAAAGTCATCAGCCTGAAAAACTTCGTCGTGAAAAAAACCCTTCATTGGGTGAAAGGAGTCATCCTGAAAACCATCATTATCGGGTAGCTTATTACCCATCACTGTAGCGCCTGTCGCTTCGGCTAAGCGGGCCGCAGCGGGGGAATGATCACGGTGGGTATGGGTAACGATAATCCAGTGCAGGCGATCACCACAGGCCTTAAGGATGGCCTCAATATGAGAGGGCAGCGCCGGCCCCGGATCAATCACCGCAACACGCTCTTTCCCCACTAAATAGGTGTTAGTCCCGGGACCGGTCATCTTGCCGGGATTCGGCGCGGTGATACGACTGACTCTGTCTGATAGCTGGTACACCTGACCGGGAATAATGTCACTCATCATTGCAACTACTCCGCCAGCTTAATCGCTTGCCTGGTTCTTAGATCTGATTCTTAGATATAGCTCCATTGCTGTCCCATTAACTCTGAAGACATGGATACGGTGTTTGCCAGCGCGACCGTCGCCAGCATGGACGCTGGCGCCGAGCCTAGAGCCTGCCCCGCGAATGTAATGAGTGCTTTGGGTACATGGACGTATTCACGGCGTGTCGCGATGGCGAATGCCGGATTCATGTCCCGCTCGGGACAAGATGCTCGGTAAGCCCCTTCACTCTACTACTTTTGTCATCCAACAAAAAGTTAATGGGACAGCAGTGATATAGCTCTTAAGTCTAGTCCTTAGTGAGCCAATCCTTAACTTCCTCATCAATCGGTACTGGCTTATTGGTCTCCCGATCAACCCACACCATGGTGACATAGGCTTCGCAGTACAAGGTATCGTGATCGCGACCCACCAGCTGATGCAACATGGTCATACTGGTATTCCCGAGCTTTTCAGTGGTGGTGATTACCTTCAGTTTTGAAGGATACAGCGCGGGCACTTTGTAGCTGTAATTGGCCTGTACCACCACGGTACCCACGTTGAGCTTTTGGTATAGCTCGCGAAATTCGCTGGTATATTCCACCCGCGCATCCATGAAATATTCAGCATAGACGATGTTATTGACGTGACCCAGTAAATCCAGGTCACTCCAGCGCACATCAAGTGGCCATTCTTTTGTTCTCATGATCACTACACCAGGTTTTTAATGGGTACCGCAGGGTCAACATCCGCATCGTAGTCGACACCGTCCATTTCAAAACCAAACAGTTTCAGGAACTCGTGCTTGTAGCCCTCCATATCACTGATTTCGAATAAGTTGTCATCATTGATACTGGCCCACAGCTGTTCCACTTTTTGCTGGATATGCGGTTGCAACTCCAGATAGTCTGCGCGTAAGCGGCCGTCATCATCCAGTTTTGGCGAAGCGCCATAGAGACTTTCGCGGAATAACAAATCAATTTGCTCGATACAGCCCTGGTGGCTGCCATCTTCTTTCATTACTTTAAATAACAGGCCAAGGTAGAGCGGCATCACCGGAATCGCCGAGCTGGCCTGGGTGACGACCGCTTTCAGTACCGATACTCTGGCATCACCACCGTTGGCGGCCAGCGTGTCGCGAATAGTAAGTACTTTTTGATCGAGGTCTTTCTTGGCCGCACCAATGGTGCCATCCCAGTAAATATCGTGAGTAATCCGGTCGCCGATATAGGTATAGGCAGTGGTTTTGGCACCCGGAGCCAATACATCGGCCTCATGCAGCGCATCAATCCACATCTGCCAGTCTTCACCGCCCATCACCGCCACGGTGTTGTCGATTTCATCCTGTGACGCTGCTTCGATGGTAAATTGCTTGAGTACATTTTTATCGGTATCCATGCCGGTTTGTACCACATCTTTACCGATAGGTTTTAGGGTGGAGTTATGGACCTCACCGGTTTTTGGGTGTTGCCGACGAGGTGAGGCCAGGCTGTAGACCACCAGATCCACCTGACCCAGATCTTGTTTAATCACCTCAATAGTTTTCTGTTTGATTTCGTCAGAAAACGCATCGCCATTAATACTCTTGGCGTACAAACCTTCCGCCTCGGCATATTTATGAAAAGCCGCCGAGTTATACCAGCCGGCCGTACCCGGTTTTTTCTCAGTGCCTTCTTTTTCAAAGAACAGCCCCAGTGTAGAGGCACCACTGCCAAAGGCGGCAGTAATACGTGAAGCCAGACCGTAACCGGTCGATGAACCAATCACCAGCACCTTCTTAGGGCCACCATCAATGGGACCATTGGCCTTCACATAATCAATCTGATTTTTTACATTGGCATCACAGCCGGTGGGATGGGTTGTTACACATAAAAAACCGCGCACACGGGGTTTGATAATCATAGGAGGTCCTTGGATCGATTGTTATTGCTAGTGCAGTGCCTGGCATTATAACCGCTCTTGTCGCGGGCTTACACCTTGGCCAGCGAGGTATTTACCCCTCTCAAAACGTCTATTTTTTAAACAAATTTAAAATTCCAACCACAGCGTTAAACTTGCGGGGGCTGAACACCACTATATAATGCGTGGCTCTTTCCGAAAGACCATCAGATAGTGTTATGAGCAAGATCAATCTCGGCTATGCAACGCCTCAGCAGTGGACCGATACGGTACTGGCTGAATTCGATCAATTCCTGCTGGATCACGCCGCAGCTGAAAAGAAAGCTGCGGGCATGGCAATCTCCATGCTCTCACATTATCCCAACCGGGTTGAGTTAGTGGAGGCCATGTCTGAATTGGCCGTAGAAGAGATGACCCATTACCGCGAAGTGGTCAAACTGATCCACAGTCGCGGCGGCATCACCTGCAAGGATGAGAAAGATCCCTATGTGAATACCTTCAGAAAATCCCTGCGCAAGGGCAGCGACGAGTATTTTATTGATCGACTATTGATTGGTGGCATTATCGAAGCCCGTGGTGCCGAGCGTTTCGGCCTGATCGCCACCGCGCTGGAACCCGGCAAGCTGAAAACCTTTTACACCTCTATAAGCCGCTCGGAAGAACGACATCAGGACTTGATGATCGACCTGGCGCTGCTCTACTTCCCCGAAGAGGTCGTTATGTTGCGCCTGCAGCAATTAACCACGATTGAAGCCGAGATAGTCACCAAACTACCCTATCGCCCTGCGCTTCACTAACGCGGATTTCACTAAGCTCTCCCGCTTGTAACCGATTAATCGCCTATGGCCAAGCTCGACAAATACCTGTTGCACTATGCCGAACCAGAGGCGCAAGCTGTTACCGCATTCCACCAGTATTTTGAGCGCGGTCTTGTTATTCCTGTCTATCGAGAATCCGTCTCTGTTCTTGAACGATTTTGTGACTTTGCAGAGCTACACCCGGGAACATTACTGCTACTGGTTTTAAACCGACCGGATCATGACCCCAGTAAAGATTGGTTAGAGCCTTGGCTGGCCCACGACCGATTAAGCTCAGAGAACAGCTATTGGCAGTGCGAGCAGTCACAGCTACGCGCTTATCAACTTGCCAACGATAGTAGCTTACTGATTATCGACAGGGCCTTAAAGGGCGAAGCCATTCCCAAAAAACAGGGCGTAGGCCTGGCCAGAAAAGTCGGTGCCGATATTTTATATGCGCTGATTCAGCAGCAAAAAGTTCGCTCCAGTTGGATAGCCAATACCGATGCCGACACAGTTTTATCTGCTGACTATTTCTCAGCTCTGGCGCCTTTTAATAACACAAACCATACCGCTGCCTGCGTATTCCCCTTTGCACATATTTTTACCGATGCGACTCCGCCACTACCGACGCTGCTGTACGAATTTTCCCTGCACTATTATGTCAACGGTTTGCATTGGGCCGGCTCACCCTACGCCTTTCACACCATCGGCAGTATTATCGCCGTGCAGGCCGCACAGTATGCACAGGTGCGAGGCTTTCCTAAACGTTCAGGCGCAGAGGATTTTTATCTGCTGAATAAACTGGCCAAAACTGGCCAGATTGTCAGCTTAGAGAAACCAGAGATAAATATTATCGCCAGGCACTCCACCCGAGTGCCCTTTGGTACCGGCCCGGCAACTGCTGAGCTCGATCGCTTAGGTGATCCTTGCCAGATGTCGCTCTATCATCCCGAGAGCTTTCTCTATCTACAGAGTTTTCTGGCCGTTCTAAGAGTGCTAAGTCAGGCATACACAAACATCTCAGATGCCATTGAGGCTGTATTAGCGCAGGATAAAACCGCCGGCTACGCTGATTTAAACCACGACTGGCTACTGGAGCTCGCTGACCACTTTGCCCTGGAACAAGCGCTCCAGCACAGCTACCAACATGGCAAAACAGCCGCCACCCGACTGCGGCATTTACAACACGGGTTTGATGGCTTTAAAACGTTGAAGTTGATCCACTGGTTGCGGGATAGAAAGCTCGGCGAAATCACCTATAAAGACTGGACACAAAACTGGCAGACTAATTCCTTCAATCCCATTCCAGCCAGCACGGCTATGCAGAGATTAATGCAGCACATCGAAACAGTTCAGCATAGCTGAAATGGGGAGCTTATAGCAGCAACTTGCCTTGTTTTTCCACCACGATAGGTGACAGTATTCTGCCCACATCGAGCTTCACGCGTAACTGATAATTCATCGTTGATGAGCCTTCCAGCATCATCCGGGTAAATAGACGAAAGCCACTAATAAGATTGGCGGTAGCCACAAGGGTAACATCCCCCTCACCGTAGGCATCGATCACTGGCAACTGATTGCTGACTCCAGTCAGTATTTCCTGATTTTCTATCGAGGCGGAATAAGCCACCCCGCGCAAGGCTAACTCCACAGCATTGGGATTGGTAATATGCAAGCCAATTTCAAATTTTGGATTAACAGAATCTGCGGGCAATAAGCGAAAGGAGGTGACGGTAATGCCTGGCTGCTCATAACGGGGGGTTAAAGCAGCGCAGGCCGAAAGCAAAAAAACAATAAGGGTAACGATTACAGCATTGCGAACAACATTTCGGCCAGCAGCAGCATATCGAAGCATCGACCGCAATTAAATTTCCTCGCAGACACTAACGTCGGTGTAATCTCGATCATAATCTTCATAGGCCGCCATGGGGTTGGGCATATTTTTCATGATCTCTGGAATTTTTTCAGTACACTGCCTGATTTTTTTAACCGTCTGGGATTGCGCAATTTCAGTACCGAAGGCAATAGCCTGTTGGGTGGCTTTACTCTCCTGACCCTTTGAACAAAGAGATTTGATCGTATGCTGCAATTCCAGCGCACGCTGTTGCAAGGCATTAATCTCTGACTGATCGATCGACTGGAAACATTGCTGCATTTCCATCATCTGTGCCATCATTTTATTTTGATCCGCCGACTGTGCATTGACACTCACGCTAACTGCCAGCAATCCAGCCATCACTCCCACACGCTGACAATTTTTGGCTATCGCTGTTATAAACTTTTTGATTAAAAACCGCATTATTCTTACTCCCATATTTGACTATTTAAATGCGAAAATTCAGGTTAAATACGAATATCCAGACGCTTATCGTTGCATAATTTCAATTAGTAATTGACGCTTAATACTTAAAATGCGGGTTATTAAAAACGGCCGCGCTTGGAGATTAGTACATCACCATTGGCATCACGCTTGCCAAACCAGGTGATAGTCTCAGCCACTTCCGGCGCCAGACCCTCACGCGGCTGCAAGGTCGCATTAAACAGGTAATTGCCCGTGGGGGCTATAGATAGTAAACCATCAATACCCAAACGTGCACTGAAATCATTCAGCTGAATATGCACTAGTTTATCCTTAACGGAAACCTGCCCCATATAATTGCCCAGCGGCATATCGTATTCACCGCCCAGCCAATCGACATATTCCAGATTAATGACCCCATCCAACGCAATTAATTCATCCTGAGAAAAGACCCAGTGGTCGATCACCAGTGCCATTTCCCCCTTCACTACCATAGGTAACCAAGGCTCCAGCATACTGATAGGTAGCCGCCCCTCAATATCATCAGCTCGGATAACACCCTGCTGATTCACCGTGACCCTGGCCTTCAGATTATGTTTCTGTCCGAGAACGATCACATCAATCACTGGCTCGCCGGCCAATAATGATGAGGCACTTAACTGCCAGGACAACTGACCGAGTTCCATCGGTACACCATCAACATCCACTATTGCCTCGGCAGCCTGTCCGTTCCAAACCGTACCACTGGTATTGAGCAATTTAACTCTGGGCGCATCGGGAGGTAGCAACTGGCGCTGTTCAAGTTCCGCAAGTAGAGTTGGCACCACACTGGCTGGTGCATAGACCACTGACACCACTATCAATAAAACCAACCCAACAATAACGGCTAAAAACCACTTCATAATCAGACTCCCTGCCTTACCCGTACCGAGACATTAACCAATCCTACTGCTGATCCGTTAGTGACGGATAAATCCCGGATTAACACACCATTATCGGTCTCAAGTTCATTCAGCCAGGCGAGAATATTGCTAAACGCCGCATTTTCAAAACGCACCTGTACATCTCCCGAGGAGGAAGGCTGAAAACGACTCATAGCCAGTTGATTTTTCTTAACCGTGCTATCGATCAGTCGCGTCAGATTTTGCTCATTACCGCCACCACTGCTTCCAAAACCCGCCGCATTTAATGCCTTGTATTCTGCAGCCAATGCTTTGACATTCTGCAGACTTTCCTCGGCCACTTGATTCTTGTTTTCAAGCGCTGCTACCGAGCCGGACATCGGTTGTAATATGACGACGAAGAGAATATACAAGACGATGACAACCGCACCCACCAGTAACATGAGCTGCTCATTGCGTGACAGATTTTTTATCCACTGTTGCATCAAAACACCTTAAACGCTTTTCAGTTGTTTTTTGATCTCTAACTTATTAGCTACTAATTTATTGACTTCTAACACGCAACCTTGCTCGCGTCTTATTGCCTTCGGCATTGCTGCCCGTCAACTCGGCAAGCAGTCCCTTCGAAGCCAAGGTAGCTCGTGTGGATTCAACATCGTTAAAACCATTCGCCAAAATCGTCACCCGGATTTCATCTTGTTTTTCAGTGTAATTCAAACTCTGCACCACCAGGCCATCAACCGTTGCCAGCACTTCAGCCACCTGGGCAAATAGCGGAATAAATCCAACGTCACCACCGCCCTTCAAAGCGTTAACCTTGCGACGCAATTGCTTTTCGGGGTCGATCACCGCACCCTGAGGCACAACGTCCCGGTAAGCCCGCTCAAGCTCTGCGCGCAGTTCAACATTGCGGGATTCCAGCACCTGCAGCTGAGTAAAGGTGCTGGCAAATTGCACCAGAATTGCCGCCAGAAAGAGGATGACGATCAGGCGCCAGTTTTTCCACCAGCGCTTCCAGGGAAGACTGCGGGCAAAATCACCCTGCAACAAATTCACCGAACTGGGAAGCTCTAACTGCTGCTGGTAACCCGCCGCCATCACCTGCCAATAATCCTCATCGAGCCAGTCCACAACCCCACGCAGCAACTCTGGTAAACTCGCTAAAATGGCATTGTGATCAGCCGCGCCCGAATACACTCTCAGAACTTCCGGCAGGTGCTCGTTCTCATCCAAAAGCAGCTGCAGAGCAAAACAGGCCGTCTCAGCCTCCAGCGCAAACCCCCGGCTCTCGTCGACGCGGACTAACCAGCGCTCATTACAAATCAAGATACTCCAGCCATTCTCAGGCAGCGGCACAAAGGATAGCTCCGACACTAACTGTCGAATTTCGACCTCTTCCTGCTCGACATCCAGCAAGGCATCAGCCAGGCGTTCGCGATTGATCAGCGCCACCGGCACCGAATCTTCGGCTACGGTACCCATAGCAAAGTGAAGAGCGTCAACATCTTCAATGCAGTCTTCTTCCAGGGTGTAGGGCAGAGTCTGGCGCAGCAGTTTTTTCTCATGCTTATCGAACTTCACCCGGCGCAGGGTGACGGTCTCAGCGGCAATCAATAAAATGCTGTTGGTCAAATGCTGGCAGGCATCACGCAGACGCTCGCCATCACCAACCTGATAGGATGAATTCCCCTGTGTTTCGCTGACACTGAGCCATTCGAAATTATCAATGCCGCACTGTTTGACTAGTAGAGTTGCTGTCACGAATTTTCTCTTTAGTATTGCTGTCGGTTTATCTGCTTTCTATTTCTTGAATATAGATTCGTACTTGTCAGTTTATAGATTAGCGGTTGGCAGGCGCGGCTGAAGATTCACCTCGACAAACGCCCAATTCCTCACCTCCACGCATAATCGTTTTTATCCCACCAGCATTGTCTCTTTTCAACACACTCAACTGCTTGTAACGCCGATTTTCAAACAGCATTTCAGTCTGCAACAGAAAGTGACGGCTTTCCACGCTCAGCCCTGTCGTTAAGAGCTGCGGTGCAGGGTGTGCCGCCACAAAGGCTGCTATATCATCAAAACCAGTTTCCTGCTGGGACAAGGGGCCATCAATATCACCGTCCCGGTCACTTAACAGGGTTTCGGCTTCGGTCTCCGTCAGCGGCTGTAACAGCCCACTGGCATTAATCGCTTGCAGCAACCTCAGATCGGCGGTATTCACATTAAGCGATACCCCCACTGGCATAGCCACTATATGGGGCGCCAGTGCCCGGTAGCGCTCGGGATTCATACCACGAATCCAACGCAACTCGGAGATATCCATCATCGGTCGGTTTGCCGCCCGCATGGGTAAATCCAGATCCGTATAATACCCGTTTTCAGCCCCGCCTGTGGAGCTAACCTCATTGTCACTGTCAATCCAATCTTTCACCGCATAGGTGATATCAATCGCTTCCTGCTGATCGATAGTCTGCTCCAGCTCCAGCGTCTGCAACAGGCGAATAAACAACTCCTGATCCGGGGTAAAATTATTGCCCGTAGCGGTGCCGCTCAACAGGTTATTGATATTAAAACGTGCCTGCAAATCACAGAGCGTCCCGGATATTATGCCCTGCTCCAGTGGAAATTCTACCGTTTGCCGCAACCAGCCCTCGCTGCGATGATCTTTATCAGTTGCCGCCTCAAAATCCTGCTGTAAAATTTTTCTGGCGATACCCTCCGCGCCACGCATATAGGCATAGGCTTGTTTACCGTACAGCTGATTTTCAACGCGTTTTACGATCACCTGAAAATTAGTCCCCACCACCGTTGCCAACACAGCCACAATCGCCACCACGGTCAGCGCCAATACCAGTGCAGCACCACGCTGGCTCTTAAAAGGTTGGCTCTTAAAGGGCTGATGCTTGTCATACCGGCCGCGGATAAGTATTCGAAGATCAGGGCGCAGGTAAACTAAAGACACGCTTCACCTCGCCAAAATTATCGATTTCCAGTGTGATCTCAACCGCGAGCGGTAGTTGCTGCGGCTCCGACCACTCCTCTATCCATTCACCCCCTAAGGGACTTTGCGAGGCATTGACGCTACCCGGATTTAAGAAAGACAACTGAAAACGTTTTATGCCCGCCAATAAAAGCGTCCGGGTCTGCCCCTCTTCCTCGGAGAGCCGCTCCAGTACCGGCCAGCTTTCACGCCACAATTCTTCATTGTCCAGTACATAGCGCACTCGTTGCAGATTGCTCCGGGGCAATTCTCTGGGATTATCCCAACCACTGCGGGTCAGTATCAGCGGATAGTCATTCAGCTCGCCGCCTACCATCGCGCCAATAAACTGATCGTACTCATCGCGAATAGGCCGCGCCACGGAGTTGCGAATATCCCGCTCCAGCACACTCAACGGCAATTGTATTTCGGCAATGCGCTCGGCCTGCCCCTCATGACTCTCGGCGGCAGACATCGCAGCATCCAGACCACTATAGGCCAGCATGGCGACAAAGGCGGTGATCACCATGGCCAGCATTACCTCGATCAGGGTAAAGCCTGCAAACCGACCGGCCCACACTGTCTCAGAGTCTTTAGCTTTCGGCTGGCGCTTTACTATTGGCTGGCGTATAGCTATTGGCAAATGCTCAGTTATCAAGGGAAGCATGGTAACGATCCAGAAGAATATTCAGGCTGACGACGGAAGAGTCCCCCGCCTCATCGCTGCTGACAGAAATTCTGACCTGCTGGAAATTTTTGTCGCCGGTGGCAATATTCAAGGGCGTCACCCGCCAGAACCACTCCCGCCCCGCCATGTCTTGCCGACCACTGCGTTCGCGATCGATCAGCTGGTTGGTATGTTGATTTTCCAGATAGAGTAATTCCTGCTGATTCAGGGCGACCCAGTGGGCCACGGCCTTATCGCGCAGGTAGGCAGTGTTATCGATAACCGACATCATTTGAAACAGCAGGGAGGAAATGGCTACGGCAACGATCAACAAGGCCACCATCACTTCCACCAGGGTAAATCCCCCTTGGCGAATCAAAGCGGGCGACTCACTTATCGAGTTTATGGTTAGTGGCCTGTCATTCATAAGTCGTCTCCCGCAGAAGCCTCTCCTGTGACAGAACCAGGTAGCAATTTGATCCGCCCCAGCTCATCGCCCTTAATTACAATCTCATTCTCCGGCGCATCGACATCAAATAAGGTGAGTTCAAAGGCACTGATTTCGCCACTGGAAAACATCCACAGCGCGGGTCTAACCGCTTCGTCCTCATCCTCGGCAGTCAGCGCTGCAATCACCCCAGTAGAGGTGTCTTTTGTCGCGGGCTTGGGAAGTTTGCGCTTTGGTGGAAGGACCAACTCTTCATCCAAGCCATCCAGTTTCAGCCGCAGACCTATCCCGGGCGAGAAGAGATATTCATCGTCAAAACCTGCGGCCGGTTTAAGCCAGTCGCCGTCATCGTTTCGCACCAGCCAACGATAGGCGTATTGTTCTTCGCCATCCAGTCCCTCAACAAACTGCCGAAAAATATCAACGCCCCATTGCTGATTGGTCAGCACGGCTTCTTCGGCAATCAACGCGGTTTGGTTGGCAAAGTCTTTAGCTTCTATCAATAATCGCTGGCTGCGGTTCTCACCGACGTTAATGCTGACCACGCTATAACCCAAACCGATAACCAGTAGAACGACTAACAGTTCGACCAGGCTAAAGCCAGAGGAGCATCGGTTATGCCCTTTGATGTTATGACACGTATTCATTCCAGTCTGGCAGGTGATCAGCCGCAAAATAAATTATTCTTCGCCGTCGCCCTTTGTCATCCAGCTGCCAATATCGGCATTCTGGTCTTCACCGCCGGTGACACCATCAGCGCCAAGGCTGTAAATATCGTAGTCACCGTCGCCAAATTCAGCGGGGCTGAGATAGAGATAAGGACGGCCCCAGGGATCAACGGGTAACTGTTCCAGATAGCCGCCTTTTTTCCAGTTGCCAGGAATTGGGTCGATACTGGGTTTATCGACCAGCGCGTCCAGCCCCTGCTCGGTGGTCGGGTAGTTATAGTTATCCAGCCGATAGATTTTTAAAGACGTGGCAATGGCGGCAAAATCCGCCTGTACTTTTTGTACCCGAGCATCATCGGCCCGATTCAGTACGTTGGGTGCCACAATACTGACCAGCAGGCCAATGATAACCAGCACCACCATGATCTCGATTAAACTGAAACCCGCCGCTCTGACCGCAGCTGGGCGAGTACCTGAACAAAGTGATAAAGAGTGTAGATTCATTGATATATCCAATTACGCAATTAAGTTATTCATTTCGATAATCGGCAGTAAAATCGCAAACACGATCGTACAGACAATACCTGCCATGACGATAATCATCAGTGGCTCGAATACCGCCATCACCGTACCGAGGGTCATTTCCAGCTCGCGCTGTTGATTGCTTGCCGACCGCGCCAACATCGCCTCCAACTCGCCACTGGCCTCCCCGCTGGCCACCATGTGCACCATCATCGGAGGAAATACTTTGGCCTGATCCAGCGCCCGATGCAAACTGCCGCCCTCCTGTACCGCCAGGGCCACGGACTTACTGGCCTCACGCAGCCTGAGATTACTCAATACCTCACCGGCGATACGCAGACCTTCAAGCAGGGGCACACCGCTGGAGGTCAAAATACTCAGGGTGGAGGCAAAGCGGGCCGTATCCACGGAGGTGACCAGCCCTGAAATAAAGGGCAGTTTCAGTAAAACACCATGCCAGAGCTTACGCCGGGCCGGACTTTTTAACAGCTGCTGCACGGCCACAATCAGGGCTACAATCCCCACTACAACAAGCCACCACTTCTCGGTAAAAAAGTGGCTGGTGGCGATCACCATTTTGGTTAGCGCCGGCAACTCCTGCTTGGTGTGATTGAACATGCCCACCAGGTCGGGCACCACAAACACCATTAGCACCCCGATCACCGCCACGGATAAAAACATCAGGATGATCGGATAGATCATCGCGCCTTTTAGTTTTTGTTGGGTGTACTGGCTGCTTTCGGTGTAGTCCGCCAACTGCTCCAGTACCGTGCCGAGAAAACCGGCGTGTTCCCCGGCCCTGACCATGGCGCAGTACATTTCGTTAAAGATTTGTGGAAAATCCCCTAAACCGTAGGCAAGACTATGTCCCTCCAGTACCCGGGCGCGAACCTGCAGCATCAGGCTTTTAATTCTCGGCTTACGCGCCTGCTGAGCGGTGGCTGTCAGCGCTTCATCCAGGGGCATATTCGACTGGACCAAGGTCGCCAGCTGACGCGTTATCAACGCCAGATCTGATTGGCTGATTCGAGGTTTAAAAAAACTCTGCAGTGGATTATCGGCATTTTGCTGACTGGTTTTTTCAGCGGATTCTTTCACCGCCACCGGCTTTAATTTGCGCGAACGCAGCTGGCTCCTTACCTGCCGTTCAGAATCGCCCTCGATCAGTCCCTTGACGACTTTGCCATTGGCATCAAGTGCCTTGTAGCTGAATGCCGACATGGCTCAGTTTAGCTCCTTGCTACCAACGTCCATTATCATGCCGCCGTCACCCGTAACACTTCCTCAACCGTGGTTTCCCCCGCCAGTACCCGGCGGCGACCATCCTCGAGAATACTGCTTGAGGTTTTCCGAGCCTGCCGCACCATGTCATGTTCACCGGCGCCCTCGTGAATCATCAGCCGCAACTGATCATCAACCTCGATCATTTCGTAAATACCGGTACGCCCTCTATAGCCCGTGTGATTGCAATGTTCGCAACCCACGGCGCGATAGATTGGCACCGGTTCTGTGCTGTTCTCCATCGCCAGTAGTGACAGCTCCGCTTCACCGGCCGCATGTTGTTCTTTGCAATGTTCACACAGCACCCGTACCAGTCGCTGCGCCATCACGCCAATCAGACTGGATGAAAGCAGAAAAGGTTCGATGCTCATATCCAACAGGCGGGTGATCGCCCCAATGGCGGTGTTGGTATGCAGGGTCGATAACACCAAATGCCCGGTCAAACTGGCCTGAACCGCAATCTCAGCGGTTTCAGTATCGCGAATTTCACCCACCATCACCACATCCGGGTCTTGCCGTAAAATAGCGCGCAGGCCGCGGGCAAAGGTCATATCGACTTTGGTGTTCACCTGAGTCTGACCTATGCCGGGCAGCAGGTACTCGACGGGGTCTTCTATTGTGAGAATGTTACGGCTGCTCTCATTGATATCGGTCAGCCCAGCGTAAAGTGTGGTGGTTTTACCGGAGCCAGTCGGGCCGGTGACCAGAATAATACCGTGCGGTGTTTTCAGCGCTTTACGGTAGGTTTTGTGTACAGCGGGATTCATCCTTAGCTGTTCCAGCTCCAGTTGGCCGGCCTGTTTGTCCAGTAACCGCAGCACGACCCGCTCGCCGTGGGCGGAGGGAATGGTCGACACTCGAATATCAACGGCGTGGCCCGCCAGTCGAATCGAAATGCGGCCGTCCTGTGGAATGCGTTTTTCGGCAATATCCAGTTTTGCCATGACTTTTAAGCGTGAGACTAACAAGGGTGCGAGCATGCGCTTAGGCGAAAGCACCTCGTTTAGCACACCATCCACTCGAAAACGTACCGTCAGCCGGTCTTCAAAGGTTTCAATATGAATATCTGAGGCCTGTTCGCGCACCGCCTGGGATAACACCGCATTGATCAGGCGAATAACCGGTGCATCATCCTCAGCATCCATCAGGTCGGCGGTATCGGGAATCTCATCGGCCAGACGACTGAGGTCAATATCGGCTCCCATGTCCTCGGCCACCTGCACCGCTTCACTATTGTCTTTCTGGTAGGTGCGGGTCAGACGTGCCTGAAATTCTTTATCCGTCAGTGAATGGGTTACCAGCGGGCGGGCCAGCGCGCGTCGCAACTCGACCAGTGTGTCCAGTTTCAGACCTGGACGATAATGAATATGGGCAGTGTCGTCTTCAACATCCAGTAATACACCGTGTTGTTTGGCGAAACTGAAGGGCAGTCTGCGCAGCGACTCGGCGGGTGCTAATTCGGCTTCAAGCTCAATCTCCGAAACGACCAGGCTATCGTCAATTCCCTCCATTAAGGCCAGAGCTTGTGGCTCTTCGCTACTGCCCCTGTCACCCATGTCGTCCCTGTTGTCCGTCATCACCGTGCTCACAGGCGTTCCGAGTCTCCAGCTTTATTACCCGGCTGCTGACCACTCGACTTTTCTTGCTGTGCCGCTTGGTCGGACTCTTCTTTAATTTCTTCCAGCGCTTCCAACTGCTCACGCCACTCGGGCAACAGAGGCAAAGTCCGGTCATCAATCAGGTCAACGCCATCTCTGATTTCTGCCAATTGCCGCTCGCGGATCAGTCGGTATTTCTGTGCGGTGGCATTATCCATTTCGCGCTTGTCTCTGACGATGGTGGGTCGCAGGAAAATGAGCAAGTGTTTTTTTCCACGGGAGGTTGAGGTGCTGCGGAAGAGCCTGCCAAGCACAGGGATATCACCCAGTACCGGTACTTTTTGCACTCGCTCGCTGATATTGTCTTCGATCAAACCACCCAGCACGATAGTCTGACCATTATCGGCAAGAATCTTGGTATTAATTTTTCGCTCGCTGGTAATCGGGTTGCTATTCAGCACGGCGCTGGTACCCACCACGTTGGAGACTTCCTGCGAGATCGCCAGCACCAGAGAATCACCTTCGTTGATCTGTGGTGTGACTTTTAAGGTGATACCGACGTTTTCCCGCTCCACGGTCTGGAAAGGGTTATCCGGGTTGGATGAGCTACTACCCGTGGCGGTATAGGAGCCGGTGACAAAGGGAATACTTTGACCCACTACAATAGAGGCCTCTTCATTATCCAGCGTCATCAATGAAGGCGTGGATAATATATTAGCCTGGGTATTTTGTTGCAGGGCATTTACCACCACATTAAAGCTAAGGTCATCATCCAGCCGACCTATACCCAACACCTGGCCGGTAGCACCGCCAATCACTTCGGCAATACCGACCCGGGCATCGACAGGATCGCCGTTATCGTCGGTTTCAAAACCGGCAGCGGCGACTGCGCCACCCAGGCCGGAATTATTCGAAGCTCCGTAGGCACCCTTGTCATTTATGAACAACCACTCGATGCCCAGATCGCGACCATCATCATCGGTCATCTCGACAATAATCGCCTCTACCAGCACTTGGGCACGGCGAATATCCAGCCGTTCGATAACCGCCAGCAGCGACTGCATAGTGTCGGCTTCGGCGGTGATAATCAGCGAGTTAGTGCCCTCATCAGCCTCAACGGTGGAAATATTGTTATCGTTTTTAACCCGATCCTGAGCATTCATCCGGTCCATATTCTGGATGACTTTGCTCAGTACTGCGGCCATATCCTTGGCGACGGCATATTCGAGATAAATGACTTTGACATTACCGCTTTGCGTTAGCGGTGTGTCGATATGTTCAATCAGGGCCTTGATGCGTTGCCGCTCCAGCTCATCAGCGGTCACCAGAACACTATTGGTACGTTTGTCGGCTACTAACACCAGTTGTTTGGCATCGGATTGCCCCTGAGCAGCCGCATTTTTTTGTAATTGCTCTAACATGCGAACCACCTCTTCGGCAGAGGCATGCTCCAGACTAACAATATCGGTTGTTTGTACAGCCGAAAGGTCGATACTTTTTAACACCTGCCGGATGCGATCGATATTGGCGGCGGTGTCAGAAATAATAATGGCATTGCTGGGTGCATAGGCCGCCATATGGGCCTGCTGGGGTGCCAGCGGGCGCAACACCGGAATCAGTTTGGCGGCGGAAATATTTTCCAGCTGAATGACCTGCGTAATAATTTCGCTACTGGGTTCAACTGTATCAGTAATCACCGGAACTGGCGCGGTTCGCGCATCTTTCAGGGGAATGATGCGGGTAACATCGCCAGATTCATAGGCGGTAAACTGGTGCAATTCCAATACCGACAGAAACAGTTCATAGAGCTCTTTGCTGTTGACCGGCTTGGCCGAAATCACCTGTACCGTCGCATTTTTAACCTTGGGGTCAAGAATAATCGTTTTATTGGTCGCCTTGGCAACAAATCGAATCAGCTCCTGAATATCGGTATCTTTAAAATTGACCGTCCATGTCTGGTCAGGATTGAGGTTAGGGCTGGTGATGGATTCCTGCTGGGCTAAAGCCTCCTGATTGAATCCGGCGAACACTATCAACATCAGAATAAAACTGCTAATGGTGACCGAATTCTGTCTGTTTAAAATCATATATTCCTGTACCTGATCACTGTGCAATGAATGACCCCAAAAGAGTCCCTTCGAGTATGAACGCGCTTTATTACAGTTTTACGATCTGTTATTAATGTTTGTCTATTTTAGCGACATTTTTCAGTACCAAGTGCGCTACCAATAGTTCAATTATTATTCTGACAACGAAACTAACACTTCCACTGATTGGCCATCGCGTTCAACGGTAAACGTTGCCTCAGTGGCAGAACGCATAAGCTTGTAGAGCTCCAGCGCTTTGGAGGGCTCATCCAATTCAATACCATTCACCGCCGTGACCACGTCATTATTCTGAAAACCTAACTGAGTGAATTGTTCACGATCACGCCCCGGGCTGACCCGGTAGCCCACCATCTCACCATCATCCTGTGCGGGTGAGATACGCAGTACCTCGGCCAGTGAACGTGGATTGCTGTAGAGCCGGTCACGATAGCCGCTGGCCAAGTTGGTGGCGGTATCATCGTCGCGCATATCAGTCACATCAGAGTCACCGGTATTTTGTACGACCTGACGAACCGATGTGGGGCGAACCCGGCTGCGGCTGGCAGTGTTCTCATCGTCATACAACCATAGCGATTCATAACGTCCGGCATTGTCCAGAATCACATGATCAACCAGCACTCTGGACAGCACAACACGACCGCCAACGGGCAACTCTTCACCGACATAGTACTGATCCTGTTTACCCTGAAAGACGATAACTGCCAGCGACTCGGTGGGGTTGGGCGTGTGCACTATGCCTTCCAACACCAGATTGAGCTTGGTTTTGGTGGCATTCAGGGTGACATCCTCAGCTGGAACGATGTGTTCCACCGGCTGGCTGGACGCGCCACCGGCCTGACCGAATAACTCATAATCCTGCAGGGTCTGGATATTGACTTCACCGCCCTGCTGCTTGACGGGAATTTCGGCCACCAGAGGCACAGCACTGCTCTGTTCACTCGCTGGCAGCCACAGCATAATCGCCTGCACAACGGCCACTAGCAGCCATAGCGCTATCGCGCCAGAGAGCACATACTGGACAGTCTTGATCGGCAGCGCACTAAACCAGCTACTCAGTTGCTGCCCATAGGAGGCCATCCGGGCCGTTAATTGCTCAGCTGTCACCTTTACCACCTCAAACACAAAGAATTATTATAGCGAGCCATTATATGGGCCTCAGTGAGGTATAGGAACCCTCTAGACGATAATAGGAACCCTCCAGATAGATTTTAGGAACACTCCAGATAGATATTAGGAACCATCCAGACAGATATGATTCAGCGGACTGGGATTAATTCACAGACGACTGGAAAATTGCACACCATGACCTAGACTTATCCTCCCGCAGACGCATTTCCACTGTCTTCATTAAGACCCGTGTCTTAAGGCCCACGAACAGGCACAGGCCACAGGAAATTATGACAAGTAATGATGATTGAAAAGCTCTGCCACCTAACCAGCTCAGAGCAAAGCTGATAAGTGCAATGACCCAACGAAACTTGCTATGAAACACCGCTTTTTCTTTAACCGCCGCTCCGGCACCGACCGCCGCCAGACCACAGACCAGCGTAAAAACCCCCGGCTGGATTTGAGCCATAAACGGCGTCGCAAAACCACAGACCGCAGGCGCGTAGATAGCTCCATGTCCGATGATTTTTATGCCTCGAATAACTTCTTCAACCGAGCCAGCATCACTGATCGGCCTGATAAGCACTAAGCCCCGAAGGCAGAGACCTCACAGCTAACCTTGCCCTAAGCCAGTGCCACATTCAACCAAGCCCCTAAAGTTCGGCTTCTGCGTTAAGCTTTATAAATGCAGGGTTATGGAAAAGATTAAGGTCCAACCAAACTGATCATCACTCCGGCGGCCACCGCCGAACCAATAACCCCCGCTACATTGGGGCCCATGGCATGCATCAGCAAAAAGTTCTGGGGGTTGGCATCCAGCCCCACCTTGTTGGACACCCTTGCCGCCATCGGCACCGCAGACACTCCGGCGGAACCGATCAGCGGATTAATCGGGGTGGAAGACAGCTTATTCATCAATTTGGCCATCAGCACCCCGCAGGCAGTACCGATACCAAAGGCAACCACGCCTAACAACAAAATACCCAGCGTATTGATATCCAGAAATTTATCCGAGCTGAGTTTTGAGCCGACCGATAAACCCAGAAAAATCGTGGTGATATTAATCAATGCGTTTTGCACCGTATCACTCAAACGGTCAACAACCCCGCACTCTCTCATCAAATTGCCCAAACAAAACATTCCCAATAACGGGGCTGCCGAGGGAAGAAACAGCGCCACTAAAATCAACAGCACCAACGGGAAACAGATCTTTTCCGCCTTCAGCACCGGCCGCAATTGCACCATTACAATATTGCGCTCCTGCTCGGAAGTTAAGGCCTTCATGATCGGAGGCTGAATCATTGGCACCAGTGCCATATAGGAGTAAGCAGCCACCGCGATGGCCCCCAACAGATCCGGCGCCAGAATGCTGGCCACATAAATCGCCGTAGGCCCATCTGCACCGCCAATAATACCGATGGCCGCCGCATCGGCCAGACTAAAATCCATCCAGCCCAGCGCCGTTAAGCCCACCGCTCCCAGCACCGTGGCAAAAATACCAAACTGGGCCGCCGCGCCCAGAAACAGGGTTTTCGGATTAGCCAACAGAGGGCCGAAATCCGTCATGGCCCCCACCCCCATAAAAATCACCAGCGGAGCAACTCCACTGGCAATGGCCACATTGTAAAAGTTATACAACATGCCGTTATTAAAATTCAGGTCGCCCGCCGTTTGCACTGCCGCCAGATGGGCAACCGCCGGTGCCGCCTCATAGGCTCGCAGCAGTTCCTTGGTCGACTCCCAACTGCTCACCCCCAAACTGTTGGCAATGGCCAGCAATACCTCGGGGTCACCAGAGTAGATAGCATTTTCCACCGCCGATAATGCCAGGCCCGCTCCGGGAATATTGGCCAGAATACCACCAAAGCCGATAGGTACCAGCAGCAGCGGTTCAAAGCCACGTTTGATGGCCAGATACAACAGCAACAGACCGATAACGATCATCACTACCTGGCCGGGGACGATCTGGTAAACCCCGGAGTCGTACCAGAGCGACAGTAACTTTTCCATACTGCTTACCTTTAACTTTGGGCGATATTAAGGACTAACCGATGGTTAACAACTCATCTCCAACAGCAACACTGTCGCCCTGTTTCACCTTGACGGTTCCCACAACGCCCGACTGCGCGGCGCGCACTTCAGTTTCCATTTTCATCGCTTCCAGAATAATTATCACATCGCCCTGCTGCACATGTTCGCCGGGGCCGACATAAACTTTAAAAATATTGCCCGCCAGCGGGGCCACCACCGGCTCACCTCCACCGCTCGAGTCAGCACCGGGAGAGGATTCTTTCTCCGAGGCCGAAGCCTTAGCCACCGCTGGCTTAATAGTGCTGATATCGCCACCCTCAGCCACTTGTACCACATAACTCTGGCCGTTAACGGTAACGGTATACACCTCCGCGTCACCCGCTTGACCGGCTTTTACGCTGGAGGAATCAGCCGCCTCCTCATTCGAGGGCGCCGGCTCAAAGGCATCGGGATTACCGCGATGAGTCAGAAACTTCAGGCCAATTTCCGGGAACAGCGCATAGGTCAGCACATCGTCGATTTCCTTGTCGCCCGATGCCAGCTTAATGCCATTATCCTGTGCCAGCTGCTGCAACTCCTTAGTGAGTTTGTCCACCTCCGGCTCCAACAAGTCGGCCGGCCGGCAAGTAATAGCCTCAGCGCCGTCTAAAACCCGCTGTTGCAGCTCATTGTTTACTGGCGCCGGCGTTGACCCGTATTCGCCTTTCAACACGCCAGCCGTTTCTTTGGAGATCGACTTATACCGCTCACCAAAAAGGACATTCATCACCGCCTGAGTACCGACAATTTGCGAGGTCGGCGTCACCAGCGCGATATAACCCAGGTCTTTTCTAACCCGGGGAATTTCCTCCAGGACCTGGTCCATCTTATCGCTCGCATCCTGATCGCGAAGCTGGTTTTCCATATTAGTCAACATGCCGCCCGGCACCTGCGCCACCAGAATGCGGGAATCCACACCACGCAGAGAGCCTTCAAATTTGGCGTATTTTTTCCGCACGCCACGAAAGTAAGCGGCGATTTCTTCCAGCAAGTGAATATCCAGGCCGGTATCGCGATCGGTCTCCTGCAACATGGCCACTACCGATTCCGTCGGCGAATGGCCATAGGTCATACTCATGGAAGAAATAGAGGTATCCACATTGTCGATACCGGCCTCAATAGCCTTGAGCGCGGTCGCCGTGGATAAACCGGTGGTGGCGTGACTTTGCATATGAATAGGAATAGAGAGCTCTTTTTTCAGTCTGCTAACCAGCTCAAAGGCCACATAGGGTTTAAGCAAACCCGCCATATCTTTTATGGCGAGTGAATCGGCACCCATCGCTTCAATACGTTTCGACAACTCTACCCACAGCTCAATATTGTGTACCGGGCTCAGCGTGTAAGAGATAGTGCCCTGCGCATGTTTGCCAACCTTGCGTACGGCCGCTATCGCAGTCTCCAGATTTCGGGGGTCATTCATCGCGTCAAATATGCGAAAAACATCCACCCCATTAGTCGCCGCACGCTCCACAAAGCGTTCCACCACATCATCGGCATAGTGACGATAGCCGAGGATATTCTGGCCTCGAAACAACATCTGCTGCGGTGTCTTCGGCATGGCTTTTTTAAGTTCGCGAATTCGCTCCCAGGGGTCTTCACCCAGATAGCGAATACAAGCATCAAAGGTGGCGCCACCCCAGGATTCCAGTGACCAGAAACCCACCTGATCCAGTTTTTCTGCAATGGGCAACATATCATCGAGCCGCATTCGCGTAGCAAACAATGACTGGTGCGCATCGCGCAACACAACATCTGTTATACCCAGCGGAGCTGGATTAGACGCGACGTGTTTGGTGGGGGTTTGATTAGCTTTAGTGTCTGTCATGGCTACACCCTTGTTGCAAACAAATTACAGCGTCTGGCCTATCCCTGCGATTAACCCAGACATGAATAAAAGAAAGATGGTTATTTTTTTCGAGAGCGATGTTGATGAATAGCGCTGCTGATCACTGCGATCAGTTGTTCATCTTCAACACCCGCTTGCGCAGTGACTGCAGGTGCTGTAACCCTTTCCCGCTTCGCACAGCGATTCAGGATAGTGGACATCAAGGTAGTCAGGGCGACCAGCAGGGCAAGAAATACAAAGACCGTGCCCATGCCGTAGAGCATCAGCTCAACACCCTGCTGAATTAACGCATCTTGCATAAAAAAACACCCATCGGCTTAGTCGGAAAACGGCTGTAAGCAATAAAGCCAATTTACAGACAATAATTACTATAGGCAATATCATTGCTGTCCCATAAAACTTACGGTCAATCATCACCAGCCCCCACCAGCAGGGGATTTCACGTATGTTGGCTCCCCGCTGGACATGAATTTGGTATTCACTGCTGAGACACGCCGTGAATACATCCGTGTAGGCTTGACGCCAGCATCCATGCTGGCGACAGTCTCATCAGCAAACACCAAATCCCTGTCTTCAGACTTTGTGGGACAGTAATGCGGCAATATCAACAAAGCCACTGGTAAAACAAGATCAGCGTCAGCTGTGCAATGGCAGACGCTTTTAAACGATTGTGCTGGTAGAATGAGCTCCGTTTTTAAGCATGATTCTTTTACCCTCAGTACCTGCAGCACCAAAACAGCACACTATGCGAACCACACACACTCCAAGAATTATCCTGGCGCCGATGGAAGGGGTCGTCGATCACACCATGCGCGCCATGCTAACCCAGGTTGGCGGTATCGATCGCTGTGTGACGGAGTTTGTTCGTATTACGGATACACGTCTTCCCGCAAAGGTGTTCTATCGCTACTGCCCGGAATTGCGCACTCAGGGTTGTACTGCCACGGGCATTCCTGTGTATATCCAACTATTAGGTGGTAAACCGGAACCGATGGCCATCAATGCCCAGCGCGCCGCCGAGCTGGGCGCCCCCGGAATTGATATCAATTTTGGTTGCCCCGCGAAACAGGTCAATCGCAGCGATGGTGGCTCGGTATTACTGAGAGAACCACAGCGCCTTTACGATATTGTTAGTGCTGTACGCCAAGCCGTTCCGGAACCCACACCGGTCACCGCTAAAATTCGCCTGGGCTTTGATGATCGTAGTCTGCTGACTGATATCACTCAGGCCATTTTCGCCGCGCAGGCCAGCGAGCTTACGATTCACGCCCGCACCAAAGTCGATGGTTACAAACCACCGGCCTATTGGGAGGCCATTGCCGATATTCAATCCATTAGCCCCATTCCAATCATTGCCAATGGCGAAATCTGGTCAGTTGAGAATGCACAGCAATGCCGCTTACAGAGTGGCTGTTCCGATGTTATGCTGGGCCGCGGCATTTTGGCCTGCCCTGATTTGGCAAGACAAATTAAGTCCTCCCTCATGCAAAGCACAGCGACAGCTATCATGAGCTGGTCAGAAGTGCTGACACTATTGCTACAGTTTTGTGTGATTACCGAAGAAGAATACGAACGCAAATATGTGGGCAATCGCGTCAAACAGTGGCTGGGGTATTTACGGCAACACTATCCATCGGCGAATGGCGTATTTGAACAGGTCAAACGGTTAAAATGGCCGGAGGAAATCGCAAGGGTTATTGAAAGCCAAATTCGTCAACACTCACCTGCGGATGCAGCCTGAACAATCCGCCATGTTATGTTTTTGTAAAAAAAGAACCCTGTAAAGGCAGAGTTTCAAATTGACGAATCTGTACAGTATCGAACGGGCTTTCTCGCTTTACAGCCAACGCCATTCGATAGGCATCGGCGGGATGAAATAGCCTAAACTGCCAACCCTCCGGCGTATCCTGAATTTTATCGGTGACCGAAAGGCGAATGCGTTCAGGGTTATCCAAGTGAAAACTGAAGTTACCCAAGCCCAAACTAATCCCCTCCCCCCTCGCTTTCATATAGGCCTCTTTTAAGGTCCAGTAATCGAAAAAACGATCCACCTGAACCTCATCGGGTAGCTGAAATAAAGCAGAAACTTCTTCCGCCGAAAAATAACGATCGGCAATACTGCGCACATCGTTGTTACGCGCCGTATGCTCAATATCAATACCGATGTCCTGCTTTAGCGTAACCGCACAGACGATATAGCGAGCACTGTGACTCACGTTAAATCGCAGCGGTAGTGGTGGGTTGAGTAACTCGGGCTTGCCGTGTTCGCCAGCAATAAATTGCCAGTCACGGGAATCAACATCGGCATAGTTGGATAAAACGGTACGCACTAAGGCGCGAGTAACCGCATGAGTAAGTTGCCCCTGCCAACGGATAAAGCGGTGATTGCGTTCCAGCTCCTCCCTATTCATCAATGCTCGAAACGGTTCCAGCAAAGACTCCGAAACCTGCTCCAGATCGGTACGCCAGATATGCACCTCATTGTCGGCTAGTGATATCGTCATAACTGCCCTCTCAAAAACTAAAAAGCCCTGGGTAAGTCATTACCCAAGGCTTGAGCTTTCAACAGAACCCGGAGAACCGAGTCCTGCGTACAAACACCTGATATTTACAGTCAATCAGACGTTCAAAAATTAATTGAGTCAGCCGATAAGCCGGGTTCTGTCTTGGACAATCATTCATCTACGCTGCATGTCACCATACAGCTTTAGCAACCTACCCGTTCCCAGTGCGGGTCACACCTCGTACTCTAAGGTTTTCACCTCAGGTATAGGGAACCTATTTGGTCTTGCTCCGAACGGGGTTTACCATGCCGTAGACTGTTGCCAGCTACGCGGTGCGCTCTTACCGCACCCTTTCACCCTTACCTGATCCTCCTATCTACTTTCGTAAACAGGAGGCCATCGGCGGTCTGCTCTCTGCTGCACTTTCCGTAGGCTTTCGCCCCCCAGGTGTTACCTGGCGTTCTACCCTATGGAGCCCGGACTTTCCTCTCTTTCGCCATTTAACAATGGAGAAACAGCGACTGCCTGGCCAACTCAACGCGCAGCTTGCCATGCTTTTGAGGGGAAGACAATTACTGAAGCGAATAAGCCTGCAATAAGGCCAACAACCTATTGCCCTATCGTATTATTATTGGCTTTATTGACAGACACCTGGCCCAGCAGGGATTCAAGATCCGCTCGCCTTACGGGTTTAGTTAGGTAGTAAGTCATCCCTACAGCCTCAGCCCGCTCCCGAAACTCTTCCAACGCATGGGCAGTCAACGCTGCTATCGCCGGCTTCCTCCGACCATTAAATAATGTCCCAAGGGCCTCACTGGCATCAAAACCGTCCATATAGGGCATTTCACAATCCATAAGAATCAGGTCGATGGGGTTTGATTTAGCATTGCGAAAATACTCAATAACTTCTATTCCGTTGCTACAGTGTACCGGCTCAATATCATACTGCTTGAGCATTCCTGCAATGACCCTCTGATTGACTGTATTATCTTCGGCAACCAACACCTGTAGATGCCCCCAACCCTCTTGGCGATGTGTGTCTCCACTTGTCGAGTCACTGGGCCAGCCATTAGCCGATATTTTCAGGGGCAAGACAACCCGAAAACAGGTGCCTTGCTGTAATTCGCTCTGGACAAAGATTTCCCCCTCCATCAGCTCGATCAATTGTTTGCAGATGGAAAGCCCCAATCCAGTACCGCCCAGATGAGAGCCGCCTCTCAAAGTTGTTAGCTGTGTAAATGGCTCAAACAAATCAGGCAATTGATCGGGAGGAATACCCCTTCCTGTGTCGGAGACTTCAAAACACCAACGGGCATCTTCCAGTTTTTCGTAGCTGACTCGAATCTCACCCTGGCTGGTAAACTTGATGGCATTACCAATAAGGTTAATCAGTATTTGCCGAACCCGATGATTATCGACCCACACTGATCGAGGAAATGCTTCATCGGCCTGTAATATCAGCTTTACCCCGCTTTGGGTGGTTTGCTGCAACAACGCAACCACACTGGAAAATAATTCGTACAGAGATGTGCTACTTTCTGATAGCGTGAGCTTGGCTGCATCCGCTTTGGAGAAATCCAGTACATCGTTGATAATCGTCAATAACAGATTACCTGAGTCGCGCAGCGTATTGAGATAATCCTGCTGCTCCGGGTTTAGCGGGGTAGAAGCCAACAACTCCACCATACCCAATACGCCGTTCATCGGGGTACGAATTTCATGACTCATAGTCGCCAATAGTTGGCTCTTGGCTCGACTGCTAGCCAACATCTCTACCATTTTCTGGCTGCTTATCAACTGATTTCGATTAGAAATCGCCTGTGCCAGTTGGTCGGCCAGCTCACCCGCATAGGAAATATCCACCGGCTCCCAGCGCCGCCTTCTGCCAACTTGCTCATTGCAAATCACCCCCACAACTTTACCTGACACGCGAATACAGGCATCCATCAGGGAGTAAACATCATTGCTTTGTAGATAGCCGTAACCAAATTCACAAGTACGGGGATCAGTGTAGGCGTCATCCGCATCTATCACCCGCCCGGTCACTAGCGCATCAAAATAAGCGGGAAAATCAGCCGCGTGTAAGGTAACCCCATTTGAAAAGGACTGCTTGTTTTGCTCATACAGCCACACCAGATCCAATTCCTGCTGATCCTCACTTAACAGCCATACACTGGCTCGCTCAACGTCGAGTATCCCAGCAGCTTCAAGCACCACATCCTTTGCAAATTTGCTAACTTCACCACGGCTTAAATGATCACTTACGGCCAGCTTGACAATTTTTTTCTGAATGGCCCTGAGTTTTTTCTGCTGTTGCGCGCGCGGCGACTGATCGCTGATAAAACCGACCAACTCCTGCAGCTCCCCGTTTTGATACACGCCCTCACCGTGCTCCCACACGTCCTTCACTTTGCCTTCAGCGGTTATAATTCGGTATTCAAGATTAAAGCTTCCCTGTTTTTCCAGCCCCAGCCTGACACCTTCTCGCACAAGCTCACGATCATCACCGTGGATAATATCGGCAAAGGCAAGCTGTTGGTTGTTGACGAGCGCTGCTGAAGGGTACCCGGTTAGCTCTAGAGCACCGGAGCTGACTTCCAACATGGTGTATTGCGGATCATTTAAGCATCGGTAGACCATCCCTGGCAGCCGCGAGAGAATAGCAGTGGTGTTATCATGCGAGAGTGACGTAGGCATCAATGCCTTCCCGATATAATGATGAACAATTGAAACGCTGAAACATCGTTCAATGATTTCCTTCTGTGGAAAGCATAGAGTTGAGTCAGCCTAAAGTCCATCTTCATTTGCCGGTAGGCTTGCTAACCTTAAAATATCACTCCGCCGTTAGTCTGAACGCTGATCCAAACCGTATTGATAAAGCTGATTTTTTTTTGCGCCGCTGATTTTGGCGGCCAGTGCAGCAGCCTGCTTCAAGGGTAACTCAGCTGCCAGGATATCAAACACCTTCTTACCCGCCTCCAGGCTATCATCGCCCTGATCACTGGCACCCTGTATCAATAAAACACATTCGCCTTTTTGTTGATTTGGGTCTTGCTCAACCCAGCTTACTAACTCTCTTAGTGTGCCGCGCCTGATCGTCTCATAGGTTTTGGTTAGCTCTCTTGCCAACACCACCACCCGTTCACCACCAAATACTGTCGCCATATCCTGCAAACAGGCTAGTACCCGATGTGGGGCCTCATAGAAAATCAGCGTGCGGGGTTCTGCCGCCAGCGCCTGCAACTGTTTCTCTCTAGCGACCTGTTTGGCATTGAGAAAGCCCTCAAAACTAAACCGGTCCGAGGGCAGGCCCGCAGCGCTCAGCGCAGCTATTGCAGCACTGGCCCCCGGTATAGGTATCACCTGAATACCGGCACTGATCGCCGCATCAACAATCCGGTAGCCGGGGTCTGACACCAATGGGGTACCAGCATCGGAAATCAAAGCGACTGCATCACCCGCCTGTAGGCGCTGAATCAGTCTTTCGGTGGTAATAGCCCCGCTATGATCGTGGTAGGCCAGCATCGGTGTGGCAATATTGAAGTGCTGCATCAGCCGTTTGCTGTGGCGGGTATCTTCGGCGGCAATGACAGCAACTGTTTGTAGTACAGACACCGCTCGCGGTACCATATCCTCCAGGTTGCCAATCGGTGTTGCCACAACATACAAACAGCCACCTTTCTCGGAACTAGAATCTCTCACTGGGTTCTCAACATAATCCAAATCCGCCCTAGCCTAAAACGTAGACACAATGAGAACAACTTTTTTATTAACTGCCATCGTCCTGCTAGTCACCTCCTGTAGTGGCCAACTCAAGCAGCCTGTTGAAGATGAATCCCCCATCAACAAAGCGGAACAGATCCAGCAACTGCTCCAGCAAGCCAAGCAGAGCCAGCCTTCGCAGCGAACCAGCCTGAGGTTACAGGCCGCTCAATTATTGTTAGATGAAGGGCAGCGCGACCTGGTGGACAGCCTGCTCGGTAAAATTCAACCGGAAATACTAGAGCTGGAACAACTGGGGCAATACCTCGAAATCAGCAGCAAACTGGCGATTCAGCGAGGCGATTACGAAGGCGCACTGGCCCTGCTGGAATCACCGCAGCTGATGGAGCGAATGGATCTGCTCGAGACGCAGCAGCAGCTACGTCTACAGTTACTTCGCGCCGAAGTACTTGCCTTACTGGGCAGTCATATTGCCAGCGCCCAGCAACGTATTTATATCAACCCACTACTGGATGCAGACAATCAACGTACAAACCGGAAAGCGATCTGGGCTTCGCTGATGTATGTCTCCAAAACAGACATCAAGCACTATCTGGAAAACAGTTTCAGAGGCGAGTATCAAGGCTGGCTACAGCTGGCCCTGATCGCCAAGGAAAATCAGGCCGATCTGGATTCACAGGTTGCCCAGCTCAATCAATGGCAACAGTCCTGGCCTGACCACCCCGCCCACTCGAATTTACCCGGTGGGCTAGAGCTGATTCGGGAGTTGGCCGCCAACCGACCACAACGGGTTGCTTTACTGCTGCCACTGACCGGAAAGCTGGCCCCCTTTGGCAAGGCGGTCCGAGATGGTTTTATCGCTGCCAGTTACCAGACCTTAAGCAGCGGTGGTCAGGTACCCCGGATAAAAATCTACAATACAGAAGATACGCAGAATTTTGTCGCACTTTACTACCAGGCCGTTGCGGAAGGTGCTGAGCTGATTATCGGCCCTTTGGAAAAGTACCGCGTCAGTCTGCTCTACGACGAGATTGCCTTGCCAGTCCCAACCCTGGCCTTAAACCGGCTGGATGACTACGGCCCGGCTCCCGCACTGATGTACCAGTTTGGGCTGGCACCCCAGGATGAAGCACAACAGATTGCCGAAATTGCCCGTTTGGAAAACAAACAACAGGCACTTATCCTCAGCCCACAAGGGAGCTGGGGTGATAAAGTCAGCGCTACCTTTAGCTCTCGCTGGGAGGAACTTGGCGGTTATGTGACTAGCTGGAGCCGCTACTCCGGTCAACAGGATTACTCCAAATCCGTTAAGGATGCCCTGCTGTTACAGGAAAGTGAAGACCGTGCCAAACGCATCAGCCGCCTGGTGGGCGAGCACATTGAGTTTTCACCGCGCCGGCGTCAGGATATCGATATGATTTTTATGCTCGCCAGCCCCCAACAGGCACGCTCCCTCAACCCCCTTTTGGCCTATCACTATGCGGGGGATATTCCGGTCTATGGCACTTCCAGACTGTATAACGGACATGAAGAGCAGCAAAACCGTGACCTCAATGGCATCCGTTTTACCGATATGCCCTGGGTGCTCAACCAACCCTCCGAACTACAGCAGCAAATCAATTCAGAGATAGAGCAAAGCAAACCCTATCAGCGTATGTACGCTTTGGGGGTAGACAGTTTTCAGCTCTACCCCCGACTCCGACAACTTGAGGAAATGGCTAATAGCCGCGTTTATGGACAAACCGGCACTTTGCGCTTAAATGCACAGAGAGAAATTGAACGGCAAATGCTTTACGCCAAAATTCAAAATGGCAAGTCGAAATTGATTCCGACCGCGAGCATGAATATCAACCTGAGCTTGCCAGAGTTAAGCCAGTCATCAACCACTACCAGGGAAGGTATGCAAAATGCTCAAAAAATGGCGCAACAGAACCCAAACTAAAAACGCCCAATCAAAAACAACGGGCGATATTGTGGAAGCCGCAGCAACGCAATGGCTGAAAACCCAGGGATTGATACTGGTCACATACAACTATCGCTGTCGCGCTGGAGAAATCGATATTATTATGCGCGACGGCAAACAACTGGTGTTTGTAGAAGTTAGATTCCGCAAACATTGTGCGTACGGTGATGGTGTAGAAAGTGTCGATTGGCGCAAACAAAAAAAATTGCAACGAGCAGCAGAGCACTACCTGCTGACTCATCCACAAAACAAGGATGAGTCCTGTCGATTTGACGTTATCGGAGCAAAATTAAAAAAACAGGGTCAAACAGGCAATGGCCACTCTCAGCCATCAACGAACAATGCTAAACTGCAATCAATAATTACAGAGTTCAAAGTTTTAGACCCCAAAAGGTTGGAGTGGCTCTGGATTAAAAACGCGTTTTAGCGCATACCCTTATATGATTTTCAGCATCGAATATGGACTTAGACCAACACGTCATTGAACTCTTCCATAGCAGTATCGATACCACTATGCGAACGCTGGATGAACAGGCGGCCTATATCAGTAACTGTGGTCGTCTGATGGTGCAATGCCTGCTTAGTGAAAATAAAATTCTCTGCTGTGGTGAAGGCATCAGCGGCGCGCTGTCACAGGTCTTCAGCGCGCACCTGCTCAACCGTTTTGATTATGAGCGCCCCAGCCTGCCCGCGATTAATCTCAGCGCTGACGCTACTACCCTTACAGCGCTCAGCGGGGATAGTAATTTTAAAGACATATTTGCCAATCAAATCCGAGCTCTGGGGCAACGCAACGATCTGCTGCTTATCATCACCAACAGTGATGCCTCGGGCACTGCACTGGAAGCCATCAAAGCGGCACATGATCGGGAAATGGTTGTCGTATGTTTAAGCGATCAGGGAGGCAAGGATTTCTCAGCCCTACTACAGCCCGAAGATATCGATATTACCGTACCCAGTCGCGATCGTGCCCGCGTGTCAGAAGTGCAATTACAAATCATCAACTATCTTTCGTCATTGATAGACAGACAGCTTTTTGGGAGTTAATACAGTGAAACCCTTATTCAGTACCTTGTTAATCACACTGCTTTTACTGAGCCTGCAAGGTTGCAGTTCGATTATCTCAGCTACAACGGAAGAACCTATAGAAGATAAAAATACTGAGCGATCAACTGGCTCTTTTATCGATGATGAGATTATTGAAACCAAGGCGCTGGTCAACCTCGATAAGGCCCACCCCGATTTGGCGCAGGCTCATATTACCGTGACCAGCTACAATGGTGTTGTACTACTGGCTGGCCAGGCACAAAATGAAGAATTACGCCAACTGGCCGCCGCCACGGTGGCCAAGATCAATAAAGTAAGAAGAGTTCACAACGAAATCACCATAGCTGGCAACAGCTCCATGCTGGCCCGGTCCAATGACACATGGATTACCACCAAGGTAAAAACCAAGTTACTGGCTAACAGCACAGTGGAGGGGCATCGACTAAAAGTCGTGACAGAAAATGGCGTGGTTTATCTGATGGGCCTTGCCTCTAAAGAAGAAGCAGATCGAGCGGCGGATTTGGTGAGAAAAACCTCAGGCGTACAAAAAGTCGTCCGTATTTTTGAGTATTTCTAAGGACTCTTTCCGAAACCGCCATAGGTTTAAACAACTTATCATTTCAATAAGCGTATTTGAAAAGCCTGTGAACAGACTTTTCAAATACGGATTACTTCACCACCCGAAGGCTGGGTTTTTCCGTCTTTTTCGACTTTTCAGATTTTGGGCTTTTCTTTTTCTCCGGTGGCCCATCGCCTCCCGGGGTTGGATCCAGGTCTGGCCCACCATCCAGCTCAAATATCATACCCTGGCCATTCTCCCGCGCATAAATACCGAGCACAGCGTCTATCGGCACATAGATATCCATTGGTACTCCGGCGAAACGTCCATTAAATTGCACCGCATCATTGGTGATCAGCAGCTCCATCACCGCCGAAGGTGATATATTTAAAACAATCTGACCATTTTTGACATACTGCTGAGGCACCAGTACATCATCCTGCATCGCATTGACTAGCACATGAGGCGTGCACTCATTTTCCAGAATCCATTCATAGAGCGCTCTAACGATATAAGGTCGACTCGATGTCATAGCCATAATTAAAACCTGGTGGTTGAAGCTCCGATAATTGATACTCAGGTGAAACGCTGCTCGTTACACCTTGCTGCTGCAAATGATAAAAGTAAAGTATAAAAAAGAAATTGCTTGCAGCTCAAAGAAAAAAGGGATGTTTGCACATCCCTTTTTAGCGACTCCAGCACAGCCTATTAGGCTGGCTGAGGATTACGTAGTTCCTTTTCCTGCTCCGACAAGCTGGCCTTGAAGGATTCACGCTCAAATAACAAATCCATATAGGCATGCAGCGGTTTGGTCTGTTTGTTGTTCGGTAAATCAATGCCCATCGCCGGTAAGCGCCACAGGATAGGTGCCAAACAACAATCAACCAGCGTAAACTCATCATTCATAAAGAAAGGCTTTTCGGCAAAGATTGGCGCAATGGCCATCAGGCTTTCTTTTAGCTCTTTACGCTGTTTCTCCAGTGTTTTGGCATTAGCAGTCCCTTCCAGAATACTGTCAACCAGCACACACCAGTCCCGCTCAATTCGGTAAATGAACTGTCGGCTGGCGCCACGGGCAACTGGATAAACTGGCAGCAGTGGCGGATGAGGAAAACGCTCATCCAGGTACTCCATCATCACCTTGGATTCATAAAGCACCAGATCACGATCCAACAGGGTCGGCAAACTGTTATACGGATTCAGGTCAGCTAACTCTTCAGGCATGTGGTTAGGCTCTGCCTCAATGACATCAACAGTAACACCTTTTTCCGCAAGCACTATACGCACACGGTGACTGTAATGGCTCTCACCGTCCGAAAAGAAAGTCATCGAAGACCGTTTGGCAACAACACCCATTTAGTTTTCCTCAGCTAAACCTAGCTAATATTTTTAACAATACTAAGACGGGTTATCACTAACCCGTCGATTTTTTTAATGCACATCTTTCCAGTATTCGCGGTTCAACAAATAGGCAAACACAAAGAACAGGCCGATAAATAAAATGACATAGATGCCGATACGTTTACGATCTTCCGCCATTGGCTCAGCCACATAAGCCAGAAAGTTGACTAAGTCATACATGGCCTGATCATACTCTTCAGGTGACAGCTGGCCTTCTTCGACAACTTTGATTCGACCACAGGGGTTTAAGGCATGTCCTTCGTCATCAAACAGCACTTCCTCACCGGTTAGCTCATCGCGCTTGATACCGCCATTGGCGGCTTGTACCGGGCCGGGGGCGCACTCGGTGACACCTTGTAGTTCCAGTAAAACATGAGGCATCCCCACATCTTTAAAAACCTTGTTGTTCACACCGTAAGGGCGGCTGGGATCAGTGTGAAAGGTACGCAGATAGGTGTACAACCAATCAGTACCGCGAGAACGAGCAACCAGTGTCAAATCAGGCGGTGCTGCACCAAACCACTTTTTTGCTATCGCCTCCGGCATGGCATTTTCCATCAGGTCACCAATTTTATTGGTATCCGCAATCTGGTTAGACATGCCTTCAAACTTCAGGTTTGCCTCAAACAGCTCCACAGGCACACCAATATCGTTAGCTGTACGCTCATAACGAGCGTACTTCATGGCGTGACAGCCCATGCAGTAGTTCATATATAGCTGGGCACCACTTTGTAAAGAAGCCTTGTCCTTCGCATCCACCTCAATATGATCCAGATGAATATCACCACCGCCGGCAGCAACCGCTTTCAGCGGTATAATCGACAGTAAGGCAATAATAATGAACACACCCCAGGCTTTCCAAACACCCATACCACCATTCATGGTGACACGTTCGGGCACCGGCTTAACCTTCTCCAAAGACGTCCAGACCGGCATAAAGATAAAGAAGCCGAAGTAAATCACTGTACAGATCTGAGCCAGCAAAGTACGCGCAGGCGTCGGCGCCCATACACCCAATACGCCAAGGATGATAAAGGAAGCCGTAAAGACAACCAGCATCAGCTTGCTGAACATGCCTTTATAACGAATCGACTTGACCGGGCTGCGGTCCAGCCAGGGCAGGATAAACAGAATCGCAACCGAGGCAGCAAAGGCAATAAAACCCAATAGTTTATCGGGAACTGCACGCAGTACCGAATAGAACGGCGTGAAGTACCAGACCGGCGCAATATGATCAGGCGTTTTCAGGGAGTTGGCAATTTCAAAGTTTGCGTACTCAATAAAGTAACCACCCATCTCAGGTGCGAAGAAGATAATCGCAGAGAAAGCCGCCAGAAAGACCGCAATCGCCTGTAAGTCGTGCACGGTATAGTAGGGATGAAAGGCCACGCCGTCTTTAGGAATACCGTTTTCGTCTTTGTTTTTCTTAATATCCACACCGTCGGGGTTGTTCGAACCTACTTCGTGCAAAGCCAATAGGTGAAGTACAACCAGCGCCAACAGAATGATGGGTAGCGCAACCACATGCAATGCGAAGAAGCGGTTCAGGGTAATCCCTGAAATCAGGAAGTCGCCGCGGATCCACTGCACAATATCCTCACCGACCACAGGAATCGCACCAAACAGCGAGATAATAACCTGTGCACCCCAGTAGGACATTTGACCCCAGGGCAGTACATAGCCCACAAAGGCCTCAGCCATGAGGGCGACAAAAATCACCATACCAAACAGCCACACCAACTCACGGGGCTTTTTGTATGATCCGTATAGCAGCGCCCGGAACATGTGCAGATACACCACAACGAAAAACGCCGAAGCGCCCGTGGAGTGCATATAGCGGATGATCCAGCCGAACTCCACATCACGCATGATGTATTCAACGGATTTAAAGGCTTCTTCAGCACTGGGGGTGTAGCTCATAGTGAGCCAAATACCGGTCAATAACTGGTTTACTAACACCAGCAGTGACAACACGCCAAAGAAATACCAAAAATTAAAGTTTTTCGGCGCAAAGTACTTACCCATATGGGTGTTCCAGGCGCGCATAATTGGCAGACGATCGTCAACCCAATCTCTCAATCCAACTAGCATATTGATCATTAGGCTGTCTCCTGATCCACACCGATAACAATAACGCTATCGCTTTCAAAAGAATAAGGGGGAACTACCAGATTGGCAGAGGCGGGAACACCTTTATAAACACGGCCCGACAAATCGAACATGGAACCGTGACAGGGACAGAAGAAACCGCCAACCCACTCGCTACCGTCAGAGGTGGTAACCGCACCAACTTCGGGACGATACTTAGGCGCGCAACCCAGATGGGTACACAGCCCGACCAATACCATAAACTCAGGATTGATAGCCCGCTCAGCACCAGTAACATAGGCTGGCTGCTCTGCAGTGGAGGATGAAGGATCTTTTAATGATCCATCCAGTTCACTTAACTCCGCCAGAGACTCAGCATTTCGACGCACCACATACACCGGCTTGCCGCGCCATTCAACAACTTTCATTTCACCGGGTTCAAGCTTACTGACATCAAACTTGACCGGGGCACCGGCGGCTTTCGCCTTGGCGCTGGGGTTCCAGGAACCAACAAACGGTACAGCAACACCTACAACTCCAGCAGCACCTACCACGGAGGTAGCAGCTGTTAGAAAGCGTCGCCGCGTAGTATTAACACCGTCATTACTCATGACGCATTCTCCCTACAGGCTAGCATGATTAAACCCGGTCTATAGGCCAGGAACCAGATTATTAAAATTGGTTAGTTAGGGCTGGAAGACACATGGTTTTTTGAGTGGCCCAAATAGTAAAGAACTTGACCACAGCTTACAAGAATTAACCCCTGAAAATTCAAGGACTTCCCGAAATATATCACATGCACCGAGTCGACCAGAGACAAAACTGGCAACGCCCTATCAACAGTCATAAAAAAACGCCCAGACTGAAACAATCGTGGACGTTTTATTGAGGCCGCCAGCCTAAGCAGCGACCTCTGCGAATTTTCGCTTACAACCCAACAAAAGTTATCGTGTCGTCGATTAACGTTTGGAGAATTGTGGCTTCTTACGCGCTTTGCGGAGACCGACTTTCTTACGCTCTACTTCACGCGCATCGCGAGTTACATAACCCTCTGCACGCAGAGCACCACGCAGGCCTTCGTCATATTCCATCAGAGCACGGGTAATACCGTGACGAATTGCACCGGCCTGACCGAAGCTGCCACCACCGGCAACAGTGATATTGGCATCAAATTTATCGGCCATTTCGACCAGCTCAAGTGGCTGACGAACGATCATGCGAGCAACTTCGCGACCAAAATATTCTTCAATAGTGCGTTTGTTAATAGTGATAGTGCCGGTGCCTGATTTCAGGAACACACGTGCGGTAGAGGTCTTGCGGCGGCCTGTACCATAATATTGAGTAGCTGACATAGGTCTTATCCGTTAAATATTCAAAGGTTGTGGCTGTTGAGCAGCATGTGGATGTTCGCTGCCTGCGTATACTTTCAGCTTTTTCAGCATGGTGCGACCCAGTGGATTATGGGGCAGCATGCCTTTAACAGCAATTTGAATAGTACGTTCGGGAGCCTTGTCGATTAACTTCTCGAAGCTGATCGATTTCAAGTTACCAACGTATCCGGTGTGACGGTGATACATTTTAGCTTTTGCTTTATTACCAGAAACCTGGATTTTTTCAGCATTGACTACAACGATATAATCGCCTGTATCGACGTGCGGGGTATATTCCGCTTTATGCTTGCCACGCAAGCGATGTGCGATTTCTGCAGCCAAACGACCCAGGGTTTTGCCATCGGCATCAACCACGAACCAATCACGCTTTACAGAATCCGGCTTTGCACTGAAGGTTTTCATCTTTCTTCCTCAACCTATTGAGGGTTACTGACTTGAGAGCAGGGACCCGTATTTACAAGAGGCGCGAATTCTACAGACGACACCAGCGCTTTTCAAGCTATTTCTTGTCTGTTTACGGCCGATGCCCCTTGGCCAAATATTCGTGTGACTGCATCTCCAGCAGGCGGCTTTTGGTTCGCTCAAATTCGAACTCCAGCCGGCCACCACGGTAGAGCTGATCAAGCGCCACTTCGGCGGAAACCACCAGCTTCACATGGCGATCATAGAACTCATCAACCAAATTGATGAAGCGGCGAGCCTGATCGTCATTGGCAACCGACATCTGCGGTACATTGCCAACCAGTACGGCGTGAAACTCCCGCGCCAGCTCGATATAGTCATTTTGACTACGAGGACCATCGCATAGCGCCTTAAACTCAAACCAGGCGACATCATCAGAAACACAGCGCGCCTCAATGTCGCGCCCCTCAACGGCCAGCTTTTGATTGCGCCGAATATGCTCAGCATCAGGGTTGAGACTATCAAAGGAACGTTCCAGACTTTCGTCAGCCTCCTTATCCAACGGATAATGGTAAAGCTCAGCCTGCTCCAATGCCCTGAGGCGATAATCTACGCCACCATCGACATTCACCACTTCCGTATGCTGATTGATCATCGCAATGGCTGGCAAAAAACGACTGCGTTGTAAACCATCCTTATACAAACTATCGGGCACGATATTGGAAGTCGCAACCAGGGTGACGCCACGTCCGAACAACTGCTCGAACAGACCACCGAGAATCATGGCATCGGTAATATCCGTCACAAAGAATTCATCGAAACAAATCACTCTGGCTTCAGCCGCCAACTTGTCAGCAATCAAGTTCAGCGGATTTTTTTCGCCACTTAATTGTTTTAACTCCCGATGAACACGCTGCATAAATCGATGGAAGTGAGAGCGCAACTTATTCTCGAAGGGCAGCGAATCATAAAAGGCATCCATCAGATAGGTTTTTCCGCGCCCGACTCCGCCCCAAAAGTACAGTCCTTTTACCGGCACTCTGGGCGCCTCAGGCTTGAATCGTGACAATATTTTTCCAACCAGACCTTTCGAAGTGGTTGCTTTGTCGGCAATCAATAAACGCTGATATAAGTCCTGCAACAACTCAACCGCCCGCTCCTGCGCAGGGTCGTAAGAGAAATCGGGCTTTTGTAAATCGGCTTGATAACGTTCTTGCGGCGTCATAACTAACGATATTACCAATTGATGCAGGCTAAAAATGCGGCCACTTTACCGGTAACCATCAACCTTGGCAATCCAGCCATAACCAATCCTCTCGAAGTTTTCAGCTATTACTGCCAAAGCCATAGCAAAGCCCCTCAGCTATTTCCGCTAAAGCCAAAGCGCCGCATTAAATTACAGCATAGAGAGATTTATATAATAGGTATTAGAGGTATAATCATCCCACGTCCATCAACAAAGGGTTGTAGAGTGTATTCACTGGAATTGGTTTTAACCGCAGCACTGGGTTCGGTTATTGCAGGCATCATTTTGGGGCTTTTTATCGCTCAGCGCACAAGCAGTAGCAATAACGCACAACGTCAGCTAGAGGAACAGCTGAGCGAAATGAAAGAGCAACAGGATCATTACCAGCAGGAAGTGTCCGAGCATTTTATGGAAACCGCTCAGCTGCTGAACCAGCTCACCAACTCCTATCGCGATGTCCATAATCATTTAGCCAAAGGCGCTCAAATGTTGGCTGGTGAAGGTGTTGGTGAATCCCTAAAAGCCCTACCCGACGACAAGGATACCGCACCGGGCCGAAAAACCGCTGAAAGCATGCTGACCCCCCCTCTGGATTACGCCCCCAAAACACCCGACCAGCCCGGCATGCTCAATGAAGAGTTTGGAATCAACAAATCCCGCCCGGCAGTTGAAGAAGAGGATGACGATTACGCTACCGAACAGGGCCGTCGTTAATTCTTTTTCTACCCATCAAATCATTACACTGGGTTATCGATATCAACAAACTGATGATCGAAACCCAGCCGATTTGCCAGAAATCCCCCAACTGCCTGCACACCATAGCGTTCGGTTGCGTGATGACCCGCCGCAATATAATGCACACCTAACTCGCGCGCAGTGTGTACCGTTGGCTCTGAGATTTCCCCCGACAAATAGGCATCCACCCCCAGCGCAGCCGCCTTATCGATATAATTTTGCGCCGCACCGGTACACCAGGCGATGCTTTGAATGGGGCGATTACCAGCACTAATCAACAATGGCTCTCGACCGAGAGCCGTGGCCACGAGCTGACAAAACGCTTTCGCCGCTATCGGCTCGGCCAAAATGCCCACATTACCGACAGATCGAGGATTAGCTGACTCCATTCCACCGGTAACATTGATCCCCAAACGCCTGGCCAGCTGAGCATTATTGCCAAGCTCCGGATGAGCATCCAGCGGCAGGTGATAGGCAAACAGGTTAATCCCATGCTCAATCAGCGCCTTGATACGCTGATATTTCATCCCGGTAACGGCCGGGTCTTCGCCCTTCCAGAAATAACCGTGATGTACCAAAATCCCATCCGCCCCAAGCGCTATCGCCCGCTCAATCAGGGCCTGACTGGCGGTTACCCCGGTCACCAGCAACCTTATTTCCGACCGCCCCTGGACCTGCAGACCATTGGGACAATAATCGTTAAACGCCTCAGGATTTAACAGCTCATTGCAAGCTGCCAGTAATTCTTCTCGTGCTACAGACATACGGACTTTCGCTCAGCTATAAAATTTATCTTGAAAGGCATTTTAACGATTCACATAATTAATGATAGGCTATGCACCCGTTGAGAAAGCTACGGTAAACTAGACCCTAGACTACGCCCCTTCCAGGAAACCTGCAGCAGAACCACACATGATCAAAAAGTTCGTCATATTTTTACGCTGGCCCGTCGTGTTTGGCTTGCTCACAGGCATGATCATCCTTGATCATTTTCCGGAACTGGTAGGTGCAGATAAGGGCCAGGCCACTCAACCCGTTGCATCATCAACACAGGGAGGCCCTTATCCTCAAACCGCTACGCCTAATACTCCAGCCCCCTATGCCACGACTTCCTATGCAGCAGCCGTCAGAGCAGCCGCTCCCGCAGTCGTCAATATCTATACCAGTAAAGTCATCCAGGAAAAAATACCGCCACAGTTTGACAGCCCTTTTCTACAGTATTTTTTGAATCGCAATAATATTCGCCAGCGCGAGCGCGTACAACGCAGCCTGGGATCCGGGGTTATTATCAATCCACAGGGCTATTTACTGACCAACCACCACGTTATCAGCGGCGCCGATGAAATTCTGGTGTTATTGCAGGATGGGCGCGAGGCACTGGCCACAGTGATTGGCAGCGACCCGGAAACCGACCTTGCAGTGTTAAAAATCGATCTGGATCAGTTGGAAACCATCCCCATCGGCGACCCTTCGCAGGCCATGATTGGCGACGTGGTACTCGCTATCGGCAACCCCTATGGCTTTGGTCAAACAGTGACTCAGGGCATTATCAGCGCGACCGGTCGCTACGGCCTACAGCTCAGCACCTATGAGAACTTTATCCAGACCGATGCCGCCATCAATCCCGGCAACTCCGGTGGCGCGCTGGTTGACGCGGAGGGAAAACTGTTAGGTATCAACACTGCCATTTATAGCAAGACCGGCGGCTCCCAGGGTATCGGTCTTGCCATCCCTTCGGATTCCGCCCTGAGAATCATGTCCGACCTGATTCAATTCGGCAAAGTCATCCGCGGCTGGCTTGGCATTGAAGTGCAGGCGCTGACTCCAACTATCGCGCAGAAAAACAAACTTCCTTTCAATAATGGCGTTGTCATTACCGGCACCTACCCCAATGGCCCGGCCTCCCAGAGCGGCCTGATGGCTGGCGATATCCTGACGACAATTAATGGTCAGCCCGTGGGAGACGGGCATGCCGGAATGAATTTTATCGCTAGCACGCGCCCAGGCGAAGTGGTCGCGATTGAGATTATCAGGGAAGGTGAATGGATGAATGTCAGCGCTGAAGTGGGTAGCCGCCCCGAGACCTAAGCTAAACGAATCAGCTACTACGAATCAGCTACTAGTACCTCGGCGGCAGCTTGCCAAGGCTACTCTTCGCGCTTGATGCGGTATTCCGCTGACCTTGCATGGGCTGTTAAGGATTCACCCCGTGCCAGCACCGAGGCAATTTTCCCCAGCTCCGAGGCACCCTGCGCCGAACAGTGAATCACTGAACTGCGCTTTTGGAAGTCGTAGACCCCCAGCGGTGAAGAGAATCTGACAGTACCCGAGGTTGGCAAAACATGGTTGGGGCCGGCACAGTAATCGCCCAATGACTCAGAGGTGTAGCGCCCCATAAAAATGGCCCCGGCGTGACGAATTTTCGGCAATAACTGCTCAGGATTGTCCACCGATACCTCCAGGTGCTCCGGCGCAATACGGTTACAGACCGCTACCGCCTGCTCCAGATCGGCAACCTTGATCAATGCGGCGCGATTATTGAGGGATTCGGTAATAATGTCCCGGCGCTCCATCTCTGGTAATAATTTCTGTATGCTGGCCTCTACCCGCTCAATAAAGCCCTGATCGGGGCAGACCAGAATCGACTGCGCCTGCTCATCATGCTCAGCCTGTGAAAACAGGTCCATTGCGATCCAATCCGGATCGGTGTGACCATCACAAATGACAAGTATCTCCGAGGGGCCAGCAATCATATCCAGCCCTACCTGACCAAATACCTGCCGCTTGGCCGTGGCCACATAGATGTTGCCAGGGCCAACAATTTTATCCACTCGAGGAATCGATTCCGTGCCATAGGCCAGCGCCGCTACAGCCTGTGCACCGCCGACGGTAAATACCCGATCTACGCCGGCAATCGCGGCCGCCGCTAAAACAATATGGTTTATCTCGCCATCGGGCGTTGGGCTGACCATGATAATTTCGTCAACACCAGCCACTTTGGCGGGAATGACATCCATCAACACCGTTGAGGGGTAGGCGGCTTTGCCGCCCGGCACATAGACACCGACTTTTTCCAGCGCGGTAATTTGCTGACCCAATACCGTACCGTCGGGCTCAGTATAGGACCAGGACGCCTGCTTCTGATGCTGATGATAAGTGCGAATGCGTTCCGCTGCAGCCTCCAGGGCGGCTCTTTCTTCAGCCGAGATCTGCCGCAAAGAATCAGCCATTTGCTCGGCAGACATTTCCAGCTCAGCAAGTGATTTTGCCTGCATACGATCAAAGCGGTTGGTATAGCTCAGCAGAGCCTGATCACCAGTAGCCTTCACCTCGGCGATAACCTCTTCAACAACGGCAACCACCGCCCCATCAGACACTGACTCCCAGGCCAACAGCTCAGCGAGTCGTTGCTCAAAGTCGGCCTGACCGGCATCAAGCCGGGTGATCGCTAGACTGGTGCTCGATAGCCTCGCCATTACGCTGCAGCTCCTCGCTGTACTGCTGCCGACAAGCTGTCGATTAACTGCTGAATACGACGATGCTTGCGCTTTAAGGACGCGCGATTCACCACCAGGCGTGAGCTGATATCGGCAATCAAATCCCGCGGCTCCATCCCGTTGGCTTTTAAGGTATTACCCGTATCGACGATATCGACAATCATGTCCGCCAAATCCATAATCGGCGCCAACTCCATCGCTCCGTAGAGCTTGATAATGTCGGCCTGAATACCTTTTTCAGCACAGTATTGCTTGGCCACGTTTGTAAACTTAGTGGCAATGCGAATTCGGCCCTGCGGTAATGCCTTTCCCACCATGGCGGCAGTCATCAAACGACAGCGCGCAATATTCAGATCCAGCGGCTCGTATAAGTCCGCGCCACCAACTTCCAGCAACATATCCTTGCCCGAAACCCCCATATCGGCCGCGCCATGTTTAACATAGGTGGGCACATCCGAACCTCGAATAACCAGCAGGCGTACATCAGGCTGGTTGGTATCAAAGATTAGCTTGCGACTTTTGCTGATATCCTCGGCCGGCTCTATACCCGCCGCCGCCAGCAAAGGCAGTGTCTCCTTGAGGATTCGCCCCTTGGTCAGCGCGATAATAATTTCTTGACTCATAACTTTACTGTCTTGTCTGTGTTACTGCAGCAGTCATTGAAAACTTAGGCATTAATTGGGCAAGCGGCGTATATTCGCACCCAGTAATTGCAGCTTTTCTTCAATACATTCGTAGCCGCGGTCAATGTGATAAATACGGTCAACGATGGTATCACCCTCGGCCACCAGACCGGCAATGACCAGGCTGGCAGAGGCGCGTAGATCAGAGGCCATCACCGGCGCTGACTGCAATTTTTCAGCACCTTTGATAATCGCGGTATTTCCTTCGATGGTAATATTCGCACCCATGCGATTCATTTCCTGGGTCTGGTTGAGTCGGTTCTCAAATACTGTCTCGGTCACCGAACTGGTCCCCTCTGAAATCGCATTCATCGCAGTAAATTGGGCCTGCATATCCGTCGGAAACGCCGGATAGGGCGCGGTTTTAATATTGACGGCCTTGGGCCTGCGACCCTCCATATCCAACTCAATCCAATCATCGCCGGTGGTAATCTTGGCGCCCGCCTCTTCCAGCTTCAACAGTACGGCCTCCAGAATATCGGAGCGGGTATCTTTCAACTTAACACGACCTCTTGTTGCCGCTGCCGCCACCAGGTAGGTACCGGTTTCAATCCGATCCGGCATCACGGAGTACTCACAACCGTGCAATCTTTCAACACCCTCAATAGTCACGGTTGAGGTACCATGACCAGTGATTTTGGCGCCCATGGCAATCATACAGTCGGCCAGATCCACCACTTCGGGCTCGCGGGCCGCATTCTCGATAACGGTTGTGCCCTCAGCCAACACAGCGGCCATCATGATATTTTCTGTACCGCCAACGGTAACGGTATCCATCAGGATATAAGCCCCTTTTAAGCGGCCATTCACTCTGGCGCGAATATAACCTTCATCAACATCAATCTCAGCACCCAGCGCCTCCAGGCCGCGCAAGTGCAAATCGACGGGGCGACTTCCAATGGCGCAACCACCGGGGAAAGAGACATTGGCCTCACCAAAATGTGCCAGCAGTGGACCTAACACCAATATAGAGGCGCGCATGGTTTTTACCAACTCATAGGGCGCCGTCAGGTCTTTAATCGTATTAGCATCGACTTCAATTCCCAGGCGCTCATCAATAACGACTTCTACACCCATGCAGCGCAACAGGGCAATCATCGTGGTGACATCGTGCAGATGAGGCAGGTTGCGGATAGTTACAGGCTCATCACAGAGCAGAGTCGCCGCCAGAATCGGTAAAGCCGAGTTTTTAGAGCCTGAAATACGGATCTCTCCATTCAGTCGGGCACCGCCTCGAATCAATAATTTGTCCATCAAGTAAACCTGTTTCGATGCAACTGGCTACAATGGCCAGTCACTTGAGAAAAATATCTCCAGCAGATTGAAAACATCGACTGAAACTTTAGCCATACTTATAACTTTTAACTGAATTTATAAAGCCGCAGCTTCTGCCCGGGTGTAGGTTTTCATGTTGACAGCATGAATACTGCCATCGGCAATTTGCTCGTTCAGTGCGGCGTACACCACCTGCTGTTTCTTGACAGCATTAAGGCCTTCAAAGACATCGCCGATCACGGTAATGTCGAAGTGGCTGCCATCACCCTCAACGGTGATATCACAGTCGGCTAATTGTTGTTGCAGGATTGTTTTAACCTGATCAGGTTGCATCTTTCTTACTCCATCACCTTGACTGACCAAACCCGATCTTCACCCACAGAGCTACCAGGGTCACATCAGTCAATCTTGAATATTAGTAGCTTACCAGCCCGGTAGTGTTTGTAGATAGCTGGCCAGCAAGAAAAGCGGCGGATTGTACGAAAAACGCCGCCCAATAGCGAGCGGCGTTAGTCCAAGGGCAATGAGGGGTAACTGTTTAGCCCGCGGATTCCTCTGATTCATCGCCGGGTGTTACTGACCAGTTCTCGATTACCTTATCAATATCGCCATTATACTGCCGTGCAGCGGAGCTGAATTGACTCTGATACACTCGCCCAAGATTGATGGCCTCAATAGTGACATTGCGCAACTTCCACTCACCCTCACGGTTTTTACGCATTTTGTATTGCACCACATAGGGCTTTTCAGCATCACCGTGGATGTGCTGAATAACCGTTACACTTTCTTCCTCATTGACCTCCCCAGAAGGCGGCAAGACGTCAATTTTATTGCCGTTAAAGGCCAGCAGCCCCTTGGCGTAAGTTTGCACCAGACCGTCCTTGAAGGTTGAACTAAATCTATCCATACGGGCTCTAAAGGCGTCCTTTTCTGCCTCCGACTCCAGGCTCATATACATTTGCTTGCTGGCATAGCGCCCCATCACACCACGCGCAAAGCTGTCAAAATCAACCACATCGGAAAGCACCTTTTCGATCTCTCGATAAAAACGCTGAGGGTCTTGATCAAAATAACCCTGCGCCTCCACAATGATTTTCATCACTCGATCCGTTGTTTTTTGCACTACCTGGTGAGCCGTCATATCCTTATCTGAAATACCGTTATTGGCACTTTCTTTTGCGGCCAGCACATTGCCGGAAAACAGCCCGACAACAAATAACATCACAAGGCAAAATTTTGTTACTGGAGATTTCATACGATTCTTTCCTGGTACAGTAAAAACGGTCACCCTCATATCTCAGCCCCTCTCAAACCCGGTTTATTAGCAATTTAGCCTTTTCGCTAGTTGCTGCTAACAGACTGAGACCTATTAAAACTCAAAAAAACAATGTAACGAAAAACAAAGATTGGTAAAAGCATTTATAGAACAATACTTTATATAATAACGCAGCTCTATATAATGCAGCATCATTTTTCATTGGGTGTTCTATGACTTACGCAATTATCGCCATACTTGTGGGCTTCGGCGGGTTGATTTGGAGTGCGGACCGGTTTGTGGCTGGCGCGGCAGGCATTGCCAAAAACCTAGGCATGGCTCCCATCATGATCGGCCTAACCATTGTAGCTATGGGGACCTCCGCACCTGAAATCATTGTTTCTATCAATGCCGCACTCGAAGGCTCAGGCAGTTTGGCAGTGGGTAATGCGATTGGTTCCAATCTGGCCAATATCGGGCTAGTGCTTGGGGTAACCGCCCTCGTTGCCCCCATTCCCATTGCCCGCAACATTGTTAGACGGGAAACCCCATTGCTGCTGCTGGCTACTCTGGCGGTGATTTTCTTTGTTATTGATAACCACCTGGGTCTATGGGACGGCGTCGCCTTTCTGGTTCTGCTCGCAGGTATTTTTTGTTACCTGATCAATAGCAAATCACACCAACCCGATGCCGAGCACGAGGCTGATGTAGAGCATATTCCCGAACTAGGCACCACTAAAGCCTGGCTGCTATTCACTATCGGCTTGGCTTTGCTGATACTCAGCTCCCGTATTTTGGTCTGGGGCGCCAAGGAAATTGCTCTGGCCGTAGGCATTAGCGAGCTAGTGGTGGGCCTGACCGTTATCGCTGTTGGTACCAGCCTACCGGAATTGGCGGCCTCGGTGGCCAGCGCCCTCAAAGGTCATCATGATATCGCTATCGGTAATATTGTTGGCTCTAACCTGTTTAACCTGCTGGCCGTGATGGCAATGCCGGCCTTGATTGACCCACCACAACTGGAACCCGAGGTATTCAACCGGGACTATCTTGCCATGACCGCGATCACCCTGCTGCTGGCCGCCATGATCTTCGCCCACAGCTTTTTTTCCAAGCCGACGATGGGCGGAACCCGGACGGTTTACACCGGTCGTATAGGACGGGCTGAAGGGCTGGTACTACTGATGGCCTATGGCGCCTATTATTATTTGCTCTTTCCCATAGGCTAACAGCAGGATAGTATCCCGCCCGCAGCATGCTAATTTCTAACAGCCATGAATTTTCTGAGAACCATGATTTTCTTGGAAACACTATAATTTCTCAAAAAGACTAACTACAGCCTTAGTCATTAAGACCTGTAGCTGACAATATTCGAGTAAGCTTATCCATGTCCGAAATCAGTTATATCCAGTCAGCCATCCGCACCATCGAAATGGAACGCGACGCCGTCGGTCAATTGCTCGAACGTATTGACGACAATTTCACCAAAGCCTGTGACCTGATGCTGCACTGTACTGGTCGGGTGGTAGTGACGGGCATGGGTAAATCGGGCCATATCGGTACCAAAATCGCCGCAACATTGGCCAGCACTGGCACCCCGGCCATGTTTGTTCACCCCGGCGAAGCCAGCCACGGTGATATGGGCATGATCACCGGTAAAGATGTCGTCCTCGCACTCTCCAATTCTGGCACCACAGCCGAAGTAGTCACCCTGCTGCCCCTACTGAAACGCATGGGCGCACCACTGATCAGTATGACGGGCAACCCCGAATCGATTCTGTCGCAAACCGCCGAAGCCAATCTCCATGTCGGCGTAGCACAGGAAGCCTGTCCACTCGATCTCGCTCCCACCTCCAGCACCACTGTATCGTTGGTGATGGGCGATGCCCTGGCTATCGCCCTGTTGGAAGCCCGCGGTTTTAGCGCCGAGGATTTTGCTTTCTCTCATCCTGGCGGCGCGCTTGGCCGCAGATTACTGCTGAAAGTGGAGGACGTGATGCATAGCGGGCCCGAAGTCCCCCGGGTTACCCCCAACACTAAACTCAGCGACGCCCTGATGGAGATCACCACCAAAGGGCTTGGCATGACCACCGTGGTCGATGAGAATAATCAGCTGCTCGGCATTTTTACCGACGGCGATTTACGGCGCACTCTGGATCAGGAAATTGACATTCATCAGGCACTGATTGCCGAGGTGATGACTCCCAACTGTAAAACCGTGACCCCGAATATGCTGGCTGCCGAGGCACTGGCCAAAATGGACAATGGAAAAATCAGCGTGCTAGCCGTGGTGGATGAGGATAATCACCCCATTGGCGCAGTCCATCTTCATGACTTGTTAAAAGCAGGCGTTGCCTGAAGCAGCTAATGAAGAAGCAAACCATGAAACCACTGTGAAACGACTATAAACCTCCATGAAACTCTTACGACGCCGAACGCAAAACACTCTCTTCGCAGCAGCGGCCGGCCTTGTACTCGTGCTATTCCTGCTGATTTACACCGAAACGGGTAGCCCCCCAGCCTTTGAGTCCGAAACAGCCGCCGACAAACAACCCCAATTTTATCTAACTAATAGTTTTAGCAGGCAGTTCGATGAACAGGGATTATTGGATACCACTATCCAAAGCGACCATATCCAGCACCACCCTGAAGATAATAGCGTTGGCCTGCATCAACCGCTGATCAAGCTCTACCAGAACGGCGCGCCCAACTGGACCATCAGCGCTGAGACTGGCCAGGTGACGCAGGAGGGCGAAAAGGTCGATTTACAGGATCAGGTGCTGATTATCAGCAACGATCAGCTCACCTCACTCAAGACCCAACAGCTGTTTATTTATCCAAGTCAAAAACAGGCGCAAACGGCACAACCGGTGTTGCTAAACAGTAGTAATGGCACAACAAGCGCGATAGGCTTAGAGGCTGATTTAAACACCCAATACATCGCTTTACTCGATCAAGTCAGAGGCCAGTATGAACCCGAAGTCCTGCCGTAAACCTATGCTACTCAGTACCATTGCCATGAGCAGTGTCAGGAACATTTCGGCCTTACTACTGCTGACCGGCAGCCTTCACAGCCAGGCCTTACCAGAGGACAGCCAACAACCCATCAATATCCAATCGGATCGGGCCTCCCAAAAAGTACTGAGCGAAGGTGAAAAAACCGAATATTTTGGCAGCGTGCTGATGACTCAGGGTTCCTTGAAAATCAGCGGAGAGCATATTGTTATTATGAGCAAGGATCGCAAAGTCCAGAGTATTGTCGCCACCGGTAAACCGGTTCTCTTTGAACAGCAGTCCGATCCCAATAAAGCCCCCATGAAAGCGGAAGCGGACAATCTGAATTATCGACTGAAAAACGAGACCATTATCCTGACCGAAAATGCGAAACTTGATCAGGCAGGCAATATCGTGAGCGGCAAGCGTATTGAATACAATATTGCCTCGGAGCAGGTTAAAGCCAGCAGCGACGACTCAACCAGAGTCAAAATGATTCTGCTTCCGGAAAAAAAGACCGATGAGACCAACGATAAAATGGGTAACAGTTAAACCGCCAAATCGTTAATACCAATCACCCCACTCAAACCGATATAGCAAATTCATCGCTTATATAAGGGCAATAATGGCTGTACTGACTGCTAACAATCTTGCGAAGGCCTATAAGGGCCGTCCGGTGGTTAAAGACGTCTCTCTTCAGGTAAACAGCGGCCAGATTGTCGGACTGCTTGGACCCAATGGCGCCGGAAAAACCACCTGCTTTTATATGATCGTCGGCATCGTCACCGCCGACAGTGGCAAAATTTTTCTGGATAACATTAACCTGACCAGCCTGCCCATGCATGGCCGGGCGCGCAAGGGTATTGGCTACCTGCCACAGGAAGCCTCTATTTTTCGCAAACTGTCTGTATCAGACAATATTGCCGCCATTCTGGAAACCCGATCAGAGCTGAGCCGCCAGCAGCGGGAAGAGAAATTGGAAAGCCTGTTGCAAGAATTCCACATCACCCATATTCGCGATAGCCTGGGCATGGCCCTATCCGGCGGCGAACGCCGACGAGTAGAAATTGCCCGTGCACTGGCCATTGAGCCCGCCTTTGTCTTGCTGGACGAACCTTTCGCCGGGGTAGATCCCATTTCCGTCAGTGATATCAAACAAATCATTAACCACTTGAAATCTATCGGTATAGGCGTTCTCATAACCGATCACAATGTGCGGGAAACACTCGACATCTGTGAAAAGGCCTATATAGTCGGTGAGGGTCATATCATCGCTGAGGGGGATGCGGATACCGTGCTCGGCAATCAAAAAGTCCGGGATATTTATCTGGGGCATCAGTTTGTCCTATAAATAAAATAGACTTTTATACAAAATCGGTATAGTGCTTGCTTAAAGATTGCCTCCCGCAAAATCCACAGCTAAACTTCACACAAGCTTTCTAACTAACCCATATCTCAGGGCCAACACCAAGCACAACACAACCAAGCCATAAACTGGGATATGCTGTATGGGTAACTACATTAGCCTATGAAACAATCGCTACAGCTTAAAATCGGCCAGCAGCTCACCATGACGCCCCAGCTGCAGCAGGCGATTAAACTGCTACAGCTCTCTACCCTCGACCTGCAACAGGAAATTCAGCAGGCGCTGGAAAGCAATCCGATGCTGGACCTGAATGAGGACAGCGACACCGAGCAGACGACAGAGGCCGATGGTCGCAACGACGAACTGGTAGACTTCAGCCAACATTCAGACCAGAACTCCGGCAAGGAAACCGCAACCGCAGAAACCGAGGGCCCCACTGCTGATAGTGAATGGCAGGATGATATACCCGACGATCTGCCCGTAGACACCCAGTGGGATGATGTCTTCCAGTCCAGCGCCCCACCCAGCTCCTCGTCTTCCAACGGCGAATCGAGCGATTATGACTTCGATTCCCGTAACAGCGTTACCGAGTCCCTGCAGGACCACCTGCAATGGCAGCTTAACTTGACCCGCATGTCCGATGTTGACCGCAGCATCGCCGTCGCCATCATCGACTCAGTGGACAATAACGGTCGCCTGACCCAAACCGTGGAAGAACTGCATGCCAGTTTATCAGCCGACAATCCGGAGATCGAAGAAGACGAAGTCGTCGCGGTACTGCACTGCATTCAACAGTTCGATCCACCGGGTGTTGCCGCAATTGACCTGCAGGAGTGCCTGTTAATTCAGCTGAATCAATTATCTCCCGATACACCCTGGCTAGCAGAAGCCAAACTGGTTGTGAGTCGCCATTTACCCCTGCTGGGCAATCGGGATTATGCCCAGTTAATGCGCCGCAGCAAGTTGAAAGAACCGCAACTGCGCGAAGTACTGACACTGATTCAGACCCTGACCCCCAACCCCGGTGAAATGATTTCACCGGACACCACTGAATATATTGTCCCCGATGTTTACGTCAAAAAAATCAAAGAGCGTTGGGTAGTTGAACTCAATCCGGATATTGCCCCAAAACTCAGGATTAATACCGACTACGCCGCACTGGTTAAACGTGCCGATAATAGCGATGACAACAACTACCTGCGCGACAATCTGCAGGAAGCACGCTGGTTCCTGAAAAGCCTGCAGAGCCGTAATGAAACGCTGATGAAAGTCGCCACCAAAATTGTCGAACATCAGCGCGGTTTTCTGGAGTACGGGGACGAGGCAATGAAACCGCTGGTACTGCATGACATCGCCGAGGCGGTGGAGATGCACGAATCAACCATTTCCAGGGTCACGACTCAAAAATATATGCATACACCGCGTGGTATTTTTGAGCTGAAATATTTTTTCTCCAGCCATGTCAGCACCGACTCCGGAGGTGAGTGCTCCTCAACAGCGATTCGTGCCCTGATCAAAAAGCTGGTGGCTGCTGAAAACCCCAAAAAACCCCTGAGCGATAGCAAAATCACGCTTATTCTTGGCGAACAGGGTATTAAAGTAGCGCGCCGGACAATTGCCAAGTACCGGGAGTCACTGGTTATTCCGCCATCAAATGAGCGGAAGCGATTGATTTAATCGATGCTTTTGGTTTTGAGTCAATTTTTCTTTTGCTATTTTCTTCGTTATGACATAAAAATAGAGTAAGTCCCACCGTTTTGGGACTCGACGCGAGGTACTCAAAGGAGTACCTTATTTACCACAACTGTAAGGAGCAGCATATGCAAATTAATGTTAGTGGGCACCATGTAGATGTAACCCCTGCACTCCGCGACTATGTCAATTCCAAACTCTCCAAACTGCAACGTCACTTTGACAATATCACCAATACCGATGTCACCCTCACTGTTGAAAAGCTGGTCCAAAAAGCTGAAGCTTCCGTACATGTAGCAGGTGCCGATCTGTTTGCAGCCTGCGAATCTGAAGATATGTATGCCGCCATCGACAGCCTGACTGACAAACTGGACAGGCAATTGATTAAACACAAAGAAAAAACGATCAACCGAAAACAGGGGGCCGCGTCTCGCTAGGCTCTTCGGCCCTATGGCCTTAACCTTTAAGGTTAAGGCCGCGAAGCCCTTTAGCTCAACAATGTTAGTTCAACAATAGTTCACAAAATTCAGATCCCTAATCAAGATACATTTATTGTTTACGTTAAGTAGTCATCACCATGCAACTAAGCTCCATTCTAAGTCCCGGCCGCACACTTTGTGGTGTACCGGGCAGTAGCAAAAAACGCATCCTTGAGAATATTGCAAGCTTCATTAGCGAAGACTTCCCTGCGCTTAATGCCAACCAAATATTTGAACACCTGATCAGTCGGGAGAAATTAGGCAGTACCGGTTTAGGCAACGGAATAGCCATTCCCCATTGCAGGATCAAAGATTGCAATCGCATTATTGGCAGCCTGATTCGACTGGATGAAGCCGTAGATTTTGACGCCATGGATGGAGTACCTGTCGACTTATTGTTTGTGCTTTTGGTCCCTGAAGAAGTCCAGAATGAACACCTTGAAGTACTGGCCAAGCTGGCGGAAATGTTTAGTGACCCTGACTTCTGCAAACAACTCCGCCAAGCCAAAACCAACGATGCGTTATACCAGTTGGCTGCCAACCACTAGTTTGCCAGTCGCTAGTTAAACTCGACCTTACCAAAAATAAACATTGCCAAACCAAAGAACGATTTGATAGCTTAATCGTTAAGTCTCACCTTTAAACTCTGTGTCCTAGGGCCTGTTATCACTAGTCACATCAAGGCAAACCAATGAAACTGGTCATTATTAGCGGGCGCTCTGGCTCCGGGAAAAGTACTGCTCTCGATCTTCTCGAAGATGAGGGCTATTACTGCATTGACAACTTGCCCGTTGCACTAATCCCGGAAGCGGTCACCTATCTGCAGGAAAGTACCGCCAAAGAACACCGCCGCGTCGCTATCTGTATTGATGCCCGTAATGCCAGCCAGGATTTAAGTAACCTGGTCACGCTGTTCCGCAATACTGCAGACTCACTGGAAATCGATATCCTGTTTCTCGACGCCGATAGCGAGCGCCTGATCAAACGTTTTAGCGAAACCCGGCGACGTCATCCGTTGAGCGATAAACATACAGCACTGACCGAGGCAATCATTAATGAGCGCAAGCTACTAGAGCCTATCGCCAACATCGCCACGCTGACCATCGATACCAGCAGCATGAGTCTGCATGACCTGAGAACGGTGATTAAAAATCGTTTAGTAGAAAAATCTGGTCCGGGTATTTCCATTCTGTTTCAATCCTTTGGTTTCAAGCAGGGGATTCCAGTCGACGCGGATATCGTTTACGACATTCGTATTCTTCCCAATCCGCACTGGGATCCAACCCTGCGCGCGTTTACTGGTCAGGATCAACCCGTCATTGACTTTCTTGCCGAACAGGAGGAAGTCGATGAGATGTACAGCGATATTCAGTGCTTCTTAGAGAAATGGCTGCCAAAATTCGAAGATAACAACCGCAGCTATGTCACCATCGCGATTGGTTGCACCGGCGGCCAACATCGCTCAGTATATATGGCCGAGCGGCTGGGGGCCTACTTCACAAAGACATATCAGAATGTGCAAGTCAGGCATCGAGAGCTGCACAAAAGTAAAGAAAGCTAGGGCGAAAAGTTAATTTACCTTAAATACATCCGTCGTTGCCTTCGGTTAATGTTAAGACCCCATTATGATCAGTACACAAATTACAATAATTAATAAACTGGGCCTGCACGCCAGAGCGGCATCTAAATTTGTTACTACCGCTTCGGCCTTTGGTTGCGACATCAAGGCAGGCCGCGATGGTAATCTTGTCGATGGTAAAAGTATTATGTCTATCATGATGCTAGCGGCCAGCAAAGGAACCGAACTGGAAATTCAATGCGACGGTGGCGATGAGGAAAAAGCCATGAATGCACTGACGAGGTTAATCAACAATCGCTTTGACGAAGACGAATAAACTTCACTGCCCAGCAATCACTCGCCCCCAAAGACAGCTTGATCAATTACTTCCACCTGTTATTAAGCCTGAATATACCGCGAAATTAACAAAGGGATTTCTGGTATAGCTCCCGGGTTTTCTGGATAATTGCGCCCTTTAACCTAAACTGGCAGTAGCAGTTTTACGTTCATTTCCCTGGTTTAACGAGGCGTGCCATGCCGGCTACCGCAGAAAATATCCAAGCACAGACACATCTGGATAAACTGAATGAAGCTCTCGATAGCGGAACCTTCATTCAGGTTCGCCGCCTGCTGAACAGCCTTCCTGCCTCGGATATTGCCCACTTTATAGAGTCCTCACCGCCGAAAAGCCGGACAGTGCTCTGGCGACTGGTCGATATTGAACAGGAAGGTGAAATCCTCTCCTATCTGAACGACGAAATTGAAAGCCAGTTCCTGCGGCAAATGGATAGCGAAGAGCTAGCCACCATTACCGAAGGGCTGGAAGCCGACGATATTGCCGACATTCTGCAGCAGTTGCCCGATCAGGTCATGCGCGAAGTGCTGGCAATGATGGACCATCAGGACCGGCAACGAGTTGAACACGTACTCGCCTACCCCGAGGATACGGCCGGCGGCATCATGAATACAGATGCCATTACCGTGCGCCCACAAACTCCATTGGATGTGGTACTTCGTTATCTGCGCCGTCACACTGAAATACCTGAGATGACTGACAGCGTTATCGTGGTGAACAGAAACGATGAATATATCGGTCTGTTACCCTTGCGTAAATTACTGGTCTCCGATCCCAGCACTACAGTTCGGGAAGTGATGGTCACCGATATTGAGGCAATCCCGGCAACGATGGACGACGGCAAGGTTGCGCAACTCTTTGAGCGTAATGACTGGGTCTCTGCTCCAGTAATAGATGAAACGGGTAAATTAATTGGCCGTATTACTATCGATGACGTGGTTGACGTTATCCGTGAAGATGCCGATCACTCATTAATGAGTCTGGCCGGTCTCGGTGAGGATGAAGATACCTTCGCGCCCGTGTTAAAAACTGCACCTCGCCGGGCCATCTGGCTGGGTATCAATCTGCTCACCGCCTTTTTAGCCTCCGCAGTGATCAACCTGTTTGAAGGAGCGCTGGATAAAGTCGTCGCGCTTGCCATTCTGATGCCAATTGTCGCCAGTATGGGCGGTATCGCTGGCACCCAAACCCTAACAGTTGTTATCAGGGGCATGGCATTAGGTCAGATTAGTAGTAGCAATAGCGGCTGGTTAATCAACAGAGAGTTGCTCGTGGGTATTATTAATGGCCTATGCTGGTCTCTGGTCGTTGCCGTTGCTGCCACACTTTGGTTTGGCGATACGATGATTGGTGTCATCATCGCCATCTCTATTGTCATTAATTTAATTACCGCGGCCGTAGCAGGGGCTGTGATTCCTATCATCTTAAACAGACTCAGTATTGATCCCGCGCTGGCAGGAGGCGTAGTGCTCACCACCGTCACCGATGTCGTTGGCTTTATGTCATTTTTGGGTCTCGCAACCTGGTTTTATTTGTAGCGTTTGGCCAGCAATCGTATCAGCAACAATCTCCTAAGGGTTTATCAGTAGGCTTACCATGAAAAAAACACCTGACTTTAACAACGAAGAGGAAGAAATCATCCTCGTAAGCAAATCCGAAATGAAAAGGGATATGCTGGAACTACAGGCTCTCGGTGAAGCCATCGTTAAATTGAGCGAGGGACAACTGGCAACTATTCCACTTGATGACCCAACCCTTGCTGAAGCGATTTATACCGCCCGGCGTATCAAACATAAAGAAGGCCTGCGTCGACAGATGCAGTATATCGGCAAACTGATGCGTAAAACGGATATTGAGGCTATTCGGGTCGCCTATCAGAAATTGCAGGATGGTCGCAAGGAAGCTAACCGACAGTTCCATGAACTGGAACAATGGCGCGATCATCTGATCGAACAGGGCCAGGCTGCCGTAGAGGAAGTGATAGAGCGATTTGGCGATGCCGACCGTCAATATATCAGGCAGTTAATCATGCAGGCCAACAAAGAAAAAGCTAATAAAAAACCACCGGCCGCTGCCCGCAAGCTATTCCGTTATTTACGTGAACTGAGTGAGATTTAAAATCTCACAAATACTCGCAGGCTGAATTATTTTGCAACCGTGTTAAAACGTCGATGCTGGTGGCAGGGCATGGTTTTTCTCTGCTGATGCAGAGTTTCAAGATCCAGCATCGCTTCGACGACAGATTCACCTCTTGCCGCTTCGGCCAAAATATTGCCCCATCCATCAATGATCACTGAACCTCCCGAGGTGCTCCTGCGAGAGCTATGCTGACCGCCCTGATTGGCACCGATAATATAGCACTGGTTTTCTATCGCACGCGCGCGCAATAAGGGCAACCAGTGCGCCTCACCGGTATGCAGAGTAAAAGCCGAAGGAACCGCTATCAGGTCAACGGACTGGTCAAACATCATGCGGAATAATTCCGGAAAACGGATGTCATAGCACACCGCCAACCCCAGCCGGCCAAAGGGTGTATCAACAACAATCGCGTCACTGCCCGGCAGGAAAGTATCAGACTCGCGATAACTGCCATGCTCGTCGTCGACGTCTACATCGAACATGTGTATTTTATTGTACTGCACAACTTCTCGTCCCTGATCATCCACTAGCAGGCAGGCCGCATGTACCTCTTTTCCTTTATGCTCCTCTGAGGCAATCGGAATGGTTCCGCCAACAATCCAAACGCCAAGCTCTCTCGCTTGCTGTTGTAAAAAAGGGCGAATCAGGCCCTCTCCTGCCGCCTCCAATTTGCCCAGCTCTTCCTGTGCCGACGCACGAAACATGGCAAAGGTCTCCGGCAATACCAGTAACTGGGCACCCGAGTCGGCGGCCTGGCGCATTAACGCCGCAGCGGAGGCAAGATTGGCTTCCAGATCATTACCACTGACCATTTGAATAGCTGCAATATGTGACGCCATTATGCTCTACCCTTTTCTTTATGCGCTTTTCTTTGCGCTTTTACTCTATTTACCCTGCACATTAAGACTTAGCTGACAGCCGATACTTGAGTGACTCACCCTGCGACCACTTATTCCCCGGCCTTTTCCTCGGGACCTGTATCCTCCGGTTTTGTCTTAGACTCATTACCACTAGCATTTTTTGCTTTGGTGGACTTTGAATCATCAAACACGCGTTTGAATTTTAACTCTGGATCATTCCAGTCGCCTTTGACTTCGTACACAGCGCTTGAAAACCGATTCACTTGATCTTCAAAAATTTTACTGGCCACATACACTCCCGCTGCAGTGGGTAGCCCTCCAGCCAAGGCTGCCAGCCATGGTAAATTATTCGCCACGGGTAATGTAACCACCAAATCCATATCCAGCGCTTTCGCATTCATATCCGCCTTGCCACGCAAGCCAAATTTACTGGAAGGGCTTTGAATAAGCAGCTCATCCTTGATCGATAGCTGGCCACCTGAGAACACGCCAGTTCCCTCTAAACGATCAAAACTGATGCCCTTTTTATACAGATCAGAAAAGTCCAGCTGAATGCGCCTTAAAATATTTGTCAGATTAATAATACCCACCACCTTGAGTGTACCCGAGGCCGTATCCGATGCTTTGAGAAAACGCCCATTATTCAGCTTTACAGAAACTGTGCCCTGCGAATGACTCAAGTCCCACTGGTCAGGACTGCCTGGCCAACTCAAATCAATCACAGCTGTACCGTTTTTCGTCTCCAGTATTCGCTCATAATTCCACTGCTTGAGCGTATCGGCAATATTGTTGATGTTTAACTGGCCACTGAAACGGGTCGATTGCCCATTGTCATTTTGCTTCCACTCCAGCAAGGCGGGGCTACTCTCCTGAATACTAAGACTACCGGTATCGAGCGAAATATTTTCAGCACGTAGCACCTTCTCTAGACCCTGTGTATTCTCCTGCACCCTCAAGTCCAGCGAGAGATTACCCAACAGGGTTTCATCCAGAAATAATTGATCTATTACAATGTCGAGTTTTAGGTCGGCAAAACGACCAATATCTAATGGGGCTTCTTCAGTTTTCCCTGTAGCTTCCGCCAGAGTTTCTTCGCCTGCTTCTTCGGCCGTTTCTTCGGGGCTCGCCGAAGCGCCGGATAGTTTCAGGTAATCAAGATCCAGCGCCAGGGGTTTAGTGGCATCATCCGATGACGTTAACTCGCCCTGCAACTGCTCATTACTGAACGATAACCACCAACTATCATCCCGTCGCAGAGCGTTGACCAATGTATTTTCGAAGGTCTGATCAAAGCCAGTGAAGGTATTAATTCGCATATCCCTGAGTTTAATTTTTAAACCTGAATCTTTTTCCGTGTTCGTTATATTCTCAGCCGTGTCGACAGCGCTGATTAAAGCGCTCTCCAGCGGACTTACCGGCTCACCCTGGCCGTTAGCATCAAGTTGTTTCTGTAACTGCTGCTCGGCCTGCTGATAACGCTTCAGCACTGGCTGCCACTGATCCAGGATAAAATGCTCCACCGCCCCCACCACGGTCAGCAAACCGGTCTCATGGCGCCGGTTAAGCGCATCACCCAGCACCACTAAACCACTGCTGACGCTACCCGCTTCCAGCACCAGCTCCAGTTGCGCCTGTTCAGCCAATGTCATGGTCAGCACAGGACGCTCATCCCCGATCGGTAATCGCAGTTGAAAACGCCGCTCAGCCGCCGCAGTCTTAGCAAAGGGCAGTGGTAAATCAATTTCAACACCGCTTAAATCCGACAGCACCGAAAACTCACTGCCCTTATCGGGAGAAACCTTCACTTGAGCTAAAAACTCGGTTTCACCTTGGGTGAAAGTCAGCGCTGGCTGTCTGCTCCACACCTGAACATCCTGCATGGAAACACTACCGCTGAGATCAACCAGCACACCCGCTTCCTCAGACTGGCTGACTTTGGCTGTCAATGCTTTATTAAACAGCTCCGCTTTAATACCCGGAGAGCTTACTCCCTGAGTATGGCTATACATCAATGGGCCATTGAGGTGATCAAAGTGCAGTTGAAAATCTGGAATAGACAAACTGGCCTGAGTGAGCTGCACGTCTACATTGATATCAGGTGGCAATTTCAGCCCAGCCAGAGGAATACCCAGTTTGATCCTGGCTGCCGCCTTGCCCTCTAACTCCCAGTTGGCAAAGGCACCTTTAACCAGATCATTGATTACACTGCCATTGACGATATTTAGAGCCTCTGAGGCCGAGCCAGAGGCGTCAATATCAGCACTCAACAACATCCCGCCCTGTTTATGCGGAGCAACCTTAACGATGGCTTTTTGAATAGTGAAATCATAAATTTTGGCGCGACTGGTCCGCACGGAAATATCGGCATCATCAATCAACACCAGACCATTAATAGTTTCCAATGCCGGCCAATCCTGGTGGTAGTCCAGCTCACCATCCTGCACATTGAAATACAGCTGAACAGTCCGGTTTTCCTCATCATCCTTTCGCAGTGATCCACGGTAGATAATGCCACCATCGGTAACCAAACCCTGCTTAATACTTCTGTCCAGCCAATCTCTTAAATCGTCGTTCAAAATAGAGGGAATATAACGTTTTCGATATGCGGCATCAGTCTCTGTAATCCCTACGGTCAGATCCATGGAGGGTGGTACTTCGGCTTCGGCCTCCATGGGTAAATCCAGATCGAGTAAAACCGTCGCCGGCCCATGATCTGTCGTCACATAAACAGGACTACTATCGACAATGACCCGCTTGGCTTGAAGGTGCCATTCCACCTGTCCTCTGGCCGAGAGAAATTCCAGCGGCGATTCGTATACCTGCGGCAATGACAGAGACATTGCATCGGCCTCAAGCTCTACCACACCGGCTGACGGTCCAGCTTTGATAAAACCACTGACTCCCATAGTCCCCGGTGCGCCTTTCCAGGGTTCCAGACCCACTTCAGCCAAATTAGCTCGCAGAGTAAAGAGTTCAGTATTTTCAGCGTCAGGCTTTGCACTGACTATCCCTCTGAATCGGCTAGATCCTTCTTCCGTTGCTTCACTCTTTTTAATTGAAGCGTCATTGGTTTCAACACCCGCTGTTTCAGTGTCTTTGGCCGCTAGCCGCTCAGTGATTTTGTTTATCGACACATCAATATGCAGGTTCCCTAATTTTCCGTAGGGCGATAACTCCTCCAATACTGACTTCAGGTTTTCCGGTATCACATCCAGCGCCAACAGCTTTTGATTAAGCCTGGCTAAATCCAGCTCCGGCAGGGCAAGTTTCAATTGCTGATTTTGCAGACCAATTTGTAATTCCTGAAAGAGAAAGCCCTGATCCTGCCAGTGCAACCCCAACTCGGGAACCCAGCCCTCCCAGCTCGCTTTTTTATTTTTCTCCACTAAAAATTCAAAATGCAGGTCTTCGATTGGTGCAAATTTTTTGTCACTGATAGCGGCTAAATCGATATAGGGAATCGAGATTGCGCCCTGTACCGCAACCCTGGTCTGTGGCTTCCAGTCGATCCAGACTTCACCGTCGATTTCAGCCTGCTGCAAATTGATATCGTAGGCTTTCAACATCGACAGTTGGGAGCTGAAATCCACATTATCCAGTTTCAGGTAAGCCTTACCGGTAAAGTTCTGTTGATCCCTCGGATCGCCTGAGGACTCTATCACTCCCACGATAGGTTGTTCCGATTCATCCAGCGACGCCAGCAGTTTGATCCGCCGGAAATCTTCATTGCGTTGTAGCGATAACTCCTCCAGAGTCAGAAGGGATTGACTACCATCGATATGATGAATGCGAAATAGCGCTTGATTAATCGCAGCCCCTTTTACACTCATCAACAAATCGATCATCGCATTCAGGTCGAGCGGGGTTTTCGAGTCATCTATTTTGACGGGAAGTTTAAAGCCCTTCAGTTGCCACTGGCCGGATTCCATTTCCTCCAGCGTACAATCGACTAAATCCAGATAGAGGTTTTTGATCTGGAGACTCTGTGACAGAAGGCTTCGCAGAGGATCAATTTCAACACTGACCGAGCCGATACTCAGTACCGTATCCGGCATCGGCTTGACTGTTGTGTTGGGGGGAATATCAGCAGCCGGTGCATCAAGTTTGAATTGCTCGGCGGTAATAACAGGTGCCAGTTTTGACCACTCGCCGTAGAGATGCCCAATGGAAATCGATAAGCCGGTGGTGTCGGAAATCTTGCGGACTAATTGCTGCTGGTACTGTTCAACATAATGGATGTAATACCGGCCCAAACTGACATAGCTCGCAACCAGCACCAGCCCCAGGACAATGACTGTCCAGAGAATACGATTCAGCCAAAAGGCGCTGGTTTTAAGCATATCGCTCTTATGCATACCGTTCTTAAGCATACCGTTCTTAAGTAAAGTTACACCCTAAACCGGTAACAGCTAAGTTATGCTGTAGGGGGCTACAACAAAATCACATCAAACTGTTCCTGGTTGTACATAGTTTCCACCTGGAACTGAATGCTTTTGCCGATAAACTCTTCCAGGTCAGCAACGCTGGAGGACTCTTCATCTAACAGGCGATCCACCACAGACTGAGATGCTAATACCAGCAACTTGTCATTATCATAAGCTCGAGCTTCCCTCAGGATTTCCCGGAAAATTTCGTAACAGATCGTTTCAGCGGTTTTCAATGAGCCTCGCGCCTGACAGACTGGGCAGTCTTCACACATCACATGTTCCAGGCTTTCACGGGTCCGCTTGCGAGTCATCTCCACCAGTCCCAGCTCCGATACCCCGGTAATAATCGTCTTGGCATAATCCTGCTCCATCGCTTTTTCCAGCGCTCGATGAACTTGCCGGCGATGCTCGGGATCTTTCATGTCGATGAAATCGATAATAATAATCCCACCCAGATTTCTGACCCGTAATTGTCTGGCCAGTGCCGTAGCCGCTTCCAGGTTGGTCTTAAAAATAGTTTCTTCAAGATTGCGATGACCCACAAAACCACCGGTATTCACATCAATCGTGGTCATTGCCTCAGTCTGATCGATAATCAGATAACCACCGGATTTTAAGGCGACTTTTCGGCCCAGCGCTTTTTGGATTTCATCCTCAACACCATAGAGATCAAAAATTGGGCGCTCTCCGGGATAGTACTCAATCCGCTCTCTCAGTTCGGGAATATAGTCTTCGACAAACTCTTTGACGTTTTGGAACGTCTCTCTGGAATCTATCCGAATCTTTTCCATTTCAGGCCTCACCAGATCCCGCATAGTACGCATATAAAGCGGCAAGTCTTCGTAAATAATCGCAGGCGCCGAACGCTCCTTGATTTTGCGCTCCAGGGCTGCCCACAAGCGTTTGAAGTAGCGAATATCCGCTAATATCTCATCGGAGCCTGCCTCCTCGGCAGCGGTACGGAGAATAAAACCGCCCAGATTCTCCATATTTTCATCAACGATACACTGTTGAACCAGCTCCTTAAGACGGGATCGCTCCGCATCGCCTTCAATACGCTGGGAAATACCAACATGCCGGGTCTGAGGCATATACACCAGATAACGGGATGGCACCGATAAATGGGTGGTGAGTCTGGCACCCTTGGTGCCAATGGGGTCTTTGATGACCTGCACTATCAGACTTTGCCCCTCCCACACTATACTGCGGATATCCGGAACCTCAGTGCTGCGCTGCTCCACACCTTCTTCATTGACTACGGCGATATCAGAGACATGAATAAAACTGGTACGCTCCAGGCCAATATCAACAAAGGCTGCCTGCATACCGGGTAATACTCTGACTACTTTACCTTTATAGATATTGCCCACAATGCCCTTGGAGGCGCTGCGCTCGATATACACCTCTTGCAGCATGCCGTTCTCAATAACGGCCACGCGGGTTTCCATAGGTGTGACATTAGCCAGTATTTCTTCACTCATTGGCTGCTCTCTATCCTTTCCATGACTTAACTATTTACACTTAATAACAAATACTTAACGGCAAATACTTAACTGCAGTGATTTTTGACCTGTCAGCTGTTTGAAGATTGCACCAATACCCGAAAACCGGACCTTTAGCCTGAAGCCATAGTGCCCGAAGAGGGGCAATCCAGGGACCTAATCACCCACTTCCAGCTTGGCGAGCAGACCGGCCGTTTCAAACAGCGGCAGCCCCATTACGGAGGAATAACTGCCGCTGATATGTTCAATAAAGACCGCGCCACGCCCCTGTATGGCATAGCCTCCGGCCTTGCCAATGGGCTCACCACTATGCCAGTAATGTCGCAACTCCAACTCGCTGATAGTACGAAATTGCACCTCACTCACATTGAGCTCAGTGAACACCTGCTGCTGCCAGCAAAAACACACAGCAGTCATCACCCGATGACAATTCCCCGACAATAGCCTGAGCATGGTATAAGCATGCTCCTCATTCTGCGGCTTGCCCAGTATCTGGCCTGCAAAGATGACTGCAGTATCCGCACCGAGAACCGGAAGTTTGGTCAGCGCCCTATCCTGCACCTGAGTCCACCCAGCCTTGGCTTTGGTGAGGGCAATACGTTGAACATACACATCCGGGGCTTCATCGGCCAGCGGACTTTCATCGACATCAACATTCAGGCGATCAAACTCAATGCCTATCTGTTGCAGCAACTCTGCTCGCCGCGGTGACTGTGAAGCCAGATAGATTCGTGCCGGGCTGCCTGATGAGTTCTGTGATGGGCTGTGTACGGTGTCGCTCATAAATTCCTGGGAGTTAACGGGATGCTTGTGGAGTCACGTCACAGGGACAACGTCCGACGGTACGAGAAATCAGATCTAACGGACATAATAAGCGCGCCGCAATAGACGTAAAAAAACTGAAAGCACAGGCCACAGCAACGCACTGATCAAGGCGGGCAGTAAAAAACGCAAATCCGGTGCCGCCGCCCCGTGCAAAGTCTGTACCCAGTTGCATAACAGCTGATTCAAGCCGATCAGGACAAACATCACACCAGCCTGTTGCACTGGAGTAAACATTCTCAGACGCTGGTAAAGGATTAACGCCAGGTAGGCGAGCACTGACAGGGCGAAGGCATGCTGGCCCAGAGGCGCACCGGTAACAATATCCTGCATCAGCCCCACCATCCAGGCGATACCGATACCGACGCGTTCCGGCAGCGCAATCACCCAGTACAGCAGCACCATCGCCACCAGCGCCGGGCGCCCCCATTGTGCCCACATTGGCAGGGGAATAATGCCCAGCCACATGGCGACCAGCAGGGTTAAAACAATAACCCAACCGCCATTACCGGGTTTCAACAGCACGCTGACCCTCCTGCTGCTGCTTTCCTTTTCCCTTGCCCTGAGTAAAGACCAACAGCACATGCCGGCTGCGATCCAGCGCAGCACTGGGCATCGCCTTGACGATGGCAAAGGGCTGGCCGGGATCGATGGTCACTTCGCTCACCGTCGCTACCGGATAACCCACCGGAAAACGACCACCCAGACCGGAGCTGACTAACAGATCGCCAACCTTTATATCCGTGGTTGCTGCCACATGCTGCAATACCAGCTCATGTAACAACCCTACCCCTTCGGCAATACTGCGAACACCATTGCGATTAACCTGCACCGGTATCGCGTGAGTGGCATCGGTAATCAGTAATACCCTGCTTTGTAATGGCCCAACTTCAACCACCTGCCCCATCAGGCCCAGCGCATCTATAACCGGCTGACCAATATACAGGCCATCTTCTTCACCCTTATTAATAATGATTTCATGGTGGATAGGGTCTGGCGACACACCGATCATTTCGGCTACCAGTACACTGTCATCGAGAATTGCCGATGAATTCAGCAATTCCCGCAGGCGTACATTTTCAGCCTCCAATGAAGCCAGTTTCTGCACATGGGCTTTTAGCAGCAGCGTTTCTGCACGCAGCCGATTATTATCATTGAGCAGGCTCTGACGACTGCGGAAGTTGTGGTCACTCCAGGCGCTTATTTGGGCAGGAATATCTGCCACCCAGTAAAAGGGGGTGGCAAACACCGAGAGTTTGGCTTCAAGCTCATGAAACCAGCCATAGCGTTGACCGGCAAAGATAAAGACAAAGGCGAGTGCGCTCAACAACAACAGGCGAGCACCTATGGAAGGACCTTTAACGAATAACGGCTTAATAAGTTAAACCCCTTATTATCTATAGTCAGGGCAATAGTTTTAGTCAGGGTAATCGATAGTCGGTCAATCTATAGTCTAAAAATCTATCGCCGGAACCATTTATCACCAGAGCAGTTTACCACCAGGGTAGTTTATCGCCTGGCAAACCTTACACCGCTTAGTGTGCTAGCTATTCCGTCGATAGCAAATCAATACTATGTCGATCCATAATCTCCAGCGCCTTGCCGCCGCCACGGGCAACACAGGTCAGCGGATCATCAGCAACCAAAACCGGCAAGCCGGTTTCATCGGAGATCAACCGATCAATATCACGCAACATGGCACCGCCACCTGTCAGGACAATGCCGGTTTCTGCAATATCCGCAGCCAGCTCGGGTGGCGCCTGTTCCAGCGCACGCTTTACGGACTGTACAATCGCCGTCAAAGTCTCCTGTAAGGCTTCCAGGATTTCGTCACTGTTAAGGGTAAAGCTACGGGGCACACCCTCAGCGAGGTTGCGGCCGCGCACGTCAATCTCACGCAGTTCGCTCTGCTTATGGGCGCAGCCGATTTCTTTCTTGATCCGTTCTGCGGTGGCATCACCAATCAGGCTGCCGTACTTGCGGCGCACATGGGAGACAATCGCCTCATCAAAACGATCACCCCCGACTTTGACCGAATCCGAATACACCACCCCGTTCAGGGAGATGATAGCGATCTCGGTGGTGCCACCGCCGATATCTACCACCATCGAACCCGTCGCTTCCTCCACCGACAAACCCGCCCCAATCGCTGCAGCCATGGGCTCTTCGATCAAACGCACTTCACGCGCCCCGGCGCTAAGGGCAGACTCCCGAATGGCCTTGCGCTCCACCTGGGTTGATTTGCAGGGTACACAGATCAGCACACGGGGGCTCGGTCGTATAAAGCTGTTTTGATGAACCTTGGAGATAAAGTGCTGTAACATCTTTTCGGTCACTTGAAAGTCGGCTATAACCCCGTCTTTTAAAGGCCGAATGGCAGTGATATTGCCCGGGGTCCGACCCAGCATACGCTTGGCATCGGTACCTACCGCCTCAATAGTTTTCTGTCCATTATGAACCCGAATGGCAACAACGGAGGGTTCGTCCAGCACAATACCTTCTTCGCGCACATAAATGAGGGTATTTGCTGTTCCCAAATCAATAGACAAATCATTGGAGAACAGACCTCTTATTCTTTTAAACATCTAAATATTCTTCACCTTGTACAGGCCCAGGCAGCGGGACACTGGAATGTAAAATCGGGAACCTAGAATCGAAAGCCTCTGGAGGAATATCAGTACGGTTTTGACCGTATGTATTCTAACCTCAAGCAACAGCCTGCAATAAATTCGCCACTCTAACAACGGCAGGGATTCAGGGCAAGACGGAAATATGGTAAGTTTAGCGTTTATAATGACTTAGCGCTCATTTTTATTAAGACTCTTGCATTTATTTAAACGGTTGCGCCTGCCGATTCCCTGAGCAATCTCAGCCAGACTGAGAAAACCGAGACACTCAAGCGGTTTGGGTTTATCCACCGGAGAAATTGTTGGACTATTACCGGCTAACCATCAACCGGGGAATAACGCTTTGACAGCCGAGTCTGGCACTAGCCTTTACGTTATTTACCAGAAGCATTAAACAGAGAAGCAAGCATCATGTCAGTCGAACAATCCGATATAGAAAAAATTGCCACCTTGGCCAGAATCCGAGTACCCGCCGAAGCTGTACCAGAGCTGGCTGATCGCATCAACGACATTCTGGCCATGGTTGATCAAATGCAGGCCGTCGATACCAGCGATATCGAACCGATGGCAAACCCTCTGGATGCCAGCCAACGGCTGCGCACCGATGAGGTAACAGAGTCTAATCAGCGAGATCAGTTCCAGGCCATTGCTCCTCAGGCTGAAAATGGTCTCTACCTGGTACCCAAAGTGATTGAATAGGCGTCTATTTAGCCAACAGACCTAGTTTCAGAACCTGGCGTTTAATTCATATTTTTATGCACTCTCAAATATTTACCCCAAAAGGGATTCTTCATGCACAACAAAACACTGGCCGAACTCCGTAACGGTTTAGCCAATAAAGCATTTTCCAGTGTCGAGCTAACCCAGCATTTTCTGGATCGCATCAGCCAGCTAGATAAGCAATACAACAGCTTTATCACTATCACCGCTGAGCAGGCACTCGCCCAGGCAAAAGCGGCTGATGAAAAAAGGGCTAACGGTGAAGCTCAAGCGCTGACGGGGATCCCCCTCGGCCACAAGGATATTTTCTGCACTGAGGGTGTAAGAACCAGCTGCGGCTCTAAAATGCTGGATAATTTTGTACCGCCCTACAACGCGACCATTATTGAAAAATTCAACCAGACTGGCGCCGTCTCGTTGGGTAAAACCAATATGGACGAGTTCGCCATGGGCTCCTCCAACGAATCGAGCTTTTATGGACCAGTGAAGAACCCCTGGGCTCCTGATTGTGTCCCGGGTGGTTCCTCCGGCGGCAGCGCCGCAGCCGTTGCTGCGCGATTGGCTCCAGCCACTACTGGTACGGACACCGGTGGTTCCATTCGCCAGCCCGCCGCCCTCTGTGGTATCACCGGCTTAAAACCCACCTACGGCCGCGTCTCCCGCTATGGCATGATCGCCTTCGCTTCCAGCCTCGATCAGGGCGGACCGATGACCCGTACCGCTGAAGATGCCGCGCTGATGTTAAATGTGATGGCAGGTTTCGATGAGAAAGATTCAACCTGCATCGATCAGCCGGTGCCGGATTACAGCGCCAACCTGAATGACGATTTAAACGGTCTGACCATTGGCCTGCCAAAGGAATATTTTGGTGAAGGACTGGATCCGGCCATCGAGCTGGCGGTACAAACAGCCATCAAGGAATATGAAAAACTGGGCGCGAAAGTAAAGGAAATTTCGCTGCCCAACACCGGTCTCGCCGTGCCCTGTTATTATATTATTGCGCCCTCGGAGGCCTCCGCTAACCTGTCGCGTTTTGATGGTGTTCGCTATGGCTACCGCTGTGACAATCCCAAAGACCTTAATGACCTGTACACCCGTACCCGTGAAGAAGGTTTTGGGGAAGAAGTGAAGCGGCGGATTTTAATCGGCACCTACGCCCTGTCTGCGGGCTTTTACGATGCCTACTATAAAAAAGCCCAGCAGATCAGACGGCTAATCAAGAATGATTTTGTGGCGGCCTTTAACGAAGTCGATGTCATTATGGGGCCAACCGTTCCCAATACCGCCTTTAAACTGGGCGAAAAAACCAATGACCCCGTTGCTATGTATCTCGAAGATATTTACACCATTGCCACCAATCTCGCCGGGCTGCCCGGCATGTCGGTTCCCGCCGGACTAGTGGAAGGAAAACCCGTCGGCCTGCAAATCACCGGCAACTATTTTGCCGAAGCCAAACTGCTCAATGTGGCGCACCAATATCAGCAGGTGACCGACTGGCATACGCTGTCGCCCACCTCTGACTTTCCGACAAACCAGTCGGCATCAACAACCGGATTGGAGGGCTAAGCATGGAATGGGAAACCGTTATCGGTCTGGAAGTTCACGTTCAGCTCGCCACCCAAAGTAAGATTTTTTCTGCCAGCAGCACCGCCTTTGGCGCCGAACCCAACACGCAGGCCAACGCCATTGACTTGGCCATGCCAGGCACGCTACCGGTACTGAATGAGCAGGCTTTGCGTTACGCGATAATGTTTGGACTGGCGATTAACGCCGACATCAATAAGCGTTCAATTTTTGATCGTAAAAACTATTTTTATCCGGACCTGCCCAAAGGCTACCAGACCACGCAAATGGACGAGCCTATCGTCGGTGCAGGCGTCGTTGAAATCCAGCTGAAAGACGGCAGCAGCAAAAGCATCCGTATTCATCATGCTCACCTTGAGGAAGATGCTGGAAAATCACTGCACGAGGACTTTCACGGCTCTTCCGGCATTGACCTGAATCGCGCTGGCACACCGCTAATTGAAATCGTTTCTGAACCGGATATGCGCAGCGCCGAAGAGGCCGTTGAGTTTGCCAAAAAACTGCATGCCATTGTTACCTCACTGGGCATTTCCGATGGTGAGATGTCACAGGGCTCCATGCGCTTTGACGTCAATGTCTCCGTGCGAATGAAGGGCGAAGGGGAATTCGGCACCCGCACCGAAACTAAAAACCTCAACTCCTTTAAATTTATGGAGGAAGCCATCGCGCTGGAGGTGGAACGCCAGATCGACCTGCTGGAAGATGGCGGCACGGTTATTCAGGAGACACGCCTGTATAATGGAGACAGTAAAACCGCACGCTCCATGCGCAGCAAAGAAGAAGCCAACGACTATCGCTACTTCCCTTGCCCGGACCTGCTCCCCATCGAGATTGAGGACAGCTATATCGAGCAAATTCGCAGCCAGTTGCCCGAATTGCCCGACACCCGCCAGGCTCGCTTTGTGGAAAGCTATGGTTTGTCAGACTATGACGCCGGCATCCTGAGTGCTGAAGCGGCCAATGCGGTGTTTTTTGAAACCACCGCCAAAACCTGTGACGATGCCAAGCTGGCGGCCAACTGGGTAATGGGTGAGCTTTCTGCCAAGCTGAACGCCGATGAACTGAGCATCAAACAATCGCCTGTCAGTGCCGAGCAATTAGGCGGCTTGATCGCACGCATTAAAGACAACACCATCTCCGGCAAAATCGCCAAGCAGGTTTTCGAGGCCATGTGGAAGGGCGAAGGCGATGCTGATACGGTGATTGAAAAACAGGGCTTAAAACAGGTTTCTGATACGGGGGCACTGGAAGCGATGGTGGATGAGGTTATCGCCAGCAACCCGGAACAGGTTGAAAACTACCGCAATGCCGATGAAGGCAAGCGCAAAAAAATGACCGGATTTTTTGTTGGCCAGATTATGAAAGCCTCCAAGGGACAGGCCAATCCCGGCATGGTGAACAAAATATTACTGACCAAATTAAACGGCTAATGACTCAGCAAGCTCTGAACAATGAAGTTTTCTTCTCGCCCGCACGGGATAGAGTCCAGAGAAATTAATAAGTTATGGATTCCCGCTTGCGCGGCATGACATTTTTTAGAATACCCCTCATTTAAAAAAGTAAGGTAAGCAGAATGGCATTAAAAAAAGATAAAGAGAAAGTATTAGACGAAGTGTGGACTGAGGCACGGGTCAAAGACTTTCTCAGTGTAAAACCGGCAGCAAACGTAGAAGCAGATTTCCACGTGTTGTTAAAAGCATATCAATCCATGCGATTGGAAAACTTTGAAGAGTTTGTTGGCTTTTTTGTGGCCGATGGGCGCAATATCAATGCGCAAAGCCCCAAGGGTGAAACCGTACTTAGTATTGTGCAACAGCACCGAAACTCAACAGAATATGCCGACATCCTTAAAACGAACGGTGCGACGTAAGCGTATGCTAATCCCTTTAAAACAACCTTAACCCGCTATGGTTCTACCGCGGCTTAATCGGTCGCGGTTTTCCTGCTTTTTCCGCTCACTTTTTGCCAATAATACGTAGGCAGCTCCCATACCGCCGTGCTGAGGTTGCGCACTAGCAAACGCCTGTACCTCCTCCATTTCCGGCAACCATTTGTTGACATAGCTTTTGAGCAACGCCGCATCGGATTGGCCGTGACTGCCCTTACCATGGATAATAATCAACGAGCGCAAATCGTATTTAGCGGAATCCTTTATAAACTGAAAAACCTCTTTTCTTGCATGCTCAACGGTCATGCGATGCAGATCCAGTCTTGCTTCTGAAGAGTATTTTCCCTGCTTAAGCTTTTTGAAAACGCCGTGCTGGACACCGGATCGCTTAAACTCAAGGGGATAGTAGGGATCTAACAGGTCGACAAAATCGCTGGAAAGATGGTTGCTATCTTTAGCCAGTTCCTGCGTTGCCGCCCGCCGCCGGGCCTTGATGGACAGCGCTGATTCCTCTGCTCGCTTTAAAGCAACCCGTTTGGCTTGCTGCAGCGGCTTAACATCACCTATTTCCTGAAGAAATAATTCTGTTTCGTCTTTATCAGCGCTCATTTTCAATCCGAATAAACTGCATTCTCTACTGCGGAACAATTGCCAGCAGGGTAAGCTTCTCCATAGAATCATACTGAAATACTGCAAACAGAGAAAGCTTAGGCTATCAAGCAGAGGGAAATTAACTCAACAGGCGCAGTACCAACTCAGCATTGCTATTAGCCTGGCCTTGTATCGCAATACCCGCCTGCTGCTGAATATTGCCTTTGATGAGTTCGGATATTTCGCTGGCAAAATCCGCATCTTCAATACGACTGCGCGCATCAGCGGTATTGACCTGGTTGTTCTGCAGATTATCAATAGTCGATTGAAAACGGTTGGCGACCGCACCAAAATCTACCTGCTGACTATTAATCGTCTCAAGCGCCGAATCGATGTCTTCCAGGGCACTCTGCGCGCCGGCCTGAGTGGAAATATCAATGCTGCTAATATCCGTAAGCTGACTCGACAGATCAGAGGTGGCAAGCTCGATCGTATCGTTAGCATTGGCTCCCACCTGAAAACTGATTTCAGCCTCAGTGGAAAAAATATCCACGCCATTGAAGTTGGTTTGATCCAGGCGGCGGGTAATTTCCTCCTGTAACTGCCCCACCTCCGACTGTAGATTGGCCCGATCACTATCGTTTAAGGCGCCATTGGCGGATTGAATAGATAGTTCCCGAATACGCTGGACATCCTCTTTAATAGAGGACAGCCCCGATTCCGCCACTTGAGCAAAGGACACGCCGTCACTGGTATTGCGAATAGCCTGACCGAAGCCATCTATCTGCGCGGCGAAGCGTTCAATAATGGCAAGACCAGCGGCGTTATCGGCCGCACTGTTGACCTGCTTACCTGAACTCAGTCTTTCCAGGGCCGACGCCTGATTTCCCTGCGCGCGATTGAGCCCCTGCAATACCCCCAGGCTCAAACCACTGTTGTTAATACTCTGGACCATAATCTCGCTCCATCTTTCAGGCGCTGTAATCAGTTGTTGTTGGACAACAAGGTTGGAGACCATATTACCATTGGGACCAGCCAAATTAAGCTATCGTTTAGATCAGTTTGGATTTAGCAGCGAATGATTATAACTTTGAGCACTGCTTGAACCCTGAGGCCATAAAGGTGCAGCAATAGGCGCTCAGACGGCTCGCTTACAACCCGCCAACTGTAAAGTCTGGCTGTAGGTAGTCTGTAAAATCAAGGCGTCATTACTGGCTCGATGACGTGGAAAACCGTAATCCTCCGCCACCTGTTCTTTGGTTTCATGCCAGGCCTTTAATTGTTTTTCCTTAAGCAGGCTGCGCAGCGGCTCCAGACAGAAATGCTGTGACAGTTCGGCCGCATCAAAGAGTAACGCCAGCCAGCTACTGTCATGCCCCCAAGCATCACTATAAACCACTTCACCGGCTAACTGCTGATTTAACATGGTGGCCACTTCCACCACATCCTTGCCATATTTCTCAAGTGTTTGACGACTAATACCGTGTAATTTTTCGGCGCGGGCATCCCAGTGTTGCCATTCCGGTTGACGACGAATTAAGGCGCAGTGGCTCTGGCCATTACCGAGCACAAAGCCAATTTCGATCGGGTAACTCCCTCGCCCAAAACCCGACGCCTCCACGTCAATTATCACTGGTTTCATTTCAATGACCTCACAGCCGATTTCAGCTGTCGTGTCGCCTGTCACCCAGAGGGTTAGCGTTAGTAGCCCCACCGGTGGCACTGGCATTTATTCCAGCTTTTTAAATATATTTAAGCCAGTATAGCCTATAGCCTACCCCACAAGACTTACTGGCTGTATTGATCCAACTGTCCCATGAGTTTCTCAAGCCTCAGCAACGGATCGGTCATGGCTAACAGCTCAAACTTAAGGGGCTCTTCAAGTGGTAGCAATTGTGCCAGCAAATGTCCTAATGTACCGACATCATTAATATCGGGGTCAAGTTTCAGGCGCGCGATATGGGGATGATCCAGCAATTGCAGTAGTAGGGTTTTCAGTTCCTCGGATTTTTCCGGCAGTGGCAGGTAAGGTTCTTCCTGAACCCACTCGATTTCAGCGACGTGTAGATGACTCTCCTGCTGATAACTGGACAGAACGCGAAACTTTTTGCCACCTTCAATGGTAATTCCGAGCAAACCATTTGATAGTGAATCCCAGTCAACAATAGTGGCATAACTGCCAACCTGAGCCAGACGCGAATCAATCAGAGGCTGGGGTTTATAGACTTCACTGCCCTGACGCAACCAGACCACCCCAAAGCCGGTGTTGTCTTTTAAACACTGACTGACGAGATCCAGATAGCGCGGTTCAAAAATCTGCAAGGGCATTCTACCCTGCGGAAATAACACGGAGCCTAAGGGGAAAAGAGGAATTGTTTCCATCGATAACGCTACCTTTTACTCTCAAAAATGACTTACAAAAATCAGTTACAAAAAAAGTGGCTGTACAGAATCGTTTTATTCAGTCCTGGCAGTTGCCAGTTCCAGTATGGAAATTAAGTTCAAGGCCTGTGCCCGGCTCTCACCACAGACCTCTGGTTCAGCTTGAAACTGGGCGCAGACCGCAGGCCTCGACGCCAGACCAAACAGCTGGCAACGATTGTTCTCATCTAAATTAATACAGCGCACACCCGCAGGTTTGCCCTGTGGCATACCTGGCAGCGCTTGATTGATCGAAGGCGCAATACAGCAAGCGCCACAACCAGTTCGACACTCCAATTGGATATCCTCTTAAAATGACGCAACAAGCTGCTTAAACCGTCTTCTCAGACTCGACCCGGTTGTGTTCTGCCTCCACGGAATCCTCTCGCGGTAAATCTACATTGGGCCCTAACGGCTTGAACATAATCAGTAGCTGCGGCAATAACAAAAGCGCTCCGATTAACGCCGCAAACATGGCAACCCCTGTCAGTAATCCAAAATAAATGCTGGGCGTAAAGTTTGACAGCGCCAGAATAGAAAAGCCGGCAATTATCGTTATCGAGGTATAAAACATCGCCTTTCCAATCGAATCGTGGCAGCGGTACATCGTGGCCAGATAATTATTGTCCTTGGGAAATTCAGTTTTAAACCGGTGTACATAATGAATAGTGTCGTCCACCGCTATACCAACAGTGATGGCGGCAATCGTTACCGTCATAATATCCAGCGGAATACCAGCCAACCCCATACCTCCCAATACAATTCCGGCCGCTAAAATATTGGGCGTAATCGCAATCAGGGCTATCGACAGTGAGCGGAACAAAATAACAAACATAATGACTATCGCAATAAACACCGCGCCAATGGTCAGAATCTGAGACTTGTACAAGCTCTGCAACATATTGTTATACAGCACTAACATGCCGGTAAGATGAACCTGCTCTTTTTGAAAGCCGAGTTCATTAACCAGATGATCCTGAACTCTGTCCAACAACTCATCACGGCGCAGTGAGTGACTGGTTTCCAGCACCCGCACGGTGATACGAGCCTGATCAATGTCCTCGTCCAGGTAAGGATCGACCAATATTTCCTTGATATTATCCGGCAAGCTTTTTTGGATCAGCGCCAGCTGAATATCATCAATACCAGAGCTTATCCGCCGCAACACCTTATAAGGTGTTGCCAGAGACATTACCTTGCCGGTTTCATCCAGAGAGTCGATATAATCGTGCACCTCTTCTATTCGGCTAAGTCCAGCGCGGTTGAACCAGTAACTGGTCTCGGTCTGTTCACCAAAATCATTTGAAAAGTCGTCGGTGAAATCATCACTGAAAAACTCATCCTCTCCTTCACCGACGCTCGCCTCCGAAAAATCGGCCACATCCTCTTCACCGAACAGCTCATCGAACTCTTCAGCATTGGCTTCTGCCTTAGCCTCATCGGTAATAGAAAACTCTTTCTCCGCAACCTCCTGGGCCGGATCAATAATGATTTCCAGAGGAATGGTGCCGCCCAGTTGAGCATCAATGATTTCCATCCCCTGATAAATTTCGGTGCTTTCGTGGAAGTAATCAATGAAACGATTCTCAACCTCCAGCCGGCTGATGCCAATCACACAAACCACGGCCAGCAAAACGGAAATCAGCACAATGGCTTTGCCAAAATGCTCGGTAATCCGGGCAAATTGCAGCGTGGTAGCGGAATGTTCATTTTTCAAAACCACACCACCAGGCTTTTTTAGCAACATCAGTGTTGTCGGTAATACAATAAAGGCAATCGATAGTGCGACAGCAACACCCAGAGTCATCATCCAACCAAAATCAATGACCGGTCGAATACCACTAATCACCAGCGAGGCAAAGGCCACGATCGTGGTCAGCGCTGTATAGATACAGGGTTTGATCATGTAATAGGTGGTGAGTTTTACCAGTTCGCGCTGGTCCAGTTCGGGCCGGGTTGCCACTAACTCCCGGTAACGCACCACCAAATGAATCGTGATTGAAAGCGTGATAATCAGTAATATCGCCACAAAATTGGAGGAAATCACTGTCATGCGCCAGTCGATCCAGGTAATAAAACCCAGCATAAAAGTCGCAGACAACAAACAGGTCGCCAGAGGCAAAACAACCCAGACCACTCGGCGGAAGATAATCGCCAGCGTAGCAATGATAAACATGACAATACCGGCACCAAAAATAACCAGGTCACTTTTGATAAAACTGATCATATCAGCAGCGATCATGGGCACCCCACCGAGATAGAGCTGAGCGTCATCACGGTAACGATCAATGATAGTACGCACTTCTTCAACCAACTCACTCTGCCGATCATTCGCTTTCGCCGAATAATCCCTGAAGACGTCCTCAGCTCTTTCCAACTCAGCCGCCTGCTCGGAATTCAGGCTGCCCTTAGCATCCAGCTCGCGCAGTCGCTCTCGCTCCGCCAATAACTGGTGATACTTTTCATCACGTTTTAGGTTGACCTGAATGGCAGTGGTTTTGCCATCGGCACTGGTTAGCAGGTCCTCGTATAAGGGGCTGTTAGTCAGCTCAGCCAGCACCATGTCCTTATCGATACCAGGTGTTCTCAAGGTTCGTATTTCACCTCCGGCGACTTCATCCAGGCTAACCGTCGGGCTTTCCAGCAGGGGCACATCGAGAATCGTAACCACGGAGGAGACGCCATCCAGCACCGCCAACTCAGAGCGCAGCTGATCTAAAGTCTGTAGTGACTGATCAGAAAGCAACTCGGCTTCGGGATTGTAGGTAATCAGCAGAAAATCTTCCGACTCATAGCGTTTGCTGATTTCCCGATAGTATTTGAGCGCCTGGTCCCCTTCCAATACCAATGAATCGGCAGAGGCATCCAGCTTGAAACTGGGTATATGTGAGGCTAACCAACCGATAACCGCCAAGGTCACCAGCAGGGAAAGTAATGGCTTACCCAAAATGATGGTTTCATAGAGTGAAAACAAACGACTTTTCAAAGTGAAGTCCTTATAACCTTATAATTTTTCAAAAATATCTTGTTGTTAACGATTGGGTAATCATCGGAGCGAAGCGCACCTGCTAACTCCGTGGCTTCTCTTTTAATAGCTGTTCAATCAAACGCTGGTGGATACCACCAAAACCGCCATTCGACATAATGACCACATGATCGCCTGACTGAGTCTGGGCCGCGACGGCGTCAATAACAGCATCGATGGAGTCCTCGAGCTGCGCCCGTCCATTGCTGGCATCAACCACCGATTGCAGCGACCAGTCCAGCCCCTCCGGCTGATACCACACAACATGATCTGCCAGTGCGGTGGCTTCGGCAAGCAATGCCAGATGAGAACCCATACGCATTGTATTCGACCGCGGTTCTATCACCGCCACAATTCGAGCACTCCCTACACCGGCACGCAAGCCTGCCAATGTAGTCGCAATGGCGGTCGGATGATGGGCAAAGTCATCGTAAACACTGATCCCGTTAGGCTGACCCAACAGTTCCATTCGGCGCTTGATGCCTTTAAACTGATTTAATGCCTCAGCAGCTATCTCTGGTGTCACCCCCACATGACGCGCGGCGGCGACTGCAGCCAGCGCGTTAGCGACATTGTGATCGCCCGTCATTGCCCAGCTAATTCTCCCCACCGGCTCACCCTGTAACAACAGCTGAAAATCACGGCCATCCGCGGTATTTAGACACACTGACCAATCACTTTCAGCGCTGCCTAAAGAGGTAGTCTCCTTTTCAGACCACAAGCCCTGCTCTAAAACTTGCTGCAGATTATGATCCTCAATCGGTAAGATAACGCGACCATTGCGCGGAATAATGCGAACCAAATGATGAAACTGGCGCTGAATCGCCGCCAGATCGTCAAAAATATCGGCGTGATCAAATTCCAAATTATTCAGAATAACGGTACGCGGCCGGTAGTGAACAAATTTGGAGCGTTTATCAAAGAAAGCACTGTCATATTCATCAGCTTCAATCACAAAGAAAACCGAGTCGCCCGAAGAGGCTGATACCCCGAAATTACTGGGAATACCGCCAATCAAATATCCCGGTTTCATGCCAGCGTATTCCAGAATCCAGGCCAGCATGCTGCTGGTCGAGGTTTTACCGTGAGTACCGGCGACGGCAAGCACCCAGCGATCCTGCAATACATATTCGGAGAGCCACTGTGGCCCGGAGGTGTATCGCAACCCCCGATCCAGCATAGACTCCACTGCCGGATTACCCCGGGACATAGCATTGCCCACAACCACCAGGTCGGGAGGAGGATCGAGTTGGGCTGGGTCAAAACCTTCAATCAGGCCAATGCCCTGTTGCTCCAGCTGGGTACTCATCGGGGGGTAAACATTGGCATCGGAGCCGGTGACGGTATGACCCAGTTGTCGAGCCAGAATAGCCAACCCGCCCATAAAGGTCCCGCAGATCCCCAGAATATGGATATGCATCGATAAGCCTTTGAAAATACTCGATTAGTTAGTAGGGGCAGATAGTAACATTCAGCCGGCTCCAAACCTATATAGTGGGACTTATATATTAAAGTTGATAACCGTGATGTATTTATGCCCTTAGGCCGATAATGGCAATAACTACCTCAACCAGTAAACAGGTGCTCACTCATCATTCCGGACAAATTCCAGCCCCATGCCATCACCATCAGTTCTGATGACTCGCATGGTTAACACCGGCGCCTCTCCACTACCCATGCCCTGCACCTGCACCTGCACCAGCTCCCCTGGCTGAGGAAGTTCATGCCCCTCAGCGAGAATATAGGCGCCACTATCAGAGATATTCTCGGTATGAAGGTTTAAATCTCCAACATCAGGATGACTTACTTTTATATCTGCGCGCAATTTGGTTCTGATATGTTCCCGATTATTTTTGTCTTTTGGCACATCCGGTTCCTTGTTCTTTGTCTGGGGGTTGGTCTGTTTTGATCTATCTGGAACAAGACTAGCATGACTTTTTTCATCAGGCACTGACTGGGCTGATAAGACTGACATTGCCAGCTCATCGGTTTATAATCGCCGCTTGCTATATTTCCCCCTTCAGCAATACCATCACCGCTGAGGGACCTAGCAAGGAATCCTTTTGTAATCTTAAACTTCCAACTGGACATCATCATGAGCTTTAACTCTATCCCCGCAGGAAAAGACCTGCCCAACGATATCTATGTCGCTATCGAGATCCCTGCAAACCACGACCCTATCAAATATGAAATTGATAAGGATATGGACTGCCTGCTGGTTGACCGCTTTATGGCGACACCTATGTTTTACCCCGCCAACTATGGCTATATTCCTAACACTCTGTCTGAAGACGGCGACCCTCTGGACGTACTGGTCGTCACTCCATATCCGGTAGCGCCAGGCTCGGTCATTCGCGCACGTCCCATTGGTATTCTGAACATGAGCGATGAAGCCGGACAAGATGCCAAACTGCTGGCCGTACCACACGACAAGCTGACAGTGCTGTACAAAGACGTTCATGAACCCTCTGACCTCCCTGAGTTATTGATCAAGCAAATCGAGCACTTCTTTGAGAACTACAAAGACCTGGAAGCAGGCAAGTGGGTTAAAGTTGATGGCTGGGCCGGTAGCGAAGCTGCCAAAGCCGAAATCATGAAAGCAGCCGCCGCCTATAAAGGCTAAGCTACTCGCAATACCAGTAAAAATGAACAAAAAAAAACCGGGCTGATGCCCGGTTTTTTTATTTCTGCGCCACAAAAATTAATTTCGCTTTAAGTGGGTATTCGTTTAGCTCTGGCAAGCATCCGTGTACCTGCGGCTTAACAACCTGATTTAAATCCAATTTTATAAACCCAGGCTTAGCAATTCATTTTTCAAGACCTAACCGTCTTAACTCAACCAAAATGATTCTTACGCGAGCTCTAAGCCTGCGCCGCACTACTAAGGTGCATTGTTAGCTTATAACCCAAAAAATCCTGCGATTGAGTCGGTCAAACAAAGTATTAACTGGCAACTTTGCTTTTCGGCATTGACTTGACCAGCTTTTTATAAAGCTTGGAGTTTTTACTGATCAACTTATGCTTGGCATAAGCTTCTACTGCATTTTTCCAGGCTTGTTCTTTGCCATGAGCATTCAGTGAAAAACTGGTGCAAACGATTTTATTTTCCAACTCTGAGGCAATACCTATTTGGAAAATTGGTGTGACCGTGCCACTCTTCTCCGTTTTCAGCAGATAACTTATACCCTTCACAGAGCCATCCGTGTGAAAACAGCGGTCTGCCTTGAGCTGCTTTTTAACCTTCTGCTGCTGCTCTTGCAATTCCTCATCTCTGGCAACGGCTTCCTGCTCGACCTGCTTCCGCAGTCGTGGCCCCATACGCTTGCCATCTTTTTTCAGAGAAAAATATTCCTGATACAGTTTTCCATTAACTGTGCGACGAACTCGAAAGCCGTAAAAGGCTTCATTATCCAATAATTTAACGCTCACTTTTACTACCTCTCCGTTGTTGTATAAGTTTCGCTACTGTTTCGCATCTGTCACCACAACCACCTAACCAGTAGTAGTTAATGCCAGTCAAAGCCTACCGCTAAGCCAGCATTGACCGTCACTATATTTTCTCTCTAACAATATAGCAATTGTCTATAGGGTTGTTTCTGTCCCCAACTCAGTAATATTGCGCCAGTTCTCAGTTAAGAGCTTAAAACCCTGCAATCAGTAGGACTGCTATAAATTATACCGTTACAACCACAACTCTCTTTAAAGACACATAGTCAGCCAACACCAGCCGGCTAACACCTATGTAGGATCTACAAACGGCAATCAAGTTCTCACTGCTGCAGTATGAGGCTCGGGAAAGCCTGATGATAAATCCCGACACCGCTGAGTTAATGATACAGACCACGCGGAAAGTTGAATGTTCAAAAAAATGTTGATTCAGACTTATTTTATTGCGCTTATTTTATGGCGCTGGAATGGCACAAGGACTAAACAAGATAACCGGGACTTTCAAGTATCGTTTATTGGGAAGATGTACTGCTAACAACATACCGCTGACAGATAGTGTCCAGTTTATCCAACACCGTGCTTTTTAACTTTAGTGGCTGGGCAGAAAGAATATTGAACAGCGCTGATGGAGTCCAGTCATATTGATAACGGTCAGCAAGCGGCGCATAACTTAAATGCCAGCGTTCAGGTGCCGTTCCACCATGATCAAATTGATAAGGTCGGTAAAAGCCACCGGCTTCACCCAGCATCATTTGCTGGTCAAGCCAATTATGCATGGCTACAAAGGGGCCTTCGCCCCACACCTCATCGTCGGTAAGTTGCACAACATAATCTTCAGCCACAGCACCTGCATCATAGATATCAATATCCGTTCCCCAATGATGACGGGAAGTTCCAGGTAGGGCCGACCAACGAAGTATTGATTGGACTAGTTCCCAATCACTTAAATCTTCAACCGTTAAGACCTTGCCATCATTGCTTAATACCGGGCGCTTGCCCTCTGCTTTGGCATTCCAGATGTTTAACTGCCGATTGAAATCCCGGTAGCCGCTTGCTACTGTCAATTGAAAACCGGCTTGCCTGGCCCTGCGTTGCAATTTTTCCAGATCAGACACAATAAGTTGGTGCACCGGAGCTGGCTGAGCATGATAATCAATATGGCAGTCATCCAAACCATACAGATAGAGCGTATCCATTACAAAATCTCAATAATTAATAGTTGATTGTTCTAATAAAGAATCTATATTATAAATTTGCAATATAACGAACTGCATAAATTAATAACAATAATTGGTTTTTACTCAGTATTATGCAAAGCGATCTGCTAGAACTAAAAAATCTCGGCAATACATCCATTAATTGGCTTCGCTCCATTGGAGTCAACAGCCAGGCTGAATTAGAGCAAAAAGGCGCGGTACGAGCCTATCATGAAATAAAGCAACGAGGCATTCGCGTATCGAAAGTTCTACTTTATGCCCTACACGGCGCAATGATTGACACCCACTGGAATGAGTTGGACGCTGACACCAAACAACAACTGCTTGAACAGGCTGAACAATTACACGAATCACATTCAGCCTGACTGATACCCAGAGTCAGTAGCCTGCTCTACAGCTAAAACACTATAATGGATGTTTATCTGTGCAAAAGGTTGTCCAAGTCAATGGCTGAAAGCGTGAACCCAACGAGCAGCGATCTAAATAGTGTCCCAATGTGTTCTCTGGATGAGATTGGTGAAGATAGCTCCAAAGGCTTTGAGGTTAACGACCAGGCGTTGTTTGCCGTAAAAAAGGACGGACAACTTGTTATTTACCGCAATCACTGCCCTCATCTTGGGGTCGAATTAAACTGGCAGGAAGATCAGTTTCTGGACATGGACGGCATGCTGATCCAATGCTCCACCCACGGCGCACTGTTTCTGATTGAATCTGGCGAATGTGTCGCTGGCCCCTGCCTCGGCAAATACCTTGAAAGCCTTCCCTTCGACATCGTGGATGGGGTGGTTTATCTGAATCCTCAGGACTTATAAGATGGGTCGTAATTCAAGCCTGAATCAGGGCCTGTAAACACAGGTCAAGAGTGTTTACCAATCCACACCTCTACTCGGCTGTTTTTTAGAACCGCAACATCATCCCGTCCGGACGTGACCGGCATAAAAGCCCCGACAGACATCGCCTCCTGCACTCGCACCTTGTCATTCAATAGCTTGGACCATACGGACAGCGCCCGGTATTTGGATAAAATTTGCGCGCGCTTATCGGTTTTACCCGGGTCGCTGAAACCTACCAAATAAACCGATTTCTCGGCATTATCTCCCTGATTCAAATACTGCAGTAGCCGTTCGATATCCTTCATGGATTTATTATCGAGCAAAGTGCTGCCAACCTGAAAACGAATATTAATACTCAAACGGTCAGCATAAGAACTCAGCTCTCGATAATGCGAGGGGGCATTCAAGGCCGGCGCCTGAGTGACCGCCACGATATTCTGCGAGATAAAACCCACCTCAGCCACGATATTTTGGCCGTGCTCGCTCTGGCAGAACTCAATAAAACGGTCGGTAGCCGGTGTTTTTAGATTGGGTGGCGCATAGATAAACAGTCGACGTGAAAGCGGATAGTCCTCCGTGGCAATGGAAAGCCGACTCGGCTTTACTGCGCGAGTATCCCCATCGGCGACCGCCAGTGCCTTTGCCCCGCGCACCGAAGCCATCCCTGTAAAACCAATCCCGGCCGGGTCCAGTGTGATGCGATCCGATAATTCATCGCTGGATTCAAATAGCTCGGCCTTGTCATGCAATTGATAGCGCTTGCGCAGCACCAGACTTTTGAAGGTGTCCCAGGTACCCGAGTTTTCGTCTCGGGAATAGAGGTTTATTTTCAGGTCTGGTCCTCCGAGCTCAACCCAATTCTCAATGTCTCCGGAAAAAATCCTGGCAATCTGTTCAATGTTCAATTGCTTAATCGGATTACTTAGGTTTACCAGAATCACCAGCCCGTCCATAGCGACAACCTGTTCTGCCGATAGGCTCTTCATATCACCCTTATCCTTTAGCGCCAGCACCTCCTTTGACTTGATTGGTCTTGAAGCCATAGCGATTTGGGCGCTGCCATTAGCCACATCGAGAAAGCCAGTACTGGAACCGTGCGCCCTGACCGCAAATTTTAATGGCTCCCCCGGCGCGCTGACCAGAAACTCGTTATTACCTGTGACCCGGATTGCCGCATTAGTGGCGCCCTGTGATTCAAGATAGGCTTTAGCACACTCCGGAACCAGACTTGCGCCCACCGTATTAGACCCACTGATCACAATCGTCTCCGCAAGGCACAGTTTTGGAAAAGTCAGCAGCAGGCCCAACACAATAGCCCCAGCTATAACTCCAAACTGACCGATTTGAGGGGTAACGCGCTCGAACATCCCTTCACCTTTTATTTGCTTCAATAGATGGTGCATAGCTGATGCTTAACTACCGGCTATGACTTTAGACTCATGTCGCGACGATACTAAAGGGCGGTCTTTTCAACTTTATGACACAATTGAAATGATTGTTTGAACGGTGAGCTTGCTCACTCCGTGCTAGGATATTCATCTTTACTGTCACGAAATCCTCTACTTAGACGTTGAGTGATCACCGCAAGCTTAAACAACAGAAAAAACCATGGCCGACATCACGCCCTTTGAGATCCATATCGATCCCGACGCCGTCTCTGACTTAAAACAGCGTCTTGCCAATACCCGCTGGCCCGAACCAATGAATGCTGGCACTCATGTTTCACATGCCAGGTCTGCTGATAACAGCGCCTCTCATCATAGGTCTCATCATCATTGGCCCTACGGCACCGACCTCAACTATTTGCAAGCGCTGATCGAATACTGGCATAAGGACTTTGACTGGTATGCACAGCAGGATCGACTGAACCAACTGCCTCAGTTCCAGATTCAGCTTGACGGACTCAACACGCACTTTGTTCACCAACCCTCACCCCATGCCAAAGCCACACCATTAATCATCTGTCATGGCTGGCCGGGATCTATCGCTGAGTTTCAAGCGCTCATCCCTCTCCTGACCGAACCAGAAAAATTTGGTGGCCGACCGGAGGATGCCTATCATGTGGTTTGCCCATCCCTGCCGGGTTACGGCTGGTCAGAAGCAGCGACGGCTCCCGGTATGTCAACTCGGGTTATAGCCAGGCGCCATATTGCCCTGATGGCAGCACTGGGTTACGACCGTTACATTGCGCAGGGCGGAGACTGGGGTTCCTGGATAACTCGACATATGGCCGACCTCGACCCCGAACACTGTCGAGCCATTCATTTGAATCTGGTGCTGGCCTCACCGCCAGCTGAACTGGATGACCCGCTATCCGTGGCGACGGAGGCAGAACGTCAGGCCTTCGCCCAAAGCGAGCGCATTAACAAAGATGGTATGGGATATTTCAAACTACAGAGCACCAAACCGCAGACGCTGTCCTATGGACTGACTGACTCACCCACCGGGCTCTGTGCCTGGCTAACCGAGAAATACCAGGCCTGGACTGACTGCGGGGGCGAAATACGCAATGCCATTGATTGGGATCAACTGCTAACGATTATATCTATATACTGGTTTACTAATACTATTGGCTCTTCAACCCGACTCTATTACGAGGAGACTCAGAACCGTCACAAACTCCCGTTTATTTCAGTGCCCACCGGAGCGGCGATTTATCCTAATGAGATTGTGCAATCACCCAAAGCCTGGATTGAAGCCAGGTACAATCTCCAGCATTATTTCAGAGCCAAAAAGGGGGGACATTTTGCTGCTCTGGAGCAACCGGAGACCTTTGCCCGTGACCTATGGGCGTTTAAAAAAGCAGTCCTTGTGGATCTTTAAAAGCAAGCAATAAGCTATTATTTTTATTACAAACCAGGACATAACAGACCAGAAACCCTATGCCCAGCTTTAAACCCAACCCCCTGTTTAGAAACCCCCACGTGCAAACAATTTGCGCCAGTACCGGCCCCAGAAAGTTTCTGGTCAGGCGCCGGGCCCGGACACTGATTGAGCATGCCAATACCTATATACTTGATTGCGGCGATGGCGTGCGGCTACAGGGCGAGTATTCCGCTGCACCTAATAATCAACGAGGATTGGTGATACTAATACACGGCTGGCTGGGCTGTAATGATTCGCTCTACTTACTCTCAACCGGCCAGCATCTGTTTCAGGCTGGCTATAATGTTTTTAGACTCAATTTACGCGACCACGGCGAAACCGGGCACCTGAATCGGGAGCTGTTTAACTCCACCCGCATTGACGAAGTGGTCAATGCTGTTAAACAGATTCAGCTGCTGTTTCCACAGGATAAAACTTTCCTCTGCGGCTTTTCTCTCGGCGGTAACTTTGCGCTCAGGGTTGCTGCCAACGCGCCACAAAAGGCGATACAGCTCAATCAGGTTGTCGCTGTTTGTCCCGTCATTAATCCGTACAAAACCAACCAGCAGCTGAATGCTGGCCCGGTTATATATCACCGTTATTTTCGTAACAAATGGCGTCGCTCCCTGCAGCAAAAACTGCAGCATTTTCCCGATTACAATTACGGGACTTTACTCAAAAAAATGAAAACACTGGACGACATGAACTATTATTTCGTCCCCAACCACACGGAATATCAGCATGTGGCGGACTATCTCAACGGCTACGGTCTTGGTAAAGATCGCCTACAGGCCCTGAAGGTCCCCTGTCATATTATCAGTAGTGCCGACGATCCAGTGATCAGTGCGCAAGATTTAAATGAACTGCCTCAGCAACACAGTAATCTCGTTATTGAACTCACCCAATACGGTGGTCACTGCGGTTATATTAATGGGTTTTCACTGAGCAGTTGGATAGACCAGCGTATCCACGACATTATTATCGCAAGCTCATAATCAGAGCAGCCTTCCGCGCGTCTCTTTGGCTGAAGATTTGTGCTCTGCCAGCCTTCGTTCTAGTATGAAAGACAGGCGAGGACAAACTATGATAGATACCAGCGAAGAACCTGCATACAGGGCCGAAACAAGCCCATCGTCAGCCGAAGAGCATCATTATTGGACCTCACCAAACCCTGACAAGCTGCTTCCCGGCACCCGGGAGCGACTGGAGCAATGGCTGGAAAATCATCACGATATGCGCGGCTTTATTTTGCGTCGCTGCGATTTAAACGGTATTAATCTGGCCAAGACTGCAGAGCGCCCGGAACCTTTCAACTTACAGAATGCGGATCTCTATCGCGCCAACCTTTCCAGGGCCCACCTCTACGCTGTTGACTTTCGCCATGCCACACTGATGAAAGCCAACTTCGATGGCGCCAATCTACACGCCGCCAACCTCGAAGATGCCAATCTACTGGGCATTAGTCTTAACAATGCCCGGCTGGACAATGTGCATTGGGGCGAGCGCGTCGTACAGGAAAAGCAGGGGCTGGTAGCCGAGCGCCACGGTGATCGGAATCTGGCACTGGATCTCTTTCAGCAGGCCGAAGAAAGCTATCGAAACCTGCGGATTAACCTGGAAAAAGCTGGCTTGTTTGATGTAGCCGGGCATTTTTTTCACCGCGAAATGATCATGCGCCGCAAGCAAATGGTCAACCCTTCCATTGCCCGTGGCATGTCTTTGCTGGTTGACCTCTTTTCCGGCTACGGCGAAAAACCAGCCAGAGTCGTCTTTTTTTCCATGGCTTTTATTTTGCTCTGTGCTTGCTGCTATTTTTTCTCCGCCGGCGTGATGTATCAGGGCGCCCAAATCGGCCTTAACACTGCCAGCAGTTTTTCCGACAACCTGAACCAGTTTTTATCCTGCCTGTACTTCAGCGTCGTAACCTTTACCACCCTGGGTTATGGTGACCTGACACCGCAAGGGTTCACCCGGCTGATAGCTGCGGTTGAAGCCTTTGCAGGCAGTTTCACCATGGCGCTATTTGTGGTGGTCTTCGTTAAAAAAATGACTCGCTAGCCACTATCTGGCCTTCGCTAATAACCCCGCTAAAGTTCCAGCTGGTAAAATGGCACTTGCCCATTTCTCATTACTGCCGGTTTCAGATAGTATTGGCGACTTTAAACGACTGCCCACTAGCATTCAGCCCCCTGCTCGAGCCGTCAAGACTAGTTGTCAGGAAACCACGGATTTACCAGGAAAGCACATTGAACGAGCTATCGACTCTCAGCCTTAGCAAATTGCGCAAGGAGCCCTCCAAGCGAGAGTCCTCACGATCGCGCATTCTCGATGCCGCTACCGAACTCGTAATGAAAGTTGGCTTTACTGCGGTTACTATGACCGATGTCGCCGATCAGGCAAAGATGTCACGCGCCAGCCTGTATCGCTATTACTCGACCAAGGAGCAGCTCTACAGCGACCTATCGATTCGGCTGGGCTTTGATCTTATTGACCGTTTTGAGGAAAATCCTCCGACCGGGAAAACGGTGGGAGAAAGAGTTGAGTCAGTGATCGAGACAGTGGTCAATGTAGCCATAGAACGGCCCAAATTAATGGCGGCCCATATCGCCACTATGCTGTCGGATGATCAATCCCTGCAATCTGACCAGAGTCGGTTGAAATCCGTGATGTCGCATATTCTTGTCAATGCGGTTGGCTCCGCCAAGTCTGACAATTTGCCACTCACGAGTTCGATAATGCGCCATGTATTGATTTCGAACCTGATCTTACTCAATGCGAATAAAACAGACAGGGCCTCGGTTATTCATGAACTGAATCAGGTAGCGGCAAAGTTGCTGTCCGATATTTGGGAACAGCCTTAGTATTCCTGGCGGGTATTTTTGGAAGTGTTGTTTGTGTTTTTGGGGATGTAAACGCGAGAGTTGAAAAGCTGCGGCTTTGCAACGAAGTGGCTATACAACGGAGTGGCCCTGATTGGCTACTCAGGCCTCGTTAGTAAAATCGACGTAATTGATGGTGTTGCGACCGGCCGCCTTGGATAAATACACCCCCTGATCCGAACAGGCGATTAATTCTCTGGCGATATCCTCCTCGGCGCCGGTATCCGTTTGCGGGTCAGGCAGCCAACAACAGACACCTATCGACAATGTCACACTGATGTCCTTAACATTGTCCTTGTCTTCATCATCGCCACCGTCATTATCTATCAATAACGCAGCTACCTGCTCCCGAATGCGCTCGGCAATGTCCATCGCCCGTTGCCGACCACAGTTAGGCAAAACCAAGGCAAACTCTTCACCGCCATAGCGGCAGACATGATCCGTCTTTCGCAACATACCATTGATATACTGAGCCACCTCCCGCAACACCTTATCGCCCATCTGGTGGCCATAGGTATCGTTAATCTGCTTAAAATAATCCAGATCGACAAACAACAGGCTTAATGGGTCACCGCTGCGAGTAGCCCGGGAGACTTCCTTATCAAGCGCCTGGTGAAAGGCTCTGCGGTTTTTCACCTTGGTCAGCATGTCATACATGCTGAGACGGTGCAGCCGTTCCTGGTTAACCGCATTCTCCAAACAGACCGAAACAATAGACGCAAAGTGATCGATAAAATCGGTGGATTTATCCAGCGTAAAACGCTGATGTCCCTTCGCTCCAAAATGCAGGCTCCCCACTAATACCCCATGTCGAACCAAAGGTAACAGGGCCGCTGAACGCAGCTCTTTGCCCACAAAAACCGGCAACAATTTACCCTCCGCGCTTGAGATCAGCCGCACTACCGGGTTTCTTCCATACAACTTATCAAGGGGAGCAGAATTAGAGAAGAAGTGCAGCCCCGGCAGGGTCAGGTAATCATCAGGCAGTAATTCTGCAAGGGTCTCGTGAGGATCGTAGAGCCAGAGCTCTACACAATCCAACTGGAAATAATCAACCGCATTTCTGAGCAGCATATCCAGCAGGTTTTCAAAGCCGACAATATCCAGTAAATCCAATTCAAAATTCTGGTAGCGGCGCATGATCTGCTCATTTTGCACGGCTTTCTGATACAGCTCGTTAACAGATTGACTGAGGCTAGCCAGCCGGCGGTCGGTCAGCTCATGTGACTTGCGCTCTACCCTCCCCACTTGACGTCGCACCGGATTCTCCAAAGGACTAAAATCAGCTTAAAGCAATGAGTATAGATCACATTCTACGAATGCGGGTTTAAAAAGTGCAGGCAAAACAGGCTATTAGGAAACAATCCCAGGGGTTTAAGCAAAGCCTCCCCGGCACTAAACAAGACTATCCAGAAGCTCCGCCAAGGGTAGATCAGAATCTTTTTGCCGTTGCAGTATATCCAGCAACGTCTCCTGGGAGCCAAAGCGTCTCATATCATACTCATGGGCACGCAGGGGTATTGAGCTCGAGTGGTGGCCGGAAGGCTCTGCCTGGATCGTTTGTTCAACAGGGCCTTTCGGCGCCCGGGTAGCATTAGCCTCCTCTGCTTTATTCAAGCGCTTACTCTCTAACGATTTTGACTGGTCATCCTCAGTCGACGCGGCTTGATCGGACTCGAGTTCATCCCCACCGACATTATCAGGGGCTTGATTATTTGGATCAGGGGCTTGATTGCTTTGTTTTTCGGGTTGTAACTGATCCATTTGATCATTGCTGGGGCCAAAGGCCGGTAACTTCACCAAGGACCAGGGCCTGACCCGCTCTGCAATATCTCGCAGTAGTTGGTCATCCCGCTCCGGTGATTCTACTGCCCGTTCGATCAGGGCCAGAATATCCATCGGGCACTGCTCATAGCGTTCGCTAAAGGCCGCCGAGCACTCCTGAAACAGGTTTTTAAATAATTTTCCATCGACCTGCCCCTGATCAATTAATAGTAACAAGCGGGACTGCAACTCCATCAGGTATTCGTTTTCCTTGGCCTCCGGCGGAGCTTTATTAATGGCAGCTTTAACAGGAACTTCACTATGGGTTTCTGACGCAGCACGGCGCTGCTGACGAAATTGTCGGTGCCAATAGGAACTGAAGGAGCTGGTTACCGGCACCTCCGCCGTTACCTTATCCAGTTTATCCGAGAGTGTAATAAACCCCCGGCTTGAGGGGTCACTATCGGGAAACATCGACACTGGATTTTGCAGGGTTACCGCCGCGCGCATACTTTCATCACGCAGAATATGCCCCAGGTATTGTGTGTCGACGGCAATATATTTTTCCACCGCTGCGGCAAAACGATGATAAACCCCCTTCGCCTGATTCGCGCTACTGCACATATTGACCAGCACATGAAAGTGGTTTTTGCTGCGCCGACGCTTCAAAAGCTTAATCAGGGAAAACGCATCGGTCAGTGAGGTCGGCTCGGGTGTTATCACAACCAGAGCATGTTGCGCCGCGGCAATAAAATCCAACGTAGTCGAGGCAATACCTGCCGCGGTATCAATCAATAGGAAATCAAAATCACCTTCGATGCGGGCCAACTCACGAGTCAGCCGCAATTGCTGCCGGGGATGCAGACTGACACATTCACTGATGCCATTAGCGCCGGGAATAATTTTTAGCCCGTGAGGGCCATCCAACATGACCTCTTCGATAGCCTTGGCACCATATAAAACATGCTCAAGGCTGAACTCAGGAGCCAGGCCCAGTAAAATATTAGCATTGGCGAGCCCGGTATCCGCATCTAACAGGCACACGCGAGCGCCAGCTTTGGCCAGAGAAATCCCCAGATTGACACTAATACTGGATTTACCCACCCCGCCTTTACCACTGCTAATAGCAATGACTCTGGGCAGGGCCGGCTTCGTCCCTTGTTGTGTTTGTGCTTTTTGCACAGAAACGCCCGCTCCCTTTCCTACAGCAGATGGTTCCAACCTTAGGAGGTCTAATGGTGGATACACATCCAGCTCATATGTGCATCAATGACTTAATAATTATTATGAACTATGTTGATCAATCCATTTGTTCTGCACGTTATCTTAGCACGCAGTTATAAGTGATGACTGCCTCTGCCAGGGTTGGAAATTATTGTATTAATTACATACTGGAAGAAAGTTTCACCAATTGTACAAATTTTAACCGATTGGTGGCTACATACTTATTGCTTGTCTATACTGATGGCACTGTTTGTCTGCGTACCTGGTTATATGTTTAGTGAGTTAACTGTGCAGGTAAGGCGCAACCGATTGGTATATCAATACCCAGGCGATAATAATTTTAAAAAGGGTACCAGCTTTGCGTCGTATCGATTACTTTTAAGACTGCCACGCTGGCTAAGGCAAAGATTCTGAGCAAGCGCCAAATTCAAACCAAAAACTGCGGTAAACCTAAATGATAATTTCCAAACAATTAGAGGCAGCAATATGGTAAGTAAGGCCGCCATTGACCAGTTGCCCAGCTTACCGCAGGTGTTGGTGCAAATTCTCGATGAAATACACAGCCATGGCGCCGATTACCAAAGTATCGCTGAGATCATCAGGCATGATGCCAGCGTAGCAACCCGCTTAATTTCAGTCGCTAACTCATCCTATTACAGCCGCGGCAAAAACTGTGAAAGCATAGAGCGTGCTCTGCTGCTGTTAGGGACTGATGCGGTAAAAACCATTGCTATCACCGCTTCGATCAAACAATTTTTTAGTCATTTCAATCAGCAACATACACAATTTCTGCAAAGCTTTTGGCGCCGCTCACTGGTGTCAGCAAATTTTGCTCAGGTTTTAGCCACACTCACCAGCTACTCGGCACCTGATGAAGCTTATCTCTGCGGTTTATTGTCCGATGTGGGGCAATTAATTCTCCTCACCAATTATGAGCAGGATTACCTGAACATGCTGAGCGATGTCACTGGTGACTCTGCCTTGACGGCTGCTGAACAGGCACTTTTCGGCCATCAGCACTGTCAGGTGGGAGCCGACCTGATTGACAGCTGGAACCTTGATGGTTTTATGGCCGACGCCGTTCGCTATCACCACGAACCGGATCATCTGGTACAGGATGCTCACCATCTGGTGAAAATTGTGAACTTAGCCAATCAATTAAGTGCACCAGGGGAGATTAATGACCAGGCGCTTGCCTCTGCCGATCACCTGTTTGGCTTAAACGAAACCTTAACCCGCGAACTCAGAAGCCGTATTGATACCGATGTTGATGGTTTAGCCAACGGACTCAATATCGATATCGGCTCATCAGATGATGACCATCAGTACAATGCTCGGCAGTTACTGGGGCAACGACTGGGCGAACTGGGGCAGCTTGCCCAACTTAATTCCTCTTTGTGGCAGGCTCAAAATCAGGAAAGTTTGCAACAGGCGGCCCAGCGCTCGCTTTTTCTAACACTTGAAATAAGTGGCAGCGTACTTTTTTTACTCGACGACACAGACAGTCAGCTGTGTTCTCAATCTCATATCGAAGCCCATGAAAAAGCCAGCGAACCGGAATTCCAACTGCCCCTGCAGGCCGGACGCAGCTTGATCAGCGATGCTTTTCTGGATAGCGAGGAGAAGAGCAGTCAGCACTCTGAGCAGCCCCTGAGCGTGATCGACCGGCAGATGTTGCGCTATTGCGGATCCGACATTTTAGTCTGCTGGCCACTGCTCACCACCGCCTCGAGTGCAGAACAAGAAACCCGTGTAGGCGTACTGGTATTTGCCATTAACGAGCAACAGATTCCCGCGCTCGAACAACGCAAAAACCTGGCCAGCAATCTCTGTACTGAAATCGCCAATGCCATCGCCAGTAGCAAACAGCGCTTTGAAGCAATCAATCGGGATGGGCCCAGTGCTGAAGAATATCACCTGCAGATTCGGGAAGCCGTGCACGAGGCCAGCAACCCTCTCAGTATCATCCGCAATTATCTGGAGATGTTGCGCATCAAGCTGGGCGACGACCATACTGCCAACGAGGGTCTCAACCTCATCAAGGAAGAAATAGACCGGGTTGGCAACATCCTGCTCCGATTAAAAGACCCTCAGCAGGAAGCAACTCCTGGCACTACTCTGGATATCAACAATGTCATCCGCTCCACAGCGCATATCTTCGAAGACTCAATCTGTGCTACACGTAAACTCGCACTTAAACTGGAATTGGATGAGCAATTAGCCCCTATCGAGGGCAATCCCGAACACCTGAAACAAATTCTGACTAACCTGATAAAAAATGCGGTAGAAGCTCTGCAACCGGGAGGTACCATTACCGTAGGCAGTGAGTCTTCTATTAGTTTAAGCGGCCGTGATTTTGCTGGCATTAGCATCAAAGACGATGGCCCTGGCATACCCAACGATATTAAGCGCCATCTCTTTAAACCTGTCAGCTCAACTAAAGGTCAAGGGCATTCAGGCCTGGGTTTGAGCATTGTTAAAAAACTGGTCGATGACATGGACGGTTCGATAGTCTGCCGCAGCAAGGAGAGCACTGGCGCTCAATTTGAAATTCTGCTACCGCAGCAGCAACCATAATCGATATCACCATGAATCAGCGAGACAGTCACTTAAAAAGCACTAATAACAGGGCTAATGACGCGCATATTCTGCTCGCCGATGACGACCCTCGCATGCTGAATAGCCTCAGCACTCTGCTGCAACTCTATGACTATCGAGTCGACACCGCACTGGGTGGACAAAATGCCATCGATAAACTCAGTACAGGTAAATATGATCTGATTCTGCTGGACCTGAAAATGCCAGAGGTATCGGGGCATGACGTTATGCACTATATGTCCAACCACAACATCAATACCATGACCATTGTTGTTAGTGGCGAAACATCGCTGGATGATATCAGCAAAGCGCTACGTCATGGTGCCTATGACTACCTCAAAAAACCCTACGTTCCTGAAGAATTAATCTCGACAGTTAATAACGCGATCAAAAAAAAGCTACTGGAAAAATCCAATCATGTCATGCAAAAACGCTTGAATCACTCCGAGCGACTGCATCGTTTTATCGTTAATAATTCACCGGATATTATTTTTATTCTTGATGGTAATGGCTATTTCAGTTTTTTAAATTCAAAGTCCGAAAATCTGCTGAACTACCCCAAAGGAGAACTGGTTGGCAAGCATATTTCAGATATCGTCGAGGATGAAGATCAGGAAAAATCGCAGTACTTTTTTGACCATGCTCTGAGCAATAACTCCGGCATTCAAACCATTGAAATAGCTTTGAAAAGCTTTATTCCCGGCCGCACCAAGCGTTATTTTGAATTATCCTTATGTCGTATTGATGATGCAGAAGACAAAAATAAACTCAGCAGTGCTCAGAAATACAAAATTTATGGTACTGCCCGTGATATCAGTGAACGGGTTGAAGCCGAGGCTTTTATTAATTTTCAAGCCTACCATGATTTACTTACTCGCCTGCCAAACCGCGCCCTATTTAAAGACCGCCTCAGCGTAGCGATCACCCAGGCACAACGCAACGACACTGAGCTTGCAGTCATGTTTATTGATCTTGATCGATTCAAAATCATTAATGACTCCCTCGGCCATACCATGGGTGACCGTCTGTTACAGGCAGTCAGCCAACGCCTGCAAACCTGTGTGCGAAAGGGCGATACGTTGTCACGGTTTGGTGGAGATGAATTCACTCTGCTGCTGCCTGAAGTTAAAAGTGCAGACGCCGCAATTATAATATCCGAGAAAATTCTTGCCGAACTGAAGAAGCCTTTTCAGCTCGGCAGTCATGAGGTGTTTGTCGGGGCCAGCATCGGAATCGCGATTTACCCTGAATCCGGTGAACATATGGATTCACTGATTAAAAACGCCGATATCGCTATGTATCGGGTAAAGAAAACCGGCAAAGACGGCTACCAGCTTTTCAACCGGGAAATGCACCATGCCTCCACCGCGCGCTTGCTGCTGGAACAGGATATGCGGCGAGCGCTGGACAGCAATGAATTTATTGTTTGTTATCAACCCCAGGTCAACACAGAAAACCACCGCATTTGTGGCGTAGAAGCACTGACTCGCTGGAATCATCCCAAACTGGGACGACTGCCCCCATCAGAATTTATCCCTATCGCGGAAGACAGCCAGCTGATTGTAGAAATAGACAAACTGACCCTACGCAATGCCTGTCGGGAAATTCGTCAATATCATCAAACCGATGTGGCAGACTTACAGCTCTCCGTTAACCTTTCACCGGTGACGATTGAAAAAGACTGTTTTGTCGATGATATACTGGCGATTCTTCGGGAAGAAAATTTTCCGCCTGAATTGCTAGAGTTGGAAATAACAGAAACAATTTTAGTTAGTGATCATCAAGACGTCAGTGCGAAATTACGCCGTTTGACTCAGGAAGGGATCAAACTGGCCATTGATGATTTTGGCACTGGCTACTCATCACTCAGCTATCTACAAAACTTCCCCGTCACCACTCTGAAAATCGATCGCAGCTTTATCAGTGAAATAAAAACCACTAAAGATGAAGCCTCTATCGTTAATGCCATAGTAGCCATGGCGCAGGGCTTAAAAATGTTAATTGTTGCCGAGGGAGTAGAAAACCGGGAACAGCTTGATTATTTGCGCGCGCTGGGCTGTCATGTGGTGCAGGGTTTTCTTTTCGGTCAGGCTACCGAATTGGGTGAAGTACAAAAGCAATTCAACAAGGATCTACCTCTTATTAAAAAGGTAGAAATCTCTTAAAACCAATAACGCTAACTGTCCACTTCCATAGACTAACAATATCCATTCAGGGTATTCCCACAGCGTTATAATTGCGAATAAAGAGATGAATCTGTTAGCCATGGAACCTTGGGTATCCAGATACGGTCTATAATTTCAAGCATCAACGGAGGCAAAACCCATGGCGACCAAACTCCTTTTACCCGCTTTTCTCACCATCTTTACTCTATTCACCACTGGCTGCATGACCCCTGCAAGTGATAACAGCGACATAACACCGTCAGGACTAACGACCATTTCAGATGACCGATTAGATAATTTGGCTATCCGCCCGGGGGTCGATTTCGAACAGTATCGCAAAATTAAAATTGAGCCACTGGAAATCAGTTACAGCGAACGGAAAGCGGTAGATGCCATTCATAACCAGCCGGAGGATTTTCAGTTTGATGAAAAAGAGCTGAGCATATTTAACGAAAAGTTTGCCAAAGGCATCAGTAAAACCTGGCAGGAGAGATTTGGTTGGGAGCAAACCGAAGGCACCGGCCCCGATGTATTACTGGTCAGGGCAAAAATTACTGACCTCTACCTGTATTCATCCATTAAAAATGACAAACCCTTTCGTCGCACCTCCTTCGTGAATGAAAGCAGCACCATGGATATTCAACTGACCCTGGTGGATAGTTCTAGCGGCGAAGTTGTCTTTGACAGTAAAGGCCGCCAAAAAACCGGCAGGAAAGGGTCAGGCACAGATACCATGCAGCGGATCAACAGTGTTAGCTATTGGAATGATGTCTACCAGGCATTTCGCCAGTGGGCATCCATACTTGGCAAACATATCAGCCCGACGGCTTAAAGAAGGGTCGCCGCCCTACTGCCGGTTATCCACGCTTAACCGCAACGCCGTGACATTATCACTGTCAGCTTCAGGGGCAGCGCCTGAGGGTTTTGCCTGCTCGGCACTGGCATCCCTCCTGACTCGCCACTCTCGTTCAATATGCAAAGGCACACAAATCAATAAGTCATAGGCATGAACGAGAAAGGTCCCCAAGTGCAGAACCAGCGAAGCAACCAGTCGCAACACCAACGTGATCACATGCAACACCAACTGCAACAAAGTACCGATAACCGGCCTTACCGTGTGCAGCATATATTCAAGCGGAATGACCGTTAGCGACAGCATCACCGGCAGCATCATCCCCAGTAAGATCATCAACATCTGTGGCACATTAAACAGGCTTTCAACACTGGCAGCCGTTACCGGCACACCCGCCATTGCGACCATTTCCAGCGCCGTCAGGATAATCAGAAGGCAACTACCCACAGCAACCATGCCCTGTCGACCCTTGCGCGTCATAGCAGTGACCAGAGGGAACAAATGCGTGATCCGAAGACTTTCAGAAATCATGGTGGCCGCCACCAGCGTGGTAGCGATATGCAGGGCGGCAATCATCGCCGGCAGAGGCAAATCACTCTGTGTCGCCGGCAGCAGAGTCTGTAAAGGGCCATAGAGCAGGTGCCAGTTAATCCAGACGGCGCCAGCACCAACCAGCACAAAACAGAGGGAAGACACAAAGCGCATCAGCATTGAGGCCATAATGCCCTGACCGGAGCCAGCCGTAAGCATTTCGAACTGCCCCATTTGCTGATCAACCTGGCGCAGGCGCTGTCGCAATAAACCAATATTGCTGTCTATTTGCTGTAAAAGTTTAGCTAGTCGGCGCCATTTAGGCTGCAGACCCGCGAGGATTTTATGCCGCGAGGAGACGGTCCAGCGGTGTTCTCGAAGTGCATCCCGTTGATGCTCCTGCACCGTTTGGTGCATATCATCAAGGATTTTGCCAATCACTTCACTGTTATGTTTATTGGCCTGAAGGTTGACCATGGCATCGACGGCAGAAATCCATTCAGGGGAAACCTCGGGCACTTGGGTACTGGCGGCATAGTCTTCATCCATATTCGCGAGATGTGCATTGATCTCAGCAGCAAGCTGTTGGTAGCTATTAAGATCACGTTCGACCAGCTTTTCGATGCGCAGGAAACGCCGTTCCAACTGCCGCTCCAACAGGGCTTCGGCCAGAGCTTTGATCACTTCATGATTTCGCAGGCGAATACGTTGTGCGGCAAACAGGCAGGCTCTGGACATTAAACGCAGCTGACTGTGCAGCGCGCGGGCCAGCCGTAGAATCAGTTGATGCGCCTGTTGCCTGGCCAGAAACATCACCGACAACAGCACAACAGAGCCCGCTATCAATACCCACAGGGGGTAATTCATCATATCCGTCGTCGTCATCAAGCTTCTCCCCTTTCAACAGGCCTCAACTCACAACAGGCCCCAACTCGGCCGACACTAGTCCGCAGGCGCAGGATCAATCAGCTAATATTGTGAAGCATGAGCCGGGTAAGACCAAGAAAAGATTCAGGACAAGATTCACATTTGTCAGGATCGACTTTTACGCCATTTTAAAGAAATCCATAGATTTCATTCAGTTACATTCAAAATCATTATTTCGACTAAGAAACATGCAATAAATGGTTAATTATCCAGCAAAAAACTGGTAAACCCGGTAATTTACGACTACATATCATAGGAAGACGGACAAGCTCGAATGGATTACATTGGCCGACGACCACGGCACTTAAACCGTTTCACTCAATAATTACGGGCCACAGCCGATTAAATCTATATTGTCGCTTTAAGGTTGAACTCGCTATGACAATCAATGCAGTAGATCTTAGCTCTCACGTTATCAAACCAACACTGGAATACCTCGAGGCCCACTCCCCGGCCGCAGAGATATTACTGCTCGGAACCGCCGCCCAGGAGTCGGGGCTGAATCCTTTTTTCCAGCACGATCAGGGTATTGGCATTTTTCAGATCAACCCACAACAACACCGCCAGGTGTGGGATGAGTACCTCGCCTTTCGCCCGGAGTTGGCCAGCAAAGTGAGAGGACTGGCCAGCCAGCAACAATTTTTAAAAGACCCTGACGCCGAACTGCGCACCAACCTTGCCTACAGTACCGCCATCGCCTGGATCATTTACCAACGTGCCGAAACCGAATTACCTGACGCGGATGACGTCGAGGGCTTAAGTCATTACTGGCAGGATTACTTCTGCCACCAGCGCGACAGCTACAAACTGGACTTTAGCCGCTGGCTAACTATTGGCAGCAGCGGCGTAGCTGCGGCTTAAACTGATTCGGAAAAGCTAAGCGCCCTGCAACGCTGCATCGATATTAATACCAATGTCTTTCATCCTGGCGATTTTATAGCGCAGTGTTCGCGGGCTGATACCCAACTTCTCCGCCGTATTTTTTCTCGACCCACCCTCGCTTCGAAGGGTATCGACAATAATTTCAAATTCACGCTTTTGTAAATCACCTTCTAAAATATTACCACCAGCACTGACGCCAACCTCTGCATCAGGATCCCCACCATTATTGCCTGCGGTAGCGCTGGCAGAGGTAAAACCTGAGGAAAACTCGGCCTGCGGCGCATTCGAAAAGGGATCAAGTCGCAGGTGGAAATCAGATATCACTGAACCTGGCTGCATAATCAGCGCACGCTGCATGACATTATCCAACTCCCGTACATTGCCCGGCCAGTTGTGGGCCCGCAGCGCGTGAAGCGCCGAGCTGTCCAGATCCACCGGTGGCCTACCCATTTTGGCGGTGTGTGACTGCAATAATTTCTGGGCCAGAGGGACAATATCCTGCCGTCTGGCTCGCAGCGGCTGCCATTGCAGCGGAAAAACACTCAGCCGGTAATACAAATCCTCTCGAAACCTGCCAGCACGGACTTCATCTTCCAGCTGCCGGTTGGTAGTGGCGACGATACGCACATTGAGATTGATGCATTTTCTTCCGCCCAGCCGCTCGACTTCCCGCTCCTGAATCACACGCAGAATTTTAGCCTGCAGACCAATATCCATCTCCGAGATTTCATCCAGTAACAGGGTGCCACCATCAGCCTGCTCAAATTTGCCGGGGGCACTGGTATAAGCACCAGTAAAAGCCCCTTTCTCGTGTCCAAACAGCATGCCCTCCAGCATATTTTCAGGAATGGCCGCACAGTTGATAGCCACAAAGGGCTGTTGTGAACGGTGAGATTGCTGATGAATATACCGGGCCAACACCTCTTTACCGGTACCGGACTCACCGCAGATCAGCACGGTGGAATCAGTTTCTGCCACCCGTTTGGCCAGTTGCAAAAGCTGTTGACTGGAGGGCTCAACCGCCACGGGAAAGTCATCGGCACTCACATTCGCTCCCCCTACATAGCGACTGACAGTTTCCACCAGCAACTGAGGCTTGAAGGGCTTCACCAGATAATCCACAGCACCATTGCGAATCGCTTCAACCGAAGCGCTGATACTGCCGTAGGCCGTAACCAACAGTACTGGTAACTGAGGGAAGTTTTGACGAATGGCTTTCAACAAGGTCAGGCCATCCATCGCTCCCATATTGATATCCGACACCACCATATCCAGCGCCTGATCTGGTAATATTTCCAGGGCACGTTCGGCACAATCTGCCTGTAATACACGACAGCCGGCGATCTCCAGTGTGTCCACCAGCGCCTCTCTTAAATCGCGATCATCCTCGACCACTAAAACCGAAGCCGAGAGCTTTAGGGATTTATTACTCATCAAAAACACCTCTCGATGGGGTAGAAAGTTCAGCAAACCGGGGATCAATCACTGGCAGGAAGATCAGAGCCTTAGTCCCCTGGCCAGACGCCGAATTAAGATCAAACCGCCCGTGATGGGCCTGCACCACCGCACGGACCACGGTAAGCCCCAGACCGGTACCCTGCGCCTTGGTGGTAAAAAAGGGTTCCTGCAAATTTGCCAGCACCTGAGGTTCAATACCCGGACCATTATCGGTAATACTGATCTGGAAAAGCTGCTGCTCACCGGCACCCGGTTCAGAGCACAGCCGGGCTTCAATAGTGAGGGCCACCCCGCCAGGCTGCGATTGCACCGCGTTGTTGACCAGGTTCATCAAGGCCCCCACCATACTCTCGCGGTTACAAAGTAGTTGCGTCGCAGGACAGGCGTTAATGATATTGCAACTCGAACCGCTATTATCTAGCGCCACTTCCATCGCCTTCTCGAGTTCAGCCAACAACTCAGCAGCAGAGATACGGTCCGTCAATTTGACATCGCCTTTGACGAAAATCAGCATATCCTTCACCTGTTGATCCAGGTGCTGTAGCCTTGATAAGACTTTTTCAGAGAAACGCCGGGATTGCTCCGGGCTCAATTCAGATTCACAGAGATGCCCGGCATAGAGCATGGCAGCCGATAGAGGTGTACGAATTTGATGGGCCAGCGAGGACATCATTCTGCCCATCTCGGACAGACGACGATGACGGTCCAGTCGACGTTGTAATTCACGGGTCTCAGTAAGGTCTGTTAGCAGGATCAACTGTCCCGGCTCGCCCTGCATCGACCGCGTCAACATATTGATACGTCGTCCATCTTTAAGGGAGATTTCATGTCCGTCGTCCATTTGCGGTGAAAAACTGCGCTGAATCACTTCTCGCCAGATTTCGCCCAACAGAGGCTCACCCAAAAAATCGATGGCGGCAGGATTGCACTCAGTGACCACTCCACGGCTATCCAACACCACGACACCCGCCGGCAACAGATTTAACAGGCTTTCAAGCCGGTTGCTGATACGTTCTTTTTCCCTCAGCTCCTGCAAACGTTGCTCGGCTATTTCGTGCAGCTCCTGATTGAGCGAACCGACCTGCTGCTCCATCTCATGGTAGGTTTCAGCCAGCTGGGTGGAAACATTATTAAAGACCTCAAAGGCCGAGAGCAGCTCTTCACGGGAGCGGATCGGGCCAGCAGGAGCCGAGCCCAGCTCGGTCAGAGCAGAGGAGGAGACGTCGAGTGCGATGCGAGTTTCAAGTGCTGAACTTGCCATGAAAAATCCGACTGTAAGTTAAACCAAGCGCCAGACCGACAAAGTCATGGCAGCTTTTGCCTTTACAAACGGATATAGCAAACACTGTGCCGATTTTTAAATCCCTTTAAAATCATATAGTTAAAAATCAACAGAGCGGGGAAAGTCAAGCTTTTGGCAGTGGCTGGGTTTTAGCTAAAGTCGCGCACTATTTGCGTTGCAGGTCGTACTTTCGCATTTTTTCCACCAGGGTGGTGCGACGAATTTTTAGTTTCTCGGCAGCCCTTGCTACCACCCCGACGCTGTCATCCAGCGCTTGCTGAATCAGGCTTCTTTCGAGGTTGGTCAGGTATTCCTTCAGGTCGATACCGTTCACCGGCAGCAGCGCTGTGGAATCAATTGCTGCCACGGTGGGCATGCCCTCGGCACTGGCCGAGTCCGGGATAATAAAGTCTTCATCCACCACGTCGACGTGGCGAAATTTCTTGGGTAATTCCTGTACGCCAACCACACCATAGGGGTGGAGAATCGCCATGCGCTCCACCAGATTCGCCAGCTCACGGACATTACCGGCCCACTCATGGCGACACAGCGACATAATTGCCGCTGAGTTAAAACGGATAGACCCGCGCTTTTCATTTTCAAGACGGGTAATCAACTCGTTCAACAGCAGCGGGATATCCTCCACGCGCTCTCTTAATGGCGGCATTTCGATGGGAAACACATTCAGTCGGTAATACAGATCTTCACGAAAACCACCGTCGCGGATCATGCTATCCAGATCACGGTGGGTGGCCGTAATAATGCGTACATCGGACTGAATCGTCTTATTACTGCCTACCCGCTCAAAACAACGTTCCTGCAATACCCGCAGAATTTTTACCTGCATATCCAGCGGCATATCACCAATCTCATCCAGAAACAGCGTACCGCCCTGTGCCATTTCAAAGCGGCCAGCACGACTGGTCACAGCCCCGGTAAACGCGCCTTTTTCGTGACCAAACAGCTCACTTTCCAGCAACTCACGGGGAATCGCGCCACAGTTCACCGGCACAAAGGGCATAGCGCGTCGGTTGGAGTTATAATGCAATGTTCGAGCTACCACTTCCTTGCCGGTACCCGACTCGCCGGTGATTAACACCGTCACATCCTTGTCGGCAACCTGAGCCATCATCTCCCGGACTTTTTGTAACTCCCGGCTGGCGCCCACCAAGCTGCGAAACAACTGTACGTCCCGCTGCTGTACCCTGCCAGCATTGATATCATATTGCTCGCGATACACCTGGGCACGATGGATGGAATCCATAAACTTGTTATAACTGGGGGGAAACTCCAGCTGGGCAATCACCTTGTGCCGAAGATCAATATTCTCAACCGTTTCCAGATCGTGTTCACCGATCAGGATAATCGGACAGGCGCGATCCCACTGCTGCACCTCTTCCAGCCGATCTCCTAGCTGGCTTTGCACACCATCACCAAAAACCAATGTCCTGATCTGACGGGTGTTCTCAGCGGCCTGCGGCTGGCTCAGTAAGCTTGTCCACTCGCGGCAGGAATAAGTCACTGGATTTTCACCCAAAAAGTCCAGAATCACCTGAGCGTCATGCCGACGCTGGTCATTATCATCAATGACGACAACGTTGTTGCTTTCCCACATAATTGAGCGAGCCTTTTTATATGAATAGGTTACTGAAAAATTGACGACTACAGTTGACCGAATAAATAACAACCCCGAAACCACCGTCGGGACGGACTTGAATTGAGCCGGGAATCTTGACGCACTGGCTTTTAGCGATTAATCAACTACATCGTTTTTATTTGTCAGGTATTGACTGCCCAGAACTTTTTAAGCTGGCCAGAACATTGACTGATATTCCCCTGAAATCATCAGTATCATTGACAGGTCAAATTTATGACACAAAGAAGGGTTTTAAGCAATAAGAAAAGCGTTTTATTTGGCGCCCGACACCGATCTCTCCATAGCTCGGTTCCGCAGCCAGTTACTGATATCGTCGGCGGCCATGGGACGACAGAAGTAATAACCCTGCACTTCATCGCATTTTAATTGGCGAATTACATTGAGTTCCATTTCCGTCTCGACACCCTCAGCCACCACAGTGAAATTCAGACCATGGGAGAGGTTTGACACGGCAGAGACAATAGCCGCTTTATCCGAATCAATAGTGATGTCCTGAACAAAACAGCGGTCAATCTTAATGGTATCGATCGGGAAGCGGGTGAGGTAACTGAGCGAGGAGAAGCCAGTGCCAAAATCATCCAGTGCGATGGCAATACCTCTGGCCCGCAGCTCGGTGACCACCTGCTCGGTATTAGGGTCCGACATCAGCACGCCTTCGGTGATTTCCAACTCCAGATTACGCTCCTTTAACCCTGTGTTTGCCAAAGCAGCCTCGACCACCTCAACCAGGTTACCTTCCCGGAATTGCCGGGCAGAGACATTGACGGCGACACGCACATCCAAAAGTTTTTGATCAATCCATTCTTTATTTTGGGCACAGGCTGTCTCAAGCACCCACTGGCCAATTTCGACAATTTGCCCGGTTTCCTCTGCCACCTGAATGAACTGATCCGGAGGGATCATTCCCTTAACCGGGTGTATCCAGCGCACCAGTGCCTCAAAACCCTTTACCGAATCATCGCGGGTGGAAATTTTCGGTTGGTAAAACAACCGGAACTCACTATTTTGTAACGCTCTGCGCAAATCGGTCTGAATTGCGAGATGGGTAGACACTTTGGCTACCAGATCGCCGCTGTATTGCCTGACTTCATTGCGCCCCTGCTCCTTGGCTTCATGTAACGCCAGGTCAGCCTTCTGCAACAGGACTTCAGCATTACCACTGCCAGAATCACTGTAAGCAATGCCAATACTGCCAGTGACAAACAGCTCCTGCCCGCGGTAGAGGAAAGGCTGTTGAAAGCTGTCTTTGACCTGATGAGCAATACGCTCCACCAAACCACTGGCAGAGTCCACCTGACTGATAGCGATAATAAAGGTATCAGCCGCCAGTCGGACTACCATGTCTTTGGATAGGTCGTGCAACATTGCCTCAGTCGACATGGATAGCCGTTCCAGATATTCCGACAGGTCAGCACTGCTTACCAGCTTATTCAGGCGTGCGCTGACACTCTGTAGCACGGAATCACCGGCACTGTGGCCCATAGAATTATTGACACGGTTAAATAAATCCAGATCAATGCAGAGAATAGCGACCGATCCACCATTAATATGGGAATGTGGAATAGCTTGATCGAGGAAAAGTTCCAGCAGGGAGCGGTTAGGTAACCCCGTTAGCCGATCGCAATAGGCCAGTCTCAGGATTTCCAGCTCCGATTCCTTGCGGCTGGTGACATCAATACTGATGCCGAGGATATGCGTCCGGCCATCGCTCTCATCCTCCACAACGGTGGTGTGTACCTCAATATAACTTTCACTACCATCATCGAAAATGACCCGATGCTCTACCCGAGCATCCTCCCGTTCGAGAAAGCTGCGAGTCAGTGACTCCTGCAAATGCTGCCTATCATCGGGGTGACAACGCTCTAACAGCACATGGTAATCGGTCAGGTCAACACCTTCCGGTAAGCGATAAATACGATACATCTCTTCTGAAAGCTGGATGCGCCTTTTATCGACATCCAGTTCCCAGTGCCCCAGCTTTGCCACCTGCTGCGCACTGGCCAAGGACTGCTTACTCATCCGCAGTTGATCCATTATTTGACGAGCACGCAACAGATAGCGGATCCGATGGACCAGCATTGAATGATTGATAGGCTTGGTAAAAAAGTCCGTGGCCCCGACTTCATAGGCCATATTGATGGAGGCAACATCATCAAGCCCGGTCAGCATAATGACGGGAATATAGGCGCCTTTGGGATGCGCTCTCAAGTGCTGACAGACTTCAAAGCCGTCGATATCGGGTAACAGGGCATCCAGTAGAATCAGGTCGGGCTGGTAGCTAATCACTGTTTCCAGCACTACCTCGCCACAATCCACGGCAATCACTTCAAAATTGGCATTGCGAAGGATTTTGCCAACCAACTGGCGCTCAACAGGATTGTCTTCAACCACCAGAATGATGGCCTGATCCTGATTTGGCTCAAACTCGTCAAGGTTCTTGGGCAAAACCTTCACCCCACTAATACTTCGTTTAGTACAATATTTAATGCAATATTAAGTACAACATTTAGCACAATATTATAATTGCTGTATAGCTAACGCTCGCTGTTCCCTACTATGAGCCTCTCGAAGAATTCCTTTAAAGAACTCCTAAGAGCGTTAAGCCGGGAGGGCTGAGACAGAGCCAGACCGTCAGAATAATGCCTGAGACAGTACTACAGTACCAGCCAGTTTACCAACAAATTACCAGCAGCCGATGGTGTGCAGACAAAAAAGGCCGGAGCAATATCCGACCTTCTATTACGGGGCTACGGGTGATAGTAACGACTAGGCGACTTCTTCAGCAATGCCATCCCAGCCGGATTTAATCGTACGCATCAGGGCCATAACCTCATCCAGCATAGTCTCATTGCTGCTGACATTGGCTTCCAGTAATCGCCGCTGCATATAGTCATAAAGCTCATCCAGGTTATCGGCAAGCTCTCCACCAACCTCTTTATTGAGGCTGCTTCGCAGGCCGCTGACAATCGTGATCGCTTTACCTATAGTTTCACCCTTTGTCACTTTATCATTGCGCTGAATGGCGCCCTTTGCTTCGGCCAATCGCTGCAGAACCCCTTCCATCAACATTTGAATCAGCCGGTGTGGAGAAGCTCCCTCAACGCCGGAAGTGGTGTTTACCTGTTGGTACTGTGCTAGCGCTTTATTCATCATGATAGAACTTCCCACTCAATAAATTAGGTGACTCTCCTAATTATCGGTCAACACTGCTATTCCTTTAGCTAAAATTCAAGCTTTTTTATCACTCCTTGAAAATTCGATAAGCCTTTGAAATTACGTACTTTTACGTAGGCTTGCACGTTAAAACCAAAAGCAAATAAATTAGCCTGCTCAATAGCTATAAGTTCTAAATAAAAAAGCTAAAGATAACTCAACACAGGCCGATAGCATTATCGAATACGAAAAATCGCGTGACTTCACGCTTTAACCAACGCTCCAATAGGGCTGAGCCTTCAAAGGAGCCAAGGAGAACTAGCAATGCCACAGGTCATTAATACAAATATTGCGTCCTTGAACGCTCAGCGTAACCTGGATAAGTCGCAGGGGCAGTTACAAACCTCCCTGCAACGCTTGTCTTCAGGTCTACGGATTAACTCGGCGAAAGACGATGCTGCAGGTCTGGCCATCGTTGACCGTTTCACTTCACAGATTCGGGGCCTGAACCAGGCCGCACGTAACGCCAACGACGGTATTTCCATATCGCAGGTGGCTGAGGGTGCACTGTCCGAGTCTACCAACATCCTGCAACGTATGCGGGAACTGGCCATCCAGTCAGCGAACGGTTCAAACTCCGCCGATGACCGCGCCAACCTGAACAAAGAGGTTGTCCAGTTACAGGCCGAATTAACACGGATTGCAGATACCACTCGATTTGGTACCCAGAAAATTCTGGATGGTACCTTTGGCTCACAAAGCTTCCAGGTAGGTGCTCAGGCCAATGAAACAATCGCTGTTGACTTAACCCAGAGCTTTGCGGCTGAGGCACTTGGCCAGAGCACCTTCGCGGCATCAGCAGATGCATCTCTTACAGGCTTCACCGCCTTGAACACTGGGGCAACCGGTTACGACTTCTCTACTAATAGCGACACCATCAGCCTTCAGGGCACTGGCTCAAGCCAGAATCTTGACCTGAGCGCTGTAACCAGTGCTAAAGATCTGGCATCAGAATTCAATTCTGTTACTGAACTTTCAGGAGTTGCTGGCAGTACCTCCGTATCTATTGCCAACCTTGGAACCGGTGCATCAGGCGATGCTCTGACTATATCCATTGGTGGCACAGCAGTATTCACTGAAGCTAGCGCAGCTAGTGGTGGCGCTGTTTCTTCAGCAACTGTTGTTGCTGCTATTCAGGCTGCTATTTCCGGTGGAGCAGTCACAGGTATTACAGCAAGCACCAGCGGTGGCGTAATTACCATCACCGATGCTGACGGCGACAACATTCAGCTTGATGTTACCGTAACCTTAGCAACTACAACCGGCACACTGGATGTAGAAGTTACCGGTGCAGGTACGACCGTTACCGCAGGAGCTGGAACCAGCACCTACACACAAGTCGGTGACTTAGACTTCACAAATGCCTTTGCAACAGAAGACCTTACTGTTACTACTGGCGGCGGGCTGGCGGGCTTAACTACGCTTGATGCCGATACCGATAGCACAGCTACATTACTATCAGTAGCAGCTATTGATATATCAACAGAAGCTGGGGCCCAGTCAGCTATTTCCATAACTGACGCAGCAATTCAAACGATTGATAACTCCAGAGCTGATCTGGGTGCGATCCAGAACCGTCTTGAGTCAACGATCTCTAACCTGACCAGTATCTCCGAAAACGTATCCGCTGCGCGGTCGCGGGTTCAGGATGCTGACTTTGCCGCGGAAACGGCAGCCCTGACACGGAACCAGATACTGCAACAAGCGGGTATTTCGGTACTATCTCAGGCAAACTCGCTTCCACAGCAAGTTCTGTCTCTGCTACAGTAAGCTTAGGTGGAGGTATCAGCGCTTCC
>CBFIDJ010000007.1:0-174362 GCA_965661375.1 Oceanicoccus sp. | reverse complement strand
AGGCCTGGGGTACCGGAGCCGGAGCAGCGGCCGAAGTCTGTGCTGGTGCGGCCGATTTGGCAGAGACCTTGTTCATAGCGCTGCTTTCAATCGTCGATTTTTCGGTGCCGCTGGCAGCCAGTGCGCGCAGGTAGTAAGTGGTTTTCAAACCGCGATACCAGGCCATGCGATAGGTAACATCTAGCTTTTTACCGGAGGCGCCGGCGATATACAGGTTTAGCGATTGCGCCTGATCGATCCACTTTTGACGGCGGCTGGCGGCATCGACAATCCAGCGCGGTTCAACTTCAAACGCCGTTGCATACTGCGCCTTGATTTCGGCGGGAATACGGTCGATCTGCTGCACACTGCCTTCGTAATATTTGAGATCGTTAACCATCACGTTGTCCCAGAGGTTACGGGCCTTCAGGTCTCTGACCAGATAGGGATTAACCACGGTAAACTCACCGGACAGATTGGATTTGACGTACAGGTTTTGATAGGTTGGTTCAATCGATTGCGACACACCGGTAATGTTAGCAATGGTTGCGGTAGGTGCGATGGCCATTACATTGGAGTTGCGCATGCCCTTGGTTTTGACTCTTTCCCGCAGGGTGTTCCAGTCCAGTGTCTGGGTTTGATCCACTTCGATATAGTCGGCTCCGCGCTCATTGATCAGTTTTTGAATCGAGTCGATGGGCAGAATACCCTGACTCCACAGTGAGCCATCAAAGCTGGAGTAGGTGCCGCGCTCCTCTGCCAATGCCGAAGACGCCTGAATGGCATAGTAGCTAATGGCTTCCATGGAGCGGTCAGCAAACTCGACCGCCTGATCAGAACCGTAGGCGATATGTTGCTTGTACAACGCGTCCTGAAAGCCCATCAAACCGAGGCCAACCGGGCGGTGACGCATATTGGAAATTTCCGCCTGTGGCACTGAGTAGTAGTTGATGTCGATCACATTATCGAGCATACGCACGGCGGTTTTGACGGTTTTTTCCAGTTTGGTAAGATCCAGCGCACCGTTCTCAATATGCTGGGCCAGATTGACTGAGCCAAGGTTACAGACGGCGATCTCTTCCGCATTGGTGTTCAGTGTGATCTCGGTACACAGGTTGGAAGAGTGCACGACACCGGCATGTTGCTGCGGCGAACGGATATTGCAGGGATCTTTAAAGGTAATCCATGGGTGACCGGTTTCAAACAGCATGCCCAGCATCTTGCGCCACAACTCCTGAGCGCGCACGGTTTTGAATAGTCTCATTTCACCGGTTTTACACATGGCTTCATAGCGCGTGTAAGCGGTGGTAAAGGCTTCACCGTAGAGGTCGTGCAAATCAGGCACATCGTTAGGTGAAAACAGCGTCCACTCGCCATCGTCGAACACGCGTTTCATGAACAGGTCGGGTACCCAGTTGGCCGTGTTCATGTCGTGGGTGCGGCGGCGATCATCACCGGTGTTCTTACGCAGTTCGACAAATTCCTCGATATCCATATGCCAGGTTTCGAGGTAGGAACAGACAGCGCCTTTGCGCTTGCCGCCCTGATTAACCGCAACAGCTGTGTCATTGACCACTTTCAGGAAGGGTACAACCCCCTGAGAGCGACCGTTAGTGCCTTTAATATAGGCACCGAGTGCCCGAACTGGCGTCCAGTCATTGCCTAAACCACCGGCCCACTTGGACAGCATGGCGTTGTCTTGAATCGCACCGTAGATGCCGTGCAGATCGTCGGGAACCGTTGTCAGATAACAGGAGGACAGTTGCGGTCTGAGAGTGCCGGCATTAAACAGAGTTGGCGTTGAGCTCATGTAATCGAAGGAGCTTAACAGGCGATAAAACTCAATGGCGCGCTCTTCTTTTTGCTCTTCGCGCTGGGCCAGGCCCATGGCAACACGCATAAAGAATATTTGTGGTAATTCGATGCGGGTTTCGTTGCTGTGAATAAAGTAGCGGTCGTACAGTGTCTGCAGGCCCAGATAGTTGAATTGCAGATCACGGCTGGGGTCCAGCGCCTGACCCAGTTTTTCCATATCGTATTCCAGCAGCGCTGGGGAGAGTAGCTCCAGCTCCACGCCCTTATTGACGTAGACGGGGAGTGCCTGGGCATAGTAGGTGCTCATATCTGCCTGGGTAGCACTGGCGGCGATACCGAGAAAGGACAGTGACTCTGCTCTCAGGTTATCCAGTAACAAGCGCGCGGTGACGTAGGTGTAGTTGGGTTCTTTCTCGACCAGGGTGCGGGCGGTAATCACTAATGAGGTATTCACATCATTCAGTGGTACGCCGTCGTACAGATTTTTTAAGGCTTCATCGATAATGGTCTGGCTGTTGACATCTTTCAGTCCAGCGCAGGCCTCGGAAACGATAACTTCCATCCGGCCCAGATCCAGCGGCGCGGTACTGCCATCGGCCAGTGATACACGGATGGTGGGGTGAGCTTTGGTGGGTTCCAAAGCGACTCTTTCCTGACGTTGCTGGCGACGTTGTTCGCGGTAGAGTACATAATCCCTGGCTACTTTGTGCTCACCACTGCGCATTAAGGCCAGTTCAACCTGGTCCTGGATGTCTTCAATATGAATCGTGCCGCCTGAGGGCATACGGCGTTTGAAGGTGGCACCTACCTGGCGGGAAAGCTTTTCCACGGTTTCATGGATACGTGAAGAAGCCGCTGCAGTGCCACCTTCAACGGCCAGAAAAGCCTTGGTAATGGCAACAGTAATCTTGCTATCGTCATAGCCAACCACGGTGCCATTGCGTTTGATAACACGCATCTGGCCCGGGGCGGTGGTTAAGACTTCAGCAGAATTGCTATCAGGGGTGGTAGAGGGGGACGCGGGATGGTTTACATTTTTGTAATCATCGGCTTCGGTGTGCATAGTTTCTCCAGGTGCTGCGGGGCGGCGCAGTGTCAGCTCAGCGTGTATTTGTGGTGGTCTTGTCGAAAGGTTTGGCGATAGTGTTTGGCGCAGCTGGATACCAGTAGCTTGTTGAACACGTTATTCCCGGTATCGTAAAGCTTGCTTGAGGCCAGGTTAATCTTCTGGCCAGGTTAACAGGGTGCTCATCTCAGGTTTTCACCGCTGTTTAACACATACTTTTTTCATCCTTCGCAGTACAGGTACCTGCTAGCACTTAGACGCTATCGATTTTATGGTTTATCGATATCATGGGTGTTGCTGCTGGCTGGCATTGGTTGTTAGTAATTAACCAATGCTGGCAATCAGGCACATACACCCTGAGGCCCTAAGGCAAAAGCACTGCTACTGGAAAGATTGTTCGCTTATCCCTTCTAAAACGTTTTTTGTTTCTATAAAACTCGAACTCGTCTACTCGTCTTTTTTGAAGTCTTTCAAGAGTGTGTCAATATATTTACATCAGTTTTCAAGCATTGCCTCAATATCAGGGTCGGGCTGCTTTGTAAGTACTCACTCATCGGGCCGGTGGGCGCAATAGTGATTACTTTGCTCGCAGTCTTATACTCGAACCCTATATATGGGGTTTTTTGAAAGACTGCACACAAGATAATGCGGTTTTGCCTGTAATGCAAGGGTAATGTTCTGCGAAAAAGCTGTGGATAAAATGTGGGTAAAGCCGTCGGTCTGTAAGCACTAACCTGCAGATACAGCGAAGCCGACACGATTGAATTTTTAGGCGGGGGATAAGCCCAAAACCGGCGACTAAAACTATTTTTTTATAGTTAAGTGGGGCTGATATGCCTATTGGTTATGTAGGGTTAATGAGCTCAATCTGGCCCTGGCTGGAAAAGGCAATTAAATGCTCAACCTTAGAGGTGATAGTGAGTTTGTTGCCCACCTGATAATCCCGGTGACTGGGGAGTAGGGATTCAACTTCTCGGCCGCTGGGGAGGCGCAGGGTATAGAGAGTCGCACTGCCGGAAAATACTTTGCGTGTGATCTCGGCTTGTATCCCGCTGTCGCCGTTCAGGGTTATATCGTCGGGGCGAAACAGCACTTCGACGGCAGTGCCCGGATCCCAGGGATAGGCTCGATTACCGGAGATGGTGCCAAGCTCGGTTGAGATTTGTGTTTGATCGATAACCGTGCCGGGTAACAGGCTGCCCTGGCCGATAAAGTTCGCAACAAAACGATTAGTTGGCTCGTGGTACAGGTCAAAGGCAGTGCCCCACTGTTGTAACCTGCCCTCATGGAGCAGGCCAATATGGTCGCTAAAGGCAAAGGCCTCTTCCTGGTCGTGGGTCACTAATATGGCTGTGATGCCAAAGGATTTGAAGATCTCGCGCACTTCAAGGTTGAGGTGGCGTCGCAGATCCACATCCAGGTTTGAAAAAGGTTCGTCCAGCAGTAACAGGCGGGGGTTGGGAGCCAGGGCCCGGGCGAGAGCGACGCGTTGCTGCTGTCCGCCGGATAATTCATGGGGGTAGCGTTCGGCAATTTGTTCTAGCTTGATCAGTCCGAGTAATTGCTTGAGGGTACTGCGCTGCTCGGCAGTCGACTGTGATCGAATGCCAAACAGGATATTGTCGCGGACATTCAGGTGCGGAAACAGTGCGTAATCCTGAAACACCATACCAATCTGGCGGCGTTCCGGTTCCAGATGGAATTGCGGTGTGCTGATGACATCGCCGGCCAGGCTGATTTTGCCTCGTTGCAGAGGCTGGAAGCCGGCGATGGCTCGAAGAGCAGTGGTTTTGCCGCAACCGCTGGGGCCTAGCAGGCAACAGATATCGCCCTCGGCAACGTAAAAGCTGACATCATCAAGTACGGCTTGGCTGTCGTACTGGCATTGGATGTTATCAACTTGGAGCACGTTAAGTCCTGTTAGATGTACGTGGTTAAGGCACTGGGTGTGGATGCTCGAAATGCGTGATTAGCTATTAAGCAGAAATTCGATCAGTGCCTTTTGAGCATGGAGGCGATTTTCAGCTTCATCCCAGATAACGGTATTGGGGCTGTCCATCAACTCGGTGCTGATTTCCTCCTCTCGGTGTGCGGGCAGGCAGTGCATGTAGAGTGCATCGCTGGCGGCCACCGAGAGCAGCTCGCTATTGAGCTGGTAGCCGGAAAATTGCCTCAGGCGTTCGGCGTGCTGATCTTCCTGGCCCATGGAGGCCCAGACATCGGTCGCAAGCAGGTGAGCGCCTTTCGCTGCCTGTTTGGGATCATGGATCACGGCTACCCGATCTTTGTTCGCCGCCAGTAACTCAGCGTTGGGTTCAAAGCCCTCTGGGCAGGCAATTTTAAGCTCAAAATCAAACTGCTTGGCAGCGTTGATATAGGACTGACACATATTATTACCATCGCCTACCCAGCACACGGTTTTACCGGTGATGCTGCCACGATGTTCAACGAAGGTTTGTATATCGGCTAGTAACTGGCAGGGATGAAAATCATCGGTTAGGGCGTTGATGACGGGTACCGATGAACATTGCGCAAAGCGCTCGATAATTTCATGGCCATAGGTACGAATCATTATGATATCAACCATGGATGACAGTACGCGTGCGCTGTCTTCGATAGGTTCACCCCGGCCGAGTTGGGTGTCGCGGGGTGAGAGGAACATGGCGTGGCCGCCCAGTTGTGCCATGCCCGCCTCAAAGGATACACGAGTCCGGGTGGAGGATTTTTCAAACACCATCCCCAGCACTTTATTGGCAAAGGGAGCACCATGTCCGCCGGTGGCCCGCTCGGCTTTAAGTTCTATCGCGCGATCAATCAGCCCGGTCAATTCCGCGGGTGTTAAATCCAGAAGTGTCAGAAAATGTTTTACGGCCATAGTTTTTTAAATATGGTTAGTTAAGTACTGTTATTAGAGTGTTGTGTCGTGCGATTAATCACGGTGCATCGCTCGGTCAATGGGCAAAGTCATTGATGATAGCGATCACAGTGTCGACAATTTTATTGGCCTGTTCGAGGTCGATAATTAATGGTGGCAGCAGACGAATCACCGAACCTGATGTGACATTGATCAGCACACCCTTGGCCCGAGCATGATCAACCAACTCGCCGCAGGGCTTGGTCAGTTCAATGCCAATCATCAGCCCCTTGCCCCTGGCCTGTTTAACCAGCTTTTGCCCGGCCAGCTCAGTCTGAAAGCGCTCAAGCATCATCTGACCGATCTGTTCGGCATTGGTGGTTAGCTTGTCCTGTTCAATGGTGTCGACCACGGCCTGAGCAGCGGCACAAACCAGCGGGTTGCCGCCGTAGGTGGAGCCGTGATTGCCCGGTCCAAATACACTGGCTGCCTTACCGTGGGCGAGGCAGGCGCCGATCGGTAAGCCATTGCCCAGTCCTTTTGCGGTGGTTACTACATCGGGCATTAAGGCGTGGTGCTGATAAGCGAAGTAACGGCCGGTCCGACCATTACCCGTCTGTACTTCATCTAACATCAGCAGCCAGTCCTGCTGATCGCAGAGCTCGCGCAATTCAACCAGAAAATTGTCGGGCAGGGGGTTAACGCCTCCTTCACCCTGAATGGGTTCGACTAACACGGCGACTACATCGTCGGAGTTTTTGGCAATGGCTTTCAGGGCATTGATATCGCCAAAGGGAGCGCGCACAAAACCGGTTAGCAGAGGCTCAAACCCTGCCTGAATTTTGCGTGTACCGGAAGCGGTTAAGGTAGCCATGGTGCGGCCATGAAAGGCCTGGTCCATCACAATAATATGCGGCACATCAATGCCTTGGTTATGACCGTACAGACGGGCAATTTTGATGGCGGCTTCGTTGGCTTCGGCGCCGGAATTGCTGAAGAATACGGTGTCCATGCCCGACACTTTGCAGAGGGATTCCGCTAACTGCTGCTGACGATCAACACCATACAGGTTGGAGGTGTGAATCAGCTGCTCTACCTGAGTTTGCACCGCCTTGGTAACGGCAGGGTGGGCGTGTCCCAATGCGTTGACGCCAATTCCGCTAATAGCATCGAGGTAGACATTGCCCTGTTTGTCATACAGGTGAACGCCTTTACCATGAGTAAAGCTCACAGGAAGGCGGTTGTAGGTATTCATCAGTGCTGCCACAGAGGCATCCTTAATTAACAGCTGGTCAAAAGCCGGGAACAAGCCCATAAAAACGCAAAAAGGCAGCTAGAGCTGCCCGGTAAACTCTTATCATATAAGGGTGGCTGTGGTTTGGCAATTATTTTGATAGGCGCTCACTCGGTAGGGGTAAAGCCCTGATTGATAGGGACTGGTTGGGTTCAGGACGACATTCTTCGAATTAATGGCTGCAGGTCTGTCGGCTAACATAAAATTTAAATAGTTAAACTGACTATTTTGCTCGGGCATTATGGCTTGAATAACGTTACAATTACCCCATTAACGTTCTGCTTTACTCAGATTATGGATCGGAGTGCAAAGCAGTGTTGTGTTAACTCGCCGCTCTGGCGGCAAATGATGATTTAAAGTTAAGGTTTATTCGATGGATATAATGGAAACTATCAAAGAGCAGGTTGAGAGCAACTCAATTATTTTGTACATGAAAGGCTCGCCTAATCAGCCCCAGTGTGGGTTTTCAGCGCGCACGGTACAATCGGTAATGTCCTGTGGCGAACGCTTCGCATTTGTGGACGTATTATCCAACCCCGACATTCGCGCCAACTTACCCAAATATGCCAATTGGCCAACCTTTCCTCAGCTGTGGGTTAATGGCGAGCTGGTCGGCGGCTGCGATATCGTCTGCGATATGTTTGAAAAAGGTGAACTGCAAACGCTGATTAAAGACGCTGTCCAGCAGTCGGCTCAGAGCGAATAAGCCAGGGCACTTAAACCGCGCGGTTGTTGACTGCGTTAGTCTTGGCTGTGTAAGTAAAGCCCTCAGTGGCGAAGATATTTATTACCAGGCTCATTGCGAGTGCAAGCGACTAGCCACACTAAAAACCGTCTCAACTGAGGCGGTTTTTTTGTAGGTGGTATAAAGTTTCTGCATTGTCACCTGTCGCTGAAACAGGCGACGGGCAGCGGCAATTTTGCGGATAGAGGTACCGGGAGGGTTCCCTAATTCTGCAATTATGCTATAAAAAAGAAATACTTATAAAAGCAATTGGGCATAATTGGCACTTTATATGACGATAGATTGCAGTAATAGGCCAGTGTAATCAGTCATAGTGCTTGTATTGAGTCGCTGGTATTTAGATGGTTGGTATTAGGCATAGCAATAGGCGGCTGAATCCGGGTGGCTTTATCGCGCCTGTTTGAGTAAGGGGTTGTCGTATTAAAATCGATGTTCCAGGTTACAGGGTCGTCCGTCCATTGGGGCGAGGCGGCATGGCGACTGTCTATTTAGCCATTCAGGAAAACTTTCAGCGCGAAGTGGCGCTGAAAATCATGTCGCCCGCTTTATCCCAGGATGAAAGTTTCAGTGAACGCTTCCTGCGTGAGGCTCGCATTGTTAGTCGGCTGGTACACCCTCATATTGTGACGGTGCACGATGTCGGCATCCAGAACGGCCACCACTACCTGTCGATGGAATATATCGAGGGGCAGGATTTAAAAGAGCGCCTGCCCAGTCTCAACAGTGAGCAACTTTTTCGTATTGCTAAAGAGATAGCCCGAGCGCTGGATTATGCGGGTCGCAAAGGGTATGTGCACCGCGATGTGAAGCCTGAAAACATCATGATTCACAATCTTGATGGCCGAGCCGTGTTGATGGACTTCGGCATTGCTCGGGCGGCTGACTCCGCCAGCACCATGACCCGCACCGGCACGGCATTAGGCACGCCGCATTATATGAGTCCAGAGCAGGCGCGCGGTGATCCTATTGATTCGCGCTCTGATCTCTACAGTCTGGGTGTGTTGCTCTATTACATGCTGGTGGGGCGGGTTCCCTACGAGGCTGAATCTCCGGTGGCGGTGGGGATTAAGCATGTCTCTGCCCCTATTCCTAAACTGCCCTCAGAGTTATCCAGTTATCAGTTCTTGATTGATAAGCTGATGGCCAAGCAGCCCGATGACCGCTATCAGACCGGGAGTGATGTGGTCGAGGCTTTGTCCTCTACTGATACGGTTTTTCTTGATCTCTGGCGTCCTACTCAAGGCTTTGAGTATCTTGGCAGTCATGAACATACGCCGCTGCGCAGTGATCAAGTAAAGCTGGTTGGTTCAATCAGTAGTAACGCCAATGTGGTAGTCGCTGGTGATACGCCCGGTACGGAAGAAAATAGTCAGTCTCAGCATTCAGTGCGCAACCGCCGCCAGCCGCTGGAACCTACCGTTGCGCAAAAAGCTGGCCCTCAACCGCAGGAAATGCTGCATATCCCCAAAGAGGATCTTGACGAAAGGGCAAGGCTAAAGGCGCCATCGCAGTGGCTATATGCCCTGCCTACGGTGATTTTGCTATTGGTTGGCGGCGGCTATTACATTTATTCAAAACAATTAAATCAGCCAGAGCCTGTCGCCAATTCTGAGTCTGTGCTGGGACAGAGTAGTAGAGCAGGTGCTGAAACAGGGGCTGAAACAAGTGTTGAGAAAAAAACAGAAGCCACTCCGGAAAGCATTACAGCCGGGCAGTCGGCCTCGGCAGCCAATACCAACCCGGTGGTAAAGTCTGAATCGGCGGCTGCTTCACTTGAGTCAACGGGTTCTGTAAAAGCGGATCGGCCAACGGAGAGGGCGACAGAGAATAAATCTCAGGTGACGGCTGAAAAGCCGGTCGCAATTTCCTCTGAAGCGGGTGCTGATGATTTACCGGAAAAGCCTGTTGCTGAGTTGCTACAGCAAGCCGGTAAATTGGAGCAGCAGGTAAAGCAGGATCCAGCTAACACTCCCGCACTGATGGCGTTGTATAACCAGATTCTCATACTGCAGCCGGATAATGAGCAGGTGTTAGCTGCCGTTGAGAAGTTAAAATCCGATGCCTTGAATCTGGCGGCTATTCAAATTGATGTTGGGCAGCTTGATGAGGCAAGCGCAAGCCTTGAGAAAGCGGTTAGTTGGTTTCCCGATCTGCAAGAAAGTGCCAATTATCAGCAGTTGCTAAAACGCATTGATAGAACGCAGACCATTGCTGACCTGTTAGGTCAGGCCAAGCGGTATGTGATGCGTGACAGACTTATTCGTCCGGAGGGAGCGAACGCCAGAGAGCTTTATGATCAGGTGCTGGCGCTTGATCCCAATAATGTTGAGGCAATCAACGGGGTTGAAAACATTGTGCGCCGTTATGAGACACTGGCACAGAGTGAAAGAGAGCAATACAAATTTAATCAGGCGATGGAATTTGTCGAAAGCGGCTTATCGGTGAAATACGATGATGCGGCGCTGCTGAATTTACAGGGGCAACTTGCGGTTGAGCAGGAAGAAGAGCGTCAGGTTCAGCAGGCGTTGGCGGAGGCCGAACAGCTTGCCCGCGAAAAAAACTGGTTTGGTGAAGATAATAGTGCCGTAAAACGCTATCGATCGATTTTAATTATGCAGCCGGGTCGCAAGCAGGCGCTGGATGGATTAAATGACATTTCAAAAGCTGTGGTCAGTGAAGTCGAGCAAATGATAGCCGCTAAGGATTATAAGACAGCGCAGCAACTCATTGAGTCAGCCAGAGCTTCCCTTCCCGATAGTCCAGGCGTTCAGCGTCTTATTGAACAGCTCGATGCACTTGGGCCTATGGTCAGTGATGTGTTGTTAAGTGGTCGTGAAATCACCGATTTATCGGTCGAGCCGAGCACAAGAATCAGTGCTGATCGCACCCTGTATATCACCTTCCGCTACGGCCGTCTGGAACAGCCTGCCACGGTTTTACAGGCGGTACTATTTGATGGCGCACGCTCCGGAGAGATTGCAGCCGTTCCAGTAGTAGTGACTGGCGAGGAAGGAGATGCTAAGTTAACCATCAGTCGCCCGGTAGAAGGCTTTACCGAAGGTGGTTATCACCTTGATATCCTGTTGGGCAGTGAAAGAATATTTACCACCCCCTTTGTTATTGATAATTAAGCGTTATTGATAATTAAAACTGATTGATAGCTAAGGTTATTGATAGTTAAAGTATAGCCTCAGTTATTGTGGTTATTTATCAAGTGAGACTATCTATTACTAGCATTTTTAATGGTTAGCAATTCTCAGAATCTATTTTTAAAATAATTGACCAGGAGAGGGCAATGATCAGGACTCTAGCGCTAAGCACGTTTATGGCGGTCGTTCTTTGGGGTTGTCAGGCACCGCCCGATATTAAAAACCTTCAAGACAAAAATAATTCCTTGCAACAGCAGCTGGGCCAGGCGAATCAAAAAATCAATCAGCTGGAAGCGGATAGAGCTTTGTTAAAGCAGGATGTGGCTGAGCTGAATCGTGTTGTTGGTGTATTGGGTGAGGAGAAAAGCTCTCGTGTTACCGAGTCCACCAACCTGCGGGCGGATGTCAGAAAATTCGTACAGAACAATATCGATAATCTGAAACAGTTTCTGCTGGCGAGTAATTTACTGGATTATATTGGCGGTGAATTAGTGGAGCGCTCTACTGTTGAGCCCGCTCCAACGTTAGTGTTAGACCTGTTTAACAGCGTACCGCGAGATGGCTCGCTGACCGGTGTGGGCGGCTTCTTCCAGGCTGCGGGTAAAGTATCAGTGAAGGTCGTACGTCCTATTGGCGATAATCTCGTCGTGGTCTGGTCGAGTCAGGCAGTGGATATTTCCGGTAGAGGCATCCATCGAGTCAACTTCCCGGTCTCGGTAGGGGTAGAAAAGGGTGATTATCTGGCCTATTACTTTGCCCAGCCAGGTATGATCAGTTATGACACCGGTACGGGTAACAGTTTATATCAGGCGACAGATATCAGCGTGGGAACAATTATCAGCAGGAGTTCGATGCAGGGTGCCAGTGACAAGCGTGCCTATGCGATTGGTGTGCTGGGCTTATTGAACTAAGCAATGACCTTGGTTTTACGGAGCAGGTTTACGGAACAGCTATTGCGAATAAAAAAAGCGGCAATTGCCGCTTTTTTTAATGCTGGAGTTTGTATGTTCCAGGCTATTGATCGTTCTGATAGGGTGTAATCCACAGTACGGTATTTGGAAGAAATGAATTAACTCATTTGGCTTTGTTGATAGTTTTGCAGGCCAACTTTGTCGATCAGACCTAGCTGTGTTTCCAGCCAATCAATATGTTCTTCTTCGGATTCCATGATGTCCTGAAACAGGTCGCGGCTAACATAGTCGCCCACAGACTCGGAATACTTGACCGCTTCTTTAAGATCCTTGTGGGCTTTCATTTCAAGTTTTAAGTCACACTCAAGCATTTCTTTGGTATTTTCACCGATCAGGAGTTTGCCCAGGTCTTGCAGGTTGGGCAGGCCTTCTAAAAACAGGATACGCTCGATCAGACTGTCGGCGTGTTTCATCTCATCGATGGATTCGTGGTATTCATGATCGCCCAGTTCCTTCAGGCCCCAATCCTTGTACATGCGGGCGTGCAGAAAGTATTGATTGATTGCAACCAGCTCATTACCTAGTACAAGGTTTAAATACTCGATAACTTTCGCGTCGCCTTTCATGATGCTTCTCCTGAGTAGAATGTAACAGTCAATTGAATGGCTTTCAGTGTGCGTGATAATACTGTGATTGTCAACGCTAAGTTATTGATTTTAAAGAGATAATAATATAAACGAAACGTATTATCAGTTGTATTCTGAGGTGCAAAAAAAAGCCCGTAAGGGCTTTGAAGGGGAGACATTAATGAAAAGTTGGGGGCGTTGTGTACGGATCAGCTGACGGCGTAGAACAGTTGCTCGTCGTCAACGGTGCGCTCAAAGCTTTCATCAAACACTTCACGGGCCAGAATGCCGCACTTGCCACATTGGGCGGCAAGTCCTAACTCTTTTCGAACCTGACCAAAGCGGGTAGCACCATTGGCTACGGCTTCACGGATCTGGCTGTCGGTGATGGATTTACAAAGACAAACGTACATAGCTGTTCTCGTTCTGTGTTGTCTAAAACTCTGTTTAATGGCCCAGGTCTTACACAGGGCTTAATAGGATGCCCATGGATAGAAGCGTGCCCAGTGAAAAAGATACTAATTCAAATGATAATCATTGTCAATATCGTTTGTCTTCGAAAAATGCCCTTTTTGCTTGATTATTGATCAAGATCAAACCCCTGTTTACGATAGCTTTTATCTATTGCTTCGATTTAAAAAATAGATGGGATTGTTCTGAGGTGCTGTGTAAGATGAGCGGACCTGTCTTGAGAAAAGTTGCGCTAATGAAGTGATAATGTAACTTGTCCAAGTAATAATGAATTTTTCACTAAAATCAAATAGTTGGAGGCTAGACCGCAATGAGTGTACTCGTTGGCAAACCCGCACCGGATTTCACCTGTAGCGCCGTATTGGGCAGTGGCGAAATTGTTGACAGTTTTAATCTCGCCGATGCCATTAAGGGCAAAATTGGCCTGGTATTTTTCTACCCGTTGGATTTCACCTTTGTTTGCCCTTCAGAGCTACTGGCTGTTGACCACCGCATGGCAAAGTTTAAGGAGCTGGGTGTTGAGGTAATTGGTGTTTCCATCGACTCTCACTTCACTCACAACGCATGGCGTAATACCCCGATCGACAAGGGCGGTATCGGCCAGGTTGGTTACACACTGGCTGCGGATATCAGTCACGATATTTGCCGCGCTTATGATGTGGAGTCTGACGGCGGTGTAGCTTTCCGTGGTGCGTTTATCATTGATAAAGAAGGTGTTGTTCGTTCACAAACGGTGAATGATCTGCCGCTGGGTCGTAACTTCGATGAGTTTATTCGTGTAATCGAAGCGCTACAGTTTCATGAAGAGCATGGCGAAGTATGTCCTGCTGGCTGGAACAAAGGCGACAAAGGCATGACCGCATCACCCGATGGCGTTGCTGCTTATCTGTCTGAGAATGCTGATAAGCTGTAATATGGCTTAGATCTGTTCACAATTAGAACTTAAGTAAAAAAGGCCTGCGTTTGCAGGCCTTTTTTTATGAGACGGTTTTTGTAAGAAAATTTACACGAAAAGATTATTAGGCAATTTAGCCAGAGGCAGAGGGTAGGTCTGACTTCAGTCGAGTAGCCCATCCAGGCCGCCAAGATTTTTCCAGCGATTAATGATGAGACAAAATAACTCAGCGGTTTTTTGTGTATCGTAGGCGGCGGAGTGTGCCTGCGCATTGCTGAATTCGATATTCGCAGCCTGACAGGCTTTGGCTAATACGGTCTGGCCAAAGGCGAGCCCTGATAGCGTTGCAGTATCGAAAACGGAAAAAGGGTGGAAGGGATTGCGTTTAATCTGGCAACGCTCAGACGCTGCCATTACAAAGCCGTGATCAAAATGGGCATTGTGACCGACCAGAATGGCTCGGGTGCAATCGTGAATTTTGACTTGCTTGCGAATCGCTGACATCAAATCTGGAAAAACCATTTCCTCCGGCTCGGCCTCACGAAAAGGGTGGTGCGGATCTATGCCAGTAAATTCCAGTGCAGCGGGATCGAGGTTACCACCTTCAAAGGGTTCCACATTGAAGGCCAGCGTTTTATCCAGGCACAGATTGCCATTTTCGTCCATGGTGATCGTAGTGGCTGCAATTTCCAGCAGGGCGTCGCTTTGGCAATCAAAGCCACCCGTTTCTACATCGATAACGACGGGTAAAAAACCACGAAATCGCTGCGAAATGGGGTGAGCTTGCTGATCGGAGGTATCCTTCACGAAACATCCTTATTGTTTTCAAGCACCTGCCACTGCAGTGTTTCTCCTGCTCGCAGCGGCACCAGGTGACTATCGCCTAGCGGAAGAATTTGCGGAACTTCCCACGGTGTCTTTTCCAGCGTGATGGTGTCACTGTTTCGGGGCAGGCCGTAAAAGTCGGGACCAAAATGGCTGGCAAAGGGCTCAAGCTTATCCAGGGCGTTAGCCTGCTCAAAGGCTTCAGCATAAAGTTCAATGGCCGCGTAGGCGGTATAGCTACCGGCACACCCACAACTCGCTTCCTTCTTATCCTTAGTGTGCGGTGCAGAGTCCGTGCCGAGGAAAAATTTAGGGCTGCCACTGGTTGCTGCCGCCATTAAGGCCTGCTGATGGATACTGCGTTTGAGAATGGGCAGGCAATAATAGTGCGGGCGGATCCCGCCAGCCAGCATGTCGTTGCGGTTATACAGTAGATGGTGAACGGTAATGGTGGCCGCCAATTTGGGACTGCTGGTTGCGACAAAATCGGCAGCGTCTTTGGTGGTGATATGTTCCAGTACCATAGGTAGCTCGGGAAAATCTTTGGTGAGCTGGCTCAGGGTGCGATCGATAAAGACTTTCTCTCGGTCAAAAATATCAATGGCGTGATCGGTGACTTCGCCGTGCAGCAGGAAGCGTAGCCCGTGTTGCTGCATGGCCTCCAGTGCAGGGTAAATCTTTTTAATATCGGTAACGCCTGAATCCGAATTGGTGGTAGCGCCCGCGGGATAGAGTTTGCAGGCGACAACCCCCGCAGCTTTGGCATCAGCAATATCTTTAGCGCTGGTGTTATCCGTCAGGTAAATCACCATTAGTGGCTCGATTTGGCGCTGGCAGTCTGCCTGAGCGCCCATGATGCGATCCCGATAGGCCAGTGCCTGGTCGGCATTACTGACCGGTGGTACCAAATTGGGCATCACAATACTGCGGCCAAAGTATCGAGCCATTGCGGGCACGGTATCTTTCAGGGCATGTCCGTCACGCAGGTGAACATGCCAGTCGTCAGGGCGAGTTAGGGTGATGCGTTGGGGTGATGTTGTCATGAAATCTCTTTGCGCAGTGGCGGGTGCCCGTTAATCGGTTGTCTGCTCAGTGCCGGGCGTGGGCCGAATGCTACCGGATTCACTCGCAGGTTTAAAGATTTTCAGTGGCTTGCCGATAATTAGCAGGTAACCCTGTCCATGAGGTTGGCTGAAGCGGTCAAAGTCAATGGATGTTTTTTTACCAGAGCTTGTCATATTTCGGAGATCGCCATGAGTTGCGTTTTAGCTTTTGCCAGACAGATATTGAATGTTGGGCAGCTGGCGCCAGTCATGGCATTGACGCTTTTTGTCTGGGTTAACTCGGCGCAGGCGCTGCATTATGGCGCGTCGCTGAATCAGGCGGAGTGGCGGCTGGAATTGTCGCCCTTTGAATGCAAAATGTGGCAACCGATTCCCTATTTTGGCGATGCTGTGTTTTCTAATCGTGCCGGGGAGGAGCAAATCTTCTATCTGGCGCCGACGCGCCCGAATATGAAGGCGGGTAAGGCTATGCTGGTGGCTGCGCCCCCGGTGTGGGATGAGTCCAAAGCGACCCAAAGTATGGGTTATGTTGGAGTGAAGAACAGCGAACGCCCGATCGAATTGGATAAGAAGTACGCCTATCAATTGTTGCATGAGCTTTATAGCGGCATGTCGCCACACTTCACTCGGCAATCCTGGTATAAAGAAGGTGAGCCTATTGAGTTATCCCTGTCCTCGGTCAATTTTCGCAAAGCCTATCGGCAGTATAGGGATTGTCTGGCGACGTTATTGCCGGCCAATTTTGAGCAAATTAACCGCTCACGTCTGTACTTCTACACCGCCAAGCATGAGTTGACTCCAGCCTCAAAAACCAAGCTTGATCATGTGGTGCAGTATGTGAAAGCCGATCCATCAGTATCAGGGTTTTTTATCGACGGGCACACCGATAGTGTTGGGCGTCGAGTTTACAACCTGGATCTCTCCAAGCGTCGCGCAGAGGCGGTGACGGAATATTTAGTTGCCAATGGGGTGGATGAGGCACTGATCACCACTCGTTATCATGGTGAGCGCTATCCGGTGGCGAGTAATGCGAGTGCGGCTGGACGATCACAAAATCGCCGGGTGACGCTGCGTCTGGAACGGGATAATCTCTCCATGTCATCTCAGTAGGTCTTTCTTCTTCAGGACGTTTCTCGCCTTCCGTTGGATAGCGCTCGCCTTCTGTGCTCAAGCTCAGTAAAATACCAGCCCGCTAAAATTCCCTTTGAACGTGAGTACGCCTGAACAGCGGGCGTGGAGTTTGTACATGTCTGACATCAATAAAGTGGTACTGGCCTATTCCGGCGGGCTGGATACCTCCGTTATCGTGCGCTGGTTGCAGGATACCTATAACTGCGAGGTGGTGACCTTCACCGCCGATATCGGTCAGGGCGAAGAAGTCGAGCCGGCCCGCGCCAAGGCCAAAGCGCTGGGCGTGAAAGAAATCTACATCGATGATTTAAAAGAAGAGTTTGTTCGCGATTTCGTCTTCCCCATGTTTCGTGCCAATACCATTTATGAAGGTGAGTACCTGCTGGGTACTTCCATCGCTCGTCCCCTGATTGCCAAGCGCCTGATTGAGATCGCCAATGAAACCGGTGCTGATGCTATCTCTCATGGTGCTACCGGTAAGGGCAACGATCAGGTTCGCTTTGAGCTGGGCGCCTATGCGCTGAAGCCGGGCATTAAAGTCATCGCTCCCTGGCGCGAGTGGGACCTGACTTCTCGCGAAACGCTGATGGCCTATTGTAAAGAGCGCGATATTCCGGTGGATTTTTCCAGCGGTAAAAAGAAGTCTCCCTACTCGATGGATGCCAATTTACTGCATATCTCCTATGAGGGCGGTATTCTGGAAGATCCGTGGGCGGAAGCGGAAGAAGATATGTGGCGCTGGAGTGTGTCGCCGGAAGCGGCACCGGACCAGCCCACTTATCTGGAGCTGACCTATAAAGGTGGCGATATAGTTGCCATCAACGGCGAGGCGATGAGTCCTGCCACTGTGCTGGCCTATCTGAATAAAGTGGGTGGTGAAAACGGTATTGGTCGTCTGGATATTGTTGAAAACCGCTATGTGGGGATGAAATCTCGCGGTTGTTATGAAACACCTGGTGGCACCATTATGTTGCCAGCCCATCGCGCCATTGAATCTATCTGTCTGGATCGCGAAGTGGCTCACCTGAAAGATGAACTGATGCCCAAATACGCCAAGCTGATCTATAACGGCTACTGGTGGGCGCCCGAGCGTCAATTGCTACAAAAAGTGATTGATGAGTCGCAGCAGTTCGTCAACGGTGAGGTTCGGGTCAAGCTCTATAAAGGGAATGTGATCGTGGTTGGGCGCAAGTCCGATCAATCTCTGTTTGATGAGAGTATTGCCACCTTTGAGGACGATGCAGGGGCCTACGACCAGAAAGATGCAGAGGGCTTTATCAAGCTTAATGCCCTGCGGATGCGCATTGCTGCTAATAAAGGCCGCTCCATGCTGTAGGCTGCAAAATTGAGTGAATTAAAAGGGCTGCATATGCAGCCCTTTTTCATTTTTGGCTAAAAAAACACCCATATTCAGGCTTGGCTAAAGAAATTTATGAGTTAGTTCACGCAACTCAAGGATTTTATTGAATATTATCAACGTTGAACTATTCTCATCTGAGAGCGCAAAAAGCTTACTGCCAGTCGCCTGATTTTTGCCCATCAAGTCGTTTTTGGGTAAAGGCGGGACCAAGACAAAGGAAGGCTAGGAGCCCATGTATCATGACCCCGGTCGCCAAGGTATTTTAATTACACAGACTTTAGAGAGAGTCAGGAAGGTAACATGTTGATGCTAAAAGAGATTTTATCGCACACCGCCAAATTGTCTGCGATGGCAGTGCTGCTGGGGCTGGTTGGCTGTGGTGGCGGAGGTGGTGGCGACAACACATTAGGCACCGGCGTGAATGATGATGTGTTATGTGGGGGGGATCCTTGTCCTAGTGGTGGAGATGATGATGTTGATGACTCTTCGGGTGATGGTGCAAGAAATTTAGGAAATGGCAGTGGGGTTGGCTTTACCGCCGGTGCTTTAGCTTCAGATCTTGCCGGAGCAAGCTTGCCTCCGGGGGGGAGTACCGTTATCTCAGCAACTCTGACCGACCAAACGGGAGCCCTTATAACTGAAACGGCAAGTTTTTCATTTACTTCATCATGTATTACCAATGGTTTGGCGACGTTGAACCAATCGGTAGTAGTAACCAATACTGGAAGTGCTTCTGTAACTTATACGGCACAGGGTTGTGAAGGCGGAGATGTTGTTACCGCAACTGTTGATGATCTTTCGGCCTCTGTGACGGTTACTGTTGAGCCTGAAACTATCAGTTTGGGTAATGGGTCAGGTAGTGCCTTTCAGTCCGGTGTTTTAGGTTTAGGTATCGGTAGTGGAGCCACTCTGTCTGCCGGTGGTCAAACGACGGTTAATGTCACCATCGCAAATCAAAACGGCGAACTCCAAACGGCGGCTATTTCCAACCCAATTGAAGTTACCTTTACGTCTGGATGTGTTTCTAGTGGACAGGCAAATTTTAGCGCAGCTACTGTTGACACGGTGACTGGTGGAGCATCAGTTATTTATACGGATCAGGGTTGTGGTGTGGCTCCTGATGGTACTACTGATACGATTACCGCATCTGCTCTGGGCTCAAGTGCTTCTGCTACTTTGGATATTGCACCAGATACTGTTAATCAAGTGCAATTTGTTTCGGTGGACCCGTCAGAGTTGTTTCTTGCTGGTACTGGAGGTCAGGAAACGGCAGTAGTTACCTTCAGAGTCAGAGGTCAATTGGGTGGTCCGGTTGTCGGGGCGAATGTGAATTTTAGTCTTTCAACCCAAGTCGGCGGATTAAACCTGGCTACTACTACAGGAGTTACTAACAGCTCTGGTGAGGTGTCAGTTACTGTGCAGTCCGGGTCGGTGCCAACCTCAGTGCGAGTAATAGCGACTGAAGTTTCCTCGGGAATCTCAACGATATCTGATGGGCTTACGGTCGCTACAGGTATTGCTGACTCAGATAATTTTTCTGTAGTAGCAAATATTTTAAACCCTGAATGTTGGACAGGAGTCCAGGGCGGTAATGTTTCAGTTACAGCCTTTGTGGGTGATGTATTTAATAACCCGGTGCCAGATGGCTCGGTTGTTCAGTTCATTACAGAGGGCGGCTTAATAGGGTCGTCCTGTCAAACTTCAGGAGGAACATGTGCGGTGACATTCACTTGTACTCCAGAGTTTGTGGCTGATGGCCGTATAACTATTCTGGGTTATACCATCGGTGCAGAGTCCTTTGATGACAATAATACCAATGGTGTTTTTGGAGCGGGGGACAATTTTGTTGCCGCAGATAATGATATTGGCGAAGCTTTCCGGGATGATAATGAAGACGGGGTTTTTAACGATATCCAATATTTGGATTTTAATGTAAACGGTTCATATGATGGTAAAGATGGTCAATATACTGGGCCGGCTTGTAATGCCCCTGATGATGGAACTGTTTGCTCAGGTAACACAACTCTACATGTATTTGATTCGGTGGTTTTGAGCCAGTCTACACCGAGCTCTCGTTTATTAAGTGGGGCAGAAACTGTTCCAGCCCTTACCCCTGCAACCAGCTTTGCGGCGTTTTACCCTGGTAGAGCTTTCTTAACCAGTGGAGACTCTATCGATCTTGCTTCAACAGATGTTGGGGTGTATGTAGGTTCGGTACTTATCAGTGATAGCAATCTAAACTCCTTGCCGAATGGGACTAGCATTACAGTGACGGCAGATAATGGGGAATTAGTAAGTGGTTCGAGTTTTACTATTTTGAATACTACAAGACCTACTGTTATCGATATTACTATGAGTGCGGATGATACACCTAGTGCGGATGGGGTGTTGACGGTGAGTGTGACTGTGCCTGGTTATGGGGCTCAATCCTATTCTTTCCTGGTTGATGATAACTAGAAAAAAAGGCCGCGAATGCGGCCTTTTTTGGGTCAATAAAGCCCGATCAACTTACTATGCCAATTTTTTTTAAATGGTTTAGTTGGTCGGGGCGTAATTTTAAAATTTCGGTAAAAACTTCTTTATTATGACTCCCCAACTCCGGCCCCGACCAATCCGTCTCGCCGGGCGTCGACTTCAATTTAGGCACAATCGCCGGAATTTTTAACGGCTTGCCATCAATTTCCACCTGCTCAAACATCCCTCGAGCCTGGTAGTGCTCATCTTTCGCCATATCTTCGATATTGTAGATAGGTCCTACCGGAACGTTTTCGGCTTCTAATAGTTCGATAATGGTCTTGGAATCATTGTCGATACACCATTCTGAAAGCGCCTTATCAATTGCTGCTTCGTGAATTACGCGCCCCGCATTGTTCGCCATAGCAGGGTTGTTCGCCATTTCAGAGTGTCCGGCAGCAATCATCAGGCGTTTAAAAATACCATCGCCATTACCGCCGATCACCACGTATTTACCATCACGGCAGCGATAGGTATTGGTGGGGACGATGCCGGTGACGGTGGTGCCCGACGGGCCGCGGATAATGCCCGCGCCATCGTATTCCGGTACCACGGCTTCCATCAGGTTAAACATGGATTCGTAGAGCGCTACGTCGATGACCTGACCTTCACCTTCCTGATGTTGCTCACTATTATTTTCATGTTTATTGTTGTTGCGCTCGATAATTGCTAATGCGACACCCAGCGCCGCGTGCAGGGCAGCGATGCTGTCACCAATGCTCAGGTTGGGCCTGACTGGAGCCTGGTTCTCAAAGCCGTTAACGTAGCGAAAGCCGCTATAGCCTTCACAGACCGAGGCATAGCCGGGCTTGCTGGCGTTGGGGCCATCCTGGCCGTAACCGGATATTCGGGTATAGATAAGTTTTGGATTAGAGATTTTGACCGCTTCCGGGCCAAGCCCCCATTTTTCCATAATGCCGGGGCGAAAATTCTCCACCAGCACGTCAGCCGTATCAATCAGCTTGCGTGCCAATTCGCGACCCTGTTCCTGCTTCAGGTCTATCGTGACAGATTTCTTATTGCGCCCAATGCTGTGCCACCATAATGAGGTGCCGTTTTGTACTTCCCGCCAACCGCGAATCGGGTCGCCGCCCTCAGGTGGCTCGATTTTGATGACTTCGGCACCAAAGTACGCGAGTATTGAGCCAGTAAAGGGCCCGGCAATCAGTTGGCCCATTTCGATAACTCGAATGCCAGAGAGTGGGCGTCTGCGAATAGTCATATAGCGTGCCTGTTATTGAATTTTGAGGGGATGATACCGGAAAACTTTGTGCTGGCCATTGTATGATTTGACTCTGATGCTGATCTGTTCGCTATGCTATAAAGATTGGGCAGCTAGTAAAAACAGTGAGAAACAACTTGCTGATACGGCGTTTTGACCTAGTCTTTTAGCTGCTGCATCGGTCTATGATTGGTTGTTTTTTGATCATATTCTCTAAATATAACTTTTCCTGCCTGTTTTTTAACCTTTTTATAAAAAAATAACCTTTAACTTAATGTACAACATTAAGTTTGAATTACAGGGGGTTGTTTTTGTTATTTTTAGCCTCTCAAGTAGCTCTTCAGAGTCCTCTTTCTTCACAACACTTAGCCGCAAGTTCCTGATTTTTTAACGATTTCCGCTGTTTATTAGCATTTTTTGCCTTGATCTATATGGGGCCTGTCTCTATAGTTGCAAAAGTGTAAAAAAGTGAAGAAAAGTGAAAATTTATCCCAAGTTGATCCTTTTTACGTCGCTCAAGTGAGAATTTGTGTACCAGAGTAGTCATTCCATCAATATGGACGCCAAGGGGCGGCTGGCAATACCGACAAAAGTTCGGGATATGCTGCTGGCTGATTGTGGCGGCCGGATTGTGATTACAGCTCACACGGATGAGCGATGCCTGCTGATTTATCCCGAGCACGAATGGAATCAAAAGCTGCCTGAGATCAAGGCACTGCCCAGTCGCAATAAAAAAGCCGCAAGGATACAGCGCCGTCTATTGGGTTATGCCACGCCGATGGAAGTTGATGAGGCCAATGGTCGGCTTTTACTACCGCCAACCCTGAGAGATTTTGCCGGGCTTGATAAAAAGCTGATTCTGGTCGGCTTGTTAAACAAATACGAACTGTGGAGCGAAGAAGCCTGGTTCAATTATTTGAATGAAGAAGATGACGATGAAGACGAGCCGGAAGAAGTAACCCGGTTCAATGTTTGATTTATCCCTGTCGTTTCGGGTGTTGTGGCTGGATGGGGTCTTGTTGAGTTTGTGGGGCTCTTGTCACTTATCGGGCCTTTCATTTTCGGGCCTTTCATTATCGGGAATATGCCGCTTGAGCGGAGTTGATGTCGATGCATGAAACCGTGTTGCTGGAAGAGGCTGTTGATGCGCTGCTAACCGATAGCAGTGGCATTTACGCCGACGGCACTTTCGGTCGCGGTGGTCATAGTCGGCTGATCTTGTCGCGGCTTTCCGAGGCAGGTCGACTGGTTGGCGTGGATAAAGATCCGCAGGCCATAGCTGCGGGTAAGGCGCTGGAAGCTGAGGACTCGCGCTTTGCCATATTGCAGGGCTCTTTTGCAGAGTTGGCAAAGCTGGCGGCAACAATCGGCATCGATGCCTTCGATGGACTGCTGTTGGATTTGGGGGTGTCTTCTCCACAGTTGGATGATGCCGGGCGAGGTTTTAGTTTTTTGCGTGACGGGCCGCTGGATATGCGGATGAATCCGCAGGCGGGTCAGAGTGCAGCTCAATGGTTGGCCGTGGCAGCTGAGCAGGAAATTGCTCAGGTGCTGAAAAACTATGGAGACGAGCGTTACGCAAAGCGTTTGGCCGGGGCGGTGATTCGCGAACGAGCGAAGGCGCCTATTCATTCAACGGTGCAATTGGCTGAAATTCTAAAAGAAGCGCACCCGGCCTGGGAGAAAGGCAAACACCCGGCCACCAAGTCGTTTCAGGCGATACGGATTTTTATTAACAATGAGCTGGGTGATCTGGAAACATTTTTAGATAAAACGCTGGATCTGTTGGTCGTGGGCGGAAGGCTGGTTGTGATCAGTTTCCATTCGCTGGAAGACCGTATGGTTAAGCGGTTTATCAGGCGCCATGTGCGCGGTGATGATTTGCCGGCCAATGTGCCGGTTACTGAGGCGCAGTTAAACCGTCGCCTGAAGCAGGTTGGCAAAGCTGTTCGGGCAAATGCAGCTGAAGTGGAAAGCAATGTGCGCTCTCGTAGCGCCATTATGCGTGTTGCCGAAAAAATTGCCTGATAACCATAGCCCTTGATAACAATAAGTGTAGCAAGGCTCGATGAGCCTGAGTTAATGAGCAAAGCCTGATGAGTAAAGACAGCGCTGGACATAATGACGTAAGGCTGAAGGGTGCTGCAGCCTTGTCCGGTTGGTCACCACAATGGATAGTAAGTTTCGTCGCTGTGGTCTTAATAGTAGCGTCAGCTTTGGGCGTTATTTACAGCTCTTACAAAAGCAGGCAGCTGTTTAGTGAGTTGCAGCAGTTGAATCGAGAAACTGTCCGGCTGGAGGAAGAGTGGGGACGGTTGTTGTTAGAACAAAGTACCTGGGCGTCACATGCACGTATAGAGCAGCTGGCCAAGTCTGAATTGAATATGGTAGTGCCAAAACCGGAATCGATAATTGTGGTAAGGCAATGAGTAAGAAGCAACAGCAATTACCTAAATGGCGGTTCACAGTAGTACTTGTGCTGCTGGCGGCACTGTTGTCGCTATTGGTTGGGCGGGTGCTGGCCTTGCAGGTTTTGGATACAGAGCGCGGCTCTGATTTTCTTCAGGGGCAGGGCGATGCGCGTAGTGTTCGCACGGAGCATATCCCCGCTTATCGGGGTGTTATTACTGATCGTAGTGGCGAACCGCTGGCGGTCAGTACGCCAGTTGCCTCAATTTGGATCAACCCCAGGCATTTGACTGAAGACAAGCGGCAGTTACAGCAGCTGGCTGCGGCGGTGGGTATTCCCTATCGGCAATTACAAAATAAGATTGAGGATAACCAGCGTCGTCAGTTTGTCTACCTGCGCCGGCATTTGTCACCGCAGGATGCAGAAAAAGTGGTGGCTCTGGGGTTGCCAGGTGTCAATCTGCAGCGGGAGTACAAGCGGTATTATCCTGCCGGTGAAGTGGCTTCGCATATTGTCGGTTTTACCAATATTGATGATCAGGGTCAGGAAGGTATGGAACTGGCCTATGAGAACTGGCTGCGGGGTGAGGCCGGCAGCAAGCGAGTGTTGAAGGATTTGCGTGGCAATATTTTTCGGGATATTGATCAGGGCAAAGCCGCGCACTCGGGTAAAGACTTAACCCTCAGTATTGATATGCGTCTGCAATATATGGCTTACCGTGAGCTGAAGGCAGCCATGAGTCGAGTAGATGCCAAGTCCGGCTCAGTCGTTATGTTAGATAGTCATACCGGCGAAGTACTGGCGATGGTGAATCAGCCATCCTACAACCCCAATAATCGCCGTGAATTAAAACCTGCCAGTCTGCGTAATCGCGCCATGACCGATGTGTTTGAGCCAGGCTCAACGGTCAAACCCTTTACCGTGGTGGCAGCCCTGGAGACGGGTCGGTTTCGGTCTGACACTGTAATTGATACTCATCCGGGTTATTTGCGAGTGGGAAAGAAAACCTTACTGGACCCCGTTAATTACGGTGCTATCGATATTGCCACCATTCTCGCCAAGTCCAGCCAGGTGGGTATCAGCAAATTGGCGCTGGAGCTTGATGAACAATCGGTGTGGGAAGTGTTTAGTCGTTTTGGACTGGGCGCCAGTACCGGTAGCGGCTTTCCAGGCGAAAGCCCCGGCGTGTTACCGGGTCGGCCGACCTGGCGCGATATTGAACGCGTCAATTTTGCCTTTGGTTACGGTCTGGCGGTAACGCCGCTGCAATTAGCTCAGGCTTATTCGGTGTTTGCCAGTGGTGGAGTTTTACGTCCTGCGACCTTGTTGCGGCAGGATGAGGTGGTTGAGGGGGAGCAGATTATAGAGCCGGAAATTGCCAACAAAATGTTGACCATGTTGAGGTCAGTGACACAGGAAGGTGGTACCGCAACACGGGCGCAGTTAACAACTTATTCCGTGGCCGGCAAAACCGGAACTGTACACAAAATTGGTGAAACCGGCGGCTATGCCGATGACCGTTATATGGCGGTATTTGCGGGTATGGCGCCTGCGACTAAACCAAGAATTGTCACGGTGGTTATGATCGATGAGCCAAATCTCGATCGCTATCACGGTGGTGAATCTGCTGCGCCGGTTTTTGCCCGTGTAGTTTCGGACGCTATGCGCATACTCGATGTGAAGCCGGATAAAGCGTTACCTGAAGGGCAGTTGGTTGATTCGCCTCTCAAAAAATGGAGGCGCAAGTCGGTTTGATGATGGCAGCTACTTTACCCACTAACAGTAAGCAGCTTGGTGATCTGTTACCAGTAACAGCTGCAGAAGTTGCTGCGATAAACGTGACCGGCATTGAACTGGATAGCCGTAAAGTTGTAGCTGGCGATGTATTTCTTGCATACCCGGGGGCTGAGTCCGATGGTCGGAATTTTATTGCTCAAGCCGTTGCGGCGGGTGCGGTGGCGGTGTTGGCTGAAGCCGATGAGCATTTACCTGCGCTATCAAAACGGGGAGCTGTTCCAATTATTGCGGTATCGGAGCTGGCTAAAAAAGTTAGCGCAATCGCGGATAATTTTTACGATCACCCTTCGGCCAGGCTACCTGTTTTAGCAGTGACAGGTACCAATGGCAAAACCAGTTGTACCCAGTTGGCCCTGCAGATTTTGAACAGGTTGGGTAAGCACGGTGCCGTTATTGGCACATTGGGTACTGGTGTGGATGGATGTCTGGATGAAACATCCAATACAACGCCCGATGCGATCACTATTCAGTCATTACTGGCGCAGTGGCATGAAGAGAAGGTTGACCTGGTGGCGATGGAGGCTTCATCGCATGGATTGGAGCAGCATCGCTTGATGGCAGTAGCTGTCGAGCTGGCCCTGTTTACCAATCTCAGCCGAGACCATCTTGATTATCATGGCACGATGCAAGCCTACGCTGACGCCAAGGCTATTTTGTTTCGGCAGCGCGGATTAAAAACAGCAGTGCTCAATGCCGATGATCCTTTCTCAGAGCAACTTGTTGCTCAGGTGGAGGCTTCAGTTAAGCTTATACGTTATAGCCTTGAGCCTCAGGGATTGAAAAAGCGGGCAGGAATAACTGCAGAGGTTTGGGTTGAAAATATTGCCTACCACAGCGAAGGCGTTAGTGCGCTGCTGCATACTCCCTGGGGACATGCTGAGCTTAACAGTCCACTGCTAGGACAGTTCAACCTGGGAAATTTGGTGGCCGTTATTGCTTCGCTGGCCGCAATGGATTATCCATTCTCTGACCTTGTTGCAGTGGTACCACAGTTATCCACGGTAACTGGTCGTATGCAGCGAGTTCCGTCCGATGAGTCACTGATGGTGGTGGTTGATTATGCCCATACCCCCGATGCCCTGGAAAAAGCGCTGTTAGCTATGCGCCTGCACTGTGCTGGAAAAATCTGGTGTGTGTTTGGTTGCGGTGGTGATCGGGATCAGGGTAAGCGCCCACTGATGGGTGAGGTGGCACAACGTTTTTCTGACCATGTCATTGTTACCAGTGACAATCCACGTAATGAGCCAGCCGGTGACATCATTAACGAAATTTTGGGTGGAGTAGATCGTCCAACACTGATTGAAGAAGACCGTGCGATCGCTATCGCCTTTGCCATTAGTAAAGCTGCTGAGGGCGATGGGGTATTGATTGCCGGAAAAGGACATGAGGAATATCAACTGGTAGGTAATCAATCCTTTCCTTTTAGTGATATTGCCCAGGCGCGTCTTGCACTGAAGCAGCGTGACTTACAAGTCCGGAAAAAGCAGCAGCGGGAAAACCCGGCAGGAGAGGGCGAGCCATGATGTCAGCGCTACCTCTCAGTGAAATCGTTCGTGAAATCGGTGCCAGCGTGAAGCAAGGCGTAGTGTTAAACGATATGACTATTCACTCTGTATGTACTGATACCCGGCAAATAAAAACCGGCGATCTGTTTGTCGCGTTGTCTGGTGACAACTTCGATGGCAATCAGTTTGTCGCTCAGGCCGCTGAGGGCGGTGCGGTTGCGGCTGTAGTGAGTCAACTTCAGGCAAGCGATTTACCACAGTTGCGGGTTGACGATACACAGCTGGCGTTGGGCAGAATAGCCCATGCCAACCGGCGCCAGTTTTCAGGGTCAGTGATTGCGCTCACTGGCAGTGCTGGCAAAACCACCTGCAAAGAAATGGTGGCCAGCATTTTGGCTGAAAAGGGAGAAGTACTGGCAACAAAGGCCAACCTGAATAATGAAATCGGTGTGCCCTTAACCCTGTTGCAGATCGCGCCTGAGCATGAATTTGCTGTGGTTGAAATGGGCGCGGCCCGTGCCGGAGATATAGCCTACCTGACCCAGTTCGCCGAGCCTGACATTTCTGTATTGACCAATGCCATGCCAGTGCATATCGAAGGCTTCGGAAGTCTGCAGACCATAGCGAATACCAAGGGGGAAATTTTTGAATGCCTCAGTGAAGACGGTGTGGCAGTCATCAATATGGATGATGCGTTTGCGAGTCAGTGGCGGGATCAGGCAGCCAGGGCAGAGATTGTTAGCTTTAGTAAAACTAATTCAGCTGCCGATGTGTTTGCCTCGAATATCATGTTAACCACAAGCGGCAGCATGACGTTCAGTCTGCATAGTCATCAGGGCGTGATTGATATTAGTTTGCAGTTGTTAGGTCAGCATAACGTCACCAACGCGCTGGCTGCGGCAGCAGCGGCATTGGCTGCAGGAGCTGAACTGGCACAGGTCAAAACAGGACTGGAAAAGGTGCAGCCGGTTTACGGTCGTTTAAAAGCGATAACGCTTAAGCATGCATTACTGATTGACGATAGTTACAACGCCAATCCTGAGTCTGTCAAAGCGGCTATCGATGTCTTAAAACATTGTGAAGGTAAACGCTGTCTGGTGCTGGGCACCATGGGCGAACTGGGCGATATGGCTGAGTCCGGGCATCTTGAGGTGGCACATTATGCACGCGAGCAAGGCATAGAAAAAATGTTAGCCGTTGGCGAGTTTGCCTTAGCTCAACTGGAAGCCTTTGCCGGTAAAGGTAAGGCCTACACCAAAGCTGAAGAGTTACTGCAGGACTTGAATCAGTTTAAGGGTGCGACGGCCATTTTGGTTAAAGGTTCGCGAAGTGCACGCATGGAGCGAATTGTAGAAGCACTCCAACATAATAATAAGCATTTAGGAGAGCGGGAATAATGTTACTGCTACTGGCAGACTATTTATCGCAGTACTTTGGCGCGTTTCAGGTGTTCAAGTATCTGACCTTTCGCGGCATTCTGGGTATTTTAATGGCGCTGGCGATCAGCCTGCTGTTTGGTCCCTATATGATTCGTCGTCTGAACTATCACCAGATAGGACAGTCTGTGCGGGATGATGGTCCCGAATCGCATCTCAGCAAATCCGGCACCCCGACGATGGGCGGCGCGTTGATTCTGGTGGCTATTATTTTCAGCACTTTGCTCTGTGCAGATCTAAGTAACCCCTATGTCTGGACGGTTTTATTTGTCACCGTGATTTTCGGCGCGGTGGGCTGGGTTGATGACTATCGCAAAGTGGTGGAAAAAAATTCTCGGGGTCTACCGGCAAGATGGAAATATTTCTGGCAGTCGGTTGGGGGACTGGGAGCGGCAATCTTTCTGTATATGCAGGCCAGCTCTCCACTGGAGACGCAATTGTTTTTACCCTTTTTGAAAGATTTTGCGCTCGATCTGGGTATCTTCTATGTGGTGCTGGCTTACTTCGTCATTGTTGGATCAAGCAATGCAGTTAATCTAACGGATGGATTGGATGGCCTGGCAATTATGCCCACGGTGATGGTTGGCACTGCGCTTGGCATTATCGCTTACCTGGTGGGCAATGTGACATTTGCCAAATACCTCTTTATTCCCTATATCCCAGGCACTGGTGAGCTGGCGGTATTTTGCGGTTCTCTCGCTGGAGCCGGTTTGGGCTTTTTATGGTTTAACACCTATCCTGCCCAAATTTTTATGGGTGACGTCGGCGCGCTGGCGTTGGGGGCGGCGCTGGGTGTAGTGGCAGTGATTACTCGCCATGAAGTCGTCTTTTTTATTATGGGCGGCATTTTTGTGTTGGAAACCGTCTCTGTAATTTTGCAGGTTGCTTCTTTTAAATTAACCGGGCGGCGTATTTTTCGCATGGCACCAATTCACCATCACTTTGAATTAAAGGGATGGCCAGAGCCACGAGTCATTGTGCGGTTTTGGATTATTACCGTAATGCTGGTGTTGTTTGGTTTGGCCACTTTAAAACTTCGTTAGAGAGTACGACACAGAGAAATCGATGGAATTAATCGCAACAGATAACAGACAGGTCGTCGTGGGGCTCGGTGCCACCGGGCTGTCCTGTGCGCGTTATCTGGCGAGCAAACAGCGAAAATTCTCGGTGGTAGATAGTCGTCAGAATCCACCGGGTCTGGATGAATTTAATCGGGAATTTGCATCGGTGCCACTCACCTTGGGTGAGATATCTTCGGAGTCCCTGGCTGGGGCCGGACGCCTGGTAGTCAGCCCCGGGGTCAGCCTCAAGGAGCCCGCTATTGCCCAGGCCATGGCTGAAGGTGTGGCAGTCTGCGGCGATATCGATCTGTTTCGTGAGGATGCTACTGCTCCGATTGTGGCGATCACTGGTTCTAACGGAAAGTCTACCGTGACCGCGCTGGTGGCTGAGATGGCAAAACAGGCCGGCAAAAAAATTGCTGTGGGTGGCAATTTCGGTACCCCGGCACTGGCGTTATTGTCGGAGCAGGAACCGGATTTATACGTACTGGAATTGTCCAGCTTTCAGCTGGAACGCTGTGTCAATCTCGCTGCAGAAGTGTCGACAGTATTGAATATCAGCGCTGATCATATGGATCGCTATGACAGCATGCTGGCATACCATCAGGCCAAGCACCGGATTTTCAGAAATTGTAAAAAAATTGTGATTAATCGTGCAGATACATTGTCCCGGCCGCTAATGGCGGAAGGGGTAGAGGTGTTGACCTTTGGTTTGGATAACGCGGATTTTAACGGCTTTGGTTTAATGCAGGAACAGGGTGAGGAGTGGCTGTCATTTCAGTTTAAGCCGCTGATGCCCGTTAGCGAATTGAAAATGATTGGGCGTCACAATATTGAGAATGCTCTTGCGGCCTTGGCATTGGGTAAGTCGGCCGATTTGGAGATGGCGCCAATGTTGCAGGCGCTACGTAATTTCTCCGGATTGGAACATCGCTGTCAATGGGTGGCTGCAATTGACGGGGTCGATTTTTACAATGATTCCAAGGGAACTAACGTAGGTGCTTCGATTGCCGCGATCAAAGGGCTGGAAACTCGGGCTAACAACATCGTGCTGTTGGCTGGTGGGGTGGCAAAGGGTGCAAACTTTACTCCGCTGCTGCCGGTATTGATGCAGTATGTCAGCGCCTTGATTATCTTTGGTGAAGCTGCCGATGAGTTAGAAAGTCTCTGCGGGGAAGATATCCACTGTATTCGTGTAGATAGTATGGAGCAGGCGGTGAATTCGGCAGCAGAAGTTGCCGAAAGTGGTGATGCGATTTTGTTGTCTCCTGCCTGTGCCAGTTTCGATATGTTTGATAATTATCAGCATCGGGGTGAGGTGTTTACACAGGCGGTTTTAGTGTTGGCCGATGGGGGTAATCAGTAATGACTTCTGCTACCGGTAACCCTGTTTTAAGTAATAACAACATGTTGCTTTCCCTGAAAGTGAATAAATTTGACTTGGATCTGTTGTTGGTTCTGCTGGCCAGTGCACTGGTATTGGTGGGCTTTATCGCGATGAGTTCGGCATCTATCGAATTTGCGGCTGAGCGCTATGGCAATCCATTTTTTCACAGCCTGCGTTACCTGTTTCATTTAAGTCTGGGGCTGGTTGTGGCGTTGGTAGTATTCCGTATACCAATGAGCTTTTGGCAGCGGACGGGCTGGTTTTGGTTGCTGATGGGTTTTGCTCTGTTAGTGATCGTATTAGTGCCTGGCATTGGTCGTGAAGTAAACGGCAGCCGGCGCTGGCTTGCGCTGGGTCCTCTGACTTTGCAGTGTTCTGAGGTGGCCAAACTCTGTGTGATTTTATATTTGGCCGGTTATCTGGTGCGTCGACAGGACGAAGTGCGGGAAGAGTGGAAAGGGTTTATTAAACCGATGGTAGTGCTGTTTGTGCTGACTCTGTTACTGATGTTGGAGCCGGATTTTGGCGCCACAGTGGTCACACTGGGAACAGCCTTTGGCATGCTTTTTCTGGCGGGTGTGCGACTGTGGCAATTCAGCCTGGTGATTTTTGCTGCGATTCTGGCGCTGGTGGTATTGGTGATCAGTGAGCCTTATCGCATGCAACGTCTTACCGCTTTTACTGACCCTTGGGCGGATCAATTTAACTCGGGTTATCAATTAACTCAGTCCTTGATAGCCATTGGCCGTGGCGAATGGTTTGGTGTTGGCTTGGGCAACAGTATTCAAAAGCTGTTCTATTTACCTGAGTCACATACTGATTTTGTGTTTGCCATTTTTGCCGAAGAGTTTGGTTTTATTGGCGCCTTCGGGTTGTTGGTTTTATTTGCACTGATGATCGTACGCATTATGCAAATTGGTCGTATTGCCGAGCGTTGTGAAGAATATTTCAGCGCTTATATCTGTTATGGCATCGCCCTCATGTTCAGCGGTCAGGTTTTTATCAATATCGGGGTGAATACCGGTTTGTTACCTACGAAAGGATTAACGCTGCCATTTCTGAGCTATGGAGGCAGTAGTTTGATTTTAAGCTGTGTGCTGATTGCAATGACGCTGCGTGTTTATGCGGAGTTGCAGCAGCGGACAGTGGCGGGCAAAAAGCGGACGGACAAAGAGGCGAAGAAATCAAAGTCGAAAGTAGGTAACCGGCGAGGTAAGCAATATGCCTGATCAATTATCGCGCTCTGTACTAATTATGGCTGGTGGTACTGGGGGACATGTGTTCCCTGCTTTGGCTGCCGCCGAGTGCTTGCGCGCTAAGGGGCTTAACGTAGAGTGGCTGGGAACCCAGCGGGGTATCGAGTCCCGGCTTGTGCCCGCCGCTAATATTCCCCTGCATTTTATTCAGGTGTCTGGACTGAGAGGCAAGGGCGTATTTAGTAAGCTTGGCAGTTTATTTCGGTTATTTGGCGCATTGCGACAGTCCTTGGCTATATTGCGGCGCCTGCAACCGGTCTGTGTGCTGGGGATGGGTGGTTTTGCCTCTGGCCCCGGTGGCCTGGCTAGCTGGCTGACAGGGCGGCCGCTGGTAATTCATGAACAAAACTCGGTGGCCGGCACCACGAATAAGTTGTTAGCCCGTTTTGCTAAAAAAATATTGCTGGGTTATCCCAATAGTTTGAGCGGACAAAACACTGTGTATATCGGTAACCCGGTAAGGAAAGAAATTGCTGCAATCCCTGCGCCTGAACAACGCTTGTTGAACCGCGATTACCCTCTGCGTTTGTTGGTGCTTGGGGGAAGTCTGGGAGCAAAGCCGATTAATGAGTTACTGCCAAAAACATTACAGCTAATGGATAAAGAGCAGCGGCCAATTGTTCGCCATCAAGCTGGTGAGGCTCATATTGACGATGTACGGCTGGCCTATTTACAAGCGGGTGTCGAGGTGGAGGCTGTCGCCTTCATCAGTGATATGGCGGCAGCCTATAGCTGGGCGGATATTGTGTTATGCAGAGCTGGTGCTTTGACCGTTGCGGAGTTAACCGCTGCAGGTGTTGCCTCGATTTTGGTGCCGTTACCGCATGCCATTGACGATCACCAAACGGGTAACGCGCAATGGTTGGAAAAAAATGGAGCAGGTCTTCTGAAAAAACAAACAGAGTTAGATGCCGAGCAATTGTCGGATTTATTGAGCGATTTGGGTAAAGATCGCGCACGAATCAAGCAGATGTCTGTGGCGGCGAGACAACTCGCCAAAGTTAATGCGGCAGAACGAGTGGCGGATATCTGCCTGGAGGTGGCCTGTGGCTAGCACCGCTCCCTTTATCATCCCCGAAATGCGCCGCATCAAACGCATCCATTTTATTGGTATCGGTGGTGCCGGTATGTGCGGTATTGCGGAAGTGTTATTGAATACGGGCTATGAAATTTCCGGATCCGATATTCAATTATCTTCTGTGACGACCCGCCTGGAAAAAATGGGAGCAAAAGTGTTTATTGGTCACCGTGAAGAGAATATCACCGGTGTGCATGTGGTGGTCTGTTCTTCTGCGGTGAAAAAGGATAACCCGGAACTCGAGGCGGCGCGCGCCTTTCGTATTCCGATTGTTCCCCGGGCAGAAATGCTAGCTGAGCTCATGCGTTATCGACATGGTATTGCTGTGGCCGGCACTCATGGTAAAACCACTACCACCAGTTTGATTGCTTCTATATTTGCCGAGGCCGGGCTGGACCCGACCTTTGTCATTGGCGGCCTACTTAATAGTGCCGGTACTAATGCTCGTTTAGGTGAAAGTCGCTTTCTGGTGGCTGAAGCTGACGAGAGCGATGCATCGTTTTTGCATCTACAGCCAATGATTTCGATTGTTACCAATATAGAAGCCGACCATATGGCGACCTATGAAGGCGATTTCAATAAATTGAAAAAAACCTTCGTGGAGTTTTTACATAATTTGCCCTTTTACGGTATGGCCGTGCTCTGCATTGATGATGACGTGGTTCGGGATATTTTACCTCGTGTAGGTCGTTCGATTTTGACCTATGGTTTTAGCGAAGATGCAGACTTTGTTATCAGCAAAGTCAACAAGCAGGGTTTAAAAACATCTTTTACGGTTTTGCGTCCGAATGATTTGAGCCCGTTGGATGTGACGATCAACATGCCCGGTGATCACAATGTGTTGAATGCAACGGCGGCTATTGCGGTGGCAACCGATGAGCAAATTCCGGATGTGGCGATTTGTCAGGGGCTGGAAAACTTTCAGGGCGTTGGTCGGCGTTTTCAACTTTACGGTGAATTCGCCATTGAAGGTGGCAGCGTACTGCTGGTTGATGATTATGGTCATCATCCCACTGAGGTTGAGGCAACTATTGCTGCTGCCCGTCAAGCCTGGCCTGATCGTCGTCTATTAATGATTTATCAACCGCATCGTTATACCCGAACTAAAGACCTTTTTGAGGACTTTGTCAGTGTGCTGTCAACGGTGGATAGTTTGTTGCTACTGGAAGTCTACTCGGCAGGCGAGGACCCAATCACCGGAGCGGATGGTCGCAGCTTGAGTGGCAGTATTCGGAATCGGGGACAAGTTGATCCCGTATTTGTAAAGGATAATGAGTCTGTCGCGGAAGTGTTGAAAGGTGTTGTTCAGCCCGGTGATGTGGTGCTGACTCAGGGCGCAGGGAATGTGGGAGCTATCGCTGCACAACTGGCGGCGGGTCAACTAGGTAAATTGTTAGAAGAGTGATTGTTTGATGTTAGCGCAGAAATTACAAACCTCCGTTGCGGTATTGCTGGGAGGCAACTCGGCGGAAAGAGCGGTTTCTCTGGAGAGCGGGGAGGCGGTGTTTCAAGCGCTGTTGGCAAAGGGTATAGCAGCGGAAAAGTTTGATACACAGGACGCGAGCTGGTTCGAAACCGTTAGCAAACAATACAAGCACAGCTTTATCGCCTTACACGGCGGAGATGGCGAAGATGGCACCGTTCAACATGCACTCGAACAATCGGAAATCAGTTACACCGGGAGTGGCGTGGCGGCTTCGGCAATGGCAATGGATAAGGTTCGCTGCAAACAATTGTGGCAGCAGATTGGGCTGGCTACGCCCCAGTTTGTTGAACTTACCGCTGACTGTGATTGGCAAGGCATTATCGAACAATGGGGAAAAATGATTGTTAAACCAGCGACCGAAGGCTCGAGCATTGGTATGACGATTGCGACCAGCGCCGATGAGCTGCAGTCGGCTTTTAATGCTGCCGGTGAGTATGACAGTCATGTCATGGCTGAACAGTGGGTGACCGGAGCGGAATTTACCGTAGCTATTCTAGGCGGGCGTGCATTGCCGCCGATTCGACTGGAAACCGATCACGGTTTCTATGATTACGATGCCAAGTACTTAGCCAACGACACTCGCTATATCTGCCCCTGTGGTTTGTCGATGGAAAAAGAAAACGAACTCAAGTCACTGGCCTTGGCAGCGTTTGACAGTGTGGGTTGTCATGGGTGGGGCAGAGTCGATGTGATGCAAAATCAGCATGGGGATTTTTTCCTGTTGGAGGTTAATACCGTGCCTGGTATGACGAGTCACAGTCTGGTTCCTATGGCAGCGAAAGCAGCTGGTTTAAGTTTTGCAGACCTGGTTGAAGAGATTTTATCGCTTAGCTTGCAAGAGCGAGGGCTGTAACAATGAAACTATTTACCAAAAAGAAAAGTAAGGGGCGCGGTGCTAGCAGCAAAAGTCCGCAATTAAGGCCGGTCTTTAATGGTAAAAAGCTCATCCCTCTTGTTGCCTTGCTACTTTTGTCCGGTGCGGCGATGGCGGTAGGGATGGGAATGGAGCGTTTGTTCGCGCAGCCAGTTACGCTGGTAAAAGTTAACGGCGAGTTTGTCCATGTCGATAGGCAAGAGGTCGCCAATCAGGTTGAGCCTTTTTTAGATAAGGGCTTTGTGCAACTGAATTTGGTGGCGATACGTGAGCAGTTACTGAAACAGCCCTGGATATTTGACGTTTCCATTGAGCGCCACTGGCCCAATGCGCTTGAAATTATCGTGATAGAGCAAGTGGCGATTGCCAGTTGGGGCGAGAAGGGCTTTCTCAATTATCGGGGAGAGCTATTTGAACCGGATAAGCGGGTCAGTATTGCTGGTTTACCTTCGCTTAATGGTCCCGAGGGCGCAGCTATTGAGGTCATGAACCATTTTCGGGAGTTGAGTGAGTTGTTATCTCCGCAGGGTTTGGAGCTAAAAGAGCTGACTCTTGATGAACGGGGAAGCTGGTCCCTGCATCTTGAGAGCAACGTCGTTATTACATTGGGAAAGTCTGAAATCATGGAAAAGATGAAACGCTTTTTACAGAGTTATCAAATGGGCCTCGAAAAAGATTTTGCTCGTATCGAGTCGATAGATATGCGCTATAGCAATGGTTTTGCAGTGGCGTGGCGCAAACAGCAGTCGAAAGAGGCTTAGAATAAATGTTAGTTTCAATGTTTAAAATAAAGTTGAAAGCGATAGCACAAATAACCGCGAATAAACAACCAGGGAGTGTTAGCTAATGGGCACCACTTCAGACCATAAAATGATTGTTGGCCTTGATATTGGTACCTCAAAGGTTGTAGCCATTGTAGGTGCGATAAATAGCGAGGGCAGGCTGGAAATTGTCGGCATTGGTTCACACCCTTCCCGAGGACTTAAAAAAGGGGTGGTCGTCAATATTGAGTCTACCGTGCAATCTATTCAACGTGCTATCGAAGAGGCGGAATTGATGGCTGGCTGCCAGATTCACTCGGTCTATGCAGGCATCGCGGGCAGTCATATTCGCAGTTTGAATTCGCACGGTATTGTGGCGATCAGGGATCGCGAAGTCTATCAATTGGATTTGGAACGGGTAATCGATGCGGCACAGGCAGTGGCCATCCCCGCCGACCAGAAGGTGCTGCACATACTACCGCAGGAGTATGTCATTGATACTCAGGAGGGTATTAAAGAACCTCTGGGCATGTCCGGTGTTCGACTTGAGGCCAAAGTGCATCTTGTGACCTGTGCCGTAAACGCGGCGCAGAATATTGAAAAATGTATTCGCCGCTGTGGTCTTGAAGTTGAAGACATTATTTTAGAGCAATTAGCATCCAGTTATGCCGTGCTTACCGATGATGAGCGCGAGTTAGGTGTGTGTCTGGTCGATATAGGTGGCGGTACCACAGACATTGCGATCTTCACCGAGGGCGCTATTCGCCACACAGGGGTGATTCCGATTGCCGGTGATCAGGTTACTAACGATATTGCTATGGCTTTACGAACGCCGACGCAACACGCTGAAGAAATCAAAATTAAATATGCCTGCGCACTAACCCAGCTGGCTGGTGCTGATGAAACCATCAAAGTGCCCAGTGTAGGTGAGCGGGCGCCACGTGATTTGTCACGCCAGGCTCTGGCTGAAGTGGTGGAGCCACGCTATGACGAGTTATTTACTCTGGTGCAAGCTGAGCTCCGACGCAGTGGATTTGAAGACATGATAGCAGCAGGCATCGTACTGACCGGTGGCACTTCCAAGATGGAAGGTGTGGTTGAGCTGGCCGAAGAAATTTTTCATGTCCCTGTGCGTATCGGTACACCTCAGGATATTGAGGGTTTAACAGATATTGTGCGAAACCCGATTTATTCAACCGGCGTCGGGCTATTGCAGTATGGTTTGAAGCAACAGGGTGGTGGCACGATAAAGGGCGGAAGTTCACAAAACTCGGGAGGGTTTTTGAGTCGGGTAAAAGACTGGATACAAAATAATTTTTGAAAATTTTAGAAACATTTTTAACTAAGCATTTTTACATACACATTTTAATTATTAACACAATTTTTGTTGCACGATCACTGGGATCGATTTTTTCGTAACCAGTGTTTAAACACCAAAAGGGAGAAAAGTCATGTTTGAACTCGTTGATAACGTTCCACAAAATGCGGTCATTAAGGTCGTCGGTGTGGGTGGCGGTGGCGGTAATGCTGTTAAGCATATGATCGCCAATGAAGTTGATGGGGTAGATTTTATCTGCGCCAACACAGACGCCCAGGCCTTAACGGATATTGAAACCACAACGGTGTTGCAGCTGGGTGGTAATATCACCAAGGGGCTGGGGGCTGGTGCTAATCCCGATATCGGTCGTCAGGCGGCGATTGAAGATCGCGATCGCATTGCCGAAGCATTACAAGGCGCCGACATGGTATTCATCACTGCAGGTATGGGTGGCGGTACCGGTACCGGCGCGGCGCCGGTGGTTGCCGAAGTAGCAAAGGATTTGGGTATTTTAACAGTTGCAGTTGTTACCAGACCGTTTTCCTTTGAAGGTAAAAAACGTAGCCTGATTGCAGAGAATGGCATGAAGGAATTGCAGCAACATGTTGATTCCCTGATCACTATTCCTAACGAAAAATTACTGGAAGTGTTAGGGAAAAATGCGAGTCTGCTTGAGGCCTTCAAAACGGCTAACGATGTGTTGCTGGGGGCGGTACAGGGTATTGCTGATTTGATTATTCGACCAGGAATGATCAATGTCGACTTTGCTGACGTGCGTACGGTGATGTCTGAAATGGGCATGGCGATGATGGGTACTGGAATTGCCCGTGGCGAGAATCGTGCTCGCGAAGCTGCGGAAGCAGCTATCCGCAGCCCGCTGCTTGATGACATCAACTTACAGGGTGCTCGCGGCATTCTGGTGAACATTACCGCTGGGCTCGATCTGTCTCTGGGTGAGTTCTCCGAAGTGGGTGATATTGTTGAAGAATTTGCCTCCGACAATGCCACAGTCGTTGTGGGAACTGTTATTGATCCTGAGATGTCAGATGAACTGCGAGTAACAGTTGTCGCTACCGGTCTGGGGGGAGAAGAAATTAGCGAAACGCCCCTGAAGGTTGTCGAGAGCAAGCCTGATCCTGTCAACCCGGACTACCGCTCATTGGACCGCCCTACAGTGATGAGAAACAATGCTCAGGCTATGGCGGGAAGTAAATCAGCGGCAGTGGCGTCAACGGCAGATAAAGATATGGAATATCTGGATATTCCGGCTTTCCTTCGTAGACAGGCTGACTAGAGCATTTGGTTATAGCTGGATCGGGGACATTGGCTTGTAGCGACTGTGACTTGTAGCGACCGTGAGTTGTAATAGCCATGGCTTGTAGTGGTAGTGACTCGCTGTGACCCGGTCCGCAGGGCTTGGATTATCCTGATTTGCGAGGTTGGTCTATTACTGGTTCTCTGGTAGTATTCGCGCCTCACTTATCGGGCGGTTGACTAATTTATAGCCAGCGACTAGAAGTTAAGTTTATAGAGTTTTAGGCGGGGGTTTTGCTACACAATGCCGCCTTGGCTTTTTTGCCACACAATAACCATGAAGACATGCCATGATTAAACAACGAACTCTTCGCAATGCGATACGCGCAACTGGCGTTGGTCTCCATTCTGGAGAGAAGGTCTATCTGACTTTGCTACCGGCACCGGTGGACACGGGTATCGTATTTCGTCGTACCGATTTAGACCCCGTTGTTGAAATTGCGGCACGTGCAGAAAATGTGGGTGATACCACTCTCTCGACCACGCTGATGCAAGGCGATGTGCGGGTATCGACTGTCGAGCATTTATTATCTGCCATGGCGGGATTGGGTATTGATAATGCCTATGTAGAATTGAGTGCGGCTGAAGTTCCTATTATGGATGGCAGCGCTGGCCCCTTCGTGTTCCTGATTCAGTCAGCGGGCATTGAAGAGCAGCAAAAGGCCAAGCAGTTTATTCGGATCAAGCGGCCGATTACGGTAAAAGACGGAGACAAAGTAGCCAGCTTCCTCCCTTTTGATGGCTTCAAAGTCTCCTTCACTATCGATTTCGACCATCCCGTGTTTCGGGATCGTACCGGCAAAGCTGCTCTGGACTTCTCCAGCACCTCATTTGTTAAAGAAGTCAGCCGAGCACGTACCTTCGGTTTTATGCATGAGATTGAGTATCTGCGTTCAAAGGGGCTTGCTCAGGGCGGCAGTGTTGACAATGCCATTGTTGTTGATGAGTACCGCATTCTCAATGAAGACGGTCTTCGCTATGAGGATGAGTTCGTTAAACATAAAGTGTTAGATGCCATTGGCGACCTCTACCTGTTAGGCAATAGCCTGATCGGTGAGTTTAAGGCGCATAAGTCGGGCCATGCTCTGAATAACGCCTCATTGCGGGCATTGATCGCCGATACCGATGCATGGGAAGTGGTAACCTTTGAAGATAAAGCGACTGCGCCTATTACGTATATGGCTCCCGTCTCAGCAAACTAATCCCATTTCAGCTAACGAATAAACGAAAAGTTTGCGCTGTTTCACTAAAAAATCCCTCTCAGGGTTGGTAAAACCCTGATTTATATGCGATATTTACGTCGATTTTTTGCAACCTAACCCTTCGTGGCTCCATTTAGTTGGAAGCTAGTAGCTGAAACTTCCCTATGAAAGTTATCATTGTCAGCGGTAAGCACGGCCAGTCGAAGTCCCTTTCCCTTGGGCGATGGACCAGCGCTTTGCTGTCTCTTTGTCTGTTGGGCGCGCCATTGGGGTTAGGTGCTATTGCCGGATATAGTTTTGGCGGCAACGATAGTGAAGTGTTAGATTCGCAGGCTCTGGCGGCGATGAAAGAGAAGAATCGAAAGGAGCAGGAACTGGCCGCTAACGCCCGCGCTGAAGCGCAGCACCAGGTTCAGGCACTGACTCTCAAAATGGCTGAAATTCAAGCCAGACTGGTCCGCTTAGACGCCTTGGGCGAAAGGGTTACCACGGTAGCCAAATTGGATAAAGGTGAATTCGATTTCAGCCAGTTACCTGCCCTCGGTGGCCCCGAAGTTGAAGACCAGAATTCCTCCTTATATGACAACCCGGATTTTGTCGATGCAATGGACCGACTGGTGGCCCGGGTCGATAATCGTGAGCAGCAATTAGAAATTCTGGAAACCCTGTTAGCCAACCGCAAGGTAGAAGACGAAGTCTTTCTGGCTGGTCGTCCTATTCGCAAGGGTTGGATGTCTTCTCATTTCGGTCATCGCACGGACCCTTTTACCGGGCGTAAGGCGATGCATGAAGGCGTCGATTTTGCGGGCAAGCTGGGCTCTGAAATAGTGGCTGTTGGCTCCGGTGTTGTGACCTGGTCTGGTGAACGCTATGGCTATGGCCAGATGGTTGAGATCAACCATGGCAGTGGTTATATCACACGCTATGCCCATAATCTTGAAAACAAGATTGAAGTGGGTGATATCGTTAAGAAGGGGCAGGTAATTGCCTTGATGGGAAGCAGTGGTCGCTCTACCGGCCCCCATGTCCACTTTGAAGTTTACAAGCACGGTCGCCCTGTCGACCCGGCCACCTATATTCATCGCGCTAGCCGTTGAAATAATACTCCTCTACAATCCCCTTTTTGTCGCCGTTGGTATTCAGTTGCTGGCGGCTTTCTAATTTAAACCTCGCTGTAAAAAATAACAGTCAACGATAGTAGCCATATTATGTTGGGAAAGATCGCCAAAAAAGTCTTCGGCAGTAAAAATGACCGTGAATTAAAGCGCATGGACAAAACCGTCCGGCAGATTAATGGGCAGGAAGAGTCCCTGGCTGCCCTGTCCGATCAGCAGCTCAGAGAGAAAACTGAAGAATTCAAGCAGCGCCTGGCGGATGGCGCCACACTGGATGACCTCTTGCCCGAGGCATTTGCCGTGGTCCGTGAGGCTGGAAAGAGATCACTGGGCTTGCGACATTTTGATGTGCAGTTGATAGGGGGTATAGCGCTTCATCAGGGCAGAATAGCTGAGATGCGTACCGGTGAAGGTAAGACGCTAATGTCGACTCTGCCGGTTTATCTCAATGCTCTGAGTGGTAAGGGAACCTTCGTTGTCACAGTGAACGATTATCTGGCGGCACGTGACGCTAACTGGATGCGACCTATTTATGAGTTTCTGGGACTGACAGTTGGTGTCGTTTATTCCGGGCAGGACGGCACCGAAAAAAGAGCGGCCTACCAGAGTGATATTACCTATGGGACCAATAATGAGTTTGGTTTTGATTATCTGCGCGACAATATGGCTTTCAGCCTGGAGGATCGATTCCAGCGTGAATTGAACTACGCCATTGTCGATGAGGTCGATTCAATCCTGATCGACGAAGCGCGAACTCCATTGATTATTTCCGGTCCTGCTGAAGACAGCTCAGAGCTATACCGCAGCATCAATGCCCTGATTCCCAAGCTGCAGCTTGGCACGGAGGAAGTAGAAGGCCACTATACTGTGGATGAAAAATCCCGACAGATTGAGTTGACCGAATCTGGCCATCAACATGTTGAGGACTTACTGAGTGAGGCAGGCTTGCTGCAAGATGGCGAAAGCCTGTATGCCGTTAGTAATTTATCGCTGCTGCAACATGTGTATTCTGGCCTGAGAGCGCACAGTTTATTCCACCGCAATGTGGAATATATTGTACAGAATAATCAGGTGGTATTGATTGATGAACACACCGGCCGCACGATGCCTGGAAGACGTTTGTCGGAGGGGCTGCATCAGGCCATTGAGGCCAAAGAGGGTGTACAGATTCAGGCCGAGAGCCAGACTCTGGCCTCCACCACTTTCCAGAATTACTTTCGCCAGTTTGAAAAGCTCGCAGGCATGACCGGTACTGCTGATACCGAGGCCTTTGAATTCCGCCAGATTTACGGCCTGGATGTGGTGGTTATTCCCACTAATTTGCCGTTGCAACGGAAGGATCTCAACGATCTGGTCTATCTGTCGGTTGAAGAAAAATACGATGCCATCGTAGAGGATGTGAAGGAGATTATTACCAAGGGGGCACCGGTATTGGTGGGTACTGCGTCGATTGAAACCTCCGAAGCCCTATCTGAACGTTTTAAAAAGTCCAGCATTGAACATAAAGTGCTGAATGCCAAATTCCACGAACAGGAAGCAGAAATTATCGCCCAGGCTGGCCGCCCCGGAGTGGTGACCATTGCTACCAATATGGCTGGCCGCGGTACCGATATTGTACTGGGGGGCAATGTCGATGCCGAAATTGCTGCACTGGATAACCCCAGCGAAGAGCAGATAAAGGCTTTGCGAGAAGATTGGAAAAAAAGAAATGCAGTAGTGTTGGAGGCTGGCGGGTTACATATTATCGGCACCGAGCGGCATGAATCGCGACGGATTGATAACCAACTTCGGGGCCGGGCCGGACGTCAGGGTGACCCTGGGTTGTCACGTTTCTATCTGTCGATGGAAGATAGCTTGATGCGAATTTTTGCCTCGGATCGCGTGCGTGGCTTTATGCAGGCGCTAGGGATGGAAAAGGGCGAGGCTATTGAACATCGAATGGTGACCAACTCCATCGAGAAGGCGCAGCGAAAAGTCGAGGGCCGCAATTTCGATATTCGTAAAAATCTGCTGGAGTTTGATGATGTTGCCAATGATCAGCGGCAGATTGTTTATCAGCAGCGAACCGACCTGCTGGAAGCGGAAGATATCAAGGAAACTATTGAAGCTATTCGGATTGATGTGATCAATGATGTGATTGATGAACATATTCCTCCGCAGAGTCTGGAAGAACAGTGGGATATTGCTGGTCTTGAGCAGCGACTCAGTGGCGAGTTTTCGGCTAGCTTACCTATTCAGCAATGGCTGGATGAAGACGATAGTTTGAATGAGGAGCCCTTGCGGGAAAAAATCATTGTCGAATTGACCAATGCTTATAATGCCAAGGCAGAGGAAATTGGCCCGGATATCCGCAAGCTGGAAAAGCATATTATGCTACAGGTGCTGGACAATCTGTGGAAGGATCACCTGGCCACCATGGACCAGTTGCGGCAGGGCATTCACCTGCGCGCCTATGCGCAAAAAAATCCCAAGCAGGAATACAAGCGCGAGGCCTTTGCGTTATTTCAGAGTATGCTCGATAGCCTCAAGCACGATGTGGTGCGCTTCCTCTCGAATGTGCGTATCCAGCGTGAGGACGAGTTGGAAATGCTGGAGCGCCGGCGGCGTGAAGAGGCCGCCCGTAAACAAATGGAATTTACGCATGCTGAGGCCTCGGCCATGACGGCTGATAGTGGCGAAGGAGTAGCTGAAGAACAAGAGGAAGCTGCGCCAGCAACGCCTTTTGTTAGAGAGGAGAGAAAGGTAGGGCGTAATGAGCCCTGTCCCTGTGGTTCCGGAAAAAAATATAAGCAGTGTCACGGTAAGTTGTCTTAGGGCCTTAGCACGGTAACGCTGGAAGCTTAATTAATAAGGTGGCAGGTTATGGCAGTTGGAAACGGTACTCTTCCCACGCTGAATAAAGTTGATGGATTTAAACTGGGCACGGCAAGCGCGGGGATTAAAAAGCCCGGGCGAACTGATATTGTGTTAATGGAAATCTGCGAGGGCGCCTCGGTCGCCGGCGTGTTTACCCGTAATGCCTTTTGTGCCGCGCCGGTACAAATTGCCAAACAACATCTTGCGGCAACTCCGTCGCGGTATTTCCTGGTGAATACGGGTAATGCCAACGCGGGAACCGGTAAGCAGGGTCTTGCCAATGGCACAGAGAGCTGTGAAAAACTCTCCGCTTTAACTGCAGTGAATACCAATCAGGTGTTGCCTTTTTCCACTGGTGTGATTGGCGAACAGCTACCTGTAGATAAAATTGTTGCCGCCTTACCTAGTGCCATAGCCAATCTATCAGAGGATGGTTGGGAAAAAGCAGCCAGCGGTATTATGACCACCGATACTCGGCCGAAAGCTGCATCCACCCAGATACAGTTTAATGGCAGTACCATCACGGTAACGGGAATTGCCAAGGGTGCGGGAATGATTAAGCCTAATATGGCGACCATGCTGGGGTATGCGGCAACCGATGCGGCTGTTGAGCAAGAGTTGCTGCAACAGATAATTGATGCAGCGGTAAATCAATCCTTCAATCGCATTACCATTGATGGCGATACCTCGACTAACGACTGTTGTATGTTGGTGGCGACGGGCAAGTCTTCGGCACCTGTCGTGCAAACAACCAGCGACCCACTGTACCAGCCTTTGCTTGATGCGATTACCTCGGTGTTTATCGAATTGGCTCAGGGGTTGGTGCGTGACGGCGAAGGTGCCAGCAAATTTGTCACGGTAAAAGTGGCGGGTGGGGCCAGTGAGGCGGAGTGTTTAAAGGTCGCCTATACCATCGCGGAGTCCCCTTTGGTTAAAACAGCACTATTCGCCAGCGACCCCAATTGGGGGCGGTTATTGGCAGCTATCGGCCGTGCTGGAGTCGATCAACTGGAGGTGGAGAAGGTCAGTGTCCATCTCAACGATGTATTGATTGCTGAGCAGGGTTGTCGTGCTGCGAGTTATACCGAGGAGCAGGGTGCTCACGTTATGGCGCAGGAAGAAATTACCATTGCCGTTGAACTGGACCGGGGCGATGAAGAAGTAACCGTCTGGACCTCAGATTTATCCCATGAGTACGTCCGTATCAATGCCGAATATCGAACCTGAGGCATTATCGACTGATGGCTTCTAATAAGCAGGTGCATGTCGCAGTAGGCGTAATTCTTAATAGTCAGCAGGAGATCTTGATTGCGCTGCGCCCGCAACATACTCATCAGGGTGGTTTATGGGAGTTTCCCGGCGGTAAGGTTGAATCCGATGAGAGTGTCGAACTGGCTTTGGCCCGAGAGTTAAAGGAAGAGTTGGGGCTGATTGTGCAAAAATGTAGCCCACTGATCGAAGTGCGGCATAATTATTCGGATAAATCCGTTTTACTGGATGTGTGGTGGGTGGATTCTTTCACTGGCTTACCTGAGGACCGCTCGGGCAAGGGCCGAGAAGGTCAGGACATTCGCTGGATCAGTGCCAGGCGATTGGACAACTTCACTTTTCCCGCCGCGAACCAGCCCATCATTGATGCTGTTCAGCAAGCTTTGCTGGAGCGGGTTTAGCTGACATTACAAAGGCATCGTTTTATCCAAAACTGGCCTGGCTCAGAGACTGGCATCCCCTTGGATATCTGGTAAAATCCCCGTTCTAGAAACCGGCCGCTTTGGCCGTTACTATTGCATAGCACTGTGATTAGCGCAGTGCCTGTTGATGGTATTTCTAGATTGTTTTCTTTTGCACTTTCACTGAAGCTTCATTTAACTAAACGACAGGACAAGAATCATGAGTCTTGCTGATAAGGTATTGGCGGTAAATAACGATCTCCCTATTCGAACTGATCTGCCCGTTCATAGTGGCAAGGTCCGATCGGTCTATTGGTTAACAGCTGCGGACAGCAAGCGCCTGATTGTCGAGAAGGGCTATCAGGTTGCCGCAGATGCCGAGCTGGCTATTATGGTCATCAGTGACCGTATTTCTGCCTTTGAATGCATCTGGCAGGGTGAAGGTGGTATGCGCGGCGTACCGGGCAAGGGTGCAGCGTTAAATGCCATTTCCAATCACTGGTTTAAATTATTTCGAGAGAAAGGTTTGGCCGATAGCCATATTCTCGATATTCCTCACCCATTGGTGTGGGTGGTACAAAAAGCTAAGCCGGTGATGATCGAAGCGATTGCACGTCAGTACATAACAGGCTCCATGTGGCGCGCCTATGACAAGGGTGAGCGAGATTTTTGTGGTATTGAAATTCCCGATGGGTTGCAAAAAGACCAGAAGCTTCCCGAACTATTAATCACCCCTTCAACCAAAGGCATTTTGAGTGGCATTCCGGGCGTGCCTGAAGTGGATGACGTTAATATCACGCGCAAAGACATCGTCAACAATTTCGAAGCATTTAATTTCAGAAGCATCGACGATGTGGCCACCTATGAAAAATTGCTGTCAGAAGGCTATGCGGTTATCAGTGATGCACTTGAAGAACTGGACCAGATCTTCGTTGATACCAAGTTTGAGTTTGGTTACGTTACCGATGCTCAGGGTAAGGAAAAACTGATTTATATGGATGAAGTCGGAACGCCGGACTCATCGCGTATCTGGGATGGTCCCAGTTATCGGGAGGGAAAAATTGTCGAAAACTCTAAAGAGGGTTTCCGTCAGATGCTGCTGAATCACTTTCCTGAACCGGATATTTTGTTGAACAAAAACCGGATGGAAGAGCGTACCGCGCTGGCAAAGGATAACGAATTACCTGAGTCGGTGATGATGGAGGTTTCTAAAACCTATACGGATATAGCAGAGAAAATTACCGGAGAGGCTATTCAGTTATCGGATAATCCTAAAGCCGAAATCGTGGATATTCTTCGTTCCGATTTTGGTCTTATAGACTAGTAAATCACCTGCGCCGGGGTTGTCATTACCGGCATCTCTTTTGAGGCTGGCTCAACAGAGTGTTTGCCAGCCCAGCCCCTCCTGTTGATCGGCCAGTACCAGAGCGTCGGGTCGATCAAATACCTCTCCAATCGTTTCCCGTGCCAGAGTCTCAGTGTTATTTTGTTCGCTAATATGAGAAATCACCAATTGCTGCAGGCGTTCAGTCTCGATATTGGCCAGTAACTGGGCCGCCTGATGATTGCTGAGATGTCCCCAGTAACCTCCGACGCGTTGCTTTAGTGAAGCAGGGTAGGGGCCCATCGCTAACATCTGCGGGCAGTGGTTGGATTCCAGCATCAGCGCATCGCAGTGCTGATATTGTTCGATAACATGCGGTGTAATGCTGCCGAGATCGGTAAGTAAACCGACGGTATGGCCATTATTGCGAAATACAAACTGACAGGGTTCTCGGGCATCGTGTGGTACCGCAACCGGGGTAATATCAATATTTTCGATTAGAAAATTTTGCTGAATATTAATCAGTTGTCTGGCGTTAAGTTTTTCAAGCCCGTGATATTGTGCCGTGCCGTGGGTGAGGTAGACCGGAAGCTGGTGTTTGCGCGCAAAAGGCCCCACCCCTTTAATATGGTCACTGTGTTCATGAGTGACCAGAATTGCGGTGATATCCTCAGGGGTATGGCCTAGCATGTTTAAGCGGCGCTCGGTTTCCTTAATAGTAAAGCCACAATCAATCAATAACAGACAGTCGTCGGTCCTGATCAGTGTGGCATTACCGCGACTGCCGCTGCCGAGCGAGGCAAACTGTAAACTCATTTAAGCGATATGTTTTTTGATAAGTTTTAATACTTTTTCAGCTTCGGCTTTTTCTACTTTTTCACCACTTTGACGTTCAATCGTAATGGAAACAGACTGGTCATTGATCTGTGTGACTCTCACAAAATAAGGAACACCTTTGCGGTTTTTTTCATCATCCGCCCCCCAACTGGTTAACCAGCTAAAAAAGCCCTCTTCTTTTTCTTTGCGAGATTTTTCCGTATAGGTGACATAGTACAGTTTCTGGTCACGGTTTAAATCGTCAATCTGGAAGCCGGCTTTTTCCAGTGACAACCCCAGCGATGCCCAGGCTCTGGAAAAGGGTAGAAGTAGTTTGATGTAAACGGTTTGCTTGCTGTCTTCTTCCAGGGTGACTTTACCGGAGGAATCCAGGCCCTTTTGCGCCAGCATGGAAACGGAAGCGGCGGCAGCGCTGTCAGCAAGATACTGGGCCAGTTCCTGGGTCATGATTTTTTCGCGGTCGAGCGCAGAGGAGGATTCTGGCCAGCTATCAGTACCTGCACGGAGGTCCGCCTGCAGTACATAGATTTCGCTGGTGCCACGTTGCACGCCCTGCTCAATGCGCAGGCGGTAGCGCTCGCGCAGTGCATCCTCGCCAGCCGGTTGCAGCCAGCCGGTTTCAATAATGCCGCTGACCGCATCCGCGCGCTGCACAGATAATTGGTTCAGGTTCAGAAAGCCCCGCAGGCGTGGCCAAACTTGCCCCGGTGCACCATCGACTAAAATCCAGCTCTGCGAACCAAGCGAGTTGATGCGAACCGTATCGCGGTCAATATCCTCGGCCAGTGGTTCTGGCGCCGGGATAACAAATTTTTCATTCAGAGTGGTGCGGTCGCTGATCGGTGGAATGGCATAGCTGTCATCCAGTGAATCGCTGTCTATGCCCTCGGGTAAGGTCAGGGGTGGCTCTACCGTGGCTTGGCGATAATCATTACTGCGATCGCGAAAGGTGCCGTCATCCCCAAACAACCAGCTACAGCTCTGAAGGCTTAATAGTGTAGTAAGCCCGAGTGTCAGGAGGAGTGATTTTTGTAAATAGCTTTGTTGTAAATTGCTTTGTTGTGAAAAACGCAGTTGTGAAAAGCTTAGTTGTGATAAGCGTAGTTGGGCAACCCCAAATTGTGAAAATCGTTTTTTAGTTATTGTCATTCGATAATACCTGCATGCCGCATGGCCTGCCTTAATTCTTCGTGGAATGCGCTGGACAAAACGGTGAGTGGTAAACGAATACCGTCGGAGATAATGCCCATTTCATGTAGCGCCCATTTCACCGGAATGGGGTTGGACTCCAGAAATAATTTTTGGTGCAAAGGTTCTAGCCGATTATTCAGCTGGGTGGCGAGTTCCCGGTTGCCGGCAATAGCCGCTTCGCAGAGTTGTGACATCAGTTTTGGGGCAACGTTGGCGGTGACTGAAATATCACCCTTACCGCCAAGCAGCATCAGCTCCATGGCCGTCGCATCGTCGCCGGAGTAAATGGCTATGCGGTCAGAACAGCGCTCGATCAACTCTTTGATTCGAGGTAGGTTACCCGTCGCCTCTTTAATACCGATAATATTATCGATATCAGCCAATCGATCCACTGTGTCATTGCCCATATCACAGGCAGTACGGCTGGGAACGTTATAAAGGATCTGGGGAATTGCCACGCGATCGGCAATATACTTGTGGAACTGGTACAAGCCTTCCTGTGTTGGCTTGTTGTAGTAGGGAGTGACCAACAGGCAGGCATCCACGCCGGCATCCCTGGCAATTTCGGTCAGCTCTATCGCTTCATGGGTACTGTTGGCGCCAGTGCCGGCAATCACCTGAATACGGCCATTGACCTGGTCCACCACATGTTTGATGACCATGCAGTGTTCGCTGACAGTGAGCGTGGCCGATTCACCGGAAGTGCCGACGGCGACAATGGCGTGAGTCCCCTCCTGCAGGTGGAAATCCACCAGGTTTTTAAGCGCAGGCCAGTCAATACCGCCGGTGCTTGTCATTGGGGTTACCAGCGCAACCATACTACCCGAAATCATCGTAATCTCCGCGAAAAAGCAAAGGCGTAATGGTACTGACCACCCCCCTTAAGCTCAAGCAGGAAACGCTAAAATACAAAGATATATCGCTTTATTTTTAGCCTTGCCCCTGGTTATGGGCTATGGTCCGACAATTAAGGCTGGAGCGGGGTGTATAAAAGGTCAGGGACGGTTCTGGCATTATTCTGAATGGATGAATTACACTGTCAGCTGATGGTTTAAAATAACGTTAAATGACGGCCCAAAATGCAGTTAAATCGTGATTTTGATGATGTGCTTGATGTTGGAGGTTTGAAGTGAAAATTCAGGGTGCTAGAGCTGTTTTATTTATTCGATTCATGCTGTTGGCTATGCTGAGTTTGCCCCTGCTGTCACAGGCTGAAGAATGGACCACAGAGCCACTTTCAGCCATCGATCAACAGTATATGGATAAACAGCGGGATGCCATTGATGCGCTGGCCCGGCGCCATTTTGGCCGCCAGCTCAATGGTGATAAAGACAACGATTTGTCGGTATTACAACGCTTGCTGGATGACGGGGTGGTGAAATCCGCGCAGGTCGAGGAGCTGCAGGCCATGGGTGTGGTACTCGGTCAGCTGCTGAAAACCTATAAGGGGCTCAACTGGGTGGTCTACAATGATCGTTATGGGCGCTCCCGGTCTTTACAAGTGCCCGGTTTTGATAAAGATTTTATTTTTCCCGTCACGCAGATTTCCCGTAAAGCTGAAGTGGGTATCAAGGTGGATGTGCGGGCAGTGTATGAGGAACTTGAGCGGGCAGTTACCGCTATCAGGAATAAGCCGCCGTTTTAATAGGGGCGGATGTACCCTAAACCGATAGAGTGGAATGTACTGACAAGCTCAGTGGCTTTCTCAGTACATTCTCAGCTTTTCAAAGACCGCCTCCAGTGCTCTTTCCATAAATGATTTTTTCTCAGGTTCCAAAATACGTATAGACCCGTCAGCCAGCCCTTGCGCAAGATAGTATTTATCTTCCACGGCCTGTTTGACTCCCGCCTGATCAACGAACATATAGTGTGATGAGACTCGGCTAAACCATGCCAGTTTTAATTGTTGCACCAGCTCTTCCCGGTCAAATTCAAACCAGGTTCCAAACGCGATATCTTTGAGGTTATTAAGCCAGTCCTGCTCAATAGCCGAAAGTTCGGGAGGAGGTTGGTTTAATTTGCTAAGTTGTTTCTGGATAGCCGTTTGTTTGGTTTTTTTATTAGGCTTTTCAGTGGGCTGGTCGTTGCTCAGATTCTCGGTTTTATTGTCGGGAGGGGAGCTTGTGGCGGTTGCTGATCCAGAGGATGCTGATGAAGGTTTTGTATCACCCAAAACCGAGGCATGATAGGCCAGCTCCTGAGCTTCTTTTAGCGCATTGAGCAGTGTTTTACTGGCCTCGGGGTCGTAGCCAATGGTTTTAAGACCTTCACTCACCGAAGTTTCCAGGTCCTTCTGGTGGCGTTGCCAGTCCGCTTTGTTATCGGCCACCGCCGACGGGCGTACGCTCCAGATCACACCGTCAACAACTTTTAAAGCTGACTGCCAGGTCAGACTGTCTTCGCCATGACGCAAAAGATTAAAGGCCAGAAAGTCGGTCCAGGGTTGACGCAATTGGGAGGAAACCTGGTCAGCTAACTGAGCCTTTTCCAGTCTGAACTCTACTTCTTTTGCCGCGCGCAGTCTGGAAATTTCCAGCTTTTCCAGGCCCTGTTGCGATTCGGTATTGCGCTTTTCAACCATACGCGCGCGTTTTTCAAGGTTCTCCCTGAAACTGACAAAATCTTCCAGCAAGTCGTCTAATATTTCGGTTTCGTCGACAAAGTCATTCAGTACCGCTTCCACAACCGATTTAATTTTAGGAAGTACCGCGCGGTCTTTTTCGTCCTTCACCCATTTACTGCCCACTTCGGCCATGGTGTTCAGCAGTACTCGGGCGCTGTGCTGGTAATTGTCCAGAAAATCCTTATCCATTAGCGCAAGTTTGAGATAGGGCGTATGAAGATGGCTGAGTAGTGACTTCACGGCATCGTGCAGCTTGGGGTCATCCAGCATATAACGGAAAATCATACCCACCAGATCCACCGTGTCGGCATCGTCGGTGGTCATTTTATGGCGTGCGTTTTTGTCAGCCTGCTGGGCCAATTGCCCAAACAGTTTTTCTTCTATTTGTTCCGCAGGCAGGGGGCGATTTTTGGCAGCTGCGGATAGTACCGTCGAAGATTGCTGAATAGCGCTGAGGGCGAGGGCATAATCGAAAGGTGAGAAGGTCTCTTGACTGCCCGCCTGTCCATCCGTGGGTATCCCTTGATAGCTGACACCGCTAGCCGCCTGAGTGCGGCTGTCCAGTGTGTGCTGCAGTTTGCGAATAGCCGTATAGAGTTCCTGCTGGTGGGCAATACTGCTGGCAGATTCCCGCGTCGCTCCCATGCTGACATCTTCTTCTGCGGGATTTGTACTGGTGGCCGTAGTGGCTCTGGAGGATTGTTCCTGTTTGGAGACGCTAAAGCGTAGATTTGCCAGTATGCCCTTCTCGACCAACAGGTCATTCAGCGCATCCAACTCCTTACCAAAGCTGATCACCAGAATTTTACCCAGCTGTTTATAGACCTGAAGTCGAATACTGCTCTCAAATCCAAGTTGACTGACGGCTGCCTGAAGAGCCTCACAGACCATTGCAGGACCAAAGGGGTTGCTCTCGTCGGTAATTGGTTGTCCGCCGCGCAGTGCCGCCAATCGCCGATTCAACTTCCAGAGTGTTTCCGAGTTACGGCTATTGGCGCGGGATACGATGACTGAAATGGCAAGTTCATCTTCCAGTTCTTCTCTATGAACTAGCGTTAGAGAGTTAATATCGATCTGTTCGTCAATACTGCGCTCAATATCCTCGCCTTTGAGAAAAGCCTGAAATATGGTTTCCATCTCCTGCTTAAAGACGCTTGGAAGTGTTTCATTATGACTTTTCAGTAGCTGCATGGCGTCGTAATAGCGCCGCTGTTCGTCATTGTTAGAGCTTTTTTCGGCGAGTTCAAACAACAGTGTGTTGAGCGATTGAGCAGCTGCTTGTAGCAGGTCGCCATAATATTTATGGGCGTGATCTCGACAGCTATGCAGTAATTCCATTCAGGCCAACTCAGGTTAAGGTTGATTCAATTAGTGTTAACAGGCTCAAGTACAAATGTAGCTTAAATTCCCAATATTAGGAGGATTGCGACTATTTTATTAAGGCTTTATATAACTGTTGTTTATATGCCCCTATCTTCAAACCATGAATCGATTAAAGCAGTACTCTGAGCAGTAGTGGCAGGCTGATGAAACTCATAAAAGTCGACATTACCACCAGCCCCGCCACAGCTTCCGGGGAGCGATCATAGCGAAAGGCTATCAGGTAGTTGAAAACAGCGGCGGGCATGGCTGACTGAATAATGATGACGCCTCTGGCCGCGCCCTGTAATGACAGTAGTTCGGCAACGCCCCAGCCAATGGTCGCACCCATCGCCAGACGGGCAAACCCCAGCGTGGTGCTCAGGCCGAAATCACGCACTTTGAGCTTGGCGAGAGAAACCCCCAGTGTGATCAACATGATGGGGATTGAAAAGGAGCCCAGCAAGTTCAGGCCATTTTCCAGCCACAGTGGCAAACGGGTGCTGGTAAGAACCAGTGTCCCACCGATAAGCCCCGAGTAAACAATGGGTGAGCGCAGCGTTTCCCGCCAGGCATTTTGGCCGCTAACCAGTGCGATACCCAGCGTGAACTGTGCCAGACTCACGATCAAGTAGATGCCTAAAGCCACCGCCAGTCCTTCTTCACCAAAAGCGAACAGGCTTACCGGCAAGCCCATATTGACTGTATTGGGAAAGGTTAGCGGCCCTAAATAAACACTTGGTGACAACTTGCCCAAGCGGCAGATCAGCAGCGCTGCCAGGCCGGTAGTAATTAATACCATCGAAGCCGCCAGCAAAATATCGAGCAGGGTCTGGGCGGGCATCTCAACCTTGCTCAGGGTGCCGACCACCAGGCATGGCGCGCCAATGTTCATTACTAACTTAGAGACAAAATCACTTTCAAAGGCCAGTCCCCTGCGCGCCCAGGCAAAGCCCACGGCGGCACAGAGGAAAATAGGAAACAGGATTGTAAATAGTTGTAAATACATTGAAGACTCAGTGTTTATTGGCTGGTTGAGGTATTGTGTGAGTCGATAGATGGCAAGTTCACGCTGTTCTCCCCGTCGAAAAAAGCGCAGATCATATACTGTAGCAAACCCGGGCGCTTGGTGTTGGGTGACCAGGTTCGGAAAATACCGGTGCATCCGCTATTGGTTCTCGGGGCAGTTTCTAAACCCATCCGTAGGGGGCAGCAGCAACCTGGATGTTGGTGATGCTCTTATCAGCAAATACCCAATCCCTAACCTCAGGCTTTGTGGGACGGCAGTGAGAAAGTTATCATATTAACCCGGCATTATGGCTTGCCGAGTTATAATAGTAACAGGAGTGCAGTATGTCAGAGATATTTCCAGCCTCGACGGTGGTGTTAGTGAGAGACGGTTGTGAAGGCCTCGAAGTTCTGTTGCTGCGTCGTAATCAGTCCGTTAGTTTTGCCGGTGGTTTGTGGGTGTTTCCAGGCGGCCGCATTGACCCGGAAGATTATATTGATAGTGTCGGCAATCCAATCGCGCCTGAGGATGTGGAGCGCGCTGCACGGTTTGCAGCGGTAAGGGAAACACTGGAAGAAACTGGGTTGGTTATTAACGAAGTAGATTTAGAATATTTCTCACACTGGACCACACCCTCATATCATACCAAGCGCTTTGCCACCTGGTTTTATATTGCCCCGGTTAGCGGGGAGAGTGATCAGGTTAAAGTCTGCGGCAGTGAAATTGTCGAGTACCGCTGGTGTACTCCACAGGCTGCGCTGGCTGATCAGGGTGATAAGCTGATTGAAATGATGCCGCCGACCTTCGTCACCTTAACCGAACTCAATGGGTGCGAAACCGTTGCGCAGGCCATGGCCTATTTTCGCGAGCAATCGATGGCTGCCTTTGAACCCCGCCTCACTAAAACAGATGCCGGTATTGCTATGCTTTACCACGGCGATGCGGGCTATGAAACCACGGACCAGGATGCGGTGGGTCCCCGACATCGTATCTGGAAGTTGGATAAGGGCTGGCGTTATGAGAAGGACCTGTAGTGGGCGAGAGTGAGTGGATGACTGATTTTACCTTGGGGAAATATAAACGTTATCCTTTACGGCGGTTGCTCCAAGGTTTTGCTGGCCGTTAAAAGCTGCTACTGTTCGACAGCAGTTTTTTTGACATTTCTATTCACCGGGTAGATGCCCCTTTCATACAGATCAACGAGCTGGCATGTTTGCTCTGCTACTAGGTCAGCAGAGGTTCACTACCAGCGAAGGAATTTAATTATGGCAACAAGTTTTCATCCCTCACAACGCACTCTGATGGGGCCAGGTCCATCGGATGTCAGCCCCCGCGTATTGGAAGCTTTGGGTCGGCCAACTATAGGCCATCTTGATCCCGAATTTATTGGCCTGATGGATGAAATCAAAGTCATGTTGCAATATGCCTTTCAAACCGGCAATGAGCTGACGCTGCCAGTTTCTGCACCCGGTTCGGCGGGAATGGAAGCCTGTTTTGTAAACCTGTTAGAGCCGGGCGATAAAGTGATTGTCTGTCAAAACGGTGTTTTTGGTGGACGCATGAAAGAAAACGTCGAGCGTTGCGGCGCCACCGCAGTGATGGTACAGGATGACTGGGGCAAACCCGTTGATGTAGAAAAAGTGCGAGCGGCTTTTGTCGAGCATCCCGATGTTAAAGTACTGGCTTTTGTTCACGCCGAAACCTCAACCGGCGTTGCCAGTGATGCGGCCGCGCTGTGCCAGTTAGCGCAGGAGCACAAGGCCCTGAGCATTGTCGATACAGTTACCTCGCTGGGCGGTATTAATGTGGATATCGATGGCTGGGGCGCAGATGCGGTGTATTCGGGCACCCAGAAGTGTCTTTCCTGTGTGCCGGGTATCTCGCCGGTGACCTTTGGCCCGCGCGCTGTCGACGTTATTAATAATCGCCAGCACAAAGTGCAGAGCTGGTTTCTGGATATGAATCTGGTGATGGGCTATTGGGGGGGCAATGCTAAACGCGCCTACCATCACACGGCACCCGTCAATGCCATGTATGCCCTGCATGAATCACTGGTGATGTTACAGCAGGAAGGGTTAGAGAATGCCTGGTCTCGTCATCAGCTCCACCATCAGGCGCTGGTCGCAGGCTTGGAGGCGATGGGGTTATCGATGGTGGTAGATGCATCACACCGTCTGCCTCAGCTCAACTTGGTTGCGATTCCAGCCGGGGCCGATGATGCTGCCGTTCGCTCAGCATTGTTACAACAGTATCAATTGGAAATTGGCGCAGGTTTGGCCGACTTTGCTGGCAAGGCCTGGCGAATTGGCCTGATGGGACAGGCCTGTAATCAGACCAATGTGCTGCTCTGCCTGTCTGCGTTAGAGAATGTGCTGTCTGCGCAGGGCGCTGACGTGGTAACCGGTAAGGCGATCCCCGCTGCTCTGGCCTGCTATTAAACCTCTCTTCCTTTCAAATCACTGATCAGCTCTTATTGCGGGTCAGAATGGGGTTTTAAATCCTGTTCTGGCTTGCTCGGGGATATTGTCGCTCTGATCTCTGTCGAAAAAGTATCACTAAGAGTTCGTAACGGGGCTCAAAAGGTCTAACACGCCCATAGTGTTTTTCCGTGATTTTTCTATACTGGTTATACCAGTTTCTAGAAAAAAGCCCCCGCACAGGCTGCGGGCTAATGGGTAGTGAACCTTGTAATTCTCACGACAGGTACCAGACGCGATGTTTTATATTGTTGAACAGGGCAATCGTGTACAGACTCCAGCCAGCGATTTGTTCACTCGCACGGTATCGCCGATTGATGCCAGCAAGAAAACCCGTCCGGTCGAAAGTGACAAGCACCCTGATGAGCGCGATCAGGCTGGGTATCAAAGCCAAACCGGCAAGGTGAGGCAGGAGGCGAAAGCCGTTCAGGAAGCTTACCAGCAGGTCGAGCAGGAACAGCCGCGTTCAACAGTGGTTTTTGCACATCAAATTATGACCAGCCCTGTGGTAACCGCCTTTATGGATCAAAACATTGAGGTCACCTGGAAGCTGTTTTCCGAATGCGGGTTTCACCACTTACCTCTGGTCGACAAGAACAACCGATTGTGTGGCATTGTTTCCGACCGTGATTTACTGCGCTATGCCGCTAATCACGGTCGTGCTATTGGCGCAATTCCCATTTCACAGCTGATGACTAAGCGAGTTGTCAGCACCGAGGAAGATGCTGAAATCCGAACCATTGCCGAAGTGATGTGTGGCCAGTCGATCGGTGCTGTGCCAGTAGTGGATGAGGCACTGCAGGTGACGGGTATCGTCTCCCGTTCGGATATTTTGCGCACACTGGTTAATCGTGCGCCGATTGAATTATGGGCATGAGACTATTGCTGAAAAGGCGTGACGAGAGAAGGGGTAAGCGTCAGGTAAGATCCAATAGCAGGTAAGATCCAATAGTGCCATCCCCGCGGACAAGGTGAATTGCTCAATCAGGGAGGATGGCCTGGGCCAGGCGGGCTCCAGAGTTCTTTTCCCGACCCTAAATAAGTGTATAACTGATCGCCAGCGCACCTACGGCAAAACAATAATAGGAAAAATATTTCAGCTGTGCTTTGCGGACCAGTTTAATCATCCACTGACAGGCGAAGAGGCCGGTAATAAATGAGGCGATAAAGCCCGCGGCCAGCACGCTGTATTGATCATTGTTCAGGTTCAGTGCGCCGTCGAAAATATCCTTGGCGATTTTTCCTAAGATCAATGGCACCACCATCAGGAAGGAAAAGCTGGCTGCTTTTGTGCGGTCAATACCCAACAACACCGAGGTGGAAATGGTTGCGCCCGAGCGCGAGATGCCGGGCAGGATGGCAATCGCCTGGGCAATGCCAATAATTATCGCCTGAGAAAAGCCCACAGATTTCTCCGTGTTTTTCGCCCGGTCAGCCACCATTAATAAAATACCGGTTAGCCATAGCATTAAGCCGACTAACAGAATTTGATGGTTGAACAGGGTTTCCAGCTCCTTGGAAAAAAATACCCCGATAGCGGCGGCGGGAATCATACTGATAATAATTTTGACGGAAAACTGGAAAGCTTCGTTATTTTTAAACTGAAATAGGCCGGCAATAATCTGGGCGATCTCCCGCCGGTAAACCACCATCGTAGCCAACGCCGTGGCTGCATGTAATACCACGGTAAACAACATACTCTCCTGGGGAATACTGGTATCGCCAAAGAGCGCTTTGCCGAGTTCCAGATGACCGCTGCTGCTAACGGGTAAAAATTCGGTCAGGCCCTGAACAATACCTAAAATAATGGCTTCGAGAAGAGACAAGGAAAACTCCTGCTTTTATTATTGCTTGAAATTAATCAGCGATACGTTATGGATCAGATGAGATGAAACTATTCGCTTAAAAATGGTATTTGGCAACTTGGTTGATTTTGTAAACTCAGGTTCCGAACTTGCTAAATCGCAGTGCGGCGACATGGTAGTATGGATGCCATTAACTTGTCATCAGTGGCAATAGTGAATTTGTACGACATATTACACTTTATTAGATTTCGCTGTGTAATTGATGTCTGGGGTCGTGAAAAAGGGGCAATGAACAATGATGCGGGTGATAAAAATAAAAGCTAAATGTTACGACGTGTTTATCTGGGCGCTTATAGCCGGCAGCGGTTTGTTCAGTGCCTGCTCAGCCATAGAGTCACCTGAAGGCAGTCAGCCACATCCGGCGCAGGATCAGTTATTGGCACAGCAAGTTACGACGGCGATGATTGCCAATCAGCCGGGAACAGTATTGTCCGATACACAGCCGATCACAGTGGCACAGGCCTATCGGATACAGACTCTGGCAGTAACCAACGTATTGCGGGGGCAACGGCCACTGGGTTTTAAGGCGGGGCTGACTTCCACCGCTGCACAACAGAAATTTACCGTCAGTCACCCGGTGGCGGGTGTGCTGCGCTCGGGCGGCCAGGCTGCCAGCAACGGTATGGTGATCGTGGATAGCAAAGTCTTTAACAATCTGATGCTGGAGGCCGAGCTGGGTTTTATCGCTAATCAGGCAATCACAGCACCGCTTGATAATATCGTTCAATTACAATCACTGTTTACTGAACTTGTTCCCGTTATCGAGTTGCCCGATCTGGCCTTTGATAATCCCGCGGCGCTGAAAGCGGCCGATATTATTGCCAATAATGTGGCGGCCAAACAGTTTGCCTATGGCGCCGTGGTACCCGTGAGGAGTGTGGAGATCAACCAACTCGCCGTCTCGATTAAACAATCAGGCCAGGTATTAGTCAGTGGTCAGGGTAGTGATGCCATGGGTGATCAGTGGCAGGCATTATTGTGGCTGGTGAACACAAGCCTTGAAAATGGATGGACAATAGAGCAAGGCCAACTGCTGATTACCGGTGCGCTGGGTAAAATGATATCCGGGGGAGTAGGGCAGTACGAATTTGACTTTGCCGAGCTGGGAACGATTACGCTTTTGGTACAATAACGCTGGGTTGATTAAAGCTCGATGTGCCCGCAGCGGCTATCACTACGAATACTTAGCCCCTGCTGCTTTAAAGTCTCCAGTAATAATTGACTATCGGCTTGATTTAAAAATTCCCCCACAGGTATTTGCTGCAGTGCACCTTGCTCATCATAACCACAGATAGCGATACTGATTGGATCCCAGGGGTGGTGTTTACGTTCCACCAGAATAGAGCAGGCCGACTTGCTAAACCGCCAACTGTGCTGGGGCTGGCCTATACCTTTTTCAATGATTAATACGGCTTCATCGATGCGCAGAACATGACGCAAATTCAGTTTTCGGCAGACGATGTAGAGAGCCCCGCCGAGTGCGGTCATTTCAAGACCGGCAAAGGGCAAAATCATCCAGGCACCAATCAGGCTGAAGGCGGTGGCAATGACACAGGAAAACAGACTGAAACCAATGAGTAGTTGCTTGTTGGTCTCCCAGCTGGCAGATTGATTGGGCTGGGCGACTATACAGTGGGACCCGCCGGCGAAGCCGGGGGTGGCATGATGAGCGTTGTGAAGACTATCAGCGGTGGAGATAGTCGAATCAATGACATTGGAAACAGTAATCACGGACATCTCCGAGCCTGTTATTATGGCTTTGATTGTACAGATATTGATTGAAAAAACACCTGTTGTTTATAGGCTACTGGGGGCAGTATGTCTAAATGGCTAATGAAGGCTGAAGAGCTGGCTTGTTGTTACCAGCAGTCTGATGTGGTCGTCATCGATTGTCGTTTTTCCCTTTTCGATGTAAACGCCGGCGAGCATGATTATTCTAAGGGACATATTCCCGGTGCCTATTACCTGCATCTTGAGCGGGATTTATCCGGTGAGAAAGGCACCCATGGTGGGCGTCATCCACTCCCCGAGCTTAAGAGGCTGGTTCAAAGGTTGGAGCTCTGTGGTATTGGCGATGAGACGCTGGTAGTGGCCTATGATGATCAGCGTTTTGCCTTTGCCGCACGGCTCTGGTGGTTGTTGCGCTACCTTGGCCATAACAGGGTCAGGTTGTTGGATGGAGGCTTGACCGCCTGGCGCAGGGAGGGTTTGCCGATGGATATTCTGCAGCCTGAGCCTGCGACACAAGCTAGCCTCAGCGCGGTCGAGAATGGTTTTATGCTGGTGGATTATCCCGAGGTAAAAGCGATTACTCAGGATCATCACGCGGTGCTAATCGACTCGCGGGAGGAGGAACGCTACCTGGGATTAAAAGAACCCATTGATCCGCTGGCTGGTCATATTCCCGGTTCGGTAAATTACCCCTGGCAGGGAGTGACCGATGAGAAGGGGATGATCAAAGCAGGGCATCAACACCGCTGGGAGAAGGTATCGGAGGCGAGTGAAATTGTTGCCTACTGTGGCTCGGGGGTGACAGCCTGTGTCAACCTGCTGTCCCTGGCCGAAGCAGGTAGGGAAGATGCCAAACTCTATGCCGGTAGCTGGAGTGATTGGTGCTCATATCATTTGGAATAAGTAAGGGGCTGTAAACCTCCCAAAGGATCGTCGCAGAGCACGTTAATTTCGGCTCCTTATTAATCAGAGCCTGATTAAAAAGGACAGGGGCTATACCCTTCAATCGGTAATCCACTAAGCGGGTGGATAAAGCTCAGTCGACACGCATGCAGTTGCAGCCGTGGCGCCATCGACAAAGCCCTTTGATGGGCGTAAAAATCACAGCCCAGTATAGGGTGATCAATTGCGGCCAGATGCACGCGTAGTTGGTGTGAGCGGCCAGTAATGGGAGTTAATAACAGGCGACTGCGATTGTTGGTCCTGTCATCAGCCAGCAGTTTATAGTGCGTGGTCGCGTGTTTGCCGTTTTCCCAATCCACTTTTTGTTTGGGGCGGTTAGGCCAGTCGCAGATCAGTGGCATTTCAATCACAGCCTGCGGCTTTTGCACCTGTCCGTAGACAATGGCTTCGTACTCTTTCTGTACTTTTCTCTCGGCAAACAGTTTATTCAAAGCGCGTTGACTCTCGGCGCTTAAAGCAATCACCATAATCCCCGACGTATCCAGATCAAGCCGGTGCACAATACGAGCGGTTGGAAACTGTTGTTGCAACCGGGTGATCAGGCAGTCGCGATTAGCTGGATGTTTGCCTGGAACCGATAACAGTCCCGAGGGTTTGTTTACCAGAAGTAGTTCATCATCCTGATAAAGTATTTCAACTACTTCTCTGCATGGTGGAACAATATACGGTGCTTTCTCTGTGGCAACATTTGTGGCTTCAGCTGATGGCGTGGATAAGGCTTCGGTCATTGTAGGTAAAGTGGTTCCAAATAGACAAAGGCGTCAGGCGTGATGACTGCCATATTAATAGAATTTGTTCGATAAGTGCTTGAAAATTATTCCGGTAGCTGGGTAATTCTAAGGAGCCGGTCGGGAATCAAACCAAAAAAATAACGCTGGCTAAGATTTTGATAATACCAGCCCAGATGCTCCTGACATTCACCACAATGCGCGTATTGCCACCGATAGCCACCGAACCAGCTATCTTCCTCGGTGGGCAGCCCGCTGAGGGCGCAGCCCGGTGCATTGTGAAAGCAGGCAATGGTATAGATGATGCCGAGAGGATTGGTGAAGCGAAAAATATGCGAGGCACCAATATGGATGGTTTCCCGCGCATGGGTGATGGCGGCGCTGCATTGTCGACAAATCAACAGGTCCCCACTGGTATCCTCTTCGGACAGTGTTTGCAACAGCTGTTGAACCGGGTTAACAGCTGTGCGTGTCAGCTCTTTACTCATGGCAGTCTTTCTGCCCCGTTAGTAAGTAGTTAAGTGTCGTACCCTGACCGAACAGAGTCAATAACGCAGTGTCAGTTTGCGCTGTTGCGTATTCTAATCAGTATTTGGCAAACAGCCGAGCAGATGGCCATTGCGCAGACAATGGTTAACACATTCTCCGGCAGCAAGGTAGAGACAGCAGAGATGAACCCGGCCAATGCGAACTGTGTGGCACCCAATAGCGCGGAAGCGGTACCGGCATTGTCAGCAAAAAATTCCATAAAACAGGCTTGAGTATTAGGGCCAATAGCTCCAATCGCGCCAATGGTAATGATCATGGCAGGTAAAAACCATTCCAACCGGGGAATGAACAACATGACAAGAATCAATAGCACCGTACCTGTGAATTGCATGGCCAGTGCCCAGCGTAGAATGGACTCTACGGCTACGCGTTGTAACAGCAAGCGATTGAGCAGGTTCATCATAACAACCAATACAATATTGGCCCCAAACAACAGCGCAAAGTTGCTGGGAGTGGCGCCGAAATGCTCTTGATAGATAAAGGAAGAGTGGGTAATAAAGAGCAGCATTACCGCAAAGGCCATGGCCTGTAACAATATAAACCGCCGCGCAGGGACCGTGGCAAGTACCGCTAGATATCGCTGCCAGGCGTTAATTGCTTGTGCGTGATTAGATTGGTCTGGCTGCTGTCGAAAGACAAAGGCTTTTAACAGCGGTACCAGCATCAGAGCATATAGCCCTAAAAAAAGAAAAATACTTTCCCAGCCGAAAAAGTTGAGTAACAGGCTACCGAGACTGGGGGCAATCGCCGGGGCGACCATAATGATCAGGCCGATGGCGCTGAAAAATTTAGCCGCTTCAACCCCGGATAATCGGTCGCGAACAATGGCCGGTACGCAGACGGCCGAGCAGCCACCCCCAAAGGCCTGTAGCGCGCGTAACAATAACAACTGATCCAGCGTCTCCGCCTGCGTTAACAGTAAACTCGCCAGAGCAAATATACTGAGCCCGCTCAGTAACACCCGCGACCGTCCGAAGCGGTCGGAGAGAGGGCCGGCGATCAGCTGACCGGTTGCGAGTACAAAAACATAGAGTGAAATACTTAAAGAAATACCGTGAACATCAGTTCCCAAACTGGCTGCCATTGCGGGAAAGGCGGGCAAAAACGTATCGAGAGCAAAGGGCGCCAGAGCCGTGGTCATGGCCAGCAGGGCGGCGATACCAACATGGGTGGATGCCTGCTGTCGCATTGGTTGTTGATCTGACAAACCGGGTGCTCCTGAATGAACTGCTAATAAGTGGTGCTGCCACAAAGTGGGCCGCATTGTACAGGATCAACCGGGCAAAATACCTCAGGATTTTGTAAAGGTTATGCGGATTAATTCGCCAACTATCAGGTTGTTTGTGTCAGCTGGGTAAAAAGCTTTAAGTGATAACTGACAGCATCGAATAAATCGGCTAGGGTTATGGCATTTTAATTATCATTGGTTTTAATCGTCTCACAGGACAACGAACCTGAAGGATAACGCTATGGAATTAATCTACCCGATGTTTGCGATGATTGTGCTAACCATGATAGTTGGTTTGATTACAGCCTATACTCGAATTAAAAGTGCTAAAACCGGACTGGTTGATCCGCGCTACTTTTACCTGATTTCAGGCTATGAAATACCCAGAAAAATTGAACAGCTGGGAAAGAATTTCGACAATTTATTTCAGGTCCCCATGTTGTTTTATGCCGTGGGCATTTTGGCTATCACGCTGCAACTGAGTAATGGTTTCCTGCTATTGATGGCATGGCTATTTGTCGCTCTTCGCTGTGTACATAGTTTTATCCATATGACTTATAACCATCCCATGCATCGCTTTGTGCCATTCCTGTTATCGTTTTTCTGTGTCTTTTCCATGTGGGTCAATCTTGTGCTGGCGATTTCCTGAATGCCAAAAAAAGTTCGCCTCAGGTAAGAGCATTAGAGTTGGCTGGAGATTTCTATACTTTTAAGCAGGCAAAAATTCGCCCTTTTTCTATGTGGTGGAATAGGGCACAAATCGGCTGCAGATTTTTATACTTAAAATAAATAAACAATGACTTCTATGGCTTTTGAGAAGGTCACCCTAATAGAGCTCGTCCCGATAGGACTGTTCCAATCGCTCTTCGGTGCTTCGTACGGCTTCTTCTCCGCCACCACTGAGTGAGGCAAACTGACGGGCTCCGAGTGATTGTGTCGACGTATTCCAACTCTCGGGCTTCCACAGTTTTGAGCGAATCATGGCCTTGCCGCAGTGGACAAAGCACTCGGTGACATCAACCTTGGTGTAGAGCAGGGCCGGCTTACCATTGGCTTGCAGTTGTTCCAGAATTGCCGGGTCGTGATGTAGCGAGGCCGTGCCCTTTACACGCAAAGTTTCGCGCTGGTTAGGTATAACAAAAATTAAACCAATCTCACCATTCCTCAAAATATTCCGAAAACCCAAGGTGAGCTTATTACCGGGGCGTTCAGGGATGAGTAGTTGACCCTCCTGATTAATATGGACAAAACCCTTCGGATCGCCCTTGGGAGAAATATCAACATGGCCATCACTGTCGATGGTTGAGATAAAGACCAGCGGTGATTGCCGAATAAAGTCTTTCATGGCTTCATCGAGCGTTGGACGAATTTTGCTGCGTACAAAATCCATTGGCTCGCCAATAATAGCTTCCAATGCTGATTCATCCATGATTCTGTATTGTGTGTCCATATTATATTCTCCTTAGGTTTTATAATTGCCGCGATGATAAAAATTGAATGCATTCTGGCTGAGAATAGCTTGAGCGCCTGTCTGATCAAAAGTTTCCAGCACTAACCGGTAGTCCCGATCGCAATAGGGATTTGGTGAGCGAGTTGAGGGTAAATCGGTGCCGAACATCAGGGCTTCCGGATTGACCGCATGGATCTCCAACAGTGCCTGTTGAATATTGAGATCAGTACGTCCAAAGCCGGTGGCTTTTACTTTTGCCCCTCGCTCAACCAGTTGCAGCAAGGATTTAAAACCCGCTTTGCTTAAGCCCAGGTGATCAATAGAGATCGCTGGCAGTGAAATCAGCGTGCTATACCAATCCTCCAGTTCTGCTACGTCAATGTAGAACTCACTGTGCCAGCCCGCAAGCCGGTGAGCACGGGTGGCCAGGCTAAGCACTTTCGTACGCGCCTGCTGGTCACCCCGTTTCAGGTTAAAGCGAATAGCGCGCACACCGTTTTCATTCAATCGAACTATTTCCTGGTCACAGACATCGGTGGGCAATTGGGTAACACCGACAAAAGTTTCTCCGAGTTGCTTTAGGGTAGTCAGGAGATAGTCTTGGTTATAGGCCTGGAAGGAACCGGAGACGAGTGCGCCACCACAGAGTGAGTAATCAGCCAGGCGCTGTTGATAATCTGCTAGTGTAAAACTGTCAGGTAAATAGCCCTGATTAGCTACCAGCGGGAAGCGTGAATCGATAATATGAAAATGACTGTCAAAAAGCTTAAATTGCTTTGTCATGGTCACGCTCATGGTTTAGGTCATGATCATATTCAGGTTAGGGCAGTCTTGTTGGGTTTCAGACGTCTTTTTGATCTATGTTCAAGACTGGGCGTTTGAGGTTTCCGCGTCTGGCCCAATCCAGAAAAACGGGTTATGCGCCACTTCCCAGAGATGTCCATCCGGATCCTGAAAATAGCCTGAAAACCCGCCCCAAAAAACTTTCTGAGGTTTTTTCACCTCGCTAGCACCCGCCGCTATAGCTTCTGCAAACAGGGCTTCCACGGCTTGCTCGCTGGGTAGGTTGTGGGCTAGGGTCACGCCACGAAAACCCACTCCCTCAGGGGGAAGCATGGCGTCCTCCGCCAGTAAATCCCAGGGGTAGAGCCCTAGCCAGGTGCCGTTTAAAGTGAAAAATGCAACGCCTTCATCGGGTGAGTCCATTTTCGGTAATCCCAGCCCCTGCTGGTAAAATGTGATAGCTCTGTTGAGATCCTTTACGCCGAGGGTGATCATGCTGATTCTGGCTTCCATATCGCCTCCTTTTGCGATTGATTTTTATTAAAACCATTCAGTCATAGTAAAGCCTATACTGAGTCGATTGCTGCGTTCATTATAATCGATCAGGCTTTCGCCATAACCATTAAAATATTGCACGTAACCGCGCAGTTTTGTGGTTTCCCAGAGTGGAAAAGTCCAGTCCAATTGTACTGCACCGCGATTATCCGAACGCAGGTTGTTTCTCAGTGTGGCATTGAGATGTTGCCCGCCAAAGCGTTTGCCCAGCATTAATTCGAAATGGCCCATATAAAAATCAATGTCCGGATTATCGTCGCCACTGGGATCATCCGGGGATTGCTTTTTTTCTTCCGGCAAGTGGTACCAGGGCCTAAAGGCAATTACCCAGTTGTTTTTCTCCACCTCTGCTGACAAATAGATGCGATTCCAGCTGCGGGATAACGGCTGTGAACGGCCGTTGGATTGATGAACCAGCCCGATGGAAAAGCTGTTAGCTGTCCAGCTTCCCAGCGACCAATGCGGTTCAAAATCGAGAAATACCTCAGGCTCATGGTTGGTCTCGCGAAAGGGGGCGGATACATTGTCGTTATAGGCCTGCCACCAGAATCGGCCAGTATAGGCGAAAAACAGATTGGTCCTATGCCCCAGCACTTTTTCCCAGAGGGCAACCTTCATGCTTAATTGAAAAAGAAATTCCTCGTTATCGAGATTTTCCGGGTTGTTTTGGAACTGGAAAGGCTTCTCGTTAGGTCGATTATTGTAGCTGTAGGGTAAAAAGTAATTGGGTTTGTGGGGCGTGATGGCAAACTGATTGCCGGTATTTTTTTCCTCCATATAAAAACGGCTGGTCAACGGTAACTCGTCGAGTTTTGCTTCAGTAGAACATTGCGTCTTGATCTCTTCCGCAAGCATTGTTCTCTCTGCGGATTTTAGCGTCTCTAATAGGCATACATCATAATCAGCCGCTACGGATGTCTCCGGGGCTTGAACTGGCTCTGCTAAGGCGGAGGAGTTATCAGCCTGGGCTAATTGGACCAAAGTCAGATTGGTGAAGAGCATCAGACAACACAATAATAAAAAGGGCATGGAAAAGGCTTTATCCTGAGTTTTACGTTTAATGTTTTAGATCCGTGTTTTAGAAGGCTGCGTTTTTATTGGGCAAGACGCCAGCATACCGCATTTATCACTGCCGGTGCTCCTTACTTGGTTGGCTGAAAGAATTACACGGTATCCGGCGGAGTGGAGTTGGCAGATTTTGCTGATAATTTGTTCATAATGAAAAGATAGCTGCTGCTCCAGACAGGCTTCTCTGGAAAAAGTTCTATATAATAACGTCCCAAAATAGGCGTGGTCAGTGACCGCCAACTCCCACCTGAAATTAAAGAGTGATGACAGTAAGATGAAAAATGTGGTGATTACAGGGGCAAACTCCGGTATTGGTTTTCAGTCCGCGCTACACTTTGCGAAAAAAGGCGACAGAGTCATTATGGCCTGTCGCAGTTTGGATAAAGCAGAAAAAGCGCAGGCTGATATTTTAGCCCAGGTACCCGATGCTCAAATTGTCATCATCAGATTGGATGTCTCCAGCCTGGCCTCAGTGCGTGAATTTGCCGAGGAATTCGCCAGGCAGGTCGGCGAGTTAGCCCTGTTAATCAATAATGCTGGCATTGTCGCGATTCCCATGGAGCGCAATAGCAATGGTCACGAAATGCAGTTGGCGACTAATTATCTGGGCACTTTTGCTTTAAGCGGTTTGTTGCTGCCGAACTTTGCCAAAGATAAGCCTGGGCGTATCGTTAATGTGGGCAGTCTTGCTCATCGTTTTGGCAAATTGAATATAGCCAATCTCAACTGGGAAGTTGTCGAGTACGACATGTGGAAATCCTACGCCAATAGTAAAGTGGCCGTTATGAGTCATACGCTGGAATTGAATCGTCGCTTGCAGGAAAACGGCAGCAATATTATCGCCGTTGGCGCCCATCCGGGTTTTGCCAATACCAATATCAACCAGAACAGTCCGGCGTTGGCAAAGCGCAAGGAAAGCACCAGCTGGTTTAGTAAGAAAATGCAGGAGTTGGTGCCCTCAGCGGAAGCCGCAGCTCAGCCGATTATTCTGGCGGCTGAAAGCGAAACGGTCAAAGGGGGAGATTACTATGGCCCCAGAGGCTTTCTGGAAATCGGCGGCAAGCCAGGGAAAGCCAAAATCAAAAAAGTGGCTAAGGATGCGGTACTCGCCAAGGAGCTTTGGACGGCCACAGAGCAATTAACGGGCGTTAGTTATTTGTCCTAATACCACAACTTAACAGTATCAGAGCTAATCAAGCACCAGTTTGGCTTCGCTATTGGATGGGTTCAGGCGAAGCCATTACTGGAAACTGTCTATGGCTTGTTTCGGCCAACTTGTGACTGTGCCTGGCTGAGCAGACTAGAGACCGCTGTATTTTTAGGCTCCCGTTCACGAATGTAATCAAAAATGGCAATGGCCTTATCATATTGCCCCAACGCTATTAGTTCTTCTCCTTTTTTCTGTAAAGGGAAATGATTCGCCATATAGTGATAAGCCTTGTTTTGTCGCAAGGCCTTTACTCCTTCTAAAATCTTACCGTTATTAATCATCTGAAAGGGAGTTTGAAACTCGTCGTCTACTCGGATTAAGGAGTAGGCTTCATCCTCACAGAGCAGCATCGGTTTATTTTCATCGTCCAGGCGCAGCTTGATATGTCTTAGTTGTGTCTGGAAAAAGCCGTTATCCGCTTGATAGATTGGAGTCAGTATTTTATTCAGGCTGATTTGAGAATAGTCATCGATACTCAATAGTAAGCTGGAGTCCTTCTCATAAATTCTGGCCAGGAATTGCTTATCGACGAAATAATGCCCCACGGGGAAATCATCGGCAGTAGCGCGTGGTTTTTGTGCGACTGGCGAAAAGTTTTTAACCCACTCGAGCGCCGGGTCATAATTTAACAGGTAATCCTGATGAGTGTATTCAATTATCTGGTGAGGATAGATAGCTTGTCGTGTGTCGTTGCGAAAACTGCCTCGCCAGATAACGGATGAAATAGATGCCGACAGTTCCGAGTTTTCCAATTGATAAACGATAGCGTCTCCCTGTTGATTTGGGCCCTGCCCGGTTGGCTGACCAACAAAAGTAGCCAGCGTTTGGTTTTCCAATTGCGAGGCAAGATTAACGGCAGCAGAATAAGTCCGTCGTGAAGTTAATACGAAAAGCCTGTTCGGTTGATTGGCTTGCGCGCTGTCTCTGAAGGCTGCAGCAACCTGGCGAGATTTAAAATTATCCCCCCCACGGTTTTGACGAAGATCAACAATAACCTTCTCGTAGTCATCGTTCAGGGCTGCTTTAATATCCGTAACAAAATCTGCTATGGCCAAGCCCGGCATATCCTTTAATACACTAATATTGATGTACAGAATACGTCCTTCATCCATTCGGCTAATACTATAAAAAGGGCTGTTGATCTGGTGCCCATAAGGTAAATGGCCCAGGGGTTTTGGCTTGAAATAAAAAAGCCCCCATTGCAGCAATGACTTGCCGGGAATGGTTTCAGTTAACACTTTTCCCTGTGAGGAATAGGTAAGCTCGAACTTGCCTGGATCGTTGCTTATACCTAATTGAAAGAGCAGATCTGTCATTAATCCATACATCTCAAACCGGTCAAGTTTGATTCCCTCATTCTCCCCGCCGATATAGGGGGTCACACGTGCATAAACTTCGTCGATAGGTACGCCGTCAATGTTTAACACTTTCGCATTGTCCAGGAGGGATAAGGCACGACTGGTATTAATGATATAAAAGCCATCCTTAAATTTTCGAATAACCAGGGGAGGCTGTCGAAATTGCATGGAAGGGGCCATAAAGGTATGGCCATCATTGAGTGATGCTACTAATCCCATAAATTCAACGGTAATTCGGTCAGATGACCACCGGTCAATGCCATGATCAATGGCCTTAACCCTTGATTGAAAATCATTTGGCTCGATCATCGTGTTGATATTCGGGTACTCTTCCGTCAGCAGCCTTGATAATTGTCTGAGGTCTTCTCTCCATTGTTGTTTGCTCAGCTCCTGAGTTGAATTGGATGCTACGATTAACAAGGTAACTGCGAAGGCTAATGTGACTAGAGTGGGTAAAGCAATAAAAATAGCAGCAGTTTTTCTCTGTTCGTTTTTCCATTGTCGAAGGCCATACTGAAAAGTCAGGCCAAGTAGTAATGCTGGTGGTAAGGCAAGCTGAGAAAAGAACAGAAAACCATAGGGCTTATCTGATAGTAGATAGGCGTTGTATGCAGTCAGAAGCGCAATAATTACTGTCAATGATCGCCAAAGCCAGGCTTTATTAATATTATTCATTCAGTGTTCCTTCGATCTCGGGACGTGCTAATTGTCAAACAATTAGAAGGCTGGATTGTTAGCGGCGAGATTTTTCTCTTGATACATTTGTTAAGCTATTTAAGTTCCTTGACGTTACCATTACCCATGATGTCAATCTTGCTGGTTGACACTTCGCCGTAGTAATAGATATTCCCCGAGCCGGCAATCGAGCCCGTCAGCGAGCCACCATCCATGGTGAGCGTGACAGAAGAGGACCCCGCCAGATTAATGTTGGCGTCTGTGGCGGTAACCGATGGCATGGTGAGTTTGCTGGACCCGGCCACGGTAATCTCGAGTTCTTCAAAGCGGCTATCCTGCCCTTGCAACGCTACTGCGCCGGCGAGCGATAGTTGGGTTTTCGCTTCGGTAAACCCCGAAAGGTGAACATTGCCTGCTCCGGCAACACTAAGCTGTGTTAAAGCGGGCATAATAATAACGGCTTTTATCAGCGGCGGATTGCTTTGCCACCAGTCGTTCTTTTTATGCCTGAGATAGAGTTGCTGTTTAAATACATACACTTGCAAATCCTTTGCTAACGCCTCGGGGTAATCCAGCTTGATCTGCCAGGTGTCGCCCTGGCTTAGTTCAATATCCCAGTTTCCATCAGCTTTGATGGCATTGAAATCGCGCATATCCTGAAGCTTAATATCAGCAAGATATTTTAGTTCAGGCGGATGCTCCATCTGGTTTAAGGTGCTGCGAGCAAGGATGGCAAAAGCTACGATCAAACAAAGCACTGTGCCTAACGTGGTGAGTAAAACTTTTTGGCTTGATTTCATGGTGTTTTCCTTTTACTTCCCTTGTTACGTTATTTGTTGCTTGCCTGTTGTTCCTTTTGGTATTGGGTAAACAGTTCAGCAACTTCCTTGCTGTTTATATTCAGTAAATCCATCATTCGAAAAACAGCAGGTAATTCATTATTGATAAATTCGTCTTTCATTGATGACAGAATGCGCTTAATGGATTGGTCGGTGACGAAGTAGCCACGCCCTCGCTGGTTAATAATAATCTGGCGATCAAGCAGGGTTTGGTAGCTGCGGGTGACTGTGTTGGGATTAACGCCCAGTTCAACGGCCAGCTCGCGAATAGAGGGAATGCGTTCATCCACCTGCCATTCCTGCTGCAAAATCCGCTCGCAAATCTGGTCGGCGATTTGCTGATAAATGCCTTTCGATTCTCTAAACTCCATCGCACACCTGCGTTTCTTTAAGGCGTAGCCAGGCGATAGACCAGCAAACGAGTACCCATAGCACAGCAAGTCCGTACAAAATGGCATTAAATAAAGCCGAGTGGGTGGAAAACAGTGTTTGGGCAGCATCGGCTAAGCTTTGCATATCACCCCAGTAGGGTTGCAGAACAAGTTTCATGGTTAGCCAGCTAAAAATGATCAACCCTAAACCTGTAAGACAAATTGTCAGCGTCGTTTTGATCAATTGCCCGCTGCGAAACCATGCGGCTCCCAGAAAGAATGTGGACTGGACTAGGAAATAACCGGGGAGCATTGACCAGATCGCCGGATCCAGTGGATTAAACAGCGCGTGAAAACGGCCCAGAAACAGATAGCGAAGCAATTCAATAATGGCGGAGACAACACTGCTCAACAGTAGCAGGTAAATAAATAAACCCAGTGTCACGGTTAGCAGTCGCGCTAAAGTTTTTTCCAGGCTGGAGGCTGGCAGCAACAGGTAAAAAATGTTGCGGGTCTTATCGTGCAGCTCAGTGAAGGATCGACTCGATAAAATGACGCCGAACAGGTACAGCATCAAGCCAAAAGAGGAGATATAAAAGCCCTGATTGGATTCATCGGCCATAAAGGCAAAGAAAAGATGCAACAAAGCCAGGGTTAGTGAAGCGGTGATCACCGAACGATAAGAGGCGACTATTTGATTGCGAAGCAGTAAGCTAAATCTTCGAGGAGAAAAGTGTTCGCTCATTGAGTAGGTGCCTCCTGAAAAAGTACCCGATAAATATCGGGCTGATCAATCACCGCATTAAACAGCAGTTCCAAATCCAGCATGCCCTCTTTTTCGCCTGTGTTTTTCCACACTGAGCGGTGGCCATTGATACTGGATTCGCTATAGAGCAAATCGGGGTTTGGTGCTGGCGCCTGGCTGCTCTGTGACATCGACAGTGCATCGCTTAGCTGATTAATACTACGATTGAACAGCACATTGCCCTGGTGGAGCATAAGCACGTTATCGATCAGCGCGGCGATATCGTGCACCTGATGGGTCGATACCACAAAAATTTGTTCCTCTGATAAGGACTCCGCGACTAATTGCCTAAAGAGCGTTTTTGACGGGATATCCAGCCCGTTACTGGGTTCATCAAGAATAAGCAGCGAGGCATGACAGGCCAGACCAAAGGACAGCAGGAATTTTTTTTGCTGTCCGTGGGATAGGGCGCTGAGTTTTTCGGCGGGTGAAAGTTCAAAGGCCTGCAGGCAGCGCTGCATCTGTTGCTGGTCAAATTGCGGATAAAAGGGCGCTCGGATACTGATAAATTCAGTGCCGGATACTGCAGGCACATTCAGCTGCTCGGGCAGCATAAATAACCGGGATAAATAAGCGGGTGAGCGTTTAGTGGGTTCAAAACCCCAGGCGTTGATACGTCCCTGTTTTGGAAATAATAATCCCGCCATTAACTGAAGCAGACTGGATTTACCCGCACCATTCAGCCCAAACAGCCCGTAAATATTGCCCGGTTGCAGGGTCAAATCCAAATTCTGGAAAAGCGGGTGTTTGTGCCCGTAGCCAAATTCCACCTGTTCTAATGCAATCATGCCAGAAGTCCATTTTGTATACTGTTCTAGTACGGTAGTACAGTTGGGCTATGGCTGTCAACAGCAATTATTCTTCGGGGGCTATTTGGGGTTTCGCTAACGCGTGGTCGCATTAGGGCTTTTATGAACGATTGCCGGTGATGAAAGGCGACGAAAAGCGGGGTAAGGATGGCCTACAAGTGATACGCAGGAAGGATAGAACGGAGGCGGGGGGAAAGAGGACGCTTAGTGCAAGCTTCCTCTCTGAGTAACAGTTTATCGAGCCGTTAAGCCCTCCTTGTGCTCAGGGATACGAATCCGCAGGCTGTTTTGCATGTAGGCGACGGTTTTATATTGACCGGCGATCACGGTGACTTCAATCAGTTGCTTGTCGGTGTAGGTTTTTGCCAACACGTCCCAGGTTTCATCGGTAATCATGGAGTCAAAGTGTAGCTCTTCCATGGCGCGAATCAGGGCTCGTTCGTGTTCAGTCCAGCCATCAGCGGTGGAGCCTTCAATCACCCGTTCCACTTCCTCGGCGGTGACGCCATTACGCTTGGCAATCACAACATGAGAGCCCCATTCAAAGGGCGCCTGGGACAGCCAGCCAATGCGGAGAATAGCAAGTTCCCGATCTCTGATGGATAGTTGGGCGCCGGATAAAAACTGCTTGCCGATCCCCAGGTGAGCGAGATACAGGTCGGCGTGGCGAATCAGGATTTGCAGTGCTTCAATATCTTCTCTGGGCTTACGCACACCATCGACCACGACCATGCTTATCTCGTCGAGTATGCGTTGCTGTTCGGGGCTTCTCTCTTCGGGGGTCAGGGGGGCGAGACGGGGTGGATGACCCAAAATATAGGCTTCGCGAGCCGTGGTATCGGGGTTGATCTCGCTAAATTGCTGTGAGGCCTTGGTGTCTGTCATCTTCTTTATGCTCCTGAGAATAAAGCGAAATATGTAGCAGAAAGTATCGGTTGAAATAGCCCGCTAGAGTACCATTACTGCCTGTCTCTATAAAGACGAATTTATATCTGTATATACGAATAGCGGTGAGGCGTAGGCCCTTGTAGTTATGGTTATGGATTTGGTTATGGTTATGATGTTTTAAGGGTAGAGTGCTTTGATCTCTTGTCGCAAAGCGGGCATCACTTCACTAATAAACAGACCGGGACTTTGCTTGTCATATTCAGGGTGCAGGCCGGGCCCAACCACCACAAACCGCTCAATACCGAGTTTATACAGCTCTAACAGGCGCTCTATACAGTGCTCTGGCGAGCCGACGATGGCAAAGCGGCGGACAAAGTCCTCTGACAAGCTGGCGCCCCCCAGTTTGTCGAGCGAGTTAACCTCTCCGTGTTTGGTCATATCATAACCCCGGCGGATTTTGGCAAGGTTGTCGGAATCGGCGTTACTTTGGGGACCGTCAGCCGTACTTTGGATAACCTGAAATCGCGCTAGCGGGGCAACGAAACTTGCTGTAGTTTCCAGTACTGCGTCCAAATCCGGATTACAGACCACGATAATCTGGGCACCATAGCTGATGTTTTTTTTACTCAAATTGAGTGAGCTGCGGGCCGTCTCTGCGGTACTCACCGCCCATTGCAGTCGGTCGGGCATAGCACCCACGCTAAAGGTGACCCGTTCGGCAATGGCAGCCGCCATGGCGATCACTTTAGGTCCCGTGGCGGCAACATCCAGAGGTACCTTGGGTAAATCCGCAGGTAGCCATTTCAGGCGCGTGTTCTCAGGACGATCACTCAGTGACAGGGTATCTGCCGAGGCTGAACCGGCAAGGGTTTCATGGCTGCCAAAAGCGATTTCTCCGCCACTGAGTAAGGTTTGCAGATCCTGTAGTGCCTGCCGAAAGACACTTAGTTTGGCCGGCGCATAACCGAGATAGGCGAGGGCGGAGTCCCCACGGCCTATACCGAGATAAGCTCGGCCACCCGATATGGACTGCAAACTGGCGGCGCAGGCAGCGGTAACTGCCGGATGCCGGGTTAGCGGGTTAGTTGTGCTGGTGCAGAGTTTTAAGCGCTCGGTGGCTACCGCCCAGGCACCCATCATCACATAGGGGTCTGCACTGAGCGATTGCGAGTCCATAAACATTTGACCATCCCAACCCTCGGTTTCGCGCTGCTGGGCAATTTTTACTGAGGTGGTGCTTTCGGAAACACCGGCAAGCCAGAATTCAGGCATGGTTTAAGCTCCAGGTTAATGTGTTTTTATAATCCCTCGCGGGCGGTCGAGGCCCAGGCCGCGATGCGCCAGTTGCCGCTGCTTAGTACCCAGACACTGGTAAAAATATTATCGAGAGGAAAGTGCTGGTTATCTGCAGTAAAGCAATCCATTTGCATTCTGCCATGCATCACTGCGGTTTCACCGTAGATCGATAAAATTGTATTGCTGGTTTTTCCCAACCCATAGCGGACATGACCGGAACGAAGATTATCCAGATAAGCAGCTTTGGTATCTGTGCGACCGGAAAAGTGTGTGTAGTAAAAGTTTTCATGAAGAATGTCTTCCAATACTTGAATATCTGCCTTATGAAGGGCCAGATAACGACGCTGGTCGGCTTCAATGACCGCCTGCGATTTGGAGCAACGTTTTCCCACGGTAAAACTCCTTAAAATTATTATGCTTGTTTGAGCACTGCTTGTCTTAGCACGACATGTCTGAGTTTTAGTGATCGTTTAAATTTTATTGCGTGATGTTACGTTATCAGGCTAAAGAGCAGCGACTACAAATAAATTTTTTATCATTATTGGTAATATTAAAAGGTTTTATCAAGCGACAAACCTTATTTAGCCGGTTGATTTATCCATTAAAAGCCGTAGACTCAGTTATAGCTATCATTTTTCTAACTTGGGCCAAAGAGTACTGAAAGACGGAAATTTGCTAATCTGACAGTAACTAGTCCGAGGTATGTACTGCCGTGCCCAGATCTAATCGTCAACACATGCTGGCGACAACCGCGTTACCCGATTGAATTGAGATTATTTTTCAAATAGTTTGAATTCCGTCAGTAACGGCACTCGATAACGACTCTAAGTGTTTTTTGCATTATGCTTTGAGCGGAAAGTCTTAAGTAGTCGTTTTAAATGTGGCAGAACGCTGAATTTTTTACTTCTCTGTCTGCAATGTACCTGTCAAAAAATCCAAGAGATCTATGTCCGATTTTTGGCTTTCTACGATGACCACAGCGCAGCAATTGCGCCATGAACTTCATCAGTACCCCGAACTGGGGTGGCATGAGCAGCAGACGGCTGAAAAAATCCGCAGGCTGCTCAGCGAATGGGAGATTCCCTGGCGTGAATGTGCTGATACCGGCACGGTTGCCACTGTGGGTCATCCTGAATCAAACCAGCATATTGCCCTGCGCGGTGATATTGATGCGCTGCCGATTAACGAACTTAATGATATTGCCTATCGCTCCTGTCATCCCGGCTTGATGCATGCCTGTGGTCACGACGGTCACACGGCGACCTTGCTGGCTTCGGCGCGTTGGCTGAAAGCCCATGAGCAAGACCTGACGAAAAAAATCTCATTGATTTTTCAGCCGGCGGAAGAGGGGGGACATGGCGCCAAAAAAATGATTGAAGAGGGCGCAATCGACGGGGTTGATTGTATTTACGGCTGGCACAACTGGCCGGCTATCGATTTTGGTAAACTCGCCTGTCCTGAAGACATTGTCATGTGCGGCAATGGTGTTTTCAGTATCGAAGTTAAAGGGTTGGGCGGTCACGCCAGCCAGCCCGATCTGTGTCGCAACCCGGTATTGGCCAGCAGTGCAATTGTAATGGCCCTGCAAACCATTCCCTCTCAGTACCTGCCACCACAAGCCAGTGCGGTATTGAGTGTCACCTCTATTGAAGCTCCCAGTGGGCCCACCATCATCCCTGCGAAAGCGGTTATCGGCGGCAGTATCCGAGTGCCCGACCAGACTATTCGCCAGCGTATCAATGAACTGATTGTCAGCACCTCACAACATATTGCTGCCAGCTATGGCGTCGATATCAAGGTCGATATTCAAGATCGCTACCACGCAACCATCAATCATGCTTCAGCGGCGCAACAAGTGCGCAATGCCTGGCAGGAGTTATTTGGCGCCGATGCACTGCAACACAATACTGCAATGCCGGTGATGGCCTCCGAAGATTTCAGCTATTACCTGCGGGAGATTCCCGGTGCCTTTGCATTGATTGGCGCAGGTGGCAATGGCGAGCGTCATCACTGTCATAGCGCTCATTATGATTTCAACGATAAGCTAATTCCTATGGTGACGCGCTTGTACGCAACACTGGCAGGTATAGCAACGCCACTCCATCAATCCTGACGGTTATCACTGATGTATATCACTCTTGGGAGTGTGATGATAAACCTTGCACAATCCCATTAATTGAAAATGAGGTAGTGACATTAGATAGCACAAAGAATTTTTAAATCACGACAATTGTAGCCAAGCGAAGGAGCAGACTATGAGTATATTCGAAGAGCGCGAGTCCGATATTCGGGCCTACTGCCGGGTTTATCCCACCGTATTCGATACCGCAAAAAATGCCCGACAAACCGATGAAAATGGTAAGGAGTATATCGACTTTTTCGCCGGTGCAGGTGTGCTTAACTTTGGTCACAATAATGAAAAAATGAAGGAGGCGATGATCGCGTATTTACAGCGCGACGGTGTACTCCACAGTCTGGATTTAAACACCACCGCCAAACGACAGTTTATGGAAAACTTTGTTGAAACCATTTTGAAACCGCGTGGAATGCCTCACAAAATGCAGTTTATGGGGCCAACTGGTACCAACGCCGTTGAAGCTGCCTTAAAGCTTGCCCGCCGTGCCACGGGGCGTACCAAAGTTATTGCCTTTACCAAGGGTTTTCATGGTATGACGTTGGGCTCCCTGGCCTGTACCGCCAATGAATATTTTCGCGGCGCGGCCGGGGTCGAATTACAAAACGTTGAGCACCACCCCTTCGGTTGTGAAGTTCACTGCAAGGATTGCGACATGAATTGTGGCATTAGCAGTGTCGATAATCTGCGCGCGTTATTTACTGAATCTTCCAGCGGGTGCGCAAAACCCGCCGCATTTTTAGTAGAAACGATTCAGGCTGAAGGTGGCGTCAATATCGCCAGCAATGTGTGGTTACAAGCCCTACAAAAACTCGCCCAAGATATTGGTGCCCTGTTGATCATTGATGAAATACAAGTCGGCTGCGGCCGCACCGGCTCCTATTTCAGTTTTGACGACAGTGGTATCGATCCAGACATTGTCTGTCTTGCCAAGGGGGTGGGCGGCATGGGTACACCGATGGCGTTTAATCTGGTTAAGCCTGAAGTTGATAAACACTGGTCGCCGGGTGAGCACACCGGAACCTTTAGAGGGCAGGGACTTTCCTTTGTTGCCGGTAACGAGGCGCTTAACTATTTCAAAGATAATAGCCTGATGATGGAGGTGAAAGAAAAGTCTGACATTATCACTAAAACGCTGACAACACTGACGGCTAAATACGATGTCGTTGCTGTGCGCGGCAAGGGCATGATCTTTGGTCTGGATCTTGGCAGTGGCGAACCGGTTAAAACCATCGTTGAGGAATGCTTTAAGGCCGGTTTATTGGTTTCCGCCTGCGGCAGCGGGGGTCGGGTGATAAAAATTATTCCACCACTGACAATCCCCGAGGAAGATCTCAAGGAAGGGCTGGACATTCTTGTCACTAAAACTCAGGAAGTCATGGAGGCCGCATGAAAAAACGTGATGATATGACTTTCTCGCCAGAGGAGTATGAAGCACGGCTGAATGCTTTACGTGAACGTATCGCAGAACGTCAACTCGACGCTGTAGCGATCACTGACCCTGAAAATATTATGTACCTGACCGATTACCAGACCACCGGTTATTCGTTTTTTCAGTGTTTAGTCGTCCCGCTGGAGCAGGAGCCCTTTATGATAACGCGGGCATTGGAAGAGTCCAATGTCATTGCCCGTACCTGGGTGGAAAAAACGCGGCCCTACGGTGATACCGGGGATGCTATTCAGACACTGGTTGATGCGCTTAATGAGTTTAACCTTGCCGATAAACGTATTGGCTACGAACGTAATAGTTATTTCTTTCCCGCCTATCAGCAGGACCGCATTCATACCACGCTAACCTCAGGAAAACTGTTAGATTGTTTTGGCATCGTGGAGGAAGGGCGGATCTGTAAATCCCCTGCCGAAATCGAAATCATGCGCCGGGCGGCAGCGGCTACAGAAGCGGGAATGACTGCTGGTCTGGAAGCAGCAAAAGCCGGTGTGACAGAAAATGACATTGGCGCCGCCATCAGCGAAGCGATGTTCCGTGCCGGCGGCGAGCCACCGGCCGTCATGCCCTATGTGACTTCAGGGCCGCGTTCGATGATTGGTCACGCTACCTGGGAGGGGCGCGAAGTCAAACCGGGTGAACATGTGTTTCTTGAAGTGGGTGGTTGTTATCGGCGCTATCACACCGCGATGATGCGCACGGCGATAATGGGCGAGTTAAGTGACTCCATGTACAAGGCACAGGAATGTATGAAGCGAGCCTTGGAAAGCTTGCATCGTGAAGCTCAGCCGGGCATGACTGTATCTGATGTCGATAATATGATTCGCGATATCTGTATGCAAAACGGTGTGGGCGCCAGGCTGATTACCCGCTCGGGTTATTTGATCGGCATTGCCTTTCCTCCGAGTTGGGATGAAGGCTATATCGTCAGTTTGAAACAGGGTGATGGTACTGTGTTGAAGGAAGGCATGACCTTCCATGTCATTCCCTGGTTATGGGGTGTAGATGGCGATAAAACCTGCGGTATCTCCGATACTATTTATATCACCAAAACCGGTTGTGAATCATTCTTTACCCTCGATCGTGACTTCACCGTTAAGCCAGATCAGGGAGCCATTGCTTCCTTCACGCCGAAGGTCGTTACTAAACAGGAGAGCGAGCAGGATACCCAGCCGGAAGCTAGTCAGGAAGTGAAACAGGAAGATCATAAACATTCATCGTCAGATTCTAAAACCGTTAACGCATCAAAAAAGGGAGCTTAGCTATGCTGACTGCAATTAATCCCTACTCCGAACAGCCCTGCTACAGTCTGGAAACTTTGTCAGACCAGGAACTGGATGAAAAAATTAATCTCGCCCGGCGCGCCTTCAGTGGCTGGAAGGCCCGCAGCTTTGCCGAGCGAGCCCAAGTGTTGCAAAACATTGCCAAACAGTTGCGCGCCGATAAGGACAAACTGGCAGGTTTAATGGCGGAGGAAATGGGCAAGCCAATCAAGGAAGGTTTGGCCGAGGTTGAGAAGGCCGCCGGCTGCGCAGATTTTTATGCCGAGAATGCCCAGCGCTTTTTAGCGGATGAAGTGCTTGAGTCCGACGCCAGCGAAAGTCTGGTGCGCTATCAGCCGCTGGGAACCATTCTCGGTATTCTGCCCTGGAATGCACCGGCCTGGTTGGCCTTTCGTTTCCTTGCGCCTTCGTTAATGGCGGGCAATACCTGTTTACTCAAACATGACCCTAATGTTCCGGCTACAGCGCAAGCTATTGCCGATGCCTGCATGAATGCTGGAGCGCCGGAGGGTGTTGTGGTTAATCTGCCGATTGAAACATCGCGTGTAGAGGGTGTGATTCGCGATAAGCGCGTTGCAGCAGTCTCCTTTACCGGTTCCAGTGGAGCGGGCAGTAAAGTCGCAGCTGCGGCAGGTGCGGCGATCAAACCCAGCGTTTTGGAGCTGGGTGGTTCTGACCCCTGCATTGTATTTGCCGATGCCGATCTGAACAAGGCCGCCGATACTGCCGTACTGTCGCGTATTATTAATGCTGGCCAGTCCTGTATTGCCGCCAAACGTATCCTGATCGAAGAAAGTATCTACGAAGATTTTGTCGGCATGTTGAAAACCCGGCTGGAACAATTAAAGCTGGGTGATCCCTTATCGATGGAAACTGATATTGGTCCCATTGCGCGCAAGGATTTACAAATGAATCTACACCGACAGGTGGAGGAAAGTATCTCGGCCGGCGCGCGTTGCCTGTTAGGTGGAAGTATTGATGATCGTACCGGTTTTTTCTATCCAGTCACGTTGTTAACTGATGTCACCAACAGTATGGCAGTGTTTCGTGAAGAGACTTTTGGCCCCGTCGCGGTAGCCATACCCTTTAAGGATATGGAACATGCGCTGGAGCTGGCCAACGACACCGACTACGGTCTGGGTGCGGCGGTCTGGACCAGCAATAAAACCACGGCGGATTTTCTGGCGATGAATATTGAAAGTGGTCAGGTGGCGATTAACGGCATCGTGAAAACGGATTCGCGCTTGCCCAGCGGTGGTGTTAAACAGTCCGGTATTGGCCGGGAGTTGGGGCCACACGGCATTCGGGAGTTCGTGAATGCGAAACAGATTTGGCGGGCCTAATGAAAGCAGGCCAGACGGAAATGGTATTGTTAAACGTCTTCCTAATTCAGGTCAACCGCATGTTGTTTTAACAGGGCCATCGGCACAATCTCCAGGGCCTTGATATGCGTCCTGCGCAAATGCACCTTCGGCGCCATATCATTCTGCTTGGCCTCCAGCCAGCGTGCGGCGCATAAACACCAGCTATCCCCCGGTTTTAAACCGGGGAAACCGTGATCGGGAACGGGAGTTGATAAGTCATTACCGCGAAAGCGCGAGTATTCAAGAAACTCCTGAGTGACTTCGACACAAACCGTGTGCGAACCAAAATCTTCATCGCAGGTATTGCATTTACCATCGCGGAAAAAACCGGTAGTAGGGTTTTCGCCACAGGTTTCCAGGGCTTCGCCAAAAACATTGACTGATTTTGCTTTTTCCATTGTTTCTATGTCCGGTGTTGTAGCTTGTTCTATTGCTCGAATAACGTTAAACGCTTCGGGAATTATCAGTTTTATGTGCAACGATTAAAAGCCATTCTTAATGCTTCTATCTGATCCCGCAAATGCATCTGACTAATACGCGCGCCTGCCAGCATATCAGAACCGTGAAAGGCACCGGGATATATATGCAGTTCACAGGGCACGCCGGCCCGCAATAAGCGGCGGGCATATTCCACATCTTCTTCCATCAGTAAGTCCAGCGAGCCAACGCTGATAAATGCCGGGGGTAAGCCTTCAAGCTTGTCAGCACGGGCCGCTGCGGCGTAGTTTGATACGCCTTCGCTACCCGGCTCACAGCCCAACAGGCACTTCCAGCCAAAATGGTTTTGCTCTGCGGTCCAGCCAAATTCGCCAGCATAGGGGTGAGGTTCTGTGGGGGGGCGATCATCCAGCATGGGGTAGACTAACTGCTGGTGGATAACGGGCACTTCGCCACGGTCGCGGGTTAACAGGGCAAGTGTAGCGGTTAAGCCTCCGCCGGCACTTTCACCGCCAATAGCAATCCGTGTGGGATCAACGCCCAGCTCTGTTGCGTTGTCATATAGCCATTTGAGTGCGCTGTAACAATCCTCAACATTACCGGGGAAGGCTGTTTCCGGTGCCAGCCGATAATCCACGGCCACCACGACGCAATCCAGCTGGCTGGCATAGGTTAAGCTCTTTTGTTCGGTTTGTTCCGGCGAGCCGAGTACATAGCCGCCGCCGTGAATGTAAAAATAGGCGGGGCGGGGTGCTGAGGATTGGCTGGTGGGGGTATAGGTGAGCACTCGAACCTCCGGTGCTCCCTCTGGGCCGGGGACAAATATCTCCTGACGCTTCACTTCAGGGTTGTTATCGGGAGAATTCCCTGCTTGATGAAACATCTCATTAAGCTGTTTACGCGAGGCTGGCAGGGTTTCTACGGAAAAGTCGATTTTGGGTAATAGGTCGATGAGAGTGAGCAGTTCTTTATCGACCAAATGTTTTGAGTCCATCATGTATCCTTTTTATTGTAGAGGGCATTATTGTAGAGAGGACAAGGTTATCAGAGACAATAGCACTACAGAGTAAACACTGGTACCGGTTCACCCCATAACTGGTTAATTGGTTTATTCACTTGTTCGGGGGTGGCGCTGCTCCAGAAAGTTGCGCCGCCGCAGCCCATATTTTCTGAGAGAAGCTTTGCCACATCCAGTCGACGGGCGGTCTCTCTGGCTACAGCTATATCGGTATTGATGATGTTAATCTTCGGGCCGGCGACGCGTTGAATCAGGGGCGCTAAAAATGCGTAGTGAGTACACCCTAACACAATATGGTCGGCGCCTTTTTGTACCAGTGGAAGAACATACTGTTGTACCAGCGCTTTAGTCTGCTCGGTGTCAAGTTTTAACTTTTCCACCGCCTCTACCAGGCCGGGGCAGGCCTGTGTTTCGATGGTAACCGCACCGGAAAATCCCTTTGCTAATTCATTGAATGACGTGCTTTTTAAGGTTTGAGCAGTCGCCAGAACGCCAATGACACCGCTTTGGGTGTTCAGGGTTGCCGGCTTAACACCCGGCTCAACGCCGATAATCGGCAGGTCAAACTTAGCGCGTAGCATTTTGATAGAGGAAACGGTCGCGGTATTGCAGGCAACCACAATGGCTTTGGCGTTTTGTTGTTGTAGAAACTCCGTAATGAACGTTGAGCGCTCGGTAATGAAGGCTTCGGTTTTATCGCCATAGGGAGCAAAGGCTGAATCGGCTACATAGATAATATGTTCGTTGGGCAATACTTCTCGAATGCGGCGGGCGATGGATAGACCACCAAGGCCGGAGTCAAATATACCGATGGGTTGTTGCTTGCTCATAACTCTATTTTCAGCGTTAATACATGGGGAGCTTGAAAAAGCTCGAGGTTTACACCAGTTCGCGTATTAGCGGATAAAACTGACGACTAAATAGGTGACATAGCCGATCAATAAAATGCCACCTTCGAATCGGTTCAAGCGCCTGCCAGTATACAGAAAGATAAATGCCAGTAAGGCGACAGCCAACATAACCCATTGATCAAAATTCACGACCCGGTCACTAACATTAATGGGGTGGGCAATGGCAGAAATACCAAGAATTCCCAAAAGATTAAAAATATTACTGCCGAGCACATTGCCCACGGCGACATCGGCATGGCGACGAATCGCTGCGATAATTGAAATCGTAAGCTCCGGCAATGATGTGCCCACTGCCACTAAGGTCAGCCCGATAACAGCCTCGGAAACACCAAGGGTGACGGCAATGCCAGTCGCGCCCTTGAGCAGGACCTGAGAGCCAACAATCAGTAAGCCAAGTCCTGCAACCACTGCGGTTAAGGACAGGGTAAGCGAGTGGGGACGTATTTCAATCTCAGTGGCTTCTGCTTCATGGACAGCCGCTGAGGGCAGTGCTTGATTTTTTTCTGTCCAGTAAGCCCAGAGTAAATAGGCAATTAGGGACACCAACAGAGTGATACCATTCAATGTCGATATATCACGGTCAAGTGTGAGTGCAATAAACAACAGACTTGCCCCTATAACAGTTATTGCATCGCGGCTTAGGGAAAGCGGTGTGACCGTCAAGGGACAAATCGCGGCGCATACTCCCAGAATTAAAAGAATATTAGCGATGTTACTACCTACAACATTGCCAATGGCAATATCCGCTTGGCCGTGAAGCATGGCATCAATAGAAACGACCAATTCGGGCATGGAGGTACCAAACCCTACAATTACCAACCCGGATAGTAGCGGTGAAATACCTAAGCGCTCTGCCATACCCAGCGCCCCGCGAATTAGCACTTCGCCACCGGCGGTTAACAGCCCGATACCAAGGAGGAGGTAAAGTATATTTAGCATGAGGTGCTAGTCCTTTGTTAGAAGAGGGTGTGTGGTGCGAAGAATTTGTCCATTATAGGGCTTGCCAGTGGCTGGCTGCTATCAGCTTTTCAGATTTGTCCGGGGCTGTTGGCAACCGGAAGAGTAATAGCCGTTCTGCTGTTCACTGTCATGAAGTTGTTATATCAGGTTAGCAATATAGTATTAATGTTATTGGGTTTTTCCCATTCTTTTATGTGAGAATAGATTGATGATTGCGTTAAAATTAACTCGTTTTCAGCCTTTATTGCTTCTTATTTTGGTGTTTTTTCCAGCGGTAGCTGAGGAGATAAAGCTAAATAAAACAGTTGGTGATCAGGCCGCTATCGTCTTTGGGTCCTGTTTACGGCAGTGGCAGTCCCAGCCTGTGTGGAACCATGTATTGGCGCTATCGCCAAAAGCGTTTATTTTTCTTGGCGATAATATGTATTCCGATGTGGGGGCTTATCGTCATCAACCAGAATCCGAACGTATTCATACTGCCTATCGTGATTTGGCTGCAAGTGAAGATTTTCAGTCTTTTTTGGATGCTGCCAAAGAGAAAAACATCGACCTGTATGCCACTTGGGATGATCACGATTATGGGCTAAATGATGGCGGCGAGGATTTTCCTTACAAGCTGCAATCAAAAGCCTATTTTCTCGATTTTTTTGGATTGGATAGAACCGCTTCAGGCGGGAAAGAAACGGCGGGTATTTATCAGGCACATCGACTTTCTATAGCTGGTTTAGATACTCAGGTCATCCTGCTGGATACGCGCAGCTTTAGAAGTGAGCTAAAAACAGATCCCGACAGCTCCAGTTGTGCAAGAACAAACATTATTGAGAATACCGATGCTGATGCCAGCATACTTGGTGAAGGGCAATGGCAGTGGCTTGAAAAAATGCTGACCCAGCCAGCTGATCTTCGTTTGATCGCCTCCAGTATTCAGGTCATTCCAGAGCAGCACTGCTTTGAAAAATGGGCTAATTTTCCTAATGAGCGTAGCCGGTTATTTAATCTTATTAGTAAGACCAATGCTGAAGGGGTGATCCTGCTGAGTGGTGATCGCCATTTAGCTGAAATATCCAAGCTACCACAATCCGATAAGCTTTATCCGCTCTATGAGGTGACTTCCAGCGGATTGAATTCCGCCATGGGTATTTCAGGTCTCTTTTCCACGGAAGACAACCGTTATCGTGTAGGTGATAACCTGTTGTTCGATAACTTTGCTGCGATTATGGTTAACACAGTAGATGGTACAAAGATAATTGAATTGCAGTTGCATCGAGCCAACGGTGATCAGGTTAAAAGTATCTCTGTACCGCTTGCGGATCTGACTTTTTAAAATTTGCTGAGTGTTTTTCTTCCCTCCACAGCCGTTATAGCTCTGCGGCGGTAACTCACCGTAAGAAGCAGCATCAAACAGGCAATGCTTACCGATAGTGGAAACAATACAGTTGTTACTGAATAACGTTCCAGTGCCAACAGGGCAAAGCCGTTTCGCGCCATAAACAGCATAAAGAAAGGTAAGTTTTCCTCGTGCGGAAAATCATAGGCTTTACGAAAGGTGGGGCCAAAACCTATCAGGTCGACTGTAGTTAGTATCACCACCGCCCATAAAGGATCAGTTGAAAAATACCAAAAAGGAAGAGAGCTCAGTGCGACGATAAAAAACAGCCAGTCGACACGGGTAATGGAAATATCGGCTTGTTTTAAATAAGCCAGGAGTGCAATCAGGGTTGTGATAGCACCGGAGACACCCATTGGCCAAGCCCCAATACCGCCTTTTGCATCAAGTTGAGCAAAGAAAACGATAACGGTCGTGATGCTCCAGATAACCCAGGAAAATACATGGGGTTTGGTGACACCTGAAAGGATAGATCGTATATAAGGGATAAAGGCGATAAAGGTCAGCAGGATGGCCAAGGCGCTGAAAAACAGTTTTATATTCGAATCCATGATGTGTTTTTTTTGTCCCCGGTATAGCGTTGTTAAAACGCCTCTGTATCCTTCAGTTTCTTTTCACGATCTTCAATAAACTGCAACACCATTGCCGTCAACGCAGGTAGCATGGTCAAAGTCACTATTGCCGCACCGATAATCCCAAACATCACAATAGCACCCACGCCGCGATAGAGTTCAGTACCCGCACCGGGGATCAGTACCAGCGGTGCCAGACCAAACAGGGTGGTGATGGTAGACATGGCAATGGGTCGCAGGCGAGCATCGACTGCTTCATTCACGGCATCGACGGGGGGCATGCCCTCTTCCTTATAGTTGCTGACAGCGCGGTGCACAATCAGGATAGGGTTGTTGACGACAGTACCCATTAATATCAGAAAGCCTAACATGGAAATCATGTCGAAGGGCTGCACCAGGGCGCGCAGGCCAAACCAGGGCAGTATGCCGCCGATGGCATTCATTAACCACAGGCCGACGATACCGCCGGCAATACCGAGTGGAATTGACGTCATGATCAGCAGTGGATAACCCCAATGGTTAAAAATAGCGACTAACAACAAATAGATAATCACCAGTGCGACCAGATAGTTACTGGAAAGTGCGGCTTGAGTAGCATCGAGTTGATCAGCAGCACCGGAGATGCTGAGGTTAACCCCCAGTGGAATTTGGCCAGTAGATTCCAGATAGGGGACGACTTCTTCTTGAACGATTTTTACCCCGGTTTCCAATGCGACTTCCCGCGGCGGAATGATATTGAGCGTCACGGTACGAGCCCCGTTTACCCGTCGCAGACTGTTGGTATCGACAGTTTCGGTGATAGTACTTAGTGCATCTAACTGAAGTACTGAGCCGTTGGGGGTGTAGATAGGCTTTTGCCCCAGAGTATCGAGCGAACTGTTTTGCCCCTGCTCGCTGTAGAGATAAATATCAATTTTGTCATCCGCGAGGAAGAATTCATCCACATAGCTGCCATCAGTCAACGCCTGAACAGTAAAGCCCAACTCCTCCGCCGTCATACCCAGCTCAGCGGCACGTTGCCAGTCCGGCCGAATTTCTACCATTGGTTGTGCCAGTGTTAGCGAAGAGGGCGAAGATTGAATTCGTGGATTATCGAAGACTTCTTCCGCGCGGCGGTAAGCGGCGTCGGCCACCTTATAGATAGCATCCAGGTCGGGGCCGGAAATATCGAGATTAATACTGCGGGTACCGCCATCATTACTGGTAATAATCGAGCCGCGGGACGTGAAGGCGCGCATACCTGGATATTCCTGATATTTGGCGTCAAAAGCATCCATCAGCGCTTCAATATCGCTACTGTTTACGGGCTCGGTGATGACCCGCATACTGGAGGGGCTGACCCGCATATTAAAATATTTAATGGCAGGTACCGGCGCTTTGCCATTGGCGAAATCAGCCGGGTCGGCGCCAACAAAGGGCAGGAAGTAGTTTTCAATTTCATTACAGATTTCTACCATGCTGTTCAGGTTATAGCCTGGTGGCGGAATCATAGAGGCGAAAATTTTAGGCTCTTCTCCTTCAGGTAAGTATTCCGCCGGTGGAGTCAGGAAGTAAATAATACTCGCACTGAGTAAAGCGGTTATGCCAATACAGCTCAGTCGACGTTTTTGGGTGGCGACTAACCAATGCACGGTATTTAAGGTAAAGATCCGATAGCGCTGGGCGTAGTGACTGATGCTAAAACCTTTTTTCTTTGCAGCCTTTTTCGCTGCACTGGCTTCGTCCTCAGGTTCCAGTTTTAAACGGGCCGCGGCGGTGGGCAGTACCGTGATTGCGACCAGCATGGAGGCCATAATAGCGGCGGATATAGCCACGGCTATATCGGAGTAAAGTTGGCCGGCTTCTTCATCCACAAAAGCGACGGGCAAAAAGACCAACACTGTGGTCATGGTGGAAGCGAAAACCGCTGGCCACACTTTTTTAACTCCCAGTACCGCAGCTCGCCAGCGGGCAGCGCCACGATGGCGTTCAAGTTCAATGCTTTCTAACACCACAATACTGTTGTCGAGTGTCATGCCGATAGCAAAGGCGATACCGGCCAGTGAAATAACATTAATCGTTCGCCCAGTCACTAACAGCCCGAGAAAGGCGACAATAATACAAATCGGGATGCCCATAACCCCTATAGCCGTGGCGCGTGCCGAGCGTAAAAATAAATACATGACACCGACAGCTAGCAGACTACCTATGGCTAAATTGCGCCATACATTATCAATAGACTCCTCGACGTAGCGCACATCATCGGCCACCAGCTGCATATGCATTCCTGCCGGGTTGAGAATGTTGTCGTTAATATTGTCCAACTCACCTAACATCGCTTGTTTAATGTTGATTACATTTGAACCGGCTTCGCGCCGCAGCATCATAAAGATATTGAGCTTGCCGTCGAAGGTGACCTCGTTGGCTTTTTCAAAGTGATCTAACTTGATGGTTGCAACATCTTTGAGCTTGATGACCGCATCACCACGGCGAGCGAGAATCAGTTGTTCCAGCTCTTCCAGGTCCTCGAAGCGACCAATGGTTCGCACCAGATATTGGCGTTTGCCGGAATCAACATCACCGCCGGAACGATCCCGATTGCGACTGCGTATAGCCTGGCGCACATCGGTTAATGAGAGTTGGCGCAGCGCCAGTTTGGCCGGGTCGATAAGTATTTGAATCTGGCGTTCAGCGCCGCCGAACATATTGACTTCCGAAACGCCGGGGACTCTGGCTACCAACGGTTTGACATTGTCTTCAATATAATCCAGTTGTAAATCGATATCGAGATTTCGCGGATTGCCCGGCAAAGTGGTAATGCTGAAGAACATAAAAGAGTTACTGGAAAAAGAGTTGGCGTAAATAGTCGGTTCATTCACGCTCTCAGGATAGGAGGGTACCTGACTGAGGGCATTATTGACGCGAATAAGCATTTCTGTAATGTCGGTGCCAAAGGGAAATTCCAGTTCGATTTCAGCGCGGCCGCCGCGGGCGGTTGCGAGGATACGTGACAGATTGGGTAGGTTGCGCAGATATTCTTCTTGCTCGATCAGGATTTCCTTTTCGACATCCTGTGGCGACGCGCCAGGCCAATTGGTGCGCACGCTGATCACCCGCACATCCAGGTCGGGAATCATCTGTACTGGAATACGGGTGGCAGCCATGATCCCAAGCAGACAAACAATCAGGGTGATGACCGTCATCAGGATGCCGCGCTTGATGATTTCCTCAAACATGATTTAACGCTCCGAAATTCATTTTAAACCTTCCGAATAAAGTCACTGACTACTCAGAAGCTATCGTTAATGCCCAGAATTATTTTTTAACGTTACAGACACTATCGCTCAGAAACCACGCGCACCGCCTGGCCATCGCGCAGGGCTTCGTTACCCTGAACCACGATGCGCGCACCGGCGTTGAGGCCGTCGAGAATTTCAATCTTGCCATCAAAGGCCTGCCCGGTTTTTACATTGTTCTCGCGGACAACATAACCGCTATCTTTGGATTCAACGGTCCAAACCACGGTGCGACCATCGGAGTGCCGCAAAGCAGCATCGCGACTGACCACTAAACCGGCAGCCTGCTGTTCACCCTGTTTGGGAATCTGAAGAATGGCATGGGCTGACATGCCGGGAATAAGCTGTGGACTGTTATCGCCCGCAGACACCCGTAGTAAAAAGGTTCTGGCCCCGGGGCTACTAACTGGCACGATAGTTTTGACCTGCCCCTGAAACCGTTGTCCGGGAAAGGCATTGAGCATATAGGTGACGGGGGTGTCTGGTTTTAAGGTCAACAGGTAATCCTCCGACACTGCGAAGTCCAGGCGTAGCCCTTCAGTGGCCACTAGTTCAAAAACACCTTGTCCCTGTGGAACCCATTCACCAATATCTGCCAGCTTTTCACTGATGACACCGGCAAAGGGCGCGCGGATCTGGTGACGAGCAAGAACCGCTTTTTGGTAGGCCGCATCGGCTTTGGCCTTTTCCAGCGCGGCACTGTCTTCTGCGACTTCACCCTCTAAATCACGCACGGCGGTTTTGGCGATGCTTTTTTGGGGTGCCAGTTTTTCAGCTTCACTGAGGCGTCGTTGTGAGTCTTCCAGCGCGGCGGCGGCCTGTTGTTGTTCTGCCTGAGCGCTTTGCCACTGCAGTCTGGCTAGTTCTGCATCCAGCTCCAGTAGCAAGTCACCGGCTTTTACCTGATCGCCCACATCAACATGCAGTGTCGATACCAGGCCACTGATAGCAGGCGATAATCGAGCAACACTGGGTGAAGTGATGGTGCCAGTTATTTCCACCTGTCGGTAGATGGTTTGTTCTTTAACACTGCTGACAGCTACCGGGACGCCATCGGCCGCGGAACTGATGCTGCTAAACAAAACAGAAGTATTAGCCAGAAGCACAAAGGTGACGGCTTTGAGAATCGGAGAGGGTAGGATCATTGAGGAAAGTGTCCGGTTAACGGATTAACAATAGTTGACTGCAACTTTAACAGTTGAGAATCATGCTTAACACTATTACTAAATTGATTGTAATGATTATCAACCAGATTAGCTGAATAGTTGAGAGGGTTTTACGCCAGCGTCCATGCTGGCGAAGGCTGAAGCAATAAGCAGCCAGCTCGCATCATCAGATATTATGGGGAGACAAAGCGTTAAATAATGTTATTTCTTTGCACGATGCCCATCAGTTTGTAAGCGAGCAGAGCCGCAGAAAACTCATAGGCATGAAAACCTTCAATAGGCGCAAACTCCATGACATCAAACCCGATAATGGTGCGCTGCTTGGCAACGGATTCAAACAGAGCCAAAGTCTGGTACCAGCCAAGTCCTCCGGGCACCGGTGTGCCGGTGGAGGGAAAGACGGATGGGTCCATGCCATCAATATCCAACGTAAAAAAGACCCGGTCGGGAAATTCGTCGGGTAGGTCGAAGTTTTGAACATTGCGCGGCACCAGCACATCGGCATCAATGTATTTTACGCCGTTCATTTTTCGGATTTTCTTTTCTTCTTCGCAGTAGGCGCGCACACCCAGTTGAAACACGGGAACGTCTTCGTCGAGAATACGTTTCATCACCGAGGCATGGCTGTAGGGGTTGCCCTCGTAGGCTTCACGCAAATCGGCATGAGCATCAATCTGTACCACGCCGAAGTCGTCTTCACCTGCGGCAATAAGGCCCTTGATGATGCCGAGGGTGACGGTATGCTCACCGCCAAGACCGACCGGCATGGCACCGGCGCGCACGATAGCTTCGGTGGCGTCGGCAATACGCTGGATGACCGCCTCAGGGTCGCCCTGGGTATCGATGGGTGGAAGGGTGTGAATACCCAGTGTGCTGGGATTGCTCTTACCGTCCCAGGTTTCCAGCTGCCAGGAGGCACCGAGAATAGCGGCAGGCCCCTTGGCGGTACCTCCGCCATAGGAAACAGATTCTTCATAGGGCACGGGAAGCACATGAAAGTAGGCATCACTGGCTTTGGGGTGAGTGAATTCAGAACCCAAAAAAACCGGATAGCCTGGCGCTGCTAATTGAGTAAAGTCGTCCACGGTAGTCTCTCTTTAAAACCTTTAATAAAGGCAGTTAAAAAATTTGCTTGTTGAATATTGCGTACAGGTAAAATTGTTTACAGATAAATCAGACATAATGATGATAACAATCGAAAATGGTCACGATAAGCGATTTTTAAAGTCATCGTAGCCAAAATTTTTCACCACTGAAAGGGCATCGGTGTCTGAATTCCAGCGAGCGATTGATGGCAGCCGAATGCCGTTAAACGTCGTGGTTTTAACCATGGTGTAGTGAGACATATCGTCGAACATCAATCGCTGGCCAATTTCCAGGGGTTTATCAAAACTGTAGTCACCCATCACGTCACCTGCCAGACAAGTCATACCGCCAAGGCGGTAGGTATGTGCTTTTTCTCCGGCTTCACCGGAACCAAAAATTTCGGCACGGTAGGGCATTTCCATGGTGTCGGGCATATGGCAGGTGGCGGAGGTATCCAGAATGCCAATATCCATCTGGTTATGGGTGATATCCAATACTTCGCTCACCAGCACGCCGCTGTGCAGGGCGGTGGCTTCGCCGGGTTCCAGATACACCGTCAGATGGGGGTGGCGTTGTTTGAAGTCTTTGATCATTTCGATCAGTCCATCCACATCGTAGCCGGGTTTGGTAATGTGATGGCCACCGCCGAAATTGATCCAGGACAGTTGCGGAAAAAACTCTCCAAACTGCTTCTCGACCGCTGCCAGTGTGCGCTGTAAGGGCGGTAAGCCCTGTTCGCACAAAGTATGAAAATGCAGGCCGCTGATGCCAGACAGATCCTGACCATTAAAGGCTTCGCGTGGAATGCCCAGTCGGGAGCCTGGCGCACAGGGGTCATAGATGGGGGTAGTGCCCTCTGAATGCAGCGGATTAACGCGCAGCCCAATTTTTAAATTCGGTCTTTGTTGCTGGGCCGCGCTGATCAGCGGTTGAAAACGCTGTCGCTGGCCAAAGGAGTTAAATACCAGATGGTCGGTGATCTTCACGATTTCTTTTAAATCAGCTTCGGTAAAGGCCGCGCTGAAAGTATGCACCTCGCCGCCAAACTCTTCCCGGGCCAGTCGCGCTTCATGCAGGCCACTGGCACAACTGCCTGCCAGGTAGCGCGAAATCAGTGGCGCCAGATTGAACATGGAGAAAGCTTTTAAAGCGATCAGAATCGTTGCGCCGGATTCTTGCTGAATGCGGTCGAGAATTTTGAGGTTGCGCTCGATGGCTACTTCATCCACCACAAAGCAGGGTGAAGGTACTCGGCTTGGGTCAAACTTATGGAAGGTATCGCTATTCATTTAGGGGTTTGCCTAGAGGGTTACCGGGTAACGGGCTTGGGAAAGTTGTTGTAATCCTGCATCAAGCTCGAGCCTTGTTAAATCTTGTTAGTGCAGAATTTGAGATTTGTGCCAGGTGTGAAATCGGTATGTCTTGCTGAGACACGCCGTGAACCCATCCGTGGGGGCTCGACACCAGCAGAGCCTGCCCCGCGAGCAACGCGAGTGCTTTGGGTATCCATGCTGGTGACGGTCTCAGCAAGACATACCGAGTCCACACCATCAGATCTAGTTCAGCTGTAGAGATTTTTAAAACCACTCAGGTTTAAATCTCTGTAGGATTAAACTAAATCGTATCCCGGCTCTTCAATCACCTGCCAGGGCAGCCCGTAACTATTCAGGTCATTCATAAAGGGATCGGGGTCCAGCTGTTCCATATTCCACACGCCGGGTTTCATCCATTTACCTTCCAGCATCATTTTCGCGCCGATCATAGCGGGCACGCCGGTGGTGTAGGAGATGGCCTGCGACTGCACCTCTTTATAGCAATCCTGATGGTCTTTCACCTGATACACGTAAACGGTTTTCTCTTTGCCATCCTTGATGCCGGTGACGACGCAGCCGATACAGGTTTTACCCTTGGTGCGTGGGCCGAGGGTTGAAGGGTCCGGTAATAATTTTTTCAGGAACTGAATGGGTACAATCTCAACGCCATTAAATTCCACCGGTTCAATACCGGTCATACCGACATTGCCTAACACTTCCAAATGTTTGAGGTAGCTTTCACCAAAGCTCATCCAGAACTGGGCTTTTCTCAGCGTGGGGAAATGTTTGGTCAGCGACTCCAGCTCCTCATGGTACATACGATAAATATTGTAGGTGCCGACACCATCAGGGCAGGTAAAGGATTGATTTAATGACATGGCCGGGGTGGTGACAAACTCACCGTTTTCCCAGTGGCGACACTCAGCGGTCACTTCGCGAATATTGATCTCCGGGTTGAAGTTAGTCGCAAAAGGATAGCCGTGGTCGCCGCCGTTGACGTCGATAATATCCAGGGTATGAATCTCATCAAAGTAATGCTTGGCGATATAGGCGGTAAAGATGTTGGTGGCGCCGGGATCAAAGCCGGAGCCGAGCAGCGCCATCAGACCAGCCTGTTCAAACTTCTCCTGATAGGCCCACTGCCAACTGTATTCAAACTTGGCGGTGTCCAGTGGTTCATAGTTGGCGGTATCCAGATAGTGCACACCCGCTTCCAGACAGGCATCCATAATAGTGAGATCCTGATAGGGCAGGGCCACATTGATGACCATCACCGGGTTGACCTGTTTGATCAGCGCTACCAGCTCGGGCACGTTATCGGCATCGACCTGCGCGGTTTTAATGGGCCGCTCGATTTGCGCGGCGATAGCCTTGCATTTGGCTTCGGTGCGACTGGCCAGCACGATCTCGGAAAAGACTTCGGGTAACTGGGCACATTTATGGGTTACTACCTGGCCGACACCGCCGGCACCGATAATCAATACTGTAGACATCGTTTAATCCTCAAAGCTGGTTTTTTCTTGTACCTATTTTGTCGATTGACATAGTAGTCGTACATTTTTTCACAAGTCGGTTTTTATAGATCGTCTTTTTCATAATAGGTGTAACCCTGCAGGCTTGCCGAAAAAGATCGAACAATTTGCTGTCGTTCCCGAACTGTAATGCGACCCTCACGCACGGCGCGTTCGGCGGTATTGCGGTGGCTTAACTGAATTGCCTTGGGGTCGTATTCCACGTAGCTCAGCACATCGGCAATGGTATCGCCGTGAATTTCTTTAACAAAATCAAAGCTGCCGTCGCCGTTGAGTCGCACGCTGACGATATTGGTATCACCAAACAGGTTGTGTAGATCACCCAGTGTTTCCTGATAGGCACCAACCAGAAACACCCCTAAATAGTACTCTTCGCCTTCCTTGAGCGCATGCAGCGGCAGAGTGTTCCGTGAGGGGCTTTCGAGGTCGATAAAGCGGTCAATCTTGCCATCGCAGTCACAGGTGATATCGGCGATTACAGCCTGCCGGGTGGGTTCTTCGTCGAGGCGGTGCACTGGCATGATCGGGAATAGTTGATCGATCGCCCAGATATCCGGCAAGGACTGAAACAGGCTGAAGTTGCCGTAGTAAATATCGGCCAGGGAGGTTTTTAAATCCTGTAAATCCGTCGGTACACGCTCCATGGTTTCGGTAATGGTGGCGACGGCGTTAAGGATTTCCAGGAACAGGTTTTCCGCCACCGAGCGGGTACGCAGATCCATCTGGCCACGGCGGAAAAGTTCGCGCACTTCCTGACGGAAAAAATGTGCGTCGTTAAAGCACTCCTGAATATTGTCTTCCGTGAGGTCAGTCAAAAGTTCCCGCATCTGACTGATGAGTAGCGGTTCATCGGCAACCGGGCCGGCTGATCTTTCAGTCGGTTCAAAGCGGTTGACGTCCAGCACGTTGAATAGCAGGACGGAGGAATAGGCGACGGTGGCACGGCCGGACTCAGTAACGATGGTCGGGTGAGCCACTTGGTATTCGTCCAGGGTGGTTTTGATGGTATCAACCACATCCTCACAGTACTCTTCCAGCGTGTAGTTACGGCTTTGCTCGTCATTGCTACGTGCGCCAGTGTAATCCACCGCCAAACCACCCCCGAGGTCAATATAGGATAGCGCTGCGCCCTCGTGACTGAGGTCCGCGTAATAACGACAGGCTTCCACCACGCCACGGCGGATATCCTGAATATTGGGAATCTGGGAGCCGAGGTGGCAGTGCAGTAATTGCAGACAGTCCAGCATGTCGTTCTGTTTCAGGGTATCGACCACATGGATCACCTGTGAGGTATTCAGACCAAACACGCTGCGATCTCCGCTGGTGGTATTCCAGTGGCCGCTGACGCGGGTGGTCATTTTCACTCGTACCCCAATATGGGGTTTGATACCCAGCGACTTGCTGCGTTCGATAATAATGGGTAACTCAGTGGGTGCTTCAATCACGAAGATGCAAATAAAGCCAAGCTTATTGGCATGCAAGCCCAATTCAATGAATTCCGCGTCTTTATAGCCGTTACAGATAATCAGGCCGCCGGGTTCTTGCATGGTGCCCAGTGCCGCGATCAGCTCGGGCTTACTGCCTACTTCAAAGCCGTGTTGATAACGGCTGCCAAAATCAGCAATCTCTTCCACCACCTGCGCCTGCTGGTTGACCTTAATGGGATAGACGCCACGGTATTTGTTCTCGTATTCGCAAACTTCGATGGCTTGGTTAAAGGCGTTGTAGAGTCTGAACAGCTGCGCGTCGAGGATATTTTCGATACGCACCACTACGGGCATATGCAGTTCACGTTCTGCCATGCCGTTGACGATGTCCAGTAGAGGCACTTCGGTATTCAGGGTCCTCGCGACAACTTGTCCCTGTTGGTTCAGGCTGAAGTAGTCATTGCCCCAGCGGTCAACGCCGTAGAGGTCTGCAGCGTCTTCTATGGTCCATTGTGATGATTCCAATTGGCTGTCATCTCCGGTTTATAGTGGGTGAAAAATCAGTGAGTTAATGGGTAACTAACGCCCGAAAGGTGTATCGGACTTTGCCCTCAGCTGAGGGCGGGCAATTCTGCTATAGATTCAAGCACTCTGCCAGAAAAAAAATAGCCCTGCAAACCGTGACTCAAGCTTTTCTGTTTCAACAGGTGACCAGCGGAGGTGGCCGTAGTGACCGGGATGAGTCTCTATTAAGAGATGTGAAGCAGTCCCTGTTCCGGGGAGCAGGCTGTGAACTATTATTATTGGTAGGTACTCTATTATATCTATTGGTACTTTAGATTGTTTTTCAGTCAGGCTTATTAGTGATTGGCTCACCATCATCGTAGGTTAAGTGTATGGATACAAATGCAGACCACTACTTAAAAAGGGAATTACACGAACTCCTGAGTAGTGATACCACCATTCTCGATTTTCTCCAGCAGTTTGCACTGGATGGTTTGTGGTTTTGGGATACCGAACAGCCAGAGCATGAGTGGATGAGCGAAAGCTTCTGGCGTGTTCTTGGTTATGACCCCAGTGAAAAACAACACCTATCCTCGGAGTGGATGGATTTAATCTATCCGGAGGACTTGAAAGAGGCACAGCGCAACTTTGAGCTGCACTGTGCCGATCCACACCATGCCTATGACCAGGAAGTTCGGTTTAAGCACAGAGATGGATCCACTGTGTGGGTCAGGTGTCGAGGTGTGGGTGTTCGAGACAAAGCGGGAAAAGTTATTCGCATGTTGGGTGTGCATACCGATATCACTTCCCTTAAAAAAACCGAAGCCGAATTAACGGCTCGTAATACACAGCTTGAAAAAGCTGTTTTGCTGGCCAAATCGGCATTGCAGGAAAACGAAAATCTATTTGAGAACTCCCCCGATGCGGTGATCCGTGTTGATGAACAGGGTTTTATCTCGCGCGCTAATTTCCAGGCTTCGGTGATATTTGGCTATAGCGTCGAAGAACTGGTTGGCTTGCCCGTCGAAGAGCTGGTGCCTGAGCATCTACGCGAATCACATCCCAAGTTAAGGGATCACTACCACCATGACCCCAGTATTCGTCCTATGGGCGAGACGGCGGAAAATCTGATGGCGAGAAAAAAGGATGGCACTTTGATTCCAGTGGCTATTCGCCTTGCAGCTACAAAATATAAAAACACTCATCAGGTGATTGCTACTATTCGGGATAGCTCTGAGCGCAGAAAGATGATCGAAACACTGCAGGAAAAATCCCACGCGGTGGAACAGGCGTTAAAGAAAAAATCAGATTTTCTGGCACAGATCAGTCACGAAGTGCGTACCCCTGTCAATGGTATTCTGGGTATGTTAGGTGCTCTGAAAGAAGAGCAGGACCCTGAAGTGGCGGCTGAAATGTATTCAGCCATCGAGCAAAGTAGCAAAGTATTATTGTCCATTATTGATGATCTGCTCGATGCCTCTGTTGTCGACAAACGCGGTGTGGTGTTACGCAATGATGAGTTTTCATTTTCGGAGTTTGTGAATTCTCTGAAAGAATCCTATAGCAATGTGCTCGAGAAAAGGCATCTGAATTTTGAGCTGGAGGTAGACCCGTCAATACCCGAGTGGGTTTATGGCGACCGCGCCAGAATCTTTCAGGCGGTCAGCAATGTTATTAATAATGCCATTAAGTTTACCTCAGAGGGCTATGTCAAAGTTCATATCGAACAAATGTCTCTAAAGAAAGAGAAGTTAGAGTTAAAAATCACAGTTACGGATACTGGTATCGGTATAGATCCGGATAATTTACAGCGGATTTTTAATAAGTTTGAACAGGCCCACGTCGGTAGCACGAGAATGTATGGCGGTGTGGGGCTGGGTTTATTTATCACCCGTGCAATTACCGAAAAAATGGGTGGCGGGGTCGAACTGTGGAGCGAGTATGGGGTGGGCACCGTTGTCACTATGGTGTTATACCTCAAAGCGGTGAACAAAACAGCGGGATCCAAAGCGTTCGATGTGGACTTTCCGCTGCAAGGACGAAAGGTGCTTGTGGCTGAAGATAATCAGGTAAATCAGCTAGTGGCAAAAACACTGTTGACCAAGCTGGGCGCCAGTTGCAAAGTAGCCAATGATGGGCTTGAGGCTGTCCAAATGATTATGGATGATCATGAGCGCTTCGATTTGGTTTTTATGGATTGTGATATGCCGATTATGGATGGCTTTGAGGCAACACGGAAAATTCGCTCCTATCAGCAGCGGTTGGAGGAAAAACCGATAAAAATTATTGCGTTGACTGCCCACTCATTTCCCGAACACATAGATGAATGCTTTGATTCCGGGATGGATCATCATATTGTCAAACCTGTGTCAAAAGACGATATCTATTACGTTGCCCAAAAGCTTTAGCGCCTTTTGTTTTGATTTAGTTTTGCCGATTAGTATTAAAGTTGTTGCCCGTACTCTGAGCAGGAGCGTTGCTGTTGTTACTAACCGGAGGTGATTCAGGAACAACTGGCTCCTGCATAGGCATTTCATTATTCGCTACTTGAGAGCGTTTCTCCCATTCAAAGCGAGGCAGGGCCAGGAAGCCAGCTTTCAGGGTGTCATCCCAGGAACGTTTAATCTCGTGCAGATAGGGGTCATCGGTTTCCAGTTTAACATGATGGCTGGTATCAAAACTTTTGGTGAGATAAACCAGTACTTCAATAGGAGCCCCTACCGTAGCATTGGAGCGGATGGTGGAATCCATCGATACGATAGTGCAACGCGCGGCATCTTCCAGCGAGGTCTTCCTGCTGAGAATTCGGTCGAGAATTGGCTTGCCGTATTTGCTTTCACCAATCTGCAAAAACGGGGTTTCGTCGGAATCCGAAATAAAGTTACCCGCAGAATAAATTAAAAAGATGCGATGCGGACCGCCCTGAATCTGGCCACCAAAAATCAGTGAGGCTGAGGTATCGACACCGCTCCCACCGGTGGCTTCGTTAGCCATTGTGTGTTGCTGGCGGCTGACTTCGGTAACGTAGGTCGCTGCTTCGGTGATTTTGGCACAGGTCAGCAGATTTTTAGGTAGCGCATCCTCAATATCCTGCTTTAGACGCTCGACGATAGCCTGAGTAGTGGCGAGATTACCGGCGGTTAACAGGCAAAATACCCGGTCGGGTGCTGGTTGGAAGATATGCATTTTACTATAGGATGACAGCATATCCGGACCGGCATTGGTGCGGGAGTCGGAACAAAACACCAGCCCGTCTTGGGTAGCGACAGCAACACAGTAAGTCATTTTAAAATCTCAGTAATATGAGCATGCAAAGAGTAGGCACTGTAGCCGATCACAGGCCAACAGGAAAGAACCGATAATGCTCTTGTTTATCCTTTAATGTGGGCCTGTTTAGGCGAACTCAGAGGTGGCGCGGTCTGGCGTCAGTTGCAGCGGGTGCTACGCGGGTAATATGAAATAAGTAAGCAGATAATGGGGAGTGGCTGGTAAAAGGCTCAAAGGGGTGCGCTTAGGTAAAAAGCCAGTTGACAAATATTGGCTGTAATCGTTATCGCCTTGGGCTTTTTGTCCTACAATCAGTGACATTAATGTTCATGCCGCGATAAGCAGGCAGATTATAACGAAAATAAAAAAGCAGTGAGAATAAGCAGTAATGTCTAAAACGTATATCCCGGCCACCAATTCACAGGAATTACTCAAGCAATTATTGACCCTGGCCATCCCCATTGCCATTGGTGGGGCGGTGCAAACCAGTTATCACGTTATCAATGCCTTCTGGGTGGGGCGGCTGGGTGCAGAGGCAGTGGCGGTGGTCTCCATCTGCATGCCCGTTAATCTGTTGCTAATCTCGCTGGGAAGTGGCCTGTCATTGGCGGGGTCGATTCTGATTTCCCAGAATTTCGGTGCCGGACAAAAGCAGCAGGTGGACCATGTCGCGGCCCAGGCTTTGACCTTGATTGGTCTGGTGGCAGTTGTCCTTTCAGCCTGTGGCTATCTTGCTGCGCCCCGGATTTTGCAAGTGATGGGCGCGGGGGAGAATATCTTTGATGACGCCGTGACGTATCTGAGAATCTCCTTCGCCAGTTCGATTTTTTTATTACTGAGCTCACTGTATCAGGCGATTTTGCGAGGACTGGGTGAAGCCAGGGCGCCGCTACGCATTATTATGGCCAGTGTTGCGATTAATGCTTTACTGGATCCGCTATTCATTTTTGGCTGGGGAATTGTGCCGGCCTTAGGGGTCATTGGGGCAGCTTTCGCTACCCTGATAACACAGCTGATTACCACCATTGCTGGCATTCGTTTAATGCTGCAACCTCGCTTTGGCTTGACGGTCAAGGCCAAAGACCTGCTGCCGGACTGGCCCATGCTGGGCCAGCTGTTGCGGCTGGGTTTTCCCTCTTCGATTGAGCAGACGATGCAGGCGCTGACGGTTTCGGTGGTGACGATACTGGCGGCTAAATTCGGCACTCTGGCGCTGGCAGCCTACGGGATTGCCTTTCGTATTCTGACCTTTGTGATTATGCCCGTCTTCAGTATTTCAATGGCGGCGTCTATTCTGGTCGGTCAGAGTACCGGGGCAGGTGATTTGAATCAGGCCACACGGATTGCCCGGGTATCGGCCACAGCGGGCTTTGCTATTATGGCGATTATCGGGTCGGTGTTCTTTTTTGCTGCCGTTCCGATTATTAGTTTTTTTGTACCCAATGATCCTGAGTTGATTGAACGCGGTGCGCTGGTATTGAGAATTTATGCGCTGGGCTTCCCTCTAACGGGCATACAGTTGGCGCTAACGGGTACCTTTAGAGGTGCCGGTGATACCTTCTCTACCATGGTGTTGACGCTGCTGGGTATCTGGCTGGTACAAATCCCTTTGGCTTATGTGCTATCGCAGCATACAGCGATGGGGGAATTGGGCTTGTGGTGGTCATCGTTTTTCTCGGGGATAATAACGGTCACGATGACGCTGTTGTATTACAAAAGTCATCGCTGGCAGCGTAAGCGGTTGGTTAAGGCTTGAAGTTTTGTCGTTGATAAGTTCTGTTAGTTTTTTTAGTTTGGATGCGAATGGCACCTTCTTAGGGGCGTTCTTAGGGGCGTGGTCGGCTATAGCTGGGCCGCAGGCTGGGATGGCAGGCACCTCATCGGTTGGAACCCCGCGCCCTTTGAGGTGCCTGCCATCCCAGCCCGCTACTCTGTGCAAGGTAATAGTTAGCTTATTCTGCGACCCAGCAAAATATGGCGCAATATTTTACAGTAAGAGTTATTCAGTTTAGATACTTAAGTTTAAATATTGTAACGCCGACGAATACTGTCAAAGCGGGCATGCAATTGCTGCACGCGCTGTTCGGGTGTTACTTTAATGGTCTCTTTGGGCAGGGCCTCTGCCAGCTCGGAGATTTTCACTAGTTGCGTTTTAAAGCTCGAACCCGTCGGGCTTTGTAGATTGCGGTAGGTCAGGTTACCGCGCAACATGCCCTGCGTATCCAGCCAGTTATGGTAGCCCGGGTCCTGGTGGCAAAGAATCAGTCGTACCTTATTGTCGCTATCAATCGCTGAGCGACTTGGTGTGTAACTAACCGGCCGATACAGGTAATCCAGGCTGTTAAAAAATGAGCCGTTATTCGACAGCATCCAGAAACTGTCGAGGTTATCAAATTCAATAATCAGGGCTTCATCTGTGTTAAGTTGCCAGCACATATGGGCAATGGCTCGACCACGCTTGGCATCGGATTCATCCACATTATCATTAGCATTCGCCGGAAATTGATTCACATTAATAGGATCAACAAAGGGGCTGTGGTGATAAGAGTGATCGGGCCAATCAGTCATGACCGCCTTCACAAAAGTGCCGGCCCAATCCATCGCCTCAATCATTGTGTCAGGTGTTGGCATGGGGCGGGGCGAGTCCATATCAATGCGCTCGATACTCATATTGGCGGGCAGTTCATCCCAGCGATCAAAGCCCTGCCGTAAGAACAGCTTGCGTGATTTTGGTGTGGTTGGCAGCCAGTTAGGGCCACGCTCCAGGCCGCCAATATACAATTCAAAGTCGCCATTTTCCTCGGTGGTTAACTGCTGGCCAAATAGATTCGCCTCGGGAATATCGCCAAAGGGATCATGCAGACTGGGAATATCCGTACCCGGTTGTTTTTCTGGCCGTTCGCCCTGCACGGTGAAATTGATAAAACGCGCCGTGCCGCGATTGCCGGAAATTTTGTATACCGAGTCGCCATCAATCCATGCCTGCAAATACAAAAAGTCCGCCGCATCACCGCCCAACTTGCGGGTGGGGGTGCAGAAGGGGTGCAGGGCAGGGTAGCGGGTGTCGCAGGTTTCCAGCGCCAGATCAAATGCCTGTCCAAGGTTTTGTGTTAAAAACCGAAAGGCATCGACCCGGTGTTCGGGGGTGGCGGGGTTATAATCTTTAAAGACCAACTCGCCAGCGGCTTCCAGTTGGTTACAAAAAGTTTTCCAGGCTTTGTCTAGTGGAGCGTCGTGGGGGCTATCGCCAAGGGCCATGATGTTCTCCTGGTTTAAATAGAATGAATTCTTTTGGTTGATTAGTTAAAGACCTGGATTAACAGGTTTTTGTTTATTTGTTGCTAAATTAATTTTGTCGCTAATTCTTTTTTTACAGGCTATACCCCAAGCTTCGTTAGTATTTCGCCTGTAACTTTAGCGGCTCGGGCAGTGGCTTGTACGGAGCCTTCTTCCGTAATGCGGGGGCCCAGTAATTCCAAATCAAAGGCTCCGGTATATCCCGCATCCAATATCCATTCCAGCATCGTTTGCAGTGGTATCACTCCATCGCCGGGTACAGCGCGGGCGGGCAGGGCGCGGTCGCCTAGCACGTAATCGCTAACCTGTACCAGATTGCTGATAGCGACGGCTTCGGTGATGGATTGTTTCAGGCTTGGCTCTGTCCAGCAGCCGAACAAATCAATACACACGCCAATGCCTGCGTGTTTTGCCAGCGCTACCGTATCGCGCAGAGTGTGGGCGATATGCAGATCAGCATATTGCGGTGGGGCATTTTCAATCATCAGGGCAATGCCGGCGTTTTTAGATTCTTTTACACAGGGCTCGATCACCTCGGTAAATACGTCCGCCGCCTGCTCCCACAGCATATCCCCGTGTCCGCCGGTGGTCATATAAATGGATTTTCCACCCCAGCCTTTGGTCATGTCGATACGGGCAGATAGAGCGTCGCGGGTTTTGCTCCAGCTCGACGGGTCAGGATTTAGGGCGGCGCCCGGCAGTAGCGGGTGGACAACGGTTTCCAGTTGGTAGTCGCCGGTGTCCAATGCCGCTTGTGCTGCATCAAAACCTTCGATATCAATCTGCGGGCCAACCAGGCTGATACGTTTGGCGTTAAGCGTCTGCCAGTGCTCGGCCTGTTGCGGCAGGGTGGCTGACTCCATCAGGCAAATACTGTTAATGGATACTCGGTTGTGAATCGCCGGTCTGGACATGCTTCTGCCTGTGATTAGTTTATTGTTTTTATTATTGGTCTCTTGTTTCTCGAAGTTCGGGTTATTTCTCATCCAGTCCAAAGCACTCACGATAGGGAGCAAATTCGCGATTTAGCTCATCGATATCGGCGCCAATCATGTCGGTCGAATAGTGGAACTTGCCGTAGCGATCGCCTTTATTATTCGCCAGATAATCACGCATTGCCTGCTGAGCAGCATCGGTCATTTCAATCCCCGCAGACTGATAAAACTGGTCAATCGTACCTATCGGGTCGTTCACAAAATCCCTATAGCGCACATGATGAATACGTGGGTCATCAATATAGGGGTTGTTAAGTGTGTCTTTAATATTGGCGCGAGTTGCCCCCAGATGAATAGCGGCTTGCTGTTGCATATCCACTTCGCCCTTGCCAAAGGCCTTGGTCAGGGTGACGGCCATGGCGATACGGGAAGCGGTTACTTCAACCGGGTCGCGGTGGGTCCAGATAATATGGGCATCGGGGTAGGTTGCAAATAACGTTTCCAGTCTCGCAGCGTGAAAGCCTTTTAAAGCCCAACGTTTTTTCGGGCGGCCATACTGGCAGTGCTGCAACATCATTTTATGGATGCGGTACTGGGCGGCAGCATCCGCAGGAAAGCCCGCAATGCTCATGCCGATGGGCGCACGCCACCAGGCGGTGGGGGTCATGATTCTGAAGTCAAAGGCCCAGCTGCGTTCGCACTCCGGTAAGCCATCTCCTAACATATCATTATAGGGGTGAATCTTTAGCCACTCCGGCGCCATCTCGTTAATTTCACGCCATTCATCATCGCATTGCGCACGACGTGGGTCATCGGCTTCCGCGAGGCCAGGTGGTGGTGACGGGTGCATCACCTCCCAAAAACGCAGCGAGCGGGAATCCGGGTCTACCGATAGCAGCGCATGTAGCAGCGTGGTGCCTGCACGGGGCTCGCCGGTGGCAAACAGTGGTTTTTCGATCATCTCATCGGCCAGACCGGGATAGGTTTTGTGGTCGTTAAAAAACTTCAGACGATCGGTCAGTAGCCAATGGCAAACATCGGCGGCAGCCTGCTGGCCAGCGAGATCCATATTGCAATCGCGCAGTTTTTCTACGCCGAGAGCAAATCGCTCTAAAAAACTATCATCGCTGTAATCATTGAGTCCGGTTTCGGTTTCGGCTTTGGCTAACAGTTTTTCTGTGTCGAGAATGTTGTCCGTATCAAAGGGCTTATTGTCAGTCACGGTTTATTCCCCGCACAACTTCATCAATTCGTCTTCAGTTTCCATAACTCTCGCTGCGGAAGCCGCGCCATATTTCAGCCCTGCCATGGTGCTGTAATCCAGAATTTTGGGAACCCGTAATCCGGCGTCAACATAGTCTTTTAATTTTTTGGCAACTTGTTTGGGGGTGCCGTGTGGAACCACTGCGAGAATGGCTTCAGGATCGGTCTTATCCAGCATCTCGATGATTTTTTCTCGGGTTAATACGCCAGGGTTAATGTCCTGCATGCCGCGCCAGTTTTCACCCATGGGGTGATCAAAACCAAAAGCTTTTAGATCCGGGGCCGAGATTTGCATAATCCAGGCTTTGACCAGCGGTGCCGAAGTGATCTCGGCTAACTCCTTGTCATCGCCCAAAAAGCAACAAGTAACCAGTGCTGGCTCAATGGCCATGGGGTCACGGTTATGCTGCTCTGCGGATTCACGAATCACTTTCAATTTGCTTTCGTACTGCTCCGGGGTCCAGGCACCAGCTGGCCACCAGCCATCGGCATATTGCCCGGTCAGTTTCAACATGCGGGGGCCGTTGGCGCCAATCCAGATTTTAGGGGAGCGGCCTTCATATAACTCGGTATCCAGCCTGGCATGTTCCAGTTTGTAGAATTTGCCTTCAAAATCTACCGTGCCTTCGCTATCCCACAACAGGCGAATCACTTTGAGTGATTCTTCGAAACGACCAACGGGCTTATTGAAATCAAAGCCGTAGGGGACGGTGTTCTCCGTTTCGCCACAGCCCAGGCCGAGGGTAAAACGACCGCCCGACAGGTGATCAATGGTCAAAGCACTTTGCGCCAGCAGCGATGGGTGGCGGCGTACGGTGTCCACCACGCAGGTAGTGATTCGCACATTGTCAGTTTTGGCGGCGGTGGCGGCGGCGACGGTCATCGCATCCAAATGGCGGTGTGGCGACGGCGACACCGTGGCCAGATCGGTAAACTCAGGTGTCCAGATTGAATCTGGCCAAAAACTCACCATATGATCCGGCAGCCAGACTGAGTGGTAGCGACCACTGTCGTATAGCTCCAGTGAGTTGAAGTCGAGGGGTAGGGTGGTACGTAAAAACGCGGCTGGTTGAACTTTCATAATTATGTATTCTGAAATAATGAGTTCTGAGTTTATGAATTTATTAGTCTTAAGAAAGGGTACTTTGTAGATAGTGTACATAGACGACTAAAGCTGTAATATTCCCAAATGGGGATATGCCGGGTGGTGTTTGTATCAAAGTACTATTAAACCGCAGCTGGGCGATTTTTCATCTGTATTACCGTTCGGTTAATCCGTCGAGTTAGGTTGACTCTAAAAATGTTGCTCTTTATATTGCTTAATTGGTAAGGCCAATATCCTTAAGCCCATCCTTGCTGCTATCTGATCAATAAATCCACTCAATTGATTTACTACTCACGGGTTTCTTATTCTTAGGTAAAGATTATGCAATACACCTCATCTCTCATATCCATGCTCAAGGCTTGCGATCAGTTCAAAAATACTGTTATCGCCATCAGCTGTTGTGTGCTGATGGCTTCCTCGGTTGCAATGGCAGAAGTTAAAAAAGATGAAGGTGATGGGGTCATGGAGTTTTTCCGCGGCGAACCTCAGATGGGGTATCCCGCGCCACAACCACTATTGGTAAATGCGAATGCTCGAGAGTATCAATCGCTGAATGGCCTCTGGAACTTTTTTTTGGACGAATCCGGCATGAGTTGGGGAGTCATTACCAAGAGCAATTATTATCCTGATCGTTCAATGACCCCCGGGGTTGGTATGCCCTACCTGAAGGAGAGAACCTTTGATAGTCGCCGTCAGTTGCAAGTGCCGGGTGACTGGAATAGTCAGATCCCTGAGTTGGATCGTTATCGCAGCCGAGTGGTTTACCAAAAAAGCCTGGATATAGAACCCGAAGCAGACAAGCGCTACTTTATTCATTTTGGCGGTGCCAATTACACCACGGATTTATTCGTCAATAATCAATTGGTGGGGCGTCATATCGGCGGCTACACCGCTTTTAATTTTGACATAACCGAGTTTATTAAAGCCGGGCATAATGAGTTGATCGTTAGGGTGAATGCGCATTTGGATGAGTCCTCTATACCAACCATGAGCACTTCAGATTTCTGGAAATATGGCGGTCTGACTCGCGATGTAGGTTTAGTTGTGACTCCCGAGACCTATATTGAACAGTACCATGTCTATTTACCTGATCATAAAAAATCTGACATTAAAGGCTGGGTGCAAGTACAAGGCAAAGAGCTTGCTAAGCAAAAAGTCACACTGAGTATTCCCAAAGCTGGCATTAAAACCGTGGTTACCACCAATGCCAAGGGTCGGGCAGAGTTTTCAATGCAGGCGAAAAAATTATCGTTGTGGTCGCCAGAAAGCCCCGCGCTGTACGATGTATACCTCAGTCATGGCAAAGAAAAAATTAAAGATCGCATTGGTTTTCGCACGATTAAAACCGATGGTTTAAATATTCTTCTGAATGGCGAAGCGATCAAGCTGCGCGGAATCAGCATGCACGAGGAAACCACCCTGCATCCCGGTTTGTCCCATAGCCGTGAAGATGTAAAGGCGATGTTTAAATTGGTGAAAGAGCTGAACGCTAACTTCGTTCGTCTGGCGCATTATCCGCATAGTGAGCATGCGGTAAAGCTGGCCGACGAAATGGGTCTGTTGTTGTGGAGCGAAGTGCCGATCGTATCTTTAATCGATTGGGAAAATTCCGAGACACTGGCAGCCGCTAAAGGTCAGGTCACGGATAATATTAGCCGCGATCTGAATCGCGCGTCTATTGCCATGTGGTCAGTTTCCAATGAGAGTTTTCCCGAAACCCACGCCAGACTGGATTTTCTAACGGCACTAGCTGAGCTGGCTCGCGAACTGGATGAGAGTCAGCGCCCAATAGCCTCGGCCCTGTTTGCCGACCCACGCGTCGCCTTTACCAAATTGAGTAAATATATCTTTATTGAGTTATTACAAAACCCGAAAGTGGATGCGGCAACCAAGCAGCGCTTAATGGCGATGGCGGCTAAAAGCCAGTCCGGTGCATCAGGGGCAAAGGGTTCTGGCGACCAGTCAGATCGCAAGGCTGCTACAGCAGATGAAGCCATTGATATTGTGATCGAAGATCCTTTGGGAGATGTGGTCGATATTATTGGCTATAACGAATATTTCGGCTGGTATTACTCGGGATTTCTTGCCGACAATATTGGTGTGGATGAAATGCTGGTACGCGATGCCATGATGGCAGTAATGCATCGCATTCGTTTTAGTAATGCATTTGGCAAGCCAATGATTATTTCGGAATTTGGTGCCGGCGCTAAACAGGGGCTGCGTTCAGAAGAGGCTCTTATCTGGTCGGAGGAATATCAAGCCAAAGTCTATGAAGCGCAACTCAATATGTTGCCGAAAAGCCCTTACGTGCAGGGATTCTCACCCTGGGTATTAAAGGATTTTCGTTCGCACCTGCGTGAGCTGAATGGTATTCATGGCACCTATAACCGCAAAGGTTTGGTGTCGGAGACTGGAGAGAAAAAACTGGCCTTTGATGTATTGGCGGATTTTTACCGTTCATTAAAAGAGGCGAAATGAGCAGTATTAAATATGAGCAGTATTAAATAGGAGCTTTCTGATTCTTATACTAGATCTCCTGACTGGCACAGATTGGAAATGTACCTAAAAAGTTATACTTTAAAACCGGTGTTAATTTCTTAACACCGGTTTTTTTTATGTCTCATTTTTAATCCAGTAGCCGCTCGGGGCTGTGCTAGTATCCGTTATCAGTAATCCCTAAAAGAGTATAACAATAAGTATCGAGAGGAGCTTCAAAATGAGTAATAACACTAGCAATGGTCCATTGGCTGAACGCGTTCTTGAATTTGTTCGTGTCATGAAAGATATTGTCGACAAGGGCCGCGAGCCGGGTTTTAGCAAGGAAGACTGGGCGCCACTGGAGGAGTTCGTGGAGGTCAATAACTTCCTTCGTATTGGTCCTTTCCACGATGCCATGAAATGGCCAGAGTATGTGGATATGTTGACCCAGTGGGTGACAACCTCCGAAGGCTGGCGGCCGGTACCCGTGGCAAAAAGTCTGCGAGAAGCTCAGGATGCGGTTTATTACCAGTTGGAAGAGATGGTGACTAAGGGTGATAAGGAAGAACCATTCTACTCAATGTCTATGTACGAATTTAATGATGCAAAAAAAATCACCGGCATTCAGGTCTATATGCAGATGGATGCACCTGCTCAGTACTGAGTTCTTTCTATAAAACGCAAAGTCGAACGCTGGGTCCCTACCACCTTGACCTGGCTCCCGCCGCACTTTGCGGCGCCCTATTTTGGCTGGATTCGAAAAGATGGGGCGCAGTCCCTGTTTGAGCCTTATTCTGCTTCCTGACACAGCTCTCAGCGGCCATTGCACTGACGGTATAGCCGTTAGCGCGATCTGTCAGGACCCACTCCCTATAGAATGATACAAATAGCGGAAAGAAGTGGGCGAATTTGTCTCTGTATATTCTGGGCCTTATTGGGTACCAGAGCCGGGGTCAGAACCCGAACTACGTTAACTATCAAAAAGTACGATAAAAACAGGTGATGCTATGAAAGAAATCGACAAGCTGTATGAAGAAGCCAAACAGTACATCAAGTACGAAAAGGATAAGTCCACTAAAATTGCAACGCTGACCTTTAATCGTCCTGAAAAACAGAATGCGACTACAATCGGTATGCGCCAGTATTATGCCGATTTAATCCATCAGGCCAATATTGATGATGATGTTAAGGTGCTGGTACTTCGTGGTGAAGGCAAACATTTCGGTGCCGGTGGTGATCTGCCCGAGCAGGATGAAATGTTGTCTGCTTCAGAAGAAGATGTATCACTGCTGCACGAGTTTGGCATTAGCAACAAGGAAGATGTGAAGTATCCACCGAAAAAATCTTATCGTTTTCTGCATGGCTTGACCGATCACTACGCGAAAGCCAGAGCGGGTAACCGTCCGTTACAGGAATTCAAAAAAATCAGTATTCTCGAAGCTAAAGGCTACTGCTATGGCTGGCATTTTTATCAGGCTGGCGATGTGGATCTGGTGGTCTCTTCCGATGAGGCGTTGTTTGGTCATCCTGCCTTTCGCTATGTCGGCTGGGGCCCAAGACTGTGGACCTGGGTTGAGATGATGGGACTACGTAAGTTCTCTGAAATGTGGTTTACCGGGCGTCCCTTTACAGCAACAGAGATGGCCGATCTCAACTTCGTCAACAGCGTAGTACCTCGCGACCAGCTTGAAGATGAAACCATGAAATACGCTATGGCCTGTGCTCGCACTCGCCCTACTGATACCGTTCAGGTGCAGAAGACTTTTCTGGAGTTGTACAAGCAGCAACGCGGTGAGTATATGGGTAGTGTGTTGACTGGTTTCGTTGAAGGCATGTTGCCGATGATGACCAATGACAAATTTGATGATGTACAGCTGGGTGATGACGTGTTCGGCAAAGGCCTGAACAATATTGTTAAAGACAACGATTTGGCCTACCCACCCGAGTGGCGTTTAAGTTACGGCGGTCGAGCCAAAAAAGATTGATTGAGTGGTATTGGCCGGCCTTGGAGCCGGCCTTTTTTCTGCCCTGTTATTTATTTTTCTTAACAGTTAAAGAGAGTTTTCGATGGAATATCGCTATTTAGGTGCATCCGGTTTAAAGGTACCGGTGTTGAGTTTTGGTACCAGTACCTTCGGAGGGCAAGGCAAGTTTTTCTCCGCCTGGGGCGATACCGATGTAAAGGCGGCCACCCGTATGGTAGATGTTTGTCTGGATGCCGGTGTGAACCTGTTTGATTCTGCCGATGTGTATTCCGACGGTGTTGCCGAAGAAATTCTGGGTGCTGCGGTTAAAGGCCGTCGTGATCAGGTGTTGATTGCGACCAAAATGAGCCTTGCTCTGGGCACCGGGCCAAACGATTCCGGCTCCTCTCGGCATCGGATGATTGCGGCGGTGGATAAAGCCTTAAAGCGTATCAATACCGATTATATTGACCTGTTACAGTTGCACGGTTTTGACGGTTTTACCCCGATAGAAGAAGTACTCTACACCTTTGATGCGCTGATTAAATCCGGCAAGGTGCGTTACGTGGGCGCCTCCAATTTTTCCGGCTGGCAGATTATGAAATCACTGGCCACTGCCGATAAACACGGCTGGCCAAAATATATTTCCCATCAAGTGCATTACTCGCTGGTGGGCCGAGACTATGAGTGGGAGCTGATGCCCGCTGGCCTTGATCAGGGCGTTGGGGCGATGGTATGGAGTCCATTAGGTTGGGGGCGCCTTACCGGCAAAATCAAACGTAACCAGCCAGCGCCAGAAGGCACACGGCTCGATAAAGTCGCGCACTGGGGCTTGCCTGTCGATGAAGAAGTATTGTTTAACGTGGTCGATGTGTTAGAAGAAATCGCGGGCGAAACCGGCAAGACGATTCCGCAGGTGGCGCTGGCCTGGCTACTGACTCGTCCCACGGTTTCCACCGTCATATTGGGTGCGCGTAACGAAGCACAGTTGCAGGACAACTTGGGGGCAGTGGGTTGGTCTTTATCAGAAGATCAGCTGAAACGCTTGAACGACGTCAGTAAGGTTACACCACCTTATCCCTATTATGCCTATGGTTCGGATCGCAGTTATATGCGCTTGAATCCGCCCGTAGTTTAAAAGAGATAAAGCCTTCCGTGTCTTCTCAGGTTGCTTAATTTACAGGGTGGCCTGGCGGTATTGCTTCGGCGTCAGCCCCGTCCAGCGTTTAAAGGCACGACCAAAACTGGAGGATTCCGCGTAGCCCAGGTTGGCCGCTACATCGTCCAGTGATAGCTGCTTTTTCAAATAACTTTTGGCTAATAGGGTGCGTTGTTGTTCAAGAATGGTGGAAAACTCGTCACCGTTTTCGCTGAGTTTGGTTTGCAGGGTGCGCACGGCCATGCCGAGTTGCTGGGCACAGTTTTCAATGGTGCAGGGCTCTGTAGTCAGCGAGCTACGAATATAGTTTTCGACTTTGCTTGTGACTGAAATTTCGCTCGCGCTGGCCAATTTATCGAGGTAACCACTGAGCAGGGTGTAGAGCACTCGACTGGAACTGGGGATGCGGCGATCGAGAAATTCTGTGGGAAATCCAATGGAATTATTACTGACATTACAGTGAAAACGGCAGCCAAACAGTTGTTCCAGTTTGGCAATGTCCTTGCTGCGGGCATCTACTGTGAGATTGATATAGCTGGGACGAAAGTTGGGGCCACCGATTTGCCGTAACAGTTTGATGATTAATAGGGTGGCGTGATAGTTGGCCTGTTGGTTACAGCCGAGTTCTGTACGAACATACCAGCGGTATTCGGAGGTTTGTTTGCCTTCAACCAGCTCCTGTACGCTGGCTGAGGAGTGGGTGACACGTAGATATTTAACAAAGCTTTCCAGGGATTGGCGAAAGGTGGCAGCGGCGCGACAGAGTGCAATCACACAGCCGTAAACATCGGGCTCGTGCAGTTGCGCCAAACGCAGGCCGAACAGGGGTTCATTGACGGAACTGCTGCATTCCTCCAGCAGTTCAATAAAGTCTTTACAATCTATCAGCTGGTCGGGGCTTTGTATTTCCTGTGGGTCGATGGCGTGGCGTTCGAGGAGTCGGCGATGATCCACTCCGAAGGCTTTTGCTAATCGAGGAAATGCGCCAAGATTGGCAATGCGCATTTGCCGCCCGTTTGGCATCAGGTCCAGCGGTCGTTCAATACTAAAAAAAGGCTTTAGACTTAATTGGGATAATTCCATCATCTGTCTGTGCTCTTATTATGGTTGCCGCGGCTTAGTTAGCTTCGACCCCATTGAGGTGTTTAAGCCCAAGCGCGCGGCCCCGGGAAAAATGAACCGGCAGCACAGACAGAACGGCTGCGCCAAGTGTGTATGAAATCACGCGTGAAGTCAGGAATCAATTGAAACTCTATGGAAAATGTGGAGGCTGGACTTTAGTGTGCTTTTCGGTTTCAAAAGGCGGTCAAGAAACTTCAATAAAACCAGAGAAATCAAAGAATTACGTATAGAGGTGAAACGATGCCAGCTTTGGCGGGAATAAAAATACTGGAACTGGCCGAGAGTGCCAGCGGCGAATACTGTGGCAAGCTGCTTGCGGATTTCGGGGCTGATGTCATCAAGGTGGAACGGCCGGCAACAGGTAGCCCGACCCGAAGTTTAACGCCTTTTATTAGCGGGCAGAATGGTATTAGCGAACAGGATGGCCCGGAAAAAAGTGGTCTGTTCGCCTATCTCAATACCAATAAACGCTCTTTTGAACTGGACCTTACTGACGCTGAGCAAAGGCCATTATTGAATTGTTTGCTGTCGCAGGTAGATGTGGTGATTGATGATCACAACATAAGCTGGCTCGAAAAGCTTGGTCTTTCTCCTGCAGAGGTCGAGCAACACTATCCTGGACTGGTGTTTTGTTCGATCAGCAATTTTGGACTAACCCCCGGCGCTGACCGCCAACATGCAGAGGATTTGAACGTTTTCCATAGCAGCGGTTGGGGCTATCACACGCCAACAGGTGCCGATCCCAGCCTGCCACCGCTGAACGGCGCTGGTCGTTTTCTGCCAAGTTATGAGGCGGCGATGGAGGCTTGCATTTGTATTTCAGCGGCATTAATTGATCGCGATCAGTCAGAGCTTGGTCGATTTATCGAAATCTCCAAGCAGGAAGTTTTAGGTTCGCGAATTGATTATGTGCTGGCACCGATGGTGGCGGGTGAAATGGAAGTCAGTGCCAGTCGCGCGGCTTTTGATTTGTCGGGACCAGCGACAATTCTGCCCTGCCTGGATGGTTTTGTGTATATCTGGCTGTCGGCGCCAGCGCACTGGGACGGCTTGCGGGAGCTGTTAGATGATACGGCCTGGATGGATGAGTTTCCCGATAACTGGATGGAGTGGGGCTGTACGCCGGAACGCGTCGCCACCTGTCGTCGGCACATTAGTGAATGGCTACAAACCCAGAGCAAACACGATGCAGCCGAACAGGCACAAAAACTTGGGGTAACACTGGTCGCCGTTAATAACCCCAGTGATTTGCTAGAGTCGCCGCAGTATCAGTTTCGCGAGTATTTTACCGAGCTGGAGCATCCGGTGTTGGGCAAGGCGAAATATCCCACCGTGCCTTACCGAATGAGTGAAACTCCCGCGATATTATCCAGCCCGGCACCTTTGTTAGGGCAACACAATGACAATATTCGAGCAGAGTTTGGGGGCGCTGATGCAGCTAAAGCCATAGCAAATGCTGAATCGAAAGTTGGAAAAGCTGGCCCGCTGGCGGGCGTTCGAGTGGTTGAACTCACCAAGGTTTGGGCTGGACCCTATGTCGGCAAATTACTCGCTTTTCTTGGTGCGGAAGTCATTCGTATTGAAAGCGAAGGCTCGCTCGACGTGACTCGCACCTACGGCGTCGAGGACATCAATAACGCGCCGGGTTTTAAGTCAGTAAACCCACAAAAGCTCAGCGCGCAGATCAATGTCAAAAGTGAGCAGGGCATTGAACTACTGCTAGACCTGATCAAAGAGGCGGATATTTTTGTCCAGAACCTGCGGCCGGGTGCCATCGAGCGAATGGGACTCGGATATGAGCGGGTGAAGGCGATTAACCCAAGCATTGTTTATACCTCCATGGGTATGTTTGGTAGTGAGGGACCGCTCAGTTATCAAACCGGCTATGCACCTTGTTTTGCTGCTTTAAGTGGCCTGACGGCACTGGTTGGTTACAAAGACAAGGCTCCGGAAGGAATGAATTTACGCTATGCCGATTCCACCTTTGGAGCTGCTGCAACTTATGCCTCCACCATCGCATTGTTGCATGCCCGGCGCACGGGTGTGGGTCAATTTATCGATGTCTCGGCCGTTGAAAGCATGACCAGCATGGTGGGAGACGCCATTATGGATTACAGCTTTAATGGCAATGTGCCCGTCTGTAAGGGCAACTCACATCCCGATATGGCGCCGCATGGTGTTTACCCCTGTCTGAACCATGGTGATGATCGCGAGTGGATTTGTATTGCAGTGCCTGGTGACAGTCAGTGGCAGGCTTTAAGTAAAGCGATGAGTCACCCGGAAATGGCCGAAGACAGCCGTTTTAACTCGCTGGCTGCGCGCAAAGCCAATGAAGCGGAACTGGATGCCATTATCGCGGAATGGACTGCTCAGCATGAGGCCAAAACGCTGGCTGATGATTTGCAAGAGCAGGGCATCGCGGCAACCAAGAGCACGACCTCGGTGGAATTGGTATCGGACTCTCATCTCTGGGTCAGGGATTTTTACCATCAGGTGACGGACAGCAATAGCTGTGATCGCACTATTCTCGGGCCTGGCTGGAAAATGTCGCGCGGTGCTGAGATCACTCGCGGTGCACCTAATCTGGGTGAGCATAACAGTTATATTTTTGGCGAAGTGCTGGGGATGGATGAATCCAAACAGCAAGAGTTGATCGAGGCTGGCATCATTAAGTAGTACTCCTTCGAGGCGTGCATGAATTCGGTATTCACTGCTGGCGACGGTCTTATCAGTAAATACCGAATTCATGCTAATGACATTGTACGAGCTGGTAATGTTTGTAATGGTTTTAAGTCAATTCGAGTTGTGATGATATGAGTGAAAATTCTGCTCCGATTGCGTTGGGTACAGAGGATGGAGAAAAAGATCGTTGGCCCAACGGCGATATGTTCGGAATTGCAATCCCTGCCGATATCGAAACTCTAAAAGCTGGGGGAGAAGCTTTCCTCACTAAAGCCTTCCAAACCTCAGGTGCTTTGTCAGCGAGGAATAGTGTTAGTCGTATTACCCAGGCAGAAGAATGTTTTGGCGGTGGCACCGGCAGCAAGATGTTACTCAACGTGGAGTACGAATGCGCTGAAGCGAACTTACCGCAGCAGCTCTTTGTAAAATTCTCCAGGAATTTTAATGATCCGATGCGGGATCGTTCGCGGCATATGATGGTGTCCGAGGTCAAGTTTGCGGCATTGTCACGGATACCGGGTTTTCCTATCACGGTACCGGAATGTCTGTTTGCGGATGTGGATTCCAAGTCCGGTACTGGCCTGATTATTACCGAGCGTTTGGCCTTTGGTGCTAATGGCGTAGAGCCACTCTACGAAAAGTGTATGGATTACGCTGTACCCAAACCGTTAGAGCACTATCGGGTTGTCATCAAAGCGCTGGCGAGTTTGTCCGGAACACATCGGGCAGGTGGTTTGCATCCTGATTTTGACAAGGCGTTTCCCTTTGATCGCGATGTGGTTTTGAACGCTGATCCACTACGATACCCTGAAGAAAAACTATTGCGCCGTGCCTCGCGCATTGGCGAGTTTATTCGCAACAACCCCCAACTGTTTCCGGATAATTTGCAGGATCCTGACTTTCATCAGCAGTTTCTCCAGGAAGTTCCTGAGGTTATTGCCGTCGATAGCCAAATCAAACAAGTGTTGTACAGCAACTCCGATTTGATCGCACTCTGCCACTGGAACGCCAATATCGATAATGGCTGGTACTGGCGCGACAGATCAGGTGAGCTGCAATGCGGTTTGATGGACTGGGGGCGGGTCGGGCAAATGACGGTGGCGCAGGCAATCTACGGTTCTTTTAGTGGCGCAGACAAAAAACTCTGGGACGAGCATTTAGAGGAAATTGTCGCTTTGTTCGTTAAAGAATACGCAGAACACGGTGGACCGGAACTGGATGTTGCTGAGCTGAAGCTGCACACACTATTGGTCACCGCGACCATGGGGTTGGCCTATTTAATGGATGCACCGGCCATAATTGAGCGCCAGATTCCTGATCTTTATGCCGTCTCCGGGTCGCAGGATGAAATATTCCATCGCATGGAAGATGCCCGAGTTCAATTGCATATGCTGACTATGTTTCTCAATCAGTGGCAGACACAGAATATCGGAAAGCTGGTTAAACAACTGATCAAACCATAGCGCCCTGTCTCTTTGTACTGGGCGACACATAACGATGTGTCCACGTATTAAACAAAAAACGTGTCAGGTAAACCATGAAAGAATTGAATAATAAAGTCGCGGTCATTACTGGGGCAGGCAGTGGTTTTGGTCGTGAACTGGCGCTGGCCTGTGCGGCAGAAGGCATGAAACTGGTACTGGCCGATGTCGATGAAAAGGGGCTGGCCCAAACCTGTGAAATGTTGCCTGCTGCTGAGCTGGTTAGTCAGCGCTGCGATGTTTCAAAGTTCGAAGAAGTGATGTCACTCGCCGATTTGGCCTTCGAATCATTCGGCTCAGTGCATCTGTTATTTAATAATGCCGGGGTGGCGGTAACCGGCCCCAGTTGGCAGACTACACCGGAAGACTGGCAGTGGGTATTAGGTGTGAATCTAATGGGGGTGGTGCATGGTGTTCAGTCTTTTGTTGCCAGGATGATTGCACAAAAAGAGCCGGCGCATATCGTCAATACTGCCTCGCTGGCTGGGTTGAGTTCGGTGCCCGGTTCCAGTATTTACTGTGTCTCCAAGCACGGTGTAGTCACTTTGTCAGAATGTTTGCACCACGAGTTGCAACTGGAGCAGGCAAAAATAGGTGTCTCGGTATTGTGCCCGGCCTTTGTGCCAACGGGTATTGCCGAGTCGGAGCGCAATCGCCCCAGTCAATTATGCTCCGCTAAGGCTGAGGAAACACCCTATGCCGAGCAGTTGCGCAAAGCGGTGCAGTCCGGTCGCTTGAGTGCAGCCGATATTGCGCGGATCACCCTTGATGGGGTGAAAGCGGGAGACTTTTATATTCTTCCCCACCGTGCGGCGAAAAAAAGCGTAGCGATGCGGGCAGAGGATATTATCCAGGGCAAGTTGCCGCGCGATCCCGCTGCTGGACATTTTAGTCATAAAGCGCACTGAGCTTATAGTGCCAACTCAAAGAGTAACCTTATTAAGACTAATAGGAGAGTGTGAATGAGAGCATTACTGTGTAAAGAGTGGGGACCACCGGAAAAGTTAGTGCTTGAAGAGGTTGCTGAATTACAGCCGGGATCCGGTCAGGTAGTGATTGATGTCAAAGCCGCATCGGTGAATTTTCCCGATACGTTGATTATTCAAAATCTTTATCAGTTTAAACCTGAGTTGCCCTTTGCTGCCGGTGGAGAGTGTTCCGGTGTGGTTAGTGCAGTCGGCGAAGGAGTTAAGTATCTGAAAGCTGGCGACCGGGTTACAGCGATTTCTATTTATGGAGGTTTTGCCGAGCAAGTGGTTTGCGATGCCGATGCAGTAGTGCTGATGCCGGAGTCACTGGATTTTGTCACCGCAGCGGCCTTTGTAATGACCTATGGCACCTCTTATCACGCACTGGTTGACCGTGCGGGTTTAAAGGCGGGGGAGACACTGCTAGTGCTCGGTGCTTCCGGCGGCGTGGGTTTAGCTGCGATAGAAATTGGTAAACAGCTCGGCGCGAAAGTTATCGCTGCGGCTTCCAGCGCAGAAAAACTGGCTGTCTGTGCCGAGCACGGCGCCGATGAATTAATTAACTACAGCGAACAAGAGCTGCGTCCACGACTGAAGGAAATCACCGGCGGTAAAGGCGTTGATGTGGTGTACGATCCAGTGGGTGGTGATTTGTCTGAAGCAGCCCTGCGCAGCTGCGGCTGGCGTGGACGTTTTCTTGTTGTCGGTTTTGCCGCCGGTGGTATCCCTAAGGTGCCGTTGAATATTGCGTTGCTAAAAGGCTGTGCGATTTTAGGTGTGTTCTGGGGCGATTATGTCGCGCGCGAACCGAAAAATTATCAGGCCGATCTCAAGCAGTTATTTAACTGGTTGGTGGAGGGCAAACTCAAGCCCCATATCGCGGATATCTATCCACTGGAGCGTGGCGGAGAAGCGATTCGCGCTTTAATGGATCGTAAAATTTCCGGCAAGGTGGTTATTACACCTTAGTCAGAAATGACTTTCACACTTGTGATTGCACTGTTTGCATCGTTACTATGCGCGTTTCTTGCAATTTATCTTAATTTAAAATTGCCGCTAATAAACAGGATCAAGCATGTCCGAAAGCAGTGCCCATTATATTCAACCTACCGCTAAAACCTACAATTCTCAGGGTCTAAGCCTGAGCTATCTGGATTGGGGCAACGCCGACAAGCCGCCCCTTATTCTGTTACATGGCAATATGGATCATGCACACAGTTGGGATTGGGTGGCGCGAGAGTTGTGTGAAGATTGGCATATTATCGTGCCGGATTTACGCGGTCATGGCGATAGCGAATGGTCCCCCAACGGTGCCTATTTACCCAGTTATTATTTGCAGGATATTGCGGATCTGATCGACCACCTGGGTTTTGAATCACTTAACATTATCGCGCATTCCTTTGGTGGTAATTGTGCGTCCAAGTACGCTGCTTTGTATCCGGAAAGAGTTAAAAAACTGGTGCTGGTTGATGCGATGGGCCCCAGTAAAATGGCGCTGGAAAAATGGCGGGAGACAGGTATCGTGACGCGTACCCGTGAGTGGCTGGAAAAACGGCAGGCTGTCAGTACGCCGCCGCGTTATTTTGACAGCATTGAGGCAGCCGCCGCGCGACTGGTGAAGAACAATCCCTTGCTAACCCAGAAACAAGCTGAACATCTGGCCGAGCACGGCACACGTCGGCACGAGCAGGGCTATCTGTGGAAGCATGATCCAGCTGTTAGCAATTTTACTCCGGATGATTTTGCTATTCACCTGTCGGAGTACTGGCAGGCCATTACCGCGCCTGTATTAAGTTGTTGGGGCCCCAAGGGCTGGACATCGGACCCATCCAATGATGGCAGCGCAGAGTATTTTCAGCAGATTCGCCCCCTGACTTTTGCCAACTCTGGTCACTGGATTCACCATAATGAAACTGAGGCTTTTGTCGCCGCGGTAAAAACGTTTTTGTCATAAAGTTTAGCAAGGTCATCGTTGCAGATCGTGTAAAAAGAGGACGTCCGATGAGTACTCATAACGAAAATACTATTTACAACACGCTTGCGATACAGCGGCTGGTTTCTTGCTATTGCGATGCGGTCCATCGGCTGGATGCGGCGTCCTGCGGCAAGTTGTTTACTCCGGATGGCAGTATAAAAATTGCCGATTACCCTGAGTTTCGGGGACAGGAGGCGATTACTGCGGCAATGGCAAAGACCTTCTCCAAGTTCAGTTTTATTCATCAGCGCTGTGATACGGGTTTGATTGATATTGATGGTGATGAGGCGCGCTCCCGGCTGGCAGTGTTTGAGTCGAGCCATCGGCAGGGCGATGAAGGTGTGCAGATTATCTACGGCACTTATGAGGATGAGTATCGCTTATTGGATGAGGGCTGGCGTTTTTATCAACGTCGCTATTCTATTCAGGCTACTGGTCAAGCAACGGTAAAGGATTTTCAGGTGTTTGGGGTGGCGCCGGCTAGTTTTGAGTTTTTGCCTTAAGATGAGGGGCGTAATGCTGCTAGCAGTTTTGTACATCATGCTCGGCTTAACCCTGACCCTTTGCAGGCTGGTGGGTTGTGGAGTTAAAAGAAATATATCCACTCTGAACTGACAAATAGAATCCTTGCAAGCTTGTGCCAAAAGAAGAAGTAACTCGCCAGCCGGGCGAGACCGGCAAACCCTCAGGTGGCTATATCTATGACCAGCTTCATCAAAAGGCCCTATTAGTAACCGGCTCACAACCAGCACTAACATATTGCTTAATATCGGGTTTACACTCAATAAGCTCCGCCGACTTTGGCAGCGATTCCTTAACCCATTCCGTCGCCATATGCGCGGCTTGAGCTGCCGCATCCTTATACACTTCAACCACAACATAGGTTTGAAACTCAACGTCACTCGGCACATCCACACATTTGCCAAAGCTGTAATGTAAAACACCCGGCTCATTGGCTTTTGTCATGTCGGTGACATGGCTTAATAATGTTTCCAAAGCTAATGCGTTTTCAGGGCGTACCTGCAAATGGGCAATAAAGGTAATCATCAGATTATTTTCTAAGGGTTCATTACTGTTTTTTAGGCACTGCATTACGACGGACATCTTTAAAGGGAATGCCCTGATCTGCGGCAAATTCCCGCGGCATTTCGAGTAGCCTTTCCGCAATAATATTGCGTTGCATTTCGGTACTGCCACCGCCAAGCTCGATCCCTTGTCGCCCTATAAACCGGCTGCCGACTTTGCCCAGCATATCACCAGGTGGGCCGGCTACGGCTGCGCTGCCTGCAATTTGTAGTGAAATATCTGATTGTCTAACCCCGGAGCGTGCACCCATTAATCGTAATAAAGCTCCTGCATGACCTGAAAGTTGGCCCTTGGCAACACCAGCCGATACCCGTTGCACGATTTGTTTCTGCACAATATCAAGTACGTGAGCTTCAGCGACAAGCTGGCGGACGTTGGCATCTTTGGTGGCGCCTGCGGCTATGGCTTGTTGCAATGAAGGGGCTTTGGCACTCGGGCTGCCGCGTCCACCGGATAATTTTTTGCTGCTGACAAATTTGGATCCACCCCCTAATGAGTTGCGCTCATGGGCGAGAAGCCCGCGGACCACGGTCCAGCCGTCACCAATTTCTCCCACCACGTTTTCCATTGGCACGCGCACGTCATCAAAGAATTCCTGGCAAAATTCATCGTCACCTTCCACGCCGACAATACGATTGATAGTGACCCCGGGTTGTTTGAGGTCAAGAATCAGTACAGTGATACCCTTGTGCTTGGGTTCGTCCCAATTAGAGCGGGTAACACACATACCGAAGTCGGCGGCATAGCAACTGGAGGTCCAGATCTTGGAGCCATTCACCAGAAAGCCTTCCTCGTCCTGGGTGGCTCTTGTCGTTACAGAGGCGAGGTCGGAACCGCCGGTAGGTTCAGAAAGCATTTGTACCCAAATCTCCTCGCCGCTGAGCATTTTGGGTAGATAACGTTTCTTTTGCGCTTCAGTACCAAATTCGTTAATGGTGGCACCGATTATGCCAAAGGTGGGGATATCGAGGCAGTAGGGAACATCGTAGCCTGCGGATTCCTGGTCGAAGGCGATCTGGTAGTCGTAGCTCAGTCCCTGACCGCCGTATTCTTTGGGAAAACAAAGGCCGGCAAAGCCAGCGTCAAACAGTTTCTTTTGCAGAATGCGTTCCTCTGCCCAGCGTGACTCGTAGGGTCGCCCGCCGCGATTACCTGTTGCCTTTTCCATATTTTGCGCCAGCCATTCGCGGGCGCGGAGTCGAAAGGCTTCTACCGTTCCTGTTTGCTGTGTTGAATCAGTCATCGTGATACCTGCTAAAAATTTCGCTGTTCGCCGACTAGTTATGCTTCATCCATGCCTACCAATACCGCGATGCGCTCGCGATGCTCTGCGGGCGTGCCGTACATCACCTGATTACAGGTTGCCCGCCGCAGGTAGAGGTGAATATTGTGTTCCCAGGTGACGCCGATGCCGCCGTGTAATTGCACGCATTCCTGAATGATTTTGGTTGCATGATCGCCGATATAAGATTTCGCTGCCGACACTAGCAAAGCTGCATTGTCAGCTTTATGTTGAACGGCTTTTGCTGCACCGGTGGCTGTCGCAAGACAGGCCTCTGACCATAGTTTCATATCGGCGAAACGATGTTTCAGTGCCTGATAGGAGGCCAGGGGGCGGCCAAATGAAAAGCGGTCGAAGGCGTATTCCAGGGTGAAGTCAAAGGCCTCCGCAACGGCACCGCTGGTTTCCGCGCATTGCAGTGCAACCGCTATTTGCAGCAGGCGTTCTACGTCGGCTTCTGCATCACTGGCGCTACCGAGTAGCGCAGAGTTGGGGAGTTCGACCTGATCGAAATGCAGTTCGCCGTAGCGACGCACCAGATCCAGGCTCTCCAGCGGTTTTACGCGTAGTCCTTTGGTGTCAGCGGGGACGAGAAATTGGCTAAGGCTATCACCGGTGCGAGCGCTTACCAGAAAATAGTCGGCTTCACCGGCGGCTTCCACGGGAGATTTGGTGCCGTTCAGAACAAAGCCATCGCCTTTAACTTTTGCTTCGAGTTGAATGTGATTTGCTTGCCAGCGGCTACCGGGTTCATAGAGTGCCCAGGTGCCGATCAGGTCACCGGAAATAATGTCGGGCAGTAGAGACTCTTTCTGTTCGGTACTGCCGAATTCAGCAATGGCTGCAGCGAAAACGCTGGTGGCTAAAAGGGGACCTGGAGAAATCAGACGGCCCATTTCCTCGGCCACGATCACCAGGTCAAGAAGGCCTTCACCAGCGAGGCTAATACCGCCTTGCTCTTCTGGAACAAGCAGCGAAGTCCAGCCTAATTCTGCACCGCGTTGCCACCAATCGCGATCAAACCCGCTGGGGGTGTCAGCCATTTTTCTCACGGTTTCAAGGGGCGCTTCAGAGCTGAGAAATTTTTGGGTGGTTTGCCGAAAAAATTCCTGGTCGTCACTTAAATTGATATCCATTGGTTTTCTCTTTCGGGGCGGTTATGTCGATTTGAATTAGAAAGTATGGATATACCTTTTGTCAGTCCGTCAACAGCAGGGATGCCCAAAGCATTCGCCGTGCTCGCGGGGCAGGCTCTGCTGTTGTCGAGCCTATAGGGATATATTCACGGCGTGGCTGACAAAAGGTGTATCCATGCATTCTGTCCCGATTGTAGGTAAAGGCCAGTCTGCTTTTCATTTGAGTCATGAATCTTTAATGTCCTTAACTCAGGGTAAATAACGATCCCATTCATAGGGCACGATGCTGTAGAAGGGCGCTGCTAATAAGGGCTTAACGGCCTGGTCTTGCCAGCGCTGCTTCAGGACCGGCTCTAACAGTTTTGCAGTGTCGATGGGGTCTTCATCTAAAAAGCAGTAGGTGATTTGCTGGCCCGAACCGGCGCTGGAGGCACTGGTAGGTTGAGATTGTGCTGACCAGACACCAGCGACGCCGGGAACCTGGGTTAGCTCTGAACTTGTTGCAGAGCCTTCCTCAACAATAATGTACATACCTTTGGCGGGCCACCAGGGCAGGACATCGGAGCCGACTACCGCCCTGGCCGCGGCAGCTTTGTTTTCAACACGGTAAACCCCTCGCTGCACCGGGTTTAGGATAAAGGGTGAGCGGCCAGCATCACGCAGTGCATCAGACAGGGCAACGAATTCATCCAGACCGTCGGAATCGGTAAAGAAGTAAGTCATTACATGGTCAATGGCATCAAAGCTATCGGTGCTGACCGCCCGCGCGGCGCGGCATTCTGGTGTGGATATCACTCGCAAAGTGGCCTTGATGCTTTGCAATCGCATTTGCTCGGGGCGATGATCCAGTGTATGCCAGCGCAGGTAGGCGGCATCTTCGCCCTCTGGGTGACGCTCGGCCATGGAGACAAAGAGGGTGCCAATGTCGGGACTACCGGTTGCCAGTATGTCCGGAGTCTCATCGCTGGGTTTGCCCGTGAGTTCGGGCATAGATTTAGTTGTCATTGATTTTACCCCCGGCCTTATTCTTCATCCGTCAGTTTGAGTTCCGGGTGGCGCGCTTTAATCACCATACGCATGCCGTCGCGCCAGTGTATTTTAGTATGCCCCAGTACCTTGTGCATATGCGTGGTATCTGGCCACAGCGGGGTGTGGGCATCGGGGGTGTATTCAAAGATTGGTTCTTTGCCCACCAGCTCACCCATATAATTACAGTAATCTTCAATGCTGACGGTTTCACTCCCCGACCAGTTGACCACTACAGGCGGCGTATCAGCCACTTCCATGGCGCGAATGCCCAGCTCTACGTAGTCATCTTCATAGATCGGGTTGTAGTTATTGGGCTTGTCGGGATGAACGCGAATTGGTTTGCCTTGCAGAATAGCTTCCAGGCGATCGACGGGCGAGCCGCCTTCCGGGCCATAGGTGGAGCAAATTCGAATAATCGTCAGCGGAATATTGTACTGTTTCGAGATCCAGCTACAGAGGGTTTCTCCGGCCACTTTGGAAAAGCTGTAATTAGCGCGCAGGGGGACACCGGGAGGATCAGCCTCGGTCAATGGACGACGGCCCTGATAAGCGTAAATGGAACCCGTGGAACAATAAACAAAGCCTTTGCTGGGCTGGCAGTGAAACAGTAGTTCGCCTGAATTAGTAGCATTGGTTTCCGCGCAGGCCATCCAGTCGTCAAGACCGGAATCAACAGCCGCGTGAAAAATGTAACTGAAATCCTGCGGCAGGGAGGAAAAATCTCCCTTGGAAAAATCTAAAGGAAATGGCTTGATGCCAGCACTTTCCAGTTTTTGAATATCGGCGGGGCTTTGTAGCCGCGCTACGCCCCACACTTCGTTGCGCTCTGCCAGTTTGCGGGCGATGGGAAAAGCGATTTTGCCACTTACTCCCGTGATCAGGATTTTTTCCCCTTCCAACATGAGAAGTCTCCATAGATTGGTTTGTTTATTGTTATAAGCGTTCGAAAATAACGTTTATGGTGAGCACTGTCTACCACGTCCTCTATCATTTAGATGAATGTTTGGTCATAAAAATACACCTGCAAATTGCTTGATTTAACAGTCGCTTATGTTTCGCGGGGATTCAGCGGGACGGCAATCTGGGCTAAACTGAATGGAAATGTGCAGGATTGAAAATTAATGACGATAACAATAAAAGATGTGGCGCGACTGGCAGGTGTTTCGGTTGCTACGGTTTCCCGTACTCTCAGTGCGCCGGATGTGGTGACCGAATCCACGCGTAAAAAAGTGATGGCCGCGGTGGAACAGACCGGCTATGTGACCAATGCTCTGGCCAGTAATTTTCGTCGTCGCCGTAGTCAGAATATCGTGGTGTTGGTGCCGGATATCAGCAACCCGTTTTTTTCCAGCATTATTCAGGGTATCGAGCTGGTGGCCATGAAAAGCCACTACCGAATTTTGTTAGGCGATACCCAACAAAGTGTCGTGCGCGAACGAGCCTATAGTGAATTAGTGTTGCAGCGGCAGGCGGACGGAATTATTTGTCTGGGAATGAATATTCCCTTTGAGTATGACTGTCGTCGTAAAAACCCCGATCCCAAATGGCCACCGATTGTAATGGCCTGTGAATATAGTGGTGACATACCGCTGCCCACGGTGCTGATTGATAATCGCCAGGCGGCGAAGGAAGTGGTTGAGCACCTTATTGAGTTAGGGCACAAAAACATCGCTTATATCAATGGTCCGAAGGATTCACCGCTGAGTCGGGACCGTCAAAAAGGCTTTAAAGCTGCCATGAAAAAAGCGAGTTTAAAGGTTGAGCAGTGCTATATTGCTGAGGGTGACTTCTCTCTGGTGGCAGGTTATGCCGCTGCCGTTAAATTGTTAAAGACAGCTTCGCGTCCCACGGCGCTGTTCTGCGCCAATGATAAAATGGCCATCGGTGCCATGAATGCGGCTCGGGATAGTGGGTTGAGAATTCCCGAAGATCTCTCTGTAGCCGGCTTCGATGATATCGATTTTGCGTCTTACAGTTATCCGCCATTGACGACAATCCACCAGCCCCGAGCGCGAATAGGTATGCGCGCGATGGAGATTATGCTGCAGTGCCTGGAGGGCAAAAAGCCGCCGCAGTCCGAGTTGATTTTGCCCCATGAGTTAATAGTTAGAGGCTCTACAGGCCCCGTTGCAATCCAGTAAAACCCTACTAATCCTTAATGTTTTGGCCGCTGAATGTGATTCATAAGCCAGCTAGAGACCTGTAAAATCACCCGTTGTTTTGACGGCTCTACAGCCCCGCTAGTATTCATCAATGTTGACCAAATGCGGCTTAACATTGTACTCTAGTAGGGATAAGACCCCGGGGTTTGTCGCCTTCGTCAATGATGTCTAAGCATGATTCAATCACTGATGATCTCTGTGGAGGAGATGGCGACAGTTTAAACGAATGTGTAAAAGCGTATGCGAATACCCAAACGCACCGTAAAAATCCGAGTGTCAAATAGCAACGTACATCAATTAGCGATCTACTTTATCCCCGCTGGTTCTCTACTCGCACCAAAACCGATTAGACGATTAGAATCGCTGCCAATCATATAACCTGCAATATTTCGGAGTGAGATCAACGATGAATTTCGAACTTTCTGAAGATCAACGAATGATGTGTGAATCATTCGGCCGTTTCCTTGATGAACAAAGTAGTATGGAGCGCGTTCGTGCTGCTGCGGAAAAGGGAGGATTTGATCCTGAAATGTGGTCTGGTCTTGCCGAGTTGGGTGCTTTCTCACTCCGTATTCCGGAAGAGTTAGGTGGCCTTGGTCTGGGGCTGTTGGATGCTGCGGTACTGATGGAAGAAGCTGGCCGCATGCTGGCTTCTGGCCCTGTGGCAGAAACGCTTGTTGCAACCCGTATTCTCGCCACTCAGGGCGGTGAGGAACAGGCTGCTTTGCTGGAGCAGGCCATAATGGGCGAAAAAGTGGTGACCTTTGCCCTTAAAGATATTGCCCAGCAACCCTTACAGTGGATCGCCGGTGGTGCCGTCGCTGCTGCCGTAGTGGCACGTAAAGGTGACGATATTGTGGTCGTCACGCTGGCCGAGGGCGATGCTAAATCAGAGGAAAACCTCGCTTCCAGTCCTATTGCAGAAGTTGATTTTTCCAAGCTTCAAACCGCGGTTATCGCTTCCGGTACTGAGGCGGTTAAAGCCTTCAACAAAGGCGTGGAAGAGTGGAAGCTGTTGCTGTCTATCCAGCTGTCAGGATTGTCTCGTGAAGCAATACGTCTGGCTTCCGAGTATGCCTGTGAGCGTGTTGCCTTTGGTCAGCCTATCGGTACCTATCAGGGCATCTCTGGCCCGCTGGCAGATTTGATCGTTGATGTGGATGGTGGCAAATACCTGACCTGGAAGGCTATTCACGATATTTCCAAGGGGGTTGAAGATGCCGCAGCCCAGATTTCCATGGCGTTCTGGTGGACCGCTGAAACAGCAGGTCGTGCGGTCACCCAATCCCTGCATACCTTTGGCGGCTATGGTCTGGCTACCGAATATGATATTCACCTGTACAACCTGCGGGCGAAATCCTTGCCGCTGATAGCTGGTGATCTTGAGCGCACTCTGGAAGAAGCCGGTCGTCGTTTATACGCCGGTGAAACGGCTGATTTACCTGACATCGGTGAAATCGAGATTGATTTTGATTTGGGCGAAGAAGCTCATGCCATGGCGAAAGAGCTCGATGATTTGTTTAACGAGATACTGACCCCTGAGCTGCGCGCCAAAGCGCATTACTCCTTTGATGGCTTTGATGCTGGTGTCCATAAGAAGCTGGCGGAAGCCCGTTTTCTGTTTCCTGCCTGGCCTAAAGAGTTCGGTGGCCGTGAGGCTGAACCCTACGTAATGAATGCATTAAGTTCGGTTTGGGAAAGCCACGGCTGGACTAGCCACCCGGTGGGAACTACTAATTTAGTAGGCACCATGATTCGCAAATGCGGTACCGATGAATTGAAAGAAGAGGTACTAACAAAAATTGTTAATGGCGACGTGATCTGTAGCCTGGGCTATTCAGAGCCGGGATGTGGTTCCGATGTTTTTGCTGCCAAAACCAAAGCCACTCAGCTGGAAGACGGCTCCTGGCGCATTGATGGCGCCAAAATGTGGACCAGTGGCGCCAATATTGCCCAGTATGTTCTGATGCTGACACGTACCAACCCCGATGTGCCTAAGCATAAGGGCCTGACCATGTTTGTAGTGCCGCTTGACACGCCAGGGATTGAAATTCAGCCGGTACATACGTTTCAGGATGAGCGAACCAATGCAACGTTTTATGATGGCGTCATTGTGAAAGATTCCTACCGTTTGGGAGAAATTGATGGTGGGGTAAAAGTGATGGCGGCTGCGCTGGAGTTGGAACACGGCGGTGGCTTTACCAAGGCTCAGCGCTCCATGTCGGAAGCGGCTGAAGAGCTGTGTCAGGAAATTCAACTTGACGGTCGACCTTTGATTGAGAACGTTGATGCACAGAAGCGGCTGGCTCGCAGCCGTATGCACGCTTACATTTCCGAAGTGTTAGGTAACCGCGCACTATGGGTTGGCGTTGCTGGTAAAGAAAACAAAGCCTACGGCCCGATGATTAAAATGTTCTCGTCCGAGAAGTTCCAGAGTGATTCTCGCGATTTGTTGCACTTGACGGCACCGCACTCGTTGTCAAATCGTGATGGCGCAGCAGGCGAATTGAATCTTGCCTATCGCCATGCCCATGGCACTACTATCTATGGTGGTACCAGTGAAGTTCATCGCAGTATGATTGCCGAGCGGGCACTGGGTTTGCCGCGCTCTCGTGGTTGAAGGCTTAAGGAGAATAACAATGAGTGAAGTCCCACATTTATTGGTTGATGAGCAGGAAGGTATTCTGATTGCTACGCTCAACCGCCCGGAAAAACTTAATGCCCTAACCGGGCAGACGATGAGATTGTTTGAAGAAGCGCTGCACCGTTTTCGTGACACACCAGCGCTGAAGGTAATGCTGATTCGCGCCACTGGCCGTTTTTTCTGTGCGGGTGCTGATCTGAGAGATAATTCCGAAGGTGCGGCCAAGCCGGCTCGCACGGGCAGCGAAGTGCGTGAAAATCATCGTCTCAAACTCCACGGTATGCATCGAATCTACGATGAGATGGAACATATTGAAAAACCCATCGTCGTCGCGCACCATGCCACCTGTGTCGGTGGCGGTTTGGAGATGTCGCTGTCCTGCGACTTTCGTCTTGCGGCCAAAAGCGCCAGTTATGCCTTTCCGGAAGGAAAATTTGGCGTACTGCCAGCCTCTAATGGTGTAAGCCGGCTGACTCGCTATGTTGGTCCTCATTGGGCGCGCTACCTGATCATGGCTAATAAGCCGGCAGATGCCGATAAAGCTCTGGTCATGGGGCTTGTGCATGAGGTTTATCCCGATGAAAGCTTCGAAGAAGATGTGATGGAGTTCTGTCGTCATCTGGCCAAGCAAAATGCCGAGCAGATGGGAACCGCCAAGGTTGCCATTGAAATGTGCGCTGAGTTAGGCCGCGATCAGGCGCGTAACGTGGAGCGCATGGCCAACAGTGCCCTGATGCTAAGCCCGGATTATCTGGAAGGCATAGAAAAATACGTCGCCAGCATTGGCAGCAAGGGCAACAAGTAAGCAGAATAGACGTAACAACTATTGAACGTGACAACAAAGGTAGGCTGCCCCGCGGTTGGCTGTCCCTAAAGATTAACCATCAATTGTGGGTATGACCTGATGGATTTTGGCTGGAATGAAGAGCAGAAGAACTTTCGTTCAACTGTTCGTAAATTTATACAAGATAATCTGCCGGAAAACTGGGAAGAAGTGGCCCACGGCCCGGCCTCTAAAGAGCAAACCAAATTCGCCAAGCAATTCTGTGGCGCGCTCTCCGAAGCCGGTCTATTAGTGCCGCACTGGCCAAAAGAGTGGGGCGGCAATGACGCTGACCCGTGGATCTCTTTTATTCTGGCCGAAGAAATGTGGATGGCGGGCGAACCCCGTGGCGGCCAGTATATGAATGTGAACTGGATTGGTCCCACGCTGATGCTGTTTGGTTCGGAAGAACAGCAGCAGCAGTATATTCCGCCAATGGCCCGTGGCGAAACACTCTGGTGCCAGGGCTTTTCCGAGCCGGAGTCTGGCTCGGATCTGGCTTCGCTACGCACTCGTGCTGACAAAGAAGGCTCCGTTTACAAAATTAACGGCCAGAAAATCTGGACCTCCTATGCCGGTGATGCCGATACCTGTTTCTGTTTGGCGCGCACTTCGCAGGGTAAAGGTGGTATCTCCATCTTTCTGATTCCGATGGATACGCCCGGAATTACCGTGCGTGATATTCCCAGCATTATTGGTGAAGGTGATATTCACGAAGTGTTCTTTGATGATGTGAAAGTGCCGGAAACTGCTCGACTGGGTGAAGAAGGTCAGGCCTGGGAAATTGTCGCCAAGTCGCTGTCACTGGAGCGTGTGGGTATTCCCCGCTTCTCGCTGGCGTCCACTACGTTGCATCGTGCAGTGGAATTACTGAAAAAAGAAGGCCGATTTAGTGCCGGAGCTGCCGAGCAGGCCGCCAAGGCTCATGCTGCCTGTGAAGCCTCACGTCTTTACAGCTACAGCATTATCGATCAGCGCGCGCGCGGTATTATCGCCGGTGCCGAAGCCAGTGTCGGGCGTTTCTCCACGGTTATCTGTGAGCGGCTGGTGTCTGAATTTGTGGTTGAGCATGTACCGGAAGCCATTAGTGGCGAGCACCCTATGCTACTGGCGCACCACCAGCGTGGTATCGTGGCCGGTATCGCCTCTGGCGCTGCTGAAATTCAACTCAACCTGATTGCTACTCAATTCCTGGAACTGCCGAGGGAGCCACGCTAATGGATTTTTCATTAAACGACGATCAACTTGCTGTTGATGGCGCCATCGATAAATTGGCCGGTCAGTTTGCCTCGTCCCCGGTTGATTTTCACGGTTTTGCCCTGATCAGCGAAGAGCTGGATAACGAGCTGGCCGAGAGCGGTTATTTTGAAATTGCCTCGATTCCCGAGATGGGTGCACTGTCGGCGGCATTGGCTGTCGAGCGTCTGGCGCGTCTACCCTATACCGCTGAAGTAGCGCTGTCGATGCTGGTGCGCCCGCACTTGGATATTGAGCTGCCGCGCCCTTTTGGTGTTATCGAGAACGGTAAGCCGGGCCGGTTTGCAGCTTCAGCCAAAACCCTGATTATTATCGATGCCGACTCTGTGGGTATCGCTCACCCTCAGGAGGGTGATGTAGAAGCATTGCCGGATTCGCTGTTCGCCTATCCCATGGGGCGTCTGGTCGGCAAGCCGGAAGTCAAAGTACTCTCTGCCGAGCAGGCTGATATGGTGCGCACCTGGTTGCGTGTTTCCACAGCAGCCGAGATGGCGGGTTTAATGCAGGCCGCGCTGGATGCTACCGTTGAACACACCAGTGTGCGTAAGCAGTTTGGTCGTCCTATTGGTACCTTCCAGGCGCTGCGTCATCGCATGGCGGAATGTGCGGTATTAACCGGTGGTGTGCGCTGGTTGGCGTTAAAAGCAGCCTGGTCTGGCGATGCAGGTGATGCGGCGTTGGCGGCTCTGCATGCACAGGATAGTGCGACGCGCTTGATTTACGACGTGCATCAGATGAGCGGTGCCATGGGTATGACGTTGGAAATGGATTTGCACCTATGGACGTATCGAATGAAGGCATTGCTCTCCGAACTGGGTGGTCGTGCAGGTCAGGCGACAGCAGTTGCCGAGTATTGTTTTGATGCTGCTTGAGCGACTACTTCAGGCTCAATAATAAGCAAGCCCCAGTCATAAAAAAGCCCCATCGATTCTCGAGGGGCTTTTTTGTTGGTTTTCTTTGATTCATCCCAGCAGTGGGGCCAGGCTATTGCTCCACAACTGGCGGCCCTCCAGGCTTCCCTTCTCCGCTCCGGAGCCTGTAATCTCCTCCACTTCGTCGGCGCTCAGTTTTTAAAGTTCCTCAATAACATCGCCCGATTACCTACCACCGCGGCACCTCTCAATACATCTCAACACTTCGCAATATCAGCACATTGTTAGAGGTGCACTGTGGCATGGTCTGGCTGTACTTGGTGGCCACTACAATTTCCTGATGATTCTTGCCTATTAGCAGATAAAACTTGATTGCAGATGAATTCGTCATAGGTAAGGTTAAATCTCGTGCTAGTCTTGTTGAAAAATTTAGCCAATTGAGGATTGTTTATGTCTGTGAATGAATCGGTGCTATGTACGGTTGAAGATGGCTTGTGTCGACTGACCCTAAACCGACCGGACAAGTTAAATGCGCTGTCGCTGTCCTCCTTTGAAGAAATTACGGTGCATCTCGACAGGATCGAAAAGGAAGAAGTCGGGTGCCTGTTACTGTCGGGTGCTGGCCGCAGTTTTTGTGCTGGGCACGATCTGGAAGGGCTGGCCTCGGGTGAAGAGGGTGGGGCGGCTGAGCGGGTTGAAAACGGTGTGGTCGAGCGGTTGGCGACGTTACCCTTTCCCGTAGTCGCCAGTGTGCGTGGCCACTGTTATACCGGTGGCCTGGAGTTGGTGCTGGCTGCCGATATTATTATCGCCGCTGAGGATACTCGTTTTGCCGATACCCATTCCAAGTTTGATCTGGTACCGATCTGGGGATTAACTCAACGTTTGCCACGCCGCGTTGGCATGGCGAAGGCGAAGGAGATGATGTTTACCGCCAGAACGTATTCGGGGCTGGATGCAGAGAAAATGGGCTTGGCTAATTTCGTCGTGCCTAATGAGGAGTTGGACGCAGCAACGGAAAAACTCTGTGCTGATATTCTTGCCACCAGTAGCCGCTCGAATCGCGCAGTGAAAAAATTATTAAAAGATACCGACGGCATGACCCTGGCGGCGGGTAATGCCTGGGAGTTGCATCACTCGCCGGGACACGGTCCGGGGTTTGAGGAGGTTATTCGCTCGTTTAATGCCAATAAAAAATAAAGCGTAACAGCAGGAAGGAAACAATTTTTGTATTTGCCGCCTACGCTATAAAACACAGTCAGGTAAGCGGCAAATTGGTGACGGTTGATATGGATTTAACGTGATAAGGCTTCGGCTGACACGTATTTAGTGGTAGACCAGCCGCCATCCAGGGCGATGGTCTGGCCATTGAGATAGCTACCTTCCTCTGAGGCCAGGAAGAAAACCGTGTTGGCTACATCGGCGGCAGTGCCTTCCCGATTAAAGGGGGTAATTTCATGATTGGTGCGCTGGAAGTAATCGCTTTCCCAGTAGGCGTCGGTCATATCCGTACGAATAACACCAGGCGCAACCAGATTGCTGCGGATTCCCTTGATGCCGTAATCGGCGGCCAGCGCCTGAGTTAGCCCGATCAGTCCCGCTTTAACGGTGGAATAGGCACCGCCTGCCATACCGCTGACAATACCGAATACCGAGCCGATGTTGATAATCGAAGAGCCTGATTCCATCGCGCCCAGCGCAGCACGGGAGAAGCGGAAGGGGGCTTTCAGGCTGGTGTCGATCACTTCATCCAGGGTGGCGTCGTCAGTATCTTGTACTGGTGCCCACTTGCCTGAGCCGGCATTATTGACCAGACAGTCAAGGCGACCGAAGCTGTCCATGGCGGTTTTGACAGCGCGTTCCGGCAGTTGTGGATCGGTCACGTCACCGGCGACGATGGCAACTTCTGCGGTGCCCGATAAATCTGCAGCTAGCTTTTCCAGACGCTCCTGCCGGCGGGCAACTGCGACCAGGTTCCATCCTTTGTGGGCAAAATGTCTTGCGATGGCTTCACCAATACCGGCACTGGCACCGGTGATGATTACTACTGGTTTTTGAGATACTTGCCCCATAATTTCCTCGCTTTCAATGTGGCTGTCGAGTCATTGTGCCCGTTTAAGCCGTTGTATTTATTACAAGTGATACGCTCAGCCTGGCGATAGGCTCCACCTGTTTTATTGATTCCCATAGTGACTTCGTATTGTGCTGGTAGTCGGCGCATGGGTGCCGTGCTTGAGTGAATACGAGGCTCTGGGAAAGCCTATATTACACATTATCGATGCTTCCCGTGGTAGTGGCTGTCGGCGAGCTGTGAAGGACTGCGGGTGCAGACATTTTACCCATCCCTATCAGGCAAGAAAGGGTGGGACAGACGGGAAAGGCGTGAGGACTATAGTTGTTTTTCTCATCCCATCCCTCATCTCACCCTCCCCAAAAAAGAAAGAAATCTGAAAACAGCGGTTTGCGCTAACTGTATATAGCTTAACGCCACAAGTCAGAGACTGACGACTGGCTCAGGTTTACTATAAGTCTCAAAAATGTCCATGCTATGCACGGCTAACGACCGCTTATACAGAGGAAAGTGTCATGTCATTTGAACTGAACAGGAAGCTTGCCGCCAAGTGCGAGCCGCTGCCCACCGAAACTGCGATCGATCCAGTGACGGCGAGTATCATTCGTGGTGGGCTGGAAACTATCTGTTTTGAATCCTGTACTCATCTCGGCCGTGCGGCGTCGTCGCCGATTATTAATTCTTCTAATGAGCGAAATTCTGCCTGTATCGATGCCAATGGCCGCTTGGCGGTGGGCTCCATTGGCACGCCTCACCTGACTTTTGTTACCCAGCTAACGGTTCGTTACGGGCTGATGCATCGTGAGGATTATGACTGGGGGCCGGGCGATGTCTTTTTAGGTAACGACCCCGACCACGGCGGCGGTCACCTGCCGGACTATAACGTGTATGCGCCGGTGTTTGATGATAACGGTGAGCTAATTTGCGTCCATGCCTTACAGGCGCATCAGGGTGATACCGGTGGTAAGGATCCCGGTGGCTTTACTCTCGAAGCCACGGATATTTTCACCGAAGGCCTGGCGATCCCTTCTCTCAAGCTGGTACATCGCGGAGAAAAACGCCGCGATGTGATCGACCTGATCGTGCGTAATAATCGGTTCCAAACCTTCCGTGGCGATCTGGATGCAATGATCAGCGGTGTGCAGAAAGCAGTAAAAATGACCCATGACATGATGGCGAAATGGGGCACTGATGCGATTAAGGCAGCGATGAATTATGCCATCGAGCATACCGAGCAACGCTGTCGTGAGGAAATATCCAAATGGCCCGACGGCACCTATGACGCGGAAGTATTTGTCGATCACGACACTCAGGGCACCAAAGATATTCGCGTCCATGTCAGTTGTAAGGTTGAGGGTGATCAACTAACAGTAGATCTTGAGGGCACCGATGACCGTCAGGATCTGGTAGGTGTATGGAACACCTTTGGCAACAGCCGGGGTTATGTGATGACCCAGGTGGTGGCGATGATGGACCCGTCTATCCCCAAAAACGAAGGCTTTTTCAACGCCGTCGATATTATTATTCCGGAGGGGTGTATTGCTCATCCGCCGCCTAACAAACCAGCTGCGTTGGGTTCCTTCCATCCGGCCTGTGAAATCACCGAGGCAGTTGCGGTGGCTTTATCCAATATTGTGCCCGGTCGGTGTCAGCCGCAGGTGTATAAAATCGGTATGCCTAATGCGGTGATCGGTTTTGATGAAAAAGGCATGATGTGGCTGGATCAGGGGGTGGATGCGCGTTCGATGGATTCTTCCGCAGTGCAAGGTATTGATGGATGGGGCTCCTGTCCTTCAGCGTTAGGTAACCTGCTGTTATCCGAAGCAGAGGATGCAGAGGCACGCTTCCCGGTTATTAATATCAGCCGCGAAATGACTACCGATGCCGGCGGCGCTGGCCAGTGGCGCGGCATGCCCGGCAGCCTCAATGTGAAACAGGTGCTGGAGCCCTTGTCGGCCATGGCCTGGATGGTATCGGCCGAACATCCGCTGAGCGGCATGTGCGGCGGCGACAATGCCAGTCCCTATGAAAACCACTTTGAAGTGGGCTCGCCTAACGAGCGCAAAATTGAGTTGGCCACGCAGGCTTTGTTGCCTGAGGGTGCGGTAATTGCTTATCAGCACGGTGGTGGTGCCGGATTTGGTCCAGCCTATTTGCGCGATGCGGAACAGGTTAAAGAGGATGTGCTGGATGAATATGTCAGTATCGAAGGAGCCAGAGAAAAATACGGGGTTGTGCTGACCGGCTCGCTGGAAGAGTACGATCTGGAAGTTGATGTTGCTGCGACGCAGGCATTGAGAGAACAAATGAAATCCGCGAGCGCGGCATAAGGGGCGAGTCATGGCTTATCGTGTGGGTATTGATATTGGTGGAACATTCACGGACTTCGCGCTGTTGAAGGGGGATGAGGTTATCCTCCACAAAAACCTCAGTACGCCAGGGGATCGTTCCATCGGTGTAATGAATGGTTTGGAAAAACTTGCTCAAATTGAAGACATGCCGCTCAGCGATTTTCTGGGACAGTGTGATGCCATTGTGCACGGCACCACGATTGCCGATAACACACTGATCGAAATGAACGGTGCTCTAACTGGTCTGATTACTACCGAAGGCTTCCGCGATGAGGTGGAGTATCGCCGTGGTTTTAAAGAGGACATTTGGGATGTGCGATTGAAACCGCCGGTGCAGATTACGCCGCGCCGTCGTCGTTTAACGGTTCCCGAACGTATTCTGTTTGATGGCTCTGTACACAAGTCGCTGGATGAAGACGCGGTGCGCGAATGCTGTCGCCGTTTAAAAAAACAAAAGGTTGAATCGGTAGCGATTGCACTGTTGTTCTCCCATGTGAATCCAGCCCACGAGCAGCGTGTCGCCGAAATTGTTGCCGAAGAAATGCCTGAGGTGGAAATTTCTATATCGCATCGCGTGCTGCCACGTTCCCCTGAGTTTGATCGTACCAGCACCACGGTGGTGAATGCCTATGTGGCACCGCGGGTGACGGATTATCTCAACAAGCTGGTGTCGCGCCTGCAAGAGGGTGGTTATAACAATCAGTTGATGGTGATGCAGGCCAGTGGCGGTGTGATGACCAAGGAATACATCGAAGGCTCACCGATTCGCGTGCTGGCCTCGGGGCCTGCTGGTGGTGTTATCGGCTCAGCGCATGTGGGATCGGCGAAAGGCCACCCCAATCTGCTTTGTGTCGATATGGGCGGTACCTCCTACGATATGTCGATGGTGGTTAATGGTACAGCGCCAGCCGTCGCCGGTTGGAATATGCACCACCGCAATCTGGTCGGTGTGCCGATGGTGCAGGTGGAGACACTGGGCGCCGGTGGTGGTTCAGTCTGTCATGTGAATAATGGTGAGTTGGAAGTGGGTCCGGAGTCTGCCGGTTCGGAGCCGGGCCCTATGTGCTATGGCAAGGGCGGTACCAAGCCTACGGTGACCGATGCGCTGTTGATGCTGGGTATTCTCTCCGACGAGGCGGAGTTTGCCGGTGGTAGTTTTTCCCTGAGCCGGGAAGGAGTTGATGAGGCTTTTCAGGCTATCGGTGATGCTATGGGGTATAGCGCCGAGGATGCGGCCTTCGACTGCTGGCGAGTGGTCAACGCCAATATGATTACTGGCGTACGCCGGACTACGGCCGGTAAAGGCGTCGACCCGAAAGATCTGGTAATGATGGCCTATGGTGGTAATGGCCCGGCCTTTGCGGCCATTCACGCTGATGCGTTGGGTATTACCCGTGTACTGGTGCCCAAGGCTTCGCCTACTTTCTCTGCGTTGGGTACTTTAGTAGCCAAGCCAACTATCGACGAGGAGCGCTCAATTATCTGCTCGGCCGATGCACCTGAGTTGGAAAAGCTGAAGGCGTTGTGGCAGGAGTTGGATGACCGCGCCGAGAAGTTTTTTGCCGATGCGCACTTTTCCCGCGATCAGGTCACTTCTCATTATCAGTTGAATATGCGCTACCGTGGGCAGAGCTGGCCAATCAGCTTTGATATGCACTCTGCTCAGGGTGGCTCGGATATGAGTTTTGTTGACAACTCTTTGGGCGATCGAGCGCTGGAGGAGTTTAATAAACGTCATCTGGAGGAGTTTGGTCATATTCGCGAGGATGAAACGCCAGAGATTACCGGGGTAAGGTTGGCAACCACGGTGGATACCTTATCACCACCGGTGAAGAAGGGATTTTCCACAGCAGCATCGCCTGCTGAGCCGGCCAAAATGCGTCGAGCTAATTTGGGTGAAGGTTTTCAGGAAACACCCATTTACCGTGGTGCTGACCTCAAACCGGGTCACGAAATGCAGGGGCCGGCGATTATTGAGGAGACTTTTACTACGATTGTGGTGTATCCGGGGTGGAAAGCGCTGGTGGATGATGCGGGGGATTATGAGCTTAGAAGTACTCGCTAGGTTTGTTTGATAATTACTCAATTACTGGGAGCCGTAAGTTCACTACTGTCTGGCAGATTTGAGTATGGTTCCCGGTTTAAGCCCCGTTCACCCTCTGCGGCTGGTCGCAGGCAAGCAATGCTTTTTGGCAGCTGTAGAACTCGACCTTATTTTGCTTCGCAAAAACGGGACTCGGACAGGCTTCGCTGAAAACCCCAAAAATCATTGCTTGCTAACAGCGCGCCCTGAGTAGCCGCAGAGGGTGAACGGGCCTTAAGCCTAACTTTGTGCAAGCCTAAAGTTTGTTATTGTGAAAAAACTATAAAAATCAGCCGCCAAGTCGATGTTAAGGAGAAACTCTGTGCTCCCTTCGAATCAATCAGGGAATGCTTTGCCATTGAGCAGAAGGTGGAGTAGTCGGCGAAGCCTGTCTGAGCGGTTTATTTCGCTTTGAAAAATAAACCGTGAGTTCTGCAGCCGCCGCCTTCTGCTCAGTGGCAATTCCCGATTCGAAGGGAGCACAGAGTTTCTCCTGATTTTCGTGCTCAAAACATGCAAATAATATGATTCGTCTAAGGTTGAGGTGCCGTAAGCAATCGGCCCGCTTTTTTGCTCAGTAGTTTTGTTGGCCGGTCGATCAGTTCAACGCCTGACACTGGCTGCGATATTGCTTAGGTGTTAGACCTGTCCAGCGTTTAAAGGCGCGACCAAAACTGGATTGCTCCGAGTAACCCAGATTCGCGGCGACATCATCAAGTGACAGATTAACCTGCTCCAGATAAGACTTGGCCAGACCGGCGCGGTGTGCCTCCAGAATATCGGAAAACTTCTGGTTACTTTCACTCAAATTGGTTTGCAGGGTACGAATAGAAATACCTAACTTGTCCGCGCAGCGCTCAATCGAGCAGGTGCCTGAGGGCAAGGAGCCGCGAATATAATCCTGAACTCGGTCGGCGGTGGATTTTCGCGACGAGGATTTGACCCTTTCCAGATAACCACCGAGCAATTTATACAACAGTCGATTAGAACTGGCGACTGATTGATTGAGCACGTCTATCGGGAAGGCAATGCTGTTATCGGAAACCGTTTTATGAAAGCGGCAGCCAAGCTTTTTCTCCAGGTCCGAAATATCACGGGAGCGGGTATCAACGGCGAGGTTGACATAACTGGGTCGAAAATCCGGGCCGGCGATCTGTTGCAGCAACTTTAGGTTAAGCAAAACTGCCTGATAATTGGCTTGATAATTCTCACCGATATTATTCGGTGCCCACCAACGCAGCTCCGCGGTCTCCTGACTTTCTACCAGCTCGATCATGGTGCTGGGTGAATGTACCACAGGGATATAGTCAATAAAGCAGGACAGTGATTCTCGAATACTGGGTGCTGCTCGACACAGTGCAGTCACACAGCCATAGACATCAGGTTCCTGCAATTGCGCAAGACGCAGGCCAAACATAGAATCGTTAAACGTGGTGCCACAGTATTCGAAAAGGTCTACCAACGATTTGCAGTCGATATAGTGGTCGGGGTCTCGCACCAGCCAGGGATCAATATCATATTTTTCCAGAATGGAGCGGGCATTGCCGCCGGCGTGCTGGACCAGAGCAGAAAAGTTGGCGAGATTCGCACTGCGCATCTGCCCTTCAATCGGCATCGAATCGAGCGGGCCATCAAGGCTATAGAAATCAGTATGAGCCATTTCTTCGGTTCCCCCGGCTGTCTGCCTTGCGATCAGGGTCAAGTTGACTGGATCATGCGGCGACAGACCTGTATTTATGACCTTATTGTTGCTTGATTATGATCAGTTAAGCAACAGGATTACATTTTCATTGCTGCTCAGGTCAAGTCTGGTAACTGGCCCATTATAGTGATATCGATATTCGTTTGGTATGTTTTATGACCGATTTGAGCTGCATTAGGGAGACTTTTCGTGCTTATTTTGATGAAATTTTCTTAATCTAGCCGAATAGGGCATAAGCGAAAGGACGTTAGAGAAATTATCTTCTATAACTTCGGGTGCATGGCTAGAGGCCAGTAGGCATAGGGGGTTGAGAGTATTCGGTCGTTAGCATCGAATACCCGCGATGGTAGCCGCTTTTGTCTATGCGCGAAATGTACAGTGCAATGCGTCAATTGAAGGGAGCGTGAAATGTGGCTGAGATAGACTCCTTATCCACACTGGCCCCATTGTAAGGGTAGGGCAAGGTGTCATTCGAAAAGTGCCTGAAAACGACGATAGTTCAGTCACAGGCAATGTTGGGTTACATAGGTTTGTTAATTCTACAGCGACACAGGAGATGTAAAAGGTGGCAGAAACACTGTTTGCATTCGATAAGCGGAATTATCGCCAATGCCAGGAAAGTTATCGGGGAGATAATAATCAGGAATATTATCTTGGGGATTATTCTATAGAAGCGGGTTCCGTGATCGATGTGCGTGCGGACAAGAAAGCAGTAGGTTCCTGCTCAATTATTCGCCTGCGGTCAAAGAGTAAATTATTTTTTCGGCGCTCCTGGACGCATATTCGAAAGGATGCCACCGATGTTGTGGTGCTGTGGTTTGTGAAGCGCGGCAATCTTTGTATTTCCCATCCTGGCGGTTATAGCGTTGCCAAGGCGGGCGATTTCGCCATTACCAAGTCCATGACCCAGTTTTCCATCGAATGCGAAACCGATACCGATTCGATTCATGAAGTGCTGCATGTGCTGGTGCCTGCGCATGTGTTCCGACGATTTATTCCGCATGAAGTCAGCACCGGTTTTTCTATTGTTGCCGACAAACGAGTCTTTAGTATATCGGAAGATATTTTTACCAATGTGTTGGATGATACCGGTGAGTTAACAGAGCACACTGAACATCTGTTGCTGGAAAGTGCGCTGTCGGTGTTATCCGATGCAATCAAGGATTGTGAAAACCTCGCTCCCGAAAGACAGACCATTTCCGATCGCCGTCTGCAGGAAGTATTAAGGTTTATCGAAATTCATTTATCCGATCCGAAACTGAGCACCACCATGGTGGCCAGTGCCTGCGGTATTTCGCCACGCTATCTGTCCTTTTTATTGAAACAAAACGGTACATCTTTTTCCGAACTGGTTTGGGATCAGCGCCTGGACATTGCCAGTCGCTGGCTCTCCTCAACCAAACCCTCAGAAATCTCTATCGCTGAAATTGCCTTTCGCGTGGGTTTTAAAAGCCCAGCGCATTTCAGTCGTATGTTCAAGCGAGTCTATAGCAAAGGCCCGAGGGAATACCGTACGGAATATCAGGGCGTGCAGAATGAATCGCATCAGAATTTTTTCTCCGGCACTAATGTTGGAACCGCTGCCAGTACTATGCAGTAACGATGTAAAACAACCATGCATAACTATGCAGTGATCAAAACTCATACTAACTGATTATTTTTAAGCTATAGGGCTATAACCATGACTACCAGTAACGAAGCAACCTGTCCGGTCACCGAACGTCATTCGGTCAATCTTGCGGAAGTGTCTCTGACGGATCCGATTATTCAGGCTCACCCGCGTGATTTTTACTGGACGATGCGAACTGAAGATCCGGTTCATTTCGATGAAAAACTGGGAATGTGGCTGGTAACTCGTTATGAAGATATCGTAGAAGTATTACGCGACCCGATTACCTTCTCCGATAAAATGGGTTATGAGGCAATGTATGCCAGTGGCCACTTTGAAGAGTTTAAGCAAATTCTTGAGGCGGAAGGCGGTGGTTTTTTCTCCGACGCCATCAAGAGTGATCCTCCCTACCATACGCGTATTCGCAAATTACTTGACGGCGCATTTACCGCGCATCGAGTGAAATCCCTTGAGCCTGGTATCACTCGTATTATCGCTGATCTCGCAGAAACGCTGGCAAACAAAGGCGCCAGCGGTGAAATCATCGAAGGTGTTAGGGAATTTGCGATTCCATTAACAATAGCCGTTATTTGTGAGCAACTCGGTATTGATCAATATAACGGTGAAAAAATATCGCGCTGGTCCATGGCGATTACGGCACAAATCAGCAGTATGCAAAGCCGTGACGATATGATTGAAAACGCGAAGGAAATTTGCGAGCTGCAGAACTTTATTATTTCTCAGATGAAAGATCGTGAAGCGAACCCCAGGGAAGATATGATTTCTGATTTGGTGCACGTCAGCCTTGAAGATGGCAGCAAGCTGGAATTTGGTGAAGCCGTTTCCCTGATTCGTGCTTTGATTATTGCCGGTAATGATACTACGGCCACCGCGATTGGAAACCTGTTATTTATTCTGGCAACTCAGCCTGAACTGGCAGATAGACTCTATGAGAATGTGGACGACGAGCGTTTTCTGAACCGCTTTGTCGAAGAGTTATTGCGCTACGCGCCACCGGTTCGTGGCCTGGCAAAAATGGCAGTCGAGGATACCACTATCGGTGGTAAGCCCGTGCCTAAGGGGGCGCATATTCTGGTGATGTATGCCTCGGGTAATGATGACGAAACCAAATTTGAATGCCCGCGTGAGTTTAATACCGACCGCAAAAATTTGGGTTCACATGTGGCCTTTGGGGTCGGTGTTCACCGTTGTATTGGTTCCTCGCTGGCGCGTATGGAAATTAAAGTCGCTGCAAGAGAGCTGATTAAACGGATTGATAAGATCAAGCTGATGATTCCTGTGGATGAGATCAGTTATTTAAAAACTGTTGCGACTCACACTATCGAAAAATTACCGCTGACCTTTACTAAACGTACTTGATTTGACGGCGGTTGGTGTGAACATCGATCGTCGCTGGTTGCAAAAGTTGATTTTTATTGGCTGTTTTAACTGAAAAATAATTAAAAACCATCAGGCCATACCCGGCCTGATTTTTTCATTTCCGGGGGCATAACCATGGGTGTAGATAAAAATAGAGCACAACGAACATTCGGCATTGGCTTGCGCAAATCTGTATTAGCTTCAGCGGTGGCGGCGTTTTCCGTGCCGACGATAACCGCCGCTGCGGAAATGGCAGCAGGGTCAAATATGGTTACGGAGGAAGTTGTCGTTACCGCGCGTCGCCGGGATGAGAGTTTGTCTCGGGTACCTATCGCTGTTTCGGTACTGGGTGCTGAACAATTGGAGAATAGCCAGGTTAAGTCTGATTCGGATCTGCAGTTCGCCGTACCCGGTTTAACTATTCGACAAACACAGGGCAATAACTCACTGACTTACTCTATTCGCGGTCAGTCTGCGGATACCTTTAGTGGCTCACCCTCTGCGGTGGTGGCCTATATCAACGAAGTGCCTCTAACCATTAGTGGTGCATCAACTTTTTATGACCTGTCATCCATTCAGGTATTAAAAGGCCCGCAAGGTACACTATTCGGTCGTAACACAACGGGTGGTGCGGTACTTTATACCACAGCAAAGCCGACCAATGAGCAGGAGGGCAAGCTGACGGTACGCGGCGGTAATTTTGATCTGAAAGAGGTCGAAGGCATGATTAACGTACCGCTGGTAGACGACACTCTGCTATTGCGTGGTGCCTTTAACACTATTCGTCGGAATGGTTATATTCATAATATTCCCAACGGTTATACCCATGGCGATATTGGCCGTGATAGTGCGCGTGTGACGTTGACTTGGCGGCCCAATGAGCAGTTGGAAAATACCGCAATGTACAGTTATTCGCGGATTGATGGCACTAACACTGGCGCCACCTATGTTTATAGTGTCTATGAAGTAGGCCAAACCAATAATGGTTTTACTCTTAATTCCACTGCCGATGCTTTCTTCGGTGAATCCGTTTCTCCGGCCCAGCAGCAGGAATTGGGCTACTATAAAACCCGTCACCCCTTTGGTGCTGATCATATCGGGGAAGACGAGATTTTTGTCAATACCACCACCTATGAAATCAATGATGGCCTGCGACTAAAAAATATTTTCGGTTACTCCAATTCAGATACCGACTCTGAACAACCTGCCTATGGCGGTTCAGTCGTTACCTTTGCAACCCGTAATATTCTTACTGGCAAAGCAGGTAACGAAGTTGAAGTGGAATCCTTTTCGAATGAATTTCAAATCTCCGGTGAAGCCCTTTCTGATCGCTTGAACTATATTGCTGGTATTTATTTGCAAGATCAGACCATAGATACACTGTGGCCCCAAACCTATTTTGAAGGTGGTTTTGTGACGACCAGTAATTTCCGTAGCGATATTACGACGGAAGCAGTTTATGCACAGGGAACTTACAGCCTCATTGATCAGTTGCGGGTAACAGCGGGTTTTCGTTATACCTGGGAAGATGTTGATTTTGAACAGTTGAGCCAAGGAGCTGCTTTTGGTTCACCGGGGCAGAGTGAATCCTTTGAAGAGCCTTCCTGGGAGCTGGGTCTTGAGTATGATGTTAGCGACGCTTTCTTTGTCTATGGAAAGCTACGCAGCAGTTTCCGCAGTGGAGGCTTTAACGGTGCAGCTCCGGTGAATGACGCCGATGCAACGGCGGGTGGTAATAAATTTGATCAGGAAACGGTTGAAGATATTGAGGCCGGTTTAAAGTTTGATGGTGAACTTGCCGGTCGTCCCGCGCGCGGTAGTATCGCGGTGTACAAAACGGTGATTGAAGATGTACAACGCATTGAGTTTCCCTTTGTACCCGCTTTTGCAGCCTCTATAGCAGCGACGGCTAATGTGCCTGAGATGGAAGTGCAGGGGGTTGAAGTTGACTTTACTTACAGTGCTACCGATGCTCTGGCCTTTGGTTTTGCCTTCACCTATACCGATGCCGAATTTACCGACAGCGAGGTAGAGTTGTTTGGAGTTGAATATCAATACAGCCCGGTTGCCAACACACCCGAGACTACCTGGTCCGTGTGGGGAGCTTACGATTTGGTGACTTCCAGCGAGGTAGGTGATATTACCCTACGGGTGGAAGCCTATGGCCAGGATGATATGTATTTTTCTAATACTGCAGACTCGATTGCTCCAGATACCGAGATCGACGGCTATGAATTGGTTAACGCACGTTTGAGCTGGAACAATATGTACGGGTCTGAGTTTTCCGGTGCGATCTTTGCGAAAAACCTGACCGATGAAGAGTATTTTGCCGGTGGTATGGCACTGGCTGCATCACTGGGGCACAATTCGACTGCGGTCGGTGAACCGCGGACTTATGGTGTAGAGTTGTCCTATCAGTTTTAAGCAGTTTTAAAGAAAGCTTTTAACTTTAGGTGATAATAAAACCGCGCCAGCTCGCAGGGCAAGCTGGCGCTTAAAAGTTTCAACATAAACAAGCCCCTCATCAAAGGGCCGAGGAGAAAAGGTGTAATGAGTTCGATTACTGTGACATTTGTTCAACCCGATGGTGTTGAAAAAGTGATTGATGATGCCGTTGAGGGCGAGTCACTGATGGACGTAGCCAAGGCCAATGGGGTTGAAGGTATTTTGGGTGATTGCGGTGGCGGTTGTGCCTGTGCGACCTGCCATGTTTATGTGGCGCCGGAGTGGCAGCAAGTGGTAGGTGGACCCGATGATATTGAGGAAATGACTCTGGATATGGCAGGCGATGCCTTTCAGCCCAGCAGCCGGCTATCCTGCCAGATCTCCTTGAAGCCGGAGATGAGCGGCTTAAAAGTCTCCGTCGCGCCAATCGAGTAATTCAGCATTTTCCTCCGGGCCGGCACGTTATTTGGTTGCTGGCCCTTTTGTCTTTTTATTTGAATGCCCCAGCGAGTTGTTTTCGCTGTTTACGTTTTAATCCGGAGAATAATAATGGGTGCACAGGAAAATTATGATGTTGTCGTGGTAGGCTCAGGTGCGGCAGGTGCTACTGCAGCCCTGCGTGCGGTTGATCTTGGCCTGTCGGTATTGATCATCGAAAAAGCGCATAAGTATGGCGGCACCTCCGCCACCTCCGGCGGTGTGATCTGGGCACCTAATCATCAGTTGGACCCCAGTGACGATGATCGCGGCAAGGTGATGGAATACCTTAATCATTTGCTGCGTAGCGAAGTACAGCAGGATCGGCTGGATGCCTTTGTTGATACCGCGCCGGAAATGGCTAACTATCTCAAGTCGCTGGGCATCCCGTTAATGGTTTCCGCCTGGCCTGACTATTTTGCTGCGGCGCCAGCGGCACGAGCGGATCGCTCGTTGATTTGCGATACCTTTGACGGTCGTGAACTGGGTGATAACTTCCTGCATATGCGTGAGCAATACAATCGCTTTAAGGTGTTTGGCCGCTACGCGATGGATGTGCCGGAGTTTTTTGCGCTATCCACCCGTTCTCCGGGCTGGATTAAAACCTTCCTGAAAATGGCCTGGCGCTACTGGACAGATTTCAGCAGCCGTTTGATTGGATCGCGAGATCGCCGTTTCACCATGGGTGGCGCTTTGATGGGCCATCTCTACAAGCAGTTGTTTGATCGCAGCGTGGAAGTACGGCTGGAAACCGGGCTCGAAGAATTGATTGTTGAGGGTGGAGAAGTTACCGGTGTTACCGTCAGTAATTTTGGCCGTCGTTATGCTATAGGAGCCAAATATGGCGTGGTGTTGGGCGCCGGTGGTTTTGAATGGAATCAGGAATTGCGTGACCGCTATCTAAAAGTACCCGGCCTGACTCGCTACAGCAGCTCTCCTGAAGATGCCAACCGGGGCGAGGCTCTGCTGGCCGGGGTTAAAGCCGGCGCGACAACCGAACATACCGATGCCTGCTGGTGGATCCCCACCATGCATTTACCGATGCCCAAAGCCTCCAATTTTGAAGAGATTCATCAGGCGGCCTTTGATGTGGGTCGTCCGCACAGCGTTTGTGTCAACCGTAACGCGGATCGCTTTGTCGATGAAGCCTGTAGTTATGACGAGTTTGGTGAGGCGATGGTGCGTGATCACCTGGAGACTGGAGCCAACGCGCCCTGCTGGCTGGTGTTTGATGCGCAATTCCGCGCTAAATTTACCGCTGGTGGCGTGATGCCCAGTCTGATTAACCCCGATTGGTTGGTGCCCAAAGATCAGTGGGATCACTACATCTTTAAGGCGGACACCATTGAGGCATTGGCCGCCAAAATTCACCTGCCGGGCGACAAGCTGAAAACCGTGATAAGCAATATGAATCAGTATGCCCACAGCGGGGAAGACCCGGAGTTTGGTCGCGGCAGTAATGATTATGACCGTATGTTTGGCGATGCCAATGTCAGCCCCAATCCCTGTCTGGGGCCCATCAATAAAGCTCCCTACTATGCCGTGCCGATCAATATGGGTGATCTGGGCACCAAGGGGGGGCTCAAGGCCAATGCTAAAGGCCAGGTGGTGGATGAGAGTGATAAGCCAATTCCCAAGCTGTATGCGGCGGGCAATAACACCGGCAGTCCCTTTGGCAACCTCTACCCGGGGGCTGGCGGGACAATCGGGCCAGCGATGACCTTTGGTTTTATTGCGGCGAATGACATTGCTGAGCGAGCAGGTAAAATAGCGACTTCTGAAAATAGTCAATCTGTGGAAAGTGCTTAATATGTCTGATCAAAATACTCCCGAATTACCCACCTTTGAAACTGTATTGCTCAGTCGCGATGGCCGCAAACTGACCATCACCCTGAACCGTCCGGACAATCTGAATGCCATCAACCTGAAACTTCATGACGAGCTGCCCGATGTGTTCCAGTTTGCCGCCCGCGACAAGGGGTCGGATATTGTCATCCTGACGGGTGCTGGCAAGGCCTTTTCCGCAGGTGGTGACCTTGATCACCTGTTGCGTAATGCGACCACGCCTTCAGTGTTTGACGAAGAAGTCCGTATGGCCAAGCGTATAGTATTCGCCATGCTGGAAGTGGATAAACCCCTGATCTGCCGCATGAACGGTCATGCCGTGGGGCTGGGCGCAACGCTGGGGCTATTTTGTGATGTGGTGTTTGCCTCAGAGCGCGCCAAAATTGGCGACCCGCATGTGGCGGTAGGCCTGGTTGCTGGCGATGGTGGCGCGGTGATCTGGCCACAGTTGGTGGGTTTGGCGCGGGCCAAGGAATACCTGCTCTCCGGGGAGTTACTCAGTGCCAGCAAAGCGGCAGAGATTGGTTTGATCAATCACTGCGTACCGCCTGAAGAACTGGATGCGGCTGTTGAAGAATACTGCCAAAAGCTGATGGCAAACTCCCGCAATGCCATGCGTTTCACCAAAATCCTGCTAAACCAGGAACTTAAGCGTGTGACCCACAGCCTGCTGGAAACCGGCTTGGCCTACGAAACGGTTACCGTGTGGCAGGATGACCACCGCAATGCTGTTAAAGCGATGCAGGAAAAAGCCAAAGGATAAGGCGTTCTCTAAAGTTTAAGTATAGGTCACGCAGCGCAGTAGCAATAACAACTAACAAACACTGAGAGGCGACAATGGCGAGATTAGTATCAGACATAAGAGAAGAAATGGTTGATCGCGAAGCGATCAGAGATACATTACTACGTTATTGTCGCGCTTCAGATCGAGTGGATGAAGCCATGCTGCGCAGCGTGTACTGGCCGGATGCCCTGGACGACCATATGGAGTTTTCCGGTTCAGTGGACGAATTTGTCGAATACTCAGTACCTAATCTCACAGCCATGCGCTACAACCAGCATATGATTGGCAATATGCTGATTGATATTAACGGGGATAGGGCTGATGTTGAAACCTATTTTCAAGGCTACCACTCCATTCCCGATGAAAACGGCAGCCGCCACGATGTGTTTGCTGGCGGCCGCTATCTCGACACCTTCGAAAAACGCAACGACGAATGGCGTATTCTGAAACGCTTCGTCGTTGTCGATTGGTTTAAAGAGTATCCCGATACCTGTGACTGGGAAAACGGCGGTCCCTTCGGTATGGGGGATAAGGTAACGCGTGGTGATCTGCAAGCTAACGATGTGAGTTATCAGCGACTGAAGATTCGTTAAGCCTTATCCCTGTAGTCATTGCTGTCCCATAAATTTACTTCACATTGGCCATAGAGCCCACCACATAGTAGCGTTGCGAGAGCTTAAGCCTGTGCCAGACATGAATTCGGCATTGGCTGCTGAGACACGCCGTAAACCCATCCATGGGGGCTCGGCGCCAGCATCCATGCTGGCGACGGTCTCATCAGCCAATGCCGAACCCCTGCCTTCAAACTTTGTGGGACAGCAATGCCCTGTAGTGTTAATTTTTTCAGATTTTCCTTCAGGCTCAACTGATCTGTTTATCTTGTAATCAGTTCTGCTGTCTATTGTCATTTGATCATTTCGGCAATAAGCCAATGAGCATTCAAAGCCGAATCAAATTGCTATATCATGTCGCCCCTCAAAAACCACCCCTCTTAGTTCAATGGATAGAACAAGGACCTCCTAAGTCTTAGATGCTGGTTCGATTCCAGCAGAGGGGACCATTTTTATTCTCTGCCTAGATATTTTTTCAGTTTATAAACGAGAAAGTAAAACGGTAGTGTGTCTGCGACAGCGACGCAGAATTTAAATAAATAGTTGCTGCCCATCAATAGCAACATTTGTTGAATACCGATATTCCCCGCCAGAAAAGCTGCACCAAAGGTTACGGTAATGACCATAAAAGAGTCCACGCCCTGACTGATCAGAGTGCTGAAGTTATTGCGCACCCATAAGTGTTTGCCTTTGGTTAGCCGTTTGAAAAAATGAAACAAGTAAACATCGCAATATTGTGCGGCGATATAAGCTAGCATTGAGGCAAAAACAGCCCCTGAGGTACAGGCATAGATCAGGGTGAATAGCTCTACATGGCCCTCCAGTTTTTCACCGCTGGGTAGTAACACGGGTTGCCCCAGTTCCAGTATTTGCCAGGGAGGTGTGGCTTCCATAGGTACCGAGGGAATGCTTTGCGCCAACCACAGGCAGGCAAGAATAAACAGGTTAAGCACCAGGCCCAGCGTCACTACAAAGTTAGCGCGCTTTCTACCATATAGCTCACACATCAAATCGGTGCAGAGGAAGGTCAGCGGATAGGGTAGTACACCGACGGCCAGCGCCAGAGGTCCCAGCTGAACGAAACGGGTAATGCCGATAACGTTGAGCAGGGTCATGGCACAGAGGAAAAAGCCGGCGAGGATGATAAACACCTTTTCTTCGCGCGGGTAGGGAGGGTATGGATCGGTCAAAGTTTGGGCGGTCATAGTAAAATGTTTCTTAGTCTTGTTATTTGCATTATTTTTTCATAGCCAGCGGTGGGCTGTATTTGCGCTGGCCTTCCTCCGCTTCGCTATCCCAGGGGAAGTGTAACCACACATCCTGATCGAATTCCCGGCTATAGAAGTCAGTAAAGGGTTTGCCGGCAGGCTTGGCATAGACACAGGCAAAAATAGCTTTGGGTAAAATCTCCCGTGCGACTCGCGCGGTATTACCCGTGTCGACCAGGTCATCGACAATGATATAGCCCTCACCGTCTCCCTCCAGGCTTTTCAGTACATCCAGTTCTTCCTGGCGGTTATGCTGATAGCTGGAGATGCACAACACATCCATCAGCCTGTGGTCCAGCTCCCGGGCGAGAATCGCCGCTGGGATAAAACCGCCGCGCGCAATACCGACAATGGTGGAGCACTGTTGATGGTAGCCATGTTCAATAAGCTGGCTGGCCAATTGTTTGGTGTCTTGATGGAGTTCTTCCCAACTGAGAAAGTAGTCCTTATTATCGCTCATAGGCTTTCACTCATTGCTCTCACTCTATTCAGTATGTTTACGCATGAGCCCTGATTGCCGGGCAATACGTAATGAAAAACAAATTGTGCAGTATTCTACCGGTGCTGACTATCTATCTAAACCATTTGTAAGGACATCAAGCAATCTATAGGCATTGGTAGCAGCCATTAGCAACAATAGGCAGTAGCCTGTTAGAGTAGACTGCACAAATTACCCGAAGATGTGTAGTGCTAAATCTCATCAAGGAGAGTTAAACATGCTGGATAGCCGGCCGTTATTATTGGCCACTGATTTCCCGGTCATTAAACGTGGCTTTTTGGACACCCTACAGGTCAACTTGGGATACAAGTGCAACTTGAGTTGTGTGCATTGCCATGTCAATGCCGGCCCTAACCGCACGGAGATGATGGATCGGCAGACGGTTGAGCTGATACTGCAATTTCTTGACCACAGACAAATTCAGACTCTTGACCTGACTGGCGGTGCGCCGGAGCTAAACCCACATTTTCGCTATTTGGTTGCTGCAGCCCGCGAGCGGGGTATTGAGGTGATAGATCGTTGCAATCTGACGGTGCTGTTTGAGCCGGGGCAGGAAGATCTGGCGGAGTTTTTGGCCGAACATCGGGTGACCATCACCGCTTCGCTGCCCTGTTATCTGGAAGACAATGTGGAGAAGCAGCGGGGCAAGGGAGTTTATCGCGACAGTATTAGCGCGCTGCAATATTTGAATAAGCTGGGTTACGGTCGCCAGTCGGAACTGGCCTTGAATCTGGTTTACAACCCGGTAGGCCCGGTTTTACCGCCACCTCAGGAACAGTTGCAGGCTGATTATCAACGTGAGTTAAAAGTGCAGTTTGGTATCGACTTTAACCAGCTGTTTACCATCACCAATATGCCAGTCAGTCGTTTTGGCAGTGTATTGATGTCTCATGGTGAGCTGGAGGGCTATATGAGTTTGCTGAAAGAAAATTTCAGTGAGGCCAATTTGCAAACCGTGATGTGTCGCAGCTTGATCAGTGTGGACTGGCAGGGTTATGTTTATGATTGCGATTTCAATCAGATGTTAAATCTACCGATGCAGCTTAGTGGCGAAGATGATCACGATGGCCAGCTTGGCAACGAAAAGCTTCATTTAAGGGATTTGTTGAGCCGCGAGCTAGCCGGTAATGAGATTAATATTGCCGATCATTGTTTCGGCTGTACCGCCGGGCAGGGCAGTAGTTGTGGCGGCGCTCTGCATGACTGAGAGTGTGGGGCTCGATCAGCAGGCCGTATTGCTAAGTATTGTTATTCCAGTACTTAATGAAGCGGCAACGATTGTTGCTACGCTAGAGAGTTTGCAAGTACTACGTAGCCAGTCCTGTGAAATTATTTTAGCCGATGGCGGCAGTCAGGATGCAACGCTTGAGCGAGCTGATAGGCTAATTGACCAGACTACAATTGTTGCAAGAGGGCGTGCCTCACAAATGAATGCCGGCGCGGCTCTGGCTCAGGGCCAATATTTGTTGTTTTTACATGCGGATACTTTTTTGCCAGTGGATATGACTGACTTTATGGCTCAGCTGGCAGCCGATGAGTCGCGAGGTAAACCTCAGTCATGGGGTTTTTTCCCGGTGCGTCTAAGTGGTAGTCAAAGTTTACTTCGTTGTATTGAATGGATGATGAATTGGCGCTCCCGTTTAACCTCTGTCGCTACCGGTGATCAGTGTCTCTGGCTACACCGTGATCTGTTTAAGCAGGTCATGGGGTTTGATGAGATGCCGCTGATGGAAGACGTAGCTCTCAGCAAAAAACTGCGGCGAATTCAGCGGCCCTTGATCTGGAGCTCGCCGGTGACGACTTCCAGCCGCCGCTGGGAGCAGCAGGGTATGTTGAGAACGGTTTTTCTGATGTGGCGTTTGCGGTTGGCTTATATGCTGGGTGCCAGTCCGCAGCGATTAGTCAAACGCTATTACCGTTGAGCAAGTTTCCAAATCCAGCTGTTCAATGCAGAGTTTTGTTGTCAGGCTTTTCCACTAACACGCTTCGCTCATAGCCTTTGGGCAATGCTGTTTGATCTGGCTGTTCACCAGCTGTGGCGCTGGTGACGGCATCAGCAACCATCGATGCCAGAAAATTTAAACCACTGGTATTTTTAGCTACCGTAATACGCAGTAGCTGCTCGTTGGTGGGGTAGTTACCACAGCTTTCGCCGAGACCACAGATAATAAAGTCGTTATCCACATCGGAGCCGGTGACAATCACGTATTCGCCAAAGGGAATATGGGAAAAGCTGTACTCATAGCTGCCGCCATCAACGTCGACATTAAACTGGTCGATAATGTCATTGCTATCGGCATCGAGAATAAGCACGTAGAGAAAACCAACGTCAGCGCCAAGCCCCACAGTGTTTTGCACCCGCATAGACACCGGCACCGATAGCGTATTGCCATTGTCGAGACTAAACACAATTGTGTCATTGTAAACGGCATCCTGCAGGCCGCTGCGATCAACCCTTAGCACATAATCGCCGGAGCCATCGGGGTTGGTAGCGCTGGCATCAACGCTAAGCCAGGGGCTGGCATTACTGATGCTGAAGCTATCCACGCTGGGTGGATTGCTGCCCACGGTAACCAGTTCCACGGTACGGTTGTCGGTCACTTCACCAAAATCGGCACGGCTGGGATCGGCCAATATGCTGCCGGTCACTTCACCACCTGCCAGTGCCTGAGCGCGCTGAACAGATTTCAGTGCATTGATTAAACCATGGCCGTATAAATTATCGCGACCATTCGTACCGAGATCATTGGTCAACTCGCCGGCTTGCAAACTGACAGTAAATTCATCGGCGGTTAACGCGGGGTGAACTGCTTTCATTAAGGCGGCGACACCGGCCACATGGGGTGCCGCCATTGAAGTGCCCTGATAAAATACATAGGCCTCGCGATCGGTTCCCTCGTCAAACAGTGTGCTTAACACGCCATCGTTATAGCCATCGCCGTCGCGATCAATACTGGCATCGCCACCGGGGGCTGCGACATCAATAAAATCTCCGGTATTGGAATAGGGGGCCAGCGCATTGACGTGATCAACGGCGCTCACCGAAATCACATGGTCGTAACTGGCCGGGTACGCGGGTACTGCGCTGCTCTCGTTGCCAGCCGCCGCCACCACAATGATGCCCAGATTGTTGATCTGGTCAAAGACCTCCTGGGTGGATTGGCTGAAGCCGCCACCGCCCAGACTCAGGTTAATAATGTCGGCAGCCTGTGGCGGTAGAGTGCCGCTGTCATTGGCCAGGCCCGCAGCATAACGCACGCCCTGCAGCACATCATAGGTATTGCCGCCACCCTTACCGAGGACCCTGATCGGCATTATTCGCGCGCCCCAGGAAACACCGGCAACCCCAACGCCATTATTACTGGCGGCGCCCACGGTGCCGGCCACATGCGTGCCGTGCCAGGAACTGGGTACATCGCCGTCGCTATCACCGGGGTCGTCGGGGTTGCTATCAATGCCGTTACCATCCTGACTGGCATTGGTGTCGCGAATAAAATCGTATCCACCGATTAATTTACCCGTCAGGTCTGCATGGTTGAGGACAACACCGGTATCCACCACCGCGACGATAACATTACCGCTGGATGGGGTGCCGGTGGTGATATCCCAGGCCTGCGGCAGGTTAATCTGCGGATAATGCCACTGCAGTGAGTAAAAGGTATCGTTAGGTATGCGTTGGGCCGTTACTCGATAATTAGGTTCGGCATATTCGATATCACTGCGCTGGCGTAGTTGCTTGGTTAGACGAAGGGTTTCTTTAACCGCAAAGTTTTTACTGTAGGGAGCGCTTAGCACAGACTGACTGGAGTTGGAGGATACTGAAGCCATATCCAGATTCATCAGTGCAGCTCTGGATGTGTCTCGATGTGACAAGCTGGAGGTATTTAAGGGGGTTATCTGTGAATTGCCGGTGACAATCTTGCCTGTCGGTTTTTGTTGGATAATGGCTTGGCCGGGAATAATATCCGCGCTGTTACCGTAGGCGGTCGGACCGGTAATAAGAGAGTTATTACCGATGCTTAGAATATATTTGCCGGCATTTGATGTGAAGTCAAAGCCATAGACCCGGATAAAGTATTTACCGTCGGCAGGTACCACTACTGATTCGAATTCGGTCAATGAATTCGAAAGGCGCACCAGATTGAAGTCGCTGTCATACAGTTCCAGGTCAATATCATATTCAGCCGGATTTAGCGGGTTAAAGTCTGCAACCCGTAAGGAGACAAATTGTCCAGCTACCAGTGTCGCAGTATAAAAATCTTCTGGATCGGTATCCGAGGAAAAATTACTGCTACCGGCCGGTGGATTGCCAGTACCAGTTTGGGTCACAAAGCCGTTTAGCAAGACCGGGTTTGGAAGTGACTGCGCTTCAAACCGATCGTTATTAGTTTGGAAGTTACTACCCAGCAGAGCCTTGTTTTGCCTTGAAGGGTCGTTGACGTCAATATCAACCACTGTATTGCTGGCCGCACTGATCGTCCCTGATACACTGAAGGTTGTGGCTGTTGTAATGGTGTCAGTATCGCCGGAGCTATCGGTCACTGTGAGAGTGACGCTGCGGGGAAGCAGGACGGAGGTGTCATAGCTGTGGCTGACCGTAACCCCGCTGGCAGTGCCGCCGTCGCCGAAATTCCATGCATAGCTGACAATACCTGGACTGCCATTAATCGCCCCGGCAACTCTGGAGCCGCTGGCATCAAATTGAATAGTGCCTGCAGGGTTATTGCTCTCGCGACTCATACTCAGCGCTGCTTCCACCGAGCTTAAATTAACACTTTGGATAAGGGAACTTGCTGCCCCTGCGCTGTCCGTAACGGTAAGCGTGATGGAGTAACTACCCGTAGCTGAATAACTATGGCTAATATTGACTCCACTACCACTACTGCCGTCACCAAAATCCCATTGATAGCTGCTGATATTGCCATCGGGGTCGGTGGAACTGCTGGCATTAAAGCTTACTCGAAGAGAATTACTGCTGGCGTCGACAGTGCTGGTAAAGTTGGCGCTGGGTGCGCGATTGCTGTCGCTGCCTCCGCCCCCCCCACCTCCGCCTCCGCAGGCTGAGAGCAGGGCGGTGATAATTAAAAGGCTGGCTCCTGTTCTCCAAATGTGGAGAAAATTAAGGAAGACAGGCATAGAACTCCCGACAATATGTTGATCAATGCAGCTGATTGACTGCTATTAAAGTTAAGCAGCTAATAGTAGGGTATAGCGAAGGGATGGCAAAGTTTTGTCGCCGGGAATGAGAATTAATCCCGGCAAAAACTTAGGAGGAGATAAGACAGGTGCTGGGCCTGGGCCCAAGGCAGTTGAGTTCAGCGGTTAGCCTTAGGCGCTGGTAATGGTACGGGAACCATTGCTTCTACGAGCATCGCCTCGGCTGGTATAGAGTTTGGTCTCATTGTTGTGGCCGCGCAGCATGTCCAGCACCTGGCTTACAACCAATTTAGTCCGCTTTGCGATACGCTCATTGATTTCGTTCAGTTCCTGGCAGCGCAGCCATTGCTCGGCCAGTTGTCGCCAGTGACTGGCAACCTGCGGCGCCTGTGCTTCGGCCGCATCCAGTGTTGAGCTTTCATCCAGAAAACCGGCTTGAGATAGCAGTTGCTGGCGGGCAAGGGCGTGGATCTCCAGGGCTTTTAAAAGCTGATGTTTCTGGCCGATGATCTGCTGGAAGCGATCATAGTCACGCTGTTCCAGTGCAGTGCGCTCCTGTTGCAGTAGATCGAGTAATTCGGTGGTAGTGGGGAGGTCGCGCTGAAAAGTCGCCTCCAGATCAGTCCATAGCGCTTGGTGGGCTGATCCAGCCCGTTGGAATAGGTTTTGATGCGAGCCTTGTACTGGTTGCTGAGACATAGCGAACTACCTCTGATCGTTTCTACAATTTGCTAGTGATCGCCTAACTAGAGGCGGTGTACAGAAAGGTCATGCCCTAACCTTTCTTAAAAAGGGCTTATTTACCCAGCAGTGCTTCCGAGTTGAGGATCTTGTCAGCCAGCACCAGATCATTGACCTGATATTCGCCGTTTTCAAGCGCGGCTTTAATCCTTGCGGCGCGTTCTACGTTCACTTCCGGCAGGTTGTTCACCTTGTCTGCCAGGGTCCGCAGGGTTTGCGCTTCGTTACTCAGTTTCACATCATCGGCTGCTGCGGCAGGCGTTCCAGCATTGGAATCACTGCTTTTTGCCGCCGGCTCTGCGGGCTTCTTGCTACTCTGTTCGGTTTTTGTCTGTGGTCCTGAATAACCACCTAAACCATTGATATCTCTAACCATTTTTAACATCCATTGGTTGGCGATAAACGCCTGTGGGCAAATTGTAGAACGATCACTTATTGTATCGGCAAATCTGTCAGTAACTTTAGCATATTTGCCCGTTGATCGGCTCTACCTGCGGCTCATGGACTAGCCCTCGATTACATAGGGATGACCACCTGTCCCGGGGCTTTCACCCTTGCTTCGACCACCCGTTTGGACTGACTATTACGTACACTGATCTGTTGTCCCTTGCGGCCATCCATCATCGCAATGCCTGAGATTTTTACCACTAAACCGCCGGATTCCGCTGTCATCAGTACGGATTCGCCGCGTTTGATAAGCAATGGTGGTTCCAGGTAATTGGCGACAATCACCATATCCGGCTGGATCGGACGTTTTGCCTGCATTCCGATAACCTCTTCGATATCGGTAAAATAACTGCCATTCAATCGGCTAATATCCATTTCCCGCATTTCCAAATGGCTGGAATCCAGCACGGTATCGCGAGCAACTGGAGTAATTGCGGCAACAACCGGCCGGTACAGGTTGACGTCCACCGGCACATACAGCGACCAGTTTCTGCCACTGCTGCAACTGATTTTAATGGTAATCCGGCCAATCAGGTCATTGTTGCGTGGTTTGGCCTCCAATTCTACGGGGCAGTCCGCCATGGCGAGGCGGGGATCAAGCGGATTTATGGTGTAGTCGAGACGGACAGTGTCGCCATAATATTGACTGGCTTCGCTAAGATGCTGCTGCATATAGGTATTTACGCGAGCCTCAATGGCCTTGCTGTCCACAGCTGCCTGCAACGGGGCGGCGACGATGGCTGCGAAGAGACTAAAAACCAGTAAAAAACTTCGAACTATCATTATCTTGGCCTATGCTCTATAAGTGCATAATTAAATTCTTGTGGTAGTTTGCCGATATGAGTGATGTTGAATCCCTGATGTTGATCAGGGATCGGTAAAAAGCGTCGGTAAACTGTCGTTAATCAGTATTTAGCATTCAAGTTACAGAATAAATGCAATAACTATGCCTGCGAGGTGAAAATACCTTCGGGCGTGATGGGCGCAGTGGCGCGAGAAGTTAATATTTAGGAGAGTCCTATGGCGGGTATTCTTGACAGTGTAAACCAGCGCACACAGCTGGTAGGGCAGAATCGGCTGGAGCTGTTGCTGTTCCGGTTGAATACCAACCAGATCTACGGCATCAATGTGTTTAAGGTCAAAGAGGTACTACAGTGTCCCAAACTTACCTCGCTGCCGCAGAGTAAACCCGTGGTGAGAGGGGTGGCGCATATTCGCGGCGGCACCGTTTCAATCATGGATTTGAGCCTGGCGACGGGGCAGGCCAAGCTGGATGATATCGAGAACTGCTTTGTCATTATCACTGAATATAACACTGCAACTCAGGGGTTTCTGGTGCGTGGTGTCGAGCGGATTGTCAATATGAATTGGGAAGAGATCCACCCGCCACCCAGAGGATCGGGCCGTGAGCATTACCTGACGGCGGTGACGGAAGTTGATGGCAAACTGGTGGAAATCATTGACGTGGAGAAGATTCTTTCCGAGGTTTCACCCATGAACGAAGAAATCTCCAAGGAACTGCTGAATGAAGAAACCACCCGTGTTGCCGCTTCCAAGCATGTGCTGATCGTGGATGACTCTGGCATTGCACGTAAACAAATCAAGCGCTGCGTAGAAACCGTGGGCGTAGAGACCACTGTACTGAACGATGGTCGCCAGGCATTGAATTTACTGCAGGAGCTGGCTGATCAGGGAGAGGATGTCTCCGAAAAGTTTCTGGTGATGATATCCGATATTGAAATGCCCGAAATGGATGGGTATACCCTGACTGCCGCTGTCAGATCTGATCCCAGGCTGGCTAAACTGCATGTGGTGTTACATACCTCGCTGAGCGGGGTGTTTAACCAGGCCATGGTGCAGAAAGTTGGAGCCGATAATTTTCTGGCCAAGTTTAACCCCGACCAGCTGGCGAGTATGGTCACGGACAGAATCAATCAGGTAGAAGGAAAGGGCTAAAATGCGTGCTTCTGCTTTGGTGGGAGCTATCCTCTGATAACCCGTCCTCTTGTAAACCGGTGGTAAAAGTGTACATTAGCGCCCTCGTAAAATTGGGCGCTAATGTTAGAAATATCTGTAGTGGATGCCGTACTGGAGTTGTACCCCTATGCTAATTGCTTTCGCTTGTAACCGTTTGTTTGGGGCTGCCTGTGGTTGCTGAATCACCCGTTGATTATAATGAGTTCCGGCATTTTCTGGAGGATGCCTGTGGCATTATTCTAGGCGAAAACAAGCAGTACTTAGTCTCCAGTCGACTTGGCAAGCTGATGGCGCAGCATGAGATCAGCAGTTTGGGTGAATTGGTCAAATGCATGCAGCAGGTCAGTCATCGCGGGCTGAAAGAACGTGTTATTGATGCGATGACCACCAATGAGACTCTTTGGTTTCGCGATACCCACCCCTTCAATATCTTCAAAGAAAAACTCCTGCCGGAATTACAAAAGAGCCGTAATAGTACTATTCGAGTGTGGTCGGCAGCCTGCTCCACCGGACAGGAGCCCTATTCGCTCAGTATGCTGGTGGATGAGTATAGAGCCACTAACTCAATGAACTTCAGGTTTCCGGTGGAGTTTGTAGCCACGGATCTGTCCAAAACGGTATTGGATCAATGCCGGACCGCTGAATATGATGGCCTGTCCCTCGGCCGGGGTTTAAGTCCGGAGCGGCTGAAGCGCTTCTTTGAACCTCTGGATAATGGCGTCTGGCGGGTTAAATCCGATATCCGCAAACGGGTTCGGTTCCAGCCCCTGAACCTGATGGACAGCTATCTGTCACTGGGGAAATTTGATGTGGTGTTCTGCCGCAATGTACTGATCTATTTTTCTGCTGACCTTAAGCTGGATATATTGCGCCGCCTCCATGGCGTGTTGCGTCCTGGTGGGTATCTTGTACTCGGTGCGTCCGAAGGTCTTGCTGGTGTCAGTCAGTATTATCAGATGGTGCAATGTCATCCCGGGATTATTTACCAGGCTGTTTAACCCACCTTTTGGCATTTTTCTTTGGTAGCTAACACTTTTCGTAGCAAGCGCTGCGTCGGTTTAATTATTTTCAGCCCTTCGACTTTTTCTTCCACTTTTCCCGTCTCTTTCCCTGTCGGCTGACGATGAGTCAGTACTTTGCCGCTTGCCTGGCCTGAAGCGGAAGTGCATTGCCGCTTTATTGGTTTTTTTTAGTTTAATAGCTGCAAATTCAATGACTTATGTTTTTGGCATAGGCCTTGCAATACTCTTATTGAGAAAACCTGTTGAGAATGACTTCTACTGCCAGGCCCAGAGTCTACTGAGAAAGCATCTTCTGACAGTAAGACATGACAGCAACACATAAAGGTAACACAGGAAATAATCGGAAATAGTTATGGCAATCAGTTTCAATAGTGCTCTTGGGATTCATGAAAAAGCCTTACATGTGCGGGCCAAACGCGCTGAAGTGCTGGCTAATAACCTGGTCAATGCCGATACCCCGAACTTTAAGGCACGGGATATAGATTTTCGTTCGGTATTGAAAGGCCAGATGACCGATAACCTGGATTCCGCCACTCGTATCAAGGCTACCAACTCGCGCCACTTTGGCGCCAGCACAAATATGTTTGAGCCCGAGTTAATGTATCGTAACCCCATGCAGCCCTCACTGGATGGCAACACGGTGGATGAGCAGGCCGATATGAGCCGCTTCGCGCAGAACTCGATGGACTTCCAGGCCAGCTTTCAGTTTCTCAATAGCAAATTTACCGGCCTGAAAAATGCGATAAAAGGAGAATAACGATGTCCCTGAATGGCGTTTTTGATATTGCGGGTATGGGTATGTCAGCCCAGTCCATCCGCCTGAACACCACAGCCAGCAACCTTGCCAATGCCCAGGCGGCCAGCAGCAGTGTGGATGAGGTCTACCGTGCGCGGCACCCGGTGTTTGAAGCTGTGCGCCAGGATATTCTGCGGCAGGATGATTTCACGGCGATGCCAAGCCCATCCGGCGAAGCGGCAATGGGTTTGAGAGTCAGCGGTATTGTGGAATCTGACCGTCCTCTGGAGCGGCGCTATGAGCCAAACCATCCCAAGGCCGATGAAGAGGGTTATGTGTTTTACCCCAATGTGAATGTGGTTGAAGAGATGGCCGATATGATTTCTGCCTCGCGCTCCTTTCAGATGAATGTGGAAGTGATGAACTCGGCCAAGGCCATGATGCAGCGCGTACTGACCCTGGGGCAATAATCTGGGCGATAGATGTATTCAATTTAGTTTGATTTTTAGTGGACAAAGACAATGACTGATTCGATCACAACAGGGCTACTCAGTGATATTTCTGCTCGGGAGAAATACGCTACTGAGAGCAAAAAGGACAAGGAACTGGGGCAGGATGTGTTTCTGGAGTTAATGGTGACACAAATGCGAAACCAGAATCCCCTCGATCCTCAGGATAACAGTGAGTTCGTCGCCCAGTTAGCGCAGTTCAGCTCGGTTGAGGGCCTGGACAAGCTCAATAACACCATGGGTGGTTTTGTCGATTCCTTTCAGACCAGTCTGCAATCCAATCAAGCGTTGCAGGCATCTTCCATGGTTGGACGCTTTGTCAAAGTCGATTCAGAGAGCGCCTATCTGGGTACTGGTGGCATTGTGGCGGGCACGATTGATTTGCCTCAGACCACCGATCAGTTACGGGTTAATGTCTACGATGCTTCAGGCCAGCTGGTCGCCGAGGAAATGCTGGGCGCTGCTACCAGTGGCGAGATCAGTTTCGCCTGGGATGGAGCCGATGCAAATGGTGAGCAATTACCGGCCGGCAATTATCGCTTTGAGGCTATGGCCAATTTCGGCGGTGACGATGTGCAACTGAATACCGCGCTCAGTCATAACGTAGACAGCGTTAGTGTGGGTGCCAATGGCGCTGTTAGCCTGAATATCGCTGGTGTCGGTGCGGTAGCCATTTCCGAAGTGAGAGAAATTTTGTAACAGGATAAACAGATTCTGCGTCATTGCTAGAAGCGATAGCGACGTGGCAATCCAGAGTCTGTCAGTCGATTAAATAGCAACTGCAAGCCAGCTAATTTAGCTGTAAACACATAAGGGGTTTAGCCATGACTTTTAATACCGCGCTCAGTGGATTACGTGCTGCCAATACGGACCTGGAAGTAACCGGTAACAATATTGCCAACGCCAGTACCACGGGCTTTAAGCGTTCAAGAGCGGAATTTGGCGATGTCTATGCCAACTCGCTGGTGGGTAGTGGTAGCAATAAACCGGGTAGCGGTGTGTTGGTTAATGCGATCAGCCAGCAGTTTGATCAGGGTAACGTATCCTTTACCGACAATAGCCTGGACCTGGCCATTAACGGCACCGGTTTTTTTATTGTGGCTGAAGAGTCCGGTGCTACAGCTTATACTCGCGCCGGTTATTTTGGTTTGGATGAGTCAGGGTTTATTACCAATAACAGTGGTGCCAGGTTGCAGGGATTTTTGCCAACAGGCTCAGGCACGGGCGTTGGTGGTACGCCGGATGATTTGCGGGTTCAGGTGGGCGATTTACCTCCATCACCCACCACAGAGGTTGATCTGTTGTTTAATCTGGATGCTCGTCAAGATCCGCCAGCGATATCGACGTTTAACCCTAGTGATGCGGATACGTTTAACAGTTCCACCTCTCTAACGATATTTGATAGCCGCGGCCAGTCTCACGTATTGTCTACCTATTATGTAAAATCTCAGGAGGATAATATTTGGAATGTATACAGCTTTATTCCCGATGAGGATGGCAACCTGCAAAATGTTATCAGTACCGGTGCTGTTACCGCTGCTGATGTGACTGCTGCGACTACCGCTGATACAGATGCTGCCGCAGCATTAACTGCAGTTCAGGCAGCGCAGGCGGCAGCGGCAGGTAATAGTCCCTTTGTTGATGGTGCCACCGCAACCGCAGTGACGACAGCGCTCAATAATGCTTTAACTGCTGCACAAACGGCACAGGCCTCCGCGACAACTACCAATGCTTTAGCCGACGCAACGACATTGGTAACAGCATTGAGTAATGCCATTGCTCTGGGTGATGCTTCCGACGATACCACTGCGGCAGCGGTATTGACGGCAGCGAACACAGCTTTATCAGCAGCCAACAACTCTGATATCACTGCCTCTGCGGCATTGACGGCTGCCCAGAATGGGTTGGCTAATCCCTATTTCCGTCTTACCTTTGATACTGATGGTACTCTGCAATCAACGACGCCTACAGATTTGAATATTGATAACTGGAATCCGGCTGGGGGTAATCAGTCTTCTGCCAGTGGAGCAACGGCGCCAAACTTCTCCGACTTTGTGATTGATATTGGGCAATCAACTCAGTTTGGTAGTGAATTTTCCGTGGCTTCTGTTGATCAGGATGGTTATGCCACAGGTCAGTTAAGTGGATTGGAGATTAATTCCACCGGTGAGATCTTTGCTCGTTACACTAACGGTGAGGCCTTGATACTAGGTCAGGTGGCGATGGCTTCCTTTGCCAATGAGCAGGGCCTGAGCCCACTGGGCGAAACTTCCTGGGCGCAATCCTTTGAGTCAGGTGAGCCTGTGGTCGGCGCCCCTTTGACCAGTACACTGGGTGCAATTCAATCCGGCGCTCTGGAAGAATCCAATGTGGATTTATCGGAAGAGCTGGTACGGTTGATTATTGCCCAACGTAACTTCCAGGCGAATGCGAAAACCATTGAGACGGCTGATACGGTGACGCAGGCGATTATCAATATCCGTTAATTTTCTAATTTTCTTCTATAAAAAAACCGCTTTAACCAAGCGGTTTTTTTATGTCCGATTATTTCTGTTCCACAAAATTTGTGGAGTAGATATAAGGTCGAGAAAGTGAGTATTTCTATGCACTTACAGTTTATTGGCACCTTTATTGCTATTTCTATTATAGAGCCATTTTTTTAGTAAAAAGCGGCAATTTTGTTCCTCGAACTTGCCGCTTAAATTGAAGCGTTAATTTCGCGCAATATTTTGGAGTAGTCATGGATAAAGCTGTTTATATCGCCATGTCCGCCGGCAAAAATATTATGTCGGCCCAGGCCATACATGCTAACAATCTGGCCAATGCGAATACCACGGGTTTTCAGGCTGATTTCGCACAGGCTCGCTCTATGGGCGTGTACTACGGTGATGGCTATAGTACCCGCGCCTATGCTTTAACTGAAACACCAGGGACTAATTTTAATCGCGGCGCATTAAACCAGACCGGTCGGGATCTCGATCTGGCGATTGAGGGCGAGGGTTGGATTTCTGTACAGGCCCCGGATGGTTCTGAGGCCTTTACCCGCGCGGGATCGCTTAAGCTTGATCCTACCGGCCAATTACTTACCGGCAATAACTTGCCGGTGCTGGGTAATGGTGGCCCGATTGCCTTGCCTCCTTCAGACAAAGTGACCATAGGTGCCGATGGCACTATCACCATCCAGCCCGAAGGCCAACCAGCAGATGTGTTAGCCACCGTGGACCGGATTAAATTAGTGAAGCCCGATTATCAGGATTTGGTGAAAGGTGAGGATGGTCTGGTGCGTCGTCGTGATGGTGAAGAGCAACAGCCGGATGCCAGTATCCGCTTGCAGTCAGGTTTTCTGGAAACCAGTAACACTAATGCCGTGGATGAGCTCACCAATATTATGGCGCTGGCGAGACAGTTTGAAGTCAACGTCAAAATGATGAAGGTGTTTGAAGAAAATTCCAGCGCGGCTGCGCAGGTATTACGTAGTAATTAATCATCCCTATTTTTTAGCACAACAGACATTTAATTAGCACAGTAGAACCACAAAGAGGTTAGTTATGAATCAGTCTTTATGGATCAGCAAAACCGGATTAAGCGCGCAGGACACTCGCCTCGCGACGATTTCCAATAACCTGGCAAACGCTGCCACTGTGGGCTACAAGCGCGACAGCGTGGTGTTTGAAGATTTGTTATACCAAATACGACGCCAGCCCGGTGCACAATCTTCGCAAAACACCCAGTTGCCTTCGGGTTTGCAGGTGGGTACTGGGGTAAGGGTTATCGGTACGCAAAAAGAGTTTTCCCCGGGCAGTGTACAGGTAACCGATAAGCCTCTGGATATCGCCATCGTTGGCCGGGGTTTTTTTGAAATCCTGTTGCCCGATGGCAGTTCAGCCTATACCCGCAATGGACAGTTTCAAATTAATGCCGACGGCGAAATTGTGAATGCCCGTGGCCTGGTATTACAACCAGCTATCACTGTGCCAGATGATGCCCAGAGTATCTCTATAAGTTCAGACGGTATTGTAGAGGCAACGATCCTTAATAATCCTGCGCCGCAAAATCTGGGAACGCTGACCATCACCAATTTTATTAACCCGACTGGTTTGCAGGCCATTGGCTCTAATCTGTTTACCGAAACAGCAGCCAGTGGCGCACCTCAGACGGGTACTCCAGGCAATCAGGGGTTGGGAAGCATAGAGCAGGGCGCTTTGGAAAATTCCAATGTGGATGTGGTAGAAGAGTTGGTCAGCATGATAACGACCCAGCGCACCTACGAAATGAATTCCAAGGTGATTTCAACAGCGGATCAAATGCTGCAATACATCTCGCAAAATCTGTAATAAAAGGTTATTGATAATGCGTTATTTACTCACATCACTATGCTCACTAAAAAACTGTCTTGCAGGTTTGCTGGTGCTTGGTTTGCAGGCCTGTACCATCGGGCCACAGCCGATTCCCGATGACCCTGAATATGCGCCGGTTATTCCCACCTCGACGCAAATCCCTGCGCCGAATCAAGGGGGTATTTATCGTCCGGGCTTTTCGGTTTCCCTGTTTGAAGACCGCAGAGCGAGCAGGGTTGGCGACATTATTTCTGTCGTGCTCAGTGAGCGTACCCAGTCCAGTAAAACCGCGGATACTGAGATTACCAAGGAGAATACAGTGAGTCTGGATGCCGGTACTATCCTCGGTAAAACACCCTCCTTTGGTGATTACAACCTGGGTACTAACGTTACTCAGGATCGCGAGCTGACCGGCGAGGCCGCCAGTGATCAAAGCAATAGTCTGGTAGGGAGTATCGCGGTAACCGTCTCTGATATTTTGCCTAACGGACTTTTAGTGGTTCGTGGAGAAAAGTGGATGACACTTAATCGCGGCGAAGAATATATTCGCATTCGTGGCTTGATTCGGCCGGAAGATGTGCAACCTGATAACAGTATTGTGTCTACCAAATTAGCCGACGCAAGAATTACCTACAGTGGCACTGGCGATTTGGCCGACTCTAACAAGCATGGTTGGGCATCTCGCTTCTTTAACAGCGAATACTGGCCCTTTTAAGTTCGGCTTTTGAATTCGGCTCTATTGAATAAAGCCCTTTAAATACAGTCCTTTTAAAACAGGGCCATTAATAGTATCGACACTTGAGCAATAGTGATATGAAAAATTCTCAGTCAAAAACACTTGTTGAACTTTCAGACGACAAAAAAAATCGTGGCCGATATGTTTTTGTCTGTCTGATTGTCATGATGTTGTTGTTAAGCCTGTCACCATTAGTAAAGGCTGAACGATTGAAGGATATCTCCAATATTGCTGGGGTTCGAGATAACCCGCTTATTGGATATGGATTAGTGGTCGGGTTGGATGGTACCGGTGACCAAACGACGCAAACACCGTTTACCACACAGGCTTTTCGTTCGATGTTAAGACAATTGGGCGTTTCCATGCCGGAAGGACAAAGCTTTCAGTTGAAGAATGTCGCCGCCGTTACTATTCATGCTTCACTGCCGCCTTTTGCCAAGCCCGGTCAGGCCATTGATGTCACCGTATCTTCCATTGGTAATGCGAAAAGTTTGCGGGGCGGTAGCTTATTGATGTCCACCCTTAAAGGTGCCGATGGTCAGGTTTATGCCATTGCTCAGGGTGAGCTATTAGTGGGTGGCTTTGGTGCCGAGGGGAGAGATGGTTCCAGCGTCACCATTAATATTCCCAGTGCTGGTCGTATTCCTAACGGTGCAATCGTGGAGCGATCCATTGCCAATAGTTTCAATTCAGGCACTCATCTGACGTTTAACCTTAATCGCCCCGATTTCACCACGGCCAGACGTGTGGCAGAGAGCATTAATGAATTACTGGGACCTGATGTAGCGCGGGCTGCTGATGCAACCTCCATTCATGTTACGGCACCACGCGATGTTAACCAGCGTGTTGCCTATATGTCACTGTTGGAAAATGTGGAAGTTGATCCGGGTCGAGCAGCTGCACGCGTCGTGGTTAATTCGCGTACCGGCACAATTGTTGTCGGCGAACACGTGCGAGTTCGTGCCGGTGCCGTGACTCATGGCAATCTGACAGTCACCATTACTAACACCAGTCAAGTGAGCCAGCCGAACGCCTTGGGTGAAGGTCGAACCGTAGTGGTACCACAAACGGATGTTGCAGTCACCCAGGAGAATAACCGTATGTTTGCCTTTGACGATACCACCACATTGGATGAGCTGGTTCGTGCGGTGAATCAGGTGGGCGCAGCGCCAGGTGATTTAATGGCTATTCTGGAAGCGCTAAAACAGGCGGGTGCTTTGCAGGCTGAACTGATCGTTATTTAACGCAGATTTTAAACAGGTATTTGTTGTGATCAATTCGTCATCAACTATCAATATGAATGCAGGCGCTGATTCTTTTACGGATCTGGCCAGTCTGCATTCAATCAGCAATTTAGGTAAAACCGATACCAATCAGGCGCTGGAAAAAGTAGCCGAGCAGTTTGAGTCCATGATGGTACGGATGATGATGAAAAGCATGCGCTCGGCCAATGAAGTCTTTGCTGAGGGTAATTATCTCACCAGCCACGAAGGTGACATGTATCAGGAAATGTTTGACGACCAGATGGCCTTATCGCTTTCTCAGGGACGCGGCATGGGTATTGCTGATGTCATGGTACGCCAGCTGCAGCAGCGTTTTGGTAAAGAAGAATTGAAAACACCGGAGTCAAACAGCTTTGCTGATTATCTGAAAAATCGCAATACCGTACCGACGCATCACTTAAATGAATCGTCGCTACCACAACTGAATGACGATCGTGTCAAGACAGCAGGTGCTGATAGAGCGACTACTGATAGATCAACTACATCTCTGAATTTTGATGGCACCCCGGAAACCTTTGTTGCACAACTTTACCCGATGGCTAAGTCAGCGGCAGACAAACTGGGTGTTGAGCCGGAAACTCTGCTTGCACAGGCCGCTCTGGAAACCGGTTGGGGAGCACGAATCACCTCGCTGGGAGATCGTAACAGTCACAACTTATTTAATATCAAAGCCGACAAGCGCTGGCAGGGTAGCAGTATTACCGTGCCCACGCTCGAGGTGCGGCAGGGCACTGCGGTAAAAGAGTTTGCTGCCTTTAGAGCCTACCAAACTCCCCAGCAAAGTTTTGATGACTATGTGGATTTTATTAGCAACAGCCCGCGTTACGAGCCAGCAGTACAGGCGAAAAATTCGGAGGAATATATTCAGGCTCTGGGCGATGCCGGCTATGCCACCGACCCTGATTACAGCGAAAAAATTCTGAGCATTATGAAAAGCGAGAATATGCAGAGTGCAGTAGCTGAATGTACTGCTGAGCTCTCAATTGCGAAACCGGCTACAGCCGAAACGACGACAGCCATGCTGCAACACTAAGCTCTGGGACTTTTACGATGATTACGTCGCCACCACTGATGGATAACTGAGATAAGCTGTTATGGGATTGTTAGATATAGGTCTTAGCGGCATTAATAATAGCCAGACCGCTTTACGCGTAACTGGCAACAATATTGCCAATGCCGATATTCCCAGCTATAGCCGGCAACGGGTTGAAGTAGAGACCCTGCCAGAGCAATTGCGCGGTCCGGGTTTTGTTGGCTCCGGCAGTATTATCAGCGATATCACTCGGGTGGTGGATAATTTCCTGATCACTCAGATTCGATTGGATACAGCGAGTTTTAGCAGCCTGGACACCTTCAGTACCAATATTAACCAGGTGGATACCTTACTGGCGGATGATTTCAGCGGTCTGGGGCCAGCCATCAGTAACTTTTTCTCAGCGCTTGAAGCCAGCGCCCAGGATCCGACCTCGGAGCCTGCTCGTCAGGTGGTACTTTCTGAAGCGGATGGCCTGTCACAGCGTATCAACACCTTAACCAGCCGCTTGTTGCAGCAATCCAATTTAGTGAATTCACAGCTCACCTCGTTGACAACGCAGGTGTCAACACTGGCATCGGGTATAGCTGAGCTAAATAATAAAATCGCGCTGGAAGTGGGGCGTGGGGGGGGTGGCCAGCCTAATCAATTGCTGGATCAGCGCGAGGAACTATTGCGTCAGTTATCGGAGTTGGTCTCAGTTACAACTGTTTCTAATGAAAACCGGCTGGATGTGTTTATCGGTAATGGGCAGCCACTCGTCATTGGTGCCAGTGCTGCGGAGTTAAGCACGCAAGTATCGGGTTCAGAGTCGGGGAATAAAGATATTGTTTTCATCGATGCCAATGGTGTCGAGCAGGTCATAACGGACTTTGTCAGTGGTGGAAAGCTGGGTGGTTTATTGGAGTTCAGAGATGACGTTATTAGCGATGCGGTTAACTCGCTTGGACGCCTGGCAATTGGTCTGTCAGACAGTTTGAATCAGCAGAACAGTTTGGGTATTGATCTCGATGGCAATCTGGGCGGCAATATTTTTCGTGATGTCAACGATGGTACCTTGCCGTCGCAGCGGGTATTAGTCGATGCGGATAACTCCAACCCACAGGGTCAGTCCATTCAGGTAAACATCAGTGATGTCAGCCAATTGACCACCAGCGATTACCGATTGAATGTGGTGGATAACGACGGTGATTCGGTACTGGATTATCAAATTATCAGAACCCGCGATAATTTTGCCTTTCCTATTGAAACCGGGGTGGCGGTGGACCCACAAACTATTTCCATTGATGGTTTTGACATTGTTATCGATGCAGCAACCCAAGCTAATCTAGCGGAAGGCGATCGTTTTTATATCCGGCCGACTCGGTCTGGCGGTGTCGATATGGCCGTTGAAATGACCCGTGTGCAGGAACTGGCCTATGCGGCTCCGATTGTCACTGAAGCTTCGACGGGTAATGTCGGTAGTGGGCAAATCACTCCTGGTGAAATGCTGGAAATTATTGATGATAGTGGCACAATTTTCCCACCGCCATTTACCCCTCCTACGGCGAACCCGATTTATTCTTCTGAAGGTGTACTAGCTGCTCCGATATTAATACGTTTTACTTCGGCAACCGATTATTCCGTCTATGAAAATTCTGACCCCAGTGCGCCGGAGCTACTGTTCTCGGATACGATTATTCCAGGACGTACCAATAAACTATTTTCTGATGATAATACAGGCAGCAAATACATCGGGTTTCAAGCCAGTATCACGGGAATCCCCCAAGCCGGAGATGAATTTACCATTGACTATAATGCCAATGGATCTTCCGACAATAGGAATGCCGTTGCACTGGGAGGGGTTCGAACACGGGATATTCTGGATGGCGGAGCTACCAATTTTGAAAACTCCTACGGCAGCCTGATTGAGGAAATTGGTACGCGTGCGGCGCAGGCTAATATCAATAAACAAGCTGCCGAGTCCCTGTTATTTCAATCTCAAGCCAACAGGGATTCCATGTCGGGGGTTAACCTGGATGAGGAAGCGGCAAATTTAATCAAGTTTGAGCAGTCTTATAATGCCTCGGCCCAAATTATCAGTATCGCCCGGCAAATCTTTGACACTCTATTGGGTATATTGCGGTAATGATGCTGTTGAGTAGAGAGAGCAGGTCTTAATCATGGCGATTCGATTTTCGTTTCTACAGGGCTTTAATTCCAGTATTCAGGGTATTCTGAGGGCACAACAACAGACCTTTGAAACCCAGCAACAGGTATCTACTGGTCGTCGGATTGTGACGCCAGCCGATGACCCGGTTGCCTCAGCTCGGATTATTCAGGTCAACCAGGAATTGTCGCTTGTAGGGCAATATATCGACAATGCCGATGCCGTTGAGAATAGGCTGAATCTGGCCGAAAACCAGATTCAGCAGGTCAGTAATATTTTGGTCCGCGTTCGAGAGCTGACGGTACAGGCGGGTGGCCTGGCGCTAACGCAAAGTGATCGGCAGGGTATTGCGGCAGAACTTGATACGCGGTTAGATGAGCTGTTTGATCTGGCCAATACCCGTGATGTCAATGGCGAGTATATTTTTGCCGGTTTTCAGGGAGGTATACAGCCCTTCGAAAAAACATCCGCAGGAGAGTTTATCTATAACGGCGATGATGGTCAGCGTAAGGTTCAAATCGCCAGCTCTACCACCATTCCCATCAGTGATAGTGGTAAATCCATCTTCGTAGATATCGCTTCCGCCAATAAACGCATTGTGCCTTCAGTAGAGCCAGCCAATACCGGTGGTGCGATTATCAGTACCAGCAGTATCGACAGCACCATTCATGCCTCGGATGGCTTGAATAATTACGAGCGTAACGCCTACCCTGAAGATTACATTGTGGTCTACGACGATGATGCGGCAGGTACACCGCCAGCGCCTTTTTATAATATTTATAGCAAAACCGACCAACTGGATGGCGGCACGCTGACTCCGCTCAATGCCACACCGATTCTGGATACCGGCAGCCCTATGGTGATTGAT
>CBFIDJ010000006.1:20940-176267 GCA_965661375.1 Oceanicoccus sp. | reverse complement strand
CTACAAAGACTACATCAGCGCTGAAGCCGTCGCGCTGGATGACATTCAAAAAGCTATCGCTTAACAGGTATAATAGTTATGAACACTGCGACTCCACTCCCCGAAAGGTCACTGAATCACGTCAGCTCACTTTTCACTGTAAGCCCCTGCTTCAGCGAACACCAACCGCTGCAGCATAAACGCCACTTTGAAAAAGCTCTGTTTGACACCTATGCCCAAATGGGTTTTAACTCCGTCAGCTGTATTAAGTGGTTAAACAGCCAGTCATTCAGGGATGCACCGTTCCTAAGCTTGTCAAATATTCCCAATAACTTTGCTTCAATTTACTGCGATAAAAACCTGTATCTTTTTGATCCAGTTATTCGAATGGTTGAGGAAAACACCAGCAATAGCAGCTGCTTCGGCAAACTGAGCCAAGCGCTTGACCGCGCTATAGACAAGCCTCTGGGAGAGACACAGAAACATAAGAATAGCTACCTTAATAATATTCTTGATCTCACGCACCTTATGCGCAGTCATTGTCTGGTCGACGGCTATTTTTTAGCAACCGCCGATGAGACCAGCACCACATTGATTATCGCCACGGTTGATAATGATTTTATTGAAGACCCATCAAAGTTAGTGTTCAGCGTACTGTGGAGTTCGCTATCACTGATTGATAAAAAGTTTTCCGAGTTGCAACACTGTCCAAGCTGTCGTAATCCCGTGAAAAAACTCTCCGGCAAGGAACTCAGCCTCACCAAGTCGGAGCAACGGGTACTGATTACGTTTCTTAAAAACAATAATGCCGGCCTCAATGAAATTGCCCAAAGCTATGGCTCAAGCCTGGACACCATCAATTTCCATCTGCGAAACCTGAGGGAGAAGTTTGAACTGCACGGTGCTTCGGGCTATGTACTGGCTTACAACGCCAAAACCATTGGTTTGATTTAACGGGTTTGATTTAACGGTTTTATTCATTACTGCTCCACAAACTCTGAAGACGGGGATTCGGTATTGACTGATGAGACCGTCGCCAACAGGGACGCTGGCGTCGAGCCCCCACGGATGGGTTTAAGGCGTGTCTCAGCAGTCAATACCGAGCTCACTCTGGCACACACACTTAAGCTTGAGCAACGTCACTACGTAACCGGCTCACTGGTCAATGTGAAGTGAATTTTGGGACAACAATGAGCTTTGATTTGTGTTGTTCTGAATTTATTCTGCCTCGTGTCGAAGCTGTTTAAAGATTGGTTTCAGTGTGAGCAAAAACAATGCCGAGGAAATACCGGCCGAGGCAAAAATCATACACATCACCATGATCTGATAACGGGCTGCGATCAGCGGCGAAACGCCCGAGAGAATTTGCCCGGTCATCATTCCGGGCAAGGACACTAACCCGACCGCAAACAAAGAATTCACCACCGGAATCATAGAGGCATTAAAAGACGCAGCGCGCACCTCTTTATAATCGTTAGTGTGCTTTACTTCAGAGAAAAATCGTTCGGCACATAAGCTGATACTGGTCATGGAGTTGGCAAATACCATCCCCGCTAAGGGAACCAGAGTTTGCGGGGTATACCAGGGTTCGATAGCCAATACCCATTGCGACATTATCAACAGACTGACACCACCGCCAATGGCAATCGCCACACAGGCTTTTGGCAACAAAGGCCAGCGCTTTTCTTCAACAGTATTTAAAGCGATCCAGGCTGAAACCACGATCATCAGAACAATAACCGCCAGCACCACCCAGGGAATATCCGTTTCAAACAGATAAGCCAGAAAATAGCCAACGGTGAGCAACTGCACCAGCATGCGACAGATTGCATAGGCCACATGCCGATAATTGAGCGACCAGCTAACATAGATAAACAACACAGCCGCTACCGGAATAAAAGCTAATGCCAGGTTGGCTAACTCAACGGTCTTCACGGCTGTGCCTTCCTATTTTTTTCAGCTTATGCTCAGCTAAGCGACAACACTTCTTTTACACAGGCGGTGATGCCGGTGGCTGCCTCGCTGATCGACCCGGCCAACATATACGCAGGCGTCGTTACCAGTTTGTTCTTTTTATCGACGTGAATTTCAGACACTGCGCATGGCACATGTTTGGCCCCCATCGTCTCCAGTGCAGCGGAAGCATCTTTATCATTGCCGATGGTGCACTCCACGCCTTCGCCAAAAATTTTTGTAGATAGCGTGGGAGAAATACAGATCAATCCTATAGGCTTGCCTGCCTGGTGAAAGGCTTGCGCCAAGGTTAAAAACTCCGGCAGAACCGTCATATCGGCACCCTTAACCGCGAAATCTGAAATATTTTTTGCCACACCAAAGCCGCCCGGTACGATTAAAGCATCGTAATCACTAACATTGGCGGTGGTAATATCCTTGACCTCACCCCGCGCCAACCGAGCGGCTTCAATCAAGACGTTTCGGCTCTCGGGCATTTCCTCGCCAGTCATGTGGTTGATCACATGCATCTGTTCAATATCAGGGGCATAGCACTGGTAACTGGCACCCTGCTGCTCGAGGGTCAGAAAGGTAATCACCGACTCATAAATTTCAGACCCGTCATACACACCACAGCCCGCCAACACAACGGCTACTTTTTTCATTTCAATACCTCCTTTCTATAACAATTTATACGAGCAATTTATACGTTCAAATTTTTGTCTATTCAAAATTTTTAAACTTTAACAGCAAGCCTCACTACTGCCTGTGCCCAGTTGCAGCCCACCTTTGGTCTCTGCCGCCGACCGCAATGAACCAGCAGGCTTACAGAAACAGCCCATATTTTTTTCTTCCGCTGGCGCAATACAGACAAAGTCTTTGGCATAGGGGCCGCTTTTAATCAATTCAAAGGTGCGCCTGGATACGGCTATACGCTCACCTCGCGGATAGATATTTCCCAGATCATCCGCCACCTGACGATAGGGGCCACGATAAAGCACAGCCTCACCGGCATCAAACAGGTTTTCTTTTGACGGCTTGATTGCTAACAGCGTCACCGAGCGGAACTCTATTCCTTCTACCACCTGCCAGGGCGTATCATCCCATTTGTCATAGCCAACTCCGACAAATCCTGCATCGAGAAACGCCTGTAAAAATTCTTTCTCCTCAAAAGCACCGGAAATACATCCACTCCAAAGAGTCGGGTCGTCCTGCAAACTTTTCGGCACAGCTTCATCGGAGATAATATCGGATATCGCTACACGACCGCCGGGTTTTAATACTCGAAAGATTTCCTGAATCATTTGCTGGCGATCTTTTTTATCCACCAAATTTAGCACACAGTTGGAGATGATCAGGCTCACCGAGTTATCCTCAATCATTGGCGATGCAGATCGCTGCTGAGCTTTCCAAGCTTCCAGCAGTTTTAAATCCTCCGCATTACGAATCGGGAAGCTATCCAGGCGCTGCTGTAAAGCATCGACGCTAAGTGCTAAGTCCTGAATATAGCCTTTTTTGAATTCAACACGATCGCCGCCCAATTTTTCCGCCATGCTTGATTGATGGCGCCTTGCCAGAGCCAGCATGTCATCGGTCATGTCCACACCAATCACCGCACCTTTTTCACCGACTAGCTGTGCGGCCATATAACAAATCTTGCCACCACCAGAACCCAGGTCTAATACGACATCACCTTCACGCACATAGCGGGAAGGGTCACCACAGCCATAATCTCGCTCGATGATTTCCTGGGGTAATAATTTCAATAAAGTCGTGTCGTAATCCACCGGACAGCATAGTGCCTCCTGGCGCGCATTGGCACCTGCGGCGTAGCGCTCACTGACTTTTGCTTCAACTGACATTGATACTCTCCAAGACACTCTCCAAGTTTTTTAAATACTTTTACTCAAACACTTTTCTAGCTCATGTATGAATACATACTTCAGCGCCGCATTATGCGGTGAAACTTTTCCACCCAGCGCAGCAGACTTTCAGGTTTATGCGCTTTTTTCCATTCCCCGGCGACATATTTATTTGCCTCGTTCAGGGTGGGGTAAATATGAATGGTTCCCATGATTTTATTTAATCCGAGGCCGTGACGCATAGCCAGAATATACTCGGCAATTAATTCGCTGGCATGATAACCGACAATGGTAACGCCCAGAATTTTATCCTTGCCGGGCACAGTCAATACCTTAATAAAACCGCGCGCTTCTTCATCGGCAATCGCGCGATCCAGATCATCAATACCGTAGCGAGTGACTTCATAGGGCGTATTGTTTGCTCTCGCCTCTTTTTCACTCAAGCCCACCCGTGCCACTTCCGGATCACAGAAAGTCACCCAGGGGATAACGGAGTAATCCACTTTAAATTTTTTGAACTGACCAAACAAGGCATTAACGGCGGCATACCATGCCTGATGGGAAGCGACGTGAGTAAATTGATAAGGCCCTGCCACATCACCACAGGCATAAATTGTCGGGCAGGTGGTACGCATATACGGGTCTACTGTCACGGTGCCGTTCCGATTTCTCGCAATGCCGACGTTTTCTAAACCCATATCCTCTGTATTAGCGGTCCGGCCCACGGCAAATAAAATTTGATCACCGATCACCGAGATTTCATCACTGCCATTGAGTGCCATTCGCACTGATAGATCTCCCGCTAGGTTTCGTTCAAGCTGAATCAGGGTGGACTTTAGTAAAACCCTGATACCTTCGCGCTCGAACTGGGCCTTTACTTCAGTGACAACATCCTCATCCTCTTTCGGCAATAGGTCACTGCGTACCAACATGGTGACCTCACTGCCAAGGCGATGAAAGGCTTGCGCCAGTTCACAGCCAATAGGGCCACCGCCGACAACAATCAGCCTGGTGGGTAACGCTTTGAGCTGCCAAATGGTGTCCGAGGTAAAATACTCCACTGACTCTATCCCGGGAATTTGAGGGATGGTGGGGCGACCGCCGCTGGCGATAATAATATTCTTCGCACTGTGAATGGTTTCGCCAACCCTGACCTCCCAGGGTGAAATGATTTCCGCCTCACCCTGCACACAGTTCACGCCCAAGCCGGTATAGCGCGTTACCGAATCATGGGGCTCGATGGTCGCAATCACTTTTTCTACGCGTTGTATTACTGCCGAAAAATCTACTTCGCCGCTGACATTCTTCAGTCCGTAGTCGGTGGCGCGCCGCAAATAATGATTGATACGGCTGGAGCGAATAATCGCCTTGCTCGGTACACAGCCGGTATTCAGACAATCCCCACCCATTTTATGTTTTTCGATCAGGGTCGCTTTCGCTTTTACGGTTGCAGCAATCAATGAGGCCACTAACCCGGCAGAACCTGCACCAATTACCAGTACATTATTTTCAAAATGTCTGGGCCTGTTAAATTTCAGCATTAGTCGTCGACGCTTGAGCCAACCGCTGAGCCATTTTGCCAGCCAGGGGAAAATGCCGAGCAGCATCAGGGAGATCAAAATTTCCGGCGACAGTATCTCCGAAGTGCTTTCCAACTCTGCCAGCTGCGTCCCCGCATTAACGTATACCGCCGTACCCGCCAGCATGCCTAACTGACTCACCCAATAGAAAGGCCAGACTCTCATCGGCGTTAAGGCCATCACCAGATTAATCACAAAGAACGGAAACAGCGGCACCAACCGTAGGGTAAAAAGGTAAAAACTTCCTTCCCTTTCTACACCAGCATTAATGGGCGCGAGATAGTCGCCAAATCTTTGTTGCACCCAATCTCGAAGCAGTGAGCGAGCAATGACAAATGCCAGCGTGGCACCAATGGAGGAAGCGAAGGATACCAGCAACAAGCCATAGCCCAGCCCAAATAAGGCTCCACCCACCAGTGTCATAACCGCCGCCCCCGGCAGGGAGCAGGCCGTCACCACCACGTAAACGACGAAAAATACCGCTGCGGTCAACAACGGCTGTTGTTCCTGAAAGTTTCGAATGCTCTGCCGCTTCTCGGAAAAAAACTCCAGGCTCAGGAACTGGCCCAGGTCAAAGTAAAAAAAACTGCCCACCGCGAGCACTATCAGAATCAGCGCACTTATTCTTGCCATGTACATGCCTGCCTTTTATTGATTGTTGTTATATTGCTGGAGCCGTTCCGATTTGGCTAGCGGCCTCTACCCACACGCTTGCCTGCACTATGCTCAGCCCACCACTATTATGCCTGTGATCACAGGTATTTTTCTAAGCACCTGGAAATAGTTTATGGCCGACATGCAAAGCCTTCGCCTGAGAGTGTTCACAAATTCAGCGGTATTGGCTGTGCCAAAAAGCTGCAGCCACATAAGCTAATGGCTATACAATCTAAGCGTTTTTATATTTAGACTTGAAATACAGCCACAAAACCCTATTAATAGCGGACACTTTCGATATCAGGCAGATTTTGTTACTGACCCGTCGGGTGGTATGATAGCTCGCTATTGCGACCGCCATTTTATATGCAGTCGACTTTTGCGGGCCGCTATCGCTAGTGACAGCCCTAAACATTGAAGAGAACCAACAGGCCCTGGCGCCTCACAGTTGTGGAGAGAAAACCATGAGCGAAGCGATCGTTCACGTAACAGATGCGAGTTTTGAAACTGATGTATTGAGCTCGGACATTCCCGTGCTCGTCGATTTTTGGGCAGAATGGTGTGGCCCCTGTAAAATGATTGCTCCTGTACTGGTCGAGATCGCCGATGAGTACGAAGGTAAATTAAAAGTCTGCAAAATGGACGTTGATGCCAACACCGAAACTGCGCCCAAGTTTGGTATTCGCGGCATTCCTACGCTGATCATCTTCAAAAACGGTAATGCGGAAGCGACTAAAGTAGGCGCCTTATCCAAAACTCAGTTGAGCGAGTTTATCAATAGCGCCATCTGAAGATAGGCCGAGCTTCTTAGCAGGTTCAAATCCTGTCCTGCTATACGACTCCGATCCTTAGCTTCTACTCTCCAGCCCTAAAATTTGGAAAAAGTCCTATTTAGGGCTGGACGCTCTCAGGTTTCAGTGTTACATTTGCCGCAACTGCAGCCCTGCAGCACCTGTTTTACCTTTTTCAATACCATTTTTTGATAGATAGCTCGACATAAAGCTACAAAAACAAGCGTTGCTACTTTAATAAACTGCATTACTAAACATTTACCCAACACCCAAACCCCTTTTTCTTTTTACTATCTATACACCTGAAATCTACTCGCGCTCGCGTCCCCTTTGTAGTTTTCATATCACTCAAATTACTCCTAAAAACTTATGAATTTAACTGACTTAAAAACCAAACCCACCCAGGAACTTCTCGATATTGCCAAAGAAATTGGCCTTGATAATATCGCCAGACAACGCAAGCAGGACATTATTTTCTCTATCCTGAAACGCCACGCCAAAAGCGGTGAAGACATCTATGGCGATGGTGTTCTGGAAATTCTTCAGGATGGCTTTGGTTTTTTACGGAGTGCCGACTGTTCTTATTTAGCCGGCCCCGATGATATCTATGTATCGCCCAGCCAGATTCGACGTTTCAACCTGCGAACGGGCGATACCATTTCCGGTAAAATTCGCCCCCCCAAAGACGGCGAACGCTATTTTGCCCTGCTGAAAGTCAGCGAAGTCAACTATACCGCCCCCGAACAATCCCGCAATAAAGTCCTTTTTGAAAACCTGACACCACTGTTCCCAGAGGAACGCTGTGTGCTGGAGGCGGGCAATGGCTCAACGGAAGATTTGACCGGCCGCATCATCGACTTGACTGCCCCGATCGGTAAAGGCGTACGCGGTTTGATCGTCGCCCCCCCCAAGGCGGGTAAAACCTTAATGCTGCAGAATATGGCACAGAGTATTGTGCGCAATAACCCCGAGTGCTATGTCATCGTGCTGTTGATCGACGAGCGCCCGGAAGAAGTAACCGATATGCAGCGCTCCGTGCTGAAAGCAGAAGTTGTTGCCTCTACCTTTGATGAGCCTCCGGCACGTCACGTACAAGTAGCCGAAATGGTTATCGAAAAGGCCAAGCGCTTAGTCGAGCACAAAAAAGATGTAGTTATTCTGCTCGACTCGATCACTCGCCTCGCTCGCGCCTATAACACCATCGTGCCCTCATCCGGCAAGGTTTTGACCGGTGGTGTCGATGCTCACGCACTCGAGCGCCCTAAACGATTCTTCGGTGCTGCACGTAACGTGGAAGAAGGTGGCAGTCTGTCGATTATCGCCACCGCCCTGATCGATACCGGTTCCAAAATGGACGAGGTGATCTACGAGGAGTTCAAGGGTACTGGCAATATGGAATTGCATCTGGATCGTAAAATCGCTGAGAAGCGCGTCTATCCCGCCATTAATATTCGTCGCTCCGGTACCCGTCGCGAAGAACTGCTGGTCGGCGAAGAAGAGCTACAACGTATGTGGATTTTGCGCAAGCTACTGCACGGCATGGAAGATTCACCCGCCGTTGAGTTTCTGCTGGATAAACTCAAAGAGACCAAGACCAATGAAGAATTTTTCATGTCGATGAAACGCAAATAAGGACTCTGGCTGACCCTCTGTATCAGGCTTTGAAGACCCTCTGCGCTTATGGCAAGTTCCCCACTCAAGTATAAAGACCTTCGTGAGTTTCTGGATTTTCTGGAGCAACGTGGGGAGCTGATACGCGTACAGCAAGCCATAGATCCCCGGCTCGAGATGACCGAAATCTGTGATCGGGTATTGCGCAACGGTGGTCCGGCGATTCTGTTTGAAAACCCCATTGGTTTCGATACGCCGGTACTGACCAACCTGTTTGGCACCGAGCAGCGAGTCGCACTCGGCATGGGACAGGAAAGCCTGTTCAAACTTCGGGAAGTAGGTGAGCTGTTAGCCTTTTTGCGCCAGCCAGACCCACCTAAAAGTCTCCGTGACGCCTGGCAAAAAGCCCCTCTGTTTAAGCAAGTGCTAAATATGGCGCCCAAGGTAGTTAAAAAAGCGCCCTGCCAAACACACCAACTCAGTGGCGACGATGTTGATTTAACCAAGCTGCCAATCCAAACCTGCTGGCCGGGTGATGTCGCACCGCTAATCACCTGGCCTCTGGTGATTACTCGGGGACCACATAAAGAACGGCAGAACCTTGGCATTTACCGTATGCAACTCGTCGGGAAAAACCGGCTGATAATGCGCTGGCTCTCCCATCGCGGCGGAGCACTCGACTTTAAAGAATTTCAGCAACTTAACCCTGGCAAGCCCTACCCGGTTTCCGTGGCGCTGGGCGCAGACCCTGCCACAATTCTTGGCGCGGTTACGCCGGTACCTGACAGCTTAAGTGAGTTTGCCTTTGCCGGCCTGCTACGCGGCAGTAAGACCGAGCTGATCAAATCGGTTAGCAATGATCTACAGGTACCCGCCAGTGCCGAATACATTCTGGAAGGCTTCATAGCTGCTGATGATATGGCCGATGAAGGCCCCTATGGCGACCATACCGGTTATTATAATGAGGTGGACCAGTTTCCGGTGATGACCGTCACTCACCTTACTCATCGCGATAAACCCATTTATCACAGCACCTATACCGGGCGTCCACCGGATGAACCTGCCGTATTGGGCCTGGCACTGAATGAAGTGTTTATCCCCATCCTGCAAAAGCAGTTCCCTGAGATCAGTGACTTTTACCTGCCGCCCGAGGGTTGCTCCTATCGGCTGGCCATTGTCACCATGAAAAAACAATACGCTGGCCACGCCAAGCGCGTGATGATGGGTGTCTGGTCGTTTCTGCGTCAGTTTATGTATACCAAATTTGTCATCGTCACCGATGATGACGTCAATGCCCGCGACTGGAAGGATGTAATCTGGGCAATGACGACCCGCATGGATCCTCGTCGTGACTGTGTTTTTATCGATAACTCACCCATCGATTACCTGGATTTTGCCTCACCGGTATCTGGCCTGGGATCCAAAATTGGTTTCGATGCCACCAATAAAGTCGATGGCGAGACCACTCGCGAGTGGGGTACCCCAATGACCATGGACGAATCGGTTAAACAACGGGTTGACGAGATCTGGGATTCACTCGGACTGGATATTAGTCTGAACCGGGATCTGTGAACGTTTCGCGCCGTGACAACTAAACTGAACCTTACCGAGCTACCGCCGCTCAGCCTCTATATTCATATCCCCTGGTGTGTGCGAAAGTGCCCCTATTGCGATTTTAATTCCCATACCACAAACCGGATACCCGAAGACGCTTATGTTAAGGCCTTAATTGCGGACCTTGATCAAGAACTTGCTTTGATCCAGGACCGCTCACTGCAATCTATTTTCTTCGGCGGAGGTACGCCCAGCTTATTTTCTGCCAACAGCATTGCCAGCATTCTCAACCAGGTTGAAGCCCGCATTCCCTTTTTGTCTGATATTGAGATTACGCTGGAAGCCAATCCGGGCACAGTGGAGCAGAAACAATTTGCCGGTTTTTTCGCCGCTGGTGTGAATCGTCTTTCTATTGGCGTACAAAGTTTTAATCCCAAACATCTAAGCCAACTTGGACGTATTCACAACCGAGAAGAGGCCATAACCGCTATCAACACTGCCAGGCGATCAGGGTTTCAGAATTTTAATCTTGATTTGATGCATGGTCTTCCTCAGCAAACAGAAACTGACGCCATGGAGGATTTACAGCGTGCTTTAGAGTTAAACCCGAGCCACCTGTCCTGGTATCAATTAACGATTGAACCCAATACCGCCTTTTATAGTGCCCCTCCCGTACTGCCCGATGACGATCGCCTGGCCGATATACAAGCCGCCGGAGAAAACTTGCTGGCACAAGCGGGCTTTCAACAGTATGAAGTTTCAGCTTATAGCAAAGATCAACCTTCACGGCACAACCTCAACTACTGGCAGTTCGGCGATTTTTTGGGGATTGGGGCTGGTGCCCATGGCAAAATTACCCAGCTTGTGGATCAATGCATCACTCGCCGCTGGAAAACTCGAGTACCCAAAGATTATCTCGAACGCGATGACAGAGTGGCTGGCATTAAGTCGCTTAAAACTGAAGAGCTGCCCTTGGAATTCATGATGAATAATTTGCGGTTAAATGATGGGTTTCGACGTGAAGGGTTTAAGCAGCGAACAGGCTTGCCTTTCTCTGCGATTCAGGAACCTATACAAGCTTTAATCGAAAAGGGCTTGTTGAGCGAAAAAGCTGGAAAGGTAGCCACCACTCAACTAGGGCAGCGATTTCTCAATTCAGTGCTGGAAGAATTCTAATCGTCCTTTTCCGTCAATTAATCAAATTTTAAGCAAAAAAATAGCCGCAAAAGCGGCTATTTTTTTGGAGCTTATTTCTTTATCAAGCGCGACGGCGTAGCACACCCAAACCTAACAGCCCTAAACTTAACAGAGCGATAGAGGCTGGCTCTGGAACAGCCGTTGCAGCGCTCTTACCTAACAGGTGGTCATTACCACATCCCATGGTATTCGATACCCAGAAATCTGTATCACCCAAGAAGGACAGGTCAAAACCGTAGGCTGCATAATGGTTGCCACCGGCATACAGGTTATCGACATCAGCATTCGACAAACCTTCTTCAAAGGTAAACATGCCTTCAAACAATGACTGACTACCGTCGTTGGCTAAAAACTCGAAGGGGCCGCTACCATAGTTTTGACCATAGAATGGAAGCATCACCTGGTCACCTGAACCCACGGCGTAGACACTGTACTGACCCATCAGGGCACCACCATCCTCTTCAATGCTGTCCCAATTCACGTCGATAACAAATTCGTAACCAAAGGTTGTACCGGCAGCCACTTCATCAAAGCCGTTACTGCCACGCGTCGCATCACCGGCGATAAAAGAAGAGTCGGTGGAAATAAAAATATCACCCGCATTAAATTGGTGACCATTACCCATCTTGCCTGTCTGGAAGTTATAGCCTGAAATCATACCCAGGTTACTAGTGCCATGGGTAAAGAAGGCTTCCAGGTCCCAAGCCTGCGAATTCACCATGCCTGGCTCAGTCTCACCATCTTCACTGACCGCGATACCATCAACAATACGCGTGTCGGACCCGCCGCCATTACCCGCATCACCATCAAAAATAGTGATGTCTGTACGATCTGAAGGCAGTGCGATAGCCTGCGACATCAGGGTAAGTGTCATTGCGGTTGCTATTGAAAGTTGCTTAAACATATTTACTACCTTTAAATTGCTCTAAAACTGTTTACCTACCGCTAATAATTTCTAGCCTATCGATTTTAACTAGTGCGGTAGAACTTCAAACTTTTCACTGTGGCTAGATAAAGCACACTGTGTGCCAAAACATAAAAACCTTTTAAATACAACAACATAACGAAATACCAGATATTTAGAAACTTCAATTTGTAAATTCTTTCGACAAGCAAAATTGTTAGCCTCATTGTTAGTTTCTATAAAGCCTCCCCCAAAAAACTGTTGGTGTCACTCGACTTACCACCACTCTTTCAATTCAGCAGACCGTCAGCTGTGGTACACTTTCTCGCCGTAAATTTTGTATTCTCGGAGCAAGCAAAATGCCTCAGTATCGTTCAAAAACCTCCACCGCAGGCCGCAATATGGCTGGAGCCCGTGCACTGTGGCGTGCAACGGGCATGAAAGACGACGATTTTCAAAAGCCCATTATTGCCATCGCCAATTCCTTTACACAATTTGTTCCCGGGCATGTGCATCTAAAAGATTTAGGCCAGTTAGTTGCCCGTGAAATTGAGCGTGCCGGCGGAGTAGCCAAGGAATTCAATACCATTGCCGTCGATGATGGCATCGCGATGGGGCATGATGGCATGCTCTACAGCCTCCCTTCACGCGATATTATCGCCGACTCCGTTGAGTATATGGTCAACGCACATTGTGCCGATGCGCTGGTCTGTATATCCAACTGTGACAAAATTACTCCCGGCATGCTGAATGCTGCCATGAGGCTCAATATCCCTGTTGTTTTTGTCTCTGGTGGCCCCATGGAAGCCGGCAAAACCAAATTGGCCGATCAGAAGCTGGATCTTGTTGACGCTATTGTGATCGCTACAGACGACTCCGCCAGTGACGAGAAAGTCGAAGAGTATGAGCGCTCAGCCTGTCCGACCTGTGGTTCCTGCTCTGGCATGTTTACCGCCAACTCGATGAATTGCCTGACTGAAGCCCTTGGCCTGTCCCTGCCCGGTAACGGCTCCACACTGGCCACTCACGCGGACAGGGAAAGACTGTTTCTTGAAGCTGGCCGTCGCATTGTCGATATTACCAAACGCCACTATGAGCAGGATGATTACTCATTGCTACCCCGCTCCATCGCCAATTTTAAGGCTTTTGAAAACGCTATGAGCCTGGATATTGCCATGGGCGGCTCTACCAACACTATCCTGCACCTGCTGGCAGCAGCACAGGAGGGTGAGATCGATTTCACCATGGCTGATATTGATCGACTGTCTCGACATGTTCCTCAACTGTGTAAAGTCGCGCCCAATACTCCGCTGTATCATATGGAAGATGTGCACCGGGCCGGAGGTGTAATGGCCATTCTTGGTGAGCTGGATCGTGCTGGTTTGTTGCATGGCGAATGCCCCACTGTACATAGCCCATCCATGAAGGAAGCCTTACTGCAATGGGATATTCAACAGACTCAGGACGATACTGTTAAACAATTCTATATGGCTGGCCCAGCCGGCATTCCTTCCCAAACCGCCTTTAGTCAAAACACCCGCTGGCCCAGCCTGGATAATGATCGCGAAGGTGGCTGTATTCGTTCGATCGAACATGCTTTTTCACTGGAGGGAGGACTGGCCGTACTCTTTGGCAATATCGCTCAAGATGGCTGTGTGGTTAAAACCTCCGGTGTCGATGAAAGTATCCTGGTCTTTAGTGGTCCGGCGTATATCTGTGAAAGTCAGGAAGATGCAGTCGCCGATATACTTGACGGTAAAGTTAAAGCCGGAGACGTGATTATTATTCGCTACGAAGGTCCTCAAGGCGGACCAGGCATGCAGGAAATGCTTTACCCCACCAGCTACCTTAAATCCAAGGGGCTTGGTAAGGCCTGTGCTTTATTAACCGATGGCAGGTTTTCAGGTGGCACCTCCGGCCTCTCGATTGGCCATGCTTCCCCTGAGGCTGCTGCTGGCGGGGCTATCGCCTTAGTAGAACCCGGAGACATTGTTAATATAGATATTCCGAACCGCAGTATAAACGTCGCGCTGACTGACTCAGAGTTAGCCGCCAGAAGAACAGCAATGGAAAATAAAGGAGCCACTGCCTGGCAACCAGCCAAGGAGCGTCCTCGTGTGGTTTCTTCCGCCTTAAAAGCCTATGCCAAAATGGCTACCAGCGCCGATAAAGGCGCGGTTAGGGATGTCAGCAAACTTGATTGAAATTTTTCTTACCGATAGCACAAAAAAAACGGCGCCATTGGCGCCATTTTTTTTACTAATTCCATTTCAAGTCATTAGCAAAAATCAATAGATAGAGAGCTAGACCTGCTCGAGACTTTTCTGTCTCTCCAGCTCCTTATTCATAAATTGTATCCACTGATCCGCATACTCTTTGCTGCGCTTATCTTTAGCCGCTTCCCTAAATTCTTTACGAGCCGCGTCGTATTGCTTGAGGTTAAAATGCGCCATGCCTTTAACCAGATGGGCAGTATCAGGTCTTTTAACACCGCCTTTCTTCAAGCCTTTATCACAGGCATCAATAGCCTTTTTAAATTCGTCACCATCAAGATAAATACTGCACAGGCGCGTCCACAGATCGCCCTTATCAGATTTAGCCGCCGCACGGGCCATTTCGGGAATGGCTTTTTTCACTTCCTGAGCCTGTCTCCAGGCATTACCCAGCAATTCCAGATTCTTGGAAGTCGGGTCAATCTTTTTCTCTTTCATCCCCTGGTCAATAATCTTTGCCGCCTTATAGGGCACATCATTGGCGAGAAATAAGTAAGCGACGTTAATTAATTCCTTCTCTTTCTCCAACATACCCTGAACAAAGGCTGTTTCCATAGCAGCCAGTTGTTTTTTATCATCTTTCAATTCGGAGTACATACCCGAGAGCTGCATCCAATATTCTTTTTTCGGGTAGTGCAAAAGCAACTCATCCAGAATTTCAACGACCTTTTTATAGTTCTCTTTTTCATAGTAGAGGAATCGTTGCAGCCCATACCAACTTTCTTTAGGTACCGATCCTTTCTCTTTGTACAAGCTAATCGCTTTTTCAACACTAACTAGAGACTGGTCATAGTTTTTAAGCTGATAATAACACTGTGCATACATCATATATGTGGTGGCTGAAGGTGGCGTTGTGGAAACTTTCGACCATTCATTCAACGCTACAATTGCCTTTTCCCACTGGTCGGTAACCATATACAGCTGTGCAACACTAAATCTGGCCTGAGTGACCACCCCCTCAGATGCTTCTGGTAGGGTAATAATCTTTTCATAGGCACTCAGCGCCTGAGTATAATCCTCCTGACTGTAGTAGATGTAAGCGAGCATATTTAATACGTTCGCCATCTCTGCGTCATTTAGAGGTTTACTACCGTTTTTTAAGTCGTTGAGTATCTTGAGAGCTTCGGCAGTGTTTTTTGCCTCCAGCTCTTCCTGCGCAGCCTGCAGTTTTTCGTAGACTTTATTATTGATAGCCTGGGTACGCTTTGTTTTCCTCTCAGAGCCGCTTGACTCTTCCTGGGCAAAGGCAAGGTTGCCCACTTTGGCACCACTAAACTCATGAATGAGTGCTGGTGTGATCGCCTGGGCAGCCAGCACAGGTAAACTAAACGCTACTGCGCGGCTCCAGTTTTTGATAGGTGTTAATGCATTCATCATCATATGATATTCCGAGACATGCGCTTATATTTAAAACGCAATTACTTCTCTAACTCAAATGTAAACTTATTCTGCACACCGAGTACATCGATGGCCTCGCCATCAATAACACGAGGCTTGTACTTGAACTTTTCAGCAGCTTTTATTGATGCTCGTTCAAAGTAGCCTTGCGGTTGGCAGTCGATAGCTTGCGGATCCCTAATAGAACCATTTTTTGTCACGGTATACTCAACAATACAGTAACCTTCAACGCCGCGGCTATTCGCACGACGCGGATACATAGGCGCCACTTTAACAATAGGAAGGTATTCCCCGTCAGCTCCACCCAGACCATTACCCAAGCCGATATTTACATCAGCCTGCACCTTGGGAGACATATTCAAGGCATCGGGGTTGACGTCCACATCCTCGATGTCTGGCTGATCCAGATCAGGTGGTGGCTCTTCCGGTTCTTTGGGTTTGTCGGGCTTTACTTCTTTGAGTTTGGTCTCTATCTCCCGCTCTGGCATGGTGATATCAGCAATTTTCGTTGCTGGCGCCTCATCCAGAGTTTTATCTGCCATTTCTATCAGCAGAGGCATTAGATAGAACAGACCGGAGGTAACTAAAGCCGCCAGCCCGGCGCCAATTAATACGCGTAGGTAATTCATAGTGGCTTAATCGTTTTCCGTGGCCAAAGATACGTCGTAAACACCTGCTGCTCTAGCGGAGTCAATAACACCTGCAACAGTTTCAGTATTCGATTCGTTGTCCGCCTGAATAACCACCGCACCTTTGGGGTTCTCAGCGTGCATACGCTCTATAACTGACCGTACAGCCCGTTTATCGACTCGGCGTTTATCAATCCAGATTTCATTAGTTGCACTAACTGCGACCAGAATATTTACGTTCTTTTTCTGATTTGCTGTTGATGCTTCGGGACGATTAACTTCAATACCCGCCTCTTTAATGAAAGAGGCAGTCACAATAAAGAAGATCAGCATGATGAAGACAACGTCCAACATAGGAGTCAGATCAATCTCTGAACCTTCTTCTGCTGCTGCATTTCTAGCATTTCTGCGCATGATGCTTACTCTATAAATAAATGGGTCTTAATGATCTGTTGTCAGGTGGTCTTCAAGTAACACGCTTTCACGCTCGGCGATTCGTGTTACATAGGTATTTGCGAAAACGCCTGAGAGTGCCGCCACCATTCCCGCCATAGTAGGAATAGTCGCTTTGGACACACCACCCGCCATTGATTTGGCATCCCCGCCACCAGTCACTGCCATGATATTAAACACTTCAATCATGCCGGTAACCGTTCCCAGCAGACCAAACAGTGGCGCCAGGGCAACCAGCGTTTTGATCATGGGTAAACTCGCGTTAATTTTCAGATGAGCTTCAGAAATTAACTGGCGACGAATTTGATGAGCGTTCCAGGATTTGCGTTCGCGGCGACCTTCCCAGTGCGCGATAGCGAGATCAATATCTTTACGCAATCCTGAATTGAAATACCAAAAACGTTCAAAGACCAATGTCCACATTACGAAGGTCAGGGCAGCTATGAACCAGAGAACTATGCCGCCCTTATCCATAAAGGACAAAATAAAGTCTAATGCGTCATTGAGATACATCGATTATTTTCCCAGTTGGGCTTCAGTGTGTTCAGCGATAATGCCAGTAGACTGTTCATCCAGCACATGGATGATCTTCTTCGCCTGACCATTAGTAACGGTGTGAAGCAGTACCGTTGGAATCGCTACCAACAGACCCAGAACCGTGGTTACCAGTGCACCCGAGATACCACCTGCCATCGCTTTAGGATCACCAGCACCGAAGATGGTAATGGCCTGGAAGGTAATAATCATACCGGTCACCGTACCAAGCAGACCCATTAGCGGAGCAACTGCGGCGATGATTTTCAGCAAGTTGAGACCAAACTCAATCTTGGGAATCTCACGCATGACAGCTTCGGAAAGTTTCAGCTCCAGCGTTTCGGTATCCATAGTCGGATTTTCTTCGTGGACCATCAACACACGACCCAGAGGGTTGTTGGTATTGGCTTTCTCACTCTTCAACTGTGCTTTAACTTTAGAGTTAACGGCGGTCAGAACCAGTAGACGCCATATCGCCAGAATGAATGCAAACACACCCACCGCCGCAATTGCTTTACCAATGGTTCCACCCTGCTCAAAGCGCTCATTCATGGTCGGCGAGTTGATCAAAGCCGCGAGGAAAGAACCACCACTTGGACCGGTCGGATCAGCACCAAATGCATGCTTACCAGAACTTGCATTTGCCAGCTCCGCTGCCCAACCGTTGTAGGGGCTACCTGGTTGGCGAGCAAGCTCAGCAAGGGTATTGGTTTCAGGGATATATTGAAGATATTTGCCTTCATCACTGACAATATTAAAGGTTCCGACACGAACAACGTCGCGCGTTTCTTTTTCACCGCCGGGCTTGGCAACTTCAGCGCTGAACTTAACGACCTTGCCAGACTCAGTCATTTCACGTTGCAGTTCAAACCACAGCTTTTCGATTTCTTCAATGCTGGGTAGTTGCTCTGCGCCACTCATTTTGGCAATAAGCTGATCCAGAAACTGTTCACGTCCAGGATATTGCGCACTGATCAGAGAGCTGGTGAAGTTGGAACGCATATCGCCAGCGGCTGAGGTCAGATGACCAAACAGTTCGGTTAAGGTACCCAGGCGCTCTTTTAATTGACGCTGCTTCTCAGCCACCTTCAACTCATTTTGCTCAAAGGTGTTTTCCAGCCGAGCCGAACGATCTTCTTCCTGTTGGCGCATCACTTTCGCTTCTGCCAACAATTTAGCTTGATCCTTTTTAGCGCTCAGAAAACGCGCTTCACGCGCTTTGTTTTCTTTGGCTTCTGACGCCTGACCTTGTTTCACAAAATTAAGCAACTGATCCAGAGAGCGTGCATCCTGTGACATCGCTGTTCCTGAGGAAACAGCCAGCACTGCAGTTACTACGGCAGATTTTAACAATTTCATTTTCATTATTGAGCAGCCTCCGGCGCAGAAATCGGAAGTTTAAGGATTTCGATTGAAGCTTCTTTGCGAGCAATGCGCAGACCTTTCAGGATTGCATTGCGATATTCGCCTTTATCCAGCTCGACAAAATCTCCAGCTTCCTTATCCCAGGCACCTGATATTTCAGTGTCGGTTGTTTGATATAGCAGAGCGACGCGGCCAACCTGGAAGAAGTTAACATCACGCTCAACCCCGTCAATCGTCAATGAACCTTTGTAAGACGTGATCTTACGGCCAAATTCATTTTCGATTTTGTAGGCTTCCAGCACCTGGCGGAATTTTTCTGCCACAGACAAATCAGAGCGATCGAGATTGGCACGCAAAAACTCAATACGCTCTGTGCGCTCTTCAATCAGGAAGGGCACATCCAATTGTACAAATTGCTCCAGGCTATCGATCATTCGAATAACCAGCGGCGTAACCTGACGTTGAATTACGGTCACCTGATCGATAGACGTTTCGATATCGTTGATGCGTTTGAGCTGATTAGCAATCTGCTTCTCAAGCCGGGTATTGTATACACGAAGACCGTCAACCTGCTTCATTACAGTCTTATAGTCCTGCAATAAATCTCCAGTTTCATCAGCCAACTTATCAATGGTCTTTTGTGAGTTCTGTGCGGCCGTGGTCTTTGCCTGGCCAACTTTCAATACAGCGTCCACCGTATTGGCTTGGGCCTGAACGCCCAAGAACGCACCACATGACACTGTCATGGCGAGCGCGATCGTTTTGAATCGATGCATATTCATGGGGATTGCATTTCCTTCAGGGATGTTTGAAAAAGCAGGTTAATTAAATCTGACCTTTAACGTCTGTGTGTTATGTACTTATGTTTATTGTAGTGAGCCGGTGGAGGCCTCAATTCAGCCACGCATTTTAATATCAAGCTTTCGGAAGAATCAACGCCGATTAAACAGTTTATTCATAGAATAATCGCAGTTTGTAATTAGCAAACAAGGCACCTGTTACAGAGTTACACCTCTTCGGGTAAATGGGTATCAACCACGCCTTCCGGGTAACACAAGTCATTTTTATGACTACTCCAGGAGACAACTACAATTTCTTCTCAGCAACAGCCTCTTCTTATCACTTTTTACTGAATTCCTAGATAGATTACTGAATTCCTGGTCAGGTTACTGAATTCGGCGATAGGTGTTGAAGCTATACTCATAAGGATTAGACCCTTCGGCTGCATATTGTTCCCGATCCGTTAACTGCCACTGCGCCCAATCCAGCTCGGGGAAGAAAGCATCACCCTCAACTTGCGCATGGACCCGAGTCACATAAAGCCGCCTTACCATTGGCAACAGCTCGGCGTAGAGCTGACCGCCACCAATGACCATAACCTCATCAATACCTTCGGCCAGTGCTATTTCCTGGGCGATAGCCACCGCCTGCTCCACATCGGCTGCAAGCCGAACGCCTTCGGCGGTGAACTGGGGATTACGCGTCACGACGATATTGCTTCGCCCCGGCAGAGGCTTTCCAATTGATTCAAAGGTTTTGCGCCCCATGATAATGGGCTTACCCATGGTCACTGCTTTAAAATATTTTAGGTCGTTGGGTAAATGCCATGGCAGCTGATTATCCCGACCTATCACTCGATTCTCAGCCATGGCCACGATCATAGCCAGACTCACATCCGTTCTTTCTTGCATCAAAAATTAACCTTCAGCTGCTGTGATTTATTCCTACACCGCTATAGGTGCCTTGATCGCTGGATAAGGATCGTAATCAAGAAACTCAAAATCCTCATATTCATAGTCAAAAATAGACGCCGGTCTGCGCTTGATATTCAGGGCAGGGCGAGCCCGCGGAGTTCGACTGAGTTGCTCAAACACAATATCATCGGTCAGGTGGTTGCTATAGAGATGACAATCACCAAAGGTATGCACAAACTCGCCCACCTGTAGATCACACTGCTGTGCCACCATATGCGTCAACAGGGAGTAGCTGGCAATGTTGAAGGGTACGCCAAGAAAGAGATCGGCGCTGCGTTGATACAACTGGCAGGATAACTGGCCATTGGCTACGTAAAACTGGAACAGGGTATGGCAAGGGGGCAATGCCGCCCGACCCTGCTCGGCATTGGCCTGAGGACCAATTGATTCATCGGGCAAATCCGCCGGATTCCAGCCACTGACGATCAATCGTCTCGAATCCGGTTTACGCCTGATCATCTTGATAAGTTCATCAATCTGATCAATGGTAGAGCCATCCGGGCAGGCCCAGCTGCGCCACTGCTTGCCGTAGATGGGGCCCAGATCGCCATTGGGCAACGCCCACTCATTCCAGATGGAAACGCCTCGTGCTTTCAGCCAGTTATTATCGGTACTACCGTTAAGGAACCAGATCAATTCATAGATGATGCTCTTTAGATGAATTTTTTTGGTGGTAACCAGCGGAAAGCCCTCATTCAAGTCAAAACGCATCTGGCGGCCAAACACTGAGCGAGTACCCACACCGGTGCGGTCACCTTTATCAGTACCGTTATCAATCACATCCTGAATTAAATCGAGATATTGCTTCATAACATCAACCTGCTAACTACTGTCATTACTTCCCCACCACTATGAAGATATAGATTTCAAACTAACGAGCGCCCTTCTGCACCGGCGATGCACTTGCCGGCGAACTCTTCAGGTAAGCGAAAACTACTATCGCCAGTCCAGCCACAATCATTGGCAGGGATAATAACTGCCCCCGCGTCAACCAGCCAAAGGCATCGAAGCCTATATGGCTGTCAGGCTGACGATAGAACTCAGCAATAAAGCGAAAGCAGCCATACCCCAACATAAACACCCCCGACACCGACCAGGCTGGCCGAGGCTTGCGGGAAAACACATAAACGATAATAAACAACAACAACCCCTCCATCAGCGCCTGATACAACTGCGAGGGGTGTCGGGCTACGCCCAGTGGATCCGCCGGGAAAATCATTGCCCAGGGTACTGTCGCCGGATCAGCCTGTCGTCCCCACAGCTCCTGACCAATAAAATTACCGATACGGCCAAAACCCAAGCCCAGCGGGACAATCGGTGCGATAAAATCAAACAGACTACCCACCGAAACCCGCAGCTTGCGACTGTAAAGTGCCATGGCAACAATCACCCCGAGAAAACCACCGTGAAAGGACATGCCGCCTTCCCAAACTTTAAACAGCCACAGCGGGTCCAATAAAAACTTATCGAAGTTATAGAACATCACATAGCCAAATCGACCACCCAGGACAACACCAATAGCACCATAGAAGATCAAATCATCGACTTGCTTGCGGTTGACCGGCGTGTAATCAAAACCCGCCCGCCGCGACGCCAAACCCCAGGCAGAGGCAAAGGCCAGCAGATACATCAAACCGTACCAGTGGATAGACAGTGGGCCGATTGCGACAGCAACGGGATCCATATTGGGGTGCATCAACATAGCTTGTAGTCTTTGTGAGGAATCTTTGGGGCCAGTATTATGCAGCATGCCCGTCGCACACCCAACAGCCCGACAACAATAAAATGCGTGCTAGAATAACCGGCCATGTGCCTGATACTTTTTGCCTTTCAACATCATCCCCAGTATCCGCTGATCATCGCGGCCAATCGCGATGAATTTTATCAGCGGCCCGCTACCCCCGCACATTTCTGGGAGGATGCACCCCGCGTGTTTGCCGGGCGCGACCTTCAGGCCGGCGGCACCTGGATGGGCATTACCCACGATGGCCGCTTTGCCGCCGTCACCAACTACAGAAGCCCGCAGCATCCCCCTGCCAACGCCATCTCGCGAGGGACGCTGTGCCAGGAATTTCTCAGTTCAGAGATTGACCCCAAAACCTTTCTACAAAAAATTGACCGGCAAAAAGAGCGCTACGCAGGCTTTAACTTGTTGGTCGGCAACAAGGATGCCCTGTTTTATTACAGCAATCGAAAGCCTGGTATCCAGCAACTCGCGCCCGGCATATATGGGTTAAGTAACGGCCTGCTGGATGACCCCTGGCCCAAAGTCAAAAAGGGAAAAACTGCACTGACGGTACAGTTACAGCAAGATTTTATGCCTCAGGATATTCTTGAGATTTTGCTTGATGACACGACAGCTATAGACGAGGACTTACCGGCGACCGGTATTGATTATGAGATGGAAAAATTACTCTCCAGTCGCTTTATTTTCTCGGAGGGTTACGGCACCCGTTGCAGCACGGTGCTGATTATCGATCAACAAAACCACTGGCAGTGGCATAGCCAACATTTTGCCGAGCAGGGCAGCGCAGGCCCAGTCGAATCTGAGAGTTTTCCCGAGCCAGAACCGCCACTTAAAACCGCCACTAAAGCAACTTAACCAATAGCCAACCGGATCCAACCAATCACTCCACAGGCTCGGCAAAGGGCCTGATAAGCTGCTGCACACCCGCTTCGGCCAGCATTTTCTCTATATAGATCTGCACATCACTGGCCTTTTCCATCAACATAGCTTCCCGCAAGTACTCTTGTGCTTGCTCAATACTGACATTGCGTATCACCGATTTCACCCTGGGCAAGTTGGTGGCATTCATCGACAGTACATCGTAGCCCATCGCCATCAACAGAATCGCGGCCCCGGGATCACCCGCCAGCTCGCCACAGATACTGACATTACGCCCTTCGAGATGCGCATCCTCAGCCACCTTTTTCACCGCCTGCAGCACCGCCGGATGATAGGCCTGATAAATATCGGCCACACGGGCATTATTTCTATCGACGGCTAACAGGTATTGGGTCAGGTCATTGGAACCCACTGAGAGGAAATCCACTCGCCGGGCAAACTCCCTGGCCTGATAGACCGCCGCTGGCACCTCTACCATCACACCAATCATGGGCACATCCAGATCCTGGCCCAGTTCCTCCAGTAACTCATCGTGAGCACGGTAAATTAACCGCAACGCCTCCTCCAGTTCCGGAACGCTGCTGATCATCGGCAACATGATGCGCAGATTGCCCAAGCCGGCATTGGCCTTCATCATCGCCCGGACCTGCACCAGAAATATTTCCGGGTGGTCCAGTGTCACGCGAATACCACGCCAGCCAAGAAAAGGGTTGTCCTCTTTGATCGGAAAATAGGGCAAGGCTTTATCGCCACCCACATCCAATGTACGCATCGTCACGGGCATGGGGTGAAACGCCTCTAATTGCTGCCGGTAGATTTGGCGCTGTTCTTCTTCACTGGGAAAACGCTCCCGCAGCAGGAACGGCACTTCAGTCCGATACAGTCCCACGCCCTCGGCACCCCGATCCAGCGAGCGTGCAATATCCACCTGCAAACCCGTGTTGACCCACAGTGGCAAACGATGACCGTCGGTGGTCACACAGGGTAAATCCTTGAGCGCTTCCAGCCCCCGGGAAAACTGCTGCTCCTCTTCATAAATTAATTGAAAGCGCTGCGACAGCTCGGGAGTGGGATTGAAGTAGACCTTGCCATTGAAGCCATCCAGAATCAGCTCCGAGCCCTCCACTTCGATATAGGGCAGATCCACCACGCCCATCACCGTGGGAATACCCATCGAACGAGCCAGAATCGCCACATGGGAGTTGCCGGAGCCACGCACCGACACCAGCCCCACCAGATTCTCCGGAGGCACCTCGCCCAGCATGGAGGCAGTTAATTCTTCCCCCACCAGAATGGTACGCTCAGGGTAATGTACGGGAGTGGTGTTCGCCGCCTGCAAATAGGCCAACACTCGACGCCCCAGATCCTTCACATCTGTCGCCCGTTCCTGTAAATAGGCATCCTCCATCATCTCGAAGGTGCGAACGTGCTTCAAAATAACCCTGCTTAATGCACCCTGTGCCCACTCGCCCTCGCGAATCAGTTCATCCACCTCAAGTGCCAGTGCATTGTCGTCCAGCATATTCAGGTAAACATCAAACAGGGCTCGCTCTTCCGGTGCCAAACGGTCGCTGAGATTTTGTCCCAGCGCTCGAATATCCACCCTGACCGACTCCAGGCAATCATGGAAAAAGGCCATTTCGGCCGCAGGGTCCGCGCAACTGCGCCGGGGAACGGCATACAAATCGGCCGGTGGCGATACCACCTTCGCCTGGCCGATAGCAATGCCAGGCGCACCCGCCATACCACGGAAGCGAGCACTGCCCTGAGGTTTACCACCATCCTTGAGCGAGACAATCGAACCCGTTGCCTGCGCATGCGCGATCACCGCCGATAGCTGGGCAGAGACCGTGACCAGAAAGGCTTCTTCATCTTCATCAAAGCGGCGCTGTTCCTGCTGCTGAACAACCAATACCCCCAGCGATTGCCGCTGATGAATGATCGGTACGCCAAGGAATGAGCTAAACCGCTCTTCGCCAATACCGGGCATAAACAGGAATTTGGGGTGTGCTTCGGCATGTTCCAGATTGAGCGGTTCTTCCCTGGCCCCAACCAGCCCCACCAGCCCTTCGGTTGGCGCCATAGAGATCTTGCCGACGAAGTTTTTATTCAGCCCCTCAGTGGCACTGAAAACATAGCGGCCCAGGGAAGGCTCGCGTAGATAGATAGAACAGACTTCAGTCCCCATAGCCTCCCGTACTCGTGCCACGGTAAGATCGAGTACCGCTTGCAAGTGGTCGGCGGAATTGACCTCCTGGACAATACTCCGCAGGGATTCCAGCATGTTCGTTTGCATTCAGCGTCCTTTAAGTTTGAGCGACTTGCTTATTATCATTATGCCTGCGTCTTCCTGACTTGCTAAATCCGCTTGTATTAATAGCCACTGATCTTCAGTAGCTGTTTCCACGAAAGCTTGTTACCACCGGAAATTATGGTACCAATTGTTCACTGACCAACCGGCTATGTTTAGGCGCCAGCTCCTTTAAAGCACGCCGATAGACATCGCGCTTGAAATTAATAACCTGCCCCAGAGGGTACCAGTAACTGACCCAGCGCCAGCCGTCAAATTCTGGCTTGTAGTCATTCTCAAAATTGACCCGTTGATCGTCAGCCAGCATTCGCAGCAAGAACCATTTCTGTTTCTGGCCAATGCACAGCGGCTTGCTATCGCGCCGTAACAGGCGCTGGGGCAGACGATAGCGCAACCAGCCTCGAGTGCAGGCCAGCACCTCCACATCGTCCTCACACAGCCCAATCTCTTCTTTCAATTCCCGAAACAGAGCCTGTCGGGGCGACTCACCATCATTGATGCCTCCCTGAGGAAACTGCCAGGCATCCTGGCCGATGCGACGGGCCCACAGCAATTCGCCACGCCCATTGGCCAACATAATACCAACGTTGGCCCGAAAGCCCTCAGAATCAATCACTACATACTCCCTATTGCCATCTGACCCCAACCGATTTCTTTAGTATTGGACGGGGGGCCACCTCTAGAGCAACATACTAGACAGGGCTATTGTTCCACAAATAGTGATTATTGAGAAATCTAAAACACAAGCTGAATCAATTACGTGCAAAGCCTGTTTTAGCTCAGTATGCTATGCGCCGGTGACAGTCTGATTACCTTGCTCTACTTTCCTAAGCCTTTGAATTCAGGAACTTTTACTATGGCCCTGGCGATTTTTGACCTCGATAATACCCTGCTTGGCGGCGATAGCGATCACGCCTGGGGTCAGTTTCTGGTGGATAAAGGTATTGTCGACCGGCACAGTTATCAACAGGCCAACGACTACTTTTACCAGCAGTACCAACAGGGAGGGTTGAATATTGAAGAGTTTCTGGCCTTTGCGCTGCAACCACTAGCAGCACATAAAAAGTCACAACTGGATCAATGGCATCAGCAATTTATGCAGGAGGCCATCGAACCGCTGCGCCTGCCTAAAGCCGAAGATTTGATAAACAAACACCGCCAACAGGGCGACTACCTGTTAATCATCACCGCCACCAATCGCTTTGTCACCGGCCCTATCGCCGAGTTGCTTGGGGTTGACCATATTCTGGCCACCGACCCGGAATATATCGACGGCGAATACACCGGCAAAGTCGATGGAGTTCCCTGCTTTCAGGATGGCAAGGTCACCCGATTGAAAGAATGGCTTGTCGATAGCGAGCACTCACTTACTGACAGCTATTTCTACAGCGATTCCCATAACGACCTGCCGTTACTGGAGCTGGTCGATCACCCGATCGCCGTCGATCCCGATGACACACTGAGAGAAAAAGCCACTCAGCGGGGCTGGCCTGTGATCAGCTTGCGGGATTAGCACAACTCAGAAATGGCGACGCTAATTGGCGGCCAGCACCCGAGCAAAAACAGCTTTTAAATAATCCGTCTCCGGGATTGCCGGATGTACCGGGTGATCAAAACTCTGCCCACCCTGCTCCAGTATTTGTAAATCGCGATCCAGGTGCCGGGCAGAGGCTCGCAAAATATCCGTCAGGCGTTCCCGGCCCAGATGCATGGAACAGGAGCCGGAGACCAGAATGCCGTTTTTATTGGTCAGCCGAATCGCCAACTCGTTGGCGCGACGATAGGCCTGCTCACCGCTTTTGATATCCTTGCGCTTGGGAATAAAAGCGGGCGGATCGATAATCACCATATCAAAGCGCTCTCCTTCATCGATCAGCATCTTCATCGCTTCAAAAGCAGCGCCTTGCAGAGTGCCGACTTTATCCCTTACGCCATTCAGCGCGGCGTTGGCCTCGACACCATCCAGCGCAGCCTCGGAGCTGTCGATGCATAGTACCGAGTCTGCCCCAAAGGCCGCCGCCTGCACGCCCCAGCCGCCAATATAGCTGAACACATCCAATACTTTTTTGCCCTGCACATAATCTCTCAGCCGAGCGCGGCCAGCGCGGTGATCATAGAACCAGCCGGTTTTCTGCCCGGAAAATACCGGGGCATTAAAATTGACCCCATTTTCTACCAGTGGTACCAGCTCCGGCACCTCACCATAGACCACCTCGACATACTCGGGCAGTCCTTCATCGCGCCGGCTGCGGGCATCATTTTTAAACAAAATGCCCGCCGGCTTTAACACCTGCACCAGCGCCTCAATCAGCTCATCCTTCACTGCCTCCATTCCGGCACTGGCAATTTGCACCACAAGAACATCACCAAAGCGATCCACCACCAGCCCCGGCAGAAAATCACTATCACCATAGACGAGTCGATAATACGGCTGATCAGACACCCCTTCACGCAGACTGAGCGCGATATTCAGACGGTGCACCAGCAGGGATTTATCCAGCGGGTAGCGGGTATCGCGACTGAATAGTCTGGCACAAATCAGGTTATGAGGATTGACCGTTGCGAGTCCCAGTGGCTTACCTTTTTCATTTTCGACAACCACCTGCTGCCCCGGCTGTAAGGTCTTGAGTGGTGTTGCCTGCACATCAACTTCATTGCTGTAAATCCACAGATGTCCCGCCCGCAGGCGCTTATCACAATGGGCTTTTAGTCGAATTACACTGTCATCAGTCATGGTAGGGCCTTTGTGGGGAGCTGTTAGGGTTTACTGGGCGGGCGATTATACAGCTGACGGTACGTAGTGGTGTTTTTTGTGTAAAAAAGGGCTATTATTTTTTGCTTCTAACGGCACCGGTATGCAGCCCCGATCGTATTCCAGCGCTGATCAATTCTGCAATGTTAAGCCCAACGTGTTAACCCCTATAGAGACCGCGTTATGTCTATTGATCTAAGCGAAGACCAGATCAAAAGCCTGATTCAGGGTATTTCTATTCCTCCCCAGCCGCAAATCATGGTGGATTTGCAAATGGAGCAACTGTCACCGGATTGCAGCATTATCGGTATCAGCCAATTGATAAGCCGGGATGTCGGTCTTTCCGGCAGCATTTTGAAAGTCGTCAACTCCTCTCTATTCGGATTAACCAACAAAATCACCTCGATTCAACAGGCCTGTAACCTGCTGGGTATTAAGAGCGTGGTGAATATCGTCAATGCCCTATCCATTCGCGGTGAACTCAGCGACGAAAATATTCTTGCGCTCAACCGATTCTGGGACAGCGCCATGGACGTTGCTCTAGCCTGCACAACTATTGCTAAACATATCGGCTATCACTCGCCAGACGAAGCCTATACGCTGGGCCTGTTCCACAACTGCGGTATTCCACTGTTGATGTTTCGCTTTGAGGAGTTAAATGACGCTCTGGTCGAAGCCTATAGCTATGAACAGAAACGCGTCATAGATACCGAGAACGAACTACTGAAAACCAATCATGCGGTGATCGGGTATTACGTTGCCAAGTCCTGGAATTTGCCCGCCTATATCTGCGAAGCCATCGCCGACCACCACAGTGCCGATTTGATTTTCGAAGATCAGAACTACAAACAGGTAGAAAAGAAAAACCTGTTGGCCATCCTGAAAATGGCGGAACATATCTGCGGCCTGCACCGCACGCTGGGTAATCAGGAAATCGATTATGAATGGAACCGGCTGGAAGAATCGGTACTGATATACACCGGCCTGAGCGGTTATGACTTTCAGGCCATCAAGGATAGCTGTGCAGAACAGGGGCTGGGCAGCAGTGGTTATTTTGCGGATTGATCAGTCGCAAATTCAAACGACAAGAACATCAAAATGTGCACAATTAAAAAACCCGACTAATTGCCGGGCTTTTTAGCGCAAACCAAAGTCGTTAGCTTTACTCGTCTTCACACTCAGCACTGTATTCATCGGCGCTGAGCAGATTCTCCAACTCGGACAAGTCTGAAGGCTGTAACTTAAAAAACCAGCCGTCGTTATAGGAATCACTATTGACCAGTTCGGGTTCTTCTTCCAGCGCCTCATTCACCGCTATTACCTCACCGGCAATCGGCGCATAAATATCGGAGGCGGCTTTCACCGACTCCACAACACCGGCTTCATCACCGGCAGCCAGTGTTGCACCCACTTCAGGGTTTTCAACAAACACCACATCGCCCAGTGCCTCCTGCGCATGATCGGTAATACCTATCGTAACGGTGCCATCTTCTTCCAGTCTCGCCCACTCATGGCTGCTGGCATATTTTAATTCACTGGGCGTGTTGCTCATTGAGGCGTCCTCTCGGCATGCTGAAAAAATCGTGGCGTAAAGTTATAGAATATTGCGAGGCATTCTACCGCTGACGGTCGGAAATACAAGCAGGCGCAATCTGAATAAGGGGTAAAATAATGACAACCCTACGCGCAATCAAAAGCGTTTAGCTGACTGTCGTACCGCAAGAATAACCGGCAACAGGCCAATTAAGACCAGTGTGATCGCCGGCAAAGCCGCACGTTGCCATTCGCCTTCCGAGGTCATTTCATAAATTCTGACGGCCAGCGTATCCCAGCCAAATGGGCGCAGTAATAGTGTCGCTGGCATTTCCTTCATCACATCCACAAACACCAGAATCAGTGCCGTCAGCAACCCGGGCCTCAACATGGGCAGGTACACCCGCCACAGCAGCGGCAGGCCACTCACCCCCAGACTTCGGGCCGCCTCGGGAATCGACTGCTTGATGCGTTGCAGACTCGAATCGATAGGACCACTGGCCACCGCCAAAAAACGGATCCAGTAAGCCGCGAGCAGGGCGACCACGCTGCCCACCAGCAACTGCTGTGGGGGTAAACCCAGCAAGTCAAACACCGGCACGATAAGCTGGCGATCTATCACCCCAAAGGACAGCATCACCCCCACCGCCAGCACGGTACCCGGCAGTGCATAACCCAGCGTACCCAGTTCATAAAACAGTTTGAGCTTTGCTGAAGCCTGGCGACGGCTAAAGGCCAGCACCATAGCCAACATAATCGTTAGCGTAGCACCCATTGCCCCCAGTAACAGCGTTCGAGTTAGCAGGCCAATATAGTGGGCATCCAGCGCCGCAAGCCCATCGCCAATTACCCACAGCAGCAATTGAAAAACCGGAATCACAAAGGCGAGCAGCAGTACAACACAACACAACGCACAGGCTCCGAAGGCTTTAGCTCGAGTAAGACTATGCCGAAAACGGTGTTGCTTGCGACCCGATTGCAGATAGGCACGTTTTCCCCGGCTGTGCTTTTCGGCAATCAGTGTCATGCCCACAAACAACAGTAATAGCGTGGAAAGCTGTGCCGCCGCCTGCAAATTAAACAGGCCGAACCAGGCCTTATAAATCGCGGTGGTGAAGGTATCGTAATTAAACACCGACACCGCACCGAAGTCGGCCAGCGTCTCCATCACCGCCAGCGAGGCGCCGGCAATAATCGCCGGCCGCGCCATCGGTAACGCCACCCTAAAAAAAGCCTGCCAACGGCTGGCACCCAATACTCGCGCCGCTTCCATTACGTCACTGCTCTGCGCCAGAAAGGCGCTGCGAGCTAACATATACACATAGGGGTAAAACACCAGTACCAGTACCGCTATAACGACTGCTTCGTGGCGCACATCAACAAACTGATAGTGATCACCCAGCCAGCGATACAGGCTCTGCTGCAATGGCCCGGCAAAATCGAACAGGCCTAATACCACAAAAGCCAGCACATAGGCAGGCATCGCCATCGGCAGCATCAGCGCCCAGTCAAACCAGCGGCGACCGGGAAACTCACACATCACCGTCAACCAGGCCAGACTGACCCCCAGCAACGTGACACCCACCGCCACCCCTAACACCAGCACTATGGTGTTACGCAGCAGGTCAAGTAATTGAGTGGAGATCAGGTGTTGCCAGGTATCTGTCTGGTCAGAGGCCCAGCTCAGCATCAATACAAAAATCGGCGCCACCGCCATCAACACCGTAATGATGGCGGCAATTTTTAGCAGGGTATTCAGGCTCGTCAACGACCCTGTTGTTAGCCTGTTGTCACTACCAGAGTTGGCAGCCAGCGGCATTGAATCAGCCATTTATGCTCCGGGGGCTACTTTGAGCATGGATGGCTTGAGCAATTGCGGCCTGCACACTTACTTATAGCCCGCCCGGTCCATTAATTTAACCGCCTCAGCCTGTAGCCGACCGGCCTCACTGACATTAATATCATCGGCTTTAAACTCGCCCCAGGACAACAGCTCATCGTTGTACTCAACACCAGGATTCACCGGGTATTCCTGATTCAACTCCATCAGCATTTGCTGAGCTTCAACGGTGCTCAACCACTCAATCAACTGCTGGGCCTGCGCTTTTTTACTACTCGCCTTAATAACCCCGGCACCGGAGACATTGAGATGCACGCCACGGCCAGCGGCTCCTTCACCCTGCTGATTGGGCCAGAACAGCGCCAGCGGCAGTGACGGGTTGGCTTTCTTCAGGCGGCCATAATAGTAGGTATTCACAATACCCACCTCACACTGACCAACCTCTATCGCCTGCATAACTTTGGTATCGTCCGAGAAGGGCGCCAATGCCAGATTGTCTACCCAGCCCTTTACCACCTGCTCCGCTTTTTCTTCACCCAGCGCAGCAATCATCGTAGCAACCAGCGACTGGTTGTAGACCTTTTTCGAGGTTCGCAGACAAAGCTTGCCCTGCCACTTATCCGCGGCCAGGTCTTCATAACTGGTTAAATCCTCTGGTTGTAGTTTATCGGTGGCATACACCATGGTGCGGGCACGAATGGTTAAAGCGAACCATTGATTGGCGGGATCGTGCAGATGCTCAGGCACATTCTTTTCCAGCACAGGCGAGTCCAGCTCTGCCAGCACCCCCACATTGGCGGCCTGCCAAAGGTTACCGGCGTCCACGGTCATCAAAATATCAGCGGGCGAGAATTTACCCTCGGCTTGCAAGCGGGCCAATAAAGGTCCTGCATTATCGGTGATGTAATTCACCACCACCCCGGTTTCTTCGGTGTAGCGGTCAAACAGGGGCTTGATTAAATGCTCCTTGCGCGCTGAATAAACCAGTAGCTCTTCGGGCTTGGCCGCCGTATTGCTGTCACTCGCGTTACCGGCACCAGCGTCGTCACCCGCAGGCTTGTCACCACAGGCCACGAGAAACAAAGAAAAACAGATCAAAAGGCATCGAAAACTACGATACATGGTTACATCCTTTCATATGAGAATTAAAAACAGGCGAAGACAAAAGATGATAATCATTATCATTAATGAATACAATCACTCAGTGGTCAGATTATTATCAGCCGGCTTCTCACGGCAAACTCTCCACCGAGAAAAAACGCCTATAACCAAAACACCTATAGTAAGCACAGCCCATTAAGCATTTGTGACTGGAAACCGCGATAATCGGTTATGCAAATATGCCCGGCAGTCATAGGATTCAGGCTATCAGAGTCCCATCGCCGCCCGCATAACTCGCCGCTTTAGCGGCAGGGTTTTATCGAGCCATTTCATCCCGGTATTTCTGGCCCAGCGCACCGGTAGAGCATGATTGGCAAACAGGCGTTTGAAGCCTTCCATCGAGGCCATCATGATCAAGTTATCCGTTTTTCGCCGGCGCTGGTAGCGCTCCAAAACCGATAAGCTACCGTAACTTAGTTGCCGCTCTCTGGCTCGCAGCAGTTCTTCACTGAGCACCCGCGCATCGCTGATACCCAGATTGACCCCCTGCCCGGCAAGCGGATGAATACTGTGCGCCGCATCGCCCACCAGCGCCAGCCCCGGCATAATGTACTCGACACTATGCCGTTGCCGCAGGGGAAAACTAAAGCGCGGGCCAACAGCTTCAATGCGGCCAAGTCGATACTCAAAGGCTGCACCCAGCTGCCGACAAAATTCTTCATCATCCAGCGCCATCAGATTTTCAGCATATTGTGGAATCGCCGACCAAACTATAGAACTGTAATGCTTGGCGTTGGATTGTGAGGCGTTAGTAGTTATCAAGGGCAAAAAAGCCAGCGGTCCTTCAGGTAAGAAACGCTGCCAGGCGGTGTGCTGATGCAGCTGTTCGGTCTGCACTGTAGCCACAATTGCCTGATGGCCGTACTCCCACTCTCTTACCGCAAAATTCTGTTGGCGGCGAATAAAGGAATTGGCACCGTCGGCGGCTACCACCAATGCCGCCTTGAACTGCTGGCCGTTATCCAGCGTCAGCGCATAACCCTGATCATTGGGCAGTGACTCCAGCGTTTCAAGTTTAACCGGCGCCAGACAGTGAATATTGTCAAAGGCCGCCAGCCGCTGTAACAGCGCAATGCTGATAATCCGGTTTTCGACAATATGCCCCAATGCGGCCTGGTTCACATCGCTGGCATCAAACTCAATACTGCCCGTACCCTCCGCATCCCATACCGTCATATGGTGATAACTGGCGAAACGCTGCGAAGCAATCAGGGGCCAGACATCCAACTGCTGCAAAAAATGCTGCGACGCCAGGGTCAGCGCACTGACGCGGGCATCAAAACCACTAACGCTGTCGCTTTGCTCGGGCCATTCATCGCTGAGCGGCTGCGCCTCAAGCAACGCTACCTGTATGCCACTATCGCCAAGCGCACAGGCCAGGCTGCTGCCCACCACTCCGGCCCCAACAATGATGATGTCAAATGATCTGGGCTGCTGACTCATAGACGGCGGTCTCTTAGTGACCGGCCAATGGCCGCGCCGTCATGCAAGCCTGCAGCGTGATGGATAAAATGCTTTTTAGCACTGGGAACCAAATCCATAGCGCTTAACCCCAGATTGCGCAGCAGACTGACAGGTGGAAAATCAGAGCTGAACAGCGCCGGCAGGTAGTCCGAAAAGTTGATAGTTTTTTGCTGGTCAAACCACTGTTGCTGAACATAGCGTTGCAGCAAAGACAGCTCACCCAATGGCTGTTGTTGTTCCAGAGCCGACACCAGCAAGGCCCCCAGCCGGGCACTATCGCGCATCGCCAGATTAAAACCCTGCCCGGCAACTGGATGTAAGGAGTGAGCAGCATTGCCCATTACCACCACCCCTTTGCGAATCTGTTCGCAGGCTGCTACCTGTTTTAGCGGATAGCAAAAGCGCTCACCAACGCGGGTAAACTCCCCCTGCCGATGACCAAAACGCTGTTGTAAACGTGACAGAAATAACCCCGGCTCACACTGCAGAAGATCCTCACTGTCCTCTTGAGACAGCGTCCACACCAGCGCCGCCCTTGCTTCCCGCTGCTTGCTGTCGGCAAGGGGTAGCAACGCCATCGGCCCCTGACCGGTAAAACGCTCATAGGCCTGGTTATGGTGCGGCTTAGAGAAACTGACATTGGCAATCAGCGCACTCTGTTGATAATCCTGCGTGCGAGCTTCAATCCCCAACTGTTGCCGCAGGCCGGAGCTGACACCGTCTGCCACCACCACCAGCTGAGCGCGGCACAGGCTTTTACTATCACTGTCAATGTCCAGTTCAACGCCTTTCGCCAAATGGCGAATTGCCATGACTTTAGCAGGCGCCAAAAACTCAATGGCTGGTTGCTGCTGAAGCTGACTCATCAACACTTGGCCAAACCAGGCATTCTCCACCACGTAGCCCAGTGCAGGCCAACCCACCTGCTCGCTCGTGAATAAAGAGGAAGCGAAATGACCGCGGTCGGAGACATGAATCCGGGCGATATTGCTTACTTGCTCCGACAGTAGTGGCCAAATTGCCAGAGATTCCAGAATCTGGCGGCTGCCATAGGATAAGGCAGTGGAACGGGCATCAAAGCTGCTGTGATACTCGGAGGGGTTCAGCCGCGCCTGATTAGCTGTTGGTGGCTGGAAACTTTCCACCACTAACAGTTTCATTTTGCCGCGACTATAGCGATTGAGTAGCAGCGCCAGACTGGCACCCACCATGCCACCACCGGCAATCACTACATCGTAGTCAAAGTGCTGGGGGTCGCTGGCGGCATTGCTGGAGCTCTGGCTCACGCCGCGCCCGCCATCAATTGTTCAATTTCAGCTATGGCTTTGGGCACATCGGCGCTAAGTATTTCACAACCGTCTTTGGTCACCACCACATCGTCTTCTATACGTATACCAATGCCCCGCCACTTCTTGGCTACTTTGGTATTATCCGGGGCCACATAGATACCCGGCTCAACTGTCATCACCATGCCCTCTTCGAGCACCCTCCATTCATCACCGATTTTATAATCACCGACATCGTGTACATCCATACCGAGCCAGTGACCCGCGCGGTGCATATAAAAGTCCTTATATGCGCCCTTTTCAATCAGCTTGCTAGCCTTGCCCTTGAGCAGGCCCAGCTCGACCAAGCCCTCGGTGATGACTTTGACCGTCACATCGTGGGACTGATTCCAGTGAGCGCCCGGTTTGATAGTTTTAATCGCCGCCAGCTGTGCCTTGAGCACCAACTCATAGAGGGCTTTTTGTTCTTTAGAGAATTTGCCATTGGCAGGAAAGGTGCGGGTTATATCGGCGGCGTAATGCTCTAACTCGCAGCCGGCATCAATCAGCACCAGGTCGCCATCCTTGATCACATCGCGGTTTTCGGTGTAATGCAGGATACAACCATTTCGGCCCGAGCCCACGATCGAGGAATAAGCCGGAAAGCGGGCGCCATTAAGACCGAACTCATGCAGGATTTCAGCTTCCAGTTGATATTCTGCCACGCCGGGTTTACAGAATTGCATGGCCCGCTTATGCGCCGCGGCAGATATTTTGCCCGCTTTTTTCATCACCCGCAGTTCTGCAGCACTTTTATATAATCGCAAATCATGCAGCAGGTGGTCCAAATCCAGAAACTCTCCCGGCGGATGGGCGCCAGTGCGTACCTGCGAGCGAATCACATTGACCCACTGCATCACCTTGCGGTCAAAATCCTGATGACGGCCCATGGCGTAGTAAACCCGTTCACGCCCTTCCAGCAGGCCAGGCAGAATGTCGTCAATATCGCTGATCGGGAAGGCATCGTCGGCGCCAAAATCGGCTACCGCACCCTCAGGCCCGGCTCGATAACCATTCCACAACTCCATCAACGGATCCCGCTCGCGACAAAACAGCACATACTGGCCATGCTTGCGCCCGGGCAATAGCACTAACACTGCATCAGGTTCAGCAAAACCGCTGAGATAATAAAAGTCACTGTCCTGACGAAAGGGGTAATCGGCATCGCGGTTGCGAGTCACTTCCTTTGCAGCCGGAACTATCGCAATACTGTCCGGTTCCATCTGAGCCATCAGGTTTTTGCGACGGCGGGTAAATTCCTGTTTACTGATTTTTGTAGTCATGGGGCAACAACTGGCTGATTGAAGAAATGTGATGCGATACCGCTGTGCGGATGTCCGCAAATAAGCCACTGATTCTAGAAGTTAGCTTCCTCGCTGTCGACACCTGCGCCTGTCGACACTAATGCAACTTGTTCTTGCCCTTTCCACCGGCGGGTGCACCGCCAAATAAATTTTGAGGGCTGGTAACTTTCTTATCCACGTCTTTACTTGCCACCCCCTGCAAAGTGATTCCGTCCTCAGGCTCACGGTGCTGACACTCCAGATAGATCGCCTGAATGGCTACCCGCAGGTACTCGATGATTTCAACCATATTTTGCTCTCTGGTTTCCTGGTCATCGTCACTCTCACTCAGATTTACCTGGCTAATGGCGGCAATATCCCGAATCGCCTCGGAGACATCTTCGGAGTACTGCTGCTGGCCGCGCAGCTGCTGTATTTGCTTACCCCCCTGGGCAAAACCCGCCAGAAAACCCTGACACCACTGCCCCAGGGCATCGACGCGCAGCGTGACTTCTACTTCATCCTCAGGCAGTAACAGCTGAAAACCCATATCACCGGCCTGTAGCTGAAACTGGCTGGCCGCATAAAGCGACAGCAATACCGGCTTTTCCGACTCATTGGGCGGCTCGACCGCATCAATAAAGGTAGTCGCCAGACGCAACCACTGCTCTGGCTCCATTACATCGCCGGACACCAGTAAGCCGATACTGTAGCCGTGCAAATGTGAAGGTGACTGCATCACCCCGAGGCGCCAGAAAATATCAGCCAGCTGTTCAAACTCAGGCATTAGAATTTCAGTCTTCATTGATCACTCCCACAGGTCTTCTGGCCGCGCATCTTAGCCCTACGGGCCAGTAAAATCGACCGGCTCGCAGCCGGTGAATAGCGTCAGCAATTTCCAATCTTGATAACTATTCTGCAAAAATCGGCCAGCCCATTGAAATTTAAGCAATTTTCCAGATTGACCAAGTACCTGTGCACAACTATATTTAACAGGGTTTCAATAACTGTACTGAGCACTATGGCTGAACAAGCAATAAAAACACTGACCAGTAAAATCAATGACCTGATTCAGCTCTGTGATCAACTGGACAAAGAGAATCGCGCATTGAAATCGGAGGCCGCTAACTGGGCCGAGGAGCGCGAGTTGTTAATTGAAAAAACGGAAATCGCCCGCGATAAAGTGGAATCAATGATTGTTCGACTGAAATCGCTGGAACAGGAATCCTGATTGCAGGTCTCAGTAAGGCAGAAATAGTGTGGAGTTAGTGAAACAAGCCAATTATGAGGTTAACACCGTGAGTAATGAAACCGTCATCGTCAAATTGCTGGATAAGGAATATCAGGTTGCCTGCCCCCCTGGCCAGCAGGATGCGCTGGCTAAATCAGCCCAGTACCTGGACAAGCAAATGCGCGGTATCAGGGCTAACGGCAAGGTGATAGGCCTGGAGCGAATCGCGGTAATGGCGGCGCTAAATATTGCCAACGAACTGCTGCAACAAAGCACGACCGACACGGCCGAAGCTGAGCAACAGGCCAACAACTCCCAACTTAAGAACCTGAACGAAAAAATCGATGAGGCGCTGCACCGCTTCCGTCAGTTGGAAATTAATTAGCCTGCAATGATCCGTTAAATAAGCCTGAATTAATTCAGCCCAGACTAATTCCCTGCCACCTGTTCTCGCCTCTCTCTATACACGTTATAATCGACCACGCTCCCTGCAGTATTTGCCAGACAGCTTAGACCCCTGAGCCGATGCGCATTACCCCGGGGGTTCCACGTGCTATTGGCGTGCACGTCCGCATGACGGAAAGCCCGATATAGTACAGGAACCACCACCTTGAACCGTTGGGTTCAAGGGCCATGTTGTCAGCGGTACTCTGGGGAGCCTCGTTTTAATCACACCACTTTATAGTCTGGAAACGAGAGACTACCTTGACGCTATCCCGCCAGCAACTTCGCAAACAACTCCGTGCCAGAAGAAACCAGCTTTCTCGCCAACAGCAACAGCAGGCTGCCATTAACCTCAAAAACCTTGTGCTCCGCAGCGGTCTGCTAAACCGTTATCGGGATATCGCCCTGTATATTGCCAGCGATGGGGAAATAGATCCCGCGCCACTGATGGCGATGCTGGAACGCCTAAACAAGCGCTGCTATCTACCCGTACTCGCACCGGATAATAAGCTGTGGTTTGTTCGGTATCAGGCGGGTGAAGTTATGCGCCGCAACCGCTTTCGTATTCCAGAACCAAATAACCGATCACAGCGCCGCCAGCCCTGGAGTCTGGGGTTAATTTTTTTACCGCTGGTGGGATTTGATTCTCGCGGCGGGCGCCTGGGAATGGGGGGTGGGTTCTATGACCGTACTCTGAGTGGAATTACCAAACACCCCAAAATGCGCAGGCCGCAGCTAGTAGGACTGGCCCATCATTGTCAACAGGTGGATGAATTATCGTTAGCTAGTTGGGATATACCGCTCAATCGGATTGTTACGGATCAAGCGGTGCTTACTTGCCAGTGAATCTGGCACAATTTGTTGGATAAATAGCTGACTCAGGCCAAAGCCAGTTGCATAGCGGCGGTTACGGCAGTGCCCACACCAAAAATAATCAGGGTGACGGTTAAGGCATCAACTTTCAATTTCATAGCATCTCCGGCTGCTCTTTTACAGCATATTTCACCAACACCGCTACATACGGTGGTTGGCACCTCATCCAAACTAGGCGTTTAAAACGGATTGATCAAACCCGACTTTAGAATTTGTGACAGCGGCTGGCGCTTTATTGTTAAAACAGTCACAAATAGAGAGTGTCCTTTCCCCAACTGCGCCGTTGGACTTACAAGATCAGTGCCAGTTCCCGTCAGCATTAAATATTCTTTAATTTCACCGCTAATTCAGAGGGATAGGGGGATTCTGCTGGCAAGACCAGCGGTTAGCCAGCAAAAAAGGGGGAATTACTGCAGCGAGTCCGCACCAAAAAGAGGCGGACTCGATTGCTTATGCGCCAGATTGATTACTGAGAAAGAGCGTGTAAGCCGGGTTATCCGTCTCCTCCACAAAAGGGTACTGCAGCTTATTCAAAAACTCGGCGATGGCCGAACGATCCGACTTTGCCGCCTGCAGGCCAACTAATACTCGTCCATAGGCCGCACCATGGTTGCGGTAATGAAACATGGTGATATTCCAGCGCTGACCTAATTTGGTCAGAAAGTTCAGCAAGGCGCCAGGCCGCTCCGGAAACTCGAACCGATACAGAACTTCTTCTGTCACCTGCGCCGGCGCATGACCACCCACCATATGCCGAATATGCAGCTTGGCCATCTCATTATCAGTCAGGTCAACCACCGGATAACTTTTTTCTTCCAAGCCTTTAACCAAGTCTTCCCGATCATTGCCTTCTGAGGAAATCTGTACCCCGACAAAAATTTGCGCGTCGCGATCATGGCTGTAGCGGTAGTTGAATTCGGTGATATTGCGCTTGCCGAGTACCGCGCAGAACTTTTTAAAGCTGCCCGGCCGCTCGGGAATGGTAACGCTGATAATCGCCTCGCGCTTTTCACCAATCTCCGTACGCTCAGAAATATAGCGCAGACGATCAAAATTGGTATTGGCACCGCTTTCAATGGCCAGCAGGGTTTGCTCACTGGCCCCGGTTAACTCGATATATTTTTTCAGCCCCGCCAGCGCCAAGGCACCCGCCGGTTCTGCGATGGAACGGGTATCATCAAAAATATCTTTGATCGCTGCGCACATTTCATCGGTACTGACAGTGATAACATCGTCCACGGTTTTACGAATCACACGGAAGGTTTCCTTACCAATCTGCGCCACTGCGACACCATCGGCAAACAAACCGACATGAGGCAGGGTCACCCGGCGGCCCTTATCCATTGCAGCTTTGAGGCAAGCGGCATCCTCAGGCTCAACCCCAATGACCTTCACCTCGGGTCGTACGAATTTAATATAGGCTGCAATCCCCGCCAGTAAACCTCCACCACCGACCGGTACAAATACCGCGTCAAGCGGACCGTTATGTTGACGCAGGATCTCCATGCCGATGGTGCCCTGACCGGCAATGACATCGGGGTCATCATAGGGATGGATGTAGACCATACCCTTATCTTCAACTAACTGCCTGGCATAGACGGAAGCTTCATCAAAGGTATCGCCATGCAATACCACTTTGGCACCACGACTCCTGACCGCATCTACTTTAATCTGCGGTGTGGTTTTGGGCATCACAATGGTTGCCTTGACGCCCATTTTCAACGCGGCCAGCGCCAGCCCCTGAGCATGATTACCGGCGGAGGCTGCCACCACACCTTTCGCCAGTTGCTCTTCACTTAAATGGCGCATCTTGTTGTAGGCGCCACGGAGCTTGAAGGAGAAAACAGGCTGCAGGTCCTCACGCTTGAGCAAAATCTCATTGCCAAAACGCTTGCTGAGCAAGGGCGCGCGATCAATGGGCGACTCGATGGCCACATCGTAAACGCGTGCATCGAGAATTTTTTTGATATAGGACTGTGGCATAGAGGCCGGGTTTCCTTAAGCGGTGTACTTTGGCGAAAGGCGCATACTAATACCTTGACGGGAAAAATTCAGCTTTCTTTATTTTCTTTGCCGGCTTTTCTCTTTTTATTTCGCGATCTATTTACTCAGGACGACCTTAAATACTTTTCGTCAGCTTTTTTCTTAATCCCTGATTTTTCTCAATCCCTTATCTTCGTAGCCTCTTAAATTCCTAGTCCCTTTAATAGGGTTGTGAATGCCGTTGCAAAATCTCACCCGGCTGTAGCCCTTGCCAATCCGCGTCTTTATAATACCTAGCTTTCAATCCTCCGATGAGAACTGACATGAATCAGGACCAACTCAAGCAATCTGTCGCGCGCGCAGCCCTCGATTACATCAAGCCGAAACTGGATGACGACAGCGTATTGGGCATTGGCACGGGTTCAACCGCCAATTACTTCATTGATTTTCTGGCAGAAATAAAAGCGCAAATCAATGCAACCGTCGCCAGCTCTGAAGCTTCAGCAAAACGATTGCAGGCACACGGTATTCCCGTGCTAGACCTGAATACCGTCGATGAAATTACCTTTTACATTGATGGTGCCGATGAAGCCGACCCTTCCCTTGCCTTAATCAAGGGTGGCGGCGCGGCACTGACGCGGGAGAAAATCGTCGCCGCTGTCGCAAAAGAATTTATCTGTATTGCTGACGAAAGCAAATACGTTCCCCAACTGGGAAACTTCCCCTTGCCGGTAGAAGTGATTCCCATGGCGCGCAGTTACGTGGCCAGAGAGCTGGTTAAACTGGGAGGGAGCCCGGTCTATCGTGAAGGGGTGATAACAGACAATGGCAATATTATTCTGGATGTCTACAATTTTATGATACCGGGTCCCGTAACAACTGAGCAGAGAATCAATAATATCACCGGTGTGGTGACCAACGGCATTTTTGCCAGCCGCCCTGCTGACCTGTTGTTTCTGGCGACAAGTGAGGGTGTAAAACAGTATTCAGCATGAAAGAAGGTTAATCAGCCAGCGCTAAAGGGATGCTAGTAGCGGCCGACATAACTAATTAGATAAATCCCTCCTATACTTTAAAATCACACAGGCCTTGCAAACTCAAGAGCAGACATAATTCATTGCAAGTCAGATAGGTGCACATAATGACAAAACTTAATGTCGGGCAACGATTGGCTATACTGGTGGGGATACCCTTAGCCATAATCATCCTGTTGGTGATTTCTTCGTTATCCTCTTTTTCCGTTATAAATCAAGGCGTTGGTCGAATTTACGACGACCGGGTAGTACCGCTTACCCAACTGAAAGCCATGATGGATGGCTACACCGCGATCATCAACGCCATTAACAAGGCCGATAACGGGCTGGTTTATCCCGATGAGGCGCTGATTGAACTTGAAAACGGTCAACAGGCTATCAGGGATAATTGGAAACAATACACGAAGGGTGCCCTTATCCCTGAGGAAAGCAAAGCCGTTGCTGCCACCGAAGAGCTATTTCCTGCGGCTAATGAAGTGATCAACGAAGCAGCGGCTATTCTTGAGCAAATGGGTAGCACGCTGCAATTTGATGAAGATGGCTATACCCTGATCACCGACTACAACGGCGACCTGTTTGAATACGTCGATCCCATTGCCGAGCAAATTGCCACGCTGATCGACCTGCAACTGAAAATTGCCAAGGAAGAACGGGTCGCAGCACAGCATGTTTACGACGATGCACTGAGCTGGTCAATTACCGTCGGCGCAGTTTCGGCCGTGTTAATGATCGTATCCGGAGTCTGGGTGGGCAGAACGATCACCGGTCCACTGAATGAATTACGCCAGACCATCGAAAAGGCCGATGCTGATAAGGACCTGACGGTTAAAATCAATATTAGCCAACAGGACGAAATTGGCCAGGTTGCCAGCGCCTTCCAACGTATGATCGACCGCTTCCATAACATCATCGAAGATGTCGGTAAGACCAGCAGCCAACTACAGGACTATGCCACCACATTATCCAATACCACAGAGCTGACCCGTGAAGGCGTTGCTGTACAGACGCGGGAAACGGATCAGGTGGCCACCGCAACGACGGAAATGACCCATGCCATTGAAGAGGTTAACCGCAGCGCTCAGCAGGCCGCCGATGCCGCCAGCGAGGCAAATAACGAAACCAATGAAGGTACCAAAGTTCTGGAAACTGCCATCCGCTCTATCAACAGCCTGTCAGATAGAATCAACAATGCCAGCGAAGTGATTAACCGCGTAGCTACTGACAGCTCGGCGATTGGCTCGGTACTGGACGTTATTCGCGGTATTGCGGAACAAACCAACCTGCTGGCACTGAATGCCGCGATTGAAGCGGCTCGGGCCGGTGAACAGGGCCGGGGCTTTGCCGTAGTGGCCGATGAAGTACGCTCGCTGGCCCAGCGCACGCAGGAGTCTACCCAGGAAATTCAGGAAATGATTGAGCGCCTGCAAATGGGCACCAAAGATGCCGTGAGAACCATGGCGGAGGGCACTGAAGAAATGCAGCGCACGGTCGCCGAAGCCGAGAAAGCCGGCGCATCACTGACCGCCATATCCAGTGCCGTGGCCATGATTACTGATATGAATAACCATATCGCCACTGCAACCGATGAACAGATGGCTGTGTCGCAGGAGATCTCCCGCAACGTGGTCAATATCTCTGACGTGGCGAAAAGCTCGGAGCACTCAGTGGAAGAAGTGGATCGAGCCAGCACTGAACTCAAGGAATCTGCCAACCGCTTGGCCAATATGGTAGGTGAATTCAGAACCTGATTTCCCGGCCAGAAGATGCAAAAAGGCGAGCTCTAAAGCTCGCCTTTTTGCGTTTAGCTTTCCAGAAAAAAATCAATAACCTAAGCTTACTGCCTAGACTAATACACTGGTTTCGATTTCCAGTACTGCTCCATTCAATGCATTGCCCTCCAATTCGCCCCCCAGTGCAGCACGCAACTGATCACCCGCTTGCAGTGGACCAACACCTGCCGGAGTACCGGTTAGTACCACATCGCCCGGCAGCAGAGTAAAAGCAGCGCTAATATCAACCAGCAACTCCAATACCGGAAACAACATCTGCCCGGTATTCCCCGATTGTTGCAACTCACCATTTCGCCACAGATTCAGTGTCAGGTTCTGCAGTTCCTCTGTTTCAACTTTAACAAAAGGCGATATCGGACAGGCCCCATCAAATGACTTCGCTCGCTCCCAGGGGTGTCCTTTTTCCTTGAGCTGCGACTGCAGATCGCGCAGAGTTAAATCCAAAGCCAGACCCACACCGGCAATGGCCGCCTCGGCCTGCTCAACAGTTGCCCGCGTTAACGAGCTCCCAATCAAAATTGCCATTTCCAGTTCGTGGTGGCAGCCGCCCTGCCCCTGTGGTAGTTGCAATGGTTCCTGCATCGCCACGGCGGCAGTAGCGGGCTTAATAAATAACAGGGGGCGTTGTGGAATGGGGTTGTTCAGTTCTTTGGCATGGTCGGCATAATTACGTCCTACACAAACGATTTTTCCCACTTGATCGTTGCACTCAATGGCGGAAAACAGTTGATGGCGATAGCTGGTCATCACTGCTGCCCGGAGAACCGTGAATGGCGCTGTTTACCGAAACTCCGAAGGGTATTTAGGCTCATCAAATAAGTATCCCTGGTAAAGATCAAAACCGATGCTTTTGCAGACTTCATATTCTTCCTGCTTGCTGACGCATTCCGCCAGTGTATTGATTTTCAGACTTCGCGCCAGCTCGTGCAGTTGCTTTACCAGATCAATCTTCGGCTGTTCAGCCAAATGTATATCCTGAGTAAGTACCATGTCGAACTTGAGCACATCGGGAGTTGCTTCCACCAGTTCCAGCAGGCGCGATTGCCCGACACCAAAGTCGTCATAGGCAATCATGATCGACATCTTGGCCAGCTCCAGCTTGATATTTTTAATCGCCGCGACATCGCTAATCGCCTGTTCGTGAATCTCCAATAACACCTCGGCTGTGGGGCAGCGCTGACGCAGGGCGTGAATGGAGCGTAACAGCGCATCCGGGTCATGCAATTCACTGGGATGGGTATTAATAAATAATGGGCCTTTAAGACCAAGTTCCACCGCCGTTTCCACACCTTTATTGCGCATCAGCTCAGATAAAGGAATTTCCATACCGACACTCTCCGCCACCTGAAAAAGCACGCCGGGGCTTTTAGGTAACAAATCGCTGGTGCCACGGCCTAAAATTTCATAGCCATAGCCGGTACGACCATCGGCAAACACGATCGACTGGTAGGCGGTAGTGATCTGCTCACAGGCAATGATTTCCTCCAGTTCTTTGGCGCCGTAGGGAAACTTATTGCTAAGGTCAGGCGTCATCATGATGGTGCTTTCGCACTCCTCCTGATTCGCCTTGTTAGCTTGCATCAAGCGCATCTCGACATCACCCAAATGGATAATATCGCCATGACTGAGCGGCGTGGCGCTCTCTATTTGTCGGTGATTAACATAGGTGCCATTTTTGCTGCCCATGTCTTCAATCGAGATAGCGCCGTCGTTGATGTGGATTTGTGCGTGGCGGCGAGAAATGGAGTTGGAAGCAATCGTCAGCGGCAGCCCGGCCTCCCGTCCCATAATGAACGGCAGCTCCTGAATACTCTGCCGATGAATCATACGATCACCGGCAAAATAACCTTCTAGGTACCAAGACGACATAGTGCTCTCCTGCTTCCATGACGAGGATATAGGGGCAGGCCCCTGATGACTCATTTAGACTCTGAAAATAACCACTGCTCAATTTAGTATATGCACTGAAGACCTAAGCGCCAACCGCTAATTATGACCATCAGCTAATGCAGGCGCATTCCGGCGCGATTAATCGAATATCTTGCCCGGATTCATGATGCCCTGCGGATCGAACACACTTTTCACCTGACGCATCAACTCTATTTCTCCCTGACTGCGAGAATAAGGCAAGAAGTCTTTTTTGATCAGGCCCACGCCATGCTCGGCAGACACGCTGCCCTTATAGCGTTGAACAATTTCAAACACCCATTGGCTGACTTCATGGCAGCGCTCAAAAAATTCTTCTTTAGGCAGATCGTTAGGCTTGAGGATATTTAGATGCACATTGCCATCGCCAATATGGCCAAACCAGATGATTTCGAAATCGGGGTAGCTGTTGGCAACCACCGCCTCCACTTCCGCCAGAAATGTGGGTACCTTTGAAATCACCGTCGAAATATCGTTTTTATAGGGTGTCCACTGGGAAATCGTTTCGGAAATATCTTCGCGCAGACGCCAGAGATTGTTCAGCTGCTCGATGCTCTGACTCATCACGCCATCCAGCACCCAGCCTTCCTCAACACAGCGCTCAAACAGCGACATGGCCAGCTCTTCAATCTGCTCATTGCTGTTTTCAAATTCCAGCAACGCATAAAACTCCGCTTCGGTTTCAAAGGGCCGCTGCAGCCCACTGTGAGCCACTACTTTCTGCAGGGCTTTTTCCGAGAAAAACTCAAAGGCGGTTAAATCCATCGAAGATTGAAAGCTGTTAAGCACTTGCATAATGGCGGCAAACTCGGGTACACCCAGCACCAGCGCCGTTAACTTTTCCGGTGGCCGGGTCAGACGCATGGTCGCTTCTACCACAAAGCCCAGCGTTCCCTCTGCACCAATAAACAACTGGCGAAGATCGTAGCCGGCATTGTTTTTCATCAAGCCATTATTTAACTGTAGAATGTCGCCCTTACCCGTAACCACCGTTAGGCCCGCCACCCAGTCGCGAGTCATGCCGTATTTGATCACTTTGATGCCACCGGCATTGGTGCTGATATTACCGCCGATTTGGCTGGATCCACTGGAGGCGAAGTCAACGGGATAAAAAAGACCTTGCTCTTCAGCGTAATTCTGCAATTGCTCGGTAATCACCCCCGCTTGACAGATAACGGTACGATCGACTGGATCAAAATCCCGCAATTGATTCATATAATCAAAGGCCACTACTACTTCACCATTAGCGGCCACGGCCCCACCGGACAAGCCGGTACGCCCTCCCGAGGGCACCAGTGCAAAGCACAATTCATTGGCCAACCGCACAATAGCCTGAACTTGCTCTACGGTCTTGGGAAAGACAATCGCAGAAGGCTTAGGGTCATGTACTTTAGTCCAGTCTCTGCCGAAGGTCTCCAGCGATTCCGCATCCAACCGCAGCTTGTCATCGCCAACAATTTGCTTAAGGCCTGCCACGGCTTCGGCAGACAGTTTTACCTCATCACTCATGCTCGTAAGATTCTCCAAACAAATGACTGCCAGCCTATGCGCTTATCAGCGACGATGTCCGCCGAAGAAGTGGCCAAATTGATTCTCAGGACGTTGCTACAGAACGTTGATTTAGGGCCTAGCAGAAAAAGGCGATTATGATACCATACGCCGTTTTTTAGAACACAAGTCGCGACAAACCGCCAGAATACAAGTCTGCCCATCACGGGCCATTCTATTTAATCTTGCTGCCACACTCACAGGAGCGCCACACCATGGGCCAGACATCCCTTGATAAGAGCAAAATCAAATTCTTATTACTGGAAGGCGTACACCCCTCAGCGGTGGACACCTTAAAAGCTGCCGGCTACAGCAATATCGTTTACCACCCCAAGGCCCTGCCGGAAGAGCAGCTCAAGCAGGAAATTGCCGATGCGCACTTTGTTGGTCTGCGCTCACGCACCCAGCTGACTCAAGATGTCTTTGCGGTCGCCGGTAAACTGATTGCTGTGGGCTGTTTCTGCATCGGCACCAATCAAGTTGACCTCAATGCTGCAACGGAAAAAGGCATTGTGGTATTTAACGCGCCCTTCTCCAACACCCGCAGTGTGGCTGAACTGGTTATTGCCGAAGCGATTTTACTGTTGCGCGGCGTGGCCGAGAAAAACGCCCTTGCTCATCGCGGCGTATGGCAGAAATCCGCCACCGGATCCTTTGAAATTCGCGGCAAACAACTGGGCATTATCGGCTACGGCAGTATTGGTATGCAGCTGGGTGTCATTGCCGAATCGCTGGGCATGCAGGTAATGTTCTACGATGTCACCAACAAATTACCACTGGGTAATGCCGTACAGGTTGGCAGCTTAAGCGAGCTGTTAGCCAAGTCCGATGTGGTTAGCCTGCACGTTCCTGAAACCGGCGCCACCAAGAATATGATCGGCCAGCAGGAATTAGCCCTAATGAAAAAGGGCGCAATTTTATTGAATGCCTCCCGCGGCACAGTGATTGATATTGATGCACTGGCTGAAGCATTGGAATCCAAACATTTAGCGGGTGCGGCCGTCGACGTGTTCCCGGTTGAACCCAAGTCCAATGACGATGAGTTTATTTCGCCACTGCGCAAATTCGACAATGTCATCCTGACGCCACATATTGGTGGCAGCACCATGGAGGCGCAGGAAAATATCGGATTGGAAGTCGCGGAAAAGTTGGCCCGTTATAGCGATAACGGCACCTCGACCTCATCCGTTAACTTCCCGGAAGTATCCCTGCCTTCACACACCGATATGCACCGCCTGCTGCACACCCATCGCAATGTACCCGGTGTGATGTCGGCGATTAACCAGGTGTTTGCCGAAAATGCCATCAATATTCGCGCGCAGTATCTGCAAACCAACAAAGACATTGGTTATGTGGTCATTGATATTGATGCTGAATACAGCGATCTGGCTTTGAAAAAGTTATCGGAAGTGGAAGGGACTTTGCGCTGCCGAGTGTTGTTTTAAGAAGCAGGTTAGCAAAAGAGATTCTTAAAATCTTGCTGGCCTGTCATGCCCGTGAAAGCGGGCATTCAGAATACCAACCAGGCCAAGCTCTACTGGATTCCCGCCTGGCCCAGGCCTCTATCTCTTGCTGCGCAATTCACCTTGTTTGCGGGAATGACATTGTTCACCTTATCCTACCTATCAGGACATCAATGTTCTGCGCCCAACCGGCTGACACACATCAAAATAAATATCGATAGCGGCAAACATTTTACCGCGAATATCCTGCGATTCGTTGGCTAATTGGTGGCGGGCATTTCTTATGGTAAAAACTTTAGTCCCTTGAAATTTTCCCTCAACTACCGGCAGGTTGTATTCCCAATCAACCGTGGTATCAACTTTTCCTTGCACCACCAGCGTTTTATATTCGACACTCTCTAGTCGTAAAAAATACATGATCCATTGTTTTAACGCCGTTATCCATTGCATTGACAGATGGTGTGCTTGCAAAGGATCCTTCTGTACAAATATCAAAAAATCTTCGTCATTGGAATTTTGGGTAAACTTTCGATTGAGCTGTTTAATAAAGCGATGTAACAGGCTATGCGCGAAGGATGATAATGGCCATTGATAGGGGCGAACTAAAGGGGCCAGCAAAACGGTTTTAGCAAAAACATCTTCGCCGCCGGACAGCATAAAATCCATCAGGATTGCAGCACCAGTACTTTGACCAATGGCAAACCAGGATTCCGGTGCCACATCATTAAATAAATACAGCACATCTCTTAAAACCACCTGATAGTCGGCAAAATTGGTAATGCTAGCCCGCTCGCCAGTAGATAAGCCATGCCCCGGCAAATCAAAAATTACTACGGATAGAGAACGTTTTAAACAGTAATCAATAACGTGACTAAACAGGCCAGAATGGTCATAGTAGCCATGAACAATAAAGCAGGTTTCCACCGCATACTGGTGTTCAAAATAATGAGCAACAATATTGAAGCGGCCACTGGGAAAGTGACCAAAGTGATGTATTACTTCTTCGAATTGCTCTTCAAAATTTAAACCGTAGTAACGAAAATAAGCACGCTCTGCATCACTGATCGCTGGCTTTGCCGTTAAATCGAGGGGTTTTAAGTTGGCCGCCAGCGCGTCGAGGTTCATAAGATACTGCTACACAAATATTATTTTAATTTTCTAAGCTGTGCGGGATAGAGATAGCTTAGGCCCCGCAAAACTTTGCAAATATGAATTCGGTGCTGGTTGCTACAGCCTTCGCCCGCAGGGGAGTGGGCGCAGAGCTTACAGGGATGTATGTATTTACAGCGTGCTGTAGCAACCAGTACCGGATTTATATCCAGCTCATATTTTTCAGGTCTTTAGTTCATCCATATTGTAAGCGTTGCAAATTTTGCGGAATAAACTAATTGACCTTAGGATCAAGCTCACCCGTTTCATAACGACCAAACATCACTTCAAGATCGACAGGCTTAATTTTTGCCGCATTACCCGCAGTACCAAAAGCTTCATAGCGCGCAACACAAATCGCCTTCATTTCCTTAATCGTTTCTTTCAGGTATTTACGGGGATCAAACTCGGATTTGTTTTTCGCCAAAAACTGACGAATTGCGCCAGTGGATGCAAGACGTAAATCGGTATCGATATTCACCTTGCGAACACCGTGCTTAATGCCTTCGACAATTTGCTCAACCGGCACACCGTAAGTTTCGGAAATTTCACCACCGAACTCATTGATAATGGCCAGCCATTCCTGCGGTACGGAGGAAGAACCGTGCATCACCAGATGCGTATCGGGAATACGCCGATGAATTTCTTTGATGCGATCAATCGCCAGAATATCGCCCGTAGGTGGACGGGTAAACTTGTAAGCACCGTGACTGGTACCACAGGCAATGGCCAGTGCGTCTACGCCAGTTTTTTTCACAAAGTCAGCCGCTTCCTCAGGATCCGTTAGCAGTTGATCGTGGGACAAGGTACCTTCTGCACCCACACCATCTTCTTCACCCGCCTGACCGGTTTCCAGTGAACCAAGACAGCCCAGCTCGCCCTCAACAGACACGCCACAGGCATGCGCCATATCCACGACCTGACGAGTGACATCCACATTGTAGTCATAACTGGAAGGGGTTTTACCATCGGTCATTAAAGACCCGTCCATCATCACCGAGGAAAAACCCAGTTGAATAGAGCGCTGGCACACCGCAGGACTAGTACCGTGATCCTGATGCATCACCACCGGGATTTCTGGAAATTCTTCAATCGCCGCCAGAATCATGTGGCGCAGAAAAGGCGCACCCGCGTATTTACGGGCGCCGGCTGAAGCCTGCATGATCACCGGACTATTGGTTTCCCGGGCCGCTTCCATAATAGCGCGGGTTTGTTCCAGGTTGTTCACGTTAAACGCCGGTACGCCGTAATTGAATTCAGCTGCATGATCCAGCATTTGTCGCATTGAAATAAGTGCCATTGTTCTATCCCTTCCTAAAATTCTTTACGTTAATTTCGTGACGAAGCGTGATTCGCATTTAATTTTTCGCTACCTTCTTAAAAGCTGTCTTTCTCAGGTTTATTCACCCTTTGCACGGCTTTCCAGCATAGCAACAGCAGGTAAAACCTTACCTTCAACATACTCCAGAAACGCACCACCACCGGTTGAGATGTAAGATACTTTATCAGCAATCTGGTATTTATCGATAGCTGCCAAGGTATCACCACCCCCCGCCAGAGAAAAGGCATCACTCTCCGCAATCGCCAGACTCAGGGCTTTGGTGCCCTCGCCAAACTGATCGAACTCAAACACACCGACCGGACCATTCCACAGAATGGTTTTAGCACTTTTCAGAATTTCGGCGATTTGAGCCGAGGCCAGCGGACCGATATCAAAAATCATATCGTCTTCCGCTACTTCATCAGCTGATTTCAATTCAGCGACAGCACTCTCGGAAAATTCCTTTCCGGTCACCACATCAACGGGAACCGGAATATGGGTTTTTGCCATCAGTTTTTTAGCATCGTCAATCAACTCATGTTCGCAGAGAGATTTGCCCACCGGTTTGCCGCTGGCGGCAAGAAAAGTATTGGCAATACCACCCCCGACAATCAGTTGATCGACAACGTCGGACAGGGTTTCGAGTACCGTAAGCTTGGTAGACACTTTCGAGCCACCCACAATGGCGACCATCGGCCGCTCGGGCTTGGCCAGTGCTTTTTCCAACGCATCCAATTCACCAGCCAATAGTGGTCCAGCACAGGCGACCGGTGCAAATTTGGCAACCCCATGCGTTGATGCCTGCGCCCGGTGTGCGGTGCCAAAGGCGTCCATCACAAAGATATCGCAGAGGGTCGCATAGGCCTTGGCCAGTGCTTCATCGTCTTTCTTTTCTCCGGGATTAAAGCGTACATTTTCCAGCAGAGCCATTTCGCCGTCGGCCAGCTCTATACCACCTTTCCAGTCGGTCACCAGTGGTACATCCTTATTCAGGGCCTTGGCTAAATAATCCGCCACTGGTTGCATAGAATACTGAGCTTCAATTTCACCTTCCGTGGGGCGCCCCAAGTGTGACATCACAATAACCTTAGCACCGGCTTTTAATGCGTGCTCAATGGTTGGCAATGCGGCTCGAATTCTGGCATCGCTGGTCACTACACCGTCCTTGATCGGGACATTTAAATCTTCGCGAATCAGCACCCGCTTACCGGCGAGGTCCAGATCCATCATTTTAATTACATGGCTTGTCATGAAAGTCTTCTCTTCTTTCCAGATGCGTTTCCAGGGTTGTTGTTCTGTAACCGTCGCGATGCGCAATGAGCTTAGCTGCTTTCAGGCTGCAGGCCTTTGTAACCAATGGGACACCACATCCAGCATACGGTTGGCATAGCCCCATTCATTATCGAACCAGACCAGCACATTGACCAGTTTGCCACTCACTCGTGTCTGGCCGGCATCAACAATGCCAGAGCGCGCATCATGATTGAAATCACAGGATGCCAAAGGCTCGTCGCTATAACCGAGGATATCTATTAAGTCACCCTCAGCCGCAGCCCGCAACGCATTATTCACAGTTTCCACGCTGACCCGCTGATCCACCACAATGGACAACTCCATGGCGGAAACATTCAAGGTCGGCACGCGTAAGGCACGCGCGTCAAACTTACCGTCTAATTCCGGTAGTACTCGGCCAATACCCGCAGCCAGACCGGTATCCACTGGAATAATCGACTGGCTGGCGGCGCGGGTTTTACGTAAATCGGTGTGGTGGTAAGCATCAATCACTGGCTGGTCATTCATCGCAGAGTGAATCGTGGTGATCACACCGGACTTAATAGTCAACGCCTGATGCAGTTTGGCAATCACCGGGGTAATACAGTTGCTGGTACAGGAGGCCGAGGAAACTATCCCCATCTCGCTGGTTATTGTCTGCTGGTTAATACCGTAAACGATGGGCTTAATCGGCGCATGTCCAGGCTGGGATAACAAAACATGCTGTGCCCCTTGCCGAATATGCTCCTGTAATACTTCCAGCTCATCGTATAGGCCGCTGCACTCTAGCACCACATCGACTTTGTGCTGATGCCAGTCCAGCTCGGCTAAACGGTTGTGGTGAGTTACAGCAATGGTATCGCCATTAATTTGCAGACCATTATTCACCAGGGCGACTTTGCCGGGAAAGCGGCCATGAGTACTATCATACTTGGTCAGATGGACAATAGTCGCCAGATCCGCCGGTTCATTGATGGCCACCACACGCATCTGGTCGCGGTATTCGGACTCATACAGGGCACGCAGCGCGCAGCGCCCAATCCGACCATAACCATTAATGGCAAGGCGAATCGGGCTGGAGGACAACGTGGTGGGTTCGGAGCGCATTTAGCCCAGTGCGTCCTCAACGGCTTCAACCACCGCATCGACAGTAAAGCCAAAGTGCTCCATCAGATCCTTAATCGGAGCCGATTCACCAAAGGTTTCCATACCGACAATACGGCCATCGAGACCGACATATTTGTACCAGAAGTCCTTATGACCCGCCTCCACCGCGACCCGCGGCAAGACATTGCTGGGCAAGACGGTTTCGCGATATGCCACATCCTGCGCATCAAACACGGTAGTCGACGGCATGGAAACCACACGGATTTTACGACCCTGTTCCTCCAGCACTTTTTTGGCATCCAGCGCCAACTGCACTTCGGAACCGGTAGCGATAATAATCGCATCGGGGTCCCGTTGCCCGTTAGTAGGCTCACAATCAGACAAGATATAGGCACCGCGAGCAATATTGGCCAGTTGCTCATTGTCACGTTGCTGGTGTGCCAACCCCTGACGGGAGAAGATCAAGGCCGATGGACCTTCGGTGCGTTCCAGTGCAGCCTTCCAACTAACGGCGGATTCAACCGCATCACAGGGGCGCCAGGTGGCCAGGTTAGGTGTTGAGCGCAGCGCGGTAAGCTGCTCGACCGGCTGGTGGGTTGGGCCATCCTCGCCCAGGCCTATGGAGTCGTGGGTGTACACAAAAATACTGCGCTGCTGCATCAGTGCCGCCATGCGCACAGCGTTGCGGGCGTATTCCATAAACATCAGGAAGGTGGCACCGTAGGGAATAAAACCACCGTGAAGGGCGATACCATTCATCATCGCCGACATGGCAAATTCGCGCACGCCGTAATAGATGTAGTTGCCGTTGGCATCCTCAGCGCTAACGCCCTTCGACCCGCTGCCATCGGCACCTTTCCAGAGGGTCAGGTTAGAACCGGCCAAGTCGGCGGAGCCACCCAGCAGTTCGGGCAGTAATGGGCCATAGGCATTTAAACAATTTTGCGAGGCTTTGCGCGAGGCGACGGTTGGGCCTTCATCCTGCAACTGGGCGATATAGGCATTGGCCTGCTCGGCAAAGTTTTCAGGCAAATCGCCAGACAGCCGTCGAGCCAGTTCCACTGCTAAATCGGGGTGGGCTTCAGCATAGGCATCAAAGCGGGCATTCCACTCCTTCTCCAAAGCCGCACCTTTCTCTTTCGCGCTCCAGCCCGCATAAATATCACTAGGGACAAAAAACGGCGGGTGCTGCCAGCCGATGGTTTCACGCACCAGCGCAATTTCATCTGCACCCAAGGGCGCACCATGACACTCTTCCTTACCCTGTTTATTGGGCGACCCTTTGCCAATCACGGTTTTACAGCAAATCATCGTCGGCTTGCCAGTTTCCGCACGGGCCGCTTCAATTGCTGCTTTTATCGCCTTGGAATCGTGGCCATCAACTGCCGGAATAACATGCCAGCCATAGGCCTCAAAACGCTTCGGCGTATCATCGGTAAACCAGCCCTCAACCTCACCGTCGATGGAAATACCATTATCGTCGTAGAAGCAAATCAGCTTGCCCAGGCCCAGCGTACCCGCCAGAGAACAGGCCTCGTGGGAGATACCCTCCATCAGGCAGCCATCCCCCAAAAAGGTATAGGTGTAGTGATCGACAATCTCATGGCCTTCGCGGTTGAATTGCGCCGCCAGCACCTTCTCCGCCAGCGCCATACCCGCAGCATTGGTAAGGCCCTGTCCCAGCGGGCCAGTGGTGGTTTCAACGCCCGGCGCATAGCCGTATTCAGGGTGGCCCGGGGTTTTGGAGTGCAACTGGCGGAAGTTCTTTAACTCTTCCATTGGCAGCTCGTAACCCGTCAAATGCAGCAGCGAGTAGATCAACATCGAGCCATGGCCGTTGGACAGCACAAAGCGGTCACGATCGGGCCAATTCGGGTTGGCCGGGTTGTGCTGGAGAAAGTCATTCCAAAGGACTTCGGCAATATCCGCCATGCCCATAGGCGCACCGGGGTGGCCGGAATTGGCCTGTTGGACAGCATCCATACTAAGTGCGCGGATGGCATTGGCTAATTCGCTGCGTGAAGGCATTGCTAGAGGCTCCTGAGGGTATCGAAAAGGCGGCTATTTTCCCCTACCAGCGCCCGGACAGCAATTGCTGAAGGGAAATAAATTCCCATTAGTCCCAATCAAGCCACTGGCAGGAGCCCGCCCTCTGCAAAGACTTGTAACTAAAAATGATCGTTTTTCCCAATGCCGGGGAAGATAACCCTATGGTACAACCTCTCCCTAGCCAATCGCTTTGTAAGGAAAATACCATGAGTGCTATCGACAGTCTGTTTTCACCCTTTAGCCTGGGACAACTGCAATTGCCTAACCGCATTGTCATGTCGCCCATGACCCGCAATTTTTGTCCGGATCATATACCTCACAGCCAAGTGGTGGAGTATTACCGCCGCCGCGCTGCCGGTGGCGTGGGTTTAATCATAACCGAAGGCACCTGCATTGAGCAGGTGGCAGCTCACGGTTATCCCAATGTGCCGAATTTCTATGGCGACGCGGCACTAGACGGTTGGCGGCAGGTGGTGGACGCGGTGCACGCTGAGGGTGGCAAGATTGCGCCTCAGCTGTGGCATGTCGGCGGTGTGCGACGGCCGGGCGTAGAGCCCGGTGGCGATACACCCGGCTATGGCCCCAGTGGCATGTCCCGACCCGGTAAGCTAAGCGGTCATGCCATGACGCAGCAGGATATCGATGACACCGTCGCAGCCTACGCTCAAGCCGCCCGCGATGCTCAGGCACTGGGCTTTGACGCAGTGGAAATTCACGGTGCCCACGGCTATCTCATCGATCAGTTTTTCTGGCCAGCGATGAATCAGCGCGACGATGCCTATGGCGGCGACGTGTTGGGGCGGACCCGTTTTGCAGTGGAGATCATTCAAGCGATGCGACAGGCAGTCAGCCCTGACTTTCCGATTATTCTGCGCTGGTCGCAGTGGAAGCTGCAGAATTACGAGGCGCGGTTGGCCGAGTCTCCGGAGGAGCTGGAAGCCTTTTTACAACCTCTGTGTGAGGCCGGGGTGGATATTTTCCACTGCTCTACAAGGCGTTTCTGGCAACCTGAATTTCCGAACAGTGATTTAAATCTGGCGGGCTGGACCAAAAAGCTCACCGGCAAGCCAACCATCACCGTCGGCAGCGTCGGCCTGAACGATGAGTTCTTGCCGGAACAGGGTTCGGCCGATTTTCGTGCAGCGGAGCCAGCCAGCCTTGATCAGTTAATTCACCGGCTGGAGCAGCAGGAGTTTGACCTGGTGGCGCTGGGACGCGCCCTGATTGCCAACCCGGACTGGCCGAATCAGGTTCAACAGGGACAATTGGAACAACTGCAGGCTTATCAGAAAAGTATGCTGGAGGAGTTAGTGTAGGTGTCATAAAGCAGGGATTGCTGAAACAGTAAGGATATTGGTGAACAAGCTATGTAAGAATGGCAGAGGGAAGATTGTCGGGCAGTTTTGTATCCTAAGCCGGGAGTTGGCGCAGGCACTTTCGCTCCATGGGCTGGACTCTCCAAGCTGCTTATTTTCGACTTGAACTTGGGATTTTTGAAATCCCGTGTATCACCCATTCTCTTATATGTACGTTTAAGCTCTTCCGCAAAGGCAACAAGCTGGTCGACAATGGCTTTGTTGCTGGGCCGTTTAGTTATTGTTTCCCAAGAGTTTTGGGATGCTGCAGAGAATCTAGTCATTAAAACTAAGAAACCGCATATACCAAAAACTACCGCTGCCAGCACCAGAACATCTGTCAGGTGTATAGCGTCCGATTAACTCAGTATGAAGATATTGAAAAGAATAACCTCCAAAGCAGCCTGAAGTACAGCCACCCGTTACAGTAGAATGGTCCACAGACGCAAGCCTCAGCAACCGCAATTAAAGGGGGGCGAAGGGATTATCCTCTGAACAGCTAAGCGACAAAAAATTACTCCCCCTCCGGCCACTGCCGCGCATCGTGCAACACCCTCAAAATCTGCACCCTCACTGGCTCCTGCACACGATAAACGATGGTAAAGGGGATGCCATCAATCACCAGCTCCCGCGTGTCTTTTACTCGCCCTAACCGCCCACTGTGGGGGTGGCCAGTTAAAACCGTTTCCGCAACATTCAGAATACTCAACACTACATCGATGGCAACGGTAGGGGTATTGTGTTCAGCAATATATTGTTTAATATAATCGAGGTCATCAACGGCAAGATCAGTCCATTTGAGCTGCACGCCGGGCCTCCCACCTTCCTTTTACATCGGCGTGGTCACGTAGCTTGCCAGCATCAGCCTCTTGCCTACCCTTTTCCACTTCATGGATAAACCATTCTTCACGCTCAACATATTGCTTGATTGCATGAGCCATAAGCCATGCACGTGGCCTATCCATCGCTTTGGCCATTAGACCTACACGCTCCAAAGTCTCATCATCTAATCTGACCGAAGTTGCTTTTAAAGGCATAAGAGTTCTCCGAGGTTCTCCAAGATTCTAAGTTTAGCCAATTCAAAACTAATTGTCTGCTTTCTGTAAATACACTGCCACTCAAAGGGGTAGTAATGGGCTTTTTGATCATAAGAGTGCTGCCCTTGTGGCCGGGTTACCGGAACCACACCGAACCAAATCTATATCAAAATATTTTGATATAGATTGAAAGTGCTGCTAGACTCCTTCGCCATGACTAATGTCCCCAATCTCAATATGACCGCTATTGCTCCGGACTCCTCGGCGGAGCAACAGGCGCTGCTGGCCTTTTGTAAGGCCAGTGCCGATGAGCTGCGGTTGGATATTCTGCGGGTATTGCGCCATGACTCCTATGGCGTGCTGGAGCTATGCAGTATTTTTGACTGCAAGCAGTCTGGCATGAGTCACCATCTGAAGATTCTCGCCAACGCCGGGCTGGTGAAAACCCGCCGCGAAGGCAATACCATTTTTTACCGCCGCGCCAACCGTAATCCCTCAATGCCATTGACCGAGCTGCAGCAAACCCTGTTTCAGGTGATCGACGAGCAGGTGAATCACTCTGCCCTGCAGCAAAAAGTTGCCGAAGTACAACAGGAACGGGCCGCTAATTCCCGCGCCTTCTTCAATGACAATGCCGACAAATTTCGCCAGCAGCAGGAACAGATCGCGGCCTATGAACTGTATGGCCCCAACGCTATCGACCTGATTGACCGCTGTCTTAATCAGGGCACTGAGCAAAGCTCTAATAAAAAGGTACTGGAAATCGGCCCCGGTGAAGGCGCTTTTCTAAGGGAACTGTCACCGCGTTTCAAGCAGGTATTTGCGCTGGACAATTCAAAGCAGATGCTGGAGAAAGCTGCGCAGTTTGTCAAACAGCAGAGCTTGGACAATATCGAATTTATTCACGGCGACACCAAACACGCAGCATTGCACGCCCTGAATGCCGACTGTGCTGTGGTGAATATGGTGCTGCATCACACACCATCTCCAGCGGACATGTTTCAGGATCTCGCACAGTGTTTAAAAACTGGCGGGCAATTATTCGTCACCGATCTCTGCTCCCACGACCAAAGCTGGGTGCAGGAATCCTGCGGCGATGTCTGGTTAGGTTTTGATCCTGAGGATCTTACGCGCTGGGCAACTGATGCCGGCTTTGAAGATGGCGAAAATATTTTTCTGGCACAGCGCAATGGGTTTCGCGTGCAAATCAGGCAATTTTTAAAACCTTAATATCAAGAATCAAAACCAGGATTCACTTTTAGGAGAGTTAATAAGATGTCGGAATATTCTGTTTTTACTTCAGAGTCAGTCTCTGAAGGCCACCCGGACAAGATGGCCGATCAGATTTCGGATGCCGTACTGGATGCCATCATCGCCCGCGACCCGATGGCCCGTGTCGCAGTGGAAACCCTGGTGAAAACCGGTATGGCCATTGTCGCCGGTGAGCTGACCACATCCTGCTATGTAGATCTGGAAGATATTATTCGCGATGTTATCACTGGCATTGGCTATAACAGTTCAGCCGTGGGTTTTGACGGTAAAAGCTGTGCCGTGTTGAATGCAATTGGCAAACAATCCGTCGATATTAATATGGGCGTTGATCGGGCCAAACCCGAAGATCAGGGTGCGGGCGATCAAGGCCTGATGTTTGGTTACGCTACCAATGAAACCGAATCTTTAATGCCAGCGGCGATTTATTATTCGCATCGACTGGTGGAACGTCAGGCACAACTGCGTAAAGACGGCGTATTGCCCTGGCTGCGTCCCGATGCCAAATCACAGGTTAGCCTGCGCTATGAAAACGGTAAACCGGTAGCGATTGAGGCTGTGGTGTTATCAACGCAACATGATCCGGATATTTCATTGACCGATCTGCGTGAAGCCGTGCTGGAAAATATTATTCTGCCCGTGCTTCCCGCCGAATGGTTAACGGAGACAACCCAATACCATATCAACCCTACCGGCAATTTTGTCATTGGCGGCCCGGTGGGTGATTGTGGTTTAACCGGCCGAAAAATAATTGTAGACACCTACGGCGGTATGGCCCGCCACGGGGGCGGTGCTTTCTCGGGTAAAGACCCGTCAAAAGTGGATCGCTCTGCAGCTTATGCAGGCCGCTATGTGGCAAAAAATGTAGTTGCTGCCGGTCTGGCTGATCGCTGTGAGATTCAGGTGTCCTATGCCATCGGCGTTGCCGAACCAACCTCTATTTCCATCAATACCTTTGGCACCGGCAAAGTCTCTGACGAACAGTTAGCAGCAGCAATTCGTGAAGTGTTTGATCTGCGCCCTTACGGCATCACAAAAATGTTAGACCTGCTTCACCCCATGTACCAGTTAACGGCCACCTATGGTCATTTTGGTCGTGAGCCGTTTGAAGCGACTTACAACTGGAAAAACGAAAAAGGTGAGGAGAAGTCTGAAACCTTCACTGCCTTCACTTGGGAAAAAACAGACAAGGTTGATGCACTGAAAGCAGCCGTCAACTCCTGATAGACACTTATATAATTACTGAAAAATCCACCTGACTAATAGCACAGTGAAAAAACACTGCGAAGGATTAACACTATGAACACTGCAGAAAACATTCAACAAGGTGACTATAAAGTTGCTGATATTTCTCTGGCCGACTGGGGCCGAAAGGAGCTTTCTATTGCCGAAGGCGAAATGCCAAGCTTGATGGCCCTGCGAGAAAAGTACAGCGACAGTAAACCGCTGTCTGGCGCAAAAATCCTCGGCTGCATCCATATGACTATTCAGACTGGCGTACTGATTGAAACACTGGTTGCTCTGGGTGCGGAAGTACGCTGGTCCTCCTGTAACATTTTCTCCACTCAGGATCATGCGGCCGCCGCTATTGCCGCTGGCGGTGTACCGGTATTTGCCTGGAAAGGTGAAACAGAAGAGGAATACGACTGGTGTATTGAACAAACTATTTTAAAAGACGGCCAGCCCTGGGGTGCCAATATGGTATTGGATGACGGTGGCGATCTCACACTTATGCTTCATCAAAAATATCCCGCCATGCTGGATAAGATTCACGGTATCACTGAAGAAACTACGACGGGTGTTCACCGCTTGCAGGAAATGTTAGACAAAGGCGAATTAAAAGTTCCAGCCGTCAATGTGAATGATTCAGTGACAAAATCAAAAAATGACAACAAGTACGGCTGTCGTCATTCGCTCAATGACGCCATAAAGCGCGGCACGGACCATCTGTTATCAGGCAAAAAAGCTCTGGTTATTGGCTACGGTGATGTCGGCAAAGGTTCAGCCCAGTCTCTGGCTCAGGAAGGCATGATTGTACGTGTTTCTGAAATCGACCCAATTTGTGCGATGCAGGCCTGTATGGATGGCTTTGAAGTGGTTTCGCCTTATAACGATGGCATCAACACCGGCAAAGTGGAAGACACTAACAAGACGCTCTTACAAAATACAGATATTGTCGTTACCACTACTGGTAACTTTAATGTCTGCGATTCAGCCATTCTTAATTCTCTCAAAAATGGCGCTGTGGTTTGTAATATCGGTCACTTCGATAATGAAATCGACACTGCTTATATGCGCAAGAATTGGGAGTGGGAAGAAATCAAACCCCAGGTGCATAAGGTCTATCGCGACCAAGCTACTAATGATCACTTACTGCTGCTATCAGAAGGCCGACTGGTCAATCTAGGTAACGCGACAGGCCATCCGTCTCGTATTATGGACGGCTCTTTCTCCAATCAGGTGCTGGCGCAAATTTATTTGTACGAGCGTAAGTTTGCTGACCTTGAAGCAGAGCTAAAACCTGCCGCCATTAACCTGGAAGTGCTACCCAAGAAGTTGGATGAAGAAGTGGCTGCCCATATGGTAGCAGGCTTTGGCGGGGTCATTACCAAACTTACCAAAGAACAGGCCAAATATATTAATGTGCCGCTTGAAGGCCCCTTTAAAGTTGACTCTTACAAATATTAAACCTATTCAATTTGTCACTGCAGTAATAACCCGGGTAGGCCCAGCTTGCCCGGATAGATTTATGAGATAACGATATGAGCGATAACCAACGCTTTAGCTTTGAATTTTTCCCACCGAAAACCGATGCTGGCAGGGAAAAGTTAAAAACCGTTCGAGCTGAACTGAACGAACTTAACCCGGATTTCTTTTCCGTTACCTACGGTGCCGGTGGCTCTACTCGCGATAATACCAAGGGTATTGTGCTCGACATGATCAGCCAGGGTATTTCTACTGCCCCCCACCTGTCCTTTGGTGGCGATGAGGAAGAATCCATGCTCGCCCTCATTTCCGAATATAAAAACGCCGGCGTCGAACGCATCGTCGCCCTGCGTGGGGATATCCCCTCCGGTATGGGCGCGCAGCGGTTGGTGTACGCGCAGGAGCTGGTTGAATTTATTCGCAAACATACAGGGGATCATTTTCAGATAGAGGTGGCAGCCTATCCGGAAATTCATCCCGACGCCGATAACTACGACAAGGATATTTATTTTTTAAAACAAAAACTGGATGCCGGGGCCAACAGCGCTATTACCCAGTACTTCTATAATGTGGATGCCTATTGTTATTTTATCGACCAATGCCAACAGGCAGGCATCGACAAGCCTATTTATCCTGGCATTATGCCCATCACCAATTATCAGAATCTGGCACGCTTCTCCAAGAATTGTGGCGCAGAAATCCCCCGCTGGATTTGCCAGAAGTTAGAGGGCTACAGCAATGACCAGAGTAGTAGCAGCGCCTTTGGTACAGAGGTTGTCACACAACTCTGTGAAAAGCTGTTGGCTGCTGGCGCGCCTGGCCTGCATTTTTATACCATGAATCAGGTTGAGCCTAATCGAACTATCTGGAACAACCTGAGCCTGTCCTGAAAATCTCGGGCAGCACCATGCCTGCTTTGTTACACTAAGGCCCTAATCGGAATTGAACTTCAATATTAAATCGCCCAATTCAGGCTTTATCCAATAAGGCTAAAACTCATACGGGCCTACTGTGTATGCGTGTTTCCCGAATCTATACCGATGTACCACTGACGGAAAACCTTTCCGCCGAGCTCAATCCAAAAACCAGTCATTACATCAGTCGGGTATTGCGACTAAAAGAGGGCACCAGCCTGATTCTGTTTGACGGCTCCGGACGTCAGTTTGATGCCTCTATTAACCACATCAGCAAAAACTCAGTGACCGTAGATGTTGGTCCTGCCGACCAAACCAGTGTTGAATCTCCGCTGAATATTCACCTGGGTATCGCCATATCTAAAGGCGACCGGATGGACTGGGTAATTCAAAAGGCCACCGAGCTTGGCGTCAGCGAAATTACCCCGCTGCTCAGTCAACGTGTAGAAGTAAAACTGAAAGGCGAACGGTTACAGAAGAAACAGGAACACTGGCAACAGATCGGGATCAGCAGTTGTGAACAATGCGGCCGTAACCTTGTGCCTCAGGTACACCCTTTAACAGATGCCAGCAGCTGGATTAACGCTGTCAACGCAGAAAAGAAATTTGTTTTGCATCATCGCTCCGAGCATGCTCTTGACCCAACTGCGCAGGTAAATTCCATCGCCCTGCTGATTGGCCCGGAAGGTGGATTAGCTGAACAGGAAATTATTACCGCCGAACAGCACGGCTTTTCCTCGTTGAGACTGGGTCCCCGGGTGCTGCGAACAGAAACCGCACCACTTGCCGCCATCGCAATCCTGCAAAACATCTGGGGCGATATAAAATAGCTGCTGTTTAAATCAACGATCATGGATTTAAGTGTTAGTTATTCATTTATCAGGCGTCCAATATGAGTACGCTACCTAACTGCCCACAGTGCCAATAAAATGGACGGTGCTTTATTAATTTGACCTGAGTGTGCTTTTGAATGGACGCTAAACGATAAGACGGCAACCGAAAATGAGAAGGTCATTACCAATGCCAATGGCAATACCCTTCAGGAAGGGGATACCGTCCCGGTGATTAAAGATCTGAAAGTTAAAGGCAGCTCATTGGTGGTCAAGGTCAGCATCAAGGTCAAAAATATTCGACTGATGTAGGGATCACGATATTGACGGTAAGATCATCAGCGATATTGGCGCGATGGAGTTAAAATCGGAGTTTGTGAAAAAAATTTACATGCGTTGCGGCCTAAAACACTCTATAACACCGCCATCACTTCATTCTGGATAAAATCAACATTGGGAATCACGGCTTCTTCGCCACTCACCTGCACAATAGCCAGAGTTGCAGGTCCGCAAAAGCGTCCTTCAACGGTGGCAACCTCATTAGGCGCGATCCGCATCAGTCGCGGCACACCCTGTATGAGCAATCCGCAGAAAGGCAGTATTTGATCGTCGACCAGTCCATTTAAAACCGCAATCCTGCGATTGCTACCGGTAATAGTCCTGTTTTGCAGATTAATACCTTCAAAGGACACCAACGGCACTCTGGAATTACGCCAGCTAATATTGCCAAGGAACCAGTCGGGCTTGCCCTCCTCCTGCTCAGGTGAGATATAAGGAATAATCTCCGCCACGGTGACATTGGGTAGCACCAATTGCTGACCAGCCATGGGGATTAGCAGGGTCGCCAACTCACTGCTGTTAATCGACGATTGTACTTCGGTGTTCATTGCTTCTCTCCTGCTAATGCTCGCTGGCTAAGGGCTTGATTATATTTCGCCGATGTTTTACTGGAAATTAATTCAGCCAGAGCATCGGCTAGCTCCTCTGCTGTTCCCTGCCGACTAACACAGCCTGTTGCTATTGCTGCCTCCGGCATTGCCGGACTCAGACAGCTTTCGGGCGTCTGCGCCCAGACAGTGGCACCACTGGCCTTGGCAATGCGGCAGCCTAACTCGCCATCATTGCACATACCGCTAAACACGATCACGCCCAGATTATGTCGATAGACTCGTGCCAGTTCTGAAATCACCTGATCCAAGGCAGGCTGATACTGCCCATCCCAATTTTTACGGGTAGCAACGACACGACCATGCGGCAAAAACCGCAACTGTCTATCAGCCGGCACGATACCAATAATGCCATTTTGCAGTTGCGTCTCGCTTTGCATTAATTGAGCACTGTAATTATGTTGTGCCCCCAGCGCCTCGGCCAGTACCCGATCAAAATTTTCTTCAATATGTTGCCCATAGACCATGGCAATCGGCAGGCCAGGGGGTAGCTGCTGCAAAAAACGTTTCACCGCATCGGGGCCACCCAAAGAAGCCACCAACACCCAAACCTGTTTCGCCCAGCTGCTCTCCGGCTGAGGCGGAAGCTTATCGCCTTCGCTGCGGATGGCGACGACTTCCAACTTTTCCAGCAATCGCCGTTTCCAGAGTTCATAGGCTGCCGACTCATGCTCCGGCGGGATCATATCAATGACTAATAGCGGCAAAGAGCTGTGATCGATTAACTCCGACATAGCTTGTTGGATATGTCCCTCATCGACATCAATTAACCAGGCATCCAGGGTTTGCGTAGCGGCGATGTCGACCACTGTTTTTTGTTGTGTTGCTGGTGCCGGGCCAGGTTCTGGCTCAGGCGTTGCCAGATCAGGGCCGGACAAAAAATAGTCCCGCAGAGCAGCCGAATTGAGAGACAAAACAACATCATAACCTGCCGCCGTGAGTACGGATTGCAATTGGCGGCGGCTGAGATCGCTGTCCGTCACCAGTGCCAGTCTGGGACGTGCATCCACGTCTGGCACCCCATGCTCTCCATAAGAGCCCCGCTTATTCATGACTTATCTCGGTGAAGTCACACTGGTCAGGGTATTGATCGTTTCCAGCAATTCCACTTCCTGATAGGGCTTGCCCATATACTCGTTGACGCCAAGAGACAGCGCGCGCTCACGGTGTTTTTCCCCAGTCCGGGAAGTAATCATAATGATGGGAATATCCTGTAGTCGACTGGTATGTCGCACCCGACTGGCTACTTCAAAGCCATCCATACGGGGCATTTCAATATCCAGCAGCATCACATCGGGCAACTGTTCCATCTCCTGTAGCTGGGTGACTGCATCGACCCCATCCTTGGCGGTAATAACATCCATCCCCTGCCGTTCCAGCAAACGTGAGGTAACCTTTCTCACGGTAACCGAATCATCGATTACCATCACCAGGGTGTTGCGATGCACCAGGGCACCGGACTGGTCATAAATCATATCCCGATGCAGGTGCGATGCGTCCGCCCGAATCATCGCCAGTAGATCGAGAATGACCACTACACTACCATCACCCAGTACCGTAGCGCCCGACAGGCCCTGCACCATACTGAACTGCGGCCCCAGTGGTTTCACCACAATCTCGCGGGAACCCATCAGTCCATCCACCTGAATTGCCACCGAGTGCTCGGCACCGCGCACCAGCACCACCGGCAATGGCATTAACTGACCTTCCAGGATAGGCTTCTCGCCGCGATGCAACAACGCGCCCATATAGCGCAACAAATAGGGTTGCCCGGCGTATTCAAACATTGGCGCATCGGGTTGGTAGTACGCCTCCAACTCAAAGGGGCTGACGCGCACAATCCCTTCAATACTGTTGAGCGGAATCGCATAGCGATCACCGCCCACGCTGACCATCAAAGCGCGGTTAACCGACACAGTAAACGGCAGCCGCACGGTAAATTGAGTACCCTTGCCGGGAGTGGAGTCAATTTCCACAGTGCCACCCAGCTGTTTGATCTCGCTATGCACTACATCCATACCGACACCACGGCCTGATATCTGAGTGATCTCACTGGCGGTGCTGAAACCGGACTGCAAAATAAACTGCAGAATTTCATGATCGGTTAAGTCTGCTTCTGGCTCCATCAGGCCACGCTCAATCGCTTTACTCTTTACCGCCGCCAGATTGATTCCGCCACCATCATCGGTAAGCGTAATCACAATCTCGCCACCCTCACGCGCCAGATCCAGCGTGATACTGCCGCGACGTGACTTGCCTGCCGCTTCGCGCACATCACCCGGCTCAATACCGTGGTCAACCGCATTACGTAGCATATGCTCTAAGGGGGCCACCATACGTTCCAGTACCGTACGGTCCAACTCCCCTTCAATGTTTTCCAAATGGAAGTCGACACGCTTATCCAGCTCTCCACTCACCTGCCTGACAATTCTGCGCAGGCGCGGCACCATGCGGGAGAAGGGCACCATCTGCGAGCGCATCAGGCCTTCCTGCAACTCCGTGTTAATTCGCGACTGCTGAATCAACAGGGTTTCCATATCACGGGATTTATCTGCCAGGGTGCTCTTGATATCAATCAGGTCCGAAGAGGATTCCAGTAACGAGCGAGATAATTGCTGCAATTGCGAGTAACGGTCCATTTCCAGGGGATCGAAGCCTTCAAGGCCTTCAGATTCAACCTGTTCCTGGCGATAGAGAATCTGTTGCTCGGTCTCCATGTCCAGGCGACGAACCTGTTCCTGTAAGCGGTCCACTGTGATTTGCATGTCATCGAGCGAGAACACTAATTCGGAAATTTGTTCCTCGGCCCGACTACGTGAGATAGAGGTTTCACCTGCGAGGTTAACCAGCTCTCCCAATAATTGCGCCGAGACTTTAACGACTTCCTGCGAACCTTTTTTGGGTGAGCTATCAATGGCCGGCGAATTGACCCGTTCAGCGGACACCTCCCGCAAGGTTGAGGTGATTGCAGCAATGCGATCATTGGTCGGAACCGGTGTAACCGCCTTTTCCTGGTCCCTGACTGTATCAATACTATCGGTACTATCTTCAACGAGATCGTCCAGATCGAGATCGTCTCCGTCCAGATCGTCTTCGTCCAGTTCAAAGCTTTCCTCGGAGCTAACCTCTTCAAAGCTATGCTCCTCAAAGCTTTCCCCGAAACTCAATTCAAGGCTTTCGCCAACACTCTCTTCTTCAATGTCGCCGTCTGCTTCGGGCTCAGGGTCTGCTGCCTGAATAATTTCGGTAGCTTCTTCAGTAGTTTCTTCGGTAGCTTCTTCGATAGCCTCCGCAGGCTCGGGCTGACTCTCAACCGGCGCTAATAGCTCTCCCGCTTTAACGGCGGCTATCTGTGCAACTAACTGATCCTGATATTCCTGTAAGGCATTCAGTGCGGTTTCATCGATATTACCCCAGCGGCTTTCCAGTGCCATCAGAGACGTCTCGAAGTTATGGCTCAAATCGCCCACCGGTATCAATCCAGCCAATCGGGCGCCACCCTTTAGGGTGTGCAGGATGCGCAGCAGATCATCCAGATATTCTCGATTGCCGAGGTCATCCATCAAACCGTGCAGGGCTTCATCGATTCCTTCCAACAGATCATCAGCTTCTTCCAAAAAGATTTCGACAATTTCATCATCGATATCGTCATCATCGGCTTCCTGCTCCGCCACTGATACCGCTGGAGTATCTACCGGCTCTGCTGTAGCGCGGCTTGTTGAAGAAGGACTATGCGTTTCCTCAGCCTCATTAACCGCATCAACCATATTCGAGAGGGCACCGGTTATATCCGCCGTATCCTGATCAAAGTACTTAGCATTGTCACTAAAAGGCGCAGAATCTTCAGCTTCTTGATCCGGACTCAGGTCATCACTTAACGTTGGATCTTCGTATTCACCGATTACAATTTTCTGGCTGCTGCCAGGTTCAGCCTGTTCTTCTAATCCAGCTTCTTTGGATTCTGCTTTCTCGGGCCCGGCTTCCTCTGGCTCTGCTTCTTCAAAAACTACACCCTCAACATCGGCTGCCGGCTCGTCAATTTTCAGGTCAACACTTGGCGAATTGATCGTTGCATCGAGGTCCAACTCATACTCATCCGCTTCAGCTTCCAGCTCATCATCGGCCGACAGACTGGCAACCAGATCCTCTTCATCCAATTCGAAATCATCGCTGTTCTGATCTTGCGGCTGACTGATAGCGGTACTCGAAGCATCGTCGGGCTCAAATTCGAGCGTAGACGCATCAATCACCGGCAAATCAGTCACGGTTTCAGCTTCGGCAAAAGCCAATGGATCACTTTCAACAAACTCAAAATCCCGCACACGATTCAGTAAATCTTCGTCATAGCTCGGGGTTTGCTGGCCGGCTATTTGGTCGAGCATATCAACCAGACAGTCGTTAGCTTCATTCATCAAAGTGAAAAATTCTGCCGGTACTGCTGTACTGCTTATCTCTCCCGCCTGACGATATACCACGTACAGGGCCTGACCGAATTCTATCGGCGCAAACATATTGACTGTTTCAGCATGACTGATAAAACGATCCATCAGCTGCTCAAGCTGAGCGATATCGTCAGGTTCCGCATCACCTTGCTGCCACAACACCAAACGGCCTGATATTTCAGTAATCAGATCCAAGCTTTCGGTGAGGAAAGTATTCAACGCCTCGGGAGGAATGCCACTCTCTTCGGACTCCTGTTTTACAGCAGAAGCAATACGCTCATTAAACAGCGCCATCAGTTCTTTAATATACTCTGCGGTACCTGACAGGGGCTTTAAGGGGGTTGTGCCTAATTGCTCAAGGCCTGCCTTTATAAGTCCGGAGCCATATTCCAACAAAACTAATAGTGGTGGATCAACTTTCAATTGACTGGCACGTAACTCTTTAACCGCATATTCAAGTGGTGTCACCACTTCGGCAACAGGCATCATACCCGCCATATTCGCGCTGCCCTTTAAGGTATGCAGTGCGCGCTGTAGATCATCTGTTAGATCTGCCGGACCGGCAAGATCATGGCAGTGCGAGATGAACTCATCCAGAACCTGTAAATGCGTTGAAGCTTCTGCGGCGAAAATTTCCAGCAACTCGGAATCGATTTCCTCGTCCTGCGCCTCTTGCTCCTCATCCAGATCATTGTCAGTCACCACATCAGTGGCTAAGGTTTCCGCAAATTGATCAACGTCAGAGACAGTAGACTCTTCTGCTTCAGCGGTTTCATGGGTAGCAGCCGCAGTGCGCTGTTCGGTTGCTGCTTCAGCCTGATCATCCTCGTGAACATCAACAGCCGCTACAGCAACAGTAAATTGTCTCAGATCGGGGGACTGTTGCTCGGCCAGCAAATTAGCTTGCGCTATGATTGCTTCCATCGGTGCATTATCGATATTTTGCCGGTGCTCAAAAGCGTCGACTAATCCCGGCACCATATCCTTGGTCTGCGCGATCAATTCAAATCGAACTGCATCCATAGCGACTGAGCCATCCAACACCCGGTTGAGCATATTTTCAATCGACCAGCCCAACTCGCCGATGTCTACAGCCCCAACCATGCGCCCGCTGCCCTTCAGCGTGTGGAATGCACGCCGCACATTGCCAGCGGCTTCCTTGTTGTTGACATCAGCCTGCCACTGCGGCAGGTTTTCATTAATCTCCTCCAGTACCTCTCCTGCCTCTTCGATAAAAATCTCGACGATCTCAGGATCAAAGTCAGGGTCCTCGTCTGGAAATGTCTCTTTATTTGGCTGTGAATCTGAAGTCGATAACTCTTCGGGTTCAGCAGTAGACTTCAGGGGAATAGCTTCGGCCAGTACCGGTGGCTCTTCTCTCTCATCTTCGACGACCGGCATTGCCTCCTGCGAGGCGCCTTCATCCGACAGCAGGGGTGGATCCGTTTCATCATCGTCACTAGCAGAAAGCTCGGATGTCGTTTCAGTTTCCTGTGAGAATTCCAGAGTCGGGGGTTCAGCCAACTCTGCAGTTTCATTGGATTCTGAAGACTCTGATAACTCGGAGGATTCTATTAAACCTGGAGGCTCTGATGATTCAGGAGCTTCAATTAAATCGAGAGCTTCAACAAACTCTGAAGGCTCTGTGGATTCTGCGACGTCTACTTGTGTCGATTCTCCGGCAAGGGGATAACCCAATTCCGCGACACTGTCGGCAGCCAGAGACAGAATGGCGTTGCCATCTTCGTTACTGCCTTCCTGTAAGCGTTCCAGATAATAATCGACCGAGGTAATAGCATCGGCAAGCGTGTCCAGTACCTGCCAATCCGGAACCGACTTTTCGGCCAGCAAGTTATGCCGAACAAACTGCTCACAGGCGGCTATTATTCCCGCAGCTTTTGCTAAGGGCACCATATTCAGACTGCCGCGAATGCTGGCCAATTGATCGGGTAATTCTATCAGAGAATCGTGGTTCCACTGCGTGGCCACAAATTCAATGATGCTTTCTTTTGCCTGCTCCAGGCTGTTACGGGACTCCCGAATGACCGACTCGTAAGCGCTGTCTAATTGTTCCTGCGCCTCTTCACTGTCATTAAACAGGCCTTTTTCATCGTCATCAACGACAATATCCTTTGGGTTTATTGTCGCTTCAACCTCAGCCACCTGAGCCAGAATCGCCGTAAGTTCCTGTTCATCTAAAGACTCCTGAGTGGCCAATAGCTTTGCCAGACGGGAATACGGTTGCTGTAATTGTTTCAGTGCGCCGCCCAGACCCAAAATTGCCATCGTGTCACTAACACGTTTAAACAGGGGCAAGATATTAGTTAAGGCATCGCTATCACTACCTGCTTGTTGAAAAGCGATCTGGATCGCTTTTAGCTCCTGAGCCAAGGCTAGTACGACTGACTGCATGGCGAAATTATCGGGCTTGGCCAGTGCCTCCTCGTCCAGCTCGCCATCACCCAACAGAGAAACATCCAGCTTGTAACGGGCTTTTATTTCACTGATAAAGCGGGAATTGGATTTACTGCGCGCCACATAGTAGAGCAGATTTTTTAGTAAATCAGCCGGCGGTGATTTTTCCAGCGCTGGCTCACCGAGATCGATAATTTCTTTAATCTGCCGATCGACCTGACGCAATAAAATCTTCACCGCGACGCTGGAGGCAATGGATCGATTCAACAAGCCTTCCAACAGCGCAATACACACATGCCACAGTGGCTGCGAGGGATAACCCTCTGACAACTTGACCAAGCGACCACAAACCTTAGCCAGGTAGTTGAGGTTTTTCTTCAGGTCATTGCCTCGAATCAAACCCAGCAGGGCAATTTGAAACATTTGCCGAAGCTTGGGCGCAACGTCCTGTAACTCGCTCTGGGAAATTGAAAGTGTAGAGGTGCCTTTATTTTCGCTGCTCTGTATGTCAGGAGCAAACAGCACGGTTTCAGATAGCAAGCTTTCACCACGAACAGCACGCAGATCATTCAATACGGGTAACAGTGCTGCGGGCAGACCGTGACGGGATTCTTTGACTTTTTCTAAATAGCGAGGCAGTTGTTGAATGGCATTTTTCAAAACACCCAATGCATCATCAACGTGACTGCTATGAATAGAACCCTGAATTAAGGCATGGGCCAGACCTTCCATTTCTTCGGCCAGCAGGGCAGCACCAAAAAACTCTACCATTTGCAGAGTTCCCTGCACCTGATGGATATGAGTCAAACAGAAACGCAGTCTGGTGGCATCATCGGGGTTGGCTACATAAGCTTCCAGCGCTTCAGCAGCTTGCTTTAGGGTTTCACCGATTTCTCCGGCCACCCAGTCCAGCGCAATAAAGTCCTGGCGCTCAGTCATATGATTCCAACCTGTTTTTAGTTAGAAAGGGTTTTGATGTAAGCCTGCGCTTCCATGTCAGGATAACGCTGCATCTGTGAGTGATGCCAATTCATCACTTCTCCCGGACCAATTACTAATAATCCACCGGGTTTTAAATGTTCTATCAAGGCATTTAACACCTGCCATTGCAGTTCCCGGCGAAAATATATAAGCACGTTTTGGCAATAAATAACGTCCATGGCCAAACGGGGTGCCTGCTCCAGTTCCAGCATATTCCCCTGAGAAAAACACAGGCGTTGACGTAACTCTGGTAATACCCGTACGGTGTTCTCACCGCTAATGGAAAAATATTTATTCTTTAATGCCAACGGTAGCTTTTCTACTTTGCGCTGGGAATAAAGTCCCTCTCGCGCAATGCTAAGTGCAGTCTGGCTGATATCCGTAGCCATCACCCCTAAAAAACAATCAACCTGCAAATAACACAGGACTTCACTGGCAATCAGGGCAAGTGAGTAGGCTTCTTCACCGGTTGAACAACCTACACTCCAGACATCGAGTGTTTCACCTCTTGTTCTCTGCTCTTTTTCCAGTAAATCCAGCAGGTAATCTCTTACCACATCAAAGGATTTTGGATCGCGAAAAAAACTGGTTTCTTTTACCGAAATGCGATCAACCAGCTTGCTCCATTCAACGGTGCCTGCAGGGATAGCACTGACTTGCTGAAAATATCGCTCATAATCATCTGCACCGACTTCACGCATACGCTGGCACAAGCCTTTCTGTAAAATGGATTTGTGCTGTAAAAAACAAATGCCCGTGCGTTGCTCTAACAGAGCCTGCCAACGAGCATATTCTTCATCACTGAGTTCTGGCGTTGTCTGATATGACCAAGCTGACATCGCCACTTACCTCTCCGCAGCTTGTTGAATTGCTATCTACAGAATTCTTTATGCCGGCACATAACTGCCGACGCTATTGGACTGCGGCCAGAGCCTGTTCTGATGGCTCCTCTTCATAGTCAACGCCGTCCTCCAAACCTTCGAACTCCGCTTCCTCTGGTAGTTTAAAGCCTGCTACCGACTCACGCAGATCGTTGGCCATGTCTGCCAGATTACCAATCGACTGAGCTGTTGCTGTAGTACCCGATGAAGTCTGTGAGGTGATCTCTTGAATAACATTCATGGTGTTGGAAATGTGACCCGCTGAAGACGCCTGCTGGCGTGCAGCGTTCGAAATGTTCTGGATCAATTCCGCAAGCTCCTGTGATACCTTCTCGATTTCTTCCAGCGCCGTACCCGCATCCTGTGCCAGGCGAGCCCCACGTACCACCTCGGCGGTGGTTTGTTCCATCGAGATAACCGCTTCGTTAGTATCCGACTGGATGGTTTTAACCAGCGCCTCAATCTGCTTGGTTGCCGCAGAGGAACGTTCCGCAAGACGCTGTACCTCATCCGCAACAACTGCGAAACCACGACCGGCGTCACCCGCCATCGATGCCTGGATCGCAGCGTTAAGTGCGAGGATATTAGTTTGGTCGGCGATGTCGTTAATCAACGATACGATATCCCCGATCTCCTGTGATGATTCACCCAGACGTTTAATCCTTTTGGAGGTTTCCTGAATCTGTTCGCGGATGTTATCCATTCCGTTGATGGTGTTCTGTACCACTTCTGCACCGGTGTTGGCGATCGCCACCGAGCGTTCCGCAACACCCGCTGACTCAGAGGCGTTGGACGATACCTGGTCGATGGTCACCGCCATCTCGTTAACCGCCGCTGATGCCCCGGCAATTTCCTGCGCCTGGTGCTCTGAGGCTTCCGCCAGGTGAAGCGCAGTAGACTGCGACTCCTGCGCCGCCGTCGATACTTTCACCGCCGTATCGTTAATCTGCGATACCAGAATCCGCAGTTGGTCGATGGTGAAGTTAATAGAGTCCGCAATCGCACCGGTAAAGTCTTCAGTTACCGTCGCCGCCGTGGTCAAGTCACCATCCGCCAGATCAGCAAGCTCATCCAGTAAACGCAAAATCGCATTCTGGTTACGTTCATTGGTTTCCGCAGTCTCACGTAGACGGGCCTGGGTATTGCGGAAGGTCTGGATACCAATCATGGCTAGAGAGAACAAGGTCAGCGCAATAAAGATTAGGGCGGTAGTGCCGGTAAAGGTACGCGCGTTTTCCAGTGTCGAAATCTGTTCCGCCAACTTACTGGTGGCTTCCATCACCTGTGGCGAATCAACAACGATCTGGTTAGCCGCATTTCGCGCTTCTAAAAGATCGGGTGATGCCTGATAGATTTCATCAACCGAACCGCTCACAAACTCAAACAGTTTATTGATTTCTTGCAGCGATGATCTGGCATCTTCATCGGTTACCCGCGAAATACGCATTGCCTTGTTGCCCTGCAACATGCCATCCACAACCGACCCGAACTGGCTGGCTGCGAGGTTAAACTGGTCCGCCGCGTCTTTTGCAGCGGCGCTTCCCAGCAGCATGTTATCAACGTTACGTGCGATCCGTTCCGCCAATAGTGATTGCCGCTGAGCCAGTGCCACCTGGTCGGCCGGTGCGTTATTTTCCAGCAGGATAGCGACAATATTATTGTATTCGGTTTGCAGTTCGGGGATCGAGGCGTTTAGTGTTTTCGCAACTTCGTGTAGAAACAGAATTCGGTCGCGGTTATTAACAATAGTACCTGACGCCGTGTTCATTTGGCTCCAGAGACTATCCAGCTCACCCAGCTCCTGAGACAACATGCCCTGGGGCGATGGTAGTGAAGCGGTGCCGTTTTTCAATACACCGATCGTTTGATTAAACTTTTTGCGAGAGTCGGCCAACTCATCGAAGGCTGCCGCATCACCCGCAGTGGCCTGCCGGGACGCGGTTGAGATTTGCTGGGCCAGAACCCGCAACTCCCCCGATAACTCGAGATATTGAGCATCGTGCCCTGCATCTCGCAAAACGATATAAGCGTTTAAGCCTGCACCAACGATACCTGCGATCATTAAAAACAGGAAAAAGCTTATGACTCGGTTAGTAGGCAGCTTGGCTGCTGCACCTCTTGTTTTAGCATTCATGCCCGGGGCTCCCCGCCGCTATTTAAGTTTAATCTGAACCGCTCATCCAAAGGTTGTTCAGGGTGTCACATTTATGTGTCGTGTAAAAACTGCTTTTATCGATCTTCTGTTTTTTTACTCATGCTCGGAAGCACTTACTATTGCCTGGTGTCACTACTTATATTTAACTGGCTGCCGCATTAAAGAACTCTGCATTCTGGGCCAGTTTATAGGGACTAAAAACCGACCACGTTTGGCCATTATGTTGGTAACAGCCCGCCAGAAAGGGTTTTAACGCCTTTACCCCTTCAGGCACTTTCTCGCGAAAATTATCGACGGGAATATGTTGCATCCCGAACACTTCGCTGACGATCAAACCGCTGTATAACTCACCCAATTCCAACGCCAGCACCCGGCGACTTTTACGTGCACCGAGACTACCGCCAAAAAAACTTTCCAGATCAATCAGTGGCAATAGACGACCACGCACATTGGCCACACCGGTTACCCAGGGTTGTACTCCCGGTAAGCGGGTAGCGGGCGGCTGCCCCAGAATTTCGACCACCTCGCCCATCGGCGCAACAAATCTGTGCCCCGCCAACAGAAAACCAATACCCGACCAGTGCGGCACAATATCAACCTGCGCCGGCAGCCCCTGAGCCTTGGCCAGACTGCGCTGGGCAATATCCAGCAGGGCGGTGAAGGGTTCAAACTGATTATCCATCTGGGTGATACTCATTAGTCATCTGACAGCGCTATCTTTATCTGAGAGTACTCAGTTGTCCGGGAATCAATCATGGATTCAGGCCAGCACATCTGAAATGGCTGACATTAGTGTTTTGTCATCTATCGGTTTGGTCAGATAGCCCTTGGCTCCCTGACGCTGCCCCCAAAGGCGGTCAGTTTCCTGATCCTTGGTAGTTACAATAATTACTGGGATATGGCTAGTGCTTGCATTTTTGCTCAACTGGCGTGTTGCCTGAAAGCCATTCAGGCCAGGCATGACGATATCCATCAGCACGACATCCGGCAAAGTTTCCTTCGCCTTGGCGATACCCTCTTCACCGCTGACAGCGGTAATGACTTCATGTCCATGCTTGCCAAGAATAGTCGTCATTTTGTGAGTTTCCGTCGGCGAATCGTCGACGATTAGCACTCGAGCCATATGTCCTCCGTTTCCGGGCGCCTGGCGCCTGTTATAATTATGTCTGCTAATTTCTTAACCTTGAGAAGCTTGTCTTGTATCAAGGCCTGAGAAATCGGTACGGGCCTGCAGTTACCAAACCCCAGGCTACTGGGCTTCAGTCACATGGGCCTTAATCGCACCCAGTAACTCATTTTTGCTAAAGGGTTTTGTCAAATACTCATCGGAGCCCACGATACGTCCCTTGGCCTTGTCAAACAGGCCGTCCTTGCTGGACAACATAATGACCGGGGTCTCTTTAAATTCTCGGTTGTTCTTGATTAGAGCGCAGGTCTGATAACCATCGAGTCGCGGCATCATAATATCGACAAAAATGATGTCAGGCTTGCTATCGGCGATTTTGGCCAGCGCATCAAAGCCGTCGGTTGCCGTTACCACCTGGCAGCCCACTTTCTGCAATAAAGTCTCGGCGGTGCGACGAATCGTTTTACTGTCGTCGATAACCATGACTTTTAAATCTTCGAAATTACCTTCCATACCCTGCGCCTTATAAAAAAATAAATGCCTGCCTTCCGCACTGAACAAAAATTATGCAACCAGCAACAAGTAAAGCCTGTTAATATTTAACATAGATTCAAGGTTTTATCTATAAACCACGGATAAATATAGTAAAACTAAAAATACTCACTGCCAGCTCAGGCCTTGCCTTGCCAGCTATTGCCCCGTAATGTATCGACTTCGCAGCATCTGATTCCGGTTAGCGGGCCAATGTTCAGTATAGAAGCGGATACAGATATCGCACAGTATCGAAACAATAAACTGCTATCCATTTCACTAAAAATCGTTATAAAGGGTGCTACTCGAATAAAGTCATGGTAAATGTCTCTGCAACCACCGGCATTTTCTCCCTACCAGAAACCGAGATGTACAAAAAATGACCATACGCATTGGGATTGTGATGGATCCCATTGATACCATCACCTATAAGAAAGACACCACCCTGGCCATGCTGTGGGCCGCGCAAGATAAAGGCTGGCAACTGCACTATATGCGCCAGCAGGACCTCTACCAGCGGGGCGGCGAACCCCGTGCCAAGGTAAGAGAGCTAACCGTATTTCGAGACCCGCTACATTACTACGAGTTGGGCGACTGCGATGACATTGGCCTCGAGCAGTTGGATGTCGTCCTGATGCGCAAGGACCCACCCTTTGATAACGAGTTTATTTACAGCACCTACATTCTGGAAGCAGCCGAACGACTGGGCACTCTTATCGTCAACAAGCCCCAGAGCCTGCGGGATTGCAATGAAAAAATGTTTGCCACCCAGTTTCCCCAGTGCTGCCCACCACTGATTGTCAGCCGCGATGCCGAGCGCTTAAGGGCATTCCATAAAGAACAACAGGATGTCATCTTCAAACCACTCGACGGTATGGGCGGTGCCGGCATCTTCCGCGTCAAAGAAGACGGGCTTAATCTTGGCGCTATTCTCGAATCATTGACCGACTTTGGCCGCCACTCCATTATGGGCCAACGCTACTTGCCTGAGATCATCGATGGCGATAAGCGTATCCTGCTGGTCGATGGCGAGCCGGTGGATTACTGCCTGGCTCGTATTCCTACCCAGGGCGAAACCCGCGGCAATCTAGCTGCTGGCGGCACCGGTCGAGCCCAGGCTTTAAGTGAACGGGATCGCTGGATTGCGAACCAGGTCGGACCATCGGTACGGGAAAAAGGGCTATTATTTGTAGGACTCGATGTGATCGGGGACTACCTGACTGAAATCAATGTCACCAGCCCCACCTGTGTGCGGGAAATTGATGATCAGTTTGGTACCAGGATCGCAGTCAACCTGATGGATTGCATCGAGCGCAAATTAGCTAAAACCGACTAAGCTATTCCGTCAGGCTATTGACTATTAATCGACTGATTTAACTGTTAATAGTAGCTAATTAGTAGCAGCTAAATTAATAGCTAAATAGACACTGAATACACACGAATGACAATGGCGGCCTTCACCTTAAACGACAGCAGTTCGCAAGCTTTTAATGCCCGGGACCTCAGCAGTGATCGCCTGGGTTTTTCCTTCTGTTTTGCCTTAGCACTCCATGCTGCCTTTATCCTAGGCGTCAGCTTTAATCGCGATGCACTATCGGCCGCAGCACCCAAACTGGAAATTACCCTCGCCCAGCACCGAAGCCAGCAGGCCCCGGAAGAAGCCGACTATCTGGCGCAAAGCAATCAGCAGGGCAGTGGCACCCTGAAGGAAAAAGCCATGCTGACCAGCCGCGAGCTGGGCGACTTTCAGGATGTACAGATTCGTGAAATCGACCGGCAGCGGCAATCCAGCCATAGCCAAACACAGGCAGAAACCCTTGCCAGGCTGACCTCCATCGACAGCCAGCAACGCACCAAAACCCCGCCCCAGCAAAACCAGCAGCAGCAACTGGAGCAACAGGCCAACCGGGAACTGACCGTTGAACAGCGACGGAAAGCCATCGCCAGCTTGGAGGCCAAGCTGGATATTCAGCAGTATGCCTACGCCAAACGCCCCAGAGTCCGCCGCCTGACCTCTGTCGCTACCAAACAGTCCGATGACGCGCTATACCTTCATAACTGGCGCACCAAGGTCGAGTTGGTCGGCAACCAGCACTACCCCACTAAAGCCAGACAACTGCAGCTTTATGGCGACTTGAGAATGGTGGTTTCGCTATTACCCAACGGTGATGTTCATCAGGTAAAAATACTGGAGTCCTCCGGTCACCCGATTCTGGATCAGGCCGCGATTAAAATTGTGCACCTGGCAGCACCCTATCCTCCTTTTCCACTGGAAATGCAGAAACAGGTGGATATCCTGGAAATTATTCGCACCTGGCGTTTCCACAAAAATCGTCTGTCTTCCAGCACTTAGGCCTCCTTCTGCCCAACTTATCTGTTGAGCCCGATGACTGGCCTCGCCTGAGAACGCTATATTCGCCCAGCAATTCTGGACAAACCGGGATAAAACGGACAAAAATATTTTATGATTTAGTCCCTTGCAAGACTTGTCATGTCAGTCTCAGACCCCAATAATGGAGTTATGGGCAAGTTCGATAGCACGACAAGTCTGAAAGACCACTTCCTGATCGCAATGCCGGCCATCAGTGACGGCCTGTTCGCCAACAGTATTACCTATATCTGCGAACATACTGAACAGGGTGCCATGGGCATTGTGATTAACCACCCCCTTGATCTCAGCCTCGATGAAATTTTCCAGCATCTGGAAATCGACGATATTCAGGGGCCACATAGCGACCAGATTCTCGCGGGGGGCCCGGTGCATATGGATCGCGGCTTTGTGCTACACCGCAGTACCGAAAACGAATGGGACTCGACTATTCGTATTTCCAGCCAAATAGCGCTGACCACGTCCCAGGATATTCTGGCCGCCATCGCCCACGATGAAGGCCCCGTCGATAATCTGGTGGCGCTGGGTTATGCCGGTTGGGGTGCCGGTCAACTGGAGGCCGAGCTGGCCGATAATGCCTGGCTTACGGTTCCAGCCGATAGCAATATCATTTTCAATACCCCAGTCGAACTGCGTGCTAAGGCCGCCGCCGCACAAATGGGCGTGGATCTGGCACTGATATCTCCCCAGGCCGGACATGCCTGATTAATGGTAGACAGCTCAACTCCCCCACTCGACACACCTCTTACATCCTACGCTAAAAGCATACTGTGCTTTGATTTTGGCACCAAAAGCATAGGGGTTGCCATCGGCCAATCCATCACCCAAACCGCATCGCCCTTAAAAGACCTCAAGGCCAAAGACGGCATTCCCGACTGGCAACAGATCAAAATCCTGTTAGACGAATGGCAACCCGATCTGATCGTGGTAGGACTGCCGCTGAATATGGATGGTAGCGAATCCGAATTAAGTCAGCGTGCCAGAAAATTTGGCAACCGCCTGCACGGTCGTTTCGGCCTACCGGTAGTATGGGCAGACGAACGTTTAAGCAGTTTTGAAGCGAAGGGTGAAATTATTGCCCAGTCCGGGTCACGCGATTTTAAAAGCCAGCAAGTTGATAGCCTGTCGGCAAAAATTATTCTCGAAGGCTGGTTTCGAAGTCAGTAGGTCATAGCTGGACATTCGAAACATTGGCAATGGAAGAGTTGAGAGAAGAAAAGGAGCGAGAAGACTCTCGCTCCCTGGATCAATATTACTTGGCAACGGCCTCTTCGGTTTTGTGGCGGACTTTAGCCACAACCCGGCGGTTGGCTGCCCGGCCTTCAGCAGTATTGTTATCCGCAATGGGCCGCTCTTCGCCATAACCGGCAGAGGATAAACGGTTGGCGGCAATACCGTACTGTTCCGTCAGCATTTTAGCCACTGCACTGGCTCTGCGCTCAGACAGGTTCTTGTTGTAAGCATCGTTACCCGAGCTGTCGGTGTGCCCCTCAATTATCACTGTCGCATCAGAGTGATCGCGCAAGTAGGTTACCACTTTGGTAACGGCATCCTGATCAAAACCCTCTACCTTGGCACTATCAAGCGCAAACCGAAGTGACAGGTCAAAGCTTACCTCTTTAGCACGTTTCAGCATGCAACCATCGGCATTGACCTTGAACCCGGAAGGTGTGTTAAGACACAGGTCAGCGTAGTCATAAACGCCATCACCGTCTGAATCCAGTGGACAACCCATGCCATCCACTTTGGCGCCTGCCGGTGTATTGGGGCAGTTATCACGGGGATCATTGACACCGTCGCCATCGCTATCGGCAACTACTGGCGCCGCTTTAGGAGCCGGCATGGCTTCGACTGGCTGAGATTTTTTGCCGCCAAACGCATAGCTCAAACCAACGCTAGTCAGGGTATCAATCGTGTCGTCATCAAAACCATAGATCGTGCGAACATCGGCTCTCAGAGACCAGCTGTGATTGAAGGCATAACGCAGACCAACCCCCACATTGGCCTGAGTCTCTTTCGATTCGAATTGGTTGCGCTCAAACTCGGCATGACCGATCCCCACTACGCCATAGGGCTGCCACTGTGAAGACACCGGTTTTAAATAGTACAAACCGTCCAGATAAATCTGGTTTAGATCCACATCGGCACCACTGTTTTCCACATCGGGGCTGCTATCCAAATACCGCAGTTCCGTGGCCCAGTTATCGTTATAGCGGTATTCGCCGCCGAGAATCAGTGTGGTTTCATCATCCAGATTACGTTCGCTGTCAAAGTTTTGCTGCCCAACCATAGGGTTGATGTACCAACGGCCTTCCGCCATTGTGACCGGCGACAGGGCGATTGTCGCCAGACATAACAGTGTTTTTGCCTTGTAGTGCATAATAGTCTCCCGCTGACAGACTCAAAAGCCGGGTAAAACAAACCCCAGACTGTGCCTGTGCTCCATAGTTAAAAGAAGATTGAAAATATTTTTGATTAAAAAGGTAGTATTGTTACCGCTTAAAGGTGTGACCCCGATCCTGCTCCTGCTCGTCTTCCAACGATAAATCACCTGCAATCGCCTCCAATTGTGCCGCACTGTTTTCAGCACCCAGTTTGATCATTAACCGCAGATCATTGGATGAGTCGGCATGCGCCAGAGCATCCTCATAGGTAATTTCGCCGGCACGATACAGTTCGTAAAGAGCCTGGTCAAATGTTTGCATACCCTGCTCATTGGATTTAGTCATTAAATCCTTGAGTGAATGGACCTCACCTTTGCGAATAAGGTCCTGCGCCAGCGGAGTATTTATTAAAATTTCTACGCAGGAGCGACGGCCCTTACCGTCAGGCGTTGGTATTAATTGTTGCGCTACCATGGCTTTGAGGTTTAGGGATAGATCCATCCACAATTGGGTATGGCGATCTGCCGGAAAGAAATGCAGGATGCGATCCAATGCCTGGTTGGCGTTATTGGCGTGCAGAGTACACAGGCAGAGGTGGCCGGTTTCCGCAAAGGTAATAGCATGCTCCATGGTTTCCCTTGTGCGCACTTCACCGATCATGATTACGTCCGGCGCCTGCCGCAGCATATTTTTCAGGCCCACCTCAAAACTCTCGGTATCAATGCCCACCTCACGCTGAGTAACGATACAACCCTCATGTTGATGGATATATTCAATCGGGTCTTCAACCGAGATAATATGGCCTTTGGAATTACGATTGCGATGGCCGATCATCGACGCCAACGAGGTGGATTTACCTGCACCCGTCGCACCGACAAAAATGACCAGCCCGCGCTTTACCATGGACAAGTCTTTAATCACATCGGGTAGGCCCAGATCTTCAATCCGCGGGATACTGGTTTCAATCCGCCGCAGTACCATGCCCGCCAGATTGCGCTGGTAAAAAGCACTGACCCGAAACCGGCCAATACCTCGGGCGCTGATGGCAAAGTTGCATTCCTTATCGCGTACAAAGTCACGGCGCTGGGATTCATTCATCACCCCGAGGACAGTTTCCCGCGTTTTTTCCGGGCTGAGCGGACTGGTGGTAACCGGTACGACTCGACCGTGCACCTTAATTGAGGGTGGTACCCCCGCAGTGATAAACAGGTCCGAAGCGCCCTTTTCCACTACGATTTGCAACAGCTTATCAATGTCCACTCTTTACCACTCCCGGTTTGCTGTTGACCTAGTCTTCAGCTTAATTTTATGACGTTGGTTTTTTCGCCTTATCTCAGGCGTTATGACTCAGGTACTGTAATTTGGCGATTAAAAGTTTTCCGGGAAGCGGGCTTTCTCGCGGGCCACATCCCGAGCAATCAAGCGTTTGTCTACCAGCTCCGACAAACACTGATCCATAGTCTGCATCCCCACAGCACCACCGGTTTGAATCGCCGAATACATTTGCGCCACCTTGTCTTCACGGATCAGGTTTCGAATCGCCGAGGTACCGATCATAATTTCATGGGCCGCAATCCGGCCACCACCAACCTTTTTCAATAGCGTTTGCGAGACCACCGCCTGTAAAGACTCAGAAAGCATAGAGCGGATCATCGATTTTTCTTCCCCCGGAAACACATCCACAATCCGGTCAATGGTTTTTGCCGCCGAAGTAGTGTGCAAGGTGCCGAATACCAGATGGCCGGTTTCCGCTGCCGTCATGGCGAGACGAATCGTTTCCAGATCCCGCAACTCGCCCACCAGGATAATATCGGGATCTTCCCGCAGTGCCGAACGTAACGCCTCACTAAAACCATGGGTATCGCGATGCACCTCCCGCTGGTTAACCAGGCATTTTTTCGATTCGTGAACAAATTCGATGGGGTCTTCAATCGTTAGAATATGCTCGTATTTATGGTCATTGATAAAATCCATCATCGCCGCCAGCGTGGTGGACTTACCGGAACCGGTTGGCCCTGTCACCAATACCAAGCCTCTGGGCACCATAGACATATCCCGGAATACCTGTCCCATACCTAAATCTTCCATCGATAGCACCTTGGAAGGTATGGTCCGAAACACCGCCCCAGCACCGCGGTTCTGGTTAAAGGCATTAACCCGAAAGCGCGCCACTCCCGGCACTTCGAAGGAAAAATCAGTTTCCAGAAACTCTTCAAAATCCTTACGCTGTTTATCGTTCATGATTTCATAAATCAGACTATGCACCTGTTTATGTTCCATGGGTGGCAGGTTGATGCGGCGAACATCGCCATCTACCCTAATCATCGGTGGCAGACCTGCGGATAAGTGCAAGTCAGAGGCGCCTTGTTTGGCGCTGAAAGCTAACAGCTCAGTAATATCCATGGTTTTCCTTTACATTATCGTTAATACAGTGGTGGGGTTCCGGGCAGGCCACAGAGCCAATACCATTATTCACAGCTTGTTTTCAGTATAATGAAGCTTACAACTTATCGGCAGTTACCTGCAGCGATCTGTGTCATGTGCCACAGAAACAGGCCTAACAGCCAGAAACAGACCTAATAGAGAGCACCTTGTAAGAAAGCAATGTCATCAATAGCATTCAATATAGCAAAGCTCCGGCAAGGCATCCGGTCAGCGGAGAAAAAATATCAGCGGCCTGCAGATTCCGTCACACTGATGGCGGTCAGCAAAACCCGGCCTGCGGCGATGATTCGCGAGGCCGCCGCCGCAGGTATTCAGCAGATTGGCGAAAATTACTTGCAGGAAGCCCTCGATAAACAGGTAGAGTTAGCGGATCTACCATTGACCTGGCACTTTATCGGCCCGATTCAATCGAACAAAACCCGCCCAATCGCCGAGCATTTTGATTGGGTGCACAGTGTCGATCGCCTAAAGATTGCCCAGCGCCTTAGCGATCAGCGCCCGGCGTCGCTCCCACCGCTTAATATCTGCCTACAGGTCAATATCAGCAATGAAGCCAGTAAGGCCGGCGCCAGCCTTGATGAGTTGACCGAACTGGCCCAACAGGTTTCAAGTCTATCTGGGCTTTGCCTGCGGGGGCTGATGGCTATTCCTCAGGCCAGTGAAGATTTCGACCAGCAACGTGCAATGTTTGCCCAGTTGCGGGCTGCTGCAACAAAACTGCAATCTGATTGTGACAGTATAGACACTTTGTCGATGGGCATGTCAGGTGACATGGAAGCCGCTATTGCCGAGGGTGCAACGATAGTCAGAATCGGTACCGATATCTTTGGAGCCAGAGAGGATAAGGCGTCCATGCAATAACGAAGCACCTCAACAGAACTGGCATGGCTACATCGTTTCACGGTGAGCCTGTTATAATCTCGCTTCAGCCTGATACCAAAGTAAATCCAGCATCCTTAAAATACAGATCGGTCATAAAAAGGTAATAAACTTGTCTACTTCCAACACCTCTACGTCCAACCGAGCAAAAATCGCCTTTATCGGCGCCGGCAATATGGCCTCCAGCATTATTGGTGGGCTGGTCAGCAAGGGCTTCTCACCGAAAGCTATCACGGCCAGTGACCCTTATCCCGAGTCACTGAATAACTTAAGACAGATTGCGCCCGTACAAACTACCGACAACAATCATCAAGCGGTGGCCAATGCCGATGTGGTGGTACTGGCGGTGAAACCACAGGTAATGAAACCGATTCTGCAAGAGCTAGCCGCGACGGCACAGCAAAACAAACCTCTGATCATATCCATTGCCGCGGGTATCGAATCACAGAGTCTGGATAAGTGGTTGGGTGGTGGTATGCCCATTGTGCGCTGTATGCCAAATACCCCCGCACTGGTACAAACCGGCGCCACCGCTCTCTTTGCCAATGCTGCTGTCACCGAGGAACAGCGCCAGCTGGCCGATCAAATCCTTCGTGCCGTGGGTATTGCGCTGTGGGTCTACGACGAAAGCACGCTGGATGCAGTCACTGCGGTATCCGGCAGCGGCCCGGCCTACTTCTTTTTAGTGATGGAGGCTATTCAAGCCGTTGGCGAGCAAATGGGGCTAAGTGCCGACGCCGCCAAACAATTAACCCTGCAAACCGCCCTGGGCGCTGCCCAGATGGCCATCTCCAGCGATGTCGATACCGCTGAGCTGCGCCGACGGGTCACCTCACCCAATGGCACCACTGAAGAAGCCATCAAAGTCTTCGAACAAATGGGATTGAGAGACATATTCAAAAAAGCCCTACTCGCCTGCCGGGACCGTTCTGAAGCCTTGGCCAAAGAGCTTGGCGAGTAATATCTGAGGCCTGAAAGTAAAAAATTGGACTCAAGCCGCTTTTCCCGCTGAATCTTGCTATCATCCTGCCCTTCAACAATAGGGGTTTTGAGCTATTATGCACAGCCAGAATCCCATCGCGGTGTGAATAAACACTGCCAATGCCGCAACAATAAAGTCGAGGTTTTATGGACGCGCTGCGTGATATTGCTAATTTACTGATTCAGACGTTTTTTAACCTGTATATTCTTGCCTTTCTGCTACGCATGCTACTGCAGATGGCCAGGGCCGATTTTTATAACCCCATTTCCCAATTTCTGGTCAAGGCTACCCAGCCAATACTCGCGCCATTACGCCGCTTGTTACCAAGTATTGGCCAGATAGATACCGCCACCATCGTCACGGTCATCATTCTGCAAATTCTGGCCACGTCTATTCTGGTGCTGTTACAGGGGTATGGCTTACCCAACCCCATTTCACTATTGATCTGGGCCTGCCTGGGTACGATTGGCATGGTCATCAATATTTACTTCGTGGCGATTCTGGTGTCGATTATTTTGAGCTGGGTAGCCCCCGGCAGTTATAACCCCACCGTAATTCTGCTGCACCAGCTCACTGAACCTGTGATGGCACCCTTCCGCAATATTATCCCCCCCCTGGGAGGTCTGGATCTCTCACCCATATTTGTTTTTCTAGCGATTAACGTGCTGCAAATTATTCTCAACCATATGGCAGCCGCCGTTGGCTTGCCAGCGGCTTACGTCCTAGGAATTTAACCCCTAAACATGGCAGGTTTTTATCAATGGCAGGGAACTACCCTGCTATTGCATTGCCAATTGCAACCTGGGGCGAGAAAAGATGAAATTGTGGGGCAGCAGGCCGACCGGCTGAAAATTCGCATTACCGCACCACCGGTGGACGGTAAAGCCAATCAACACTTGATACACTTTATCGCCTGCCAGTTTGGCATCAGGAAAAGCGCTATCACCATCCTCCGCGGGCATAACAGCCGACAAAAAACCCTGAGCCTTGAGCACCCCAAATGTTTACCAGCGTGCTTAAATCTCGAAGCTTAAGCCTAAAAACCACTGTAATTTCAAGATTCTATTGCACAGCCCAAGTTGAGTTATTAGACTCCCAGCAGCAAAAACAGCGGATACTCCATGCCACCTGATCACGAAACAGACTCTGCCGGCTCTGTCGGGATTGTTTTCCCCCAGACTCACCACTTCGATCAGCCCCTCACGCTGGCCTGTGGGCGTGTCTTACAGCAATATGATCTGGTCTACGAAACCTACGGCGAACTCAATCAGGATGGCTCTAATGCTGTTCTTATATGCCATGCTCTCTCGGGCCATCATCACGCCGCTGGCTACCACCATAAAGACGACCGCAAACCCGGCTGGTGGGATCACTATATCGGCCCCGGCAAACCCATCGACAGCAATAAATTTTTTATCGTCAGCCTGAACAACATCGGCGGCTGTCATGGTTCCACCGGCCCCACCACGATTAACCCCGAGACGGGTAAACCCTGGCAACACGACTTCCCGCCCCTACGTTGCCGCGACTGGGTCAACACCCAACGTGCTCTAATGAAAGTGTTAGGCATTGAACACTGGGCTGCAGTTATTGGTGGCAGTTTGGGTGGCATGCAGGCTATGCGTTGGTCGCTGGAATACCCCGATGAAATACGTCATTGTATTGTGATTGCTTCGGCATTAAAGCTGACAGCACAGAATATAGCCTTCAACGAAGTGGCCCGACAATCGATCATGTCCGACCCGAACTTCCATAACGGCTATTATATGGATCACGGCGTGGTGCCTAAACAAGGCCTACGACTGGCCCGTATGGTAGGGCATATCACTTATTTGTCCGAGGACGGCATGGGGCAAAAATTTGGTCGCGAATTAAAAGCCGGGAGTTTCCAGCTGGGCCAGGACGAAGAAGTCGAATTTCAGGTGGAGAGCTATCTGCGCCATCAGGGTGACGTGTTTTCTGAAAGCTTTGATGCCAACACTTATATTTTGATGACCCGCGCGCTGGATTACTTTGATCTGTCGCGCGAGTACAACGACGATCCGGTGGCTGCCTTTAGGCATTCTAGTTGCTCTTATTTTGTCGTCTCTTTTACCTCGGACTGGCGCTTTTCAACCCAGCGTTCCCGCGAAATTGTCGATGCACTGATCGCCGCAAGAAAACCTGTCAACTATGCTGAAATTGAAGCCGACTTCGGCCACGATGCTTTCCTGATTCCCAATGAGCGCTACGAAAATGTATTTCACGCTTATATGAAGCGAGTCGCCGGTGAGATTGCGGAGGAGCAAGACTAATGCGTTTTGATCTGCAATTAATTCCCCACTGGGTAAAGAGCGGTAGTCGAGTGCTGGACCTGGGCTGTGGCAGTGGTGCCCTACTGCAAAAATTAACGGCAAAAAATGGTGTTGATGGTCTGGGCATCGAAATTGATGCTCAGCAAATTACCTCCTGTATTAGTCGCGGGCTGAATGTGGTTGAACAGGATCTCAATCATGGACTGAGTAACTTTCAGGACAACAGTTTTGATGTTGTCATCATGACTCACGCCTTGCAAACCCTGCGCAACCCGCATCTGGTAATCGATGAGATGTTACGTGTCGGCAAGGAGTGTATCGTATCCTTCCCTAATTTTGCCCATTGGCGTTGTCGTTTTTACCTCGGCTATAAGGGCCGAATGCCCGTTTCCAAATTTATGCCCTATAGCTGGTACGATACGCCCAATATTCATTTTTGTACGGTGAAAGATTTTGAGAACCTGTGTCAGGAAAAATCGATCAGGGTTATTCGTAAAACGGTTGTCGGTCACGATAGCAGTGAGGGTTTTCTCAGTAAACTGATGCCGAACCTATTTGGCGTAACCGCTGTCTACCATATCAGCCATTAAGCTTTCGAGTTATTTATGCTGCGTCGTCTTTATTTACTTCAATTTTTTTTATTCACCTCACTCTTTCTGTCACCACTGACACAAGCAGAGAGCAGTAAGGTCTTTGGTAAATACGAAGTTCACTACAGCGTGTTAAACACGACATTTTTATCGCCCCAGGTCGCGGCGGCCTACGGTGTCGTTCGTGGCAAAGACAAGGCGCTGATCAATGTTGCAATACGTGAAAATCTCCCCGGCGGTAAGGACAAAGCCAAACGAGCCATTGTCAGCGGCAACAGCTTTGATCTAATTCACCGCAAAGAACTGGCCTTTGAAGAAATCGTCGAGCAAGACTCAGTTTATTATATTGCCGAACTGGGCTTCCGCGACAAAGAGCTGTTGGCCTTCACTATTAAAATCCAGCCTGACCCAAATATCTCCCCCTATATTCTTAAGTTTTCTAAAACCTTGTACCACGACGAATAAGCACCTGAAGAATAGAAAAACACTCATCAGCGCACAGCCAGCATATAGACATTAACCATGCAAAAAATCGTTCTCGCCAGTGGCAATCGCGGCAAACTAAAAGAGTTCCAACAATTATTACAGGGCTGCGGTTTTGAGGTTTTGCCGCAGTCGGATTTTAATGTCCCTGAAGCCGAAGAAACCGGCTTAAGTTTTGTCGAAAATGCCATCCTGAAAGCACGTAATGCTGCCACACACACTGGCTTACCGGCCATTGCTGATGATTCGGGGCTTGAGGTAGATGCGTTAAAAGGGCAACCGGGAATTTATTCAGCACGTTTTGCCGGGCCAGAAGCCAGTGATGCTGACAATAATCGCAAATTACTCAAACTGTTAGATGGTGTTAAAGACTCAGAACGCAGTGCGCGCTTTCAATGCCTGTTGGTTTTTATGCGGCATGAACACGACCCGGTACCGCTAGTTTGCCAGGGCAGTTGGGAAGGAATAATTCTGCATCAACCACAGGGAGACAATGGCTTTGGCTACGACCCACTGTTTTATGTTCCCGAACAGCAGTGCAGTTCGGCAGAATTAGCGCCCGAAACTAAAAACAGAATCAGCCATCGAGGTCAGGCGATGGCGAAATTATTACAGCATTGGCAATAACCACTCGACCGCTCCGTCTTTCAGTGATTTATGCCGTTTTGGCAAACAGAATATCCCACACGCCGTGCCCCAACCGCTCACCGCGTTTTTCAAACTTGGTGATCGGCCGATACACTGGACGCTCCGCAAAGCAGTATTCATCGGCTTGATTGGTATAACCCTCAGCAGCACACATCACTTCCATCATGTGTTCGGCATAGTGTTCCCAGTCCGTAGCCAAATGTAGTACACCACCGGTTTTTAATTTTTTGCGCATCGCCTGCACAAAATCGGGCTGAATTAAGCGCCGCTTGTGGTGCTTTTTTTTATGCCAGGGGTCAGGGAAATAAACCTGTACACGATCTAGACTGTTGTCAGGAATACAGTGCTGCAAAACCTCGACCGCATCTTCACAATAAGCGCGGATATTCTCCACACCCTGCTCTTTCATGCTGTGAAATAGTTTGCCGACACCGGGCACATGCACTTCTATGCCGATAAAATCGTGGTCTGGCGCAGCCTTCGCCATTTCCACCAGAGACCCACCCATACCAAAGCCAATCTCCAACACCACTGGAGCCTGCCGACCAAATACCTCGGTATAATTCAGTTTGCCGTTTTCTATCGAAAGCCCCTTCTGCGGCCAGGCCTCATCATAGGCTTTTTGTTGTCCTGGCGTCATGCGGCCGGTTCGCAGGACAAAACTGCGAATGGTGCGGTGGCGTTTATTGTCTGAAACTGCTGAAGACACCTGTATTTACCTGCTTGGTTCACTCTTTTGTACGATGTGTTCGTACCTGTTACTGCTAATACCGATCATTCGACATGCTTGAAAATCGCCATCGCCAAACATAGCCAGCCACCGATAAAAGCCAGTCCGCCTATTGGGGTAATCGCCCCTAACCAGCGAGTGCCCGTGATTGCCAGCACATACAGGCTACCGGAAAAGATCAGGATACCGGCGACAAATAGCCATCCACTCCAGTTGAGCATAACCGCTTCCGGGTGACGTAACAGCAACAACCCTGCGACCATCAAGGCCAGAGTGTGATAAAAATGATACTGAACGCCCGTCTGATAAACCGTAAGCAAGTCCTCCGCCAGACGGCTCTTTAAACCGTGGGCGCCAAAAGCACCCAGAATAACCGCCAATAAGCCACTGATAGCGGCCATCAATAAAAACGCCTTCGCCATGTGAGATTCCTTAGCTGGTTCTTTTAACGGTTATCATAACTGATGCAGCACTGGCCTGAAATTCATCGCTATTTCACGTGAATCTTACATCGCATAATACTTCATCGCATGAATGCTACGCATAAAAAAACCGCCTGACGGCGGTTTTATCAAGCCGGAACAAGCCTTAAGCTTCCATACTTGCTCTGACTTTTTTCATCGCATTCTTTTCAAGCTGACGAATCCGCTCAGCAGAAACACCGTACCTATCGGCCAGCTCATGCAGTGTAGCTTTGTCATCATTCAACCAGCGCGCCTGTAAAATCTCACGGCTGCGATCATCCAGCTCTTCCAGCGCCACATGCAGGTGCTGATTACTGCTTTCTTCCCAGTCAGCATTTTCCAGCATCATTGCCGGATTAGCTGATTGATCTTCCAGATAGTGAGCTGGGGCAACAACACCCTCATCTTCATCATCTGCACCGGCATCAAAACCCAGGTCTGAGGCGGTCAGACGACTTTCCATGCGGCGGACTTCTTTGACATCAACGCCCAGATCTTCAGCTACAGCATTGGCTTCATCATTGGTCAACCAGGCCAGTTTTTTCTTGGCGCCGCGCAAGTTAAAGAATAGTTTGCGCTGGGCCTTGGTGGTGGCCACTTTAACAATCCGCCAGTTGCGTAGGATGTACTCGTGCATCTCGGCTTTCACCCAGTGCACGGCAAAAGACACCAACCTGACACCCTTCTCAGGATTAAAACGCTTCACCGCCTTCATCAGGCCTACATTGCCTTCCTGAATAAGATCCGCCAGCGGCAGGCCGTAGCCATTATAGGACTTCGCTATATGAACCACGAACCGTAAGTGAGCCATTACTAACTCGCGAGCAGCCTCCAAATCGCCCTTATAATATAGCGCTTCGCCCAGCTCACGCTCGCGATCTGCGCTCAGTACGGGGAAATTATTCACAGTCTGCATGTACGCGTTGAGATTGCTCCCCGGTACTAAATTTACAGTCTGTAGTGCAGTACTCATAGTGTTCTCCGTTGTATCGGCCAGTAATTCTAGCACTCAATCCCTTAGAGTGCTAATAACAAAATAGTTCATTACTTTGGCCTTAATATCACTGCTATGCACCCCAATATGAGGATAGTTTGAGCTAAATCAAGCCCTCAGCACACTAACCGCACTGCCACACGAAATGAGCAGGGGCGATCCCTCTATATTCTATTATCAGAGATATAAAATGTGACCCGGTTGAAACATCGCTACCGCTCCGCATCATACCAAACCTTATCCGCCACCTGCTTATCCTTGCCCCGGTACATTGCCCGGGTATGTTTAAATAAATACCAATCTCCCAGCTGGTCGAATTTGCGTGCCGAAGTATAAATTCGTTCGTTGTTAATATAGCCCGGCTTCAAGCCTTGCTGCTTCCCTGCAGATCTAATTTTTCTGGAAAACTGTAGCGTCTCAGCACTGAGCAAGCTTTCATCAAACCCTCCAATAGCATCAAAGTCTTTTCTTAGAATCCAATAGGCGCCACCACCTGTTAAACCCGTAAAAAGTCTAAAAAGCGAATAAATAACCTCAGCCGTAATGATTCCAAATGACAATCTTTCAGACTTAAGCTTAATACCCCCGCCAATGTATCTTCCACTTTTTAGTCGATGAAGAATTTCTTTTAACATGTCAGGCGTCATCCATGAGTCTGCATCAATTGTGACAAGCACGTCACCCGTTGATGCCTTCACGCCAGCATTTCGTACCTTTGCAATATTTCTACTATCCTCTATCACAGTAATTGCACCGTGAGATTTAGCAACCGCCTCTGTATTGTCTGTGCACCTATTTAAAGAGACAACAATCTCGACCGGGAGGTTAATGTAAAGCTCAGCGACACGAATAGAACTCAAACACTTTCCGATATATCTTCCTTCATTATGAGCAGGAATAACAACCGATATTTTTTCCATCATTAAACGTCCTTTTAAGCACTATATGATTATTCTTCAGTGGGAAAAATTTGTCGCCCTTTCCACTTCCAATACTTTTGACTTCCCGAATAAAAAGTAAACAAAGCATGCAGCGATACCAGAAAAAACACCATTGAGCCAAGCGGGTAAAAAGCAACCAAGCAGCTTCCTTTTTTCAGCATTAACTGAAAACGATACAAGGTTATCCCATGAATCAGTACTGTCATTGACGCCAGAAAAATACCTACCTGATCAAACACTGTCATTAGACTCAGAAAGCTTTGATCTAAAAATGTTTTTCCAAAAAGGCCATTCAAAAAAACATAGATTGGAAGGCTTGTCACGAGAACCATAATGATAGGGAAAACCAAAACTTTAAAAATATCATTCTCAACGGCCACCATTATACTTTTGGAAGATGAATTGATTAAATGATAGAAAGATTCTTCCGAATCCAGCGCGGCCAGGTTATAGCCAAGAATATGCTTCTGCTTTAGCGATTTACTTTTTACTAACTTTGCAGCTCTTACATCCTGTGCCACATTGCCGGACAATGCTTTAAAACCGCCAATTTTTTCGTATGCCTCTCGACGAAACAGCATGACTTGCCCTGATGCCGAGGGAAAGGAGTTGTCCGGGTTTTTCCTGATAAAATCAAAGGCTATTATTTGACAAATAAGACATATTGGATAAAAAGCCCATGCGTACAATTTAGTGCATTTCGCTTTTGGTATGACACTCATAAAATCAACAGAATCGACGCTCGCTTGAGCAACTATGTCATGAATAGATCCTTGCTCAAGTTCAACGTCTGCATCCAGGAAAAGCAGGCTGTCTCCTATTGAATGCTTATAACCGACGTGGCAGGGCAAGCTTTTTCCCACCCAGTTCTTATACTCGTTATTGACATCACTCCGCCCGCTTGAAATCACCTTTATGGAATTTTTATAGGGACTTGATGCAATCCATTTTTTTAGAATGTTCAGAGAGTCATCCCTGGATTCATCATCGACAAAAATAATTTCAAAATCGCCCTCATAGTCTTTAATCGCTTCTGACAATGAGTTTGTACATGCCTCAAGATGGGGCTCTTCATTGTAAAACGGAATAACAATGCTTAACCGGCCCGTGTAACGCCCGGAGGCATTAAAATCAGCCAATGCAGTACTCTGCTCAACGACCCGCTCTTTGAATATTGAAGAAATTTTCAAATATATTTTCAGACTGCCTAAAAAAATTATCAATAATAAAACCGTAGTCACAGCATCCATATTAACTCTCCTTGTAATTATGCGGTTGCCATAGCTGCGTTACCGGGCTGGGGATCGATAAATTCATCCTGTACGATACGCCCACCGTGCATAACAATCACCCTATCAGCCGAGGCGATAGTCTCAGGGCGATGGGCAACAATAATCCGGGTGATATTTAATGATTTGATCGAGGTGTTAACTTCCTGTTCTTTAGCGATATCCAGATGACTGGTAGCCTCATCCAGAAACAGAATTTTCGGCTTTTTGTATAGTGCTCTGGCAAGCAAAACACGCTGCTTTTGCCCGCCGGAAAGCACCGTACCCATATCACCAATCAAGGTGTTATATTGCATGGGCATGGCTTTTATCTCAGCATCGATTGCCGCCATTCTGGCGCATTTTTCAACCCACTCCTGGTCCGGCTCCGCGCTGAAAAAACAGATGTTCTCACCAATAGAACCGGCAAACAGCTCATCGTCCTGCAGCACGGTGCCGACTACGCTGCGCAGACTGTCTGATCCGGCGTGACGTAAATCAATATTGCCCACTAAAACCTCTCCTTCCGTGGCGGGAAGAATCCCCAGCAACACTTTAATAAGCGTAGATTTACCACAACCCGAGGGCCCGGCAACAGCAATGGACTGGCCCGGTGGTATGGTTAAATCAAAGCCATCCAAAACCATGGGCTCCTGTTCCGAGTAGCGGTAACGAAGGCCTCTGATAATCAGTTCGGGGGTGAAATTTTTAGCGTTTAGCGTAACCAGGTTATCGGACTTTAACTCTGGCTCGGACAATACAATATCCGCCAAACGTTCTCCCTGAAGTTGCAGCATGATCACGTCAACCACTTTATCAATGAGTGAAGTAACACGGCCTCCAAATTGCTCTTTATAGGAGTAAAAGGCCATCAACATGCCTACGCTGAACTCACCATCCAACACCAGGTTCGCACCCAACCAGATGATTAAAATATTTTCTATACCAAACAATAAGCCATTAAGCAGCCCGTAAAAAATTTGATATTTCTGGGTTTTCACCGAGGCATTGATTTGATTGACAACTAGATTAAGCCAGGAAGAACGGCGGTCGTCGTAGCGCTGGAATAACTTGATGGCTTTTACTCCGCGTACGGTTTCAAGGAAGTGGCTTTGCTGTTTGGCCGCATGGATAATCTGCTCCATCGTGGCATTCTTAAAAGGCGCATACCAGGCCCAACGCCCCAGGGCGTAAAGCACCATAGCCCCGACGGCCACCCAGCCCAAAAGTGGGCTGTAAACAAACATCACAATCAGAATGACAATTGACATTACCCCATCAAGTATGCCTTCCAGAAACGAGGTTGTGAGCGTCTGTTGAATTTTATCCAGTGATCCAAACCGGGAGACAATATCGCCCAGATGCCTTTTCTCAAAATACTGCACTGGCAGCCGCAGCAAATGTGTAAACACATTGGCCCGCCACTGAATATTCAAGGTAGTGGACATGTGAAGGATGACCCAGGCTCGTATGGCCGTAACCGTTTGTCGAATCAACATCAACAAACCAAAACCGATCGCCAGAGTTGTCAGCAAGCTCCTGTCCGCTGAAAGCAACACATGATCAATCACCCATTGCAGAAAAAAAGGACTAACAATGGTAAATACCTCAAGCGCTACAGCGAGCAATAATATCTGGCCAAAGGATCTGTAAAGCCCGGTGACTTTACCTGTCAGCTGGCGTAATTTAATCGACAGCTTTTCCTCTTGCGGTTTAAACTCTGTGCCGGGCCATATCTCCAGCGCCACACCAGTGAAAGCAGCCGATACTTCGGTCAATGAAAGCTTGCGCATACCCGTGGCGGGGTCATAAATAACCGCCGTCGCTCCTTTAAGCTCTTTTAAGACCACGAAGTGGTTAAAGTTCCAGTGCAGAATACAGGGTAACTTCAGCTGATTTAGCTCTTCCAGCTCCACACGCAGTGGCCGGGCACCAAGATTCATTCGCCCCGCAATCTGAACGATGTGAGAGAGTGTCGCGCCCTTTAACGAAACTTGATATTGCCGCCGCAGGGTGGCTAAATCCGTATGGTAGCCATGATAGCCGGCCACCATACCCAGGCACGCCAAGCCACACTCCGTGGATTCTGTTTGTAAGATCAGGGGAAGTTTTTTACCCAGGCCGAGCGATAGTCGTTCAACAAATTCCATGTTTAATAATCTTTATTATCCGTTATAGTTTTCCGGTAATACTGAAAAGCGGCTCCAATACCCATTCGTATAAGTTGCGGGTTTCACGCATTATGTCGGCTTCTAATAACATGCCGGCTTGCAGTGGTTCGGCCTCGCCATAGGCAAGCACCGTCTGGCTATCGACTCGCGCCGCTATTCGATATAACGGTTCATTGCCCGTCACGTTATTATTTAAAAGACCACCGATACTGGCCAGTTCATTGGCCGCCATGGCCGTTTTCGAAACCGAGATAACCTTACCCGTGGCATGACCAAATTTTTGGTAGGGAAAAGCCTGGTAGCGTATCTGCACCGGAACTTCAGGTTTAATGAAACCCACCGCGGCACTGGGCACATAAAACACGGCCTGCAGGCGAGAGTCTTTCGGGACAATACTGAGCAGCGGCTGATTGATATCCACCGCCTGACCCACCTCTACAGTAACCCCTGTTGCCACCCCGGATTCGGGAGCGATAACAATCAGCTCACGGCGCGCTTCGTTTTCTGAGAGCTCTTGTTGCAAACTTGCCAATTGACGCTCGATTTGTTCCAGCTGAATTGCCTGCTTTGACGCCAGGGTCGATAGTGAACTTCGCTGTGAGCTCAATTCACCTTCCAGAGCAATAAACTCTCGCTCCTGTGCCTGAAGACGATTCTGCTGATCGAGTAAATCTGCTTCCCGTCCCTGCAACTGCTCTTTGGAAATGTAACCTTTGCCGGCAAGATCACGATAGCGGGCAACGGCTTCTTCAGATAAGGTCACCCGCCGCTTCTGCCCCTCTATTAGTTTTTGAAGCTTATCCTGCTCATTTTCAAGGCTGGTGATTTTATCTGCCAATGCATCCTTTTCAATGCGATGAAACTGGCCAGTGTTACGCCGCTCTTCTCGCAGGGATATCTCTCGCAATTTTACCTGCCGGGTAATAGCCTCCAGAATATTGTCCTGCGCATCACTATGTCTTTCGCTGGATAATACATAGAGTCGGTCACCGCGTTTTACCGACTGCCCTTCAATAACTAATTTTTTATGAACAATACCGCGCTGCATTGAATAAACTTTAATTAGCCCGGCATCGGGGATTAGTTGGCCTGTTACGGTTGTGCGCTGCGTATAGGAACCAAAAACCAGGAACACTAAAATAATTGCGGCAGTAAGCAGTGCGCCTATCACCATAAACTTAAAGGTGACAGGCCTGAGGAGAACAATATCACCCAGCCATTGGGTCTGTTTGGAATTTAAGGCTTCAGCCCGAAATAGTTGACTCAACTTTTAACTTCCTTGTAATACAACAACTATTTGTTGATAGTAGGGATATTTTTTATGTTCCTAGGTGTGAGAATATTCAAAAAAAATTATTTACGCAGAGAAAACAATACTCCGTCTTACTTCTTTCCAGTAAAGAAATTACGGATAATATTTAATAAAAGGTCACTGCATTTTAAAAAAATTCTGCAGATAGCCTCTTTTCTTTATCGATCTAAGGAAATATAAAAACTATAATTTCCTATAATTTTTATACTGTCTTTTTGAAATAATGGCCACCTGCGAACGATACAAATAAAGCACTAACAGCACAATTGATAAAAACAAGAAAGAAAACTCGAGCGCCCATCCGTCAATATTCCCTATATCACCCATGGATTTGTTTGTAAAATATTTTATTCCACCAAAACCATTGTATATCCAAAGAAAAAAATTTATTAGTCCGTGCAATAAAACATTAAAATAGATATTTTTGTATCTATGAAAGAAATAACAAAATGATATTCCGAGAACAAATGTTGATAAAAAGTGATTTTCTCCATGTAGCAAGGAAAATAATATTGATGAAATTATGGCTCCTGTTATCAAGCCTTTTTTCTCCGCTATCCTCCTGAAAATAATAGCGCGAAAGAACAGCTCCTCTATAAACGGCTGAGTCAAACATTGGACTGAGACAAAAAGCATAACCCTAATCAGACCAGCCTTGTAACCGAGCTGATCATTGATTCCCCAAAGCTTCTCTTGAGGGGAGAAGTCCCACAGCTTGAACGCATAATCTGGTGACACTTTTGAAATCAGGTATACCTGCGTAGCCAATAAGCCAATTGTCATAAAAAAAAATATTACACCAAGAATTAATAAAGGCGATATAATTTCCATTTTTATTTTTTTTCTAAGAAGATAAGGAACTCCAAAATATTCCCCATTCCATTTTGAAACCGCATAAAATAAAACTATAAAAAACGGTGCCGCTATAATCCAGGATAATTTTTTGGAAAGAAACTCGTCATCGAAGTATTTGAAAATTTCTGCCTGAATAACTATTTCAACCAACAAATAAAAAACTACAAATATAACGATTTGTGAAAACGTGTTAAACTTCCCAATTTTCAACATATTAACAATAGCCCCATACAATTAAAGGAAACCTAAAAAGTATCCAAATTTTGGCCCATTCCAAAAAACTAGCTACCATCTAAGACTTTATTGTAGAACGCTATTCAATCCAGATTTCTTTCTATTAGATTTAATTTCTACAAAGAATACCCAGCGCAATGGTCTTACCGCCTTTTATCTTTTTCAGGCTAGACGAATTTCGTCTTATACAAAAAACTCTATCGAACTAATCTACCAATACTTATTCTGATACATTGAATAAATATGACTACTAAAAAAACATTGGGCCGCCCACATCAGTAGACGGCCCAATGTAAAACTACCTATGACCCACCACTACTACTACCACCACTACCTATATAGCCGCCAACGGTTTCATAGATAGTTGTGAATCCATTATATAAAGCATCATGAATATCGTTAATCATATTACCAACCGGACCTTGGGGGTTTGGAACAGGATCTGGCGCATCGATTGAACTTCCACCAGAAACCATATTAACTTCTTCTGGAATTAAATTTCTCATAAATTATCTCCTTTAAAATATGACTAAGAACGAGCAATCAATATAATTTATATTCTATTGGTTAACTCAGTCATTATATTACTATTTACCATGGTCATTCAGCACTATACTAAAGTATAGTTTTAATATGTATTTGACTTACTCCATTCAAATCGTTTTCTGAAATCCGAGGAGAATTAGCATGAAAAGATAAGGGACAATAGCCAGTGAACCGAAAACCAAAATTTAAATTGGGAGTATGATTTATTTACGCTCACTACTACCTACCCTAATGCATCAAAGCTTGAAGAATACAATCTCAATAAAACATACCGATTCTGAACATTAAGTTTAGAGAATATATTTGAGCAGTGAAATTTAATAGTTTGCTCACTCACACACAAAATATTCGCTATTTTTTTATTTGAATACCCTTGCAAAAGCTTTCGAAAAACTTCCTTTTCTCTAGGCGTGAGCACATTGCCAGCATCAATCATATATCCTTCCAATATCACTTCTATCCCATAAACTACTAAATAATCTGCAGCCTGCTTTGAAAATCTTATTCTGACGGCTCCTGTTTTTCACCTCTTAGCAATCTCTCTCATTCATCACCCCTTGTAACTTAGGGACATTCTCGACCGTGAATTCATTAATCTAACGCTAGAGTAGTTTCCAATTAGTTATAGAATTTCACACTGCCCGATACATGTTATTCTTTCCAAGGGAAAACCTTTTTTTCAATCCTTATTAATATTCAATGACCTCATTTTTATATTTTACAAATAGATAAGCTATTACTGATAAGAGTATTTAGCTTTAATATCAAGCACCATAGCCGCCGCCATTTCCCGAAGCCCGGCATAAGTTTTGCTGTCACAGGTTGCCGGAAGGGTAAGCTCCAGTTTGCGCTGTACCTTGATGGAATTACCTTCCAATAAATAGTCCGATTGATAAACACCATATTGATTTTCTATCCGCCTGGACTCGGGCAGTTTGGTAATCGTGATGTCATCAGGAAAATTAATGGTGGTCGCTTCTTCGCGACGCGTCTCTGAACAGGGAATCGGAAACTCTCTTTTCTCCAACGATAGAGCACCGGCAAGGCTAATCATGCCGGACTGACTAGGAATACCCATTGGCTCCTGAAAGGTGCCGGGCTGAGAAAGTTCTATATAGTCTGGAAGGTTAAGATAATAGCTGTAGACAAAAGCCTCGGTAAGGTCGTGGGGGTCGCCCATGTCTATATCGCCAGATCCATTTTGCCCCCACTGGTTGAGCATCACGCCGACCAACTGCTTACCCCTTCCCCTGGGCATTTGTGAAAGTTGCGCTCTTGCCATGACATCCATAGTGCCACTACTTTCAATATTTCGCTTAACGAGGACCTTGCCTGAATCCGAGATATCTATTTCAGTGGAAACAAATTCAGCGTTTGCCCGTTTACCTTGAGTAGCAGGGATAATGGATAGCTTCGATAGCGCAGAATCCGTATTCATTACCAAGACTGTCTTGCCGACTTCTAAAGGTGACAATGCGGCAAACGGCGCAACATTAATCGTAGAATCGACATACAAGTCAAACTCAGGGAGATAGGTTATTGCATGGTTAAACAAAAATGGCGCAGCGGTTTCAGGCAGCCAATAATTGTTCAGCGCATTGATGAGGACTGGATGGCTTTTGATATTTTTCGCTGATAACAGCGCCTGTAACAGCACCACATGGTCTTTGCAATCACCGTAACGGGAATCGAGGATTGTTTCCGCATCATGGGGCACGACGCCTCCATACTCGAGAAAAATAGCGACATAGCGAATATTGGATGCAACCCAGTTATACAGTGCTTCCGCTTGTTGTCGTTTATCGTCTATACCACGGGTGATTTTATCCGCCAGCTTCTGAAGCTTTGGTGTAACCTTTGCCTTATCCTCTGCTCGTGCCAAATAGGCGTCAGCCACTGCGGCATAGCTGTCAAAACTACTGAGAACTACACGAGGACTGACGTCAAGCACGCTGACTGATCCTATTTCCGGAGTGTGGGCAACAGTGTCTGAAATGCTCCAGCGCCACATCTTTTTACCGGAAATTGTCGATGTTATTTCACCCCCTCTGATGTCAATCGCCTCTGTATGCAATGGATATGATTCGGGGACAATCACGGTAAGCTGGGCGGACTGATACTCCTGCGTAATATCAAACATCTCAATCGCAGAGAATTCGCCAGGATACATCGGCTTTTTCTGTTTGACCTCGTAACTAAGGTGTAGCGCTGCGCCCGGTGCAACACCTGGGAAAATAACGTATTGTATCTTGAAGTCACTGAACATCGGCGCCCTGTTACTGACCGGGCTTTGTTGGACAATAATATTGTCTTTGCTAACTTCCAACTTTTCGCCATCTGCCGTCGTGGTATAGGCCTCTATAACCTTTAGCTCCTGTAGGGAGTCACTAAAAGGAATCGGGTACTGTGAAATTTTATCCACACCGGATTGTGTATTAATCCGAAGGATAAAATCTTCCCGATACACAAAACTACCATCTGCGTTCACATCGTAGACAATATTATTATCAATAACGGTAAAATCCGGCTCGTAAGCATAAGCCGCCGTTACAGGCAGAAGGAATATTAAAAGAAAGTTTGCCAATTTGGCTCTGATAAAATGCATGGTGAATCATCTCCCTATAAAGTGTTTGATTGGATTTTTTTACCGTTGATCGTTTTTCCTGGCGCTTAAAAACTCGGTTCTAGACGCTGCAAAAGCATCTTGTGGCATAATATTTATCAGGCTGTTGTTATAATAATCTGCATTGAATTTTTCGTTTCTATGCCATACGCTCACTTTTTTTACCGAGCCATCTTTATTCCGTCGTAAAGAAAGTGCTTGTTTCTTCCCAGGAAACATCGAGCTTTGTATATAGGCAATAACGCTTCTCAGATAACCGCGCTGACAGACCATATCCATTATCCAAAGCTGCTCTCCCTCATTCCATTCGCTCTCATGAAATAATACTTTCGGATCGTGCTTCCAGCGCTCTTCCACATCGGGCGCCAGAAAGGCCCAGGTCCAATAGGCGAGAGGGTTGCCCGCAGAATCAAACAAAAAATAAATTTGTCTGTGCTCAATAGCCGGGGTAATCCATGTGCTCAGGCACGCCAAAGGAAAATTTCTATAGGTTGGAGACTGACACATCAATTCAGCGACAAGTCCTATTTTTTCTGCCCGTCTAAGCATTCACGTTCTCCATTAATGGTTGCTCAACGGTCGTACCTTCCCGATCTGATAATTTGGACCAGTGTGTATCACCCCAGTAGTCACTCATTCGCAGAAGTTGCTCTTCCCTACCCAACGCCTCCCATGAAAAAACCTGTTGTTGTTGGTTGCAAACCCGCTTCCACTGATTGCTAGCTGCATCGTAAAGAATCTCAGTTCCACCTGCTTTCCACATTAAACACTCAAAGATCGATGGCGGCACATATAGGACCTGAGCTTCATCAGTAACTGAATCAACAAAAAACTGAATTTCCTCAGTGGAAACATGCTCCTTCTGTAAATAGCGACTAAAAACACTACCGGCCTCAATAGAAGCAATATTTTTCTGAATTTTCGCTGCATTAAAATAAACAAAACGCCTCATGGACTGCGGGTTGACACCTGAGCCTGTGTCTGTGTTTATTAGCCTTATTGCCAGGCGACTATAGGCAGCTATAAGCTCTCTACGCACCACTGGATTGGATATAAGCTGTTGAAGTCGAAGCTCACAGGAATCATGGTCGTGCCAAAGCGCCAGCACCGGGAGCACCTGACCTAAACGATTGGATTCGAATTTTTCCCAGTCAGGTGTGGCGGTGATAAACACTTTCTTAACGCCCTCTGTCGCGACTTCAATAAGCAAGGCTGCCAGCCTGGCGGCCTCTTCCTGACTTGAATGCGCCTGCCATAATGTTTCTGGGAATCCTGTCAGGTTTACAAATGCCCTAATCAACCAGCTTTGGTAATGGGTGATAAAGATTTGTAGTAACTGCTGAGCTTGGGGTAGCTGAGATTCATCCTCAGCTGGATAATACTTGTTAATGTAAAAACAGAGGTTTTGCAGGGCGGGAACACACTTAAGGTGCTCCTCCCACAAAGATGGTAAACCACCATCACCCAGGATTGCATTCGCATAAGTGCTGAAAGCCATTGCCGTACCAAAATCCAACCAGCGACCATCGAGCCCCATATTCGATGCCGTCAACCCGCCGTGGAGCAATCGCCTTGATACTGCCGTCGCTGATTGCGCAGCTAGTCGTTCAGCAAACTGACCAAGGCCCAACTGCAATTTTTCTATAGGAGAAAGAAGATTAATGTCATCAGCCGAAAGTGTTGCTGGCATGGGAAGGCTATCTGGCAAAAAAGCAATGGCTTTTTTTACCCTCTCAACATCCGTAGCAAGCGGCACACCGGACTGAGGTAAAAAATAAGCTGCCCGCTCAAAGTGTGCTGGACGCAATGCGGCTTCACGCACAACCAAAGCAGCCGGTGCCTTTTGTCGAAACCGATTGACACAATCTGTGCCCGTTAGAATTATTGCCGCAACCCGAACCGCACCAAAGGGCAGCGCAATATCAAAAATATTACCCCAAATCGCCTCTTGAATGGCGCCGGAAAGGGGCAAACCGCCGTGAGAATGTGCAAAGTCCAGCTGCAGCGAATCCTTACCCATCAGCGGGTTACAGCCGATGCCTTTGACTGAATGTGTACCGTCCAGCCCGCAACGTACGCCACCACCATGAGTGACAATTCTTCCACCGCCATAACGCTCAGCCAAAAACTCTTTTTCCTGTGGAAAAAAATCGTCGCTGCAGTGGTTCTCACCAGGGATCAGGTAAGCGTACTTGTCCAACCAGTCTTCATGGGTTTTACGGTACTGTGGATTTAGATAGACAGTTTCTGCGTTCGCCAGGCGCCGCGCCTTGAACGGAACCAGGGATTCAGGAGGTAAAAACATCTTAATCCTTTAAATTTATATTATTATTAAGCTCCGATAATCATTTCGGAAACTATTCTGTTGGATTTTTTATATCCAATCAGTTTCGATGCTGGTTTTGTATAACTAGCTGCTTGAAATTAATCCATTCAACGCAGACTTACCAAGATCGATTGATTAAAAATGTAAACGACTGAATTTTAACTGTCAAACAAATAATTAAATTTTTGTTAATTTTGCAAACTACCAAGTGCCGACCTGTGAATTAGTACACATATATGAAATACAACCGTTAAAAAAATGTATTGATCCGATCAGGTTCAACAGAAATCTTATTTCGGCTCAATCGCTCCAAGGTGTTTGCTAACTGCCAACCAGGCCCCCATCAGACCCAACAAACCACTGAAGATCCAGAGCAGCAAGCTGGAGCCAAAACCCAACCCTTGCAATTGAAACTCACTTTGGTAGAGACCCGACAAATCGGCAATGGGTGCGCTAAGCCAGAGAAAACTAATCGAAATCACCAGCCAGCAAATAATGCCGCCGCCCAAACCATACCAAAGCCCGGTATAAAGAAACGGTCTGCGGACAAAGGCGTTGGTAGCGCCCACCAGTTTCACAATCACAATTTCATCTCGGCGACTTTCGATGGCCAACCGAATGGTGTTGCCGACAACTAATAACACGCCCAACGACAGTAATGCCGCCAAAGCCATCGTCATCCGTCGACCCAGTTCCATCATGCTGTAAAGACGCTGCACCCATTCAAGGTCTATCACGGCCTGTTCGATTTGCGGCAAGGCTTTCAGTTCCTGATACAAGGCCTCCGTTACTGCTGCTGAGGTTCGCTTTTCCACCGGTCGCACCACAATGACAGAGGGCAAGGGGTTTTGATCCAGTCGCTCTAACACATCACCATAGCCTGACAGGGCCTGAAATTCTTCAAGCGCTTGCGTCTGGGATATATATTCTACTTGAGCGATGTCATCGCGCAGCTCTAATTGTCGAGCCAGTTTGCGACTGTCTTCTTCAGCAACCGCCTTGTGTACAAAGAGTGAGATTTGCGCCGCGCCATCCCATCCGCGACTGACAGCATCCAGATTGCCCAGGCCAACAAATAATCCTGTCGGCAATGAAAGCGCTATACCAATTACCAACCAGGTCATCAGGCTGGAAACTGGCGAGCGAAACAGTCGCATTAAGCTATCCACTGCAACCAGCTGATGATGGGCAAAATAGCTGCTGAGTTTATCGCCAATGCTGGTGCGGGTCTGGCGCGCACCTGAAGATTTCTCTTTTGTGCGAAGCTGTTTCTGCCGGGGATCATTTTTCCGTGATTCGTTTAGAAAAGCGTTACGTCCCGGTTTTTTTGTTTGGCGGCGACCGTCGCTGGGAGGCCTGTTGGTAATAGGGCTCATGCAGCCACACCTCCGGGTGCGGCGACAATCTGGCCTTGCCTCAAGGTCATCATGCGATAGGGCAGGCGAGCGATCAGATTTAAGTCGTGACTGGCGATCAATACCGTGACCCCCACCTGGTTAAACTGTTCGAATAGATGCATGATTTCGGCGGAGAGTTCCGGGTCAAGGTTGCCCGTTGGCTCATCGGCCAGGAGGATTTTGGGTTTGTTGACGACAGCCCTGGCAATACCAACGCGCTGTTGTTCACCACCGGATAGGGTGACCGGCATTTGTTTTTCTTTGTTCAGCAGGCCAACTTTATCAAGCGCCGCGCGCACGCGGCGACCAATCTCCCGAGGCTGATAGCCAGCAATAATCAACGGCAATGCCACATTATCGAAGACACTGCGATCAAATAATAATTGATGGTTTTGAAAGACCACGCCGATATCACGGCGCAGCGCAGGAATTTTACGCGCAGGTAAACCACGCAGGTTTTGACCATTGATCAGGACCTGCCCCTGGGTCGGGCGCTCCATCACCATCATCAGTTTTAACAGAGTGCTTTTCCCGGCACCACTGTGACCGGTTAAAAACACCATCTCGTTGCGTTCAATAAGGAAACTGACGCTCTTGAGCGCTTCATGCCCGCCGGTATAACGCTTGCTGACCTGATCAAACTGTATCATTAGCTAACACTTATTGTTGTTTTCGGCATAAAAACCATCTACCAACGCAGGGAAACTGTCAACAGCCTTGTTACTCCCTAGGCCTCTACCGACTGTTCGTCATCGCTAAACAGAGCGGCGACAAAGTCGTCGGGATTGAAGGGACGCAGATCGTCCACCTGTTCACCCACACCAATAAACCTAATCGGTAACTGTAATTGCTTGCTGATGGCAAAAATAATCCCACCCTTGGCGGTGCCATCCAGCTTGGTCAGGGTGATGCCGGACACACCCACCACTTCCTGAAAGGTTTTCGCCTGTGACAGTGCATTCTGACCGGTGCCGGCATCCAGCACTAGCATCACCTCATGGGGAGCGGAGTCATCCAGCTTGCCCATCACCCGCACGACCTTGCGCAACTCTTCCATCAGATTATCTTTGTTGTGAAGGCGTCCGGCGGTGTCGGCAATCAGTACATCGATATCCCGAGCCTGGGCGGCTTTTACCGCATCGAAAATTACCGAGGCACTATCGGCACCGGTATGTTGTGCAACGACGGGCACATTATTGCGCTCGCCCCAAACCTGTAATTGTTCCACAGCCGCAGCCCGGAAGGTATCACCCGCAGCCAGCATCACCGACTTGCCCTCCGCCTGAAAGCGCTTGGTCAGCTTGCCAATCGTGGTGGTTTTGCCAACGCCATTCACACCCACTATCAATATGACGTAAGGCCGTTTGCGGCTGTCAATTTGCCAGGGTTCAGCGCTATTGTGCAATAAGGCTTTGAGTTCATCTTTAAGCGCCTGGAAAAGGGCTTCGGGATCTTTCAGAGCTTTGCGCGACAATTGTTGTGCCAGGCTATCCATAATCGCCTGAGTCGCTTCGATGCCGACATCAGCCACCAGTAGCTGAGTTTCCAGCTCCTCCAGCAATTCCTCATCAATTTCTTTTTTGCCAAGGAAAACTCTTCCCAGGCCGTTACTGAAGTTACTACTGGTTCGCTTTAAGCCGTTTTTCAGACGGGAGAAAAAGCCCTTTTTTGTCTCCGTCGAAGTATTAGCTACCGTCGCTGTAACTGCAGAATCATTTTCTGTAACCGTGTCGATGGCGGCAATGTCTTCGGGGATTGGCTCAGCCTGTTTCTCAATGGGATCCGCCTCGGGTTCCACATCAATATTGGTCTCAGCCCTGTCAGCAGGTTGGATGAGGCTTTCGTCGCCGGCTAGATCCTTTTCGGGTACTGATGACTCCTCCTCTTTTTTGCGGGAGGACCTGGATTTAAATCGGTTAAATAATTTCATTCAAACTTCAGTCGCTTACAAAATTATTACGGGTGAATTGAGAGCTTCACCATAAGGGGTGTTATCCTACCATTCTTAGGACTTTAAGCGGAGTCTCAAATAGGCATTATTGCGGGCCAGCTATGGCGCAAGCTCAGCCCTTATCGTAAACCTCTGGTGGTGTGACAAACCTCTAATGGCAAAACCCAGACACAATTCCTCTACGGCCCATTCTGTTGGCAAAATATCCAACCAGCTTCGCATTATCGGCGGCGACTGGCGTGGCAGAAAGCTCAGCTTTCCCGCAATCGAGGGATTGCGCCCGACACCAGACCGAGTCCGGGAAACCCTGTTTAACTGGCTGGCTGCTATTGTGCCTGGCGCCCGCTGCCTCGACTTGTTTGCCGGTAGCGGAGCACTGGGGCTTGAGGCCTTGTCCAGAGGGGCCGCCAGTGTCGACCTGGTGGATGCCTCCGCCGAAGTTTGCCAACAACTCAATAGCAACCTGCACATCCTCGGCTGTCACAACGCCAGGGTCTGGCGGCAGAAGGCCGACCAGTGGCTACAGCAACAACCGGCCTCTGCCAGCTATGACATTATTTTCCTCGACCCACCCTTTCGACAGAATTTGCTGGCGGACTGCATTCACGCCATTGATCAACAACAGTTACTGGCAGACAAAGCCTGGGTGTATATCGAAATGGGCAAGGAGGAGCCTCTGCCCGAGCTGCCCGTTCACTGGCATCTGCACCGGGAGAAAACCGCCGGCCAGATCTGCTACCGATTATTCATTGTCCACAACTAACAGGTATAATGCGGGCAACTCAATTTTCCGACGGCCTGTTAACAAGCGGAAGCGGCTATGAAGACTGTAATTTACCCGGGGAGCTTTAACCCCATTACCAATGGTCATATTGATCTGGTGGAGCGGGCAGCGAAGCTTTTCGACAAAGTGGTTCTGGCGATCGCCTACAGTGAAAAGAAACAACCCATGTTCAACCTGGAGCAGCGCATCGAACTCTGCCAACAGGCGCTGGCACATCTGGACAATATTGAAGTCTGCGGCTTTAGCGGCCTGTTAGTGGATCTGGCCAAAAACAAAAACAGCTCGACGGTACTGCGCGGCGTTCGCTCAATGAAGGATTTTGAATATGAGATTCAGATGGCCGATATGAACCGCGCCATGTCGCCGGGTTTTGAAACGGTATTTCTCACCCCCGCTGACGGGCTGTCCTATATCTCCTCCACACTGGTACGGGAAATTTCGACAATGGGTGGCGATGTCTCAGGCTTTGTTCCCGCCGTGGTCAATGCCGCACTGAAAGAGCGCTTCAGCGCCTGACCTGGGCGCGACGGTATTTATGTCTCTACTCATTACTGACGAATGCATTAACTGCGATGTCTGCGAGCCGGTCTGCCCCAATGAAGCTATTTATCAGGGCGAGGAGATCTATGAAATCGACCCGGATCTCTGTACCGAGTGCGTGGGCCATTTTGATGAGCCTCAATGCCAGAAGGTGTGCCCGGTAGACTGTATTCCTCTGGACCCCAATCATCTGGAAACCGAAGACGAGTTACAGGCCAAATACCAGCGGCTTATCGCTACTGGCTAGACAGACAAAAGCAAGCCTTCCGACATAAAAAAGCCCGCTGGTAAAAACCGCGGGCTTTTTTCCACACTATTTCGTATTAATCTTCGTAACTGGGTATATCTTTTTTATAGCCCGAACGGGTGCAACCAAGGCAGCGGACAAAAGTTGCCTTGGCGGGGCCAACGACTAGCGTTTCACCCGCTTCCGCAGCATTACCACCGGCTAATGAAAAGGGCAGACTAACCACATAAACCACTGAGCCTAACACCGTCGCTCCCAGCAATAGCGGACGTGCGATCACCAGATCCCCGGCCATAGCCAGTGCTGAGGGCTCTTCGTCGATGGCTTGGCTAAAGGCCATTTGCGGCAAAAGCAACAGGGTCGCCAGACCCAGAATCAGGCCGCCGCGATGAAATCGGGTGTTTAATTGTTTTAGAAAAGTCCGCATGAAGGTTCTCCGTTTATCTGCCAGCCCCGATAGTTACTTATCCCGCGGCCTGCCTATTGATTATGACACTCGCTACTTACAATAAATTCATGTCTAAGAAGCAGTTACATTCGATAATTGAAGTAATCATAGACTCTAAACCGGCATTCGTCGCCAGCCCAGGGCAAAAATTCTGCAAGATGTGATCAAAAGCACCGATTAGCGCTGGCAGCTGCGGCAAAACACGGTACTGCGCTGTCCCAAACGGATTTCCTGTAAAGGCTTTTTACATACCAGACAGGGTTGCTCACCGCGGCCATAGACCTGCAGAGATTGCTTGAAGTAACCCGGTTTGCCGTCGCCGCCGACAAAATCCCGCAGCGTGGTTCCACCCTGCTCTATAGCCTTGGCCAGGACGCTCTTGATCTCCTCGGCCAGCAGCAGGTAACGCTGTCGGGAGATCTTGCCCGCCGCCCTATCCGGCCGAATACCCGCCGCAAACAGGGCCTCATTGGCATAGATATTCCCCACCCCAACGACGATTCGGTTATCCATCACAAAGGTTTTTACTGCCGAGCGGCGGCCACGCGAGCGCTGGTACAGCAGTTCCCCATCAAAGGCCTCGGTTAATGGCTCGGGACCCAGCGAAGCCAGCAGGCTATGCAGCGCTTCATCGGCCCCCTGCCACAGCAGACAGCCAAACCGCCGCGGATCGGTAAAGCGCAAAGCCCGACCACCGGAAAGCACCAAATCCACATGGTCGTGGGCCATAGCCGGCTCATTGGCTTGAATAATGCGCAGGCTACCCGACATGCCCAGATGCAAAATCGCCGTACCTGCTTTTAGGCGAAGCAGAAGATATTTAGCACGACGCTCAACCGCCAAAATGCGTTGCCCCTGCATCAGCCCCACCAGATTATCCGGTATACGCCAGCGCAACTGCGGCTGCCGCACCACCAGTTGTTTGATAGTTTTACCCTCTATGTGCGGCTGGATTCCGCGGCGGGTGGTTTCGACTTCGGGTAATTCAGGCATAGGTTTAAGCCTTTGGGAACAGTTTGCCGGTGTTTTTTTCCGTACAATTCTTATAAATCGCGCATAAAAAAGCCCGAACTAAGCCGGGCTTTTTATAGCAGCTAGGAGTATCAAGTCGATCAATTACTTGATTTTTGATTCCTTGTATTCCACATGCTTGCGAACAACCGGATCGTATTTTTTGAATACCATTTTGTCCGGTGTGTTGCGCTTATTTTTGTCAGTGGTGTAATAGTGGCCGGTACCTGCAGTAGAGACCAGCTTGATTTTGTCGCGTGCGCTTTTAGCCATGATCTACCCCTTATACCTTTTCGCCACGGGACCGACAATCTGCCAAAACAGCATCGATGCCCTTTTTATCAATAATACGCATACCCTTTGTGGATACGCGTAAAGATACGAAACGTTTCTCACTTTCTACCCAAAAGCGGTGACGATGCAAATTAGGTAAAAAACGACGCTTAGTGCGATTTTTTGCGTGGGAAACGTTATTTCCCGTGATCGGGCGCTTGCCTGTAACCTGACATACTCTGGACATGATGTGTCCCTTCCAATTTAATCAAAAAACTTTTTCTCGGACTGGATGAGTATTCCAGGGGAATACTGATTTCCTCAGCGAATTTTCATCAACTTAGGGGGTCGCCCGAACAGAGCGCGACTTTATACCAGAACAGTCTGGCAAAGCCAAGGAAAAGTTGAAAAATTAGCCACTTCAGCCGAAATTTCAAACTTCTCGTCACCCTCAGCCCTGATTCACTTTAAAAACAAGGTCTCTCAAAGCAAGTTGGCTCACAGTAGGCCTCTCTCGGCAAAAGACACCATTTCCCCGTCCCCCACCACAAAATGATCCAGCACGCGAATATCCACCAGCGCCAGCGCATCGATCAGTTTGCGGGTGATACGCTGATCAGCCTGACTGGGTTCGGCCACACCGCTGGGGTGATTGTGAGCAAAGATCACCGCCGCCGCATTTTGCGCCAGGCAACGCTTCACCACTTCGCGGGGGTACACACAGGCGGCATCAATGGTGCCGTGAAACAGTGTCTCAAAGCTGATGACCCGATGTTGGCTGTCCATAAACAAACAGCCAAACTGCTCTTCACTCTGATCCCGAAGACAGCTGTACAAGTAGTTGCGGGTTAAATCGGGGCTGGTCAGACCATCGCCCCGCTCCAGCGCCTCCTCCAGGTGACGGCGGCCCATTTCCAGCACTGCCTGCAGCTGCGCATACTTGGCCAGCCCCAGGCCACGGCCCTCGCAAAATTGCCGATGATCGGCTTTGAGTAAAGCCCGCAGACCGCCAAACTGGCTAAGCAGCTTTCGCGCCAGGTCCACCGCGGTCAGCCCGGGGGTGCCGGTTCTCAGAAAAATCGCCAGTAATTCAGCATCAGAGAGGGCGGACACCCCCTGCTTGAGTAGTTTTTCACGTGGCCGCTCTTTAACTGGCCAATCGGTAATCGCCATATAACCTCCTTGTTGGTATCTGCCTATTTTTAGCACTTGTTTCCAAGGGCGGGGCTGACAATAAATCCATCAGCAATGCCCTGTGTCGGCACTCCCTATCCTGCAGCGCTGTGTTATCTTACAATCTTCTACCCGATTTGCCGAGAACACTGACCAACGGACGTGAATGTCCAGTCTCATTGAAATGAAGTAGCCGGATATGCAGCAACTGAACAATAAACAGATTCTCCTTGGCGTCACCGGTGGTATCGCCGCCTATAAGGCCGCCGAAATCATTCGCCGTCTGCAGGATCATGGAGCTCATGTGCGCGTGGTGATGACCAGGGCAGCGCAGGAATTTATCACGCCTCTGACCATGCAGGCGCTGTCTGGCAACCCGGTACACACCGAGCTACTGGATACCGAAGCCGAAGCCGCCATGGGACATATAGAACTGGCCCGCTGGGCTGATCTGGTTCTGGTCGCGCCAGCCAGTGCCGACTTTATGGCCAGACTCGCCCACGGTCAGGCCGATGATTTACTCACGACCTTATGCCTCGCCACTAGCGCTCCTATAGCCATTGCTCCGGCGATGAATCAGGCCATGTGGCGCGACGAAACTACCCAACAAAATCGGCAGGCTCTGGCTGATAAAGGCATTGCCATTTTCGGCCCCGGCGACGGCTCTCAGGCCTGTGGTGATATTGGCCCCGGCCGAATGTTGGAGCCGGAACAGATCGCCGAACTCACCGCTCAGCAATTTACCAGCAACATTCTGGACGGTATTAAACTGGTGATTACGGCCGGGCCCACTCGTGAAGCTATCGACCCGGTGCGCTATATCAGCAACCACAGCTCCGGCAAGATGGGCTTTGCGCTGGCTGAAGCTGCCGTCGAAGCTGGCGCCTCAGTCACCTTAATTACCGGCCCGGTATCCCTGCCCACTCCCGATCGACTGCACCGTATCGATGTGGAAAGCGCGGAAGAGATGCACCAGGCGGTGATCAATAACTTACTGGACTGCGATATTTTTATCGGCTCCGCTGCAGTAGCAGACTATCGCCCTATCAACGTGGCCGAGCAAAAAATCAAAAAGTCTGCGACCACAATGAGTATTGAACTGGTCCGCAACCCCGACATTATTGCCGATGTAGCCAACCACCCTAAGCGCCCGTTCACGGTCGGCTTTGCTGCAGAAACGCAAGACCTGGTCAACTACGCGCGCGGCAAACTGGAAAAGAAAAAACTCGACCTGATCGTCGCTAACGATGTCTCCAATCAGGATATTGGCTTTAACAGTGACAATAACGCCGTAACGATTCTGTCAGCGAATGCTGAAACCGTGCTACCTATTGCCTCTAAACAGCAACTCAGCCGTAGCATTATCCAGGCAATAGCTGAGCACTTTAAACAGCAGCCAGATTAAGCACAATTTGCGTGTTGTGCCAAATCACCTAAAATGGCTGACTTTAATACAAGCTTCCCTTCCTTTCTAAATAAGCTTGTTGTGACAGGTAGTCCAGCCAACTGAAGACACTGACACCCAGCAGTATTCAAGGAACCAACAAAAAATGGCTAAGAAGAAAGCGGTGAAGAGCAAGGCAAAATCCACAGCCGGCAAACCACAGAACAAATTACTCTCTACTTTGGTCAATAGTGCCCTGCTTTGCCTCGTGGTGACTGCTGGCGCCTTTGCCTATCTTGCGCTGTTAGAACGCCCCGGTATCAGCGCATCGACTATTCGAGCACAATCGCAAAGCTTAGCTTCAAGCCAGGTTTCGCTGCTCGACCAGGCACTCAATCAACTGCGTTTACGACTTTCCAATATTGCCCTATCCAAGGAGTTACTTACAGCCCTAGACACGGAAGATCAGGCGACGATTGATCGCTACCGAGAGGAATTCGACCGCGCCTTTCCCGAAGCAACCAGCACCAAGCTGATTGTGCTAGGGCCGCTGGGTATTGCCTCGCTGAACAATGACAGTCGCGATTTGCGTAACAATATTGAACTGGACCTGCTGCGTTACGTCAGCAATGGCGAGAATGTCGAGCCTGAGGCCTATAAATTTGAAGGCAAATGGCTGTTCTCGCTGGCCGAACCGATCAAATCCGCCGAAAAAAAATATTCCAGCGCGGCGCTGTTAGTTACGCTGGATGAGAAATATCTGCGCGCCCTGCTTGGCCAACTCGATAACACTTTGGGACAAACTCAGCTGATTCAACAGTTCAATAACAAGCAGCATATTATCGCCATGGCCGGTGCCTCTGGTGGTGATCTGACGTTCAGCGCGGATACCTCTGTATCCCGATGGCGTATCCAGTTTACACCCTCAATGGAGCTAATGGCCCAGAGCGGGTACAGCGCTAACAGCATCTGGGTGCTGCTTGTCGTCACCGCTGTTGTCATACTGGCAACCACTGCAGCCAGCCTCAGCACCCTCAACAAGCAACTGGCTGGCAATCTGGCCCAACTGAGCAAGCCCGGTAAAGAGGATACCCTGTATACCCTGCCCGGCTTTGAAGAAACCGCCAAGGCACTGTATAAAAAACTGATCAGGGCGACTCAGGCTGTTGCCGCCGAACCGAGTGTCGCGGATGAAACAGCTTCGACCAAACTCATCGTAGAAGAAACATCCATGACTGAGGTTGATGAAGAAGAGTCAACGGCTACCGCTTTACCCACTACACTGCCCGATTCCATCTTTCGCGCCTACGATATTCGCGGCATTGCCGACACCGAGCTCACCGACGAAGTGGTCTACGCAATTGGTCTTGCCATCGGCAGTGAAGCACTGGATCAAGGCCAGCAAAGCATTGTAATTTCCGCTGATGGTCGGCACAGCTCACCACGGATACGGGATGCCATGGTGCAGGGGCTTCGTGCCAGCGGTCGTGATGTAATCGACATTGGACTGCAACCCACACCGCTAATGTATTTCGCCACCCACCAGCTAAGCAGCCAAAGTGGCGTGATGATTACCGGCAGTCACAACCCCGCCGAATACAATGGCATTAAAATTGTTATCGGCAACCGAGCACTCTCCGGGGCAGCCATTCAAGCCCTGAAGCAACGTATTGAAAACCGTGATTTGGCCAGTGGCCAGGGCGAGTATCAGTATCAAGATATCGAAGAAACCTATATCAATTACATCATTAATGACGTAGCCATTGCCCAGCCATTAAAAATCGTACTTGACGCTGGCAATGGTATTGCAGGCACTATCGCACCCCAATTATTTGAACAATTGGGCTGTGAGGTGGTGCAGCTCTATTGCGATGTCGATGGAGACTTTCCCAATCATCACCCTGACCCAACGGTTGAAGCCAATCTGGCTGACCTCAAACAAACCGTACTCGACCAACAGGCCGATCTGGGCATTGCCTTTGACGGCGATGGTGACCGTCTTGGTGTCGTCACCGCGACGGGGAAATCTGTTCCGGCTGATCGTCTATTGATGTTACTTGCGCAGGACGTAGTATCCCGTAACCCTGGTGCCGATGTGTTATTTGACGTCAAATGCACCCGCAACCTGAATGCGCTGATCAGCAATTATGGTGGTCGCCCCATTATGTGGAAAACCGGCCACTCCTTTATGAAGGAGAAAATGCTGGAGACAGGCGCCCTGCTGGGTGGTGAATTCAGCGGCCATATCTTTTTCAAAGAACGCTGGTTTGGCTTTGATGATGGCATGTATGCTGCCGCCCGCCTGATCGAAATCCTCAGCACCACTGACCCGGACCTTGATTTGCAACTTGAAGCCTTCCCGGAAAGCATCAGCTCGCCTGAACTCAAAGTCGGCACCACCGACGCCCAGAAATTTACCATTATTGAGCAACTGATTAGTAACGCTGATTTTGGCGAGGGAAAAATCAGCACACTGGATGGGCTGCGGGTAGACTTTCCCGATGGTTGGGGGCTGGTCCGCGCCTCTAATACCACCCCCATGTTAATCCTGCGCTTCGAGGCCGATACCGAAGAAGCCATGACCCGCATCCAGAGCCAGATTAAAGAACAGTTGATCAATATTGATAACAGCCTGCAGTTTGGTTTCTAATAGCCCAACTGAACTCTATTATGCAGCCAGACGGCAGACACGTGCCGACTGACTGGCCCCGCTCTAAAAAGGTATCTCACATGTCACTGAGCCGCGAAGCTGCCAGCAATGTCGCTAACGTATTAACTGAGGCGCTACCCTATATCCAGCGATTCACCGGTAAAACCATCGTGGTGAAATTTGGTGGCAATGCAATGGTGGATAACTCCCTGAAAGAACAGTTCGCTCGTGACATCGTACTGATGAAACTGGTGGGCATGAACCCCGTGGTGGTTCACGGTGGCGGGCCGCAAATCGGTAACCTGCTGAAACAGCTCAATATTGAATCGCGCTTTGTCGATGGTATGCGGGTGACCGATAGCCAAACCATGGACGTGGTCGAGATGGTGCTGGGAGGCAGTGTCAATAAAGAAATTGTTAACCTGCTAAACCACAACGGTGGCAAAGCCGTAGGCATTACCGGCAAGGACGGCGAACTTATTCGAGCAAAAAAATTAAAAGTAAGCCAGCAGACCCCCGAAATGCAGGCTCCCGAAATCATCGATATTGGCCATGTCGGCGAAGTCGACAAAATCGATACCAGCGTGCTGGATATGCTGATTAACAGCAATTTTATCCCGGTTATTGCACCTATTGGTGTGGGCAAGGATGGCAGCTCCTACAACATCAACGCCGACTTGGTGGCCGGTAAAATTGCTGAAGTGATGCGAGCTGAAAAACTGATGCTGCTCACCAATGTGGCCGGCCTGCTGGATAAAAACAATCAGGTACTCACTGGCATCAGTACCCAACAAGTTGATGACTTAATCGCCGATGGCACAATTTATGGGGGTATGTTGCCAAAAATTCGCTGCGCCCAGGATGCGGTAAAAGCCGGTGTTACCAGTTCCCATATTATCGATGGACGAGTACCTCACGCGGTATTACTCGAAATTTTTACCGACAGCGGTGTCGGCACATTGATTACCAATCAAAGCCAAAACTGAAATCTATACTGCTCGGGCCGAGCAGGGACCCGTTACTCTTTCGAGCCCCTGCCCCCCTTTGGGCTATTAACAACCAGTCCTTTTAACCATCTGACCCTCTAGCAATATTGTCAGATAAATACCACAGGGTTTTTATAAAACTTCTGACTCTGTGTAATTTTAAATATCTTTCGTTGATTGTTATTGCAGCTCGGCCTGCTAACCGATAGGATTACCAATCGCGACATCAACAATCAATAATGATAATTGGTCCATCGCCTAGCATGATTAAAAACGTGTCTCGCAGACAACAGATTCTAGAATCGCTAGCCCACATGCTGGAAGTCAGTCCAGGTGAGCGAATCACTACCGCTCGTCTCGCCAAGGAGGTCGGTGTTTCTGAGGCGGCTCTGTACCGCCACTTCCCCAGCAAATCAAAAATGTTTGAAGGGCTGATCGAATTTATCGAGGAGACGGTCTTTCCGCGGGTTAATCTGATTCTGGATGAAGAGACACTTGTCACCGCCCGCTGTGAAAAAATCCTCACCCTGTTGTTGACCTTTGCTGAACGCAATCCTGGCATTACTCGCATTTTAACCGGCGACGCACTGGCCGGAGAAACCGAACGTTTGAGAAATCGCGTCGTACAGTTTTATGACCGTCTCGAAACCCATCTCAAGCAGGCTCTGCGGGAAGCAGAAATTTCGGAAGGTATCCGCCCCATAGTGCCCATGGCTATTGCAGCAAACCTGTTACTAGCGGCAGCGGAAGGTCGGATCTGCCAATTTGTGCGCAGCGAGTTTCAGCGCAAGCCCACCGAAAACTGGCAGGACCAGTGGCCGCTATTGATCTCGGGCTTTTTTCAACAAACCCCCAGTGCGACCAGCACCCAATCTAAACTTTCGCAGCCCGCTCAGGTAATCAGTTAGTCTCTTCTCTCTCACCGCCATTTAAGCATTAATCTAATCTGCTCAGCGTCCAGGCGACTTTTATAAAACTTTAAGCCAACGGCTTAATTAATAATACCGGGGTCTGGAATCTGACGCAGGTTGGCTGGCTTGACGACGACGCATTTTGACCCGATCCTGCAGGGTTTTAAAACGATCTATATCACGCCGGTAGGACGCCTTGACCATGGCGATCTCCTCACGCCTTACCGCAATGGATTGTTCAGTATCCTCAATCTCAAGGCGCAGGGTCGAAATAGTCTTACTCAATTCTTCCGGTACATCTGACCCCCGCCGTTCAATATCGGCTGCCTTGGCTTGCTCGCGCTCAATTTGGGATTTAATCGACACCAGATTACTTTTCAGGATACTGATGCGGATTTCAAGATCACGTATTGCTCGACTCTGCGCCGCCTCAATATCAGCTACATCGCTGTAACGCAGCATCAGGGACTCATCCCAGGCCTGCATGCGAGCTTCTTCTTCCTCTTTAAACCGCGCCCGCGATTCATCCGTATTCCGCAGACGCAACTCTTCTTCGCTCAGTTGCCGAGGGATGCGTTTGATCAAGGTCCCATCCATGTGAATGATGTCATAACCCTTCGAAACGAATTCAGGCGGGATCGCATCATTGATCACTTTTACACCCTTATCATTGGTGTAGCGGTAAAGCTGATTGCCGGCAGAATAGGCTGCATCAACCCATAGCAATGTGCAGAGAACAACGCCCCAGATATATTTTCCTGTCGTTCGCCCCATAGCTATTATGGTTCGCTTCATAAAAATCACCCTGCAGATAAGGATATTACACCCCATACTGCTTGCGGTAGGACTCGATACGCTCAACATTATCCTGGTGGCCCGATTGACCGGAGAGATAAGCCACAATCTGCTCCAAATTAACAATACTGATCACAGGCACCTTGTACTGCTGCTCCACTTCCTGAATGGCAGACAACTTGCCCTGACCACGTTCCTGACGATTAAGACCAATAACCACACCGGCAGGTTCCGCCTGGTTATCGGCGATAATACCCATAACTTCACGTACCGCAGTTCCAGCAGTGATGACATCATCAATTATCAACACTTTACCTGTCAGCTCGGCTCCGACAATCGTACCACCTTCGCCATGTGTCTTGGCCTCCTTGCGGTTGTAGGCAAAGGGCACATCTTGATCGAAGTGCTCAGCCAGCGCAGCTGCGGTCACTGCAGCAAGCGGAATGCCCTTATATGCAGGACCAAACAACACATCAAACTCAACCCCGGATTCGATAATAGCATGAGCATAGCACTTGCCAAGCTTCGCCAGTGCCGCCCCGGTGTTAAATAAACCTGCGTTGAAAAAGTAGGGACTGACCCGTCCGGACTTCAGAGTAAATTCGCCAAAACAAAGGGCTTTACGGGCTATGCCCAGTTCAATAAATTGCTGTTGATAGCTGTGCATTGATTATCTCAGTAAAAAAGGATCAATCGGGAGAGACGACCTCCGCCCGCTGTTAAATATAAAATTTTCTGGCATTCGCCCCAACATATTCCTAAACTTGAAGTTGGTAAGCCGCCAGTCTGTAAAAAAATCATAGCAAAACAGGGTCTTGGCATCGATACTTTCCGTATCACTAGCTGTATCACTAACAACCCGTGTCACCAGTAGCTGCTACACATGTCTAGCCGTTGGTTAGATTTTGTAATTACAAATAGGGTTTTTATACCCCATGTTTGTATGCTCAGGTATCATACGCGCTCCACAGTAATGAGGCGACCATGAGAATTATTAGTTTTTGTGCCGACGGTATTAGAGAAGCCGCCAAACAAGGTTTTTACGACTGGGTGGTAGATCAGGATGCCGATTTTATCTGCATTCAGGATTTACGCGCGCAGGAATACGACCTGCAAGCTGATATCTTCTGGCCACAGGGCTATAACCCCTACTTTTTTGATGCCGTTGAAAAAGACTCTAACGGTGTCGCTATTTATTGCCGGAGCATGCCCAAAGCGATTATGACCGGACTCGGCTTTGTGGATTTTGATATGGAAGGCCGCTACATTCAGGCCGACTTCCAAAATATCAGCATCGGCTGTCTGTTAGCCCCCAGCGGCTATAAAGCTGACGATGCCGCCAAACTGCGCAAAAAACAGTTTTTTGAATTATTGCAAAACCACCTCAACAAAGTCCGCAATAAGCGCAGAGAATTTGTCATCTGTGGCAACTGGAATATGGTTCACAACGAAACCGATTTACAAAACAGCCAGGCCAATAGCGGTATGTCCGGCTGCCTGCCCGAGGAACAGCAATGGATGGACCAGTTATTTAACAACCTTGGTTATGTCGACGCCTTTCGGGAAATCAACAGCGACAGTGACGAGTTTACCTGGTGGCCCGATGGTGACCGGGAGAATAATGGCTGGAGGGTTGACCACCAGATCGTGTCTGCTGGCCTGCGCCCCGTTATCGAGTATGGTGCCATCTATAAAAATCAGGAATTCTCCAGTCACGCTCCATTAATTATGGATTTTGACTACGAGCTTTAACTTCGAGTTCTAGCTAGGAACGTTAATAACTACGAACATTAAATACGAACGATAAGCCCCCACGATCCACCCGGCAGGGCAGGCGCTTAGTCTGCCAGCGCCGCCTTCTGTAGCTCGACCAATTCCAGAATACCCTGCTCCGCCAATGCCAATAATTGGTCCAGCTCTTCACGGCTATAGGCTTCACCTTCCGCCGTTCCCTGCACCTCAATAAAGCCACCCTTCTCGGTCATGATGACATTCATATCCGTCTCGGCCTTTGAGTCTTCGGGATAGTCCAGATCCAGTACCGGACTACCGTCATAAATACCCACAGACACCGCTGCCACCATCTGCTTTAAAGGGTTGCTCTTGATCATGCCTTCCCGTTGCATATAACTCAACGCATCGACCAATGCCACACAGGCGCCGGTGATCGAGGCAGTGCGGGTGCCACCATCGGCCTGAATCACATCGCAATCGATGGTGATCGAGTTTTCTCCCAACGCTTTCATATCGACAGCCGCTCGCAGTGAACGACCAATCAGGCGCTGAATTTCTACCGTCCGACCACCCTGCTTGCCCCGAGCCGCTTCACGCCCCATACGGCTGCCAGTTGAGCGCGGCAACATGCCGTATTCGGCGGTAATCCAGCCCTGCCCTTCACCCCGAAGAAACGGGGGTACTTTATTTTCCACTGAGGCAGTACAGATAACCTTGGTATTACCAAAACTCACCAGCACCGAGCCTTCGGCATGACAGGTAAAATTGCGCGTAATGCTTACTTCGCGAAGTTGGTTAGGGTTGCGGCCGCTGGGTCTGGTCATGTTTTATCCTGCAAAGTTATCAATGTTAAGAGGGACGCATTATACACATCTGAACGCTGACGCGGAGTCGCATTCAAGCTAGAATGGCCTCCTTTATCCGCTCAGCCTGTGGTCGTTTCAACAGACCATCTAACAGGCAATGTTAGCGGCCATACACGTAAAAATGGAACATATAGCCAATGATACGCAGCATGACCGCCTTTGCTCGTCAGCAAAACCAGCAGCCCTGGGGCACACTGGTCTGGGAGATTCGCTCGGTCAATCACCGCTATCTGGAGCCCAGCTTCAAACTGCCCGAGACCCTGCGGCGGCTGGAAAACGCCCTGCGCGAACAACTGAGAAAGACGCTTAATCGTGGCAAGGTGGAATGCGGCCTGCGCCTGCAGCTTCAGTCCGGCGGCCATAACCAGCAACTGAATATTAACCAACCGCTACTGGAGCAACTGATTCATGCCGGCGAATTGGTGCAGGGCAAATTGCAACAGGCCTCCAGCCTGAACCCTCTCGAATTACTGCAATGGCCAGGCGTGATCGACGAACCCGAGGCCAATGTCGAGCTGATTTGTGAGCAGGCACTGGAGAGCTTCAAACTCGCCCTCAATCAGCTACTGGACAGTCGCCAACGCGAAGGCACGGAACTGAGTCAGTTTATTGAAAAGCGTCTGGACAATATTGCAGCAATCACCGACAGCGTTCGCCAACAGTTGCCCGCCATTCTGGCCGCTCAGCGACAAAAACTCAGCGATCGGCTGCAAGAGCTGAAAGCCGAGCTGGACAGCGACCGTCTGGAACAGGAAATGGTTATGCTGGCCCAAAAAGCCGATGTTGACGAAGAGCTGGATCGCCTCGATACTCACTTGACTGAAGTGCGCCGGGTATTGAAAAAGGGGGGTGCCTGTGGTCGCCGCCTGGATTTCCTGATGCAAGAGCTCAACCGCGAAGCCAACACCCTCTCTTCAAAATCCATTGTCAGCGAAACGACTCAGGCAGCCGTCGAACTGAAAGTGCTGATTGAACAAATGCGTGAGCAGGTACAGAATATTGAGTAGTCCAACACCCAGCCCCGGTAAGCTCTACACCATCTCGGCCCCCTCGGGTGCGGGCAAAACCAGCCTGGTAAACGCGCTGATTGAATCCACCGACCGAGTCAAAGTGTCAGTTTCGCATACCACACGGCCGAAACGCCCCGGCGAAATCGATGGTGTCAACTATCACTTTGTTGATCATCAACGCTTCGCCACCATGTTAGAGCAGCAAGCCTTTTTGGAGCATGCCGAAGTATTCGGAAATTACTATGGCACCTCGCGCCAGTGGGTGCAGGACACGCTCGACAGCGGCATCGATGTCATTCTGGAAATTGACTGGCAGGGCGCAAAGCAGATCAAACAGCTGATGCCGAGAGCCATCGCTATTTTTATTTTGCCCCCCTCCAAGCGTGAGTTGCTGGAGCGGCTGACCAGCCGAGGACAGGACGACGACAGTGTCATACAGCGGCGCATGGCCGAGGCGGTGAGCGAGATGTCTCACTATCCGCAGGGCGATTTTCTGGTGATTAATGATGATTTTGCAACCGCGCTCCAGGATTTAACATCCATCCTTAGTGATGCGAACCCCAATTTGACCCTCAGCGTGCAAGCTGAACGGCACCGGGAACTGTTGGAAGATCTGCTGTCCTGAGACCGAAAATCCCAACACTGGGACACCGAATACGGCAACTCTTTACGCCGCTATGCCCGACTGATTGTTTTTGATACACTACGCCACCTTTCGGCTGGCCCACGGGTTCTCAACCATGGTCGCCGATACTTTTTTATCGACTTTTTTATAGCAGGTTAAACATCCATGGCCCGTATTACCGTTGAAGATTGTCTGGACAAAGTAGAAAACCGTTTCGAGCTGGTTATGGTTTCCAGCAAGCGCGCCCGCGCTATCGCCACTGGTGGCCAGGAACCGCTGGTCAGCGAAGATTCCGACAAGCCAACCGTTATCGCTCTGCGTGAAATCGCCGACGAGCTGATCACTCCTCATGAAATCATGCACCCTAAAGAAGAAGAGCCGGAAGAAATGTTGCTGGATATGGAACAGGCTTCTCCCGAATTCGAAGCAGACGTCCCCCCTACGTCCTTATAAGGCGCCACCTCCACACCCTTTTTCTTTTTTATTGCTCCGGTCGGTTGGGTTCCCAACTGGCCGTTCTGCTGTGATACAGTAAGGCTATCGAACTCTTCCGACCTATAACAGACGTTAGCCGAGACAACGCCACACCATGCAGCAATACAGCTTCTTTCAACCCCGCGATAAACACGAAGAAGTGAGCTGTATCCACACGCTGGGTAATACCCTGCAAAGTTACCTCTCTGAACAACAAGTCAACCTGGTCAAACGTGCTTATTATTATGCCGAGCAGGCACATGAGGGCCAGCGACGCCGCAGTGGTGAGGCCTATGTGACACACCCGCTGGCGGTAGCAGGCATTCTCGCCGAGATGCATATGGATCATCAAAGCCTGATGGCTGCCATGTTGCACGATGTGATTGAAGATACCGGGATTAGCAAAAAAGCCCTTGGCGAACAGTTTGGCGATACGGTTGCCGATCTTGTTGATGGCGTCAGCAAACTGACCCAGATGGAGTTCCAGACCCGCGCCGAAGCTCAGGCTGAAAACTTTCAGAAGATGGCACTGGCCATGGCCAAGGATATTCGCGTCATACTGGTAAAACTGGCGGACCGTCTACACAATATGCGCACACTTGGCGTACTCAGGCCCGATAAACGCCGTCGTATCGCCAAAGAAACCCTGGATATGTATGCCCCCATTGCCCAGCGTCTGGGCATGCATAATATTCGAATCGAATTTGAAGACTTGGGTTTTGCCACCTTAAACCCTATGCGTTCAACCCGCATTAACTCAGCTGTTAGAGCCGCCCGCGGCAATCGCCGGGAAATAATCGACCAGATAAAGGAATCCATCGAGGCTTGCCTGGAACGAGAAGGTCATACCACCGCACAGGTTTCTGGCCGGGAAAAACACCTGTATAGCATTTATCAAAAAATGCGCGGTAAGAAAAAATCCTTTTCCGAGATCATGGACATCTACGCCTTTCGCATCGTGGTAGACGATGTCGACAGTTGCTATCGCATACTGGGTTGCATTCACAGCCTGTACAAGCCGGTACCGGGCCAGTTCAAGGACTATATTGCCATCCCTAAATCCAATGGCTATCAATCTCTGCATACGGTCTTAAAGGGAATGCATGGTGTCCCCATCGAGATCCAAATTCGTACGCCGGAAATGGAAGAGATGGCCAACTACGGCATCGCCGCGCACTGGCTCTATAAAACCAACGACGGCCAACCACTGAATGGGAGCCATACGAGGGCTCGACAGTGGTTGCAGGGATTGCTGGAAATGCAGCAGCGAGCTGGTGATTCGCTGGAATTTATCGAAAGTGTCAAAATCGATTTATTCCCCGACGAGGTGTATGTCTTCACCCCCAATGGCAAAATTCTGGAATTACCGCAGGGCTCTACCGCTGTGGATTTTGCCTACGCAGTACACACCGATGTCGGAAACCAGTGTGTAGCTTGTCGCATCAATCGACGCCTGGCGCCTTTATCGGAAAAATTACAGAGTGGCCAGACGGTCGAAATCATCACCTCCTCCGGCGCGCAACCCAACCCCGCCTGGCTCAACTTTGTCGTGACCGGTAAGGCGCGCACCAATATTCGTCATTACCTTAAACACCAGCATGCCAACGAGTCGCTGGCGCTGGGACGACGCTTACTGGAAAAGGCTCTCGCTGGATTGAATTCCAGTATCGACCAGCTCAGCGATCAACAAAAGCAGCGATTGCTGAACAATACTGGCGTACAAAGTTTCGATCAGGTACTGGAAGAAATCGGCGTCGGTAATCGCGTCTCCTTTTTAACCGCTCACCAGTTATTAGCCGAAGTTGATGCCGAAGGAAAATCCACTTATGCCGATGGCTCCTCCCATCCCCCACTGATCATTCAGGGCAGTGAAGGGTTCCGGGTCAACTTTGCCCGCTGCTGCTTCCCGATTCCCGGCGATGCTATTGTCGGTTATATCAGCTCCGAGCGAGGCATTGTCGTACACACAGATAAATGTCATAACAGTATGGAATTCCGGCATATCCCTGAACGCTTTGTGCCGCTGCGTTGGGATGACAACCTGCAGGGTGAATTTTCGGTTGAACTGCGTATTGAGCTGGAAAACAGTCGCGGCATAATTGCTGTGTTAGCGACACGTATTAACAGTCTGGACGCCAATATTGAAAAAATCAGCGTGGATGAAGATGGCCCGCGTTTAAATATCGTGCATGTAGTGGTTGGCGTTCATTCCCGGGTTCATCTGGCACGCATTATGAAACATATTCGCCGGGAAAAAGAGGTGCTGAAAGTTACACGGGCTAAGCATTAATCAAAGCAATAGGTGTCAGATCCATATCTTTAAGGTTCATGGATAACAACAAGTTAAAGAAATTTTTTGTGCTATAGAAAAGGATACAGTGTGAGCAAAAAAGAAATTATCGCTACTGAAAACGCCCCGCAGGCTATTGGCCCCTATTCACAGGCAGTCAAAGTTGGCAATACCGTTTATCTATCCGGACAGATTCCGCTGGTACCCGAGACCATGGAAATGGTGGCAGGTGATATCACCGCTCAAGCGACACAGGTGTTTAACAACCTGGCAGCCGTTGCGAATGCCGCAGGCGGCAGTCTCGACGATGCAGTTAAGGTCAATATTTCCTTAACCGACTTAAACGACTTTGCAGCAGTGAATGAAGTGATGGCCAGCGTTTTCCAACAGCCCTACCCGGCCAGAGCCTGTGTACAGGTGGCGGCCTTGCCGAAGGGTGCCGAGGTAGAAATAGAGGTGATCCTGGCGCTCTAAATACACCGCTCAAATACCGGGGACTCTGCTGTTAGAAATTCCATTTAAAGATTTGAATTTCCGGCTTTTCTTCCAACCGGTTGTTCACTCCATCATAGTTATCACGCTCGTCCTTCACGTATTTGGGAAACCACTCCATACGTGAGGGCGGCTCCTGTTGTTGCAGCTCAAAACGCTCGGGCCGCCATTCGCTCTCTGGAGGCTTGCGCCATTCCGGTTGCTGGCCGATGACGACAATTTCCTCAATTTCACCGCGATAAGCCGAGTCGTCCAACAACATACCTTCGCCCGTTCTCGCAGGATCTGCCCAGGATAGCTGGCTAACTAACACTGCCGCCAGTGATAGGCCGGGGTGTAGTAATAACACCCTGCGAGCTTTCATGGTACCTGCTCCTTCCACTCAAGGCTTTCCAGCCAGTAGTGACGAGTACTGGGTATCCAGGCATCCGCCGTACGCGAGACTACCCAGGCATTGAGAAAGTTTAATAAGTCGATATCACCTTTTCTGATTGCTAAGCCCTCTTTAAAACTCATCAACGGTTTGGTGAGCGGTGTATCGACCTTTTCAGGGTATTTCAGCGCCAAAAATCTGGGGGCCGGGTTGGCCGCTACCAGGGCATGTATTTCGCCTTTGAGCAGGGCCAATTCCGATGCCTCTTGTGAACTAAAGTATTTGAGCGTAGTGCGCGAAAACATGCGTTTGGCAACGCCGGCAGACACGGTATCGCGAATAGCACCAATGACAACCTTGGGCTGCTTCATATCATCCAATCGGGCGAAATCGGCGGTTTTTAATTTGTTGGCAGCAAGCCCGATTCCGGCATCGCCATAGGGCTGACTGAAGTTGACGAGCAGTGCTCGCTCCGGGTTAATACCCATACCTGAGATGATAATATCAATCTCACCCTTTTGCAGCGCTGGGATCAGCTGCTCCCACTCAAACAGTGACAAACGCGGCGATAAACCCATATCTGCCGCCAGCCGTCGCGACATATCGATCTCTGAGCCCACCAGCTCACCATCTTTGGCCCGCATCACCCAGGGAGGGAAAATGGCAACCCCGACCCGCAACTCGCCGCTATCGATAATGGTTTGAAAGTTTCGCGGGGTGCTGGCTGCGGTAGCAAGCTGAACACTAAAGACGGTCACAGCAATCAGCAGCAGTTTGGTTAGCGTGCGCATGGTCATCCCTTTTTCTCAATAATACTTTCGAAAAAATTCGTTGCTGGTTTTCACCAACAATTAGGCTCATTAAAGACTGGTCGCCTGTTCAGTAAACTAAGTGGCCAGACTTTGATTATTCTCTCTTTATCAGACCGCAACAAGCGGCTTTTATTTCGCTTATTTTTCTGCTGAAAGTAAGGCTTGATAGCCATCTTTAAAGCTGGGGAATTGCAGTTGATAACCGCTAGCCAATAACCGTCGATTACTACAGCGCTTACTATTGCGCCGTGTGGGTGTTTCGCTGTCATTGGTATCGAGTTTGACACCAAGCTGAATGGCCAGCCAGTGCTTCACATCCCACATCGGCACCGGCTGTTTATCAACCCCCAGATAACAATCCTCCAATTCCGCACCGCTCTCATCCAACTCCACCAGGTGTTTTAAAAAACCCACGCAGTCATCCCGATGTATTCGATTGGTATAAAGCGGTGGCGTTTCAGCACAACTGTCACCAGCCTTCACCTGTTCAATTAAGCGGCGCCGGCCCGGACCGTAAATACCGGCAAAGCGCACCACGGTTGTCGCCGCTGGAAATGCGTGCAACAGTTGCTCCGCCTCCAGCAAGCGACGTCCGGAAAAGCTCTGTGGCTCAGTCGGGCTTGCCTCGTCAACCCATTCCCCGTTACTTTGATGATAGACACTGCTACTGGAAACAAACAGTACTCGCTTGAGTCGATCGGTATTCAATGCCTGCAAAACATTCTGCAAACCCTCCACAAATACCGAGCGATAGCCCTCATCATTAAATGCCGCTGGTGTCAGGGTCAATATCACATACTCGAAGGAGGTCTGCTCCAAAATGCCCAGTGTAGTGGCATCCGTGACATCGGCATGCAGGGTTTTGATGGGCTCTGGCAGTGAGGAAGAGCGACACAAACCCCATACCTCACGGCCCTCAGCGGACAATGATAAACCCAGTGGAATGCCAATATCACCACAACCTACCAGTAAAACTTTGCCTGTATTCACTAAACTATTCACCCTTATATATTCCACCTGTTTTGCAAGCTATCAGGCACTTACCTTAAAACTTTAATGATTAATTCGCTAATAGTATTAGCGTGTTTTAATAGAAAATATTAATCTAACCTGCTAGGGTCTCACACCACGCTCAATGCAGAATAACAGCAAGAGTTCATCACCTATGACTTTAACGGAATTACGTTATATCGTCGCCCTGCAGCAAACGGGTCATTTCGGAAAAGCGGCGGAAAAGTGCTTTGTCAGTCAGCCAACTCTAAGTGTTGCGATCAAAAAGCTGGAGGAAGAGCTCAACGTCACCCTGTTCGAACGCAGTCGCAGCAAGGTCCGCGCTACGCCGCTGGGTGAACAGATTATCCAGCAGGCGCAGACGGTACTGGAACAAAGCAACCTGATTCGGGAGATGGCCAGTTTGGGCAAAGACCCTCTTGGCAGCCGACTCTCCATTGGCGCCATCTTCACCATCGGCCCCTATCTTTTTCCCCATTTCGTGCCCAAACTACACCAGGCAGCGCCGGAAATGCCGCTCTATATTGAGGAAAACTACACCGCAGTGCTGCGCGAACGGCTGCGCCAGGGCGAGCTGGATGCGATTATTATCGCACTGCCTTTTTCAGAACCCGATGTAGTTACCCAGAACCTGTACGAAGAGTCCTTCGTGGTCTTGCTCTCCAAAAATCACCCCCTGGCCGAGTGTGAGTCCATCACCAACAAGCAACTGGAAAAGGAACATGTGCTGTTGCTGGGTGAAGGCCACTGCTTTCGCGATCAGGTATTGGCAGCCTGCCCTTCGCTGCGCAAAAACCTCAGCAATGGCAACGACCCTCTACAATCGGTGGTTGAAGGCAGCTCATTGGAAACCCTTAAATACATGGTGGCTTCGGGGTTAGGCATCACTATTCTACCCGCCTCCGCTGCCCAACTGATCGATAACAACGCCATGGTAACCCGGCCCTTTAATTCGAAAAGAACCGTGGCCCTGGCCTGGCGCGCCAGTTTCCCCAGGCATCAGGCGATTGATGTGTTAAGCAAGTCGATTCGACAGGGGCAGCTAGGTACAGTAGTAAACGGTGCAGTGGTTAACGGCGCAGCTGTTAAAGGCCCGTAAATCACCGCATGGCTGACATCACAACCCTCGACCAGATCCGCGTCGCCTCACTGAAGGGCGTCGGCCCAAAAATGGCCGAAAAGCTGGCAGCTTTGAGCATTCTTACCGTGCAAGATCTGCTTTTCCACCTGCCGTTGCGCTATCAGGATCGTACCCGTATCACGCCTATCGGTGCACTTCAGGCCGGTGTTGATGCGGTCGTTGAAGGTGAGATCAAAGCCGCCGATATTGTCTTTGGTCGCCGCCGCAGTCTGGTCTGCCGTATACAAGACCACACCGGCACTATCACCCTGCGGTTTTTTCATTTCAGCGCGGCACAAAAAAATAACCTTTCCGCTGGCAGTCGCCTGCGCTGTTTTGGCGAAGCCCGCCGCGGCGCCAGCGGTCTGGAGCTGTACCATCCGGAATACACCGTGGTGAATCAACAGCAAGCCATCGCGGTAGAGCAGTCCCTGACGCCAATCTATCCAAGCACCGAAGGCCTGAGCCAACTGGGCTGGCGCAAGCTCACCGAACAGGCGCTGGGACTGTTACAGGACAATACACTGGTCGATTATCTGTCCGCCGGGAATGTATTGGAAGAGCAGACAGCCACCCTTGAGCAAGCCATTCATTATTTACATCGCCCACCACCCGATGCGCCGGTGCAAATTCTGCGAGAAGGTGAACATCCCTTTCAGCAACGACTGGCCTTTGAGGAATTACTGGCCCACAACCTGAGCCTGCTCAAGCTGCGTCACCAAACCCAAAGCTGCGGTGCGCCCGCCATGCTGGAATCACAAGATTTAAGCGGACCGTTTTTGCAGCAGTTGGGCTTTAGTCTGACCCGTGCCCAGCAGCGGGTTGTCGATGAGATCACGACCGATCTGCAACAAAGCAAACCCATGTTACGGCTAGTGCAGGGAGATGTGGGTTCAGGTAAAACTGTGGTCGCCGCATTGGCGGCACTCCGGGCCGTGGCTAGCGGTTATCAGGTGGCCATCATGGCACCCACCGAAATCCTCGCCGAGCAGCATTTCAATAACTTCAGCCAATGGATGCAGCCGCTAGGACTGGAACTGGGCTGGTTGACAGGCAAGGTCAAGGGCAAGTCGCGGCAGCACAGTCTTGACCGAATTGCCACTCATCAGGCTCAATTGGTCATCGGTACACACGCCCTGTTTCAGGATGAGGTGCAGTTTGCCAAGCTGGGATTGGTCATTATCGATGAGCAGCATCGCTTTGGTGTGCACCAGCGACTGGCTCTGAAAGAAAAGGCCAGCGACAGTGTTGGCCATCCCCACCAGCTGATTATGACCGCCACCCCCATTCCGCGCACACTGGCCATGAGCGCCTATGCTGACCTGGATACCTCTGTCATCGATGAACTACCGCCGGGTCGAACCCCCATTGAAACCGTGGTGATTGATAACGCACGCCGCGAACAGGTTATTCAGCGGGTGCGTAATGCCTGCCTTGAGCAGCGTCAGGCCTATTGGGTCTGTACCCTGATCGAAGAGTCGGAAGCACTCAGTGCTCAGGCCGCTGAAGACAGCTGCGAACTCTTGCAAGCCGCACTGCCCGAGTTAAAGGTCGGGCTGGTTCACGGCCGCATGAAGGCCAACGACAAAGCCGCCGTAATGCAAGCCTTCAAGTCTCACCAACTGGATGTATTGGTCGCCACTACGGTAATCGAGGTAGGCGTGGACGTGCCCAACGCCAGCTTGATGATTATCGAAAATGCTGAGCGTCTGGGCCTTGCCCAACTACACCAGTTGCGTGGCCGAGTGGGCCGTGGCAGTACCGCCAGTTACTGCGTGTTGATGTACCAATCACCACTGGGGGCGCTGGGCAAGCAACGCCTGCAGACCATGCGCCAGAGCGCCGACGGCTTTGTCATTGCGGAAAAGGATCTGGAGCTGCGCGGTCCTGGTGAATTGTTAGGTACGCGACAGACAGGGCTGATGCAGTTGCGCATTGCCGATCTGGAACGCGATAGCCACCTATTGGAACAGGTCAACGCCACCGCGCAACAGCTCTTCGAGCACAGCCCGCAAACCGTAGAGTCGCTGATTAAGCGCTGGTTGGCTGAGAGCGAACACTACGCACAGGTCTAGGTCTCTTTCCGGGTCGCTAATCTGAGAATCAGGTCAACAATTAATTTAGTGTAAGACGCATTTTTTTATTGATGAACTACACTTAGCATCACGGTAAGAGAGTTGACCACGGAGCCCCGCATCAACTTATTTGACGATATCAACCTAGTCGACCAGTTATAGACGTTGGCACTATTGAATGACACATTGCAGAATAGTTTAGCCACCCTGCGGAGCCAGTTGTAATCGAGGAGTAACCCCATGTCAGTCCCGGCTGTCATTGAAGAGATTTTAAACAAGCACAACATAGAGTACGGCGTCGCTGAAGCACACCCTACTGCATTCCTGATTGATAGTGCCAGAACCACGGTACTTCAGGACGGGCAGGGAAAAGTTCAGGCCATCTACGGTGCTGATTGCATTCTGGATGTGGATGCCTTGCGCCGACTGACCGGTCGCGATCTATCGGCCCTGAGCAATGGCGATATCAAAACCCTCTGCGACATGGTTAAGCTGGAGCGCCTGCCCACCATTCCCGGTGTGCTGGAAATGGATGTCATCATCGACGACGCGTTATTACAATCGCCCGACTTAAAACTGGATAGTGGTAGCGAATCCACCGTTATCAATATTGCCAGCGCTCATTTTAAGCAGTTGATTGGGGCGGCCAGAGTGGGCAGCTTTGCTATTCCCGAGACCACACTGGAAAGTGGCTCACTTGACCATGTGGCTGATGCCGAACAAATCACTGCAGCGGTGGCTAACTTTACCCAGCTTCGTATCAAACAACGACTGGAAGAAACCCTTGAATTTCCACCCCTACCCGAAACGGCCCAACGTATTATCAAGCTACGGGTAGACCCCAATGCGGATATCAAAGACTTAACCGATATTGTCGAGACCGACCCCGCACTGGCGGCACAGGTTGTCAGCTGGGCCGCCTCGCCCTATTACGCCGCTCCCGGCAAAATCAAATCCGTCCACGATGCTATTGTGCGTGTGCTGGGCTTTGATCTGGTGCTGAACCTATCCCTGGGGCTGTCGCTGGGCAAGGCAATGAATATGCCCAAGGACGCCGCTCGAGGCTTTACTCCCTACTGGCATCAGGCAGTGTATGCCGCAACCGGAATGGAAAGCCTGGTTGGTGCAATCGCGCCCAAGGAGCGACCCAATATGGGCATGGCCTATTTATCCGGCCTGCTGCATAACTTTGGCTACCTGATACTGGCGCAGGTGTTTCCGCCGCAGTTTTCCAATATTTGCCGCTATCAGGAAGCCAACCCCTACGCCAGTCACAGCTATATTGAGCGCCACCTGCTGGGCGTGACCCGCGAGCAACTGGCCTCCTGGCTGATGCGCCTGTGGAATATGCCGGAGGAAGTTTCCGATGCCCTGCGCTTTCAGAATGAGCCCGGCTTTAGTGGCGAAAACTGCAGTTATGCCAAGCTGCTCTTCGTTTGTATGCGCTTACTTCGACAACATCAAATCGGCGATGCACCACTGGCACCGATACCCGATTCACTGTTTGAAGAACTGCATCTGGATCGCGAAAAAGCCCATGATGTGATTGCCACCATGATAGAGTCCTCAGCCGAGCTGAATATGATGGCGACCAATATGGCGGCTTAAAGTATAAGTCCTTTAATAAAAACTAAAACATGAAAGGGGCGTAAAAACGCCCCAAATGTTGAATACTCATAACGCGATTTAGTGAAGTGTCACCGGCTCTTCGAACTGATCTTCCCCATTCTCGTAACGACATGCTTCCATCCACAGTGGCCATTCCATTGGAAGTAACTGATCAATTTTTTGCTGAACCTGAAGCTGGGTGGGAACCGGTAATTCATTGGTAAAATGAAGCAGCCGGTCCATATTATCCCGTGCCAGACAGAGCACTTCGATGTCATCCTGCTGTTGTGCCCAAATGATGCTGTGTTCCAGATTCTTTAAATGAGTATCTAACACGTCTGTTCTCCCGATTCGTCACTGTTTTTTTGACCACTTATACCAGGAACAATTGCAACAGCAGTGCCAAGCTGAGCTAATTTGTCAGAAAATTTTTTATCCTATTGATATATAAAGTTATTTTCTATCAAGCAAAGAAACTCCTCTAGCTGTTAGTTAAAAAAATGACAAAAATACGCCAGCTGAAGACATAGCCGAGCGATATATAGGAAAGAAGAGTCAAAAATTTGAACATCGAGGCCCTAGCCGGAAGGATAGAGCTTTGGCGTAACAGCGGCTAGCGGGCCGCTATCTGAGTTTCCTCACCCTCACTGCGAGCAATAATGACCGCACCGCAGGAATCGGAAAAGACATTCACCGCCGTGCGCATCATATCCAGAATTCTATCGGTGACCAGCAATAACCCGAGCCCTTCAAGCGGCAAGCCGATCACACCCAGAATAACCGTGATCGCCACCAGGCTGGCAGCCGGGATACCCGCCACCCCGATGGAGGTCAGCAGGGCTACCAGCACAATGGTGAATTGCTCGACAAAGCCAAGCTCCAACCCGTAGGCCTGGGCAATAAACATAGCGGCCACGCATTCATACAGCGCCGTGCCATCCATATTGATGGTGGCCCCCAACGGCAGTACAAAACTGGTGGTTTGGTTGGAGACGCCCACTTCCTGCTCAACAGTTTTCAGGCTGAGTGGCAAGGTTGCGGAACTGGAGGCGGTGGAAAAAGCGGTCAACATGACTGGCGACATCTTGCGAATAAATTGCACTGGACGAACCCCGCCAAGAACGCGCAGCAGGATCGGCAAAGTGACAAAGCTATGAATCAACAGTGCTGCCAGGACTGACAGGAAGAAAATCAACATCGGTCCAAAGGCGGCAAAACCTGTGACGGCGACGGTACTGGCCACCAGCCCAAAGACACCGATCGGGGCAAACTTCATCACCCACATGGTGACTAACATCATGGTATCGAACACCGACTGCCAGAAATTAATCAGCAGCTCACCTTTCGAACTTTCGATTCGGGTCATAAAAAACCCGAATACCAGCGCAAAAAAGATCAGCCCTAACATCTCGCCATTAGCCGCTGCCGCCACAATATTGGTTGGTACCATGCGGAGAAAAATACCACTGATATCGCCAGCGCTTTTCCCTTCGACTTTCTCAACCACATCGGCCAGGGCCTGTGGATCGGTGGTCAGGTTTAACTGCTCACCGGCCGGCTCGCCATTGATCACACCGGGGGTGGTTATATTCACTATGGTCAAGCCCACCAGAATAGCGAGCAGGCTGGTGGTAGCGTAAAACAGTATGGTTTTGCCACCCAATCGGCCCAGATTCTCACTATTACCGATGCCCGAGATACCGGTAATGATTGAGGACAGCACCAGCGGGACGATGATCATTTTCAGGGCATTCAAAAACAGGGTGCCGAGAAACTGATAAGCCGCATACACACTGACACCGAATATTTCGCTTTCCATGGCGGTAAAACTGCCAGCTACCGCTGCAAGCAAGATAGCGATCAGGATTTGCCAGTGCAGGGCAAGTTTATTCATAACAGGTCCGTTTTTGTGTTTTTATCATTCAGCGATTGTACATGCGGCGGGATAAGGCGTCCGCTCTGTACATCGGCAAGTCGCCGCAACCCTTTATCAGCATTGCTTCAGTAACTGATCTATCGCCTCACGCCCAAGGGTTCTTAAGCGTCGGATATTTGCCTCTGGGATACTATCCGCATCGCTAACTGTATCCAGTACTCTACTCAGATGTGCCTCGCGGATAAAGTGCAACATAGGAAAAGGGGATCGATTACTAAAATGACTGACATCCTCGGGATCAACACCCGCAAAGCAATAATCCGGATGAAAGCTGGCAATTTGGATTACGCCCTCCAAACCCGCATCGGCCAACAGCTGCTCAGCCAATCCGACAAATTGCCAATAGTCATCAAAATCCTTCAGGGCATGGCTGAACACTAGCAAACTGGTAGCGACACTGTACTCATCCTGCTGGTGCAACAGGTCGAGCTGCTCCAAAACTGCCCGCATCAAACCCTGCGAATCAGTGGTTTCACAGACAGCGATCTGCAAACCCTGTTGGCGTAACACCGGGGCCGCAAAGGGACACAGGTTCAATCCGATAACAAATCGCTGAACCCAATTCAGGGTAGTGGTAGAGGGATCTTGTCGGCCAGGCATCAAAAAAGTAACTCATAAAAAAACGGACAATGTCGACCATTATCCGCTTTTTCGATGGCCCGGACGATGCTTAATTGAGCGCGTCTTTCAGGGCTTTGCCAGGTTTAAAGCCGACAGTGTTGCTGGCAGGAATCTGGATCGCCGCACCGGTCTGCGGATTTTTTCCGCTCCGTGCTTTACGGTGACGATTTTCAAAAGTACCAAAGCCAATCAGGCTAACGGATTCTTCACGGCTTAACGCATTGGTGATTTCATCCAGTATGGCGGACAAAACATCACTAGCTTTGCCGACAGGAATATCTGCTTGGTCAGCAATTTTTGCGGCAAGATCAGGCTTACGCATAAGACTACCCTCGTTGGAGTTATGGTCTGTAGTAGACAAGTTGTTGTTATTGGATGTTGTTATTGCTTTTTGAACCCGCTATTAAATCAGGTTTACACCATTAAGCAAGCCTGCAGCCCTTGATATTACTGGGCCTCTTCGGTCACACATGATGGGGAACACCTGAAAAAGCAATCCAAACATCAACTTAGCGGCACTTTCTACACAACTTCTACAGGACTATTTTTTTCCCTATTTTCTGGTTTTTTCCTTCAATTCGCGGGATTGAGGGATAGAAGCCCCTACAAACTGCCTGCCCGCTCCTTGCTAGTTCAGCTCAATCATCTCGAAGTCTTCCTTACCGACTCCGCAGTCGGGGCATAACCAGTCATCGGGAATGTCCTCCCACCGAGTGCCCGGCGCGATATCAGAATCAGGGTCTCCCTTCGCTTCGTCGTACACCCAGCCACAAATTACACATTCCCATCTTTTCATTTTACGGTTACCTCTGTTCACTCTTTTAGCCTGACCGGCAGAGCACCAATTATCTCTACTGGCTTTAATTAATTCTAACGATTTAAATATGTTTCAGCACGGCAGCCCTGCTCCCGAATAGGCCCAGCCAGCCAAAGACTTGCAACACTAGGCCTGCAACACCAGCCTTGCAACACTTGCAAGTTCCCAGCTAATCAAGCATTCTGCCGCCACCTATTTCGGTGACTTTTTATTTAAACCCACTGACTGGAAGCCCGATATTGTACGCTGCACAAGCTCCCGGATACCACCCAGGTGAATCTCGTTGGCAGGACTATCGCCACTTTTTTCGCCACGCAGATACTCGCGACAACGCTAGCCGGCTGCCCGACACCATTAAACCCTGGCTGCTGGATAATGGCTCGCTGACTAAGCGACTAGTCAGAGCGAGCGGTGGTCAGTTCAGGGTGAAGGTGTTAAACCAGCAGTGGCAACAACCGCGTTTTTCTGAGCGCCGATTGCTAGACATGGGATCGCGCGAAACCTCGATTGTCCGAGAGGTACTGCTGCTCTGTTTTAATGAGCCCTGGGTGTTTGCCCGCAGCGTGATTCCGGCCCGTTCAGTTCGCGGCCATCTGCGGCAGTTGCGAAAACTCAGCGACAGTTCGCTGGGGGCCATGCTGTTCAGCGATCCCAGTATGCAGCGCCACCCCTTCGAACTGGCCCTGATTGACGGTAATAGCCCGCAACTGCCGACTAGCTTACACTCGGCACAAAATATCTGGGGACGGCGCTGCCGCTTTGAGCTGGCAGGCCACCCATTAATGGTCAGTGAGATTTTTTTACCGACCTTCCGGCCCTGAGAACTCTCTTAATTCCTTAGCTGCTATACTGCCGCAATTGCTCAAAAATCGCTGATGCCCAATGTCTTCTTTAAACCAGACCCTGAAACAAAAAACACCCGGCTACCTCACCCTGATTCGCTTTAATCGGCCCATCGGCAGCCTGTTACTGCTGTGGCCTACGCTATGGGCGCTGTGGCTGGCAGCCGAGGGAGTACCAGACCTCAAACTATTGGTCATTTTTATTATCGGCACCTTCCTGATGCGCTCGGCGGGCTGTGCCATCAATGATTACGCTGACCGCAATATTGATGGGCATGTTAAACGCACCACCCAGCGGCCCATACCCAGCGGTCGTGTCAGCCCTAAAGAGGCGCTGTTAGTGGCGGCCGGGCTATCAGTCTTATCGTTTCTGTTGGTGTTGTTGACCAATCGCCTCACCGTGTTGTTGTCCTTTGGCGCGCTGGCGCTGGCGGCCTGCTACCCCTTTATGAAGCGCTACACCCACCTGCCTCAAGTGGTATTGGGTGCCGCCTTTTCCTGGAGCATCCCCATGGCTTTTGCAGCGCAGCAGAATCAATTGCCCGAAACCCTGTGGCTGATCTATATCGCCGCTGTGCTATGGACAATTGTCTACGATACCTTTTATGCCATGGTGGACCGCGATGACGACTTAAAAATCGGCGTAAAATCCACCGCGATTTTATTCGGTGAGGACGACAGAACCATCACCGCCATTCTGCAAGCCTCCGTGATAGGCATTCTGATGATGATAGGTAGTCGCTTTGAGCTGGGTTACCCCTACTACGTCAGCCTGAGTATTGCGGCAGGCTTTTTTGTTTATCAGCAGCGACTGATTCGTCACCGCGATCGCGATCAGTGCTTCACCGCCTTTCTCAATAATAATTGGGTGGGATTGGTGATATTCTGCGGAATTGTGGTCGATTACCTGCTTGCTTAACCGAGCAGACAAGAGGTTGGTTATCCTAGATGCATCTCAGCTTTATTGACAGCCTTGACCAGATCGACTGCGAGCAGTGGAATTCCATTACCGGTATCGACTACCCTTTCACCCGATACGAATTTTTGCACGCCCTGGAAATCAGTGGTGCCACCAACCGCAAATCCGGCTGGCAGCCACAACATCTATTGGTTAAGAACGACGCGCTACAAGTCATCGCCGTGATGCCGCTTTACCTGAAGTACCACTCCTACGGCGAATACGTGTTCGACTGGGCCTGGGCCAATGCCTATCAACGCCACGGCTTGGAGTATTACCCCAAACTGCTATCCGCCATTCCCTTTACACCTGCTACCGGACCACGGCTGTGCATTAAAGCCGGAGAGGATCAACACGCCATCAACACTAAGGTTTGTGAAGCCCTTTTTCATCGGGCGGAAGAAACCCGCTCATCATCAATCCATATATTATTTCCAGAAGCTACCGATTCCGATCGCTTTGAACAACTGGGTTTGCCGCGGCGCAGCGGTGCCCAGTTTCACTGGTACAATCAGGGCTTCAACAATTTTGATGATTTTTTAGCGACCTTCAGCTCGCGCAAACGCAAAAACCTGAAAAAGGAACGGCGCGTTGTCACTGAACAAAACCTGCACCTGGAAATACTGGAAGGCCCCGATATTTCACCTGCGATCTGGCAACGTTTTTTTTACTTCTACCAACTGACCTACGCTAAACGCAGCGGACACGGCGGCTACCTTGACCAAACCTTCTTTGAATTAATTGCCGAAACCATGCCGGAACATTTAGTGCTGGTTTTAGCCTACGAAGAGAAAGGAAAAGGCGAACTGATTGCCGGGGCATTAAATTTTCGCGATAGCAAAACTCTCTACGGCCGCTACTGGGGCTGCATCAAAGAATACGAATTCCTGCACTTCGAAGCCTGCTACTACCAGGGCATAGTTTACTGTATCAATAATGGCCTAAAGCGCTTTGACCCCGGCGCACAGGGGGAGCATAAAATTCAACGCGGTTTTACCCCTATCACCACCTGGTCTAATCATTGGGTAGCTCATCCAGGCTTTCGTGAAGCGATTGCAGATTTTTTACAGCAGGATAATGTGCATACGCAGCGGTATATAGCGGAGGCGAAGAAGTTGTTGCCGTTTAGGCAGGATTGACTTTTAACAAGTCGCAGTGATGATTAATCGTCATTAGCGGACAGCGTTTTTATTCTGACCCCGAACTCCCGGTTAGCGAGCCCCCATTAATCCTGAGCATCCATTCTATCGATTTTCCAGGAGATATTTTCTAAGTTCACTTTCGCTCCTCATAACGTATAGGATATAGATTTTATTCTTTTCCATTCGATAGAAAATTCTACAGGGTTTAACTACTAATTCACGATAATCCGAACCTGGTAATTCAGGCGGAATGCGACCAGACTAGGGAAATTTGTTGAGGTTTTGAGGCGCAAGCGCTTTAATGATCAAGCAGCCTCTTCGCTATGAATTGTCTCCAACTCTTTTTGTAGCCGCTTGTAGTTTTCAAATTTTTTGTGCTGGTAGGGAATGTCCCGAATCTGGACCATGCATTGCTCAGCATCAGTCAGCCAGTTTTCCCGATCTCTTTCATTTTTACTCGATTTTATGGACTTAATTAAGGCCTGTACCAGGTTAAGATTTAACTCGATGTTTTTGGGAAAGAATAACTGTGCATTTTTAAAAAAAGTTACCGCCTTGGCGTAGTCCCCCGCCTTAAACGCTTTAATACCCTGACGGTTGAGTTTGACGATGCGGGCTTTGCCATTTTCGCTAATGGGTTCATCAAGCACTTTGTCAGCTTTGGCGAGAATGTCATCGTCTTTGCTGCGTGCTACCAATCTTTTGAGTATTTTTTCTGCTTCAGTATTGTCGCCGGATTGACTGAGCGATTTGGCCAGTTCCAGCTGACTCTGCTCAGAATAAGCCGACGGATTTTTTTCAAACATTTTGTTGGCCTGACGCAGGCTCTCTTTACTCTGGGTCGTGTTACCCTTGCCATGAAAAATACGGCTTTCAATAAATAAAGACTGTAATTCGTTATCGCCATAGACATGATAACGATCACGCATGATGTCGATATTTTTCAATGCATCCCTGGCCATCGCATCATTGTAATTATTGTGGTGATCACAGGAGTCGCTAAGACAACGTGATAAATTCAGGTGATGATCAGCCGATTCGTATTTAGAATTTTTAGTGGTTTTAATCACACTTTTCCAGGCGTTGATAGCCGCATCAAAATGATTATTGCTTTCACAGATACGGGCATACCACTGCTGTCGTCTAATAGATAAAGGCGAAACCAATACCGCGCGCGCCATAATATCTTCAGCTTTTTTCACCTGCTCCTGTTCCAGATAAATTCTGGATAGGTTTTCATAGGCCTCGATATACATATAATTCTGGTTTATCAATTCAGCAAACAGGGCTTCGGCCTCCTGCAGTTGCTGCTCCTGCATATAGATTTTGGCCAAACCCAGTCTGGCCCAGTCGCTGTCCCGTGCGGCAAGCTCGGTATCGTAGATTTTTTTGGCCCGTTCCAGGTTGCCGGTTTGTTGATAAAGCTCGGCCAGCATCCTCAATCCGTTACCGCGAAACTCATCATTAGCTTCCAGATAACGTTCAGCGTCCTGCGCTGCCATCACATAGTTTTTTGCATCGATGGATTGAAAGACTTCATGCAGATTGGATTTAAGGCGTAGCAATCGGCGCACTCGCCGGGTCAGCAGGTTTTGCGGATAGGGTTTGACCAAGTAATCATCCGGTTGATATTCCAATGTGCTTAAGACAATGTCACGGGTGGTTTCTGAAGTGATGATGATAAAAGCGCTAACGGTATTCAGCAGTTGCTGACTGCGCAACTCTTCCAGTAGTTGCTGGCCATTGCGGCCTTCACCCAGATCATAATCCGCCAGCACCATATCGTAATCCATGTTTTTACACATGGAGATAGCAATGCTGGCACTGACGGCAATATCTACCTGCTCAGCGCCCATCGATAACAACGCACGGCGCAGTGTATCCCGACCAAAGGGATAGTTATCAACGATAAGAAAACGGTTGTCGGCGGGATGGGCAGATAGCATATTGTATACGCTGCCCGGTAATTGCCGGGCCTATTGATGGACCATTATTACTACACGGCTGCTTGCTGTAACAGTGACACTCTTCGCTCAGGCAGGACGCTTTATTCAGGCCTTGAACTAACGGCCTGCATGCCTTATTCCAGCTCTTTCTTCCAGACCAGACAGCGGTTATTGGCGGGCATGGCATTATCCTCCAACAATGTTAACCCGGCATCGGCGGCCAAACTGTTAACTGCCTCAAAATCTCGAATGCCACTGAGCAGATCACGGCGCTTTAACCACTGATCAAACCCGGCATTGCTCTCGCTGGTGTACTCACCCCGGTAGTTAAACGGGCCGTAAAGACAAAAAATCCCGTCCGGTTCCAGTACCAGCCTAATTGCCTGAAAAAAATTTTCAACCTCTGGCCAGCTCATGATATGGACGGTATTGGCGGAAAAAATCGCCGGAGTTGATGGCACCGGCCAAGGCTGATTCACATCCAACTCCAGCGGTGATTTGAGATTGTCCCGCTGTGCCCAGTCCAGCCAGGCCTTGATACCATCATGATATTCCCGTTGATCTGCGGTCTGCCAAGTCAGATGCGGCAACTGCTCGGCAAAATACACCGCGTGCTGACCCGTACCGCTCCCCACTTCCAGCACATAATCAATACTCTGAAAGTGCCGTTGGATCACTGACAGAATGGCGTCTTTGTTGTTTTCGCAGGCTTGGGAAAAGGGTCGCTCCATTTATATGCCTATACGGGTCTGCCTATGAGAGAAAATCCTGTTTTTGAATTTAACTGCTTACAATTTGCCAATATAACGCGACAGTTGTTCCAGCTTTTCCGGGTCGTCATCGACAAAGCGAATCATCAGTTTCAGCACGCCGGCATCCATGCGGTTTTCACCGGCCTGAATACTGTGCACATAGCCATTTAATCGCGCCACATCCTGACCATCATTTTGTACAATGCTAATGACCACGCTTTCCAGAATTGTGGGAACACTTGCCTCTCGTTTAATGGCACCACTGAGTGTCTGCAGGGAGATATCCTTGATCACACACTGACAGTTAAAATTGGCGAAGGTTAATTGTGCCTGTCCTCGTGCTTGAGGCTTGGCTTTTTTAGCGGCCGATACCGGCTTCGAGCGAGCAGCCGATGCCGACAGCGCGCCGCCCGTCAATACACTGGCCGAATCATTCAGGGGCTGTTTACTGGCTGGTTTACTGGCCTGTACGGTAGCCGCACCACCAGTTAATACACCGAGGCTGCTGTCGTTAGGGTCGGGTACACCAACCGGCTTAACACTCTTGCCCACTTTTGCCAGTGCCTTGGTAACCTTGCCCACCAGGCCTTCCGGAGTAAATGGTTTACCGAGATAATCCGATACCCCCGCCTGCGCCGCCTTGACAATATAGTCACGCTCGCCTCGGCTGGTCACCATGATAAAGGGCATATCGGCGTATTTTTCCTGGCCTCGCAAAGCACGCAGAAATTCTTCGCCGGTCATCTCCGGCATTTCCCAATCGCAGAGAATCAGGTCCACCCGATTGGTTTTCAGCAATAACAAGGCTTTTTTGGCGCTGGCGGCATCAAGAATTTCACACCCGGGAAAATGATCACGCAGATTTTTTTTTAACAGATCGCGAATAAAGGTCGCGTCATCAACCACCAGAAATTTCAAAGCTGGCATAGCCCACCTTATTCGCTTGGCAACAGGAGTAGTCTTTTCTTTATTGGAACTGTCAGCTTAGTTGAAAACTGGCGGAGCCGCTATTGCACGGGCTGCCTATATTCCAAGGCAACCAGGGTGTTAAGCAGGGTTATCACGGGTAAATACCCAGTCCGTGGCGCTGGAAAGCGTCTTGTTATAGCAATAGCCCTCGACATCAAAACCCTTAAGCTGCTCAGCATCGGTGATTTGATGTTTGATGGCATAGGCGCTCATCAGGCCACGGGCTTTTTTGGCGTAGAAGCTAATGATTTTATAGTTGCCATTTTTCAGGTCTTTAAACACCGGGGTAATAATGTCAGCATTAATCCCTTTGGGCTGTAGGGATTTGAAGTATTCGTTAGAGGCCAGATTAATCAGCACGTCACTTTTGGTTTTTTTCAATTGCACATTAACGGCATCGGTTAGTTGCTCGCCCCAGAACTGATACAGATTACTGCCGCCCTGATTGGCAAACTTGGTGCCCATTTCCAACCGATAGGGCTGGATTAAATCCAGTGGACGTAGCAAGCCGTACAGCCCAGACAAAATACGCAGATGCTTCTGGGCAAATTTAAAATCGGCACTGCTGAAGCTCTCCGCATCCAAGCCAGTGTAGACATCTCCCTTAAAGGCCAGCACCGCCTGTTTGGCATTGTCCGCCGTGAAGGGCTGCTCCCAGCTGGCATAGCGGTCATAATTCAGTACACCCAGTTTATCGCTGATGCTCATCAGCCCGGATATATCCGCCGGCGACAAATCGCGCAATTCATTGATCAGTTGTTGCGATTGATCGAGAAAGTCGGGCGTAGTGGCCACTTTGGTTTTGGGACTGGTTTCAAAATCCAGCGTCTTGGCCGGGGAGATCACCATTAACATTGTCTTATCTCAATTCAGGGTTTTATCTCAATTCAGGCTTTTCAATGTGGGTTATTCAAATAAAAGCCTGATCGTTAGGGTAAGATCTGTGCGAACTTGCTTATTCCGGCGCAAGAATAGGCTGCCACCAATCCAAAGGCTCGCCGGTTTCGGGGTCGTAAACATTGCCGTAAAACCAGACGACATCATCCCGGCCGGCGAGGTTTTCATCCAGCAGTTTTTCAATGGCGTTAAAGCCGCAGCTGACATGGATGCTATACACTAATGCCTTGACCTCTCGAATATCCAAATCGCCACCCAGCTTTTCAATTTCTGAACTGAGCTTTTGCTCCAGGGCTTCCAGCGACGGTTCGGTAAAGGCGCTCTTGCTAAACACACGCAGGCAAACATTGCCGCCGTGCTGCAGGATTTTAAAGGCACCCTTGGGCTCGGGGACCGATTGGATAATATCGGCCCGGGCAATACCCCGCACAAACATGGGGGATTTCAATATCTGGAAGCTGTTGGCTTCCTGTTGCGGAGTGGCCAGCACTTTTTCGATGATCAGTTCGCCATTGGGGTGACGACCCGCAATCAAATCAACCGTGGTCTCGCCACCAATTGTCGTCTTCATTCACACTACTCTTACTACGTTTTACGGCTACCGACGCGAACCCGCGATACTCTAACATGCTGACAGGCAGGAGCTTAGCCAGCTAAGCCCTGAGCGAATTCAACAAACATAAATCCCTTCAGAGCGACGACGCTCGCACTCGCGCTCGTAGTTCTTGCAGACCTGAATCATAGCCGGGGCTGGGTCATTCATGTTATGGCATTCAGAGGATTTTGCCGCCAACTCATCATCGGGCATTTTCTCCCACTTACTCTCACAGGCGGCTAAAAACACCAAAGAGGCAATAAAGAGTGGCTGCAATACTTTTTGAATGGGGCTGTTCATAGGCAATATTATCTTATTAATGGATTGGTACAGTGGCTTGTGCAGCTGCCAGCCACAGGGCCTGCGCGTGATGAAGCCACAGGGGTTTCAATCAGTAACCATAGCAGAAGCCCGCTATTAATGACCAGTCGAATGGCCAGAACCGGTCAACAAGGGCCGATGAATAAGGCAATGCGACTTTGCTATGGCTCAGTTATAATGCGCGAAAATAATGAATTCAAAATCGCTTGTCTACCCTTACGCATGCCTACTGTTAAGCCACAACAGCCGCAACCTTTACCAATCCTGTCGTCGATAGTGATAGCTATTGAAACGTTTACCGAGGCCTGCGGAAAGGTACTCGCATGGTTAAGCCTTTTGATGATGGTACTCCTTTCGCTGGTGGTACTGCTGCGCTACGGTTTTAATATCGGTGCCGTCGCCCTGCAGGAATCGGTAACCTATCTGCATGCCACTATTTTTATGTTGGGTGCAGCCTACGCACTCAAGCACGGTGCCCATGTGCGTGTGGATATTTTCTATCGACAATTCAGCCCCAGGGCCAAAGCCTGGGTAGATAGCCTCGGCGGTATTGTGTTTCTGTTACCCATCTGCGTGTATATCTTTGTCTTTAGTTGGGATTTTGTCCTGCAGTCCTGGCAGATTCGCGAGGTATCCACGGAGTCGGGGGGTATTCCAGCGGTGTTCCTGCTAAAAACCCTGATTCCGCTGATGGCAATTAATCTGGGTTTGCAGTGTCTGGCTGAAATTATACGCAGTGCGCTGATTCTGATTGATCCAGCTTTTGAGAACCAGAAAATAGACGAGGTTGAAAATAACACCAGCAATGGGAATCACGTGTGATTGAATTTATTCCGCTGATTCTTTTTTTCTCAATCTGTCTGGTTTTAATGCTGGGTTATCCGGTGGCCTTTAGCCTTGCGGGTACCTCGCTGGTTTTCGCAGGCCTCGGTATAATCAGTGGCCACTTCGACCCCTCTTATCTAAGCGCACTACCCAATCGCCTGTTTGGCACTATTCAAAATACCACCCTGCTGGCGGTACCACTGTTTGTGATGATGGGTGTGATGCTGGAAAAATCCCGCGTCGCGGAGCAGTTGCTGGACAATATGGCCGGGCTGTTTGGACGCTTGCGTGGTGGCCTGGCCATTTCCGTAGTGGCGGTGGGTGTATTGCTGGCCGCCAGTACCGGCATCGTCGGCGCCACTGTGGTCACCATGGGCTTGCTGTCGTTACCCTCAATGATGAATCGCGGCTATGACCCCAAGTTAGCCACCGGCGTCATCTGTGCGACGGGTACGCTGGGGCAAATTATTCCGCCGTCGATCGCGCTGGTACTGCTGGGTGATATTTTATCCAGCGCCTATCAACAGGCTCAGCTCAATATGGGGATTTTCAATCCCAAGACGGTTTCCGTGGGCGATCTGTTTATCGGCGCGGTGATTCCCGGGCTGATTCTGGTGGCGCTCTATCTTCTTTATCTCATTGGTTATGCCCATATAAAACCTCAGGCGGCCCCACTGGCTGAAGATACGCGGCGGCCGGCTATTGGCGAACTGCTCTCCGGGCTATTGCCGCCACTACTATTAATCGTCGCTGTACTCGGTTCTATTCTGATTGGTGCCGCAACCCCCACTGAGGCGGCAGCTATCGGTGCTCTTGGCGCCACCTTGCTTGCCGCCGCCAAGGGCGAAATCAACATTAAGCGTTTGCGTGAGGTCGGACAGTCAACACTGGAAGTGACCTGCATGGTGTTTATGATTTTAATCGGCGCCGCGATTTTTTCATTGGTGTTTCGCGGATTTGGTGGTGAAGAGCTGGTGCACTCACTGTTTCAGCAAATGCCCGGTGGTGTAATTGGCGCCACCGCCGTCGTCATGCTGGTGATTTTTCTGCTCGGTTTTATTCTCGACTTTATCGAAATTACATTTGTAGTGGTGCCCATTGTTGGGCCTATTTTATTGACCATGGGCGTCGACCCGATCTGGCTCGGCATTATGATTGCGTTGAATTTACAAACCTCTTTTCTCACACCGCCCTTTGGTTTTGCCCTGTTTTACCTACGCGGTGTCGCGCCAGCATCGGTACGTACCAGTGATATTTATCGCGGTGTGATTCCCTTTGTAATATTGCAATTACTGCTATTAGCAGCACTGGCTCTCTGGCCGGGGCTGGTAAGCACCCTGCCCAATATGCTGAAATAGAACTTTTTGCAGAAACTTTCCAAGATACTTTTGAATAAGGGCCTGTTAACACTAATTTGATTGTCTCTGTTGTGACTAAAAATGTGCCAATCAAGGCGCGAGGAGTGTGGTTTGGTACTTTCTTTAATGAATGAGGCAACAAATAAGCGAAAGCTGGCCCCGCGAGCACAGCGAGTGCTTTGGGTCCGAGCAACGATGAGTGGCGCTTTTTTAGTCACAACCCGTAGGGCTGGGGCCATTTTTTCGCCCAACTGCGTTATACCCAAAGCACTCGCTGCGCTCATGGGGCAGGCTCTCAGTCGCTTATGCAGGCTAGCTACACCGCACTCCTTCTGCCTTGCTGGACAAAAAAATGACCGCCAGCAGTGATAATCAAATTAGTGTTAACAGGCCCTATGCCGTATTACAATAAAACGCACTACAGCTCCCTCGTTGTCAGCAGGATAATACAGGGTAACAGGATAATTAATGAGCGATGATGATTTAAATGATGACGCCCCCATTCCCTATGGGGAGCTGGCATTACAAACGCTGGCCATGCCCGCAGACACCAATGCCAACGGCGATATTTTTGGTGGCTGGCTGGTCTCCCAGATGGACTTGGCGGCAGCAATAGCCGCCCGCAAAATTGCCCGAGGCCGGGTTGCTACCGTAGCAATTAACGGCATGGTGTTTCTGACACCGGTGCATGTAGGTGCCGTAGTCAGCTGCTATGCGGAAGTGTTAGAAATTGGCCGCAGTTCCATGCGCATCAATATTGATGTCTGGATCAAACACAAAACCACCTTCGAACCACTCAAGGTAACAGAGGGTGAATTCGTTTTTGTCGCGATTGATGATCGCGGCAATACTCGCGCGATACCACCGCAGCCAAAATAATTTTGCTAAAAAAGACCCCGTATGAGTGTATCCAATATCAGTGATTCCCCGGTACCGGATGGCGAACTCACTATCCAGACCGTAGCAATGCCCTCCCAGACTAATGCTGGTGGTGACATTTTTGCCGGTTGGCTGGTATCCCAGATGGATCTCGCTGCCAGCGTTGCGGCGTTACAGGTTGCCCGCGGTCGAGTAGCAACGGTGGCGATTGAGAAAATGCAGTTTATGACGGCGGTACATGTCGGCGCTATCGTCAGTTGCTATACCAATGTTCAGGAGGTGGGCCGCAGCTCCATGCGTATTAAGGTTCAGGTGTGGAAGAATCATCCTGTCACCTTTGATCCCATAAAAGTCACCGAAGGCCATTTTGTTTACGTAGCTATTGATGACAAGGGCCGCACCCGGGCGATTCACCAGAAGTAAATCAGGCTTCGGCCTCTCTATTAATAACCCCTACAGTTATTGTAACAACGCCAGAAAACTGCCTGACCTATTGACCTCATGCAATTTCCTGGCGCCTCTTCGCAGGCCTAATACGGGATTTTTTTAATCCGTAAATCGCGCAATAATCTGCGGCAAATCGGTGGTAGTCCGAATACCCGGTGCGGCATCGCAGACAAAGGGCACGGCATTAACCGGACGATGCGCTGTCAGCCCCGGTGTCATATCGGCATAGTTTTCTAATGCCACCGGGAAACTAATCGTCATGTCCAGCGGACAATCACCCTCCAGCACCAGATGCCAACCCGAAGGACTGACAAACTTCCACTCCTGACCGTCACTGGTATCAACATCGGTCGACACATACCAGGTGGTGGTAAAACTCATTAGCGGTTTACCCTTACGAATTCCAGTCAGGGTTGTTTTAGTGGCCGCCACCGTTCCCTTTGGAACAACACCTGCGGCAATGTGCACATCATTGCGCGCCAGACCTACCTCACCCTTTACCTCAAAGCTTTCAAGTGGTAACCCTAAAGCCGTGGCGACCAGTTGCAGCGATGGACCAAAACTCATTTTCTTATGTTCTTTTTGGCTTTGGCTAATCGCTCCGGGCTGCTTACCAAAACCCATCATTTCAAATAACATTTCCGGTGAGTTGCGTGAAGAGCAGTCGGCAAATTCGTTGATGGTCAAATGATCAAGTCGGCGTTGAATGGATGCCATGACGATGGGCATCGCCTCACTAATAAAACCGGGACTTGAACCGGAGGCATGCAGCGAGCTTTTACCACGCTGGCAGGCCGCCTCCAAACGTTCGGCCAGAGCCGGGTCCAGCGCAGCCGGGTTTTGAAATTCCATGCGCGTGGAAACCACATTGATGCCTGATTCCAGCAACTGGCAAACTTCATCGTAATTACAGACATGGGGCATATAAAGCACGCAGTCGGGTTTTAATGCCAGCACGTCTTCCATTTTATTAGTAGCCTTAACACCAATTGGCGCCAGCCCGGCCAACTCGCCCGCATCTTTACCCACTTTACTATCGCCGTAAACTTTTACACCCACAACATCCATATCGGGGTGTTCAATCGCCCTGCGCAGCGCTCGGGAACCGACATTACCGGTTGCCCATTGAACCACACGATAACGCTTTGTTGACTTTTCGTTTGACGTTTTCATAGATGTTCCCTCTTTTATTTATTCGGTTGTTAAGTGGAGTAAATATCGGTTGTTCTGGAAATAAAACGGGTAAAGACGATTACAATGTTGATAACACGGCATAAGAAGGATCCGTTCGATCACGACTGGCTATCCCCTCATCCGCACTTAAGGGTGTCACTGCGCGAATTTCATCAAAGTCGCGAATAGCAATACGCTTATCCAAACCCCAACAACCATTGTGCTTTGACCACCGATCAACGTAGCGACTCAACACCGTCATCTGCATCAATTGATCGCCCTGCAACATGCGTAGATTCGCGGTGACATAGGATTCACTCCCGGCCTGCTCGCCATCCAACTGAATAATAATGTTAGACATCTGGTGGCTGTGACACAGGGTATGTCGATGTTGGGCGCAGATCTGGTCGATAACACCCGGGCCGTCACCTCGGTAGAAATCGCCATAGTCAGCGATACCACCATCATTCCAGATGCTGTGGCCGAGAGGTTCATCCAAGCGATCGACGGAGCGACAATAGCGATAAAGCAACTCGGTAATCGTCTGCCGATCGGCAACGGCCTGTAGTGGATCGATATTGCTCACGGGTCTGCTCCTCTGATTTTTCTTATTGGACTGTTTGTAGTGCTTTTTTAAAACGACTTAATCGTTTCACTCATCACGCTGAGCATTCAGAGTCGCGATTTTGTCATTCATCGTGTCCTGAATAGCGCGATAATAATCCGCTCGTGCCTTGAGCTGTAAGGCCTCATCACCGCTGGCCAGCTTGTTCGAGCCATATTCCAGTAATTCGCCCATTTGACCGAGAACCGCCGCCATCTCCAGCATCGGCGCGCCAAAATTATCCGAGGTCCTGTACAGCGCCCGTTTACTGCCAGGTACACCTTGCCGAACAATATGTCCGGCAGCCTCAAGATTGCGCGCCGCGCTCCAGGCGCCAACTCGGCTCATTTCCAGATCAGTGGCGATCTGATCCACACCGACAGGTCCTTGTCTGAGTAACATATAGCCGTAAACCCGACCGGTGCTCGGCGACAGTCCACGGGGGGCCAGCAACAATGAGATCTGTTGGATAAATTGTTGCTCTGCATCACTCAGGCTGGAGCTTAGCGGCTCATTGATGCCGGCTGCTATACTTGTATTTTTCATAATATTAACAATATACTGAATATAGTGACGTTTCAACGACTATAGGTTCCGTCGATTAAAGACCTATCAATCAGCTCTGCCCTCTCGGAACGGGGATAACGCCCGCTAAAGAGCGCGAATACCCTAGAGGAGAAAATCATGGATTTTGCCGAACAATACGGCCCCTGGGCGGTGATTGCCGGAGCCTCAGAAGGTACCGGCCGTGCCTTTGCTCACCAGATTGCCAGCAAAGGCCTTAACTGTATTTTGCTTGCCCGACGCTCGGGGCCACTAGAGGAGCTGGCGCAGTCACTGCGGGATGAATACGCTGTAGATTGCATCGCTGCCAGTGTCGACCTGTCATCAACGGATGCCATGGACAACATAGTTACTGCCGTCGGTTCGCGACAAGTTGGCCTGTTTATCAATAACGCCGGGGCAGATACCACCAATACTCGCTTTCTTGAATCCGACGTGGAGGAATGGATAGAGCAGGTTAACCGCAATGTTGTAACGGTTGTTCGCAGTTGCCACCACTTCAGTCAAGCAATGGTCGAACGTGGCCGAGGGGGGATTATTCTCGTGGGGTCGGGAGCCTGTTATGGCGGATCCAGCTTTATGGCGGTTTATTCCGCCAGCAAAGCCTTTGATTTATGTTTTGGCGAAGGCCTGTGGGCTGAGCTTAAGCCTCGTGGGGTCGATGTGCTTAATTTGGTACTTGGTCAAACCGACACCCCCGCCCTTCGTGAAACGCTCGCCAACAGAGGACAGCCTGTTCCACCTAATCTGGCATCTCCTGATGACGTGGCCAGAGTTGGCCTGGAACGACTGCCTCACGGCCCGGTTCATAACTGGGGATTAGAAGATGATGTGGCGGGCTATGCACCCAGTTCAGCCGCTACTAGACGCGACCGAATTCTAATGATTGATCAGGCCACCAAAGCTATTTTTGGCGATTGAGGTATTTGCTGGCGGCAAGGCTTTCTTCCAGACCCACTAGCGTGATTACAGGTCACGAGCGTTAATATAAGCCTGCTCGGTTAAGTGATGATAATTTTTAACGCCGTCTGCATAGGCCTTCCATGAGCGGTAGACTTTTCTAGCCATAGGGTCTTTGGCAATTAGATCCTGCAAATATTCATCGGAGGCCTTGCGTAAAGCAATCAATACCTCATCGGGAAATTGCCGAAGTTCCACACCATGATTGTTTTGCAGGTTGAGCAGGGCCTTATTATTTCTGGCGGTGTATTCATCGAGCATATCCTGATTGACTGCACGCGCCGCCACTTCAATCATCACCTGCAAATCCTCAGGCAGGGAATTATAGGCGGTTTTATTGACGATCAATTCCAGACTGGAACCCGGCTCATGCCAGCCGGGAAAATAATAATATTTGGCGACTTCGTGTAACCCCAGAGCAACATCGTTATAGGGGCCAACCCATTCCGCCGCATCAATCACACCGGTTTGCAGCGAGGTGTAGACTTCACTGCCGGGCAGGGTAATTGAGGACCCGCCCGCCCGGGAAAAAACTTCTCCACCGACGCCGGGAATACGCATTTTTAAGCCCTTCAGGTCAGCGATGGTATTAATTTCTTTGTTAAACCAGCCTCCCATTTGCACCCCGGTATTGCCCGCGGCAAAGGGAATAATATTGAAGGGCGCATAGGCTTCACGCCATAATTCCAGCCCACCACCATAGTGCAGCCAGCCGTTCATTTCCTGCGCGGTTAAGCCAAAGGGCACTGCGGCGAAGAAAAACGATGAGGGGATTTTTCCCTTCCAATAATAGGCGCCACCGTGGCCCATTTCCGCTGTGCCCTGGGAAACGGCACTGAATACTTCCAGCGCAGGTACTATTTCACCACCGCCATACACTTTGACCGTTAGCCGGCCGTCGCTCATTTTGTTAATAAATTTGGCGAAATTTTCTGGCCCTGCCCCCAGGCCGGGAAAGTTTTTTGGCCAGGTTGTTACCAGCTTCCATTCAAAATGTTGTTGATGATTTCTCTCACCGTGATATCCCTGCCCTGAATCATTATTGCCACTGGCAGAATTTTCCAAGGCCTTGCGACCGTGCTCGGCTACCAGGAGCCAACTAACCACAGTTAAAGCAGCTACCAGCAATAAAATAATGATAGGACTGAATCGTTGAAAGTTTTTTGTCATCGTATTGCCAATTTATTTGTTTTATTACTAACGGTGAAGAAGACTAAATATTTACGGTTTATTAATCTTAAATAACCTCAAGGTTGGCGTATTGCACTACCAGCCACTTGGTTCCTTCATCATCAAAATTGATCTGTACTCTTGCTGAAGGGCCTCGCCCTTCAAAGTTAAGCACAATACCTGTTCCAAAAATGGAGTGAAAAACCTGTTGACCTAAACTTATTTCAGTATCGGGTATAGCGTGATTTTGGGTGTAGCCGCTGTAGCTTCCTGAGGGCGCAAAACTAGCCGGACGGGAAATCGTGGTATTAACCCTGACTTCCTGCATTAACTCCTGTGGAATTTCACGAATAAAACGCGAGGGCGAATTGTAATTTTCATTGCCGTACATACGCCGTGTTTCGGCATAAGTGAGATAGAGTTTTTGCATGGCGCGGGTAATACCCACGTAACAAAGCCTGCGTTCTTCTTCCAATCGGCCAGATTCTTCAATGGACATTTTATGGGGAAATAAATTTTCTTCCATACCCACTAAAAACACCAGGGGAAACTCCAACCCTTTGGCTGAGTGCAGTGTCATTAATTGCACGCTGTCTTCAAATTCATCGGCCTGTTGTTCACCAGCATCCAATGCGGCCGAATCCAGAAATTCCTGCAACGGAGAAATGCTTTCATCCTGTGGGTCAAACTGACGCGCGGCGACTACCAACTCCTGTAAGTTTTCAATCCGCGCCTGACCTTTTTCGCCCTTTTCTTTTTTATGAAACTCAATCAGGCCCGACTGACTGACCACATGATCAGTCAGTTCTTCCAGCACCAGCTCGTCGGTATCTTTATCCAGGGTATCGATCAACTCGATAAAGCTTTGTAAAGCATTGGCGGCGCGATTGGGTAACAGTTTTTGTTCGAGAATTTTCTGCGCCGACTGCCACATGGATGCGCCATGTTCCCGTGCAAAGTCCCGCACTGTATCCACGGTTTTTGCACCGATGCCGCGCGTGGGCGTATTGATCACCCGTTCGATAGCAGTGTCATCATCGCGGTTATTTAACAGCCGTATATAGGCCAGCGCATTTTTGATTTCCAGCCGATCATAAAAGCGCTGGCCACCATAAATACGATAGGGCATGCCAGAACGAATTAACGCTTCTTCCAGTACCCGCGACTGGGCATTGGAACGATAGAGAATCGCACTGCTGCTGCGCTCATTGCCATCCTTCACCCACTCTTCGATACGCTCAACCACAAAACGGGCTTCGTCCTGTTCGTTAAAACCGGCATAGAGTGAGATTAATTCACCGTCACCACCGTCGGTCCATAACTCTTTACCTAAGCGGTTGCTGTTGTTATCAATTACCGCATTGGCGGCATTCAAAATCGTCGCGGTT
>CBFIDJ010000006.1:0-20842 GCA_965661375.1 Oceanicoccus sp. | reverse complement strand
GCGGCATTCTAACAGACTGCCCGAATAAATCGTCGCTTAGATCACGCGGGACTAATGAAAAAAATGGGTTAGAATAAATAACTTGAGGTATCAGGAAGATGTAAAACACGGCTATAGGCTGCGTAGATTTACTATAAGGATTACATGATGGACACCTATACACAGCAGGCGAATAAAGCCGTGGCCGCCTTATGGCTTGGCGGCTCTTTTGGGGTTTTTGTCACGGCGATATTTCGGTTACCCACGGAGGCCCCTTTTTTGATCCCGGGATTTCTGACCATGGCCTATATTTTGTTCATCATGGGCCGCCAGAGAACCGCAAAGTGGCGAATGGAGCCATACAGATTTAATAAACAGATACAAATCGCGGGAGCGGGAACCGCCATTCTGTGCGCTTTTTCAATCCCACTCAGTGTAGCTATTAGTTAAGCCCTGACACACGCAGCTTTAACAGGACTATTGTGAAACCACTCAATATTATCAACGCAATTGAATTAGCCCGCCCCAAACTGCGCAAGTCGGAATTGAAAGTCGCTGACCACATTATGCAGCAGCCAGAAAAGGTGATTCACCTGCGAATTGTTGATTTGGCCAGAGAGGCACAGGTCAGCGAGCCAACGGTGGTTCGCTTCTGTCGCGCAATTGGCTGTGAGGGTTTTCAGGAGTTTAAACTCAAGCTGGCACAACATGTGGCTAACAGCCCCAGCTTTGAAGCCTTTACCCTGCACGAACATGATTCGGCCCGCGAGTACACCATCAAGGTGTTTGACTCCGCTATGGATACCATGAAGAAGGTCCGGGACAGTCTGGATATTCGCGCAATTGAGGCCGCCGTTGCCGTACTACAACAGGCCAGCCGAGTGGAGTTTTACGGTTTTGGTGCCTCCAGCCCGGTTGCTACCGATGCCCAGCACAAATTCTTCCGCTTGCAGGTTCCCTCCTCAGCCTATTCCGACCCGCATATACAGGCAATGTCGGCTATGTCCCTGAAACCCAACGATGTGGTGGTGGCCATTTCACAATCGGGTCGCACTCAGGCCCTGATTGATGCCATGAAGCTGGTTAAGGAAGCGGGTGCAACGATTATTGGCCTTGCCCCCAGCAACACACCGGTCGCCGAGCAGTGTGATATTCCGCTACATATTGATGTGAAAGAAGACATTGAGAACTACACCCCACTGCCCTCGCGGATGGCACATATGGCGGTCATTGATATTCTGGCGGTAGGCGTCTCTAAAGCCAAGGGCCCGGCTATTAGTGAGCACTTGCAAAAGATTTATCGCGGACTGCAGTCTCTGCGCCAGCCAGACGCCACCAAGGGCACCCCTGAATAGCTAAACTCGGGGCTCACTAAGCATTAAAACTTTTTACGGGCAAAAAAAATCCCCCCTGCTATTCGCAGGGGGGAGAGGGAGTTTTTTCGAGACCTGAATGGGCGGGGTTTGAGGTCAGGGTTTACCACAATGGCGCTACCTGATCTTTGCCCCTAAATACAACTCCGGTGCCAAGAGCAACACTTCACTCGCTTCGTCCAGCTACTGTCGCAAGGATAAACAATCGGCTCTGGAGGCTTTTTAGGTTCCGTTCGTTTTACAGGCGCACGTTACCTAAAGAAACAAAAATGCTCGGTGGTGTGTTTATTATATAGCCAGACCGGAAGAATTCCAGCTTTTTGGGGTATATTTTTTGTAAAAAAGCCGCTTTTTCGTGTAGTTGGGTAACATTTTGTTGGAATCGCAGGACCTGTTTAGACTAGTCCAACCAGCCACCCACTGCCTGAACCGGAGCCAGGGACTCGGCAGAACTTAGCCAGGCGGCTATCGCTATTTTATCGGGACTATACGATCCGGCTATGGAGGGAAGTTGTCCCTGCCATAACCCTTCACTCTCGCGCTCAAATTCGGCAAGCGCCAGCACTACAAAGTCGTGCTGCAGTAACACCCCCCGGTTTTCCCCCGCTTTGACAGGTGTACTCAAACCAGCCCCTAACAAGGCAATCGTTAAATGCCTGGCCTGTAATTGCCCTGAAAAGCTGGCCTTAAACTGCGAGCCGTTAATGGTCAGCTGCAACTGCCCGGGCTCCGCTTTATTCACTGGCAGCGAACGACGTGAATACCAGCCACGCCACTCTTTGCCATCCACTACAAAACCCGGTGTATACACCTGTCGAATATTGCCCTGCCGCTGGTGTTTTCGTTGGCGCTGACTGAAACGTTTATCGGCAAAGCGATCCGGCCAGCCAATATAATCCCAGTAATCGACATGAAAACTGACGGGAATGATCTGGTGCCAGAGGGCGGGATTATCACGCATCCGGGATAGCCAATGATCGGCGGGAGGGCAACTGCTACAACCCTCAGAGGTGTACAGCTCAATCAATTGTACCTGCTGCTCTGGGCTGGTGAAGCGGGTTTCAGCGTTAGCCGGTGAAGCCAACAGCAGAACCGACAGTGCACTGGCCACCCACCGGCACGCCTTAGTAAAACCTCTTATGAAGTCGCAGCGATCCATGGGGTACAGGTGATGTCGGTTGTCCATTCCAGCCTCGTTGTGGTCGAGATCAGTATTTATTGAATCAGAGCTTGATTCAAAGCTGAGACTGGTTTTCAGGGCTATCGTTCCTTCACCCTACTCAACCGACTGGTCGATTAGAAGCAACTGTCATCCACTATCGGCAGATCGCAGCTGGTACCCGCCCCGGCTGTAATCGTCAGCTCGATAATCTGCTCGTCGGGCATGGGCAGGGTCAGACCGTCGTAGTCCTCCGGGTTATCGTCTTCGGCATCGCAGGAAAAGACCAGCGTGTAATCACCAGCGGGTAAAAAGGCGAAGCTGTAATCACCGTCGACACTCACAGTCTCAACAGCAAAGGGTTCAATGGCTCCGCTGGGGACTGTTGGGCCGGATACATCGGGATCAAAGGCATCGGCAAGATCATCCAGCGCCAGATCATGACCGGCATAGAGATACATCACATTGCCCATAGTAGGTGTTGTTTTTTCATCGCAGGGCGATTCAGTATCAAAAAGTGCCGTATCGACATTGCCCGTGATTCTGCTGTCGCTCGCATTATCCTGTACCCGAATGCCGCGGGGATTCAGGCTGTAGTCGTCGCCAGCGGCGTCATACACCAGCGAGCGGCGCAGATTAAACTCAACGGTAAAAGTCTGCTCGGTTTCGCCCTCTACAGAAAAACCAGCAATACTCAGGGTGGTGCCACTGATATTGATCGGCTTGGCGGTATCATCTTGCTCGAGCACAAAGGAGCGATTGATATCGCCATCAATTATTGTCAGCTCAATGGCTTCAATCTCGCCATCATCCAGTTCCAGATCTTCAATCACTATCGCCTGCGCGGTGCCCTGATAATCCAGTAAATCAATCTGGAAGCTGTCCGCCGCGCTCAGGCCAAGATCAGTGCTGGTGAACTCATCCACTTCTATGTCACTCGCGCCACTGCGAACAAAGGTGATGGTATCGATCTCAAGCACCACCGATTTCACATCATCAATGGGTGCATCGGAAATACCCAGCGAGACACTACCCGGATCAGGTGCCGGCGGTACGCCCGTACCAAGGGTGAAGTTGGCGCCACCATTGCTGCCGCCACAGCCACTCAGTGATAGTAATATCGGTGTGATGACTAAAACGGTGATGAATGATTTTCGTACGTCCATGAATAGCTCCTGCTGATTAGGTCGTCATTATTATGGATAACAAAAGTGACAACAATGCTCGCGGGCAACTATTTAAGTGGGGTTCACCGAACAGAGTTCAGCCATGATACGGCTTATAGGGCTGGTAATTATAATATTTAGGACGCTGATCCAGCCGCAGATGTAACCAGTAAACACCAAGGCCACAGCTACTGACCCACAGCGGCTGAGAATTAACTTCCCGCCCCAACATAAAACCCAATTGTTGCCAGAGCTGATCTTGCTGGAGACTGTCTGCTCGGCGACAAAAGCTCGCCAAATGGGCACAGCACTCCGTCGCCATCGCATCAGGATAACTCGCTCCAACAGCACGCGGTGGCACCGGAACAATCAACCAGGCATCGCGGCTCAGATTTTGAAAGGCGACTATCTGTTCCCGGGCATGACGAAAGTGCTCGGCAAAATCACGACAATCCGCACTTGCCTTTGCCAGCACCGTAGACTCAACTAACACAAACTCAAAGGCGCGGTCGAGTGACGTTAAACTCACCGGTGGCAGCTCCCAGAAAAAAGCCTCAAAAGCTGAGTCGGCCAGAGTCTCGCGATAAAAATCCCTGAAGTCAGCACTTGATTGCCAAAGCCCGATTACTTCCTGGAAAGTTAACGCCGTATCTTGATGAAACAAGGTGTAACGGAGGGTTTCCTTATCACAGACCACAACGCGATAGTGCCATGTATTAGCGACTTGAGGAAAAGAAGACATGAGGCTTTATTACAACTGTTAGAAATTTAATTACTCAGTTTTACTGCAGCTATTGGCACCACATTTGCAACGCCCTTTTCGTTATCGTTATTTTCTCCACCAAATAACGGTAATCTTCCTATAGCAGCTAGGAAGTAGTAACGGTTTGGTGCAGAAGAGTTTTCCGATGCGCCACTATTGTGCTTCCCCCGACTCGCAATAGTTGCTGTTACGACCCTTTTTTACGCCGGCGCAAGCCGGCGTTTTTTTTCAGGACGTGATCTCAACCCACTCATCTCAATCCACTACTCTCAACAACGTTATAGCGAAGCCAGCACAGAGCCGTAGAGTGCTCCACCCAACAAGCCCCAGGTAGCCAGCATGCCAATTAAAAAACCCAGCCCTCTTTTATCCGGCTCGATCATATAACCTCTGGCATATAGCGCTCGACCAATTACAAACACCAGGCCGAGACCTGCGCCCCAGAGCGGGCTGACATAAACACCAAATATCCACATTGCTGGAATCACCATCACCAATTGCTCCAGGGTATTCATTTGCACACGCAGTGCTCTTTCCAGCCGCTCATCACCAGACATGGCCGGCGCCTTAATACCCGACTTGTGGCGTGCGGCACCTACCAGCATGACAAAGACCAGATACTCTATCAAAATGATGCTGAGTACTAAGGTGACGTATTCCATGACTATGCTCAGTTTTTATTGTCATTGTTGCAGACAGATTTAAAAAAACCGCCGTTGAATAAGGCGGCTACTTGTAACCAGGCGTACTTGAAATTCCGCTAAGCGCTCTTCGCACTTCGCGAGAAATTATCCACCATGGCCAGTAACTGCCGACAGGTGATTTGACCAATCAGTTTGCGACCTTCCACTACTGGGCGCCGGCGCTGACCCTTTTGCAGCATATCATTGGCGACGTTGATCAGGTTGTCGGTGACATGCACCACATCGACATCGCTGGTCATATACTCCGCCACCTGGCCCACACCACTGCGGTTATAGGTCGCATCCATAAAGGCCCTGAGGCAATCCATTTCAGACAAAACACCCAACAGGTTTTTGTCTTCATCCACCACACACAGACCCGATATCTTATTGCGTAGAATCGATTCCACCGCATTTTCCAGTGGTGCCGTCGCGGCAATCATTACCGGGTTTTGCAACATATGATCTCTAATATCCACTGAGGGCAGCATAATAGGCTCCTCCCTTATCAAGGGAAGTGGCAGGTCGCCAGCTTCCACGGCCTTTGTTTTTATCATAGCGTGATTAACAGCGACTATCTAATGCGCAGAGGCTATTAGATACTACGTGGTAAGACTTAAAGTGGCTATAAAAAGATAAGTTGGTAACTACGAGTAGACCGCTATAGACATGGTTCAAAAGGAGCTTGTGATCAATCAGCTTTCACTCATCAACACTGTTGTAGTCCTCACCTGTGTCGCCATCTCTATCACCCCCAAACATACCAGACAACAAATCGCGCTCTTCACGGCTAACCGCTGCCTCCTGACTGCCCATATCCAGACTGCCATGGCAAACTTGGTTTCGTCCTTGCTGCTTGGCCTGATATAGACACTGATCAGCTCGCTCGACAAATTGCTCCGGGCTCTCGTTTTGCAAGGAGGTATAAATCTCGACACCCAGACTGGCGGTTAATGACAAGACCTCGGCCTCCAACTGGACCGGGGTGGATTCGATAGTGTCCCGAATACGTTCCGCTACCTGGGTCGCGGTCATTAAATCCGTGGCCGGTAAAATAATGGCAAATTCTTCACCCCCATAACGACAGGCAATATCCAGACGCCGGGTTATGCCCTGCAGTACCTTGGCTGTGCTGATCAGGGCCAGATTGCCGGCCTCATGTCCCCAGCGGTCATTGACCTGTTTAAAGTGATCCAGATCCACCATGATCAGCGCGGTAGTATGCGTGGTGCGCCGGGTCCGTTCCATTTCCTGTTCCAGCGCCGACCGAAAATGGCGAAAATTAAACAGGTCGGTAAGCGGATCCGTGCGAACCTGCTCCGCCAACAGGTCGATTTCTTTTTTCAGGTCAGCAACCTGATCCATTACCTGGCACTGACTCTCCCCAAGTGGACAGCTTGGCAGCGTAGCGTCCAGTTCAGGCGACGTTATTTTTGGGGACAATTGATCGCTCATTACTTCCCTGACAAATCCAGACATCTTAAAAACGTGGTAACCGAAGCGTTAAGCAAACGCCGGTAATCGACATATCTTACCGATATTGCTTGCCGGTGCAGATCATCAACTTAGTGTAGATGATTACTGCCGCCGGGAAAACGACTAGATGACATCAAGCACCCTTGTTAACAACTGTCACGGCACCCGCAACTTGCCATCGGCAGAGCCCGTACCCGCACAGGCTCCGGGAATATAGCTGATAACCGCAGGATCACTACAGGCCGTGCAGGCATTGCTGTAGGTTTTATTCGCACCATCGACAATGGCCGCGCAAACCGGTCGGTAGTCTCGTGTGCACATTTCAGGACGTGGTTGCTGGCAAACCGTGTTGTTTATCGCCGGACCGGCCTGGGCAGAATCTTCGGCTGTACCCACACTCTTAAAAAACTGCCAGATTTCAATGGCCGCCTCCATATCACCAGCAGGGTTGCCCAACAGCCGGCCAAAGTCTGTTTTCTTTGAAGGAATCACATGGCCGGAGCCATGCAGGGTATATAACCGCACCTCGTAGCCACCATGTCCTCGCCAACTCGCCAGGGAAATACGTGTAGTAATATCTCCATCCACCTCTGCCAGTTGCTGCAATACCGGTGTTTTATCCATCGCGGCCAGCTCATGCCAGTAAGCTGCTGATTGCACCGACGACATCACCGTACCTCGACTGGTATCACCAAACACTTCAACTAAGCCGCCCTCATAGGGATTAACCGAATCCTCCGTACCATTGATAATGGCGATAGAGATTGGCAATTTTTTCTCACCGCAATCCCGATTTTCGGCAACTGGCATATTCGCGCTGATCGGTGCCAACGCCGCAAACAACTCCGGCAGCTCAAGCCCCAACCGATACACCATATGACCACCGTTTGAATGACCAGTAGCGTATACACGAGTGCGGTCGATACCATACCGCTCCGAAAAATAATCAATCATGTTTTTAAAAAACACAGGGTCATTAATATTTTTTGTATTGGCAGTATAACTGGCGCTACCACGGCAATCATTCCAGTGGTTGTCATATCCGGTTGGATAGACCACGATTATACCTTCGCGATCTGCCAGTAAATCAAATTCGTAGGCTGTCATTTTTCGAATATCAGCACCGCTGCTCATCGAGCCATGTAAAACAAAAATCAACGGAATGTCAGGCTTGGATTGATTAGCGCCTGTGATCCTGGCTGGCACATAAAAATCAAATTGCCGAGCTATATTATCAATACTCAACTCCGCTGATTTTAACTCGCCGGTTAAATTCGGCTCCGGCGGTACGGATATATGTAACAAATAATAATATGCCCCCACTCCGGCTGCTATCAGTAAAAAAAATAGGATAGCAATACGCTTGATCATTTGAACTCCTCTTTATTCATTTTTTTCTTATCTCCATCTTTTTGTTTTATTGCTTACTCTGAAATTGTTACAAGCTTAGATTATTGAGATAAAGAAAATCTGTTAGATTTATTTTTGTATTGCCGGCGGGGTAAATTTTTTAAATGCCGGCAGTGATTCCAGACGATCTGAAAGTGCAGCCAGTGATGGATGATCTGCCACCTTGACCTTGTCAGGAACCGTCGACTGAGTAAAAAACCAGACTACTGCGGAAGTAATCGCTGCCTGACTGTGGCCAGTGGAGAAAGCATCCGTTCGATTCTTAATACTCTTTTCCAGACTCTGATAAGCGGCAGTCATTTGTACGGTGACACGTTCGATCCATTTTTCATAGCGTGCCGATTCCGGCCTCAGGTTGAGTTCATACACCAGCTGGACATTTTTTTCACAGGCCGCCAGCGCCATGCTTAGGGCGCTAAAATCCTGTTGGATTTCGGTATGACCCTTAGGCCAAAGCGTTTTTCCCTCCGACAACTCAGATTCTGCAAACTGTAAAATCAATGAAGAGTCCAAAACAATAGCGCCATTATCAAGCACCAACGTCGGGGCCTTCACCGCAGGATTTACCCGCTGGAATTTTTCAAATTCACCAAAGGCAGAGATATCTTCGCGCTCGAACTCAATTCCTAACATCTCCAATGATATGGCGACTCTTCTGACATAGGGTGAATTGGGGATGCCAATTAAACGCATTTCAATCTCCTGGTAACGGCGAACAAAAACCTATCAAATCGATACTGCATTTTTAGATTTAAAGTCTTTCTCTAGCAGTGAGGTCAAGCTTAGCTGTGCTATGGACCCCCATTAAGCATAGCTGTTATAGTTCCGTGCTTTATATAATTCCATGCTTCATATTCCTGATAACATTGATATAGGCGGCTAATCCTGTGAAAAACAGCGTTATTATTAATCTGTTTTTTACTCATTTGCTTTTTGCGCTCGCTGTTGTTTCTTATAGCTTCACTGTTATCGCCTCTGAACTGCCGGTAATTCGCATCTCCTCAACCGGCAATAATCTGGTTCCCTATCCACCCTATCGCTGGTACGACAACTGCGAAAAGACTGTTTCAGGCTCCATTGCCCACATCCTGGGCCAAACGATGAAACAATTGGGCTATCAGCTCGAATGGGTGGTCCCCGATCTAAAACCCGGCGATAAAAACTATGGCCACTGGCGAGAGGCTTTCTATGAGCAGCTGGCGACTAATGAAACCGATATAGGCCTGTTCTCCAAACTCGACCACCCCAGGGAATATGTCAGCACACAATATCCCGTTTTATGGGTCAGACAATCTATTTTAACCGCCGCCGATGGCCCCACTCCTAAAAGCCTGGATGATCTGCGAGATGGCCCCAAAGGTATCTTATCACCCATGTTCGGCCGCACACTGGCCCCTGTTTTGGAACAATATAGCCTGGACTACTCATTTACTGATAGCCCTGAAGATGCCCTTAGGGCATTGAAAAACGGCGAAGCCGATTACACGGTTTTTAACCACTATGCCGGCAAGGTGCTGGTACATAAGTTGGGGCTGGGTTCCGATATTGTTTTCACCGATATCAAATTGTTTGAGCAACCGCTTTATTTAATGATGAATAAACAGCACCCGCAAACGGACTTGCTTAAGCAAATTGATGCACTGAACGCTGACCCCACGTATCAGGATTTAAAAAACCGGATACACCAGATTTTTATCCGTAAATGGTTTCAAACGACCGACTGTGCATCAATGAGCGTCGAGCAGTTGGACAAGATCATCCATAACATTGCAAGCCCGTAACCATGCTTCGTTATCAAAGCATTGGTCAAGAGATTGACTCTCTCGTTACAATAAGCATTTTTCGATTGGGTGTATGAGTATGAGCAAAGTTCTGGTAATCACTGGCGGCAGCCGTGGCATCGGCCTGGCTACTATTGAGCGTTTCCTGAAAGAGGGTTATCAGGTCATCAATTTATCGCGCCAGCAACCACCTGTCGACGGAATTGTGCATATTGCGGCTGACCTGAAAGATATCCACTGGCCCGATAAAAGTGGCGCCATGCTCACTCAGCAGCTCGCCGATTGCGAGTCTATAACGCTGGTGCACAACGCCGCTTTTCTCGCCAAGGACAGCGTGGCCGATATTGAGCCGCAGGCCTTTCACGACGTTCTGCAGCTGAATGTGGTGGCGGAAATTCAACTCAATCAACTGGTGCTGCCGCTGATGAAACCCGGCTCCTCTATTATCTATATCAGCTCCACATTGGGTGAAAAAGCTGTCCCCAATACCTTTTCCTATGTTGCCTCCAAACACGCCCAGATCGGTATGATGAAGGCGACCTGCCAGGATTTAATTGGTCAGGGCATCCATACGACAGCTATCTGCCCAGGCTTTACCGATACGGAAATGCTGCGCAGCCACGTCGGTGAAGATGAGTCGGTACTGGAATATTTTGCCGGCCTGAATGCCTTTAATCGCCTCCTGCGACCGCAGGAAATTGCTGACAATATCTGGTTCTGTTCGCAGACACCGTCTATCAATGGGGCGGTTATCCACGCTAATTTGGGTCAGCTGGAAAGCTAGTGTGTTGTATAGCTTGAGGGCAAGCTGGAGGTATGTGAAAGCGGTAAATTCAAGCTTTGCTCCAATTTGCCGAGCCGCACTGACCCGGTCCTGAAAACACCTTGACCTCCAGTGCCTGCAACTGGTTGGACTCAACCATTTCCTTGTCGGCCAGAATACGTTCCAACAGATAGCGCGACATCTCTTCAACGGTGGTGTTACGGATGGGCAGCAACAGCGTCTCATCCCGCAGTAACTGAAAGCTCTTACCGGCAAAGCTGATCAGGTAGTGTTCAGATTGCTCTTCAATCTGCAAATGCGGTGATTCGGCGGCAATCAGGGTGTATTCATCCAGGCTGTCGCAGAGTTTTTTCAAGTATTGTTTGAACACCACATAGTTAAAGCACATGCCATTATTATCTACCGGCGCCGTAATGCTGGCCGCCAGACGAAAGTTGTGACCGTGCAGCCGCTCGCGGTCCGTAGCCGAGAAAATGGTAAAATGCGCCGCTGAGAAGTTTAAATATTCCTTGGTGATTTCTATCGTGGTCAGGCGACTCATGATTGAGGGGCTGCTCCTGTCTTAACGGCCATTGGAAAAAATTAAAGGCTGGATTTACTGTCCGAATAGTACCAGTTTCTCAGCTCCAGTTGCACCGCCCGATAGTCCCGGCGTGGTCGCGCAGGAAGGCCTGATGACTGATATAGTCGTTGGGGTGCAGCTCAAAATAATGCTGTAACATACGCACCGGTACCACCAAGGGCAGCTCACCCCGGCGATATTGCTCAATCACAGTATCCAGCGACATTCTCTCGGCCGAATTGATGCGACGTTTTAAATAGCCTTTTATATGGCTCAGGGCATTGCTATAACCTTTGCGGCTCATGGGGTGATTGAGCCCCTGCATCAGGATAGTGATGTAGTCCTCAGCCTGCTGCAGGGGATTTTGCCTATTAGGTTCGGCTAATAGCCGACCTGCCTCTTTATAGGAGGGGACATGATGCGCCATCAGCAGGTACTTGTGCCGAGCGTGAAAATCAATCAGCTGGCGATGCTGGACGCTTTCCTGCGCCCTAAAAGTCGCCAGTAATGTTTTCCATTCATGATAAACCCAGACTCTCAGTACAAAGTGCTCACACAGGCCCAGGTCGTTTAGCCTGCCATCTTCTTCGACCGGTAATAGCGGGTCCAGCCGCATCAGCTCACGGGCGAAAATCCCGACATCGTCCCCTGTACCATTACTGGGAACGGGGTTGCGCCGCTCGTTATAGAGTTTTACCCGCTCCATACCACAACTGGGCGAGCCTTTAACCAGAATATACCCTGCCAATTGCGGTTGGCGCGTGAGCAGATCCGCCGCTGCAGACTGCAACTTCCCGGTATAATCCTTTTGTTGCGTTTCACTGTCTTTAGCGAAGACTTCGCCAGCCTCCATTACCAGCCGAATTGGCTCCCGCGGTACTCCCAGGCCAATCGAAACTTCCGGGCAGAAGGGCTGCAGGTCAAAACTGGACTGCAGGTTTTTGATTACCGTGTTGGGTTTTTTGGTACTCCCGTTGTAGCGTACGGACTGCCCCGCCAGACAACCACCAATGCCGACCAGTGGTGTCGATCTCTCCAGTGAACTCTCAATATCATTAACGGTTCCGTTCACAGATTTGGTCTCACTCATGGACAATATCTCCCGGCATACGCTCCGAATAATCCCAACTCGAAACACTTCTGGGCGTAATAGTAATCACCAACTCATCGGATTTTCGCGATAGCAACCAGCAGGCAAGATCGCTATCCAGGTTGCCAAGATAATGCTCTATCAACTCCTCCAGCAGATTGTCCTGCAATGGGCTCAACGCCGCTCGCGCGGTACCACGAATACCCTTATAGGGCGGCTTGTTGGTGGCTATTTCGAAACCAACCTGACCATTTTTTTGCAGGTGCTGTACGATCCAGGCCGAGCGATGGGTTACAGCATAGAACAGGCCTTGCCGATACTTAAACCACAGCGACACAATGCGCGGAAAGCCATCCGATGTTTGTACCGCCAGACGAATGGGATACTCACAACGGGTTAGCGCCAAGGGCGCCTGTTCAAAGGCCTGTAATTTGACCATGGTATCTCCTCTTTATCCTCACTTATACGCAGCGGGGACGCACTTCGATTACCGCTTTTTGATAAGCAGCTGATTTGTTCCCGGTCAAGCAATGCTACAGTCAATCAACTGGCAAACATGGGTTTATCCCTGTTGCAGCGCTTCCTGCCAACTGACATGACCGCTTCTTAAATAAAGCCCCTTTGCATAGTACACTTCGTAGTACACTGGATGAACACTGGAGCAACCCGCTGGTTTAAAAGACTGAACGGCTCAGTTACAGGACTGACACCGTTGCCTTCAATAATAATCACACCCAGGGCTGATATTCAGAACACTTTTTGGAATGGCTGTGAGCATGTATCAACAATACTTCGGATTAAAGGAAGAACCCTTTTCTATTGCGGTCAATCCTCGCTACCTGTTTATGAGTGCCCGTCACCGCGATGCACTGGCGCACCTGCTTTATGGCGTTGGTGCTGGAGGTGGTTTTATCCTGCTCACGGGCGAAGTAGGCACCGGCAAAACCACCGTCAACCGCTGCCTGCTGGAACAGCTGCCCGAAACGACGGATATCGCGCTGATTCTCAACCCCGCGCTCAATGCCGTTGAGCTGCTGGCCACGGTTTGTGATGAACTCAATATCGCCTATGCACCCGGCGAGCAAGGCCTTAAGGTATTGACGGATAAGCTGCACCAGTTTCTACTCAACAATCACGCCAATGGCCGCAATACCGTGTTATTGATAGATGAAGCCCAGCACCTGCAATTTGATGTATTAGAGCAAATTCGCCTGCTGACCAATCTTGAAACCAATACCAAAAAGCTGCTGCAGATTATTCTGGTGGGGCAACCGGAGTTACGCAGCCTGCTCAACAAACCCGAGCTGCGGCAACTGGCACAGCGTATTACTGCCCGCTATCAGTTAAAGCCTCTCAATCTGGAAGAAACCCAGGCCTATATCCGTCATCGCTTGCAAGTCGCCGGGTTGCCAGCCAATCAAGTGCTGTTTCCCAAAAATGTCGTTAGGGGTATTTATAAAGCCAGCCGGGGTATACCAAGAATTATCAATGTGCTGTGTGACCGCATGTTGCTTGGCACCTATGGCCAGAATAAAACCGTTGTTGATCGTCGCATGCTTAAACAGTCCATCATCGAAGTGATGGGTGAAGAAGAGGATTTGCAACTCATCCCACAACGGCAATGGGTATCTCTATCAAGCGCCATAGCCGTTATAGTGATCGTAGCTTTTGTCTGGTCGCAGTGGTCGATATTTTCTAACACTAATCCTGTGCCGAAAGTAAGCACTCTGACAGACGTGCAACCACCTGTTGTTCCTGTTACTTCAGTGACGAAAACCATTTCAGCAGAATCTGAAGCAAACTCTCAGGTGTTGCCATGGTTTGACAGCGAACAACAAGCCATAAGCGAGCTGTCCAGCATTACTAAAATCCCACAAAGCAAAGCTCTGGAAAGTTGCCTCTACGAAGGCCCTCATCCTCGTTGTGAGCGTTTAACGGCAAACACCTGGCAAGAGTTTATCAGTTACAATCGCCCCGCTGTGTTATCTCTGGTGACCAAATCCAGGCTGCAGGCGTTTGCTGTGGTTATTGCCGTTGATCAACAACAGGCTCTGGTGCAGCGAGATGGAAACACCCTTAACGTTCCGCTCACCACACTCGGAGAACTGTGGACCGGCAACTTCACTTTGCTGTGGCAACCCTCCGATCTCTATCGCAGCTCCTTTAGCAAGGGCTTTAACGGCCCCATAGTACTTTGGTTAGCCCAGCAATTCGCCACGCTGGATCAACAGGAATCTTTACTGGCGGACCAGGTTTTTAATGACGCGCTGTCGGAGCGGGTGAAAATTTTTCAGCGCAATCATCAATTATTGGCTGATGGAGTGGTGGGTTTAAAAACACTCCTGAAATTAAACGAAGCGCTAGGCCTGGAACAGGGGCTGGGCAGCTTTGAACAGATAACTCAACGATTGCCCAATGCCGCTGGTACAGACAGCGGAGAGGAGGGCTGATATGTCTTTGATCCTCGATGCCCTTAACCGCGCCGACCGGGAGCGCAGCGAACAACAGCAAGTGCCTAGTGTGCATGCAGCACCTCTGCCCGCATCGTCATCGTCCAGGCCCATTCTGCGCTGGCTGGTAGAGGGCTTGCTGGCCACCACGCTAATTGCTGTCGTCGTTCATCTGTTTTTTTTCCAGCAGCCCGATGGACCAAAAGCGCTAACGCTTGAAAAAACACCTGTGTCAACTTCGGCATTGCAAATACCGGGCTCTGCACAAATGCAAAAGACGCTAACCACCCCACACTCAAATCAATCTCAAAATATCAGTCTGCCGGAGCCATCCCCACCGCCTTCAGCCACGCCCAGTGTCGGCACAGCTATTGCGACGGCCCTTAAAACAACTGAAGCACCCTCAACCAATACAGCCATTGCCCAGCTTTATCGACAAAATATGCAGGTATCTGCAGCAGTAAAAACCAACCCAGCCGTACCAACAGTACAATCATCAACGCAATTGGCTGCACAACCGCCACCCCGTAACGAGCAGGCCAAATCATCAGCACAGGATATCCTCCAGCAAATTCCATTGCTAACAAGCTTATCAAGCCGTTTTCAGCAATCGATTCCAAATATCGATTACAGCGCACATCTGTACAATGATCAGGACAGCAGTGGGGTGGTTAAACTCAATGGCGCCCTGCGAAAAATTGGCTCAGAACCGGCCCCCGGCTTACGCGTCATTGCCATCCTGCCGGATAGTGTTGTGCTTTCTTACAATGGCATTCAGTTTCGGCTGTTAGCGCTTAATAGCTGGATAAATTACCATTAATAATTTCTGAATCTAAAACTAATTTTCCGAATGAAGAGGCGGGATAAATAACGAAAGATACACCTGCCCGGTGTATGAGCAGGTGTTGGCGTTGGGAGAAGACTATTGAAAATGAGCATTAGCGGTCTTCCTGTGCGCTAATTAGATGTGCACGGGGACTTCTTCATTGCTCCCCTCCAAAGCAATATGCTCATGTCTCAAGCCTTCAACCAGCTTACTGAGCTCTTCAACTTTATGTTGCAGCTCTTCAAACTCTTTATTACTGGGAACACCAATCCAGTGCAAGGTACTATCCCTGCCCCGGTCCAGCCGATCTTCAATGCGGTGCTCCAGATTGTGGATTCTTTCCACCGCTGAAAGTTTAGTACCGTCGGCCTGACGCTCCACTGTGGCCTGTTCCTGGGGTTGCGCCCGGAGGTTTTGATAACGCTCACCTTTTTCCGCCATACGTTTGAAAAACTTTCCGCTTCGATGTTGCGCGGTGACCGCAACACCCACACTTGCTTTCCACAGGGTATTCAACGCGGATCGAGTTCGTGACACCTGATGTGGGTTGGCGTTGCTGTCTACCTCACTGGATTGCTGCCGCTCTACTGCGGAATCTTCGCCGATATCTTGCCTGATTCTGGCTTTATGCTGTGCCATCTTTAAACCTCCTAACACGAAAAAAATGTGAAGTGGTCTATTCACTATACGTCAGGGCGCAACAAATACACGGGTCTTTTAAGAATGAATAGCAGCAAAAATAATTTTCCTTATTTATCTAAAATATGTCGGTCATTTCTGGCAATGCCAGACCTAACCCGTCTGTTGTCGACACAGCTTTAACCAGGCATTGATACCCGCGCTGCGGTATTTATCCTTGCGTAGCACAAAATAAAAGGCGCGGGAAAAGTCTCGCTGCGGCACAGCGAGCGGAACGAGATTGCCGCGCTTAAAGGCATCGACCAGGGCGATTTTCGAAAGACAGGATATACCCATCCCCGCCTCGACTGCCCGCTTAATAGCCTCGGTATGCTGCAACTCCAGTACCACCTGAAGGTCGGGCAGTAGACCATGCATCGCTCGATCAAAGGCCTGCCGGGTGCCGGAGCCTCCCTCCCGCAGTATCCAATCTGCCGTCACTATCTCCTCGTCACTCAATTCCCCTGTAGTCGCCAGCGGATGCTGCGGGCTGCAAAAGACGATCAGTTCGTCATCACGCCAGTGGCTGACCTCCAGCTCCTCGTGGTGTAACTCACCCTCAACCAGGCCGATATCCAGATCGAAGTTCAAAATCTGCCGAGCAATACTGGCGGTATTAGCCACTTCCAGAGTAATTCGAGCACCGGGAATTTCGCGCATAAACTGCGCTACCAGACTGACCGCCAGATAGTTGCCAATGGTCAGGGTAGCGCCCAGTTTCAGTTGGCCTACTTCTTTGTGCTGAATCAATTCCTGTTCCAGCTCCCGGGCCTGTTCCAGCAGGGCCTCCGCCCTGGGGCGCAGGAGTTTTCCCATTTCGTTAGCTTGTAAGCGCTTACCAACACGGTCAAATAGCAGCACATCAAACTGCTGTTCAAGATCCTTTAACGCACCGCTGGCAGCGGATTGTGACATGGCAAGCTGCTCAGCTGCTCGGGTGACATTCTCAAAATGGGCGGTGGCAAGAAACACTTCCAGCTGGCGAAGGGTATAGCGCATGGTGCTCTCCTGGTTGGCCCAGTTGGCCCAGTTGGCCCAACAGGCTTGGCAAATGATAAGCTCGTCTTATATCGTTAAATCCGATTTATATAATAAGAATAACCCGTTTTACCTATATCAAGAAGCCCTCTAAGCTAACATCCACTTATTAACTTCGACGCGTTTTATTGCGGCATATTGAATCAGGTTAAACCCACCATGAGTAATTTACTGACCGAGCAAGTGATTGATGTAAACCACTGGACCGACACGCTGTTCAGTTTTAAAACCACGCGTAATTCCGGTTTTCGCTTTAAGAACGGTCACTTCACCATGATTGGCCTGCAGCAGGAAGACCGCCCACTGCTGCGCGCCTACAGTATCGCCAGCGCCAACTATGAGGAAGAATTGGAATTTTTCAGCATTAAAGTGCCCGATGGCCCGCTGACCTCACAGTTACAAAACATCAAACCCGGCGACAACATCCTGATTAGCAGCAAGCCCACCGGCACCCTGATACTCGACCACCTGCTGCCCGGCCGCAACCTCTACCTGATCAGTACCGGCACCGGGTTGGCGCCTTTTATGAGTATCATTAAAGATCCGGAAACCTATGAGAACTTCGACAAGATCATTCTCACTCATGGTTGTCGCTATGTGGATGAATTGGCCTACCAGGAGACCATTAGTAACCATCTGCCCGAAAACGAATACTTCGGCGAACAGGTTAAGCAAAAATTGATTTACTACCCAACGGTAACCCGAGAGCGTTTTCGTAATGAGGGACGTATAACCGACTTGTTACGCAGTGGAAAGCTGGCCAGTGATGTGGGATTACCGCCCATCAATACTGAGGATGACCGCTTTATGATTTGCGGCAGCCCCAGCATGCTGAAGGACACCTGCTCGATTCTGGATGCGCTGGAATTAAAGGAAGCCCGTCATGGCAATGCAGGTCATTATGTTATTGAACGAGCTTTCGTGGAGTAAACAGGGGCACAATAGGGTCTGTCTGGTTTAGCTGTTTAACCAGACATGCTCGGCCCACTGCCAGACATTGGCCCAGGGCTCTTCATCACTCATCTCACCATCGCAGAAATACAACACTTCACCAACTTCGTTAGTACAGTAGTAGTTACCGCGATACTCACACAGAGGAATCAAATTCCGGGGCAGGCCCAGCGACCAGGCCACTGCAGCCACTTCAGGCAAGTAGGTATGAGAGTTGGGATCAGCCACGGTGACCGGCTCCATCGTGCCGTACACCACATCACTGACTGTTAATAGAAACTGCCGAAAGTCATTATCCAACGAAACCAGTAACTGCTCCTCGGCATCAATAATGTCATCCATATCCGGCAATTCCAACGGGACCGGGACCTCTTCATTACAGGCTCTTAGTTCTTCAACAACCGATTCCATAACTGCTTCTAATACCTATTTATCGAGCTGCTAGTGTAGTGGGTCATGGTTTTGTAACCAACTATAGAGAACATATGAATACCTATATATTAATCTGCGTACCCTGGCAGTTATAAGTCCCATTCAACCTGAGAAAAAGAATTACTCTCCAGTGGATCGAAACTTCTTAATTAGGTTTTATTCCACAGTCACAGATTTAGCCAGATTGCGCGGCTGATCAACATCGGTTCCTTTCAACACGGCCACATGATAGGAAAGCAGTTGCAGAGGGATGGTATAAATAATTGGCGCAATAATATCGGGGACGGTTGGCACCTTTATCAAGCTTAAACCCTCGGCGTTTTCAAAACCGGAAGAGGCATCAGCAAATACAAAGAGCTCGCCACCCCTGGCCTGTACTTCCTGTAAATTAGATTTCAACTTTTCCAGCAGCTCGTCGTTAGGCGCTACGGCAATGACCGGCATGTCAGCATCAACCAAAGCTAACGGACCGTGTTTCAATTCCCCCGCAGCGTAGCTTTCAGCATGAATATAGGAGATTTCTTTAAGCTTTAATGCTCCCTCCATGGCGATTGGCCACATAGCACCTCGTCCCAGGAACAGCGCATGGTGTTTTTCGGCAAAGGCTTCGGATAATTTGTAGATGTCCTTATCTAGGGCCAGTGTCTGTTCTAAAGCCTGAGGTAAGTCGTGAAGTGCTTGAACAATGGCGGCTTCCTGAGTTTTATCAAGACTATTTCTCCTTCCTAAAGCCACCGTTAACAGGGTCAATGCAACCAACTGTGTGGTGAACGCTTTGGTCGATGCCACACCTATTTCGGGACCAGCCTCAGTCATTAACGCTATATCCGACTCTCTAACCAGTGAGCTTTGCGCAACGTTACAAATGGTCATGGTTGAGGTATAGCCCAGGGTTTTGGCCAGGCGAAGTGCCGCCAGTGAATCCGCTGTTTCCCCAGATTGCGAAATGGTAACTAGCAAAGTATCCGGCTGTACCACGAGTTTTCGATAACGAAACTCACTGGCAATTTCTACTCGGCAGGGTACTGCCGCAATGCCCTCTATCCAATACTTGGCAACCATCGCAGCATGATAGCTGGTGCCACAGGCCACTATCTGAACCGCTTTGATTTGATTCAGAATCTCCTTGGCTTCCGGACCAAAGCTCTGCTCAATAATATGGTCCTTTCCCAACCGGCCTCGTAAAGTTTTTCTAATCACTTCAGGCTGTTCAAAAATTTCCTTGAGCATAAAATGGCGGAATCCCGCCTTGCTGGTCGCCTCGGCTTTATCGGTTAGCTTGAGTGTCTCACGATTAACGGCTTCTCCCTCTGCATTCCAAATAGTAAAACCATCGGGTTTGATTTCCGCAAAGTCACCCTCTTCCAGATACACAAAGCGATCGGTTACCTGACGTAATGCCAATTGATCCGAAGCTAAAAAGTTTTCCCCAATGCCAAGGCCCAGTACCAGAGGACTGCCACTGCGTGCGCAAATAATCGTTTCAGGTTCATCTTTGTTAATGACCGCCAGACCAAAGGCGCCATCAAGCTCCTTCACTGTGGTTTTTACCGCCTCGAGTAAGCTTAGGCCCTTTTCCGTATAGGAGTGAACGAGGTGTACAATCGTTTCGGTATCGGTTTGTGATTGAAACTCATAGCCCTGCGCGCTCAGTTTTTGTCTGAGTTCATCGTGGTTTTCAATGATGCCATTATGGACCAGGGCAATTTTTTCTGAAGACAGGTGTGGGTGAGCATTTTTCTCTGTGGGTTGGCCATGGGTTGCCCAGCGGGTGTGTGCAATCCCAGTGGACCCTGCCAGCGTCTGTTCCTGTACGGCCTGTTCCAGCACAGCGACTTTACCGACCCGTTTCTGACAGCCAATATTACCTTCATGGTTGATGATGGCCACACCGGCTGAATCATAGCCTCGATACTCCAGTCGCTTTAAGCCCTCAACCAGAATTGCAGAAACTTCCCTTCGCGCTACCGCGCCAACAATGCCACACATAGTGCTTCTCTATTTAATGTTTAACTGTTTGATTTTTTACAACTGGTTTCTTCTAATCGTTCTTTTTTGTAGGTCGCTGCCAGCTATCAATATTTCTCTGCTGACCGCGGGCAACACTCAGCTGATCATCATTAACATCTTTACTGATGGTTGAGCCGGCGCCACCGGTCGCGTTCTTGCCAATATTCACAGGTGCAACCAGGGAACTATTCGACCCGATAAATGCGCCATCACCAATATTGGTGACGAATT